>NZ_JAUSUJ010000018.1 GCF_030813915.1 Rhodoplanes tepidamans
GTGACTTATGGTTGTTTTTTTTGGTATTTTGGGGTTGGGGCTACACCTCCCACCTGGCCCAACCCTGATCGGCGTGGCCCGCGCGCGGGGCGCCCCCGTGGCCCCCCCCCCCCGGCTCGGTCGAACGGCAGGTACGGGCTTTAGCCATTTTGTATTATGACATGTAATTCTCGAACGAAACCTCTAAGTTTATATTAAGCTACACTCAATTTCCGATACTCCGAAATCCGCAAGACTATCCCATTTCCGCAACATCACCGGAAAAGGTATTATAGACATCCGTTTCTCGTGAGCAGACTAAGTATTCAGCATTCCGCCCCCGGACCGACATGCTGGACCGCTTCAAGTTCCTGACCACGAGCAGCTTCGACGAGCATCGCGCGCGCGCAAAGGAGATCATCCCTGAAATCGTGCGCCTCGATCCGGAGCGGGCCGGCCCGTTCCGATGCGACGTCACGGGATTCACGTTCGACACGACGGCCGATTGTACCGGGATCTTCTCGGTCCAGCAGACCTCCGCCATGTCGCTCGTCGCCGATCCCAGCACCGGCGTCCGTCTGGTGATCCCGACCACGTCGTCGTTCGAGATCGTCCACGGCAGGACGGTCCGCAGCCTGGCCGCCGCCGGGATTGCCGGGCTTCTGCCCGTGGACGAGCTGGCGCTCCGGCTCACGGCCGGTCATCACATCTGCGCCTCCGCGAACCGGTCGCGTGTCGATGCGGCGGTAAGGCTCTTCGAATGCGACGCCGAGGCCGATACCATTCTGGGCCGGTTCTTCCTGGAACCCGGCCTGCCCGGTCTCCAGCTTCTGGCCGACCACGTCAGACGGGCGATCGCGACGCTCGACGACTCACCGAAGGCGGTGATCGACCTGCCCGCGTTCCGAGCGGCGTATGATCAGATTCTGGTGCTCCGACTCGCCGAGGTTCTGGCGACCGCGGCCGCCTCCGACACGCGGCGCGCCGTCGGCCGCAACACCGCGGCGCTGCAGCGCGCGGAGGAGTACATCCGGGCGCATGCGGAGCGGCACGTCGATCTCGCCGCGATGGCCCGCCACGCCGGCCTGTCGCTGCGCTCGCTGCAGATCCTGTTCCGGGCGAACCACGACTGCACCATCGTGCAGTATGTCCGCCGGCACCGGCTGGCACTCGCCCGCGCCCGGCTCGAGCACGGCGATCCCGAGACGACCATCGCCGAGATCGCCCGGCTGTCCGGCTTCTCCCATCTCGGCCATTTCACCGCCGCTTACAAGACTGCGTTCGGCGAGCCGCCCGGCCAGACTCTTCGCCGCGCCCGGCGCGTCTCGCCCTGACCGGCCGACCGCGCGCATTCGACGAAACTTTTCGCGACATCGACCCCCACGGAACAGCCGATCGCCCTAACCGCCGCGGCAAGTCTCGCGCGCTACGCTGTCCTCACGGCGGCGAGAGCGCGGGCGCCACGGCGAGGCACAGCGCCGCGGCCCGCGTCTCCCGCCGACCATCCGTCACGATGGCAGCCGACCGGGCGTGCCCGGTTCTTCGGGGAGTGCGGCCGATGCGCGTGTTCATTGCGTTGCTGGTGATGGTGATGCTGATCCTGTCGTGGGACACGGTCGCGCAGGGAGGCCGCTGGCAGAGCGGCCTCGTCGCCTCGGCCGCGGGCTACGGCGCCGCGGCCCGGTCCGAGACCCGCGGCATGTTCCGCCGCGCCGGGCTGTGAGCCCGCCGCGGCGGCGCCGGACGCCGGTATCGTTGCTCAGTTCTTCTTCGCGGCGACGGTCTTCTCGATCCAGGCGACCAGCCGGTCGGCGATCTCCAGGCTGTTGTCGTCCTGCATCAGCATGTGCGAGTTGCCCTTGATGCCGATCTCGGGCAGCACGACGTGATCGATGCGGCCGCCCGCCTTGGTCAAGGCCTCGGCGAACGCGCGACACGCCTTCAGGCGCGGCGCCCAGCGCGACGAGGTCTCCACGTAGTCGCCCCACAGCACCATGATCGGGATGCCGAGATAGGGCTTCAGGTCGCCGGTCGCCGACGGGCAGGTGCCGGGCTCGATCGAGACGATCGCGGCGATGCCCCTGGTGTCGAGCGCCGCCGTCTGGAACGGGTAGATGCCGGACTGCGAGTGGCTGATCAGCACGGTGCCGTCGAGCTGCTTCGCCAGCTGCGAGAGCGCCGTCACGGTCGGGTTCGGGGTCGGCATGGTGGCGATCCAGTCGACCACCATCTGCTTGTAGAACTCGTCCTTGGCGGCGAGCGGGAAGCGCATGCCGGGATGCACCTGCGGATACTCGGTGCCGAACCGGAAGATCGCCCACGCTGCCTCCTGGCCGGCCGCGAAGATCGGCGGCGTCTTGTCGGGCGGCGTCTTGCCGAGCCGCACGCTGTTGACGAGGCTCGGATCGGCCGACGAGCGGCCGCGCGACACCTGGTCGATCACGTAGGTCGGGTGGCCGCGACGGACGAAATACTCGTCCCACCCCATGCGGCCGTCCGGCGTGGTCTCCCAGGTCTTGCCGGTGAGGCAACAGCCGTGGATCAGCGTCACGGGCGGCCGCCGCGCCTCGACCGGCACCTGATAGCGGACATACATCTGCTCGACCGTGATGGTGCCGGACGGCGCGTAGGCGGGCAGGGTCGACAGCGTGTCGGATTTGATGGTGCGGCCGCCGACGAAGAAGCTGCCCTGCTTCGCCAGCACCAGCGGACCGGCGAGGCCGGGCGGCGGCGATGCGGGCGCCGGAGTCTGGGCGGCGGCGGGAAGCACGGCGAAGGCGAGCAGGGTCGCGGCGACGCGCAGTCGTCGGGTCATGGCATTTCCTCGTGGCGCCGGCGAGGGCGCGCGTTCTTCGTTGGATGTCTCGGTTGGATGTCGTGTCGGCCCGGAGGGCCGTCTCGGTGGGCAGAACCGGGCGGCTACCCGGTGCGGTCCTTGTAGGCGCCCGTGAGGAGCCAGGCGTCGAACGCCGCCGTGACGGCCTCGCCGGTGACGAGACCGTCGCGCCAGTCGTCGCGGGCGGGACGCAGGCGCATCATCCAGCCCTCGCCGAACGCATCTTTCATCATCAGCTCGGGCTCGTCCACCAGTCGCGCGTTGTGACCCAGCACGGTGCCGTCGAATCCCGCGCGCGCCGCGCCGACCCACTTGCCGCCTTCCACCATGGCGATCCAGCGGTCCTTCTCGAAGTCGAGCCCGGTGCGTTTCGGCGTGAACACCAGCACGTCCCCCATCAGACCGACCGCCCAGGGCGTGAAGCCGGCCCGCACCGCACCGTCCGGCTCGGCCGCGTACCAGATCTGGTTCTCCATGTCGTAGAAGAGATCGTCCGGATAGTCGGCGTCCAGCACCTTGGCCACGAGGAAGCTCCCTCCAAAGCCTCCGTCATGGCCGGGCTCGTCCCGGCCATCCACGCCTGTCCGCGGCCTACGGCCGCATCGTGGATGCCCGGCACAGGGCCGGGCATGACGACTCAGAAACAAGCCGGGACTACCGGATATCTCAATACGTCAGCACCCGGCACTCGCCTTCCATCAGGTCGCGGATCATCGCCGCGGCGCCCATCATGCCGCTGCATTCCGGAATCAGATCCGCCTCGGTCATGTCGAACAGATCGAGATTGGCCGGGCAGGCCCAGAAGCGGGCGCCCTGGTCGTGCGCCTCCCTGATCCAGTCGTGCACGGTCTTGGGGTGGCCCGACTTGATGTGGATGCCCTCGGCGACGCCCTTCCGCATCAGCCGGCCGGCCGTCGCCGTGCACACCACGTCGACCGCGTAGTCCATCGCGGCGGCGACGGCGGCGTGATAGAACGGTGCACCGAGCTCCTCGGGATTGCGCGGGTCGGTGTTGAGCAGCACGATCAGCAGGCGGCGGGTCATGGGCCGGGCTTCGCGGGGTTTTCGCCGAAGTCGCCCCACCCGCCGCTCAGTCCCGCGAATGCGGGACTCCAGCGGCCGCACGTCGAGACGCCCCCGTGTCCCCGCCTTCGCGGGGACGAGCGGAACCGGTGTCCATTCGTCGATGCCGGACGTCCCTCAGAAGTCCACAAGCGGCGTCTCCGGGATGTAGTGCTCGAAGAGAATCCAGAACGGCGCGTGGCGGTTCTCGACGTACCAGTTCTCGAACTCGGCGAGCGCCGCCGGGGCCGACGGCTCCGGCTCGTCCTCGCTCGTGAGGGAGCGGAACAGCGCCTGCGCGAAGGTCGCGAAACGCTCGATCACCTCGCTGCGGGCCTCGCTGTCCTGGCTCCAGCCGAGCTTGCCGCGCAGCATGGCGAAGGCGATGCCCACCGCGCTCTCCTCGGCGTCGGCGCCCGCCATCGCCTCGGCGAGCTCGCGCACGAGGTTGAGGCGGCGATACGCGAAGGCGCGCTCCTGCTCGAGCGCGGCGATGCGCTGCGCCGCCTCCCGGCGATACTCGCGCTCGGCCGTCTCGGCATGGCCGGCGGCCGCTTCGAGGGACTTCACGACCGACAGGGAGGAGACCGGCGTCGTCATCGCGCGCTCCCGAGAGGTGGCGGAAGAGAATGGGAGTCGAACCCACCAGAGACCGGCTCGCGGCCCCTCCCGGATTTGAAGTCCGGACGCCCCACCGGGGACGATTCTCTTCCGTTGTAATGTCTTCCAGCGTCGTCGGCAGGCGGCCCATCGCCTCGTGGATCGTCCGTTCGTGGAACGTCCGCCCGCAGACCGAACAGGTCGAGCCGATGCCTGTTCATGCGCCTGAGATCGCCGCGACGCAAGGTCACGCCGTGACGATCGAAGAATTCCAGGATCTGGATGGCGACCTTGCGGCCGTTGTCGAGCCGGTCGCGGAACTGCGCCGCCGTGAACACGCCCGCGTGGCCGGTGGCGAGATCGACCGCGATGGCCGCCATCTCGGCGACGGTGTCGCGCAGGAAGAAATGGTCGTGCGCCACCTCGTCGATGCGGCCGGTGCGCGCCGTCAGCTTGAGGACGCGCCGCACGACCGCCTCGTCGACCGCGAGCCGGCCGGCGATGTCGCGCACCCGCGGCGGCTTGAATTTCTCGGTGCCGCCGAGCGTCGGCGCGATCGCCTGCCAGAGCAGCTCCTCGGCCTCGTTCAGCCGCACGGCATGGCCGGGCCGGCGCACCCAGGCGCCGTCCAGCACCGCGGCCCCCTCGCGTGCGAGGCCCTGCAGCACCGAGCGGAAGGCCGGGGCCGGCAGGCGTGGCTCGATCTGCAGGCGCAGCCGCTCCAGCCCGACGCCCGGCAGGTCCGGGTTCTCGGCATGGAAGGCGTCGAGCCGGGCGACGATGTCGCGGACGAGCCGTTCCCAGGTCGAGGCGGCGAGCCCGATCACCAGATCCCGGTCGGCGATGCAGACGACGCGCAGCGTCTCGACCAGGCGGACGAGCGCGTCGTCGGAGAGCGCGTGGTCGCGGGCGAAGCCGGTGAGCTCGACGTGAGACGGCGGGCGCCCCAGCAGCGCCGCGAGCGACGCGCCGGGATCGTCGAGCGCCAGCGCGTCGAGCTGGACGAGGCGCTCGGGCGTGCGGCGCTTGCGGGCCGGGGCGCGCAGGTCGAGGAAGCGGCCGCCGCCGATGGTGCGGCTCGCCGAGACGTCGCGCAGCACGAAGCGGTCGCCCGCCGCGGCGGCGATCGGCCGCTCCAGCACGAGCTGCACCCGGCCCTCGCGGCCGGGCCCGGGCGGGGTGTCGTCGAGCAGCACGATGCGGGCGCCGACCTCGGCGCTGGCGTGATGGAGCCGCACCGGCATCCACTGCGTCACCGGCTTCGGCTCGCCCGGCAGCAGGCGCAGCACGACGTCGATGCGGTCGGCCGGCGCGTGCAGGGCCGGGTCGAGCACCATGTCGCCGCGCCGGATCGCCTCCTTGCTGATCTGCTCGCCGGCGAGAGCGAGGGCGCAGCGGTCGCCGGCGACGCCCTCGCCGGCCGGACGGTTCTGCGCATGGATCGAACGGACGCGGGCGGCGAGCCCGGACGGGCTCACGGCGACGCGGTCGCCGACGGCGACGCGGCCCGACAGCACCGTGCCGGTCACCACCGTGCCGGTGCCGGTCAGCGTGAAGGACCGGTCGACGGCGAGCCGGAACCGTCGCCCCGTCCCCTCGCGCCGGCCGAAGCGCCGCGCCGCCTCGAACAGGCGGGTGCGCAGCGCCGCGATGCCCTCGCCCGTCACCGACGACACCGGAACGATGGCGGCTTCCGCGAGGCCGGTGCCGTCGAGGGCGCTCAGAATCTCCGCGGTCGCCGCGCCGCGGCGCTCGGCGGAGACGAGGTCGACCTTGGTCAGCGCGACGACGCCGCGGCGGATGCCGAGCAGATCGACGATGGCGAGATGCTCGCGGGTCTGCGGCATCACCCCGTCGTCGGCGGCGACCACCAGCAGCACCATGTCGATGCCGCTCGCCCCCGCCACCATGGTGTGGACGAAGCGCTCGTGGCCCGGCACGTCGACGAAGCCGAGCACGCCGCCGTCCGCCCCTGCGTCGCCGCCGGCCGGGTCCGCCGGGACCGGCAGATAGGCGAAGCCGAGGTCGATCGAGATGCCGCGCGCCTTCTCCTCCTTCAGGCGGTCGGTGTCGACGCCGGTCAGCACCCGCACCAGCGAGGTCTTGCCGTGGTCGATATGGCCCGCCGTGCCGACGATCATGTCGCCTGTCCCGCGGGTGGATCGAGCGGTCCGGGATCCGGCAGCGGCGCGGCGGCGCGGCGGGCCGCCTCCGAGAGGCCGGCGGAGTCGAGCGGGTTGCGGGCCGCCGGCAGGTACTGCGCGGCGAGCGCGCTGCCGCCCGCCTGGGCGCGCAGCAGCCAGGCCAGCGCCTCGATCGGATCCGCCTCGACTCCGGCCCCCATGATCATGGCCGCGCCGAGCATCGCCTGGCCGGCGGCGTCGCCGCGTTCGGCGGCGCGCCGCCACCAGCGCACCGCCTCGGCCGGATCGCGCGGCACGCCCAGCGCGTCGTGATGGAGCATGCCCATGCGGGTCATCGCCGCGGCGACGCCCTGCTTCGCCGCGGCCTCGGCCCATCGACGCGCTTCGAGGACGTCGCGCTCGATCACCTCGCCTTCGAGCAGCATCCAGCTCAGCATGTCCTGCGACACCCCGTCGCCCTGCTCGGCGGCGGCGCGGTAGAGGCGCGCCGCCTCGGCGAAATCGGGGGCCCGGTCCTCGCCCTTGAAATGGAGCGCCGCGAGGTTGCGCTGGCCGACCGGATCGCCGTTGCCGGCGGCGAGCTCGAGCCAGCGCCGCGCCAGCGCGAGGTCGCGCTCGACGCCGAGCCCTTCGGCGAAGCAGGCGCCGACATTGTTCTGGGCGCGCGGCACGCCCGCATGGGCGAGCTCGGCCCACATGTCGAGCGCGGCCGTGTATTCGCCGCGGCCGGCGAGATCGTAGGCCTCGGCCATGCGGGCCTTCACGTCGATCGCCGGCGTCTCGCGGCCGAGCAGACGGTCAAGCCAGCGCATCGGCGCCTCCGGGCATGGACGCGAGGACCTGGAGGAAGCCCGACTCGTCGTCGAGACAGCGCAGGTCGAGCACCACGGCGCCGTCGGCGATGCGGCCGATCACCGGCACCGGCTGCTCGCGCAGCGCCTTCGCCAGGCTCTCGACGGCGCGGCCGGCGCCCCGCTCGTCGCGCGGACGGGCGAAGAGGCCGGCGCTCGCCAGCGTCGCCTGCGGCAGCGCGCCGGAGCCGATCTGGCTGGCGCAGTCGCCGGCCGTCACCTCGAAGCCGTCGCCGAGCGCCGCCGCGAGCGCTGGCGCGATCCGCCGCGCCTGGGCGAGAATCTCGGCCTGCGGCCGGGCGAGATGGCGCAGCGTCGGCAGCCGGTCGGCCAGCCGGTCGGGATCGCGATAGAGCCGCAGCGTCGCCTCGACCGCGGCGAGGCGGATCTTGTCGATGCGCAGCGCCCGCTTCATCGGGTTGCGGTTGATCCGCTGGATCAGGTCCTTGCGCCCGACGACGAAGCCCGCCTGCGGGCCGCCCAGCAGCTTGTCGCCCGAGAAGGTGACGAGATCGGCCCCCGCCGCCACCGCCTCGGCGACGGTCGGCTCGCGGGCGAGGCCGAAGCGGGCGAGATCGACGAGCGTGCCGGAGCCGAGATCGTCGACCACCGGCACGTTCCTCTCACGCGCGATGGCCACCAGCTCCTTCGCGGAGACGGCCGCGGTGAATCCCTCGATGCGGTAGTTCGAGGTGTGCACCTTGAGCACCAGGCCGGTGCGCTCCGAGAGCGCCTCGGCATAGTCTCCGGGATGCGTGCGGTTCGTCGTGCCGACCTCGACCAGCACCGTGCCGGCGCGGGCCATGATGTCGGGCATGCGGAAGGCGCCGCCGATCTCGATCAGCTCGCCGCGCGAGACGATCGCCTCGCGGTCCTTCGCCAGCGTGTTGAGGACCAGCAGCACGGCGGCGGCGTTGTTGTTGACGAGGGTCGCGTCCTCGGCGCCGGTGAGCTCGCACAGGAGATCGCGCACCAGCCCGTCGCGCTCGCCACGCCTGCCGGTCGAGAGGTCGAACTCGAGCGCCACGGTCCGCCGCATCGCCGCGACGGCGGCCTCGACCGCCGTCTCGGCCAGCACGGCGCGGCCCAGGTTGGTGTGCAGCACCACGCCGGTGAGATTGAGCACCGGGCGCACCGCCGGCGTCGCATCGGCGACGAGCCTCGCGAGCGCCGCCTGCGCCAGCGTGTCGGCCGACGGCGCCGTGTCGGCGGCCCCCTGGGCCCGCAGCGCCGTCCGCGTCTCGTCGAGCGCGGCCCGCACCGCCGCGACCGCCGCCGGCCGGCCGAACCGATCGACCGCGACGGCCGCCGTGCCGGTCTTCAGCACCTCGTCCACGGACGGAAGCCGGCGGAGCGCCGCGTCTCGGACCATCGCCCGGGAGCTCATTCCGGGCCTCAGACGCCGAGCATGAACGGGTTGACGCTGCCGCGCTTCATCCCGGTCTCGCGCACCAGAAGATCGAGCCCGAGCGTCGCGACGTCGTCGGCGACCGGATCGAGGCCTGGGTCCTTGTCGCGGTACAGCACCTTGGCGTAATGGCCGCACTCCGAGCAGGTCTCCGCCTTGATGGTGCCGCCGGCGCCCTCGACCTCCTGATAGGAGATGCCCTTGGTGCTGCCGCAGGAGGTGCAGCGGATGCGGACATAGTTCCACTGCGTGCTGCACTGGGCGCAGATGCAGTAGCGCGCCGCGTTGGCGCCGCCGATCTCGTCGATCACCGAGACCACCGGGCGGCCGCCGCAGGCCGGGCACACGGCGTCGCCCACCTGGACGAGAGCCTTCGGGTCGAGCGTCGCGGCGAGGCGGGCGAAATGGACCTGCAGGGCGGCGGCGACCAGCACGTGCTCGGCGATCGCCTCGACCGGAATCGCATCGGCCAGCACGGCCCGCATCATCACGGTGCGGCTCGCCGGATCGGCCTCCGCCACACGGCGGAGCGCGGTCCGGGCCTGGTCCGGCATGTGGCAGTCGGCGAACAGCACCAGCAGGCGGTCGAGCGTCGCCGTGCAGACGGCGTCGGGCGAAAAGCCCTGGCGGTCGAGCGGCGGCATGTGGTGGGCGCGGGCGCGCGCCACCGTCTCGGCCTCGGGCGGCGTCACCGGCGGCAGCTCCTGCTGCACCCAGTGCTGGGCGCTGGCGAGATCGGCCAGGAAGATCAGGTAGGGCTTCAGCGGATGCCCGTCCGCGAGGGCGCGAAACCGGTCGCTGCGGCGCAGGAACAGGGTCTCGGGATCGGGCCGCACCGCGAAGGGCGGCGCCGTGATGGTGCCGAGCTCGCCGTAGCTGCCCGCACCGGAACCGAAATCAGTCATCACTCACCTCACGAACCGCACGGGCCACGTGACAGGACCAGGACCGCGGAAGCTAATCAGAAAAACGGGATTGCGCCAAACGTCACCTCTCCCCGCACGCGGGGAAAGGTCGGATTTCACGCGCTTGCGCGGGAAATCCGGGTGAGGGGGCGTCTCCGTGTCCACGAGCCTGCGTATCCACGCGAGGCCCCCTCACCCCAACCCTCTCCCCGCACGCGGGGAGAGGGAGCGCCGGCGCCGTGCCCGGCGCCCCGAAGATCAACTGGCGGCGCCCGCGACGCGACACCTCACTCCGCCGGCGTGCCGGTCGGGGTGCGCACGTGGTTGGTCTTTTCGCTCCGGGCGAGCTGGCGCAGCCACATGCGGTGGTGCTTGAAGGCCCACCCGCCCGAGACCTTGCCCTTGACCATCGCGGTCATGGTGCCGCGGGCCCACACGGCGCCGTAGATGTGGACGATCAGGATGCAGACCATCACGATCGCCCCGAGCGAGTGGACCAGCACGGCGACGCGCTTCTGCTCCACCGTGGTGTAGGCGCCGAAATACTGCTCCCAGATCACCACGCCGGTCCCGATCATGATCAGGATCAGGATGCCCATCCACCAGAACACCGCCTTCTGGGCGAAGTTGAAGCGCCCCACCTCCGGCATCTTGTCCTCGTCGCCGGCCAGGAACGTGTGGATGTTCTTGAGCCAGCTCCCGTCCGCCGGCGACCACAGGTTGACCCGCCAGAAGCGCAGGAACAGCCCGGTGAAGCCGAGGAACAGGAAGACGCCGAACCACGGATGGATCGTCCGGGTCCACTGGCCGCCGCCGAACAGGCCGGTGAGCCAGTAGAGGCTGGGGTGGAACAGCGCGAACCCCGAGAGGGCGAGGAGCACGAATCCCCCCGCCGTCAGCCAGTGGTTGATCCGGGCCGCCGTCGAGTAGCGGACGACCACGACCGGCTCGACGACCGGATCGCCCTTCTCGAGAGCGTCGCCCTTGACGACCTCTCGTCTTTCGTTCGTCACGCTCATCACGCGTTCTCCCTAGGCGTTCTCGCCGGCCGGCGGCTTCTCGGCCATCTCCTTGGCCTTCTCCTCGTCGTGCGGGGAGACGCGGCTCGCCCCCGAGAAGATTCCGTGGACGACCGTGACGGCCGCCATCGCGCCGATGGCGGCGAAGCCGGCGTACTTGGCGACGCCCTTCCAGATCTCGACCAGCGGGCTGATCCGCGGGTTGTTCGGCAGGCCGGCGTAGATCTCCGGCTTGTCGGCATGGTGCAGCACGTACATCACATGCGTGCCGCCCACCCCCGGCGGATCGTACAGGCCGGCGTTCTTGAAGCCGCGGGACTTCAGGTCCTTGATGCGGCCGTCGGCCCACTGCTTCATGTCGTCCTTGGTGCCGAACACGATCGCCTGGGTGGGGCACGCCTTGGCACAGGCCGGGCCCTGGCCGACCGCGACGCGGTCGGAGCAGAGCGTGCACTTGTAGGCCTTGTTGTCGACCTTGGAGATGCGCGGGATGTCGAACGGACATCCCTTCACGCAGTAGCCGCAGCCGATGCAGTTGTCGTGGACGAAGTCCACGATGCCGTTCGAGTACTGCACGATCGCGCCCGGCGCCGGGCACGCCTTGAGGCAGCCCGGATCCTCGCAGTGCATGCAGCCGTCCTTGCGGATCAGCCACTCGAGGTTCTTGGTCTCCGGGTTCTCCCATTCGGTGAAGCGCATCAGCGTGAACGACGCCGGCGTCAGGTCGTGCGGGTTGTCGTAGACGCCGACATTGACGCCGACCTCCTCGACCATGTCGTTCCACTGCAGGCAGGCCGACTGGCAGGCCTTGCAGCCGATGCACTTCGACACGTCGATGAGCTTGGCCACCTCGGTCTGCCGCTTGGCGGGCGGCGTCACGGTGGACGCCGACCGGCGGATCAGGTCCTGGTCGCCGAAGCGCGGCGGGGTCGGAGCGGTGGTCGGGTTCGGGAGCGGGGGAAACATCTCTCGTGTCCTCCCTTACGCGACCGGCCCGGCGACGGGCTCGATGTCGACCAGGAACGCCTTGTATTCCGGCGTCTCGATGTTGGCGTCACCGACGAACGGGGTGAGCGAGTTCGGTCCGAATCCCTTCCTGGCCGCGCCCGTGAATCCCCAGTGCAGCGGGATGCCGACGATGTGGACGGTCTTGCCGTCGCAGGTCAGCGGCTTGATGCGCTTGGTCACCACCGCCTTGGCCGTCACGCTGCCGCGCTTCGACCACACCCGGACGGTGCCGCCCTTCTCGATGCCCTTCTCCTTGGCGAGCTCCTCGCTGATCTCGACGAAGAACTCGGGCTGGAGGACGGCGTTCGCGTGGGCGTGCTTGGTCCAGAAGTGGAAGTGCTCGGTGAGCCGGTAGGAGGTCGCGGCGTAGGGGAACTCCTTGGCGTCGCCGAACTGCTCGAAGTCGTTGCGGAACACCCGGGCCACCGGATTGCCGCGCACCTTCGGCGCGACGACGTTGACGACCGGCGACTCGAACGGCTCGTAGTGCGACGGGAACGGCCCGTCGCGCATCATGGCGCGAGTGAACAGCCGCGAGGTGCCCTCCGGGTTCATGATGAACGGCATCACGGTGTCGGGTTTGGCGGTGGGCGCGATGTCCGGCACGTCGTAGCCGGTCCACTTGGCGCCGTCCCACCACAGGAGCTTGCGGCTCTCGTCCCACGGCTTGCCCTGCAGGTCCGAGGAGGCCCGGTTGTACAGGATGCGCCGGTTCACCGGCCACGACCACGACCACTTGAGATAGGCGCCGGTGTCGTCCGGGTCCGAGGTGTCGCGGCGGGCCATGTTGTTGCCCGCCTCGTTGAAGCAGCCGGAATAGATCCAGCAGCCGCACGCGGTCGAGCCGTCGTCGCGCAGGGCCGCGAACGACACCACCTGCTTGCCCTTGGTGAGCAGCGTCTTGGTGGGATCGCTCGGATCCGGCACGTCGGAGACGACGTAGCCGTTGAGCTCCTTGGCGAGCTCCTCGGCGGTCGGCTCGTGCGGGTCCTTGTAGCGCCAGTCGAGATTGACGATCGGCTCCGGGACCTTGCCGCCCTCCTTGCGGTACAGCTCCTTCAGCCGCAGATGGATCTGCGCCATGATCCAGGCGTCGGTCTTCGCCTCGCCGGGCGGCGAGCCGCCGGGCCAGTGCCACTGCAGCCAGCGGCCCGAGTTGGTCAGCGACCCCTCGTCCTCGGCGAAGCAGGTGGTCGGCAGCTCGATCACCTCGGTCTGGATCTTCGACGGGTCGACGTCGTTGTTCGCCCCGTGGTTCTCCCAGAACCGCGCCGTCTCGGTCTGCAGCGGGTCCATCACCACCAGGAACTTCAGCTTCGAGAGCGCGGAGGTGATCTTCTTGCGGTTCGGGAACGACAGCAGGGGGTTGAAGCCCTGGCAGAAGTACCCGTTCATCTTGCCCTGGTGCATCAGCTCGAAGGCGCGCAGCACGTCGTAGGCCGGCACGTCGAGCTTGGGCAGCCAGTCGTAGGCGAAGCTGTTCTCCGGAGTCGCGGCGTCGCCCCACATGGCCTTCTGGAAGCTCACGAAGAACTTCCGGTAGTTCTGCCAGTAGCTCATCTGGTTGGGCCGCAGGGGCTTGAAGCCGCGCGTCGACATGTAGGCGTCGAAGCTCGGCTCGCGCTCCGTCGGGATCGTCAGATAGCCCGGGATCAGGTTCGACATGAGCCCGATGTCGGTCAGCCCCTGGATGTTGGAGTGACCGCGCAGCGCGTTCATGCCGCCGCCGCGCACCCCGATATTGCCCAGGATGAGCTGCAGCATCGCCATCGACCGGATGTTCTGCGACCCCTTCGAGTGTTGGGTCCAGCCGAGGGCGTACATCGACGTCATCGTCTTCACGGGAGACGAGCACTCGGAGATCATCCTGGCGATCGTCAGGAACTTGTCCTTCGGAGTGCCGCAGATGCGCTCGACCAGCTCGGGCGTGTAGAGCGAGACGTGGCTCTTCAGCAGGTTCCAGACGCAGCGCGGATTCTGCAGCGTCTCGTCGACGACCGCGAAGCCGTCCGGCCCGATCTCGTAGTCCCAGGTCGAGCGGTTGTAGTCACGCTTCTGCTCGTCGTAGCCGGTGAACAGGCCGTCCTGCCAGCCGAACCCCTCCTTCACGACGAAGGCCGCGTTGGTGAAGTTCTTGACGTACTCCCACTGCACCTTGTCGTTCCGGATGCAGTAGTTGATCACGCCGAGCAGGAACGCGATGTCGGTCCCCTGCCGGATCGGCGCGTAGTAGTCCGCCACCGACGCCGTGCGGGTGAAGCGCGGGTCGACGACGATCAGCTTGGCGCCACGGTTGGCCTTGGCCTCGGTGACCCACTTGAATCCGCAAGGATGCGCCTCGGCGGCATTCCCGCCCATGACGACGACGAGGTCCGTGTTCTTGATGTCGGTCCACGAATTCGTCATCGCACCACGGCCGAACGTCGGGGCCAGACTGGCCACCGTCGGGCCGTGTCAAACACGGGCCTGGTTGTCGAACGCCACCATTCCGGTGCTGCGGACGACCTTGTAGGTCGCCCACGCGGTCTCGTTGGTCGTCGCCGACGCGGCCAGGAAGCCGGTGGTCGTCCACCGGTTCACGGTCACGCCGTCGTTGTTCTTCAGAACGATGTTCTGGTCGCGATCGTCCTTCATCAGGCGGGCGATGCGGTCGAGCGCCTGATCCCAGGAGACGCGCTCGAACTTGTCGGAGCCCGCCTTGCGGATCTGCGGATGGAGGGTGCGGGTCTTGGCGTGGACGACATCGCGCAGCGCCGCGCCCTTCGGGCACAGGGTGCCGCGATTGGTCGGATGGTCGGCGTCGCCTTCGATGTTGACGATCTCGGCCTTCTCGCCCTTCTTCAGATCACCCTTCGAGTAGATGATGATGCCGCAGGCGACCGAGCAGTAGGTGCAGGTGTTGCGGGCCTCGGCGGTGTTCGCGAGCTTGAACGGCCGGATCGCCGCCGCATGCGCGGCCTCGACGTCGCCGAAGCCGAACGCACCGAGCGTGGTGCCCGCGAGACCCGCGCCTGCGCCGGCCAAGAAGCCGCGCCGCGAGAGCTCCATGTTCATGGATGCTTCCCTCCTGGTTACGTTGGCCCCCGCGGGGGACGGTGAGGGAGCTGCGCGGGGGACGCAGCTCCGATCGGGTCATCGAGTCAGGTGGTCGGGCAAAACGCTATTTTGGAACGCTGCCAAAGTCAAAACGATTCCGAACGTTGACCCGCGGAGGTCGCGCAACCGCGCGGCCGAATCCCGCCGTTGCGACGCGGCCGTCACGCTGCATCGCACAAAGCCGCCGTCCTGCTGTCGTGCGTCCTTGACGAACTGATCACGTCGCGCGCCGCTCGCGCGAAAGCCGTTGACGCGGGGGACGCCGCTCTCGCAGAGTGCGGCCGTGATCGCGAGCACGGCTCCCGGGTGCCGGGGCCCCCTCACCTTGTCGCAAGCCTTATCGCAGCACCGGCGCCGCACCGGGCCGGTATTCCGTTGCGCCGCGGAGGTCGCGCCCGCCGCGCGCGGTCGCGGCGCGTCGCGGTTGCAGCGCCGCGATCTGCTGCGCCTTTTTGCTGCAGGCCTCCTCGTCGAGCTCCTGCCCGGCGGATTCGGGCCCGTCGCACCGGCGGCCGCGTCCGAGACGCGGCTGCGGCCGTGGAGCGGTACGAGTCCGACCGGCGTGGCGCTCGACGCGACGACGGGCGCCCGCGTCGCCCTGGACGATGCCCGCGGCCGGACGGTGATTCTCCATTTCTTCGCGACCTGGTGCGGGCCCTGCCGGGCCGAGCTGGTCCTGCTGCAGGAATTCGCCGACCGCCGGGACGACCTGATCACGCTCGCCGTCGACGTCGGCGAGGTCGACGCGCGGGTGAAGCGCTTCGCCGGCGAGATCGGCTGGAGGCGACCCGTGCTGCTCGACCGCGACCGCGCGGTGGCGCGCGCCTTCGGCGTTTCGGCGCTGCCGACCACCATCGTGCTCGACGCCACCCTGACGCCGCGGCTGATCGCCGAGGGCGACCTCGACTGGCGGACCACCGCCGTGACCGATCCGATCGTGACGCTCGCCACGCCAACCCCCGACGGGAGGAGACAAGCATGCATCGACGCGACGTGTTGAAGGCCGGTGCCGCCCTGGCGGCGACCGCCACCCTGCCCGGGCTCGCGCCGGCGCAAGGCGCCGCGTCGTCGGCGGCGGCTGCCGGCTTCGCGCCGAAGCCCGGCGCGTGGCGCAGCTTCGAGGTGACGACCCGGCTGGAGATCGCGAGGCCCGAGGGCCGCACCCAGGCCTGGGTGCCGGTGCCGAGCGTCGACGAGGAGGCCTGGTTCCGCTCGCTCGACAGCACCTTCACGTCGAACGGCGAGGCCGCGCTGGTGCGCGAGCCGAAATACGGCGCCGGCATGATCCACGTCGAATGGGCGGCCGGCGAGGCGGCGCCGTTCGTCGAGGTGCGCAGCCGCGTCGCGACCCGCGACCGGGCGACCGACTTCTCGACGCCGGTCCGTCCCGCCCCGCTGTCGGCGGCCGAGCGCGCGCTCTACACCGAGGGCACCGATCTCATCCCGGTCGACGGCATCGTCAAGGCGACGGCGGAGAAGATCACGGCCGGCGCGCGCGACGACGTCGCCAAGGCGAAGGCGATCTACGAGTGGATCGTCGACAACACGTTCCGCGACGCCAAGGTGCGCGGCTGCGGCATCGGCGACATCGCGGCGATGCTGAAGACCGGCCATCTCGGCGGCAAGTGCGCCGACCTCAACGCGCTCTATGTCGGCCTCGCCCGCGCCGCCGGCCTGCCGGCCCGCGACGTCTACGGCATCCGCCTGGCGCCCTCCGCCTTCGGCTACAAGAGCCTCGGCGCCGGCTCCGAGGTGATCACCAAGGCGCAGCACTGCCGCGCCGAGGTGTGGCTCGCGGCGTTCGGCTGGGTGCCGGTCGATCCGGCCGACGTGCGCAAGGTGGTCCTGGAGGAGCCGCCGGCCAACCTCGCGCTGAGCGATCCGAAGGTGACGGCCGCCCGCGCGGCCCTGTTCGGCGCCTGGGAGACCAACTGGCTCGCCTACAATGTCGCGCACGACCTCGCGCTGCCGGGCGCGCAGGGGCCGAAGATCGGCTTCCTGATGTATCCGCAGGCCGAGACCGCCAGCCAGCGCCTCGACTGCCTCGATCCGGACTCGTTCCGCTACGTGATCAGGGCCAAGGAGACGACGGCGGCGTGAACGATCGTCGCGAGCGACGAGGCATCCCGGTTCTCCGCTCATTCCCGCGCAAGCGGGAATCCAGGGCCACACGTCGTGAGGCCCCTGGGTCCCGGCCTTCGCGGGGACGAGCGGAGAGTGAAGAGCGAGGACGATGACAGACGCGAACACCACCGAAACCGTCCTCGATCTCCGCGGGCTCTACTGCCCGCTGCCGGTGCTGAAGGCCAAGACGGCGCTGCGGCACGTGCCGGTCGGCGGCACGCTGGTGCTCGAATGCACGGACCCGCTGACCGTGATCGACGTGCCGCATTTCGTCGCGCAGACCGGTCACCGGCTCGGCGGCCAGGAGAGGACCGGCGACCTCTACGTCTTCCGCATCGTGAAGCAGCATTGAACGGCCGCACGGCCGCCTGGACGAACCGTCATGATCCCCGTCTATCTCGACCACAACGCGACGACGCCGATCGACGAGGACGTCCTCGCCGTCATGCTGCCCTATCTGCGCGAGCGGTTCGGCAACCCGTCCTCGTCGCATCCGCCGGGCCGCCGCGCCCGCGAGGCGGTGGAGACCGCGCGGGCCGAGGTGGCGGGCCTGATCGGCGCCGCCCCCGACGAGATCGTGTTCACCAGCGGCGGCACCGAGGCGAGCAACACGGCGATCCGCGGCGCCGCGGCGGCCCGGGAGGGACGGCGCGGCATCGTCACGACGGTGCTGGAGCATCCGGCGACGGACGAATGCTGCCGCCTGCTGGAGCGTGCCGGCCATCCGGTGCGCCGCGTCGCGGCGCGAGCGGACGGCCGCGTCGCCGCCGACGACGTGATCGCGGCGCTCGACGACACCGTCGCGCTCGTCACCCTCATCCACGCCCAGAACGAGATCGGCACGCTGCAGCCGGTGGACGAGATCGCGCGCGCCGCCCGGGCGCGCGGCGTCTGGGTGCACGCCGACGCGGCGCAGTCGCTCGGCAAGGTGCCGGTCGACGTCGACGCGCTCGGCGTCGACCTGCTCACCATCGCGGGCCACAAGCTCTACGCCCCCAAGGGCATCGGCGCCCTCTATGTCCGCGGCGGCATCGCGCTGCCGCCGCTGCTCGCCGGCGCCGGCCAGGAGCACGGCATGCGGCCCGGCACCGAGAACGTCGCCTTCATCGTCGCGCTCGGCGCCGCCTGCCGCATCGCCGCCCGGAAGCTCGACCGCGACGCGGTGCGGATCGGGGCCCTCGCCGGCCAGCTGCTGGTGCGGCTGCAGCGCGCCGTGCCGGGGCTGGCGCTCACCGGCCATCCCGACCAGCGGCTGCCCAACACGCTGAACCTGCTGTTCTCCGGCGTCTCGGGCCGCGCCCTGCTCGAGGCCTGCCCGCACGTGCTCGCCTCCACGGGCTCGGCCTGCCATGCCGGCAGCGAGGAGCCCTCCGCCGTGCTGCTGGCGCTCGGCATCGACCGGGCCGCGGCGCTCGGCGCCGTGCGCCTGTCGCTCGGGCGCGCCACCACGGCGACCGACGTCGAGGCCGCCGCCGACCATCTCGCCGCCGCCTGGCGGCGCCTGCGCGCCGCGGCCGAGGCCGCCCCGCGCCTCTCCGGAGCCCCCACATGACCATCCACGACGTCCGCCTCACCAGCCTCGCCCATGGCGGCGGCTGCGGCTGCAAGCTCGCCCCCGCGGTGCTGCAGCAGCTCCTCGCCGCGCAGCCGGCGGCCGGCCCCTTCAAGCAGCTCCTGGTCGGCACCGAGACCGGCGACGACGCCGCCGTCTGGCAGATCGACGAGACCACCTGCGTGATCGCCACCACCGACTTCTTCATGCCGATGGTGGACGACCCGTTCGACTTCGGCCGGATCGCCGCCACCAACGCGATCTCCGACGTCTACGCGATGGGCGGCAGGCCGATCATGGCGCTCGCCATCCTCGGCATGCCGATCGACAAGATGCCGCCCGAGACGATCCGCAGCATCCTGAAGGGCGGCGCCAGCATCTGTGCCGAGGCCGGCATCCCGGTCGCCGGCGGGCACTCGATCGACTCGCCGGAGCCGATCTACGGGCTCGCCGTGATCGGCACCTGCCGGCCCGACCAGGTCCGCCGCAACGCCGACGCGCGGCCCGGCGACGACCTGATCCTCACCAAGGCGCTCGGCGTCGGCATCTACGCGTCGGCGATCAAGAAGTGCGTGCTGCCCGAGGGCGCCTACGACGAGATGATCGCCTCGACGACGCTGCTCAACCGCATCGGCGCCGATCTCGCCCGCGACCCGGCCGTGCACGCCGTCACCGACGTCACCGGCTTCGGCCTGCTCGGCCACGGGCTGGAGATGGCGCGGGGCGCCGGCGTGACGCTGACCACCTCGCTGCAGGCCGTGCCGCTGCTGTCGCGGGCGGCCGAGCTCGCCGAGGCCGGCTGCGTCACCGGCGCCTCGCACCGCAACTGGGCGAGCTACGGGAGCGCCGTAGAGCTCCCCGAAAGCCTGCCGGAGTGGCGGCGCCACGTCCTCACCGACCCGCAGACCTCGGGCGGCCTGCTGATCGCCTGCGCTCCGCAGCGCACCGACGCGCTCCTGCGCACCATCGTCGAGGCCGGCTACCCGGCGGCGAGCCGCATCGGCCACGTCGAAGACGGCCCGGCGGCGATCCGCGTGGTGGGATGACGATCGTCTTGCACATGAAACATTGATGGCCTATCCTTTCCCAGGAAAGGATAGGCCATGCAGAGCGAGCCTGCCCTCTCGGCTGTGCCCGACGAGGCCGTGGTGATCACCAGGGCGACGCTGCGGGCGGCGACCCGCCTCGGCCTGTCCAGCCGGGCGCTGTCGGGCGTGATCGGCGTGTCCGAGGCGACGGTCTCGCGGATGCGGGCCGGCACGCACCTCCTTCATCGCGGCCAGAAGCCGTTCGAGCTCGCCGTGCTGTTCGTTCGGCTCTACCGGTCGCTCGACGCCGTCATGGGCGGCGACGATGCGGCGGCCGCGGCCTGGATGAAGGCGCGCAACGCGGCGCTCGACGCGGAGCCGATCGCCCTCGTCCAGACCGTGCCCGGGCTCGTCAATGTCATCCAGTACCTGGACGCCCGCCGCGCTGTCGTCTGAGGCCACGCCGCTCGCCGGGACGGCATGGCGGCTGGTCGAGGCGCAGCACCACGTCTCGACCCTGAAGCTGGTCGACTCGGTCGCCGAGCAGGAGCTGCTGGAGCGCCTCGTGGAGGAGACCAAGCCGGCGATCCCGCCGGAATGCCGCGGGCTCCATCATCTGCTCTACACCCCGTTCCGCTACGGCCCGTATCCGAAGGGGTCGCGCTTTCGCCGCGCCGGGGCGACGCCCGGCGTCTTCTACGCGGCCGAGGCACCCGCCACCGCCGTCGCCGAGACCTCCTTCCATCGCCTGCTCTTCTTCGCCGAGTCGCCGGCGACACCCTGGCCGTCGAATCCGGCCGAGTTCACGGCCTTCGCCGTGGATCATGCGACGGGGCGCGCCCTGGATCTCGACGCCGGAGCCCTCGCATCGATCCGAGCGGCCGTGACGCATCCGACCGACTACACGATCGGCCAGTCCATCGCCGACGCGGCCCGCGAGGCCGGCATCGACGTGATCCGCTATCCTTCGGTGCGCGATCCCGGCGGCGGCGCGAACCTCGCCCTGCTGTCCTGCCGGGCCTTCGCCAGCCCTGCCCCGACCGGGCAGCAGACCTGGCGGCTGCGGATCAGCGACACCGGCGTCCACGCGATCTGCGCGGCGCCGGCCGCGCGCATCACCTTCGACCGCGCCTGCTTCGCCGCTGATCCGCGCATCGCCGCGATGATCTGGGATCGGTCCTGATATCAGCCTTCGTCCGCTCGGCCCTCCTCCGCCGTCATGGCCGGGCTCGTCCCGGCCATCCACGATCTCTGGTCTTGCGAAACGTCCGGGCCGTGGATGCCCGCGACGAGCGCGGGCATGACGAGTCCGGGGATCCGATGGCCGGGCCGGCGCGCCTCACCCTGCGGTGCGCGCCAGCACGGTGCGCAGCATGCGGGCGCCGGCCTCGCCCTTCTGGGCGCGCCCCCACTGCTCGGTGATGATGGTCTTGAACAGGCGTACCGCCTCGGGCGTCGCCGTCGCCATGGCGATGCCGGAGGTGATGTTCGGGTGGTCGCCGAGCCGGTAGGGGCTGAGCGTCACGGCGGCCGAGTCGGCCGCCTCGAACACCTGGAAGGTCTGGAACGGCGCCTGGTCGTCGATGACGCCGATCTGCACACCGATCGGCGGATGCTCCAGCAGGCCGGCGACGCGCTCGACCTCGCGGGCGGCGAGCGCCCGGCGCTGGCGCACCACGGCGGCCGGCAGATCCCAGCGGCCGACCAGGCCGGAGTGGAGGAACCGCTCGATGTCCGGCGCCGAGACGATGCTGAGCACCGGGATGCGCCGCATCGCGGCGCCGCGCCGGCGCGCGTGCAGGATCGCCAGCAGGGCGTCGATCTCGGCCCGCGCCGCGGCCGGCTCGCGGTGGCTCTCCGGGATGCCTTCGAGCAGCATCACGCGGAGATGCTCCATGTACTCGTCGGACTGCAGCAGGAACGAGAACGGCGAGAAGTTGCCGAGCACGTGGACGGCGGTCTCCTCGAGCTGGCGCATGCGCTCGAAGAACGACACGGCGTTGGCGTAGTACTCGACCCCGACCCCCATCAGGGACGGAAGCGACGTCTCCAGCAGCTCGGAGATCTTCTCGAGCGTCTCGATCTTGACGAGCTCGCCGCGCTCCAGCCGGTACACCGCCGCCCGCGACACGCCGATCGACTCGGCGATCTTGCTCACCGTCAGGTTCTTGCCGAGCCGATAGGCGCGCAGCCGTCGGCCGATCTCGGCCAGATGGTCGGACATCATTCTCCCCGTGATCCACCTCGATGCGGCGGCGGACGGTGTCCGGGATCGTGTCGTCTCGTGTCTCTATGGATCGCGGCGGCGAGCATCAGCGCATGATCGATAGAATTCCCGTGGAAATCTGCGGGACGTAGGTGATGAGCAAGAGCACCAGAACGTTGACGGCGATGAACGGCC
The DNA here is from genome assembly GCF_030813915.1 of Rhodoplanes tepidamans. Classification (GTDB taxonomy): domain Bacteria; phylum Pseudomonadota; class Alphaproteobacteria; order Rhizobiales; family Xanthobacteraceae; genus Rhodoplanes; species Rhodoplanes tepidamans. The sequence continues at coordinate 22,014 of NZ_JAUSUJ010000018.1, forward strand.
AGATGCCGCGAATGATCAGCTCGACCGGCCGGCGCAGCGTGGACGACGCGACGAACAGGTCGAGCCCGAACGGCGGGGTTATCATTCCGATGCAGATGTTGAGGCAGACGACGAGGCCGAAATGGACCGGGTCGATCCCCAGCGACGTCGCGACCGGATAGAACGTCGGGATGAGGACCAGCAGAATGGAGTTGGGATCGATGAACATCCCGGCGACGAGCAGAACGACGTTCACGATCAGGAGGAAAACGATCCAGTCGACGTTCCAGGCCGCGAACAGCTGCGTGAAGAAGGCGGGCACCTGCGCCAGGGTGATGAGGAAGGACAGCATCGACCCGGTGGCCAGCAGGATGAAGATGACGGCCACGGTGATCGCCGAGCCCTCGGCGATCTCCAGCAGGACTTTGAAGCCGATCGACCGGTAGACGACCATCTCGATCAGGAGCGCATAGGCGACGGCGACAGCCGCGGCCTCGGTGGCCGTGAAGATCCCGCCATAGATGCCGCCGAGGATGATGAAGGGCATGCCCAGCGCGACGAGCCCGTCGCGCAGGGCGAGCATGCGCTCGCCCCGCGTCGCGCGCGGGAACAGGCCGGCGCCGGTGCGCCACGTGACGATCTGCACGTAGATCATGAACGCGACGCCGAGCGCGACGCCGACCGCGAAGCCGCCAGCGAACAGGTCTGCGATCGACGTGCCGGTCAGCCAGCCGTAGATGATGAGCGTGATGCTCGGCGGAATCAGCAGCGCGCATTCCGCGCTCGAGGCAATCAGGGCGAGCGAGAACGTCTCGGAATAGCGCGCCTTCAGCAGTTCGGGATGCAACAGCCGGCCGAGCGCCGCGACGGTCGCCGGCGCCGATCCGCAGATGGCACCGAAGCCCATGCAGGAGACGACCGTCGTATGACCGATTCCACCGCGGACGTGACCGATATTGGTCTTGACCAGGTCGGTGAGGCGCTTCGCGATGGTTCCGCGCGCCATGATGTCGGCGGCGAAGATGAAGAAGGGGATCGCGAGCAGGGTGGAGACGTTCACGCCGCCGAGGAGCTTCTGCGCCAGGGCGACCGGCGGGATCGACGAGAACAGGAAATGCCACGCCAGCAGGGTCGGGATCCCCATGACGAGGAACATCTCGAAGCCCAGCACGAGAAGGATCACCGCAATGACGCAGAGAAGGATGACGGTCATCGCGCGCTTACCTCAGTGATCCTGTAGCACATCGCGAATCGTGAACCGGTTCTGGACGCCGGTGAGCTCAAGCAGGTAACGCAGCGACAGAAGCGCGAATCCGACCGGCAGCGGGGCATAGAGCCACAGCATCGTGGTGCCGAGCGTCGGACTGATCTGCCCGCTCTGGAGGATGAACAGCGCGAGATCGAAGCTGAACTTGGTGAAGATCAGGCAGAAGACCAGGCCCGCCAGATTGATCGCGATCTGCACCAGGCGGGCGACTCGGCCCTGCATCTGGTCGATCAGCACGGTCATGGCGATGTGCCTGCGCCGCTCCAGCGCCAGCCCCAGACCGACGAAGACCAGCCACGCGAGCCCGAACAGCGTCGCCTCGTCGATCCACGCCAGCTCGGTGGCGAGTTCCGCGCTGAAGTACCGGATCACGACGTTGACGAAATACATGAACGACATCGCGATCAGCACGACCGCGATGAACGTTCTCTCGACGATGCGGACGATGTCCAGTGCGCGAGCCAACATGCTTGTCTTCTTTACCATCTCTGCCGGGTAGACATGTCGGCTCGCTGTCGGAACGGTCGTGACGCGCCCGCCTCCGGGCCGGGCGCGTCACCGGAACGGCTTTCGGTCGCGACGAAGCGGACCCGATCGCGGCTCGTCCCCGCGAAGGCGGGGACCCGGGGCCACAGGTCGTGGCACCCCGGGTCCCGTTCCCGCGGGAACGGGCGGAGTGTGGGCCGACCTCGGTGCAGACCGCTCTCGTCCGTCAACCGCCGAGCTTCTTCATCTCCGCCTTGTAGAGGTCGATCGCCTTCTGGCCTTCCGCGCCGGCGCGCGCGATGAAGGCGGCTTCCGACTTCGGCACCATCGCCGACTGCCAGGCCTTGCGGTCGGCCTCGCTCAGGTCGCCGATCTCGGTCTTGCCCGCGTTCTTGATGATGTCCAGTGCGGCGATCTTCGCATCGGCCTTCATCTTCTCGACCTCGGGGCGGACCTCGACGAAGGTGTCGGTGATGATCTTGCGGTGTCCCTCCGGCAGCGACTTCCACCACGTCGGATTGAACAGCACGAAGTCTTCCATCGCGCCGTGATCCGACACCACGAGATACTTCTGAACCTCGTGGAACTTCATGGTGGAGATCGTGTCGAGCGGGTTCTCCTCGCCGTCCACGACGCCGGTCTGCAGGGCCGTGTAGAGCTCGCCGAACGGGATCGCGATGGCGCTCGCGCCGACCGCGCCGAACTGCTCGATCAGGATGCGCGAGTCCATCACCCGGAACTTCTGCCCCTTGAAAGCCGGCAGGGAGTTGATCGGCTTGTTCGAGGTCAGGCTCTTGCGGCCGTTCGGCCAGAGCGCGATGGCGACGAACCCGCGGCTGGAGAAGGTGTCGAGCACATACCGGCCGAACGGGCCGGTGCGCAGCGCATTCGCCTTGGCGACATCGTTGGGCAGCAGGAACGGAATGTCGAACACCGACACCACCGGATTGAACCCGCCCAGGAAGGCGGCCGGCATGACCGTGCATTCGATCGAGCCGAACTGCGTTCCTTCGACCATCTGGCGCGCATTGCCCAGTTGGGAGGCCGGGAACAGCTTGAACTCGACCTCGCCGTTGGTGCGCACCTTGACGAGCTCGGCCACCTTCTCCAGCCCGCGATGGCGCGGCTGGGTCGGGGCTTCGAGATGCGCGATCTTGGCCGTGTACTTGGCCGACTGGGCAGACGCCTTGGAGGCGGACGCAGCGACGACGAGCGCGCCGCTCGTGATTTTCAGAAACTCGCGCCGTGAAGCCATGGGGCTCTCTCTTTTATGGGTGATACGGGCTGTTACAGGTGAGACGGGGCTGTATCAAAATTTAGACTATGGCCGAAATGCTGTCAAACCGGGTCGATCTTCGTCAGGTCGCGGATCTGAACTGCACAGAACGGACCTGAACCTCTGGTGGCGGCCGTCGATCGTCCTGCCCCCGTGCGGGAGGGGTCGTGGTCGGCGCACCGGCCGCGCAGCACGCGTTCGCGGTGGCGATCGCGGCCCGTCGGTGCTCGACGTGGCCGACATCGTCGCGACCGCGCTGGCGATCCGCCGAACGCGAGGTCGCTCCGCTGACGTGAGGGCGGCCCAGGCTCTCCGGCTCGTCAGGCCCGCCGACTCGCCATGCCCGCCCTCGTGCCGCGCATCCACGACCCGGCTCCGCGGCGCGCAAGACGTGGACGGCCGGCGACGAGCCCGGCCATGACCTCGGAACCGGCCGGGGCGGCAAGTCCCGAACCACGAGCCCAAACCAAAAAGTGCCCGCGAGGGCACTCTTTTCTGTTGAACTCGGGGAGGTCGCGGGTCGGGCGCGGCCGGCCGCAGCCGGCGCGCCACCGAACCGGTCAGCCGAGATCGGCCGCTGCGATCGCGTTGAGCGTGGCGAGCTGGTCGGCCGGCGCCGCGCCCAGCGAGGCGGTCGCCTTCTCGGTGATCTCGATCAGGTGGTCGAACGCCTGGTCGGCGACGTCGCCGGTCAGCGGGTGCTCCTCGTAAGAGTCGATGAAGCGGCCGACCAGCAGCGCGAGGATCTGATAGAGCGCCACGTGCTCGCGGTCGGAGCCGGCGAGGTTGAGCACCCTCTGCTGGAAATCCTTGTAGGTCCGAAGGCCGTTGTGCTGGGCCTTCAGCCAGGTGAGCAGTTCGTCCAAGAGCGTTCCCTCCCTCGAATGCAGCGATCAGGCGCCGGCGGCGCCCACGGAGAAGAAACTACCGTTGATACCACAACAAGAGGAGAAAAAAAGAGATTTGATCGCGCCGAGCGGCGGGCCCGGGGACCGCCTGGAGCAGGAACCATGTCATCGGCGATTCATGACAGCGTTGTTTTACCGTCGTAAATTCATGCCTCTCCAGCCGGCGGATTGACAAACGGTCGCGCGCCTGCGACAGTCTCAGAAATTAGACGGTCGGCCAGCCCTCGGCGACGGTGAGCTCCACCGGCCAGCGGCGGCCGAAACGATTCGAATGGCTCCGGCCGGTGCCGGAGGCCGGCCGATCAGAAAGGGCGCCATGGGCCAGACGATCAGCTTCCAGCCGGTCCGCCACGGCGCCGCCGCGCAAGCGGGCGGCGCGCCCGCAGCCGGCCCGCAGGGGCCCGGCCCGGGCCCGGCCCAGCAGTCCGCCGCCATGCCGCACGCCCCCTCCCTGCCGGCGGCCCCGCATGTCGCCGACGTGCTCGGCGTCGTCGTCTCGCATGTCTGGCTGAACGACGAGTACCGCCACCTGGTGCTGGAGGCACCGGAGCCCGCGCCGCTGGCGCAGGCCGGCCAGTTCTTCAATCTCGAATGCCCGCACACCGCCGAGGACAAGCCGTTCCTGCGCCGGCCCATGAGCCTCTACCGGGCGGACCCCGCCTATGGCCGCGTCGAGTTCCTCTACAAGGTGACGGGCGTCGGGACCCGCGCGCTCGCGTCGATCAAGGTCGGCCGCACCATGCGACTGCTCGGTCCGCTCGGCGTCGGCTTCTCGATTCCGGAGACCGCGAAGGACATCGTGGTGCTGGGCCGCGGCGTCGGGCTGGCGACGCTGGCCCCGCTCGCCGAGATGGCGGCGGCGCGCGGCATCGGCGTCACCGCCATCCTGTCGGCGCGCAGCGCCGCGATGGTGATGTCGGTCGAGCGCTTCGCCGCGATCGGTGCCCGCATCCGCGTGGTGCTCGACACCGACGGATCGAGCGATCCGGTGAACGTCGAGATGCTGCTGCGCGACGCGGCGGCCGGCGGCCGTGCCGACGCCTTCTACACCTGCGGCTCCAACCGGCTCATGCTGCTGATGCAGCGCATCGGCCGCGAGCTCGCCATCCCGGGCGAGGTGGCGCTCGAGCAGCAGATGGCCTGCGGACTCGGCATGTGCTTCTGCTGCGTGCGCAACTTCTCGGTCGACGGCGCCGTCGAGGCGCGCCGCGTGTGCACCGAGGGGCCGGTCTTCCCGCTCGACGAGGCGATGCCATGGTAGACGCCGCCACGCTGCACGGTGCGGGCCCGGGCCCCGCTCTCACGATCGACCAGACCGTGCGCATCGGCCGCCTGACGCTGAGGAACGCCGTGATGCCGGCGTCCGGCACCTTCGCCGAGACCCTCGCCGGGATCGTGCCGTTCGAGCAGCTCGGCGCGCTGGTCACCAAGACGGTGACGCCGCAGCTGCGCGGCGGCAACCCGACGCCGCGCGTCTGCGAGGTCGGCCAGGGCATGCTCAACGCGATCGGCATCCCGAGCAAGGGCCTCGACCATTTCGTCGCCGAGACGCTGCCGCTCTATCGCGGCGTTCCGACCCCGCTGGTGGCGAGCGTGTCGGCGCTGTCGGCCGACGCCTTCGCCGACGCGGTGAGACGGCTCGACGTGCCCGGCGTCGCCGCCATCGAGGCGAACATCTCGTGCCCGAACATCGAGGAGGACGGCAAGGCCTTCGCGATGGACCCGCGCCCGACCGCGCTGGTCGTCGAGAAGATGCGGCGCGCCACCAGCCTGCCGCTGTGGGTGAAGCTGTCCCCCAACACCGGCGACGTGGCGAGCGTCGCGCGCGCCGCCGAGGCGGCGGGCGCCGACGCGCTGGTGGTCGCCAACACGATCCTGGCGATGTCGATCGACATCGAGACGTTCCGGCCGCGGCTCGGCAACGTGATGGGCGGGCTGTCCGGCCCCGCCGTCAAGCCGATCGTGGTGCGGATGGTCTACCAGTGCGCCCGCGCCGTCGACATCCCGGTGATCGGCTGCGGCGGCATCGCCACGGCGGCCGACGCGGTCGAGTACATGCTGGCCGGCGCCGCCGCCGTGCAGGTCGGCACCGCCACCTTCGTGCGCCCGACCGCCATGCTCACGGTGATCGACGGACTCGTCGACTACTGCCGCCGGAAGGGCTTCGCCCGCGTCGCCGATCTCACCGGTGCGATCCACGACGCGGATCTCACGGTCGACACCCACGAGGCCGCCTCGTGATCACGACCGCCCCGACACACGTCGCGACAGCGGTGGTCGCGCTCCATCCTCTCCGCCGTCATGGCCGGGCTCGTCCCGGCCATCCGCGCCTTTTCGCGACCTCCGGTCGCGCCGTGGATGCCCGCGACGAGCGCGGGCATGACGAGTCTGAGAATGCCGCGACTACACGCCTGACGCCATTGCACGAGACCGTCCCATGAGTGACGCCGCCGTGGTCCGCCTTCCCGAACCGCTCCGCCTGCGCGAGATCGCGCAAGACCTCTTCGACGCCCTTCGCGAGAAGACGTTCGACGGCACCGGCATCACGCGCGAGTGCTACGGCGAGGGCGAGAACGCCGCGATGGAGATCTATCGCGAGACCGCCGAACGCCACGGCCTCAAGGTCCGATTCGACGCCGCCCAGAACATGATCGTGTCGCTGCCCGGCGACGACGGGACGAAGCCGGCGCTCCTGCTCGCCTCGCATGCCGACTCGGTGCCGCAGGGCGGCAATTTCGACGGCGGCGCCGGCGTGGTCGCGGCGCTGCTCACGCTGATCCGCATCGCCGCCGAGGGCGAGCGGCCGCCCTGCCCGGTGCGCGCCATGGTGCTGCGCGGCGAGGAGAGCGCCTTCTACGGCCGCGCCAATATCGGCTCGCGGCTCCTGTTCGGCACGCTCGATCCGAAGGACATGGAGGCGAAGCGCCGCGGCACCGGCCATACGCTGCGCGAGACCCTGAAGGCCGCGGGCATCGACGTCGAGGCCGCCGCGGCCGGCCGCCGCATGATCGACGCCGCGACCGTGAAGGCCTATCTCGAGCTGCACATCGAGCAGGGCCCGGTGATGATCGCGCGCAAGTTCCCGACCGCGGTCGTCACCGGCATCCGCGGCAATCTGCGCCACCGCTCGATCATGTGCCGCGGCGAGGCCGGCCATTCCGGCACGGTGCCGCGCTGGCTGCGCCGCGACGCGGTGTTCGCCGTCGCCGATCTTCTGATGCGACTGGACGAGCACTGGATGCGGCTCCTGGAGCGCGGCCTCGATCTCGTCGTCACGGCCGGCGTCATCGGCACCGATCCGAACGAGCACGCGATCAGCCGCATCCCGGGCGAGGTCGCCTTCTCGTTCGAGGTGCGCAGCCAGAGCTTCGAGACGCTGGAGGCCTTCTACGAGCTGTTCCGCTCGGAGTGCCGCGCCGTCTCCGACCTGCGGCACGTGAAGTTCGAGTTCGACGACCGGGTCTACGCCGAGCCGGCCCGCATGGACGAGGGCCTGGTGCGCAAGCTCCTCGCCGCCTCCGAGCGCCTCGGCCTGCCGACCGAGACGCTCGCCTCGGGCGCCGGCCACGACGCCGCGGTGTTCTCGAACGCCGGCATCCCGTCGGCCATGATCTTCGTGCGCAACGCCAACGGCTCGCACAACCCGGCCGAGGCGATGGACATCGACGACTTCATGCAGGGCGTCGCGCTGATGCACGCCTTCGCGGTCGAGGGGCCGTGAGCCGGCGGCGCCGACCGATGGTTGCACCGACCGCCGCGGAGCCGCTCCGCGGGCCGCGGCGGTCGGCGGTATCGATTGGAGAATCTGGGGAAACCGAAATTCCCCCGAGGGCCGAGTCGCTTGACCGGCCGGACGCATGAGGCGATAAGAGCCGAGTCGCGCTCATGCTCGAGACGGAACTCGACGCCGGCAGCTTCGGCTGCCCGGCGGTTTTCGCGCGCGGCTCATGACGGTGCCAGAGACGGAGGACCCCGTGAGCACGTTTTCCCCCCCGACCGAGAAACGCGTGATCGCCCACCAGACGGCCAAGATGCTGCTGGAGATCAAGGCGATCCAGTTCAATGCGGCGCAGCCCTTCGTGTTCACGTCGGGGTGGGCGAGCCCGGTCTATGTCGACTGCCGCAAGATCATCTCGTATCCGCGGCTGCGCTCGGCCCTGATGGATTTCGCCGCGTCGACGATCCTCACCGAGGTCGGCTACGAGTCGATCGACAACATCGCGGGCGGCGAGACCGCCGGCATCCCGTTCGCCGCCTGGATCGCCGACAAGCTGATGCTGCCGATGCAGTACATCCGCAAGAAGGCGAAGGGCTTCGGCCGCAACGCCCAGATCGAGGGCGAGGTGGTGCCGGGCTCCCGCACCCTGCTGGTCGAGGATCTCGCCACCGACGGGCGCAGCAAGGTCAACTTCTGCAACGCGCTGCGCAAGGCCGGCGCGACGGTCGACCACTGCTTCGTGCTCTTCTACTACGACATCTTCCCGATGGTGTCGGGCAACATGCGCGACCTCGGGGTCGAGCTGCACCACCTCGCCACCTGGCGCGACGTGCTCGAGGTGGCGACCGCCAGCGGCCATTTCGACGCCGGCGTGCTGCGCGAGGTGAAGGCCTTCCTGGAGTCGCCGTCCGAGTGGTCGGCGGCGCACGGCGGCATCTCCAACTTCGACAGCGACCCGGAGAACGTTGGCACCGGCGCCGGCGGGCCGAAGTCCGGCGCCAGCGCAGCCGCCTGATCCGATGCCCCGGACCGTCGTGAGCAACGCAGGCGGGCGCGCGTGACCGCCTCCCCCCGTGGTACCGTGCTGATGGACCTCGACGGGACCATCAGCGATCCGGCCGGCGGCGTCTACGCCTCGTTCCGCCACGCGCTCGCGCAGGTCGGCCGGCCGTGGCCCGACGACCAGCCGCTCGCCTGGATCATCGGCCCGCCGCTGCGCGAAAGCTTCATGCTGCTGCTCGACGATCCCGAGAAGACGGCGCAGGCGCTGCAGCACTACCGCACCCACTACGCGGCCGGCGCCCTCTACGACAACCGGCTCTATCCCGGCATGGCGGAGACGATCGCGGCGCTCGCCGACGACGGCTTCCGCCTGTTCGTGGCGACCTCCAAGCTGGTGAGCTTCGCCGAGAAGATCGTCGCCCGGTTCGGCCTCGCGCCGCGCTTCGAGCGGGTCTACGGCTCGTCGCTCGACGGCCGCATCGACCAGAAGGGCGACATCATCGCCATGTGTCTCGGCACCGAGGACATCGATCCCGAGACCTGCATCATGGTCGGCGACCGCGAGCACGACGTGAACGGCGCCCGCGTCAACGGGCTCGACTGCATCGGGGTCACCTGGGGATTCGGCGGCACCGAGGAGCTGAGGGCGGCGCGGGCGCTCACCCTCTGCGAGCGCCCCACCGACCTGCCGGCGCTGATCCGCGCGGTCGTCGACGCCCGCACCCCGGCGGTGTCCTCCGAGGCGTGAGCCGCGGCGCCGGCTCAGCCCGGCGTCTGGTCGGGGAGCAGGTCGCGGCCGGCCGGCGACGCCGCGGCAAGCGGTGTCGCGACCGTGGCAGGCTTCAGCAGCGCCTCGAACCGCTCCGGCGGCAAGCCGCCGGCCAGCATCAGCCGCCGGTCGAGCGCCCGCATCACCAGCACGTCGAGCGGCATCGCCGGGCGTTTCGCGTCGCTGCCCGCCGCCAGCACCAGGGTCGCCACCCGGTCGGCGAAGCGCTCGCGCTCCTTCATGAAGGTCAGCATGTAGCTCCGGTAGCTCATGTCGGCGAGCTTGCGGCCGAGGATCTGGATGCCGCGGCGGCTGTGCTGGGTCGCCGGGGCGTAGACGGCCGGCTCGCAGGAGCAGGCGAACCGGGTCAGCAGCGCCATCAGGGACGCGGTGGTGACACCTTCGCGCACCGCCTTGAAGTTCACCTCGTCGAGCAACGCGAACGCCTCCGGCGACGACTCCAGCACGCCGCAGAAGGCCGGCCGCGCCGTGGTCTCCAGGAAGTCGAGGAACTGCTGGCGCTGGCCGCGGCGCAGCCGGTCGTCGAGGTCCCAGAAGGCGAGCCAGCGGTCGAGCGTCCGCACGGTGAGCACCGTGGCGGACTTCATCTCCGCCGAGAACGCCGCCTCCCCGCTCCGCCACGCGGCCATCGCCGCCCGTACCGAGAGGTCGTCGAAATACTGCTGATCCCGCATCACCGCACCTGTTTGTCACGCGGCCGTGCCGTCGGGCGTTCCCGTGCTTCCGATCCGGCGACCGGACATCGCGTCGAGGTCTTGGCTTGATGGACGAGCGCCGGCGAGACGCGTTGACTTCCGCGCTCTTCGACAACGCACGAAACGCATTCCGGGTCCGTGCCGATGGACATATCTGGTACGCCTGCGCACCGGGTCCGGTGCACGAGCCGTGGGCGCCGCCCGCTACCGCCGTCCGCCGCGCGCCACGAACTCACCCGTGCCGCGGGGCCGATCGACCTGCCGTGATTGACCCAGGTCAACGTCGCACGAGCCCACAGCGCGACACTTACAGAGTACGCAGGAGGTGTGTCATGACGACGAAGCTTTTCGTCGCAGCGGCCGTGAGCCTCGGCCTGCTCGGCCTGTCGGCGGCGCCGGCCCCGGCGCAGACGCCGGCCGGTCCGGAGCCGATCCGCGGCGCGCGCGGAATGGTTCTCTTGCCCGGCGTGATGACGGGACCGGGAACACTCGGCACCGGCGGCATGCGCCGCCTGTGCGATCCGCGCTCGGTCGGCCTCACCCAGTGGCGCGTGACCTGGATCGAGCGGGTGATCAAGCCGACGGAGGCGCAGCGCAAGCCCCTCGACGACCTCAAGGCGGCGTCGGCCAAGGCGGCGGAGCTGTTCGCCACCGCCTGCCCCAGGCGCGCCCCGCGCCTGCAGGCGGCGCCCGACCAGCTCGCCATGATGGAGAAACGGCTCGACATCGCCATTCAGGCGGTACGTCTGCTGCGACCGGCCTTCGACGCCTTCTACGGCGCGCTCGACACCGGCCAGAGAGCCAGGATCGACGAGCTCGGACCGAAGCGCAGCGGCTGGCTCTGGTGAGGCGGCGACGGCCGGCGCGGCTGCCCAGCCGCCCGGCCGTGGCGACCGCCACGGCTCACTCGAACATCCGGTCGCCCTGGAGGTCGACGATCTGGCGCGCCTTGGAGAGCGAGAAGCTCGTCGCGTCGTCGAGCGAGGCGTGACTGTCGGCGCGGATGAAGCGGTGCTCCTTGCGGACCCCGTCCACCTCCTTCTCGATCACGCCGGCGGTCTGATACTGGCCGTTGTTCTGGAACGGCTCCGCGCGGATCACGTAGCCCTTGTACGCGACAGGCTCGCCGCGCGGCGGCGGCGCGGGCGCGGCCGTTCGGCCGCCGAACAGGGATTTCAGGAACGACATCGAGCTCACCGGGAACGACACACCGGTGCCGAGCTTAGCCCCGAACGGCGCCGCGGCAAACCGGGTGCCGCCGGTCCCGCTCGGCCGCCGCGCTCAGTGGGCGCGGCGGCTCGCCGCCTCGATGGCGATCTGCTCGGCCCGCCCGGTCGGGTTGCGCAGCGAGCCGTCCATGACCAGGATGACGGCGAGCCAGGCGGTGGCGAAGTTCGTGAAGAACAGCGCCAGGAAGGTGATCAGGCTGGCCGTGACCGAGACGTACATCTCGATGTAGTAGCTGATGCCGGCGGCGATGGTGGCGCCGACCAGGACGAACACGACGTACAGGATGAGCGCCTTCATGGACGGCCTCCGCGGACGGTCGAGGACGAGCGTTCCGTGACACGGAACGGCGACGCCGGGATCCGCCGAACGGCGGCGGCGTCTGAGAGCCCGAACTTACACGGACCTTACACTGGTCTCAACGGCAATCGGCAGCGCCGCACCGCTGCGGCGCACGCACGCGTGCCGCACTGCAGCACGCGCGCCGAACGGCTCACACCTCGAACTCGAGGCTGACGCAGCACCCGGAGCGCGGCCCGGCCGGAGCCGGATAGGCGACCTCGGAGCCGAGCCCGCGGGCCATCGCCGCGACGATGCGGCTGCCCATGCCGGTACCCTTCGTCGGCCCCTCGCCACGCCAGCCGATGCCGTCGTCCTCGACCCGCAGCGCCACCCGGCCGTCGCCGGACCGCTCGAACCGCACCCGGATCTCGCCGCCCCGGTCCGCCGGATAGGCGTATTTGAACGCGTTGGTGACGAGCTCGGTGACGACGACACCGATCGACACCGCCTTGTCGGTCGGCACCCGCACCGGCGCCGCCGACAGCGAGAGGGTCGCGGCGTGGCCGGAGGCCTTCATGGTGGCCTCGAGATCGCCGAGCAGGGCGCCGAGATACTCCGAGATCTCGACCGAGCGGACGTCGCCGGAGTCGTAGAGGCGGCGGTGCACGCCGGCGATCGCCATGATGCGGGCCTGCACCTCGCGCAGCGCCGTCTGTGCCGCCGGGTCGGCGATCTCCTTGGCCTGCATGTGGACGAGCGCCGCGACCAGCGCGAGGCTGTTGGCGACCCGGTGGTTGACCTCGTGGAGCAGCACCTCGGCGTGCTCCTTGGCCTCGCGCATCTCGCGCTCGGCGCGATCGCGCGCGGCGGCGAGCCGCGCCTTCTCCAGCGCCTGGTCGATGGCGCTCTCCAGCAGCGTCAGGAACTCCTCGCCGACGCTCTTCGACACGTAGTCGGCGGCGCCGGCCTTGAGGGCCGCGACCGCGACGGCCGCCTCGCCCGAGGCCGTGACGTAGACGACCGGCGGCGGCGCCGGGGTGTCCTTCAGGGCGGCGAGCACGTCGAGCCCGGTGCCGGTCGGCAGGAAGTGGTCGAGCACGATCACGTCGATGCCGCCGCGCGCGAGGCGGGCGAAGCCCTCCTCGGCCGTCGTCACCCGCTCGACCACGTAGCCGCGCCGGCCGAGCGCCTTCTGGACGAGCCGCGCCAGTCCGGAATCGTCGTCGACATGCAGGACCGTGACGGACGAGTTCGGCATGGTCAGTCGGTTTCCGGAACCTGCATCACGGCGAAGAACAGGCCGAGCTGCCGGATCGCGTTGGCGAAGCCTTCGTAGTTGACCGGCTTGGTGATGTAGACATTGGCGCCGAGGTCGTAGCAGCGCTGGATCTCGCGGGCGTCGTCCGTGGTGGTGAGGACGACGACGGGCGAGCGCCGGGTGTGCTGGTTCGACTTCAGCTTCTCCAGGATGTCGATGCCGGTCATGTCCGGCAGGTTGAGGTCGAGCAGGATGAGGAGCTGCCGCCGTGCGCTCACCTCGCCGGAGCCGTCCTCGCCGAGCAGATAGGCGAGCGCCTCGGTGCCGTTGGTGAACGGCAGGATCTCGTTGTTCACGCCGGCGCGGCGGATGTTCTTCTCGATCAGGCGGGCGTGCCCCTCGTCGTCCTCGATCATCACGATCCGGACCGGCCTCGCATTCTGGTTCACGTCGGTTCACTCCCGGCGGTGCGGGCGACCTGGCGCAGGTCGCGCGGCAGATTGAGTCTCATGGTGGTGCCGCGTCCGACCTCGGACGCGAGCGTGACGTCGCCGCCCAGGTTGCGCACCATGGCGCGGACGTGAGCGAGGCCGATGCCCTCGCCCGGCTGGTCCTGGGCCCCGGAGCGGCGGAACAGGTCGAACACGCGCTCGTGGTCCTGCGGGGCGATGCCGCGGCCGTTGTCCTCGACCTCGACCAGGATGCGCTGGCCCGGCTCCGGCCTGGCCCGGATCGCGATGCGGATCGGGCGGTCGGGGCTGCGGTACTTCACGGCGTTGTCGAGGAGATTTCCGAACACCTGCTCGAGCGCCAGCCGGTCCGACACGACGGACGGCAGGTCGGGGGCGAGCGTCACCTCGCCGCCCGCCTCCACGACCTGATGCTGGATGCTCTCGGCCGCCGCCGACAGCAGCGCGCCGAGCTCGACGCGCTCCGGCCGCAGGGTGCGCCGCCCTTCGCGCGAGAGCTTGAGGATGGCGTTGATCAGGCCGTCCATCTTGCGGGTGGAGGAGCGGATGAAGCCGATCGCCTCCGGCGCGTCCTCGACGGCGGCGAGCCGGGCCTCCCCGGCGAGCGGATCGTCGGCCGGCACGCCGGCCTTCTCGAACCAGGCCCGGATCGCGCCGAGGCTCGCCTCCAGCTCGCTGGTGAACCCCATGATGTTGACGAGCGGCGCCCGCAGGTCGTGGGTGACGATGTAGGCGAAGCGCTGGATCTCGTCGTTGGCGCGGCCGAGGTCCGCCGTGCGCTCGGCGACGCGCTGCTCCAGGCCGGCGTTGAGGGCCCGCACCTCCTCCTGGGCGGCGACGAGCTGGCGGGTGTAGACGGTCGCCATCCAGGCGGCGGCGGCGACCACGCCGACGATGACCAGGGCACCGAGAAGCGTCACCCAGATGAGCCACGAGATGGTGCCGTACTGGTGCCTCACCGCGTCGCCGATGCGGTCCTCGGCGCCGCGGATCAGCCGGTCGAAGATGCCGCGCGCCTCCTCCATCAGGGCGCGGCCGCGATCGCTGCGCACGATCGCCACCGCGTCGTCGCGGCGTCCGGCCCGCACGAGGTCGATGGTGTCCTGCATCTCGGCGATCTTGGCGTCGATGATCTCGGCGATGCGGGCGACCGGAGCGGCCAGCGACGGATCGCCGGAAAGACGTTCCCGCACGAGCTCGAGCTGGGCGGCGAGCTGGCGCCGCGCCTGCTCGTAGGGCGCCAGATAGGCGTCCTCTGCGGTCAGCAGGAACCCGCGCTGTCCCGTCTCGGTATCCTGGAGCAGGCTCCTCAGGTCGACCAGCGCGGCGCGCTGCAGTCGGACCGCGACCGACAGATCCGAATAGGTGCGCGCCTCGCTCACCAGCCACAACGTCGTGCCGACGATCGCGAGCAGCGCCGCGAGCCCGACCAGGAAGGCTGCGACGGTCGAGCGGATGAGGGCGAATTTCGATATCGGCATTCAGGACTTCGGCAGCGACTTGGGGCGACGACCTCGTCGCGGCGATCGGCTTTCATATAGGCGCTCGCATCCGCGGCGCGAAGAGCTGAGCGCGCCCTGATCGAGCCGGGCGAGCCGAATCGCCGCGAGGTCCGGACCTCGCACTATCGTCGTACCGCCATCAGGAGAGCGGACGTTCGGCGGGCCGGCGATCGAGGCCCGGGCGACGCCGGATCGCAGCGGCACGAGGCGCGTGTCCGACCACCCGGACGGCGGCGAGCGGCGCCCCGGCCGACGGTCCGCGAAGCCGCCGGCCCGGCGGAGGACGGGCGACGTCGCCCTGTCGGCGGCCTCACTCGGTCAGCCGCTCGGCGAACAGCACCATGGTCTTGCGGTAGATGACCGACCGGTTCCACTCGCGCATCACCTCGAAGTTCCGGGTGCCCTCGCCGAACGGGGCGCCGGGCTGCCAGCCGTTGACCTTGAGGAGATTGGCCGTGGAGGCCAGCACGTCCGGGATGCTGTGGCGCAGGTCGACATGGCCGTTGCCGTCGTAGTCGACGCCGTACTTGATGTAGGAGGACGGCAGGAACTGGGTCTGGCCGAGCTCGCCCGCATAGGCGCCGATCAGGTCGCGCAGCGGCAGGTCGCCGCGCTGGAGGATCATCAGGGCGGCGATCAGCTCGCCCTGGAACAGCTCGGTGCGGCGGCAGTCGTGCGCCAGCGTCGCGATGGTGCGGATCACCGGGAGCTTGCCCATGTCGCCGGTGCCATTGTCGCTCTCCAGCGTCCAGATCGCCATCAGGAGCTCCTTCGGCACGCCGAACTGGCGCTCGACCCGGCCGAGCAGCGCCGCGTGCTTCTGCAGCAGCGTGCGGGCACGCTTGATGCGGGCCGGCACGATGCGGGTCGCGGCGTACTCCTCGAAGCTCTTCTTGAACGTGTAGCGCTGGCGCCGGTCGAAGTTCAGCACGGCGGGATCGGAGGTCACGCCGGCGAAGGCCTGGTCGACCACGGCGCGCGACACGCCGGCGGCCTGCGCCTCGCGCCCGATGGCGGCCAGGAACGTGCCGAAGTCGCCGCCGCACTGGGCCGCGGAGGCCGGCGCCGCGGCGAACGGCGCCGCGAGAGCGAGCAGGCAGGCGAGCGCCACGCGGCGCGCCGAACAGGTTCCAAGAGCCATTCCGATCCCCGAGTCGCGACCATCCATCGGGCGGAGTCATGGCACGCGGGTAAGGCGGGGAAAAGGCGGCGGAATCGTGCCGAAACACCGCTGTCGGACCGGCGCCCCCGCCGGCCGGTCAGCGAAGCTCGAGCTCCGAGAGCACCACGGCAAGCGCATCCGCGACCAGCGGGGCGACGCGACGATCGGGGCCGAGCGCCGCGACGGTGGCGTAGCCGTCGGGCGACGGCTCCCGGTGGACATGCGTCACCAGCCGCACCGCGTCGATCACCCACAGCTCGGCGATGCCGAACCCCGCATAGAGCGCCGCCTTGCGCCCGAGATCGTAGCCGAGGCTGGAATCGGCGATCTCGACGACCAGCTTCGCCGTGCCGGCCCCGAGCCCCCTGATGCCGCTCGCCCTGGGATAGAAGACGAAATCCGGCTCCAGATAGGTGTCGACGGTCAGCCGGAAGGTCGTCTCGGTCACCATCATCAGGTCGTCCGGCAGCCGCCGCGCCCAGTGCACGGTCAGCGCCGCCTTCAGCATCTCGTGCTGGTTGCCCTTGGCGGACATCGGCACGATCTCCCCGCCGATCAGCTCGATGCGCTCGTCCTCGGCGATGATGCCCTTGGCCGTCATCTCCTCGATCTCGGCGACGGTGAATCGCCGCCGTGGCAGACCCTCGGCGGCGTTGGTGACGGGCGACAGACCGGGCGGACGAAAGGCCTCGTTCATGCGCGGCAGGATAGCACGGGCGGAACGGCGCACGAAGCCGGCGGCCGGCTCGCCGACTCCGGCGGGACCGGGGCCGCGGGGTGGCATCGCCGCCCTTGCATCCGGGTCGCGCCAGCCCCGCGCGGTACCCCGCTGCCCCGCGCCCCGCGCATGCTCTAGGGTGCCGGCCCCGGCGACGCCGCGTCGCCATTCCCGGACGGAGCCACCATGCCGAAGGGCTACTGGGTCACCACCTATCGCACCATCAACGATCCGGCCAAGGTCGCCGCCTATGCGGCGCTGGCCGGACCGGTGATGGCGGAGTTCGGCTGCCGCTATCTCTGCCGCGGCCCCGCCGCCGTCGCCCACGAGGCCGGCGTGAAGGAGCGCGTCGTGGTCGGCGAGTTCCCGAGCCTCGAAGCCGCCATCGCCTGCCACGACAGCCCCGGCTACCAGAAGGCCCTCGACGTCCTCGCCGACGGCGCCGTGCGCGACATGCGCTTCGTCGAAGGGGTGGAGTGAGGGGGCCGCTCGAACGGCCCCCGGCACGCGGGCCGAGGCAGAGCGGCTTCGCTCCGCGTCTCTCCTCGTGGTGAGGAGCGATCCGCAGGATCGCGTCTCGAACCATGCGGCCGAGGCGCACTGGTCCGCCACGTCCCCGTCATGGCCGCGCCCGGCGCGGCCATCCACGTCGTTCACGCCTCACGTCTTCGGCGTGTGGCTTCGGGGCGGGGAACGCGAACTGCGTAAGGCAGACAGCCCGTCCGATCCAGATCCGTGCCGCGACAGGACGGCGGTCCCCCCGCAGGCCGCCGCGAGTCCGACCCAGTACGCGGCGATATCCCGCCAGTCGAAGGTCCGGCCGAGAAGAAGGGCGCCGACCGTGCCGGCACGAAACCGGTCGAGCCAGTCGACGTGGAGGAGCTGACTGAACTCCACACCGGCGGCGAGAACGGCAGAGGCAACCGCGATGGTCCTCAGGCGCGCCAACGGCAGGATCGCCGCGACGACGAAGAACACCATCGAGCCCCACAGAATCGATCCACCATACTTGGCTACGACCGGCGGCAATCCGAGTTCGGGACTGCGCCATGTCAGACCGGCGAGGATGACGACGACAGCGGCCGTGGCGTAGGCCACCCGCAGCCGCCACGGCTCCGGTACCGAGCCCCGGCGGTCGTCGGCCGGCGGCGGCGCCACACGCCTCCCAGGCCGACGTTCAGCCCGGTCCTTCGGTGTCTTGATCACGGCGACGAGCGTGTAGCTGATGATCAGCAGCAGGAACCACGATCCGAACTTCCCGGCGCTCACCATGGACCAGCCGTCGCGCTGGTTCGGATACATCCAGGTCTTCGTGAAGGTGCCGATGTTCTCGGCGAGCCAGATGAAGGCGGTGACGAGCAGGAGCCCCAGAAGCAGCGGCATGGAGCGGCGCGACCGCCAGTTGACGAAGTAGACCCGGGTGCGCGCGAACAGTACGGCGGCGGCGGCAAACAGCAGCCAGCGCGCATCGACGACATAGTGATGCAGGAAGAAGTTGGCGTAGATCGCGACGCTCAAGGCGGCGAGCCAGGCCAGCCGCGGGTGGGCGTCGAACTCGAAATGGAAAAGCGTCCAGGCACGGCACAGATAGCTGCCGATGCAGGAATACATGAACCCCGAGAACAGCGGTACGCCGGCGATGCGGAAAAACGCCGCCTCGGGATATATCCACGAGCCGACCGACGTCTTGAAGATCTCCATCACGGTGCCGACCACGTGATAGGCGAAGACGACCTTCGCCTCCTCGACGGTCTCCAACCGGAGCACGAGCAGAAGCACCTGGATCGTGAGCGCCGCCAGGAACAGGAAGTCATAGCGGGACAAGGGCGCGCTGGCTGGATACGCGTAATGCGTGGCCAGCAGGAGAAAGACCATCAGTCCGCCGAACAGGCAGGCCCAGGCCTGCTTCATACCAAAGCGGACGAGCTCGTAGAGGACGGCCGTCGCCGGCCGCTTCGCCATCCTGTACGCGATCGCTCGTTCCGCACCGACGAAGCGGTGGAGCGCCGGCCAAGCCGCCGCGCCGCTCCTGCGCGTGGCCAGCTCCCGCGTACGATCGTCGTTCACGTTCCCACCACAAAGACCGCCGGACGCTTCCTGCAGCACGAGATCAGGCGTCGAGCGGCACTGCTACGGTTTCCGCCATCGGCGCGTCGAGCGTCGGCGCGTCGGCCGCCGCCGGGATCTCGTCGCCATGGCCGCTCCACACCGCGGCCTCGGCATGCCACACGGCCGCGATGGTGACGATCACGGGCTTCGACATGTTCGAATCCCCTCGCGTGGCTTGCCGATCGCCCTCGCGTCCGTCGCTCTCTCGCAGGGTGGGCAAGGCGAAGCGTGCCCACCGCATCAATGCTCCCGACCGCGTGGGCACGGCGCTGCGCGCCTTTGCCCACCCAACCTGAGCGACCCGCTCAGTTGTCCAGGAAGCTCCGCAGCTTGCGCGACCGCGACGGGTGCTTGAGCTTGCGCAGCGCCTTGGCCTCGATCTGGCGGATGCGCTCGCGGGTCACCGAGAACTGCTGGCCGACCTCTTCGAGCGTGTGGTCGGTGTTCATGCCGATGCCGAAGCGCATGCGCAGCACGCGCTCTTCGCGCGGCGTGAGCGAGGCCAGCACCCGCGTGGTCGTCTCGCGCAGATTGCTCTGGATCGCCGCGTCGATCGGCAGGATGGCGTTCTTGTCCTCGATGAAGTCGCCGAGATGCGAATCCTCCTCGTCGCCGATCGGCGTCTCGAGGCTGATCGGCTCCTTGGCGATCTTCAGGACCTTGCGCACCTTCTCCAGCGGCATGCCGAGCTTTTCGGCGAGCTCTTCGGGCGTCGGCTCGCGGCCGATCTCGTGCAGCATCTGGCGCGAGGTGCGGACGATCTTGTTGATCGTCTCGATCATGTGCACCGGGATGCGGATGGTGCGGGCCTGGTCGGCGATCGAGCGGGTGATCGCCTGCCGGATCCACCACGTCGCATAGGTCGAGAACTTGTAGCCGCGCCGGTACTCGAACTTGTCGACCGCCTTCATCAGGCCGATATTGCCCTCCTGGATCAGATCCAGGAACTGCAGGCCGCGGTTCGTGTACTTCTTGGCGATCGAGATCACGAGACGCAGGTTCGCCTCCACCATCTCCTTCTTGGCCTGGCGGGCCTCGCGCTCGCCCTTCTGCACCATCTGGACGATGCGGCGGAACTCGAGGATCTCGAGCCCGGTCTCGGCGGCGAGGTTCTGGATGTCGCCGCGCATCTCCTTGATGCGGTCCTTCTCCTTGGCGACGAAGTTCTTCCAGCCGCGGGCGGAGAGCTTGGAGACGCGGTTGAGCCAGCGCGGATCGAGCTCGGAGCCCTGGTAGTTGCGCAGGAAGTCCTCGCGCTGCACGCCGTGGCTCTCGGCGAGCCGCATCAGCCGGCCCTCGTAGCCGACCAGGCGCTTGTTGATGTCGTAGAGCTGCTCGACGAGCGAATCGATGCGGGCCTGGTTGAGGCGCAGCGACTTCACCTCGGCGATCAGCTCCTCCTTGAGCTTCTTGTACTTGCGCTCCTGGGCCGGCGACAGCGACTCGTTCTTGAGCTTGGACTCGACGTTCTGGTCCTGCAGGCGGCGCAGCTTCTTGTAGGTGTCGGCGACGATGTCGAAGGTCTCGAGCACCTTGGGCTTCAGCTCGGCCTCGATGGCGGCGAGCGACATGGAGCCTTCCATGTCGTCCTCGTCCATCTCGCCGTCCGGCATCGGGCCTTCGCCGCCCTCCTCCTCGTCGGCGCCGCGCTGCGGCGCCCGGGCGGGCTTGGCCGCGACCGGCTTGGCGGCCGGCGCCACGGGCGGCGCCTCGACGGCCTCCTCGGCCTCGCCCTCGGCGTCCGCCTCCGGCTCCGGGCCGTTGGCGGCGGCGGCCGCGCCGCCCTTCGCATCGGGCCCCGCATAGGTCGCTTCGAGGTCGATGATGTCGCGCAGGAACACCTTGCCGGCGTTCAGCTCGTCGCGCCAGATGATGATCGCCTGGAAGGTCAGCGGGCTCTCGCACAGGCCGGCGATCATCGCCTCCCGGCCGGCCTCGATGCGCTTGGCGATGGCGATCTCGCCCTCGCGCGAGAGGAGCTCCACCGAACCCATCTCGCGCAGATACATGCGGACGGGGTCGTCGGTGCGCTCGCCGGGCTCGGCGCGCTCGGTCTTGGCCGGGGTCGAGCGGGTGACCTCGACCAGCTCGCCGTCGCTGTCGTCGTCGTCCTCGTGCGCCTCCTCGGCCGCCTCCTCCTCGCCGTGCTCCTCCTGCTCGACGACATTGATGCCCATCTCGTTGAGCATCGCGAAGATGTCCTCGATCTGGTCGGAGGTCACCTCCTCGGAGGGGAGGACGGCGTTGATCTGGTCGTGGGTGACGTAGCCGCGCTTCTTGGCGAGCTTGATCATCTTGCGGACGGCGGCGTCCGAAAGGTCGAGCAGCGGCAGCGGCGTATCCGGCGTGTCGGGGGTCTGGCCTTCGGTCGTCTCGTCCTTCTTGTCCTTCACGACCTTGTCCTTGCCGGCCGCTTTCGTCCTGATGGTCGCCATGAGTTCTCCTGAAGCCGCGCTCTCGCCCAGACCGCCTCGTGTACCCGCCGTCACGTCACCGACGGCCACATCGACGCCTGGCGACCGCTCGTCGCCGCCGTGCCCGGGGCCGTCCGCCCCGGTGCGGCGTCACCGCACCTCACCTGCTCGATCCGATCGAACCTTCGCACCGAAACCTTGCAAGAACAGAAACCTTGCAAGACGAGAAACTTGCAGGATCCCAAGCCTTACACGTCCCGCGCCCGGCCTGCCGGCCGCACCGGTTCGCAAAAACGTTCTCTCCGCGTCGCCCCGCCTGCCGCGTCGCCCCGCCTGCCACGGACCGGCGGGCGTGCCCGCGGCCGCAATCCCCTCTAGAGCCCCCGCGTCGGCCGGCCGGACAGGGCCCCGAAGCCCTCGATCGAGGCCTCGGTCCCCTCGATCGCGGCGAGGCGGCCCTGAACATCCCGCAACCACGCATAATTGCGCTCGCTGGGCTCGTCACCCAGCGCGCGCTCGGCCTCTTTGAGTTCCTTATTTAGCGTCCGGTTCTTATGATGCAAGGTGAGAACGTGACGCCACCAGGGCCGGACGTCCTCCGGGGCGGCGCCGAGCCGGGCCGGCCAGTCCGACACATGGGTGAGAGCGGCCTCGATGCGCTCCACCAGCCCGCCGAGGTCGCGGGCGAGCACCGCGGCGCGCACCGCCGCCGCCTCGCTCGCCTCCTCGCCCGCGGCATGGACGTCGGCATGGACCTCCTCGCGGGCCGCCATCACGTCGAGGATCGCCCGGCGCAGCCGGTCGGCGTCGGGATGGACGAGGTCGAGGGCGGCGAACTCCTCCGCATGGCCGTCCAGCAACCAGGGATGGTTGAGCACCGAGAGCACGATCAGGGCCTCGCGCGGCGGCAGCACGGCGCGGGCGCCGCGCACCAGCGGGCTGGTCGACATGCGCGGACTCAGCACCATCGGGGCGGGCTCCGGCCCGCCCGGCCGGCGGCCGGCTCCGCCGCGGGAGAAGCCCCGGCCGCGGCCGCCCCCCTTGAAGTCCGCCCTGAAGCCGCCGCCCGAGGCCCGGGCCGGGTAGCGGCCCGCCCCGCCGGCCGTCTCCGGCGACAGCAGCCCGCGCAGCCGGGCGCCGAGATCGGCCCGGTAGTATTTCCGCACCGACTCGTTGGCGATCCCGCCCAGCATGGCGTCCAGCCGCGCCTCCAGGCCGGCCCGCCGCTCCGGCGTGTCGAACCGGCCGGCCTCGGTCTCGCGCATCCACAGGATGTCGGCGAGCGGCCGGGCGGCGGCCAGCACGTCGGCCATCGCGCCCTTGCCGCTCGCCCGGATCAGGTCGTCGGGGTCGTGCCCCTGCGGCAGGGTGGCGAAATACAGGCTCTTGCCCGGCTGCAGCAGCGGCAGGGCGAGATCGACGGCCCGGTAGGCGGCGCGGCGGCCGGCGGAGTCGCCGTCGAAGCACAGCACCGGCTCGTCGGCGATCTTCCACATCAGGGCGAGCTGGTCGGCGGTGAGCGAGGTGCCGAGCGGCGCCACCGTGCCGGGAAAGCCGGCCGTCACCATGGCGATGACGTCGACATAGCCCTCGACCGCGATCAGCGGCGCGCCGGCGTGGGCGGCGGCCCGCGCGGTCGCCCCGTTGTACAGGAGCCCGCCCTTGTGGAAGAGCGAGGTCTCGGGCGAGTTCAGGTATTTTGCGGAGACGTCCTTGTCGAGCGCCCGGCCCCCGAAGGCGACCACCCGGCCGCGCAGGTCGCCGATCGGGAACATCACCCGGTCGCGGAAGCGGTCGTACGGTACCGGGATGTCGTCGCCGGCGACCAGCAGCCCGGCCTCGACCATGTCCTCCACCGACACGCCCTCGCGGCCCAGGTGCTCCTTGAGGGCGAAGCGGTCGGGCGGGGCGTAGCCGATGCGGAACTTCTGCTGGGTCCCCGGATCGAGGCCGCGGTCGGCCAGGTAGCCGCGGGCGCGGGCGCCGGCCCGGCTCTGCAGCGCCGCCTCGAAATACTTCGCCGCCATCTCGACCACGTCGAGCAGGGTGCGGCTGTGGCGCGCCTGCTGGGCCGCCTCCGGCGTCGAGCGCGGCAGCGTCAGGCCGGCCGCCCCGGCGAGCCGCTCGACCGCCTCGGGGAACGAGAGCCCCTCGGTGGCCATCACGAAGTCGAAGATGTTGCCGTTCTTGCCGGACGAGAAGTCGAACCACATCCCCTTCGAATCGTTGACGAAAAACGAGGGGGTCCGCTCCTTGTTGAAGGGCGAGAGGCCCTTCCATTCGCGCCCCGCCTTCTTCAGCTTGACGCGCCGCGACACCACCTCCGAGACCGGAAGGCGGGCGCGCAGATCGTCGAGGAACTCGGGCGGAAACCGCATGGTGATTCGGGACCCTAGGCCGGCCGTGCCGCCAATATAAGGCGCCGCGCCGGGCGGCGACTCGGCCAGGGTTGCGAAGCCGGGTTGTCCCGGGTTTCCACAGGGGCGCGACCCGCGACGGGCGATGTGGCGAACGGCGCGTACCGCCCGCGCCTTGATGTTTCGTCATACGTCCGTATATACACGACAGAGGTCACGCTCACGGCCGGAATCTCGGCACAACCTGCATGGCGGATCCACACGGCACGGTCGCATCGTCGTCCCGGAGATGGATCGCCATGACGGACGACGACCTGCAGCATCTTTTCACGGGGATTCAGCTTCACGGGGATTCAGCGTTTCGGCTGGGACCCGAACAAGCGCGAGACCAACCTGCGGACCCACAGGATCGACTTCGAGGACGCGCGCGCCGTCTTCGACGGAGAGGTCTTCATACGGCGATCGGACCGTCATGGCGAAACCAGATACCAGGTCTTCGGATGGATCGACGGCAGGGAGGTCGCGGTCGCCTGCACGCTCCGCGGCGACCTCTGCTGGATCATCTCGGCCCGACGCGCCCGCCGGGACGAGCGACGACGGTTCCACGATCGTGTCCTGGGACGCTCCGCGAACCGGGAAGACTGACTGGACGGCGGTCGATGCCCTCACCGACGAGGAGATCACCGAGGCGGTCCGGGCCGATCCCGACGCGGTGCCGGTGGACGTCGACTGGTCGCAGGCCGTGCTGGTCGTGCCGCCGAAGAAGACCGCGATCTCGATCCGCCTCGACGACGACGTGCTCGCCTTCTTCAAGGCCGAGGGGCCCGGCTATCAGCGCCGGATCAACGCGGTGCTGCGGTCCTACATGGCGCAGGCACGGAAGAAGCGAACAGCGAATGGCGAGTAGGACCCCTTCGTAGCCCGGATGGTGCGCCAGCGACATCCGGGCTCGGCGCAGCCGCAAGCTCGACGCTCGACGTCCCGGCTGTCGCTTCCGCTCCAGCCGGGCTACCCGAGGATCATCCCCGCGGCAGCGGCACCAGGCGCTCGCGGCCGCTGTCGTCGTAGTAGGCCTCCGGCGAGGCCGGGCTGCAGTCCTCGAGATCGTACTCGTCGAAGACGTGCTCCGGCACCGCGTAGGGCGGGCCTTCGTACCAGGTCGGGTCGTGGTCGAGGTCGAGCCGGATCGCGACGATGGTGCGGGTGCCCACGTCGGTGCAGCGCCAGCGCCCGCTGGCGGTGAGGAACTCGCAGCCGATCGTGAACTGCGACAGCGTCATGCCGATCCGGACGCTGTCGCTGCGCACCGGATCGATCGTGTCTGCCGAACCCATCATCGTCCCCCTTGCTCGTTCCGGCCGGCGTCGACCAGCGCGGCGATGTCGTTGGCGAAGGCGTCGACCCGGTCCCAGGGGGTGTATTCGACCACGGTCGTCGGGTCGGTCGGACCGCCCGTGATCAGCATGATGAAGCGGATGATGTGGCGGTCGAAGAAGCCGTAGCGCGGATAGTCGAGCCGTCCGGCGAAGGCGGCGGCGAGCGCCGGCTTCAGGCCGTTCTTGGCGATCAGCTTGCGCAGATAGGCGTTGCCTTCGGCCGTGTCCTTGCCGGGCTTCCGCGCCGTGAGGTTGACCGAGGCGAGGACCAGCGGCGGCGGCGCCGCCAGCCCCTTGAAGGTCTCGACGAAGCGCAGCCCCTCGGCGAGGTGCTTGCCGTAGCGGATCGACATGATGGCGACCACCAGCGGCGCCCGCGCGAGATCGGCCGCCGACGGCTGGGCGGTGGCGAGATCGATCGGGGTCGCCGTGATGCCGCGGGCGGCGAGGCGACCCGCCACATGGGTCGCGATCTTGCGGGACTGGCCGTCGCGGGACGCGTAAAAAATCTGCATGGAACAGCTCGAACAATCGTCGGCCGCCGCCGCGGCGGAACAGCCGCGGCCCCGGAACACCCTCCGCCTCGCCTCCGGCCGAGCGCGGCGGGGCGGATCATCCTCGTGCCGAGGCGGGTGACTTAGCCCGCGCCGGCCGGCTTGTGGAGCACGACCTTGTGCGTACCCCCGACCGGGCGGTCCGCGATCGTGCGTCCGGAGCGCGCCCTCGGGGGGCGGACGCGCCCTACTTCAGAAGTCCCTTCACGAGGCCGCTCGCCTTGCCCATGTCGAGCTGGCCGGCATGGCGCTCGCGCAGCACCGCGATCACCTTGCCCATGTCCTTCATGCCGGACGCGCCGGTCTCGGCGATCACCGCCTTGACGGCCGCCTCGGTCTCCTCCGGGGAGAGCTGCTTCGGCAGATAGGCGGAGATGACCTCGATCTCCTCGCGCTCCTGCGCGGCGAGCTCGGGCCGCCCGCCCTTCTCGTAGAGGTCGACCGACTCCTGGCGCTGCTTCACCATCTTCTGCAGGAGCGCCAGCACGTCCTCGTCGGTCAGGGCCGCCTTGCCCTGGCCCCGCGCCTCGATGTCGGCGTTCTTGAGCGCCGCGTTGACCAGCCGCAGCGTCGAGACCCGGCGCGAGTCGTGCGCCTTCATGGCCTCCTTCAACGCAGCGTTGATGTCGTCACGCAGCATCGTGCACCCTTTCCTGCGCCCCCGAACCTTGCTTCGGCGCCTTTTATACGCAAATAAGGCGGGACGGCCAGAGCGCGGCCCGCCCGTCGCCCGGAGAATTCGGGCTCGGTTACCGCAATCCCCCGCCGCCCCCCGATCCCGATCGAGACGCCTTGGACCGAGACGCCATGTCGAACGACACCTCCGCCTGGGCGGACCCCAAGCCCACCGCCCTGCTCGTCCTCGCGGACGGCACCGTGATCGAGGGGTTCGGCCTCGGTGCCGCCGGGCACGCGGTCGGCGAGGTGTGCTTCAACACGGCGATGACCGGCTACGAGGAGATCCTCACCGACCCCTCCTATGCGGGCCAGATCATCACCTTCACGTTCCCCCACATCGGCAATGTCGGGACCAACGAGGAGGACATCGAGACCGTCAACATGGCCGCCACCCCGGGCGCCTGCGGCGTGATCCTCCACTCGGCCGTGACCCGGCCGTCGAACTACCGGGCGACCCGCCACCTCGACGCCTGGCTGAAGGCCCGCGGCATCGTCGGCCTCGGCGGCATCGACACGCGGGCGCTGACCAGCCTGATCCGCACCAGGGGCATGCCGAACGCCGTGATCGCCCACGCGC
The DNA here is from genome assembly GCF_030813915.1 of Rhodoplanes tepidamans. GTDB lineage: Bacteria > Pseudomonadota > Alphaproteobacteria > Rhizobiales > Xanthobacteraceae > Rhodoplanes > Rhodoplanes tepidamans. Next base: position 48,819 of record NZ_JAUSUJ010000018.1, read on the forward strand.
CGGACGGCCGCTTCGACCTCGACGCCCTGAAGACGGAGGCGGCGGAGTGGCCCGGCCTCGTCGGCATGGACCTGGTGCCGCGGGTGACATCCGGCCAGCGATTCTCCTGGGACGAGACCGAGTGGGTGTGGGGCCGGGGCTACGGCCGCATGGAGACCCCGGACCTGCACGTCGTCGCCATCGACTACGGCATCAAGCGCAACATCCTGCGGCTGCTGGCCGGTATCGGGGCCAAGGTGACGGTGGTGCCGGCCACCACCTCGGCCGAGGACATCCTCGAGCTGAAGCCGGACGGCGTCTTCCTCTCCAACGGCCCGGGCGACCCGGCCGCCACCGGCGCCTATGCCGTGCCGGTGATCCGGTCCGTGGTCGAGACCGGCGTGCCGACCTTCGGCATCTGCCTCGGTCACCAGATGCTCGGCATCGCGCTCGGCGGCACCACCCGGAAGATGCACCAGGGCCACCACGGGGCGAACCACCCGGTGAAGGACCTCGACACCGGCAAGGTCGAGATCACCTCGATGAACCACGGCTTCGCGGTCGACCGCGACAGCCTGCCCGGCAACGTCAAGGAGACCCACGTCTCCCTGTTCGACGGCTCGAACTGCGGCCTCGCCCTCACCGACCGGCCGGTGTTCTCGGTCCAGTACCACCCCGAGGCCTCGCCCGGCCCGCGCGACAGCCACTACCTGTTCCAGCGCTTCGCCGGCCTGATGCGCGATCGCAAGCAGGCCTGACACGGGGGTCGGAGGACCAAGACCCCGGTTCGCCGCAGGGCCATCCTCAGACCGTCCGCCCCGAGCCTCTCCTCCGTCGAGCTCCGCGAAGGCGAGGGCTTTGCAGAATTCGTCATTCCGGGGCGCACCAAAGGCGCGAACCCGGAATCCAGCGACGAACTCGGCATTCTGAGCTGGATTCCGGGTCCGGCGCTACGCGCCGTCCCGGAATGACCGACTACGCAAAGCCCTCGCGAAGGCGGAGCACCCAGTACGCCGCAGCCTCCCGACTGAAGCAACGGAGTCCGGTGGATCCTGGGGCGTCCGCCTGCGCCTGCGCGGACGACGACGATCGACAGGCTGTGCCGCCGGTTCCATCTTGGCGCCCACGCGGCCTGCCCCCCGGCACCAGGCGGACCCGGGCTGCCGTCCCATTGGTCGCGCCCGCTGGGCGTCCCGGCTGCTCTGCTTCGTTCATCCGGTGGCGAGCGACGAAGCCGGCCGGACCGCCGGGGCTTTCCTCCGCATCCGGTCCTTTTGAGCGAGTTTTCCCGCCTTCGACGCCTTCCGCATTGAAGGCCCGCTGTTTTCGGACGCCTGCGCGAATCCGGCTATGGCGGGCCTAGGACGGACGATTCGCATCTCCGTTTTGCAGGCACCCGACGCTTCCGAATTGAAAGCTCCCGGTTAAGCACCGCTTAAAGCGCCGCCACCAGACAGGGGGCCACGCCGACCGCACCCCCGCACGGCGATCTGGTGGAGGCACGAATGTTCAAGAAGAATCAAAATGTTCGGAATACGTGCCCGGTCCCCGAGCGGTTCCGGTTCGCGGACGACGGCCTCGTCCCCAACAACCCGGTCCTGTCCTGCGTGGTGGTCCGCCAGGGCATCGACCTCGCCGGCTCGGCCCGCCATGCCGACCGGATCATGGCGACGTTCGAGCGCAACGGCTGGATCGGGATGTGGCGCAACGAGATGTACCCCTATCCGCACTACCATGCCGGGGTCCACGAGGCGATGGCGATCGCCGCCGGCCACACCCGCGTGCGGCTCGGCGGCCGCTCCGGCGTCGAGGTCGATCTCGCGGTCGGCGACGTGCTGGTGCTGCCGGCCGGCACGGCGCACCAGCGCGTGATGGCGAGCGCCGACCTCCTGATGATCGGCGCCTATCCGCCCAACGGCCAGTACGACCTCTGGCGCCCCAACATGTTCGACTGCCTGAAGGCGCGGGAGCTGGTCCGTCGGGTGCCGCTGCCGCCGTCCGATCCGCTGAACGGCGAGACCAGCCCGCTCCTGACCCTGTGGACGGCCGAGGCCGCCGCGGCGGCCGAGCACCCGGACCGGCGCGACCACGCCCCGGGATCCCGCCTGCCGCCCGACCTGCGCCGGCCGCGCGAGCGCAGCGACGCCGAGCTCGATCTCGCCCCGCTGCCGCGCACCGCCGCGGTCCGCCAGCTCGCCGAGCGCACGCTCGCCGCCAAGCAGGCCACCGACGGCTCCCGGAGCGTCTCCTGGGGTCCGGCCACCGGCCTACGGTCGCGACGCAGCCGAATTGGAACATCCGGCTTAAGTACGCCTTAAGCCGGGGGCAGCAGACTGCGCCCGCGACGCCGCACGTGCGCGGTGGCCAGGATGGACGAATGCACGCAAAGCTTCCACGGCATGCCCCGGAGACGTTCCGGTTCACCGACGACGGGATCGTTCCGAACAACCCGACCCTGTCCTTCGTGGTGTTCCGCGACGCGATCGACATGAAGGGATCGCCGCATCCCGAAGACCTGATCGAGAAGACGTTCCAGCGTCACGGCTGGGTCGGGGTGTGGCGCAACGGAATCTACCCGTACGCGCATTACCACTCCCGCATCCACGAGGTGATGGGCATCGCCCGCGGTCGCGCCCGCGTGCGCTTCGGCGGCGAGACCGGCGCCGAGGTCGACCTCAAGGTCGGCGACGTCGTCGTGCTGCCGGCCGGCACCGGCCACCAGCGCGTTCATGCCACCGCCGATCTCGTGGTGATCGGCGCCTATCCGCCGAGCGGCACCTACGATCTCTGCCGCGGCAGCAAGGCCGAGCACGCCAAGGCGACGGCCGCCATTCCCCAGGTGCCGCTGCCGGCGAGCGATCCGGTGCACGGCAAGGCCGGCCCGCTGGTCAAGCTGTGGGCCGCCGAGACCAAGGCGGCCGCCGAGCGCCGCAAGGCCGAGCACGCCGCCTGACCCGCCACGATCGCGCCGCTGCGCCAGGCGGCCGTCGGCGGCGCGGCCGCCATGCCGGGGCGCGGCTGGACGGCGGGGCGTCCCGGGCCTATGCCGCCGGCTCGGCCGCTCCGCGCGGCATCTCCGGTCCGGCGATCCCCCGTGCTCGACAAGTCCTCCCTCGCCTTCACGGTCCTGCTCAGCTCGCTGGTCGCCCTGCCGCCGCTGTCCATCGACCTCGGTCTGCCGGCCTTCGCCGCGACCGCCGCCGATCTCGGCACCGGCGAGCCCGCCGTCGCGCTGACGCTGAGCTGGTTCATGCTCGGCTTCGCGGCCGGCCCGCTGGTCTACGGGCCGGTGTCGGACCGCTTCGGCCGCAAGCCCGTGATGCTCGCCGGGCTCTCGCTCTACGCCCTGACCAGCGTGCTGTGCGCGGCGGCGCCGACCATCGGGGTGCTGCTCGCCGCCCGGCTGTTCCAGGGGCTCGCCGCGGCGGCCGGCACGGTGCTGGTCATCGCCGCCATCCGCGACCTGTTCGACGGCATCGCGGCGCGCAAGAAGATCTCCTGGGTGATGGCGATCAACGCGATCATGCCGCTGACCGCGCCGACCATCGGGGTCTACACGCTGGCGTTCGGCGGCTGGCGGGCCGGCTACGCGCTGATGGCGGTGTTCGGCGCCGCGCTGCTCGCCGCCGTGACACTCGGATTCCGCGAATCGATCGTGCAGCGGAACCGGGACGCGCTGGCGCCGCGCCAGCTCGTCGCCGGCTATCGCGAGGTGCTGACCCATCCGGTGAGCCTCAAGGCGTCGCTGCTCAACGCCGCGTGCTTCGGCGTGCTGTTCGCCTACATTTCCGGCTCGTCGATCGTGTTCATCGGCTTCATGGGGCTGTCGGCCGCCGCCTACGGCTACGTGTTCGCCGTGCCGGTGACGGGCGCGATCGGCGGCACGCTGCTCAACGGCGCCCTGCTCGGCCGCGGCGTCGCACCGGTGACGCTGGTGCGCGCCGGGCTCGCCCTGATGACGGGTGCGGCGACGCTGCTGGTGGTGGCGCTGGCCGGACCGCTCGCCGGGCGGCTGGTGCCGATCGTCGCCCTCCTGTTCGTCTCGGCGTTCAGCGTGGGCCTGGTCGGGCCCAACGTGTCCTATGCGGCGATGCGGGACCTGCCGCACCGGGCCGGCGTCGCCTCCGCGGTGCTGACCAGCGCCCAGATGGTGGTCGGCGCCCTGTCCTCCGCGATCGTGGCGGCCCTGTTCGACACCCTCGGGGCGAGCGCCATGGCGGCCGTCATGGTCGGCTTCGCGGCGGTGGCGGTCGGGCTGCACCTCGCCACCCCGGCACCGCCGCCGCCGGCCCCTCCGGCCGGCCCGGCCCCGGCGGAGCGCCCCGGCGAGGCTTGATTCTTCCCCCCGTCTGTGCCCTGACACGCCCGGCCGGCCCCGCCGGCCGGGCCGGCAAGGCCCGCGACAACGAGACCGGGAGAGCTTCGTGGCGGTCGGATCGGATCGGCGGACGACGGACCAGGGGCCGCTCCTCTCGGTCGTGCTGCCCGCCTACAACGAGGCCGGCAATGTCGGGCCGATGGCGGCCCGCCTGGCCGAGATCCTGAGCGCCGACCGGTCGGACGCGTTCGCCCGCTTCGAGATCGTCTTCGTCGACGACTGCTCCAAGGACGGCACGCTGGCCGAGCTGCGCCGTCTGGCGGCCGCCGACCCGCGCGTCCGCTACGTCTCCTTCACCCGCAACTTCGGCCACCAGTCGGCGCTGCGGGCCGGCCTGCGGCACGCCAGGGGCGACGCCGTGGTGCTGATGGACTGCGACTTCGAGCACCCGCCCGAGCTGATCCCCGAGCTTCTCGCCCGGTGGCGCGAGGGCGCCAAGATCGTCGCGGCCCAGCGCGAGACCGCGGCCGGGGACGTCTCGGCCTTCAAGCGGCTCACGTCGCGGCTCTACTACCGGCTGCTCGATTCCATCGGCGACGTCCGCATCGAGCCCGGCAGTGCCGACTTCCTGCTGCTCGACCGCGTCGTCGTCGACACCATCAATGGTTTCGACGACCACGACCTGTTCCTGCGCGGCCTCGTGCGCTGGCTCGGCTATCCGCTGGTCAAGGTGCCGTACCGCCAGGGCGTGCGCAGCGAGGGCGAGTCGTCCTACACGCTGCGCCGGATGATCGACCTCGCCGTCACCGGCATCATCGCCCACAGCGTGAAGCCGCTGCGCATCGCCATCCACCTCGCGCTCGTCTTCGCGCTGATCGGCGTGCTGCTGCTCGTCTACTCGATCGTCAGCTTCCTCGCCATCGGCCACACCGTGGCGGGCTGGACCTCCACCATGTCGGCGATCGCCATCCTGGGCGCCGGCCAGTTCCTGGTGCTCGGCATCATCGGCGAGTATATCGGCCGGGTGCTGCGCGAGACCCGCAACTGGCCGCCCTTCCTGGTCGCCGAGACCGAGACGTCGGCGGCGCCGCCCGCCGCCGCCGGCCGCGAGACCGCACCGCGCCGGGCCTCCGTCGGCTCATGAGCACGGCCGCGACTCCCGTCCGCCCCGCCCTGCCGAACCGCGTGATCGGCGCCTGGCTCGACCGCGCCGACAGCGGCACCGCGACCGCCATCCTGCTCGCCCTGTTCGTGGCGGCCTGGACGGCGTTCCAGGTGATCTCCTACGCGTCGCTGGACCTCCATCCCGACCTCGTCGAGATCTACGCCTGGAGCCGGCATCCGAGTCCCGGCTACTACAAGCACCCGCCGCTCGGCGGCCTGATGGCGGCCGGGTGGTTCGCGGTGTTCCCGGTCGCCGACTGGTCGTTCCACCTGCTGGCGATGACCAACGCGGCCGCCGCCCTGTTCGTCGTCGACCGCATCGCCCGCCGCTGGGTGTCGGGCGACAAGCGCGTGCTGGTGCTGCTGTTCCTGCTGCTGACGCCGTTCTATCAGTTCCACGGCCAGCGCTTCGCCTCCAACCAGACGCTGCTGCTCGCCTGGCCGCTCGCGGTGCTGTGCTTCCTGCGCGCCTTCGAGACGCGGACGATCCTGTGGTCCGCCGCCGCCGGCGCCGCCTGCGCGCTGGCGATGCTGGGCAAGTACTACTCGATCTATCTGATCGCCGCCCTGCCGCTCGCCGCGCTGCTGCATCCGGCCCGCTGGAGCTATCTGAAGTCGCCGTCGCCCTGGGTGTCGATGCTGGCCGGCTTCGCGGTGCTGTCGCCGCATCTGTGGTGGCTCGCCACGACCGGATTCCAGCCGTTCGGCTACGCCTATGCGGTGCACGGCGGCGCCACTCTCGGCGCGATCCTGTGGAAGGCCTTTCTGTATCTGATCGGCGCCGTCGCCTATGTGGCGGTGCCGGTCCTGGTGTGGCTCGCGATCGTGCGGCCGGGCCGCGCGCTCGTCGCCGCGACGCTGTGGCCGGCCGATCCCGACCGGCGGATGCTGGTGCATCTGCTCGTCCTGCCGCTGCTGATCCCGGCCGTGTCGGCGCCCTTCGTCGGCGTCGAGCTGACCTCGCTGTGGACCATGCAGGCCTGGTTCCTGCTGCCGGTCGTGCTGCTCGCCCCGCCCGAGGCGACGATCTCGCGCCCCGCCGCCACCGCCGTGGCGGGCGCCGTGGCGATCGTCACGCTGGTGGTGCTGGCCGCCGCGCCGGGGCTGGCGTTGCTGCGCCACTGGGAGGGCAACAAGGAGGGCCGCGCCTACTACGCGCCGCTCGCCGAGGCGGTCGGACGCGAATGGGTGGCGACCACCGGCACGCGGCTGCCGATCGTGATCGGCGACGCCGATCTCGGCGCCGCGATCGCGTTCTATCATCCCGACCATCCGGACTCGGTGCCGGGCTTCACGCTCGCCCCGACGCCCTGGATCTCGCCGGACCGGCTGCTGCGCGACGGCTATGTCGCGGTCTGCCGCGCCGACGACCGGCCGTGCCTCCAGGCGCTCGCGGCGCGCGCCCGCACCGAGCCCGAGGCCCGCACCGTCGACCTCGTCGTCACCCGCACCTTCTTCGGCGACACCAACCGGCCGGCCCCCTACCGCCTGCTGATCGTGCCGCCGCAGAGCGGGCCGCGGAGCGCATGGCATTCTCCGTCATTCCGGGGCGCGGACCGCAGGTCCGCGAACCCGGAATCCATACGCCCGGTCTCGATGGCTCACGACACACAGGGACTATGGGTTCCGGGCTCGGCGCTGACGCGCCGCCCCGGAACGACCGGCAATTCAGGGCGGGCACTGACATGACCACCATCCGCGACTGGGTCGGCTTCTGGGACAATCCGCATTCGATCTACGTGAATGCGCGGCACATCGACGTCCACTACCGCGACATCGCGAACGCCATCGCCGGCTTCGTGCCGGGGCCGCAGGCGCGGGTGCTCGACTTCGGCTGCGGCGAGGCGCTGCACGCCGACACCGTGGCGAAGGTGGCGGGCCGCGTGGTGCTGTCCGACGCGGCGCCGAGCGTGCGCCGGAACCTCGCCGAGCGCTTCCGGCAGGTGCCGAACATCGCCGTCGCGAGCCCGGAGGAGCTGCAGGCGATGCCGGCCGGCTCCTTCGAGCTGATCGTCGCCAACTCGGTGGTCCAGTATCTCTCGCGGGCCGACCTCGACGGCCTGCTGGCCGAATGGCGGCGCCTGCTGACGCCGGACGGCGTGCTGATCGTCGCCGACGTGATTCCGCCCGACGTCGGCGCCGTCAGCGACCTCGTCGCGCTGCTCCGCTACGCCTGGACGAACGGGTTCCTGATCGCCGCCCTGTTCGGGGTCGCGCGGACCGCCCTCTCCTCCTACAGCAAGCTCCGCCAGAAGCTCGGCATCGCCAAGTACACCGAGGCCGAGTTCCGCGAGATCCTGACGCGCGCCGGCTTCGCGGCCGAGCGCCTGCCCGGCAACATGGAGCACAATCCGGCCCGCATCAGCTTCCGGGCCCGCCCGCGGCCGTGACGTCGCCCGCCGGCGGCTTCGCTCCGTCACCCCGAGGTGGCCGCGCAGCGGCCCTCGAACGGACGACGGCCCGCTCGCTGCCGCCGCCGCAACACCGCGCAACATCGTGATTTTCGGCACCGCCCCGGAACCACCATAGTTCCGGTGTTCCCCGGAGTTCGGGACCACAGCGGCGGTGACGAATGCCCCACGGCCTGTTCACGATCCTACTCGGTGCGGCGGTCTATTTCGGCCTGACGGCGATCGCCCCCTCGGCCGACGCCGAGGACCCGGCCGACCGCGCGGTGCGGCCGCCGGTCGCCCGCAAGAGCACCACGGTGCTGCGCGAGCACGGCCGCGAGCGTCCCGACCCCTACGACTGGCTGGCGAACCGCGACGACCCCGACGTCACGGCCTATCTGAACGCCGAGAACGCCTATGCGGAGCGCCGGCTGGAGCCGATCCGCCCGCTGATCGACGAGATCGCCGCCGAGCTGCGCGACCGCCGCGCCACCCGCGACGCCAGCGTCCCCTATCGGGACGGCGGCTATCTCTACGAGCGGCGCTTCGCCGAGGGCGCGCAGTATCCGGTGATCGTCCGCCGGCGCGACGCACCGGACGCGCCCGAGGAGATCGTGCTCGACGTGCCGGCGCTCGCCGCCGGCCACGCCATGTACCGGCTCGGGCGCTGGCGACCGAGCCCGGACGGGCGGCGCGTCGCCTTCATGGTCGACTTCACGGGCGACCGGCAGAACCGCCTGTTCGTGCGCGACATCGCCACCGGCGCCGTGACCGAGCAGGGCATCACGGACGGCGCCGAGAGCTTCGCCTTCGCGGCGGATTCCGAGACGCTGTTCTACGTGCGACGCGAGCCCGTGACGCTGCGCGGCCACCAGGTCTGGCGCCACCAAATCGGCACGCCGGCCGACGGCGACGTGATGGTCTACGAGGAGCGCGACCCGACCTTCAGCGTCGCCGTGCACCGGAGCAAGTCGGGCCGCTACATCCTGCTGGAGAGCGACCAGGAGCGGACCAGCGAGGTGCACTGGCTGCCGGCCGACCGGCCGGAGGACGCGTTCCAGGTGGTCGAGCCGCGCCGCGCCGGCCTGCGCTACGAGGTCGACCATGTCGGCGACACGGTGTTCGTGCGCACCGATCTCGACGCGCCGGACTTCCGCATCATGACGGCGCCGGAGGCGACGCCGGGCGCCGCCCACTGGCGCGAGCTGGTGCCGCAGCAGCCCGGCCAGGTGATCCGCCGGATGGAGCCGTTCCGGGACTTCCTCGCCTGGGACGTCGAGGACCAGAACGGCCTGCACGTGAAGGTGATGCGGCTGTCCGACCGCGACGCGGTGACGGTGCCGCAGCCGGCGGCGATCGGCGTTGCCACCACCAACTTCTTCTTCGGCGGCTTCGGCGGCAACCGCGAGCCGGACGCCACCGTGCTGCGCTTCCGCTTCTCGGCCCCGCTGACGCCGGAGCGCACCTACGACTTCGACATGGTCTCCCGCACCCTGGCGCTGCGCCGGGAGGAGCCGGCCGCCTGGCTGCGGCCGGACGACTACGCGGTCGAGCGCATCGAGGCGACGGCGCCGGACGGCGAGCGCGTGCCCGTCACCATCACCTACCGCAGGAGCCTGAAGGCGGTCAGCGGCAATCCGACCCTCGTGGTCGGCTACGGGGCCTACGGGTTCAGCCAGCGGCCGGTGTTCAACGAGACCGTCTTCAGCCTGCTCGACCGCGGCTTCGTGCACGCCATGGCGCATGTCCGCGGCGGCCACGAGAAGGGCGAGCGCTGGCACCGCGAGGGCCGCGGCATGGCCAAGCGCAACAGCTTCACCGACCTGATCGCGGTCGGCGAGGCGCTGGCGGCGCAGCGCTGGGCCACGCCGCGCGCCCTGTTCGCCCGCGGCGGCAGCGCCGGCGGACTGCTGGTCGCCGCCGCCGCCAACCTGCGGCCGGATCTGTTCACCGGGATCGTCGCCGAGGTGCCGTTCGTCGACGTGGTGACGACCACGTCGGATCCTTCGATCCCGCTCACCACGCTGGAATGGGTCGAGTGGGGCAACCCGAAGAACCCGGCCGAATACGACAACATCCGCGCGTGGTCGCCCTACGACAACATCGAGGCCAAGGCCTATCCGGCCATGTTCGTCACCGCCGGCTGGTACGACAGCCAGGTGCGCTACGCCGAGCCGGCCAAGTGGGTGGCGCGGCTGCGCGCCACCCGGACCGACCGCCGCGAGATCCTGTTCAAGACCGACATGGGCGCCGGCCACTCCGGCCGCTCCGGCCGCCTCGGCACCGTCCAGGAGAGCGCCGAGATCATGGCCTGGCTGGTCTCCCAGGCGGGCCGGGCGACGGGGCGGTAGGGGAGGAGTGACGCCGCTGCGCCGACGGTGGATAGCGACCCGTCAGCCCCGTACGCACCACCGAACAAACCGCGAATGCGCTAGGATCGGCCCACGAATCGGCGCGCCGCGCCGAGGCTCGGGCAGGTCGTTCCATGCGTTTCGTCCACACCGCCGACTGGCAGATCGGCAAGCCGTTCGTCCGCTTCGGCGACAAGGCGGAGGCGTTCCGGGCCGCGCGGCTCGACGCCGTCGAGGCGATCGGCCGCCTCGCGGTCGCCGAGGGCGCCGCCCACGTCCTGGTCGCCGGCGACGTGTTCGACAGCGACAGCCCGGCCAACGTGACGCTGCGGGCGCCGGTCGAGCGCATGCGCGGCTTCTCCGCGGTCATCTGGCACCTCCTGCCCGGCAACCACGACGCCCACCGGCCCGGCGGGCCGTGGGAGCGCCTCTGTGCCCTCGGCCTGCCCGCCAATGTCGTGGTTCACCTCTCGGCCGAGCCGGTGGCGCTCGGCGGCCACGCCGTGCTGCTGCCGGCGCCGCTGACCAGCCGGCACGAGACCCGCGACCTCACCGCCCGCATGGACGAGGCGGCGACCCCGCCCGGCACCATCCGCATCGGGCTGGCCCACGGCGCCGTCACCCGCTTCGGCACGCCCGGCGACGACGGCGAGGCCGCGAACCAGATCGACCCGGGCCGCGCCGAGAAGGCCGGCCTCGACTACCTGGCGCTCGGCGACTGGCACCGCACCCGGGAGATCGGCCCGCGCACCTGGTACGCCGGCACGCCCGAGCCGGACCGCCACGACAGCCAGACGGTCGGCACCGCGCTCCTCGTCACGGTCCCGCAGGCCGGCGCCCCGCCGACCGTCGAGCCGCGCCACGTGGGCACCTATCGCTGGGCCGCCGAGACCCTCGATCTCGCCGACGCCGACACGCTCGCCGCCCGCGAGGCGCTGCTGCGCACCGCCCACGACCCGGTGTCGAAGCTGGTGCTGAAGCTGAAGATCGGCGGCGCCCTGTCGATCGCGGCGCGCCGCGCCCTCGACGAGTGGCTGGAGCGGTTGCAGGCCTCGGTGTTCCACCTCGACGCGGCGCTCGCCCTCGCCATCCGGCCCGACGCCGCCGACCTCGAGCGCATCGACTTCGACGGCGTCCTGCGCCGCGTGGCCGAGACCCTGAAGGCGCGCGCCGCCGACCCGGCCCTGACCGCGGCCGAGCGGCAGACCGCCGAGGACGCGCTCCTCGCCCTCTATCTCGAAGCGACGGCGTGAGGCCGACATGATCATCACGCATCTCGCCGTCGAAGGCGTCGGCCGCTTCCGCAGCCGCCATGTTCTGCGCGGCCTCGATACCGGGCTGAACCTGCTGTGCGCCCCCAACGAGGCCGGCAAGTCCACGCTGTTCCGCGCCCTGCATCTCGCGCTGTTCGCCCGTCACGGCAGCAAGACCGAGGAGATGCGCCGGCTCGGCAGCCTCGGCGCCGAGTTGCCCGCCTGCGTCGAGGTCGGCTTCAAGCGTGGCGGCGCCGACTACCTCGTCAAGAAGTCGTTCCTGCGCTCGACCGGCGCCAAGCTCTACAAGAACGGCACCCTGGTCGCCGACGGCCGCGCCGCCGACGAGGCCGTGTGGACGGCGCTCGACCTCACGCCCGGCACTTCGGCGGCCGAGGAGGCCGCCTTCGGGCTCCTGTGGGTGCGGCAGGGCCAGTCGTTCAGGCCGGCCGAGCCGGACGAGGGCACGCGGGCGCTGCTCTCCCGCGTCATCGAGGCCGAGGTCGGCGAGGTGCTGGGCGGCGAGCGCGGCGAGCGGGTGCTCCGGCGCGTCGCCGACCGGCTGGCCGAGGACGAGACGGCGCGCGGCCAGCCCAAGGCCGGCGGCCCCTGGAAGGCGGCGCTCGACCGTCGCGCCGAGGCGGAGAGGACGCTCGCCGAGCTGCGCCGCACGCTCGACGCGCTGGAGGCGGACCGCACCGCGCTGACCGACAAGCTGCGCGAGCGCGCGCTGCTCGCCGACCCGGCCGAGACCGCCCGCCAGAAGGCCGACCGCGACGCCGCCCTCGCCGAACGCGACGCCGGCGCCCGGGCCGAGCAGGCGGCCCAGCAGGCCGGGACCGAGGAGGCGCAGCGCGAGCTCGCCGCCGACCGCGCCCGCAAGCGCCACGAGGAGCTGGTCGGGCTCGACCAGCGCATCGCCAGGACGCGCGAGAAGATCGCGGCGCTGACGCGGCGCGCCGCCGAGCAGAGCGCGGCGAAGGACGCCCAGGCGGCGCGCCTCGCCGCGCAGGAGCAGGCGTTCGGGGCGCTGGCGACGCGGCTCGCCGAGGCGGAGCGGGCGGTCGACCGGGCGCGGCGACGCGAGACCGCGGCGCGCGACGCCGAGCGGGTGGCCGAGATCTCGGCCCGGCTCGTCCGCGCCCGCGAGCTGCGCGAGCATATCGCGCGGATCCGCCAGCTGATCACGACGCTCGCCGTGCCGGCCGACGCCGTCAAGGCGATCGAGACGGCCATGCAGGCGCTCGACGCGGCGCGCGCCCGCGCCGAGGCGAAGGCGCCGCGGGTGCGCGTGACGATCGGGCCGGCCGGCGCCGGCCGCGTCACCTGCGCGGGCGAGGCGGTCGACGGCACCCGCGACATCGCGGCGGTGGCGCCCGTCACCGTCGCGGTCGGCGACCTCGCCACGGTCGAGATCGTGCCGGCCGCCTCGGACGACGCCGCCGCGATCGAAGGCGCGCGCGAGCAGCTCGCCCGCGCGCTGCGCGAGGCCGGCGTCGCCTCGCTCGCCGAGGCGCACGAACGGCGCGCCAGGGCGGCCGACCTGCAGACCGAGGGACGCGGCCTCGCCGCCGAGCTGGCCGCCACGGCGCCGGTGCCGGGACCCGGGCCGGCGAAGGGCGGCAAGGAGGACGGCATCGCCCTGCTGGAGAAGGCGCTCGCCGAAGCCCAGGCAGGCCTGGAGACGGGGTCCGACTCCGGCGCTCCCCTGCCCGACCGCGACACGCTGGCGCGCGAGCGGGCCGCCGCCGAGGCGGCGCGCGACCGGCTGCGCCGCGAGCACGCCGACGCGCAGTCCGCCGTGCTGGCGGCCCGCAGCGAGGCGGAGGCCGAAACGCTGCGCCTGCAGGCACTGCAGCTCGATCTCGCCGACATGCAGACCAGACTCGGCGAGGATCTGGCCGTCTGCCCCGACGACAGGCGGGCCGAGCGGCTGGTGTCGCTGGCGGCCGAGGCCGCGCAGGCGCGCGCCGCCTTCGACGCGGCGACCCGCCGGGCGGCGGAGCTGCGCGCCGCGGTGCCGACCGCCGACCAGCGCACCGCGCTCGACGCCCGGGTGAGGCGGCTGACCCAGGCGATCGACGGCCGCGAAAGACGGCTCGCCGAGGTCGAGCGCGACATCGCCAACCTGCAGGGCCGCATCGCCACCCGGGGCGGCGAAGGGCTGGGCGAGCGCGAGGCCGAGACGGCCGACGCGCTGGCGCTGGCCGAGACCGAGGTCGCCGCCATCGAGCGCCGGCTCGCCGCGCTCAGGCTCCTGCGCGACGCCGTGACGGAGAGCCGCCGCGCCGCGCGCGACAGCTATCTGGCCCCGGTGAAGACCGCCATGCGGCCCTATCTGCACGCCCTGTTCCCGGGCGCCGACGCGGCGCTCGACGCCTCCTTCGCGATCGACGGGCTGACCCGGGCCGGGGCCGACGAGCCCTTCGTGTCGCTCTCCGACGGCACCCGCGAGCAGGTCGCCATCATCGTCCGCCTCGCGCTCGGACGCCTGCTCGCCGAACGCGGCCAGGCCGTGCCCGTGCTGCTCGACGACTCGCTCGTCTTCTCCGACGACGACCGCATCGAGCGGATGTTCGACGTGCTCACCCAGGCGGCCGAGAAGCAGCAGGTGATCGTCCTCACCTGCCGCAGCCGCGCCTTCCTCAGCTGCGGCGGCCGCGCGCTGACGATCGAGCGCGACGACGCGTAGGGCGGTTTCCGGTCGCGATGAACCGGCCCCGCTTCCGTTCGTCCCCGCGCAGGCGCTGCGGCATGCACACATCGTGCGCTGCGCATGCCAATCATCATGCGGCGGGCTCGCCCCGCGCATCCGTCACTCTTCGCAGACAGCCATGCTTCGCAAGCCGTCATGTTTTTCGAAGCGGATGGTCGGCCGGGGCGAGCCCGGCGATGACGCCGACGAAATGCGATGCATTGAATTCGCTGACGCTTTCGGGACCTGCGCATCCCATGGCGCGCCAGCGGGGACCCAGGGCGGCAGGACGTGTGGCCCCTGGATTCCCGCTTGCGCGGGAATGAGCCGAGAATGGGTCGAGCTCAGCGAACCGGCCGGCGGTGAGGCGTAGCGCGGGTGCGGCACACCGCGCCGGCTTACGCCGTCGGACCTCGCGAGCGGCCCCTCGGGGGCGCACCTGCAGACGGCACGGGCCTCTCCGTGTCCGCCCTGCGGCCCGCGGCGACCTCCCGTCCACGTTGTCACCTCTCCGTCACGCGCCCCTCATCGCCGCGCAACAGGAATCGCCGAACACTGTCCGAATGATCGGAGACGCCGGGTCGCCGCGCCGGGCGGTGGCCGCGCTCCGACCCGACCCCGTTCGACGATGTCGCTGTACGCCGATCCGCCCGACTGGGAGCTCGTGACGCTGGGCGAGCTGCTGCGCTGGCCGCTGCCTTATCAGGAGGGCGCCGTGAACCGCGGCCTGCTGCGCGCCGTGGCGCTGGCGGCGCGCGGCCGCGTGCTGGCGGTGAGCGGGCTGCAGAACGTCCGGGCCGGCTACGACCCGTTCATCCTCGCCCTCAACCACTCGACCCGCACCGAGGCGCTGCTGGTGCCCGCCGTGCTGACCCTGCATCGCGGCGGCCGGCTGATCCACTTCATGGCCGACTGGAATTTCCGGCTGATCCCCGGAATCGGCCTGCTCTATCGCCGGGCAGAGACCCTCACCGTCACGACGAAGCCGGCGCGGCCGCGGGTGCTCGACGCGTTGCGCCCGCTCTACCGCGCGCCCGGCTCGGTGCTCGACCATGCCCGCGCGACGCTCGCCCGCGGCCGATCGGTCGGCGTCTTCGTCGAGGGCACGGTCAACCGCGATCCCGAGACGCTGCTGCCCGGTCGGCGCAGCGCCGCGCTCCTGTCGCTGGAGACCGGCGTGCCGATCGTGCCGGTCGGCATCCGCTTCCCGCATGCCGCGCCCGGCCGGCCGATCGGCGACGGCGACGCCATGGAGGTCCGCATCGGGCCCCCGCTGCTGCCGCGCGAGCGCCTGGAGCGGCCGTCGCCCGCCGCCCTGCGCGCATGGCACGCGACCGTGATGGGCGAGATCGCCCGCCTGTCCGGCAAACGCTGGTCGCCCGCCCCCGGCTCCGGCCGCCTCGTCGGCGCGCCCCCCCGCCGGGCCGCCCTTCCGCCCCCCTCGCACGGAGCTGCGCCATGACACTGGACGAGCGCGTGACCACCACCCGGGTGACCGACGAGGCCGGACGCCAGCGGGTGCTGACGGTGCTGCAGGCCACCTATCAGCGCGAGAAGCGCTGGGTGATCGATCCGGAGACCCAGTTCCCGCCCGCCGACCTCGCCCGCGACGACGTCTCGTGGTTCGTGGTCGACGTGCGCTCGCGTCCGATCGGCGTGCGGGTGCGCCCGGCCGGCGTCGTGCGGGTCGTCTACGATCCGCCGGTCGAGGCCTATGCGTCCTACGGCTTCGCGCCGCTCGACCCGTCGCTGAAGATCGAGGACATGATCCGCGGCAGCCGCATCGCCGAGATCGGCCGGTTCGCCGTGGTGCCGCGCTTCCGCCGCCGCTTGGTGGTCGCCGCCGCGCTGATGCGGGCCGCCGCCGCCGAGACCATCTCGCGCGGCTACACGCACTACCTCACCGACGTGTTCGAGGACGACCCGCACAGTCCCTACGGCTTCCACACCCGCGTGATGGGCTTCCACCCGGTCGCCACCCACGAGGTCGGCGAGCTCGCCTGCAGCAGCCGCCGCATCACCATGGTGCTCGACCTCAAGGCCGCGTATCAGCGCCTGAAGCGGCGCGGCAACTGGATGTTCCGGTATCTCACCAGCCAGTGGCCCGACGCACTGCACCAGCGCCTCGTCGCCTGACGCAGCGCCAGATCGGAGTCCGAAGAGCGTTCTTCTCTCCGATACGCGATGACGTGCTTCGATCCGGCCGATCCCGTATCGACCACCCATCGCTGGAGCGGTCCGCACCGGAGTGCTATCGCGGACGGCGACCGCCTGTCGATAACGGCGGCGCAGTCCGGGAGAGCATCATGATCGACACGACGCGACGACGGCTCCTCATCGGCGGTGCGGCGGGCCTCGCTGCCGCCTCGTTCCCCGCCCCGGCCGTGCACGCCCAGGCCGCCTGGCCGAAGGAGCGGCCGATCAAGATCGTCGTGCCCTTCCCGGCCGGCGCCGCCAACGACGCCATGGGCCGGCTCGCCGGGCAGCGCCTGCAGGACAAGCTCGGCGCCACCGTCGTGGTGGAAAACCGTCCGGGCGGCAGCGCCGTGATCGGCACCACCGCGGTGCTGCATTCGCCGCCGGACGGCTACACTCTGCTCGCCTCGGCGTTCAACCACATCGTCCTGAACATGGTGGTCGGCGGCGTCACGTTCGATCCGCAGAAGGACTTCGAGGTGGTCGGCCGCACGGCCAAGGCGCCGCTCGTGATGGTGATGGCGCCGGGCCGTCCGGAGAAGAGCATCGCCGAGGTGATCGCCGCCGCCAAGGCGCAGCCCGACAAGTGGACCTTCGCGGTCGCGGCGCTCGGCGCGCCGAGCCATCTCGCCGCCATCGACTTCCTCGCCCGCGCCGGCCTGACCATGACCATCTCGCCCTATCGCGGCACGGCGCCGGCCCTGACCGACGTGATGGGCGGCCACGTCCAGCTTCTCATCGACTCCTCCTTCGCGCTGCTGCCCTCGGCGCGCGACGGCAAGGTGAAGGCGCTCGGCATCGCCTCGCTGGAACGCTCGAAGCTCGCCCCCGAGATCCCGACCATCGCCGAGAGCGGCATGCCGGGCTTCCAGTGGCAGTCGTGGTACGGCATCTGGGCCCCGAAGGGCACGCCGCTCGCCATTCGGGAGCAGATCAACGCCGTGATGCGCGAGGCGATGGCCGATCCCGAGGTCCAGAAGCGCCTCGAGTCGACCCTGCTCGAGCCGGTCGTCGAGACCATCGACGAGACGAAGAGCTACATCGCCCGCGACGTCCCCCGCCTCGCCGCCCTGCTGAAGAGCGTGAACTTCCAGCCGCAGTGAGGCGAGCCGAGCGACGCCGACGCGTGCCGCATCCTCCGCTCATCCCCGCGCAAGCGGGGATCCAGGGCGCCTTGCCGTGGAGCCCCTGGGTCCCCGCCTTCGTGGAGACGAGCGGATCGAGGCCGTCTCGTCGACATCGCACGATTTCTGTTCGCTTCCCGGTCCGGCTCGGCTGCTCGGCCTGTCTTCGTCGGTCCTCGGCGCGCATCCGTCGCCTCCGACGCGCCGCGTCACGAACGAACCGTGAATCGCACGGTACGCCAGCCCTTCGAAAACGCCCGTTTCATCGAATCGGAACGCACCTCGCCGGGTGGCGTTGAGTCGTCGTTTGTACCGGAGTATGCCCGATGGCACCGCGTGCGAACTGGAAGGGCTATCTACGCCTGTCGCTGGTCTCCTGCCCGATCGCGCTCTATCCCGCGACGACGGACCGCGAAAAGATTCGCCTGAATCTCCTCGACAAGGCGACCGGGCACCGCATCCGCATGCAGAAGGTGGACGCCGACACGGGCGAGCCGGTCGAGGCCGGCGACATCGTCAAGGGCTACAAGACCGCCGACGGCTATGTCGAGATCACGTCCGAGGATCTCGAGTCGATCGAGATCGAGAGCTCGCGCACCCTCGACATCACCCGCTTCGTGCCGCACGAGGAGATCGACGATCTCTACAATGTGCGGCCCTACTACGTCGTCCCGGACGGCGAGGCCGGCCGCCAGGCCTTCGCGGTGATCCGCGAGGCGATCCGGGCCCGCGGCATGGTGGCGCTCGGCCGCGTCGTCATCTCCAGCCGCGAGCACGTCATCGCGCTGGAGCCGCGCGGCAAGGGCCTGATGGGCACGCTGCTGCGCTATCCCTACGAGGTGCGCGACGAGGCCGAGTTCTTCGACGACATCCCGGACGAGCCGATCCCCAAGGAGATGATCGAGCTCGCGACCCACATCATCGACACCATGAAGGGCGAATTCCGCCCCGACGAGTTCGAGGACCGGTACGAGACGGCGCTGCGCGAGCTGATCGCCCGCAAGGAAAACGGCGAGGCGGCCCGGCCGACCCGCCAGAAGACGCCGTCCAAGGTGGTGAACCTGATGGACGCACTCCGGCGCAGCGTCGAGGCGCAGGACGGGGCGGGCCCGGGCCACCCGCGCAAGCCGGTCGGCCGCGGCGCGGCGACCGCCAAGAAGGCGCGCGGTGGAACGTCGCAGCGTCGCCGCCGCGCCGGCTGAAGCAGCGCCGGCGGCACCGTCCGTCTTCTTCGCCGGCCCGCGCGACGGACTCCCACCATCCGTAGTTTCCGGGATCGCAGCCCCGCGAGCCGCCGCCCGCGCTGCGATGCAGCACGCATGGCCCGCATTGCGGCAACGCGAGGCGATCCGCGTTAATGCTCCATATCATCCGATAAACAATCGGGATTCCAGCGCCGACGCAGGACGTTTTAGATCGACCGGCCGTTTGGCGGCCTTCCCACGGCGTGTCCAGTCTGCTGCAATCGCTCGCCGGCGCACGAATCGTCGCCGACGACAACCCGCCGCGGCTCCCGGCTCGGTTCTTATCCGCCACCGCGCCCGCATGCGCGTCACGCGGATCAGGGCGGGCGAGTCCGTTGCTTTTCCAAAGGTTGCTAATGAGGCAGCATCCGCCGCGGCGACAGTGACCGAAACGACTCTTCCACGTCCGGAGGACCTGATGAGACTGACGCGGACCACTGCCACGACTTTTCGTTTGTTCGGCGCGGCGGCTGCCGCCGGACTTCTGCTCTCCCTGCCGTCTCCCGCCCACGCCGAGTTCCCCGAGAAGACGATCGAGATGACGACGTTGTTCGGCGGCCCGGCGCAGACGATCAGCCAGGTGCTCGCCGATCTGATGTCGAAGAACATCGGCCAGCCCGTCATCACGGTCAGCCGGCCCGGCGGCGGCGGCGCCATCGGCTACACGTTCCTGCAGAGCGCTGCACCGGACGGCTACAGCATCGTGTTCTCCTCGAACTCGATCTCGACCGTCTACTATCAGGGCAATCTGCCGTTCAATTATTCGGCCCTCGCGCCTGTTGCGCAGATCGGAATGGAAGTGCCGGTGCTCGCCGTCCGCGCCGACTCCGGCTGGAAGGACCTCAAGGCCCTGCAGGACGCCGGCAAGGCGAGCGGCAAGAAGCTGCGCGTCGGCGTCTCCGGCCTCGGCACCTTCACCCACCTCGCCTCGGCGGCGCTGTTCAACCGCCTCGGCCTGCAGGTGGTCTACATTCCGTACGGCGAAGGCCGTGCGCCGGCCGAGCTGCTCGGCGGGCGCATCGATGCGGCCCTGCAGTGGGCGAGCCAGTTCGCCCCGCACGTGAAGGCCGGCACCATCAACGTGCTGTGCATGACCAGCAAGGAGAAGGTCGACCTTCCGGTCGACACCGTCACCTGCGACTCCGCCGGAGCCAAGGGCCTCGACCTCACCATCTGGCGCGGCATCCACGCGCCCAAGGACACGCCGCCGGCCGTGATCGCCAAGCTCGAGGCGTCGATCAAGCAGGCCGTCGAGTCGCCCGACTTCAAGAAGGCCGGCGACAATCTCGGCTTCTCGCCGCTGTTCAAGTCGGCCAAGGACTTCGGCGCCATGGTGGCCGAGAACGACAAGGAGATCGGCGAGCTCATGACCGAGCTCGGCATCAACAAGAAGAAGAAGTAGCACGATCAGCGAGGCGGGCCGCGCGCCCGCCTCGACCTCGCACGCCAAGAACAGTCACCTGGGAGTACCCGATGGCGGCCGACCGCGCCCGAGATCTTCTGACCGGAACACTGCTCTTCGTCATCGCCCTGGTGTGGATCGGTTTCATCCTGACCACCATCCCGGACTCGCCCGGCAGCCCGTCGAGCGCCCGGACCTTCCCGCTCGCCTCCGGCATCGCGCTGGCGGTGCTCTCCGCCGTGCTGCTGGCCGGCGCGATCTTCAGAACATCCCCGCTCCAGGCCAAGAAGGCCGCGCCGGCCCTCGACGCGCTCGACTGGCGCGGCATCGCCGCCACCTTCGGGTTCCTGGCCGTCTACATCCTGCTGCTGAAGCTCACCGGCTTCCTGATCGGCACCGTCGTCGCCCTCGCCGCCTTCCTGTATCTCATGCTCGGCAAGCGATCGCCGTGGCTGCTGATCGGGTATCCGGTCGGCTTCGCCGTGGCGGTCTGGCTGATCCTCGGCAAGCTCCTCGCCGTCTACCTGCCGCAAGGCGAGCTGATCAATCTGTTCTGAGGATCGACCATGGACATCTTCCTGACCGCCCTGGCCGCCTCGCTCAGCTGGCAGGCGCTGCTCGGCACCTTCTTCGGCGCGCTGGTCGGCCTGATCTTCGGCGCCATTCCGGGGCTGACCTACTCCATGGCGCTCGCCATGGTGCTGCCCATCACCTTCTCGATGAGCCACACGGCCGCCATCGCCATGCTGCTCGGCACCTATATCGGCGGCATGACGGGCGGCGCCGTCTCGGCCATCCTGATCGGCGTCCCCGGCACGCCCTCGGCCGCCGCCACGGTGCTCGACGGCGAGGTGATGGCCAAGCAGGGCAAGGCCTCGATCGCCATCGGCATCGCCACCATCGCGGGCTGCGTCGGGGGCATTCTCAGCCTGATCGTGATGCTGGTCTCGGTCGACGCGCTCGCCCGCGTCGCCATCTCGTTCGGGCCGGCCGAGATCACGGCGCTCGTCGTGTTCGGCCTCTCCACCATCTGCGGGCTGGCCGGCGGCTCGCTGGTGAAGGGCCTGATCGGCGGCGTCATCGGCCTGATGCTGATGAACATCGGCCAGGACCCGATCGACGGCGTGCCGCGCTTCACCTTCGGCACCACGGCGATGCTGCAGGGCGTCGACCTGCTGGTCGCCATGATCGGCCTGTTCGCGGTCCCGCACGTCGTCACCGTGTTCGCCACCTACTGGCGCGGCAAGGAGATGCGGATCGAGGCCGGCAACGTGCGCACGGAGCTGCCGTCCTGGCGGCTGCTGCTGTCGCAGCGCTGGAACTTCCTCCGATCCGCCGCCATCGGCACGGTGGTCGGCGCCATCCCGGGCACCGGCGGCCCGATCGCCGCGTTCCTGGCCTACGACCAGGCGAAGCGCTGGTCGAAGCATCCCGAGACCTTCGGCAAGGGCGAGGTGTCGGGCGTGGTCGCGCCGGAGGCGTCCAACCACGCCGTCACGGGCGGCGCCATGATCCCGCTGATCGGTCTCGGCATCCCGGGCGATCCCGCGACCGCCATCATCCTCGGCGGCCTGCTGATCCACGGCATCCAGCCGGGGCCGCTGCTGTTCATGGAGAAGCCCGACGTCATCATGTCGATCTATCTCCTGTTCGTCCTCGCCTACGTGGTGACGGCGCTCATCCAGCTGTTCGGGGTGCGCGCCTTCGTCAAGGCGCTGCGGGTGCCGCCGCACCTGATGGCGGTCGGCATCCTGGTGATGTGCGTGATCGGCTCCTTCGCGATCCGCAACTCGCTGTTCGACGTCGGGGTGATGGGGCTGGTCGGGTTCGTCGCCTACTGGCTGATCAAGGGCGGCATTCCGGCGACGCCGATCCTGCTCGGCCTGGTGCTCGGCCCGACGCTCGAGCGCGAGGCCCGCACCGCCATGATCATGTCGGAGGGCTCGCCCGCCGTGTTCGTCGAATCCTACACGGCGCTGCTGTTCTGGGCCCTCGCCCTGGTCATCCTCGGCAGCCAGCTGATCACCATGATGCGCAGCCGGAATCAGGGGAGCAAGAAGGCGGCGGCGTGAACGCGGCACCCCCGCGCGTTCCGCTCCGCGAGATTCACGGTCGACCGTCGACCGACAACGAAGCCGGGCCGGCGCACCGCGCCGACCGCCCGGCCGTCCCTGCGGGGACCGACTCTTTGGGGGAATGGTGATGACTGTCGTGAATGCCGCCGCCGGCGCGTCCGTCGCACCGGCGCCGAGCCGGAAGGCCAAGCCTTTCTACAAGAAGATGTACGTCCAGGTGATCGCGGGCGTGATCCTGGGCTCGCTGCTCGCCGCCGTCTATCCGAACGTCGGGGTGACGCTGCAGCCGCTCGGCATGGTCTTCATCAAGGCCATCAAGATGGTGATCACGCCGATCATCTTCCTGACCATCGTGGTCGGCATCGCCAAGATGGGCGACATGCACCGGGTCGCCAATGTCGGCGCCAAGGCGCTGATCTACTTCGAGGTCGCCTCCACCATCGCGCTCCTCATCGGCATCGTCGTCATCAACGTGTGGCCGATCGGGTCCGGCATCCACGCCGACCCGGCCGCGCTCGACACCAAGCTGGTCCAGGGCTTCGCCAAGCAGGGCCAGGACATGACGATGATGCACTTCCTGATGGACATCATCCCGTCCACCTTCGTCGACCCCTTCGCCAAGGGCAACATGCTGCAGGTGGTGTTCGTCGCCACCCTGTTCGGCTTCGCGCTCGTCGGCATCGGCGAGAAGGGCCGTCCGATCGTCGACTTCCTCGACCGCTCGACCTACGCCTTCTTCGGCATGGTCAAGATCATCATGACCATCGCGCCGCTGGCCGCCTTCGGCGCCATGGCGTTCACGGTGTCGAAGTTCGGCACCCGCACGCTGATCGATCTCGGCCAGCTCATCCTCGGCGTGTATCTGGTCAGCATCCTGTTCGTCGTCGTGGTGCTCGGCGGTTTCCTGCGCTGGGCCGGCTTCAGCATCTGGCAGGTCCTGTCCTACTTCAAGGACGAGTGGCTGTTCTGTCTCGCCGCCACCTCGGGCGAGGCGATGCTGCCCCGCTGCATGGAGAAGCTCGAGAAGCTCGGCGTCTCGCGCGAGGTGGTCGGCCTCGTCATGCCGTCCGGCATGTCGTTCAACACCGACGGCACCGCCATCTACATGACCATGGGCCTGATGTTCATGGCCCACGCGCTCGACATCGAGATGTCGATCTGGCAGCAGCTCTCGGTGCTCTTCGTGATGCTGTTCACCTCGAAGGGCGCGGCCGGCGTCGCCGGGGCCGGCTTCGTGGCGCTCGCCGCCACCATGCCGACCATCAGCGACATCCCGGTCGGGGCGCTGGCCCTGCTGATCGGCGCCGACAGCTTCATGTCGCAGATCCGCGCCGCCACCAACCTGATGGGCAACGTGATCGCCACCCTGGTCGTCGGCCGGTGGGTCGGAGGCTGCGACACCGAGACGGCGCGGCGGCGGCTCGCGTCCGGCGAGGTCGACTGATCCGTATCGCGGGGCCCGCGGCGCCGCCGCGGGGCCCGCTCGTTCCCGTGCCGCATCCGGGCGGCTGCTTCGATCGAGGACCACCATGGAATCACCGCTCGTCTCGAACGACTGGCTGGAGAGCCACCTGGGCGACCCGGGCCTGCGGATCGTCGAGATCTCCGGCGACGCCGAGCCGAAGGCCTATTGCGAGGGCCACGTGCCCGGCGCGGCCTTCCTGTACTGGAAGGACGCCTGCTGGCACGAGACCGACCGCGAGCTGATCAGCCCCGAGGCGCTGGCCGCGATGTTCGGCCGTCTCGGCATCGGGCCGGACACCACGGTGGTGCTCTACGGCGAGCCGGTGCAATACGGCACCTACGCCTACTGGGCCTTCACCATGGCGGGCCACAGGAACCTCAAGGTGCTCGACGGCGGCCGCCGCAAGTGGCTGCAGGAGAAGCGCCCGCTGTCGCAGACCGTGCCGACCTGCGCGCCCGTCGCCTATCCGGTGCCGGCGCCCGACCTGTCGATGCGGCTCGGCCGCGACGACGTGCGCTCGAAACTCGGCCGGCCGGAGCGCCTGCTCCTCGACGTCCGCTCGGCCGAGGAGTATCTCGGCGTCAGGATGGCCGAATACGCCACCGCCTTCGACCACGGCGCCATGCGCTACGGCCGCATTCCCGGCGCCCGGCACCTGTTCTTCCGCTGCGTCCTGAACGACGACAACTCGTTCAGGACGCCCGACGAGATGCGCCGGGCGCTCGCCGTCGCCGACGTCGACCCGGCCCGCTACGAGGACGTCGTCGTCTACTGCCGCATGAGCCACCGCGCCACCCTGGTCTGGGTCGCGCTGGAAAAGCTCCTCGGCTTCCGCAACATCAGGATCTACGACGGCTCGTGGACCGAATGGGGCAGCATCGTCGGCTTCCCGATCGAGAAATGAGCGTCGTCAGGCGCGTCCGCCGCGCCGCCAGCGAAAGGGCATTGCGATGACCGCGACCACCGCCGCCGTACAGAGCTTCGACATTCCGCAGACCATGAAGGCCTGGGTGCTGGACGATCCCGGCCAGCTCCGCCTCGCCGAGAAGCCGGTGCCCCAGCCCGGCCACGCCGAGGTGCTGGTGCGCATCGACGCCATCGCGTTCTGCGCCGGCGACATCAGCATCATCACCAAGGGACCGCCGGCCCTGATCGAGGGCGGCAAGCCGTTCAACAAGAACTTCACCCCCGGCCACGAATACATGGGCACGGTGGTGAAGCTCGGCGCCGGCGTCGACGAGTTCGCGGTCGGCGACCGCGTCGTCGTCGAGGTGCACTACGGCTGCGGCCGCTGCGAGCGCTGCCGCGCCGGCATGTACACGGCCTGCCTCAACTACGGCATGAACTACAAGGGCCACGACAAGGGCCACCGCGCCAACGGCTTCACCACCGACGGCGGCTTCTGCGAGTACCAGGTCAACCACGTCTCGACCCTGATCCACGTGCCGGAGGGCGTCGGCGACGAGGAGGCGACCCTGATCGTCACGGCCGGCACCGCCATGTACGCGCTCGACACGCTGGGCGGCCTGATCGCCGGCGAGAGCGTCGTGGTGCTCGGGCCCGGCGCCATCGGCCTGATGGTGACGGCGGTCGCCAAGGCGCTCGGCGCCGATCCGGTGATCCTCACCGGCACGCGCGACAGCCGGCTCGCGCTCGGCAAGCGGATGGGCGCCGACCACGTCGTCAACATCCGCAACGAGGACCCGCTGGAGGCGGTGCGCCGCATCACGGGCGGCAAGGGCGTCAACTACGTGGTCGAGGCCTCGGGCGACCCGAACAGCCTCAACGTCGCCACCGACATGCTCAAGCGCGGCGGCAAGGTGTGCCTGGTCGGCTTCCCCGAGGAGAAGGCCTCGGTCGACCTCGCCAAGCTGATCCGCCAGCACATCTCGGTGTTCGGCATCCGCGGCGAGGGGCGCAGCGCCACCCACCGCTGCGCCGCCCTGGTGGCGCAGAAGCGGCTCGAGCCGAAGCTGATCCACACCCACACCTTCCCGCTGGAGGAGGTGCCGACCGCCTTCCGCTACGCCCGCGACCGCATCGAGGACGCCATCAAGGTCGTGGTGAAGATGCGCAAGTGAGGGCGGGGCGGCAGCCGTTCCACTGACCGCTCGTTCCCGCGAAAGCGGGAACCCAGGGCCGCACGCGCACCCTCGCGACTCCTGGGTCCCCGCTTTCGCGGGGACGAACGGAGGTGTGGCGACAGGCCATGGCGCCGACGAAGGCGGCCACTCGTCGGCGGCCCTCCTCGATCCGGGCGCACGGACCCCTTCTCCCCGCGTGGGGAGGAGGTCGGGACGAGGGGCCGCAGCGCTTCGGTTCCGGCTGCGGCGCCCCCTCACCCGGCATCCGCACCTGCGGTGCGGATGCCGACCTCTCCCCGCGTGCGGGGAGAGGTGAAGAGCAGCCGACGTCTCAATCCTTCTCCAGCATCTCGGCGACCTCGACGCGGCGGCCTTCGCGGGCCGAGACGGTGCCGGCCCGCACCACGGCGAGCGACTCGTAGCCGTGCACGCCGTCGGTCTCCGGCTTGCCGCCGCTGCGCACCACGGCGGCGAACTCCTCGAGCTCGTCCCGGATGGCGTCGTTCTTCTCGAACGGGATCGGCGTCACCACGTCGGAGTGGCGCTTCTGCAGGCGCAGGCCGCCGTGCAGGTCGTAATAGGCGGTCGCCTCCTTGCCGTAGATGTTCATCAGATAGTACTCGCCGGCCGAGGCGTAGCAGGCGTTGACGGTGGAGAGCGCACCGTTCTCGTGCTCCAGGATCATCGAGGCGACGTCGGGATTGTCGCCCGGCAGGACGAGCTGCGAGGCGCGCCCCGACACCGCGACCACCGGCCCCATCAGGTAGCTCAGCACGTCGATGTAGTGGATGCCGATCTGCAGCATCACGCCGCCCGGCATGCCCTCGGCCGTGTGGCGCCAGTGGTGCGCGTCGAACTTGCCGAGCCGGTCGCGGCTGATGTTGGATTCGGCGTTCACCAGCCGGCCGAACACGCCGGCGTCGATCTGCTGCTTGATCCAGCGGAACTGGTTCTCGCGGCGGCGCTGGTAGCCGAGCTGCAGGATGATGCCGTGCTTCTTCGCCACCGCGGCGATGGCGCGGCCGGTCGAGACGTTGTTGGCGATCGGCTTGTCGAGGAAGACGTGCTTGCCGACGGCGGCGGCCTGGGCCGTGGTCTCCAGGTGCACGTTGTTGGGCGTCGTGTTGATGATGCCCTCGATGGTCGGGTCGGCCAGCATCTCCTCGTAGCTCGACACCGCCTTGCAGCCGTATTTCTTCGCGAAGGCGTCGCGCTTCTCGGCGGTGCGGGTGTAGCAGCTGACGATCTCGATCTTGCTCGAGCGCGAGATGGCGTCGGCCAGGACGTCCGACCACCAGCCCATGCCGATGCAGCCGACCTTCACGGGATTGTTGTTGCTCATGACGAATGACCAGGCTCTGTTGAGTGGGGAGTCAGGGAGGCGACCGCCGGGTTCGCGGTCATTCCGGGGCGCGCCGCAGGCGCGAACCCGGAATCCAGCGGCAAGCTCCGAGATCTTGGCTGGATTCCGGGTTCGTCGCTGCGCGCCGCCCCGGAATGACCAGCGGAATCGGGCTCACTTCCCGTCGATCGAGACCGCGGCGCCGATCGACTTCACCGCCTCCTCGGCGATGCGGGCGTCCATGTCCCAGCTGCCGCCGGAGACGCCGACGCCGCCGACGCATTCGCCGTCGACGATGATCGGGCAGCCGCCCTCCATGGCGGTCCAGTTCTCCGGCCCGGCCGCCAGCGCCAGGCCGAGCGCGTGGGCGACGTCGAGGGGCTGGGCCACCGCGCCCTTGGAGGTCGTCGGGCGCTTGTTGGAGGCGCAGCACTTCGCCTTGGTGGTGGACGAGTGGACGAGGTGGAACCGCGCCGTGTCCATGCGCTCCAGCAGCAGCAGGTTGCCGCCGCCGTCGACGATCGCGACGGCGACCTGGATGCCGGCCTCGCGGGCTTTCTCCATCGCGGTTTCCAGGATCTTCCGGGCGCCGGCATTGGTCAGGCGCTTCGCGCTTGCGGTGTACATGACTGATGTTTCGCAGGGTTCGTTGCGGGAGGCCATTGTCGGGGCGTCCGATTCCCGACGCAAGGCCGCGCGACCGCAACACACCTCCGCACGCATGGCTGGCGCCGGTCCGGATGCATCGGATGCAGGGCTGGCGGCCGGCCCGGCCGCGCCTGTCATACAGAGTCGGTCGAGCGACGCGGGCCGGTGCCCCCGGCCTGTGGCACGCCGCCGCAGGGACGGCCGCCGGCGCCGGCCGGCCCGCCTGCATGCAAGACCCGCCTGCCTACGAGACGTGTATACGAGAAAGGAGCGGGGTCGCCCCCGCTCCTCGGTCGTTTCGTCTCTCGCGCCGGCTCTCGGCCCGTCGTCGCGGCGTCGTTTCGCAGTGCGGAACGTTGCCGCGGGCCGGGCTCAGGCCAGGCCGTGCGCCACCTTGCTGCGCTGCTCCTGCGCCTTGAAGGTGTTGAACCGGGGCAGGAACTTGTCCCAGTCGATGAGATGGGCGTCGAGCTCCGGCCCGTCGATGCAGGCGTGCTTGCGCACCATCTTGCCGTCCACCGTGATCGGCACCATGCAGGCGCCGCACATGCCGGTGGCGTCGACCATGATCGAGTTGAGGCTCGCGACCGTCTTGACGCCGTACGGCTTCGTCAGGTCGGAGACCACCCGCATCATGATCGGCGGGCCGATGGTGATCACCTCGGCGATCCTGCGGCCCTTCGACGTCTTGTCGTTCTTCAGCATCTCCTCGAGCGGCGTGGTGACGAAGCCCTTCATGCCGAACGTGCCGTCGTTGGTGCAGTAGATCAGGTCGAGCTGGTCGCCGTACTTGGCCTTCAGCTTGCCCATCCGCTCGTCGTCGCCGGTCCAGAACAGGAACTCCTTGGAGCGGAAGCCGGCGATGAGCGTGACGTGGTTGCCCATCTCCAGATGCGCCCGGGCGATCGGGTAGACGGGCGGCAGGCCGACGCCGCCGGCCGTGAACACCACGGTCTGGTCGGGGCCGTAGTGATGCAGCTCGCTCGCCTTGCCGAGCGGGCCGGCGATGCCGGCGAAGGCGTCGCCGATCGC
Organism: Rhodoplanes tepidamans; assembly: GCF_030813915.1. Classification (GTDB taxonomy): domain Bacteria; phylum Pseudomonadota; class Alphaproteobacteria; order Rhizobiales; family Xanthobacteraceae; genus Rhodoplanes; species Rhodoplanes tepidamans. The sequence goes on from NZ_JAUSUJ010000018.1 coordinate 77,581, forward strand.
CATCTGGTTCATCAGCAGCGTCGAGGTGCCCATGCCCTGGATGACCAGGTCGATGGTGCCGGCCTCGGCGTCCCAGTCGGCGAGCGTCAGCGGGATCAGCTCGCCGTCGTCCCAGCCGAGGACGCGGACGAACTGGCCGGCCTTGGCGGCGTGCGCCACCATCGGGGCCCGCACCTTGAACTCGACGATGCCGCCGGCGAGCGGGATCTTCTCGACGATGGTCTGCTTCACCTGGCCGAGCTCGGTGTAGCGGGCGGCCTTGGCCACCTTCTCCGCGATCTCGGCCGGCGTGAACGGAATGTCGCCGACGATCTCGCGCGCCGCCGCCTGGCCGTCGCCGGCCGCCCGGATGGCGGTGGAGCCGCCGCGGGCCGCGTCGCCGCCCGAGTAGACGTCGGCGATCGAGGTCCTCTGGGTGCCCTCGCCGACCTCGATGGTGCCCCACTTGGAGGTCTTCAGGCCGGGCTCGGCCTCCTTCATGATCGGGTTCGCGGTGTTGCCCAGCGCCATGATGACGAGGTCGACCGGCACCCGCTCGGTCGCGCCGGTCGGCACCGGGGCGCGGCGGCCCGACTTGTCGGGCGGGCCGAGCTCGTTGACGGCGAGCACCGCATGGGTGACGAAATGCGTCTTCTCGTCGCCGATGAACTCGGTCGGGGCGCGCAGCACCGCGAGCTCGATGCCCTCCTCCAGCGCGTGGTGCAGCTCCTCGACGCGGGCCGGCATCTCGCTCTTGGTGCGGCGATAGACGATGGTCACGTTGCCGCCGAGCCGGCGGGCCGTGCGGGCGGCGTCCATGGCGGTGTTGCCGCCGCCGATGACGAAGACGTTCTTGCCCCTCACGTCGGGCAGCGGCGTCTCGTACTTGTCGTCCAGCGCCCGCATCAGGTTGACGCGGGTGAGGAACTCGTTGGCCGACATGACGCCGAGCAGGTGCTCGCCCGGGACGTTCATGAAGGTCGGCAGGCCGGCGCCGGTGCCGACGAAGATCTTCCAGAAGCCGGCGGCCTTGAGATCCTCGAGCGTCGCCGTCTTGCCGACCACGAAGTTCTTCACGAAGCGGCCGCCGAGCAGCGTGATCTTCTCGACCACGTCGTCGATCAGCGCGTTGGGCAGGCGGAACTCGGGGATGCCGTAGCGCAGCACGCCCCCGAGGTCGTGGAACGCCTCGAACACCGTGACCGGGAAGCCCTCCACGGCCAGCAGATAGGCGTTGATCAGGCCGGACGGGCCGGACCCGACCACCGCGATCGGCGGCTTCTCGGCGCGCGCCCACGGGCTGATCACGCCGGCGAAGCGCTCGGCCGGCTTGAGGCCGACCAGCTTCTCGCGCTCCGGCAGGAACCATTCGAGCTGGCCGATCTCGATCGGCCGCCGCGTCTGCTTGCAGACGCCCTGGCACTGCAGCTCCTGCGGGCACACGCGGCCCGTCACGTTGGGCAGCGGGTTGCAGCTCTCGATCAGCTCCAGGGCCTGGCGGAACTTGCCCTGGCCCAGCATCTCCAGCATCTCGGGGATGTGGATCTTCACCGGGCAGCCGCCCTTCGGCTCCTTCTTGCCGTGGATCAGCACGCCGAGCTCGCACGGCTTGTCGGTGCACTGCTTGTCGCGCAGCACCTCCAGCCACACGAACATCTCGACCTCGCGCTCGGTGTAGCCGAGCGCCATGTAGCCGAGATAGCCGGTGTTCACGAGCGCGAAGTCCTGGGTGCGCTCCTCCGGCGGCCGGATGTAGGGCGGGATGTAGGCGTCGAACGGCCACTTGTTCGAGAGGCCCTTGAACATCGGGTACTTCTCGGACAGGTGATCGTCGAGCGCCTTGACGAACTTGCGCTTGAACCGCATCGGCATCGCCCAGATGAAGCGTTGCAGCAGCACGCTCATCTCGTCGTTGCGCAGCAGCAGGTTCCAGAACGTCCGCGTGAAGGCGGGGCTCAGCTCCTCCTGCTGGAACTCCCAGGCGATCGCCTGGACGCCGTCGGCCACGAAGGTGCCGCGCAGCGACTTCGGATCGCCGAGCAGCCGCCGCTTGAGAAGCTCGAGCTGCTTCTGGAACAGCTCGACGGCTTCGGAGGATTCCAGCTCCTCGAGCTGGCTGCGCGTCTGCTCCAGGGCCTGGGTGGTCTGGGCGTAGCGCAGCAGCTGCTCTTGCGGCGTCGCCGCCTGGGGGGTGGCCGTCGTCATCGCACGATCTCCGCGTCGCAGCTGGCCGCGACCTTGGCCACCCGGGCCTTGAGGTCCGGCGTGATCTGCACCTTGTCGAGAGCCCCCGGAATGGTGTGGGCGACCTCCTTGGGCGCGCCGTCCACCACGATCTTGGTCTTCTCGAACAGCTCGGGGACCTGCTGGTAGCAGGTCTTGCAGTTGGTGCAGGCGGCGACGTCCTCGTCGTGGATGTACGGCACCGCGGCGCCGTTGGCCTTGCCGGCCGCCGGTCCGGCACCGGCCGCCGGAGCGGCGGACGCGACGCCCGCCCCTGCCCCGAAGGGTGCCAGCGCATCGCCGAGCGCGGACGGCGGGGCGCTGGACGAGGCGGCGAGCTCGCTCATCGCCCGGGCGATGGTGTCGAGCGTCGATTCCTGCGTCTGCACGGCCTGCTCGTAGCGCGACTTGAGCGCCTCGAGCTCGACCCGGTGATCGGCGTCCAGCTTCTCGATCTGGCGGCCGGCCAGGTACTGCAGGGTCCGCCAGTAGCGCCGCCGCTCCTCGACCAGGTGGACGATGGCGTCCGACACCTCCAGCTTGATCAGCTTCTTGTCGTGGTCGGTCGACCACACGAAGGCGGTCTTGCCGACCCGCTCGGCCGGGGCGAGGGCGACGTAGTCCTCCACCGGCAGCGCGTCGGCGTCGGCGGCGAGCCGGCGGAACTGCTTCTTGAAGCGGGTCTCCTCCTGGGCGAAGTAGGCCGGGGTGAGCGCCACGTCCATCAGCTTGACGGCGCCGTTCTCGACATATTCGAGCGTGGTCGTCGTCCAGTCCTTGTCGAGGTCCGGGTTCCCGTCGAGCGAGAACCAGCCCTTGCGGGTCGGGCTCGCCCCCGGATCGTGGACGAACACCGGGTTCATGCGGCTCTCGACGGCGAGGCGGGCGCGGCGGCTCGCGGCGGCGTCGGCGATGCCGTGCTCGGCCTGGCACGGCGTGTAGACGTCGAGCACGGCCGGCGAGGAGGTGTGGTTCAGGTACTTGGTGACGTTCTGCAGGAAGTGCTGCTGCAGCGCCGTCGAGGTCTGCACCACGAAGACGTTCGGGTGGAACGCGGCGATCAGGCCGAGCTCCTTGCGGTCCTCCTGCTTGCCCTTGTGGGCCGAGCCGAAGCGCGACAGATCCGAGTCCTGGCCGGTGAGGCTGGCCGTGGAGGCCTGGCCGCCGGTGTTGGAGTAGACGCCGGTGTTCAGCACCACGACCTTGACCGGCGTGTTGGTGGCGAGGAGCCGCGACAGCGCGCCGAAGCCGATGTCGTAGGTGGCGCCGTCACCGCCCATGCTGATCACGGTCGGCAGCAGCGACAGCTCCTCCGGCGTGAACTGCGGCCACGCGAAGGTGCGGAAGAACTTGTCGTGCATGGCCGCGTCGTAGGCGTCGTCGAGTTCGAGCCTGGCGATGCGCAGCGCCTTCACGTCGTCCACGGCCGAGGCGGTGAGGCCCTCGAACAGGCCCTTGGCGACCGCCGGGGTGTCCTGGAACAGGCTGTTCACCCACGGGTCGTTGTAGGGGTTGAACGGGAAGGTCGAGGCGTAGACGCTCGAGCAGCCGGTGGCGTTGGCGATCACGGCGGAGGCCGGGCCGTTGCCGGTCGGGCCGCTCTCCAGCAGGTACTGCCGCTTCTCCAGCGTCTCGATCACGCCCTTGATGCGGTCGCGGCGGGCCGCGTCGTCCTGGACGCTGGCGAGCTTCGCCTGCAGCTTCTCGATCAGGCCCTCCAGCTCGCGCAGGTGCTCCTTGCGGCGCCGCGTCTGGATGGCGTTGTTGGTCGAGGTGACGAGGCGGATCGCCGTCACCTCGCCGCAGCCGCGGCAGGCGCCGTGGCCGCCCGTGGTGGCGTAGTAGTTGTTGCGGTCGAGCATCAGCCGCTTGGTGTCGCCGTCGGCGGCGAGCGCCGAGTCGGTGAACCGGGCCGGCGTGTTGGGCGTGCCGGACAGGAACTCGAACCGGGCCTGCAGGGTGTCGAGCAGCTTGGCGTCCTGCTCGCGCGGCTTGAGGGCGCCGGGGCCGCAGACGTCGATGCACTCCAGGCAGCCCGAGCACTTCCACGGGTCGATCGCCACCGAGTAGAGGCCGCCCGAGCCGGGCTTCTCCTTCTCCATCGCGTCGAAGAACGGCCGCGTCCTGGCGACCGGGAAATCGGACAGGATCTCGGCGAGCTTGCCGAGATTGCGCTTGAGGGTCGGGTTGTCGAGGTCGAGCGAGGCGACGACGCCGCCGACCACCTCGCCGAGCGGCTTCGACTCCTTCGACCCGCGATACGCCTCGCGCACCGCCTCGGAGAGGACGAAGACCTGCCCGCGCACCGCCTCGCGCTGCGCCTCGACCAGATCGAGATGCTTGAGGCCGGTGAGCAGCAGGTCGTGGATGTCGTGCACCGTGTTGGGGATCGCGGCGTCCGGGCAGACCAGGGTGCATTCCATGCAGCCGGTGCAGAGCTCGGGCGCGAACTCCGGCACGTCGCGGCGGAACAGGCCCTTGTCCTTCCAGGCGGCGGAGCCGGCCGGCATGAACATGCCGGTGCCGGGCAGCACCGGCGCCTCGGCGATGGTGCCGTCGCGGAACGGCGCGGCGATCATCTCCTCGTAGTACTCGCGGTCGAAGATGCCCTCGGCCGGCGCCGTGCCGGCCGCCTTGCACATCGCCGCCGAGATGGCGACGCTGCGCAGCTGCTGCACGCCGGCTTCGGTCTCCGCCTCGGCGAATTCGGGCCGGGTGTAGTCGACCGCCTGGGTGGCCTCCAGGCCCTCCTTGATCACCGCCATGTTGCCTTCGACGACGGCGGCGCCCTTGGAGCCGAACTTCTTCGAGAGCTGCTGCTGGACCTTCTTGAGGATGACGTCGATCGAGGCGTCGGCGACGATGCGGTCGACATGGCCGCACACCGCGCCGATGAAGGCGATGCCCATCATGCGGGTCTCGAGCTCAGGCGTCGGCGCGTGGCGCTTGGCCACCGCGAAGCCGTCGAGCACGAACATCTTCAGCTTCTTGTCGCGGATCGTCTTGCGGGCGCGCTTGGGCAGCTCCTTCCACACCTCGAGCGGCGAGAGGTTCGACTGCAGCACGAAGGTGCCGCCCTCGACCAGGCCGCGCAGCGGGTTGGTGTGGGCGAAGACCTTGTGGTCCGGCGAGACGACGATCTCGACGTCCTCGAGCTCGGCATTGGTGATCTTCACCGTCTCCGGGCTCAGGGTGATGTAGTAGTTGGTCGGCGCGCCGCTCTTCTCCGAGCCGTACTTGGGCGACGCCTTGGAGTGCATGTCGAGCACGCCGGCCAGGATGTCGGTCAGCAGCTTGCCGGTGGCGATGGTGCCGTAGCCGCCGACCGAGTGGAAGCGCACCCGGAAGGCCGAGGGCGGCAGCAGGCTCGGGTTCGGCTCGGTCTCGAGCGCCATCAGCTCGGTCTCGGGATAGGCCGCCTTCAGGCGCTCCTGCAGGGCCGCCAGCCGCGGGCTCGGATCCTTGGCGAAGAACTGCGAGCCGAGATAGACGAACGGCGCGTTCGTCGTCTCCATGTTCCTGAACGCCGCGATCAGGTGGCGCGGCTGCAGGTCGTGCGCGCCGAGGCCGAAGATCGCCGTGGTCATCTTGGGCAGGCGGTCGATCGCCGGGATGCCGGGGTGGCGCGGGCCGGCGGCGTTCTCGACGCCCTTGAACAGTGCCTGGGTGACGAAGCTGGTCAGCGCCGTGACGTCGGAGCGCTCCAGCACGGTGACGGCCGTCTTGCCCTTCAGGGCCTCGACCAGCTCGGCCTCCGGGAACGGCTGCAGCAGCTTGATCGACACCACGCCGACCTTCTTGCCCTTGCTGCGCAGATGCGCGACCACGGCCTCGACGTCGTCGGTCACCGAGCCGAGGCCGACCATCACGTGCTCGGCGTCGTCGCACATGTAGGTCATCACCGGCTTGTACTCGCGGCCGGTGAGCGCCGAGTACTCGGCCATCGCCTCGCGCACGAAGCGCGGCACGTCGCGCACGAAGTGGGTGCGGTGGTCGATCGAGCCGGCCTGGAAGTCGGGCTGGTTCTGCACGCCGCCGGTGAGGCCGGGATTGTGCACGTCGACCAGCGCCGGCACCAGCTGGCGGGTGCCCTTCTCGTAGGCGTTCAGCCACTGGCGCTTCCAGGCGCCGCGCAGCTCCTCCGGCACCAGGGCCAGCGTGTCGCCGACCAGCGCCGCGGCGTTGTCGGTCTCGACCTGCTCGGCCTCGGTGTCGAGCCAGGTGCGCAGCTTGGCGAGGTCGGCGGGGGCGAAGTCGCCCTCGTGCTTGATCAGCCACAGCTTGAGCTGCTGGACGCGGCCCTTGCCGCCGAACAGAATCTCCTGGGCCACCGTCGGGCACTTGATGCGGCCGGCCGGATCGCCGAGGAACTCGCGGATCAGCTCCGGCTCCGGCATCAGCGCCTCGCTCATCATGTGCGAGGTGGCGAAGCCGTCCATGGCGTTGGCGACCGGGATCAGCGAGGTGGCCGACACCTTGTAGGAGATCACGGCGAGGTCGGCCGCCTCCTGCGGGTTGGAGCCGAACAGGATCGTGTAGCCGGACTGCAGCAGCGCGTAGACGTCGTCGTGGCCAGCCATCACGTTGAGCGAGTGCTTCGACACCACGCGGGCGGCGACCTGCAGCACGAAGCCGCCGACCTTCTTGCCGACCGTCACGTAGTGGGACTCGAGGCCGTAGAGGATGCCCTGGCTGGACGAGGCGTTGGAGACGAACTTGCCGCCGGTGAGCGCGGCGCCGAGCGCGCCCGACTGGGCCGAGTGCTCGCCTTCCGGCTCGAAGAAGAACGGATGCTTGCCCCACACGTTGCAGCCGCCCGCCGAGCGGAAGGCCTCGTAGATTTCCGAGATCTCGGTGGACGGCGTGATCGGGTAGCCGATGACGCCGCCGCAGACGTGACCCATCACCTGGGCGACGGCACCGTTTCCGTTGATGACTGTCGGAATGCCGGGATATTTCGCGTTCATCTGTTGCGTCCGTCTGGTACGTGATCTCGCGCCGAGCAGGCGTCCGTGCGCTCGCGTTCGGAGTCGGGGCGACCGAGGTCGCTCGAACCTTCGGAAATCGACGTTCCGCCCCTGACTGTTCTCCGGTCGACACGACGAGACCCGCTCAGGCGTGCCGTCCACCTTGACTGGAAGCGTTCTACGCCGCGGGTCCCTCCCCCGCTCTGACTATTGTCAAAGGGTCCCGGGCGGCAGCCTCGTACCGCACTGCCGCAACCGCGACGCAGGGCACGCATGCGCACCGCATGACGGGACGCCGCCGCGGGCGGGTGCGCCGCGCGGGGCCGCCGCCCTCCGATCGACCGCGTCGCGGAAAGCGGCGCCCGGTGCGGGTTTTCACGACGGCGCCGCGCCCGCCGCCCCCGGCCGGCCGGCGCCGCCCGGCTTTCGTTGCACTGCGGAACAGACGGGCGGGTGATCCGCGCGCGCCGCATTCCCGTCATGTGAAATATCAAGTGATCTGGGAGCTGGATGCGCTCCTGATATGTCGGAGCGCCGGCACCGGCATGCGCGGGACGGAGACGACGGCCTCGCCGGCCCTTCCCCGGGACGTCCGAAGACGCGCACGGCCCGCCCCCCGCACCTCGCGCCCCGGCCCCGGGCGGGCCCCGAGTCGGCCCCGCTCCGCCGGCCGCCCGCACCGGCCACCCGCACCATAGCAGCCGGCTATCGAACCGATAGGGACTCGGCATTTCAGTTCGGCCGTCGCCGCCGCGATATTCGCATCACCGGCTTCGAGACGAAGCCTTCAACGAACCACGGAGACCCCCGATGACCGCGTCCAAGATCGCCCTCTTCGCCCTCGCCGCCAGCGTGCTGGCGTCCGTGCAGCCCGTCCACGCCGCGCCGTTCGGCGACCAGGGCAGCCACTACGTCCAGACCCGGGCCGGCGTCGTCGAGACCGGCACCGACCAGGCCAAGGGCGACATCCGCTGACCGGCGGATCCACGCCCCCTGAAATCCCCCGAACCCGAAGCGTTTCCGATGCCGATGACTCGTGATGTTCCGCTCGTCCCCGCGAAGGCGGGGACCCAGGGGCGCCGCCGCAAGACGCCCTGGATCCCCGCTTGCGCGGGGATGAGCGGAGGGCGGGTCGGCATCGGCGAAAGACCACACTCCAACCCCCGTCACCCCCGCAACGAACAGGAGACTCTGATGACCGCGTCCAAGATCGCCCTCTTCGCCCTCGCCGCCAGCGTGCTGGCGTCCGTGCAGCCCGTCCACGCCGCGCCGTTCGGCGACCAGGGCAGCCACTACGTCCAGACCCGGGCCGGCGCCGTCGAGACCGGCACCGACCAGGCCAAGGGCGACATCCGCTGACCGGCGGACATGACGGGCCGGCCTCCGGCCGGCCCGTCGCCACGGCCGGCGGCTTCGATTGCCGCCGCCCCGGACGTGTTGTAGACCGGACGTCGTCCCGCCCGGCCGGACCCGTCCGGTCCGCGCTGCGCGACGGCACCGGGGCCTTCTTCGACGAGGCGCTCTTCCGACGAGGCCACAGGCGATGTCCGAACCGCGCCGATCCGCCTTCGAATGCTGCCGCGACATGGATGCGTCGCTGTGCGAGCGGCTCGACGCCCTCGACGCGGCCTTCCAGGAGCAGTTTCCCGGCCTCCAGGAGGTGACCGACCGGCTGGTCGCGCGGCTGCGCGCCAGCGGGGTCGGTGCCGCCGCGCCGCAGGTCGGCGACCCGATGCCGGACTTCCTGCTCCCCGACTGCTCCGGCCGGCTGGTCGGCCTCGACGACCTGCTGGAGGACGGACCGGTGGCGCTGGTGTTCCACCGCGGCCACTGGTGCTCGTACTGCCGGCTGAGCGTCGACGCGCTGGCGGAGGCGAGCGAGGCCGCCAGGGCGGCCGGGCTGCGGATCGTCGCCGTGGTGCCCGACATCCAGGAGTTCGCCGCGGCCTTCGCGGCGGATGCGCACGGCGCGATCCCGGTGCTGTGCGACGTCGACAACGGCTACGCGGCCAGCCTGAACCTGGTCGTGTGGATGGGCGACGAGATGCTGGCGCTCACCAAGAAGGCCGGCGTCGACCTGCCGCGCTACCAGGGCAACGACTCCTGGTCGCTGCCGATCCCGGCCGCCTTCGTGATCGGCCGCGACAGGCGGATCCTGGCGCGCTTCGTCGATCCGGACTACCGCAGGCGGATGCCGATCGAGGACATGCTGGCCGCCGCCCGGCGCGCCGACGCCGCGGCGCGCTGATCCGCCGCCGGCGCGGCCGCGGCGCGTCTCACGTCAGCAGGCTCTTCCAGTTGCAGGCGCGCAGCATCTTCATCGCGGCCGTCGCGGCGGCCGAACGCTCGCGCCCGGCGACGCCGTACAGATAGACGGTCCGCTCGAGCGCGAAGCCGGACAGCGCGGCGCGCGCCACGCCGGCGCTCCCGGCGAGGCTCTGCGGCGCGATCACGACGCCGAGATCCGCCTCCAGGAAATGCAGGAGATCGCGCTCGCTGTCGATCTCGTGGGCGCGGTCGACGTCGATGTCGGCCTTGCGCAGCAGCTCGGCGATCCTGCCGGCGTGCTCGCAATAGGTCCGGGTGAGGAGCCGCTCGTCGCGCAGCGCGTCGAGCGCGACGACGTCCTGGCCGGCGAGCCGGCTGGCGGCACCGAACAGCAGCTGGAACGGCTCCGAGAACAGCGGCCAGTGATCGAGCCGGTCCCAGCTCACGTCGATCGCCGCGATCAGGCCGAGCTCGGCGCGTCCCTCCTTCAGGAAGCGCGCGACGTCGGCGGCCGAGCCGCGCAGCAGCCTCAGGTCGAGCCCGCGGAAATGCCGTCCGAGCTCGCGGACATGCGGCACCAGCAGCGCGCCGTCGATGCTGTCCGACGCGGCGATGCGCAGCGTGCCGGCCTCGCCCTTCTTCATCGACGAGGCGAGCGAGCGCGCCGCGCGGGCCGCGTCGTCGCATTGCTGGAGGAACGGCAGCATCCGCTGGCCGAGATCGGTGAGCAGCGCCTGCGGCCGCTCGCGCCGGAACAGATCGCCGCCGAACTCCGCCTCGAGCTGCTGGATCGCGCGCGTCAGCGACGGCTGCGACACGTTGCAGTCGGCGGCGGCCTGCGTGAAATTGCGCGTCCTCGCCAAGGCGAGGAAATAGCGCACCTGATGCATTTCCATTCGCGCACGAACCAGGATCGGGGGAGGCGCCGGCGCTGCGCCGGCCGGCGGTGGCGGCATCGGCCGGCCGCCGGCGAGTCTCGGGAAACGCTCTCCTCCGGTCAAGCCGGAATCGGTGCGGCGCCCCGCGCGGTGCCGACCGCCGCGCCGCCGGCGTCCCGATAGCGCGACGCTATCGATCCCATAGCCACTCGGCATTTCAGTTCGGCGGCCGTCGCCGCGATATTCGCATCACCGGCTTCGAGACGAAGCCTTCACCGAACCACGGAGACCCCCGATGACCTCGTCCAAGATCGCCCTCTTCGCCCTCGCCGCCGTCGTGCTCGCGTCGGCGCAGTCCGTCCAGGCCGCGCCGCTCGGCGACCAGGGCAGCCGCTACGTCCAGAGCCAGGCCGGCGTCGTCGAGACCGGCATCGACCAGGCCAAGGGCGGCATTCGTTGATCGCGCACGCGCGGCCGGCCTCGCGAGGCCGGCCGCCGGCTCGGGGAGACGCATCATGATCGCACCCCTCCGACCGGCCCGGACGCCGCGCCTCGGCCTCGCGGTCGCCGTCCTCGCCGCACTCTCGATCGCGACCGCCGGCGCCGAGCCGTTCGGCCCCGGCGAATCGTCCGGCTCCGCCGCGACCGCGGGCGAGGTCCGCCACGACTGGGTCGCCCCCGCGACGCCACGCACGGGCTTCGGCTGGTCGATCGACGTCGTCTGCCGCGACCCCGGACCGTTCACGCCAGGCCCGCCCGGACGCGGCCGCACCTTCGAGTGCGCGCCGGACGGCACGCTGGCGCTGCCGCCGGCGCACTGACGACGCGTGACGGCAGTCAGCGCCGCCTGATCAGACCGGCGGAGGCGAGCGCCCGCCGGATCCTCTCCTCCACATAGCCCGAGAGTCCCGGACGCCGCGGCGGTGCGCCGCGCGCGCCGGGCTCCTGAGCGTCCGGCGGCGGCTGCCGGCCGGGCGGCGTCGCCGACGCGTGGTCCGCCGCCGGGCGACCGGCGGCGGCCGCCGCCACGGGCTCGCGCGGCGCCGGCGGCTCGCCGGTGAGGCTCGGCCACAGCGCCGTGCGGCGCGTCTGGGTCAGGCCGAAGAAGCGGGCGATGTGATAGGACGACGAGATCCCGACCTCGATCAGATACTCGCCCGGCACGCCGTAGCTGGTGTCGTCGTCGCCGGTCGCCACCGGCGCGCCGTGCGCCATCAGCGGGATGATGTAGCTCTCGATCACCTCGCGGCCCGTGCCGTCGGTCCACACGTGGCGCGGATAGCCGTCGACCGTCTCGGTGCGGTCGGGCCGCGTCGACAGGCCGTGCACGTCGGTCCACTGCTTCAGCAGCTCCTCGGCGTTCTTCGGCTTGACCACCGTGTCGGCGCCGCCGTGCCAGACCGAGACGCGCGGCCACGGTCCGCGATGCGGCGTGGCGGCGCGCACCAGATCGCCCCATTCCTGCGACGTGCGGACCTTCACGCGGAACATGCTCTCCAGCGCCTGGCGGACGCCGTTGGCGCTGCGGTAGGGCAGGCCGGCAATCACGGCGCCGGCGGCGAACACCTCGGGATAGGTGGCGAGCATCACGGCGGTCATGGCGCCGCCGGCCGACAGGCCGGTGATGAAGATGCGCCCCGGGTCGACGGCGTGCCGCTCCGCCATGCTGGCGATCATCTGGCGGATCGAGGCCGCCTCGCCGCGGCCGCGGGTGATGTCGCTGTCGCGGAACCAGTTGAAGCAGGTCTTCGGGTTGTTCGCCTCGGTCTGCTCGGGGAACACCAGCATGAATCCGTAGCGGTCGGCGAGCGTCGACCAGCCGGTGCCGAGATCGTAGCTCGCCGCCGTCTGGGTGCAGCCGTGCAGCACCACCACCAGGCTCTTCTGCGGCTTCTTCGGGACGTATTCGAACATCCGCAGGTTGCCGGGATTGGGGCCGAAGCCGGTGACCTCGGTGAGCCGGCTCGGCACCGCGGCGCGCTCGCGCGGCGCCGCCGCGCCGGGCATCATCCGCAGGAACGCTTCCCACTGCTTGCGCTGGCGCGCGAGCGCCTCGATCGTCATGTCCAGTCCGGGCACCCGTGTCTCCTTGGTGACGCGTCGCGCGCGAGGCACGCCGCTGGGGTGAACGCGCCCGCCCGCGCTGCGATGCACACATCGTCTGAACAAACTGTTGATGGGAGATCGCGGCTGTCCTATGGCGGGCGGAATGGCGTTTCGATGACGCGAAAGTGACAGCAGGACAACGAGGCAGCATGGATCTCGGGCTCGGCGGCAGGGTCGCCATCGTCACCGGCGCGAGCCGCGGCATCGGCCGCGCCATCGCGCTGCGTCTCGCCGGGGAAGGCATGGACGTCGCGCTGGTCGCGCGCTCCGCCGCGGCGCTCGACGGCGTCCGCCGGGAGATCGACGCGCTCGGCCGCGAGGCGGTCGCCTGTCCGGCCGACCTGCGCGATCCCGAGGTGCCGGCCCGCATCGTCGCCGAGACCAGCGGGGCGCTCGGCCGGCTCGACCTCCTCGTCAACAACGCGGGGGCGACGAAGCGCGGCGACGTCCTCGCGCTCGGCGACGACGACTGGGCCGACGGCTTCGCGCTGAAGTTCTTCGGCGCGGTGCGGATGACGCGTGCCGCGTGGCCGCTCCTGCAGGCGGTCGGCGGCGGCGTGATCACGATCGCCGGCACCGGCGGACGCACCGGCGACCGCACGTTCGCCATCGGCGGCAGCGTCAACGCGGCGCTGGGACTGATGACGAAGGTGCTGGCCGATCGCGGCGTCGACGACGGCGTGCGGGTCAACACCATCAATCCCGGCATCGTCGAGACCGACCGCTTCGTCGCGCGCCTGCGCCGCGTGATGGAGGAGACCGGCGTGTCCGAGGAGGAGGCGCGGAAAACCATGCTGGCAGCGCACCGCGTCGCCCGCTTCGGCCGGCCCGAGGAGGTCGCCGACCTCGTCGCCATGATGGCGTCGGACCGCCTCGGCCACTTGCACGGCGCCGTCGTCGACCTCGACGGCGGCGAGACGCGGACGCTGTGAGGGGCGCCGTCATTCCGGGACGCGGGCTGAAAGCCCGCGAACCCGGAATCCAGCCACGGGCTCGTGCGACCGGGCTGGATTCCGGGTCCGCTGCTCCGCAGCGTCCCGGAATGACCACCGCAAGGATCTCACCCCGCCGCGTAGGCCGACAGATCCGTGATGGTCGGCCGCTCGCCGGTCAGCGGGTTGTCCGGATCCCAGGCGTAGCGCAGCGTCTCGAAGCGCAGGCTGCGGCCGTCGACCATCAGCAGGCGGCCGACCAGGCCGTCGCCGAAGCCGACAATCTCGCGCACCACCTCGACCGCCATCAGCGATCCGATGACGCCCGTGAAGGCACCGAGAATCCCGGCCTCGGCGCAGGCCGGCACGGTGCCGGGCGGCGGCGGCTCGGGAAACAGGCAGCGATAGGTCGGGTTCGGGCGGCCGTCCGGCCCGCGCTCGTGCGGCCGCAGCGTCGTGAGCGTGCCGTCGAAGATGCCGACCGCCGCGGTGACGAGCGGCGTCTTCGCCAGGCAGCACGCGTCGGACACGAGATAGCGGGTGGAAAAATTGTCGGAGCCGTCGGCGACCAGGTCGTAGCGCCCGATCAGGTCGAGCGCGTTCGCCGCGGTGATGCGGGTCGGGTGCGGCTCGACCGTCACGTGCGGGTTGAGCCGCGCGATCGCCGCGGCGGCGCTCTCGACCTTGGGCCGGTCGAGATCCGGCGTCGCGTGGATCACCTGGCGCTGCAGGTTGGAGAGCGACACCACGTCGTCGTCGACGATGCCGAGCGTGCCGACCCCGGCGGCGGCCAGATAGAGCAGCAGCGGCGCGCCGAGCCCGCCCGCCCCGACCACCAGCACCCGGGCGGTCTTGAGCGCGTTCTGCCCCGGCCCGCCGACCTCGTGCAGCACGATGTGGCGGGCGTAGCGCTCGAGCTCGTCGGCGGTCAGCATGGCGGCACCTTTCTCCCCCGGCCCGGTTTCGCTAGGGTCCCGCGCTCTACCACGTTCGGGAGGCCGGAATGAACCGTGTCGCGTCCCTGGTCGTCGCCGTCCTGATGGCCGGCTTGGCACCGGCGTCCGCCCAGGCGCCCGGCCCGGCGGCGCCGGCGCGAAAGCCCGCCGCGCAGGCGCCGGCCGCGACGCCGAAGCCCGCCCCCAAGCCCGCGACCGTGCCGGCCTGGGCCGGCGTGCCGGAACCGGAGCGCATCGCCGTGCAGTCCGACCTGATCTGGACCGGCGACTACAACGGCGTCATCGGGCCGGAGTTCGGCGAGCGCGCCTTCGCCGCCGTGAAGACCTTCCAGAAGCGCTACGGATACCGGCAGACGGGCGTCCTGGAGCCGGCCGAGCGCAGCCGCCTCGCCGAGGCGGCCCGCGCCGCCCAGGGGCGGGTCGGCTGGACGGTGCGCGACGACCGGACGAGCGGCGTCCGCCTCGGCCTGCCGGCCGGCCTGGTGCCGAAGGCGAGCCCGGCGCCGGGCGGCACCGGCACGCACTGGCAGTCCGGCAAGGGCGAGGTCCAGGTCGACACCTTCCGGGTCGCCGGCCCGGACGTGACGCTGTCGCGCCTCTTCGAGCAGCAGAAGAAGGAACCGAAGACCCGCAGGCCCGACTACGCCGTGATGAAGGGCGACTTCTTCGTCGTCTCCGGCTTCCAGGGGCTGAAGAAGTTCTATGTGCGGGCGCACGGCCGCGACCGCGAGGTGCGCGGCATGGTCCTGCTCTACGACCAGGGCATGGAGGGCACGCTCGATCCGGTGGCGGTCGCCATGTCGAGCGCCTTCGTGCCGTTCCCCGAGAGCACCGCCGGCGTGCCGCCGCCGCGCCGCCGGGTCGAGTATGCCAGCGCCGCCGTGGTGAGTGCGGCCGGCGATCTCGTCGCCGAGGCGCGGACGCTGGAGCAGTGCCGCAGCGTCCAGGTGGCCGGCCGCGGCTACGCCGAGATCCGGGCGACCGCCGACGGCCTCGCGCTGCTGCATCTCTGGGGCGCCCACGGCCTCGCCCCGCTGGCGCTGGCCGAGGCCGGTCCGTCCGGCGACGTCACGCTGGTCGGCATCGCCGATCCCGAGCGCCAGGACGGCGGCGGCGCGGTGTCGACGCTGCCGGCCCGGCTCGGCCCGGGCGGCACGCTCGCGGCGCCTCCGCCGGCCGGCTTCTCCGGCGCCGCCGCGGTCGATGCGGCCGGCCGCCTCGTCGGCGTGGTGACGACCGCCCCGGTCCAGGTCGCCGGCCCGGGCGCCGCCGGCGCCGGCCTGGTCCCGGCCGACACGGTGCGCCGGCTGCTCGCCGCGCACGGGATCACCCCCGGCCCGACGGCCCCGCCCGCCGCCGACCCGAAGGCCGCGGTGGTGCGTGTGATCTGCGTGCGGGATTAGCGAGCGTCCGGTCCCGCTCGCCCCATCCTCCGCTCATTCCCGCGCAAGCGGGAATCCAGGGCCACACGTCGCGCGGCCCCTGGGTCCCCGCCTTCGCGGGGACGAGCGGAATCGAGCCGGACGAGGGCGGATGACCTACTCCGCCGCCTCGCCGAGGCCGCCCTGCGGAGCCTTGTGGTGCGGCTGGTTGAACTGCGGCTTGCGCTTCTCCAGGAAGGCCTGCATGCCCTCGCGCTGGCCGTCGGTGCCGAACAGCGCGTGGAAGGCGCGGCGCTCGAAGCGCAGGCCTTCGGCGAGCGGCAGCTCGTGGGCGCGCTGCACCAGCTCCTTGGCCGTCATCACGGCCGGCAGCGACATCGAGGCGATGGTCTCGGCCGCCTTCATGGCGACGTCCATCAGCTCGGCGAGCGGCACGACCCGCGAGACGAGGCCGCAGCGCTCCGCCTCCTCGGCATCCATCATGCGGCCGGTCAGCACCAGATCCATGGCCTTGGCCTTGCCGAGCGCCCGCGTCAGCCGCTGGGTGCCGCCGAGGCCGGGGACGATGCCGAGCGTGATCTCCGGCTGGCCGAACTTGGCGTTGTCGGCCGCGATGATCAGGTCGCACTGCATGGCCAGCTCGCAGCCGCCGCCGAGCGCGAATCCCGCCACCGCCGCGATGGTCGGCTTGCGCGAGCGCGCCGGACTGTCCCAGTTCGCCATGTAGTTGTTGGTGAAGGTGTCGATGAACGACTTCGGCGCCATCTCCTTGATGTCGGCGCCGGCCGCGAAGGCCCGCTCCGTGCCGGTGATGACGACGCAGCCGATCTCCTCGTTGCGGTCGAAGTCCGCGAACGCCGCCCTCAGTTCTTCCGCCAGGGTCGAGTTCAGCGCGTTCAGCGCCTTCGGCCGGTTCAGCCGGATGACGCCGACGCGTCCCACGGTCTCGACGATCAGGGTCTCGTAGGTCATTGGATCACGTCCTTCTTGGACCGAGCCGGGGGTGCTCGGGCGCCGTGTCGAAGCGCGTCGCGGGGGATGTGCAGCCGCGCCGGGGACGCAGGGAAACGAACTAGCCGGAACGTGCTGCATTGCAGCAGGGGTAACGCACCAGCCCCTCGCAGGCAATCACGATTCGCTTAATTTCCAGTGATCGTGAGGATTCGGAGAGGTCGTGCAAAGCACAAAAACAATGCTGCGCTGCATGCCTATCCGCCGATCCTGACATGGCGCGCGTAATCCGCATGGCGAATACTTGGTAACCATCCTTATGTCCGGCGCGCTGTCGACCGGCCGAGAGTCAACCTTTGCGCGCAGCACGGGCCGGGTGCCCGGCCCGTCCGCCGCGAACCGACCGTCGAAACCCCGGGAGAGACGTGCTACAGGCGGCGCGATCAAAGGTGCCGGGGAACTCATGTCCGCCGTATCTGCAACCGTCGTCGGCAAGGACGCACGCGCCGACGCGCTGGTCGCGTCCTACGAACGCGCCGGCTATGCCCGCGTCGAGCCCGCCGTGCTGCAGCCGGCCGAGCCCTTCCTGGCGCTGTCCGGCGAGGACATCCGCCGCCGCATGTACCTGATCCCCGACGCCGGCGGCGACGACCTCTGCCTGCGTCCGGACCTCACCATCCCGGTGGCGCTCGACTATCTGGCCGGGTCGGAGGCCGGGCGGCCCGCCCGCTTCAGCTATCTCGGGCCGGTGTTCCGCCAGCGGCCCGGCGCCTCCGGCGAGTTCTGGCAGGCCGGCATCGAATCCTTCGGCGGCGCCGACAAGACCGCGGCCGACGCCGAGGCGATGGCGCTCGCTCTGGAGGCGACCGACCTCTACGGCGTGACCGCGCCCGACATCCGCATGGGCGACCTCGGCCTGTTCGCCGCGCTGGTCGAGGCGCTCGACCTCGCCCCGGTGTGGCGCCGCCGCCTCGCCAAGGACTTCAACCGCAAGTCCGTGCTGGCCGAGGACCTGCACCGCCTGACGGTCACGGGCGGCAACGGTCCGCCCGAGTACCAGGGGGTGCTGGCGGCGCTGTCGAACGCCGACCCCAAGGCGGCCCGCGCGCTGGTCGCCGACCTCCTGTCGATCGCCGGCATCTCCACGGTCGGCGGCCGCTCGGTCGCCGAGATCGCCGCCCGCTTCCTGGAGCAGGCCGAGCTCGGCGCCGGCGCCGCGCTGCCGGCCGAGACCGGCCGGCTGATCGCGCGCTTCTTCGCGGTCGCGGGCGATCCGGCCACGGCCGCCGCGGCGCTGCGCGGCTTCGCGGACGAGGCCGGCCTCGATCTCGCCGCCGCGCTCGACACCTTCGAGGCGCGCAACGCGCTGCTGGCCCGCAACGGCATCGACATCGGCCGCATCCGCTTCGCCACCGCGTTCGGGCGCGGCCTCGACTACTACACGGGCCTCGTCTTCGAGCTGCACGACCCGGCCGGCCGCATCGAGGGCCAGCTGGTCGCCGGCGGCCGCTACGACGGGCTGTTCGCACGGCTCGGCCACGCCGCGCCGATCCCGGCGGTCGGCTTCTCGGTGTGGATCGAGCGGCTGGTCGCGCTGACGGCGGCGCCGTCGGACATCGGTTCGGGAGCTGCGCGATGAGCGCCTTCGTCATCGCCGTGCCGGCCAAGGGCCGGCTGCAGGAGAACGCCGAGGAGTATTTCGGCCGGTCCGGGCTGAAGCTCGCGAAGCCGCGCGGCGCCCGCGAGTATCGCGGCACGGTCGCCGGCCTGCCGGAGATCGAGGTGGCGTTCCTCTCCGCCTCCGAGATCGCCCAGCAGCTCAGCCAGGGCAGCGTCCATTTCGGCATCACGGGCGAGGATCTGATCCGCGAGTCGATCCCGCACGCCGACGACAAGGTGACGCTGCTGCACGGGCTCGGCTTCGGCTTCGCCACCGTGGTGGTCGCGGTGCCGCAGGCCTGGATCGACGTGCGCAGCATGGCCGATCTCGACGACGTCGCCACCGCGTTCCGGCTGGAGAACGACCGCCGCATGCGGGTGGCGACCAAGTACGTAAACCTCACCCGCGCCTTCTTCGCGCAGCACGGCATCATCGACTACCGCATCGTCGAGAGCGCGGGGGCGACCGAAGGGGCGCCGGCCGCCGGCACGGCCGAGCTGATCGTCGACATCACCACCACGGGCACCACGCTCGCCGCCAACGCGCTGAAGATCGTCGACGACGGGATCATCCTGCGCTCGCAGGCGAACCTGGTCGCGGCGCGCGGCGCCGACTGGAGCCCGGCGGCGCGCGAGACCGCCCGCATCGTGCTCGACCGCATCGCCGCCTACAGCCGGGCCAGCGGGTTCCGCGAGATGCGCACCCGCTTCCCGGGCTGCGACGAGGCGCTGCTGACGCAGATCCGCGAGCAGTACGGCGTCGAGACCCCGTTCGGCGGCCCGACCTCCTCGGGCATGCTGACGCTGCACTGCCCGCCCGAGCACGTCCACGCGCTCGCCACCGTCCTGCGCGCCCACGGCGCCGCGAGCGTGGTCGTCGGTCCGCTCGACTACGTCTTCGCCCGCGAGAACCCGCTGTTCGACCGGCTCGAGGCGGCGCTGTAGGGCGGCGCGCCACTGTCCCACGTCGCAAGACATCGAAACGTGATCGCCCCGCGGCGGCGGAGCGATCACCCAGGATTGTACACACGACTCTCCTCCCGTCATGGAAACTGTCGCAGACTCGGGTCAAGGACCACCTGCGATTGTCCCAACGGGAGGAGCCGTCATGGCCGACACGTCACGCTTCCCTGAGCCGCCGCGTCCGCAGCCCACCGGACGCGTCCTGGTCCTGTTCCGGCCCGACGCCGAGCCGGCCGCCATGGGCCGCGCCGTCGAGCGGGCGACCGGGGCGCGCCCCCGCGATTCCCGCGAGTTCGGCACCGTCACCGAGGCGGCCACCGCGATCGCCCAGGGCGAGGCCGTGGTCATCGGCCGGCTGAAGATCGCCGCGATCGAGCCGCGGGACGCCGGCGCCGGGATGGCCGCGCTGCGCGCCGCCGAGGGCGTCCGCCAGGTGCGGCCGGAGTTCTACCTCTACGCCATCGCCGACCTGCGGGAGCGCTACGGCGTCTGGGTGCGCGAGGGCCTGCAGCTGCTCGCCGAGGGCGCCACCACGGCGTTCGAGACGGCCCGGACCGTGATCAGCGAGGCGACGACCGCGGCGGCCGAGTTCGCCGACACCGACGATCACACCTGGGGCCTGATCGCCACCGGGGCCCACCGCTCCCGCTTCGGCGGCCGCGGCATCAAGGTCGCCGTGCTCGACACCGGCCTCGATCTCGATCACCCGGATTTCACCGGCCGCGCGATCGTCAGCCGGAGCTTCGTCGACGGCGAGGACGCCCAGGACGTCCAGGGCCACGGCACCCACACGGCCGGCACCGTGGCGGGGCCGCGCCGCTCCGCCATCGGCCGCCGCTACGGCGTCGCGCCCGAGGCCGAGCTGTTCGTCGGCAAGGTGCTGAACAACGGCGGCTCCGGCCGCGAGCTCGACATCCTGCAGGGGATGGACTGGGCGATCGAGCAGGGCTGCGCCGTGATCTCGATGTCGCTCGGCCGGCCGACCGCGCCCGGCGAGCAGCCCGACCCGCTCTACGAGGAGGTCGGCGACGCCGCGCTGCGCGCCGGCGCGCTCATCATCGCCGCCGCCGGCAACGAGAGCGGCCGCGACTTCGGCTTCATCGCCCCGGTCGGTGCGCCGGCAAACGCCCGCTCGATCGTCGCGGTGGCGGCCGTCGATCCGCACCTGAAGGTGGCCCCGTTCTCCTGCGGCGGGCTGACCGCGGGCGGCGGCGAGGTCGACCTGTCCGGCCCGGGCGTCACCGTCTACTCGTCGTTCCCGCGGCCGCGCCAGTCGCGGGTGCTGGACGGCACCAGCATGGCCTGTCCGCACGCCGCCGGCATCGCCGCGTTGTGGGCGGAATCCGATGCTTCGCTGCGCGGTGCGAAGCTGCGGGACGCGCTCGAGCGTTCCGCCCGCCCGCTCGGCACCGCCCGCGACTTCGGGCGCGGCCTGGTGCAGGCGCCGGACGCCGTCGGCACCGTCTGACGCGGCCGACGGGGCCGGGCCGACAGGACTGCCGGCGTGGCGACCGACGGCCTCGCCCGCCGGTCGCCGTGACGCGGGGGAGATCGACACGAGGAGGTCGGCATGGCCGAGATGGAGGTCGTGATCCTGGTCCAGGAGGGCAAGCGCGGCGAGCTGGAGAGCGTCGCCCGGTCGCTCGAGGCGCAGGGCCTGCAGGTCAAGCAGACCTTCCCGCGCTTCCGCACCATCGTGGGGACCGCCGACAGCGCCGCGGTGAGCGGCATGAAGGCGGTCGACGGCGTCGAGTCGGTGCGGCCGCAGACCCGCTTCACGCTGCCGCCCATGGACGACAAGACGCCGCAATGACGGCGGCGGGGCCGGCGACACCGGCATCATCGCGACGGCCGCCACCGAAGCGGCGACACGTCGGAACGCCGGACCTGTTTTGACAATGTCAGGCAGACTTCAGAGAATCGTCTTATGATCGAAGCGCGAACCAACCGCACCGAGAAGCTCGATCTGCGGCTGACCAAATCGGCCAAGCAGACTCTGCAGGCCGCGGCGACGGCGGCCAGCAAGTCGCTCAGCGAGTTTGTCCTGGAGACGGCGCTGTGCGAAGCGGAGGCGAGGCTTCCCGATCGAACGGTGTTCCACCTCGACACGGAGCGATGGGAGGCGTTCGTCGCCGCGCTCGACGCTCCGCCTCGCCGGGCCCCCCGTCTCGAACGCCTGTTCTGGGAGCCGTCCGTCTTCGATCCAAAGCAGTGACCGACCCGCTCCGCATCGAGACGTTGGGTCGGAGCCATTCCGTCGACGCCTTCACGTGCGGACAGCCGGACCTCGACCGGTTTCTCGTCCGCCATGCCTTCCAGGCCCAGCAGGCGAACGCATCCAGGACCTATGTGGCGCTCGCCGCCGATGCTGTCGTCGGGTTCTACACGCTGGTGGTCGGCGACGTGCGTCACGAGGAGGCGCCGGACCGGGTCGGAAAGGGCATGCCGCGGCATCCATTCCGCTTCTCGTCCTCGCCCGTCTCGCCGTGCACGTCGACTGGCAGAACAGGAGGATCGGCGCCGGGCTCCTGCTCGACGCGCTCGGTCGGACGCTCCAGGTCGCTGACATCGCAGGCGTTAGGGCGCTCGCCGTGCACGCCAAGGACGATGGTGCCGCCGCGTTTTATCGCCATTTCGGCTTCGTGCCGTCGCCGACCGATCCGCGCCACCTGTTCCTGCTGGTCAAGGACATCCGCGCGATGGCCGGCCCGCAGTGAGGCGGGCCGGCCTCACGGCTTCGTCGCGTCGGCCCCCACGGCGTCCTCGCGGGTCCGCCGCGGGCGGAACACGACGAAGTGCGACATGGTGAAGTTGACCACGAAGCTCACCAGGATGGCGCAGGCCTTGGCGAACCACACCGGCATCACCTGGGCGACCAGCACCAGGGTCGTGGTGTTGGCGACGGCGCCGAGCACGCCGGAGGCCGCGAAGGCGCCGTAGTCGCGCAGCCGCAGCGTGCGGCCGGACTCCTCGGCGAACGTGAAGGTGGAGTTGAGCACGTAGGAGCCGGTGACCCCGACCACCCAGCCCATCAGGTTGGCGGCGATCAGCATCAGGTCGTCGGCGCCGCCGCAGCCGCACAGGCCGGACATCGTCTCGAAGGCGCGCACGCTCGCGCCGGCCGACTGCAGCGCCGTCAGCGCGACGAAGAACACGCTGGCGTCCACGGCCGTGTTGACGACGCCGACCAGCGCGAAGCTCGCCGCCTTGCGCATCATGCCGGCGCGCCGGCGCACCGCCGGGGCGGCGCGCGGAAACAGGCTCTCCAACCGGGTCGGCTCCATGGTCTCTCCGCGGCCGTCTCTCCGCGGCCGTCGCTCCGCGACCGTCGCTCGGCGCAACTGCCGCCGCTCTACCATGCCGGCGCGGCGAAACCGAGCCTGAACCCGACACCGTCCGGCGTCTCCGGCGCCGCGGTCCGCCCGGCGACAGCCCGGAGCGCATGGGCTATAAGGCGCCCGACCGGAACCACACGGACGACGACGGGCGCATGACCTCGGGTGAGCCAGCATTGCGGCAGGACGCGGGCGCCGGCACGCCCGACACTCCGGCGCGGCGCGCCGCGGCCGGCCTGTCGATCGTCATGCCGGTCTACAACGAGGCCGGCGGGCTGGAGGCGCTGCACGGACGCATCGTCGGCGTCGCCCGCACGCTGCGCGAGCGCTGGGGCCTCGCCTGCGAGGTCGTCTATGTCGACGACGGCAGCCGCGACCGCTCGCTGGAGATCGCGACCCGGCTGCCGGCCGACGGGCTCGACGTGCAGGTGATCGCGCTCTCGCGCAACTTCGGCAAGGAGGCGGCGCTGCTCGCCGGGCTGGAGCACGCGCGGCGCGGCGCCGTGCTGTTCATGGATTCGGACGGGCAGCATCCGCCCAGCATGGTGGAGCGGCTCGCCGGCCACTGGATCGAGGACGGCTACGACGTCGTCTTCACGGCCAAGGCGCACCGGAAATCGGAGTCGTTCCTGCGCCGGCTGTTCGGCCGCACCTTCTACACGCTGATCAACTGGGGCTCGCGCCACAAGATCCCGGAGGACGCCGGCGACTTCCGCCTGCTGTCGCCGCGCGCCGCCGCCGCGCTCCGCCAGCTGCCCGAGCGCAACCGCTTCTTCAAGGGCCTGGCGAGCTGGATCGGCTTCCGCCAGCTGCGCATCGACTACGAGCCGGCGGCCCGCGAGCACGGCACGTCGAGCTGGAACTTCGGCGCGCTGCTCGGCCTGTCGATCGAGGGCCTCACGGCGTTCTCGGTGGCGCCGCTGCGTATCGCCAGCCTGCTCGGCCTGCTGCTCGCCGCGACGGCGCTGTTCTTCGGCATCTACATCCTAATCGAGGTGCTGGTGTTCGGCACCGACGTGCCCGGCTATCCGTCGCTGGTCGTCGGCCTGATGGTGCTGGGCGGCGTGCAGCTCGTGATGATCGGCGTGATGGGCGAGTACATCGCCAAGATCCTCTCGGAGACCAAGGGACGGCCCGTCTACTTCGTCGCCGAGCACAGCGTGAAGCGGGCCGACGCCGCCGCGCCGCCGCGGACCGACGTCGACGTTCCGGAGCGTACCGCGTGAGCACCGAATCCCCCCTGCGCCGGCTGATCCTGTGCGCCGACGATTTCGGCCTGGCCCCCGGCGTCGACGACGCCATCCTGGATCTGATCGGCCGCGGCCGCCTCGCCGCCACCAGCGTGATGGTGCTGCCGCCGACCTTCTCGCCGGCCGAGGCGAAGCGCCTCGCGGCGGTCGCCGAGAGACGGGTCCAGGTCGGCCTGCATCTGACCCTGACGGCGCCGTTCCAGCCCTGCACGGCCGGCTACGCCCCGCTCGCCCGCGACGGGCGCTTCCTGCCGGTGGGCAAGCTGCTCGCCGCCTCCTTCGTGACGCCGTTCGACCGCGACGCGGTCGCCCGCGAGATCGAGGCCCAGATGGCGGCCTTCGTCGCCGCCTTCGGCCGGCCGCCCGACTATGTGGACGGCCACCAGCACGTCCATCTGCTGCCCGGCGTGCGCGAGGCGGTGCTGGAGATCGTGCCGCGCCTCGCCCCGGGGGCGTGGGTGCGCCAGTGCGGCCAGATCACCGCCACGCTGAAGCGCCTCGGCGATCCCAAGAGCCTGCTGCTCGACCGCATGAGCGGCGCCTTCCGGCGCCTCGCGGCGGAGCGCGGCGTCGCCACCAACCCGGCCTTCGCCGGCACCTACACGTTCAAGCCGGAGGTCGACTACGCCGCCCTGTTCCCGGCCTTCCTGAAGGACCTGCCGGACGGCAGCGTGGTGATGTGCCATCCCGGCACCGTGGACGGCGAGCTCAAGCGCCTCGACCCGCTCACCGCGCTGCGCGAGGCCGAGTACGCCTATCTGGGCGGCGACCGCTTTCCGGCCGTGCTGGCGCAGGCGGGATTCACGCTCGCGTGACGTTCGGGCGGCGGGTGCGGCAGGCTGCCACGGCCCCTCCCCCACCACCATTCCGCCGCAGCGGCGGCGCCCCATATAGGGAGCGCGCGCGCCGGCGCGGATCGTCTCCGACCGCAGCCGCCCGCCGCAGCCGTCCGTGCCGGACACGGCCCACCAGGAGACCACGATGACTCCGCAGGAACACCAGCTCGTCGCCGACCTGTTCGAGCGCCTCGCCACGCTCGAGCGGGAGCCGCGCGACCCCGACGCCGAGCGCGCCATCCGCGAGGGCCTCGCCCGCGCCCCCAACGCGCTCTATGCGCTGGTCCAGACCACGCTGCTCCAGGACGAGGCGCTGCAGCAGGCGCAGGCCCGCATCGACGAGCTCGAGGCGGCGCTCGCCCCGCCGGCGCAGCAGCAGGGCGGCTTCCTCGACAATCTGCGCAGCGCCGTGTTCGGCGGCGGCCCGCAGGGCGGGCCCGGCCAGGGCCGCGGCTCGGTGCCGTCGGTCCGCCAGGCCGACGCCGGCGGCGATCCGCGCTGGGGCCCCGGTCCGGGCGGTGGCGCGCCGATGGGCGGCGGCGCACCGATGGGCGCGCCGGGCGGCTTCGGTCAGGCGCAATATGGCGGCCCCGGCTACGGCAACCAGGCTTATGGCGGCCCGGGAACCGGCGCCCCGCCCCAGGCGGGCGCGTTCGGCGGCCGCGGCGGCTCGTTCCTCGGCACCGCGGCGGCGGCCGCCGCCGGCGTCATCGGCGGCTCGCTGCTGATGGACAGCCTGCGCGGCATGGGCCATGCGGCCGGCGGCGGCGGGGGCGGCAGCAGCCAGGCGGCCCTCGACTCCTCCGGCGGCGGCGGCGGCGACCGTGCGCCCTGGGGCGGCGGCTCCTCGGGCGGCGATCTCTCCCGCGAGGCCGGCCTCGACGACATCGGCGGCTCCGGCAGCGGCGGCGGCGCCCGGCACGCCTCGGCCTTCGACCCCGGCAGCGACGAGGACGATGGCGGTGACGACGAGGGCGGCGACGATTTCGGCGATTTCGGCGGCGACGATTCCGACTACGCCTGAGCCCGCCGCAGCGGAAACCCGGGCGGGCGTGCCGCGGCGCGCCCGCCCCCGTCCTGCCTCCGGCGCGTCCGCGCCCTACCGCGTCCGCGCCTCGACCAGCGCGCGCTCGGCGAGCGGCAGCCACTTCGCCTGCGCGGGCGTGAGCTTGCGCCGGCCGGCGAGCTCGCGGAGCGTCGCGACCACCACCCGGTAGCGCTCGACCGGATCGTCGCCGGCGCTGGCGAGCCGCCACTGCAGCACCGCCATCTCCCACTGCCACGCCGCATTGTCGGGATCGGCCGCGACGAGCTGCTCGGTCGCGGCGAGTGCCGCGCGCCAGCTCGCCAGCGCCTCCGCCCCCATCCGCCTGGCGGCCAGCGCGTCGCCGATCTTGCTCTGCGTCACCGCGACGTCGTGCCGGGCCGCCGGGCCCGGCTGCGCGGCGAGGAGCCGCTCGCGCGCCGCCAGCGCGGTTTGATAGGCGGCGAGCGCCTCGTCGGGCGCGCCCTTCGCCATCAGCACGTCGCCGATCCGCTCCTGCGACACCGGCAGGTCGCGCGGCCAGCGCGAGCCGCCGGGATCGCCGCCGGCGAGGCCCTGGCGCAGTGCCAGGCTCGCCCGGTAGGAGGCCAGCGCCTCGTCGAAGGCGCGCTGCGCCCTGAGCACGTCGCCGATGCGCTCGTAGGAGACCGACATGGCCCGGCGCGCCGCCGCATCGGCCCGCTCGGCGACCGCGAGCTGCAGGGCGAGCCCGGCCCGGTAGCTGCCGAGGGCGTCCTCGCCGGCGCCCTGCGCCAGCTGCACGTCGCCGACCTTGTTGTAGAGGATCGACAGGCCGCGCTGCCAGCCGGGGCCGGCGGCGGGATCGACCGCCGAGAGCCGCAGCGACAGCGCCGTGCGATAGCCCTTGAGCGCCTCGTCGGGGGCGTCGCGGACGACCAGCACGTCGCCGAGCCGCTCGTAGGCGACCGACAGGTCGCGCCGCGCCTCGGCACTCGAAGGATCGACCGCGAGCAGCGTCTCGCGGATGGTCAGCACGGTGCGGAACTGCTTGAGCGCATCGTCGGCCTCGCCGGCGGCGAGCAGCGCGTCGCCGAACGCGGTCGCGGCGCGCGACAGCTCGCGCTGGCGCGCGACGCTGGTCGGGTCGGCGCCGGCGAGCCGCTCGGCCGCGGCCAGCGCCGCGCGGGCGTTGGCGAGCGCGCGGTCCGTCGCGCCCTGGGCGAGCCGCAGCCGGACGGCATCGAGCCGCGCCGCGACGATCTCGCGCTGCACCTCGGCGTCCATGCCGCCCGGGAAGACGAGGCCGTCGAGCAGCGCCTCCGCCGCCGTGGTGCGGCTGCGGGCGGCGTCGGCGAGGCCGAGCGCGTCGCGCCGGCGCTCGAAGGCGATCAGCATGGCGGCGCGCCGCAGCTGCAGCCGCGGATCGTCGCCGCCGGCGGCCGCGAGGTCGCGCAGCGCCGCCTCGGCCGGCGCGACGATCCCGGCGACCACGGCCGGCGACGCGCCGAGCCGGTCGGCGGCGTCGACGGCGCGCAGCGTCGTCCCGGTGCCGGCCGCCAGCACCCTGTCGAGCAGCATCGGATCGTTCGGCAGCACGAAGCGCACCGCGGCGACCAGGCCGCCGACCAGGATCAGCAGCACGGCGGCGGCGGTGAGCCAGCCGCGCAGCCGGCGGCGGCCGCGCGTCGACCGCTCGGCCGGCCCGCGAAACTCGTCGAAGGAGAGCGCCAGCAGCGCGGCGGCGAGCCGCATCGTCACCTCGGTGCGCGGCAGGGTGCGGGCGTCGATCACCAGCGGCGCGACCGCGTCCTCCTCCTCGTCCGAGACGGTGCCGTCCACCTTGATTCGCCGGCGCAGGGCCGGCGGGCACAGCGTGCGCGGATCGGCGTCGGGCGCGCCGCCGACCAGCACGGCGACGACCCGGTCGCCGCGGCCGAGCCCCTTGTAGCGGCGCACCGCCTCGTCGACGGCCGCGTCGGTGGCGGCGGCGGGCGAACACAGCACCACCAGGAAGCGCGCGTCGACCAGCGCCGCGACCATGTCCTCCGGCAGGGTCGGCCGGGCCGGGGCGCGCAGGGCCGGCGGCTCGGGCGGGGCGGCCGGCCCCACGGGTGCGTCCGTCGAGGACACCAGGGTCGGGCCGGCCACCGTCGCGGCCGCAGCCGGCGGCTCCGCGTCGGCCGCCGCGCCGGGCGCCGCCTCCGCGGCGGGCTCGGCCGGGGTCGGCGTCGCGGCGGCGGACGGCTCCGGAACAGCGGCGGGCTCCGGCTCGCCCGGGGCCACCGGGGGCGGCTCGGCGGCGAACCGGGCGAGCGGCCCGATCCGCTTCGGCACCGGGCCGTGCGCGGTCTCGCGGCCGACCAGCGCCCACGGCACCCGCATCTCCTCGAGGCTGCGCTGCAGCGTCCGGCCCCACGCCTCGTCGGCCGGGGCGTGGACCAGGAACGCTCGATATTTCGGGTGGACAGCCTGTGCCACGATCCCCTCCCCCGGTCTCGTCGTCCCGTCGCCGCCACGACGGGGTGGTTATCGCACCGCCCCGGAGCCTATGGGCAAGAATTTGGCCCTCGCGTGTCGATGCTGCGTCCGGAGCGGCGCCCCGAATGCAGGAACGCGCCCGATTCCAACAGGAATCGGACGCGCCCCGCGCCAGTGTAGTCGGGATGGACGAGTGGTCGGGCGAGCGGTGGGCAGTCCCTCCGGGGTTGGCGCCGTCCGGCGGACGGCGCGGAGCACGACCCCGGCGGCGCGATTCGGCCGCCGGATCGGATCAGGTATCGATCAGATCACGACGACCCTGGCGCCGACCTTCACCCGCTCGTAGAGGTCGATGACGTCCTCGTTGCGCATGCGGATGCAGCCGGACGACACCTGGGTGCCGATCGTCCAGGGCTCGTTGGAGCCGTGGATGCGGTAGAGCGTGTCGCCGAGATAGAGGGCGCGGGCGCCGAGCGGGTTCTCCGGGCCGCCGGGCATGAAGCTCGGCAGGCTGGGCTGCCGGCGCAGCATCTCCTCGGGCGGCCGCCAGTCCGGCCATTCCTTCTTGCCGGTGATCGTGTGGGCGCCCGACCAGGTGAAGCCGGGGCGGCCGACCCCGACGCCGTAGCGCATCGCCCGGCCGTTGCCCTCGACCAGGTAGAGATAGAAGTTGCGGGTATCGACCACGATGGTGCCGGCCGGCTCGCTGCCGTCATAGGCGACCCGCTGGGGCCGGAAGCGCGGATCGACGGCGTTGCGGCCGAGCTCGCTCGGATCGATGCCGGCGTAGCGGCCGCCGCCATACGCGGCCGGCTCCTGCGCCTGATAGCCGCGCGCGCGCATCTCGGGCGCTTCGCCGCCGCCGAAGATGGCCTCGACGAAGCCGCCGCCGAGCGACCCCCGCCGCACCGGCGCCTGGACGGCGGTCTGCGGCACCACATAGCTCCGGCCGGAGATTCCGTAGGAGCCGCTCCCCCAGGTCTGGGCGGCGGCCGGCGGGCCGGACAGCGCGGTCGCGGCCAGGGCGCAAAGAAGAACGCGGTACATGACGGGGCTCTGCACTCGTTACACGTTGAACGGTTCGGACACCAAACCTTGGTGCATTTCGAGTAAAAACCCGAAATGGCGACCAAGTCGTAAAAACGAGCCCGCGCGGATTTACTGTAACGGCATGATCGATTCAATTCGAACGACTATGGTGTCCGAACCGTAAACGCGGCATCGACGTGGTTTACGGATGGTTAACAAGAAATCATCGTGGTTAATACGAGGTCAACGGCCTCGAACATGGTGAACGGATCGTCACCTGCGCCCGCGGCACCGCCGGACCGCACGACAGCGGTGAAACCGCTCGTTAAAGAATGGTCCGGTAGAAGGATAAAGAACGTCTCGAATTGCGAACTCTCCATGCAGCCGCGCAAACAATTCCGCATCGAGCAGGTCCGCCCCATCGCGGAGATCGCAGCCGGCCTCACCGGCGGCGAGACCGATGGGGTACCGCCGGCCTCGGCCAACGACGCCGACGCGGCGTTGCGTCACCTCGAGGTGATCACCGAGATCCGCGGCGTGCGCACCCTGATCGAGGGCCGCGCCGCCGAGGCGCAACACGCGCTGGAGAGGCTGCAGGCGCAGTTCAACGAGTTCCACAAGCTCAAGGCCGAGCTCGACGTGATCAGCGACGCGATCGTCGAGACCAAGCGCGAGCTGGCGACGATCCACGTGACCGGCTTCAACGGCCAGGACATGTCGCGGGTGGCGAACGAGCTCGACGCCGTGGTCGAGGACACCGAGCGCGCCACCCAGGCGATCCTCGGCGCCGTCGAGGAGATCGACACGCGGGCCGACAGGCTCGCCGCCTCGGTGACGGCGGCAGCCGACCAGGCGACCGCCCGCGAGATCCAGGACTGCGTCGTCCGCATCTTCGAGTCGTGCAACTTCCAGGACCTCACCGGACAGCGGATCAGCAAGGTGGTGTCGGCCCTCAAGTTCATCGAGGACCACATCCGCCGCATGGAGGAGATCTGGGGCGGCATCGAGTCGTTCGGCGAGTACGTCCCCGAGGTCGCCGCGCCCGAGATCCCCGAGGAGGACAAGCTCCTCAACGGCCCGAAGCTCGAAGGCGACGCCGGCCACGTCTCCCAGAACGACATCGACGCGCTGTTCGACTGAGCCGCGGCGCGCCCGCGATCCTCAAACCGGCCTCCGCACCAGCACGAAGCAGGCGAGCGCCACCGCCGCGAAGACGGCGACCAGCGTGAGCGCCGCCATGTCGGAGCCGCGCTCGGCCGCCACCGCGACGACCAGCGGCGCCGCCGCCTGCATGGCGAGCCACGGCGCCGCGAGGCGCCCGATCACCGTGCCGATGCCGGCGGGTCCGAACAGCGCGAGCGGCACGGTGCCGCGGGCGATGGTGACGAGGCCGTTGCTCGCCCCGAACATCACGTAGAAGGCCGCCGCCGCCGCGACCGACACGCCGGCGGTGCCGATCAGCACGAAGGCCGCGACCATCAGGGCGATGGCGAAGCGCGCCAGCGACAGTGGGTGCTCGCGCGCCCCGAAGGCGAACTCGGTGACCCGCGCCAGCACCTGGCACGGCCCGAACAGCATGCCGATCAGGACCGCCGTCGCGGCGTCGATGCCGCCGCGCTGCAGGATGGCGATCAGATGCGCCGACAGGGCCGAGGGCACGAAGGCATAGGCGGCGAATCCCGCCATCACCAGCAGGAACGGGCGTCCGCTCGGGGCGTAGACCGCGGCCGGCGCGGCGGCCGCCGCCCTGGCCGGCGCCGGCGCCGGAGCGGCCGGCTGCCGCGGCAGCGCGAAGGCGTGCAGCGGCGCCGCCACGCCGGCGAGCAGCGCCGCGTAGACGATCAGGCAGCCCTGCCAGCCGAGCCCGTCGCACAGGGCCCGGGTGGCCGGCCAGCTCACCGTCGAAGCGAGCCCGCCGACGAAGGTCAGCAGCGTGATCGGCCGCCGCGCCGCGGCGCCGAACAGCCGCCCGAGCGTCGCGAAGGCGGGATCGTAGAGCGACGCCGCCATGGCGACCCCGACCACGGTCCAGGCCGCCAGATAGGCGGCCGGATGCTGCGCGACCGCGAGCGCCACGAGCCCCAGCGCGCCGAGGAGAGACCCGGCCGTCATGGCGACATGGCCGCCGCGGCGATCGATCACCCGACCGACCAGCGGCGCGACGGCCCCGCCCGCGAGCAGCGCCGCCGAGAACCCGGCCATGGCGAAGGACAGCGACCAGCCGCGCTCGGCGGCGATCAGCGGAACGGTGAGGACGGGCGGATAGAACAGCGCTCCCCAGGCCAGCACCTGGGTGACGCCGAGCACCGGCAGGGCCCGCCACGGCCCCTCGACGAGCGGCCCGGCCAGACGCGTGCGGATGTCGGGCATGCCCCCTGCGTCGCCTCCCCTGCGTCGCCTCCCCTGCGTCGCTCGCGGCCGTGCACGCCGCGGCGAAAGGGCGAGGCTCGCCCGCCATCCGCTTCCGTGCTAGCCCTAATGGAAAGGATCGGCCTTCACAACGATCCGCAAGAACGATCCACCAAGGGAGGAAGACCATGAACGCTCGACGGCGTGCGCTCGCCGTGCTGTCCGGACTCGCCGGCACGGCCCTTCTCGCTCTCTCCATGGTGTCCGGCGCGACCGCGCAGGATTATCCGGCCCGACCGGTGCGGCTCGTCGTGCCGTTCGGAGCCGGCGGCCCGGCCGACGTGTTCGCGCGCGTGCTGGCCCAGCACCTGTCCGACGCGACGAAGCAGTCCTTCGTGGTGGAGAACCGGCCCGGCGCCGGCTCGATCATCGGCACCGACATGGTCGCGAAGTCGGCCCCCGACGGCTACACGCTGCTCGTCATGTCGAACACCCACACGACCAACGAGTCGCTGATCGCCAACAAGCCGTTCGAGCTGATGCGCGACTTCGTCGCGGTGGCGCCGATCAACTCCTCCGACCTTCTGATGGTGGTGCATCCGTCGGTGCCGGCCAAGACGCTGCCGGAGTTCGTCGCGCTGGCCAAGGCGCAGCCGGGCGGGCTCAACTACGCCTCCTCGGGGCCGGGCACGCCGTATCACATGGCCGGCGAGCTGTTCAAGGCGATGAGCGGCACCACCATCGTGCACGTGCCGCACAAGGCGTCGGGCGAGGCGCGCAACGCCGTGATGGGCGGCCACGTCCAGATGATGTTCGACGCCATCACGACGATGCGCACCACTGCCGAGGGCGGCCAGGTGCGCGCGCTGGCGACCACCGGCACCAAGCGTTCCGCGCTGATGGCCGACGTGCCGACCGTCGCCGAGGCCGGCGTGCCGGGCTACGAGGCGACCATCTGGCTCGGCATCATGGCGCCGGCGGGCACGCCGGCCGCGATCGTCGATCGGCTCAACGCGGCGGTGCGCGAGGTGATCGCCAGGCCCGAGATACGCGAGGCGTGGAGCCGCCAGGGCGCCGTGCCGATGGAGATGAGCCCGAAGGACTTCGACGCGTTCCTGCGCGCCGACATCGACAAGTGGGCGAACATCGTCAGGATCTCGGGCGCCGGCGCCAAGTCGCAGTGATTGCGCCGTGACGGCGACGGGCCGAGGCGGCGGAACACGTGCATCGACGTGATCACGCCGCTTCGGTAGCTGCGCAGCCGTGGCGTCCCCGCGGGTCCGGGCCGCCCTACCCCAGCCGCTTCATCATGACCGTGTCGGCGCCGGGCGGAAGGCTCTTGACGATGTCCGCCGGCACCGCGTCGGGCCGGCACGGCAGGTAGCCGCGCTCGGCGAAGAAGGGCGCCTCGCCGCCGACCGCGACCCACAGGGCGCGGCAGCCGAGCGCCACGGTCTCGCCCTCGAGCGCGTCGGCGATGGCGCCGCCGAGGCCGCGATGGCGCAGCATCGGCAGGGTGACGATGCGCAGCAGCCCGTCGTCGCCGTGCACCTCGATGCCGCCGAAGCCGATCGGCACGTCGTTCTCCTCGAAGCGCCAGAACCAGCGCCCGGGCGCGTCGATGTCGTCGTGCGGCAGGCCGGCGCCCTTGAGCGCCGTCTTCAGGGCGTCGCGCT
The DNA here is from genome assembly GCF_030813915.1 of Rhodoplanes tepidamans. Lineage (GTDB taxonomy): Bacteria > Pseudomonadota > Alphaproteobacteria > Rhizobiales > Xanthobacteraceae > Rhodoplanes > Rhodoplanes tepidamans. The sequence goes on from NZ_JAUSUJ010000018.1 coordinate 110,804, forward strand.
CGAACGGGGCCAGCGGCAGCCAGAGGAGTTTGGGATGCCCGGCATTCATGCGGGCCTCGTGATCAGCGTACCGCGCCGGGTGCCGGAGCCGGGCGCGGCCGGCGTGACGCGGTCCCCTCGGCGCCGCAGCGGACCAGCAGCATGTTGCCGTAGCGGCCGGCGACCTCCGGATCGACCCAGCGCAGCACCAGCACGCGGCCGTCGAACGACACGACCTCGCGATCGTCGCTGTCGGGCGCCGGCGGATTCGGGCCGATATAGGTCTTTCCGTCCGCCCCGGCCTTGAGCAGCATGTCCTGCACCTGCGGGCTGTCGTGGCCCAGCATGGCGACGCCGACCGAGCTGCGGTTGATGATGTAGGGATTGCTGCACGCCTCGCGGGCCTTGCCCTCGGTGCGGGCGCGATCCTCCGGCCGGTGGAAGGCCGAATAGCCCCAGCGGCCGACGATCTCGTCGGGACGGAGACTGGCGGGCGGCGCCGCGGCGACCGGCGGGGGACCCGGCTCGGGCGCCGAGCCGCCGCCCGAAAACGACGGCAGCGTGCTCGCACAGCCGGCGAGCGACGTCAGGGCGGCGACAGCCGTCAATACGCGCGCCGCGCCCCGGAACGAAACCACCATGACGATCTCCGACATCGATGCCCCACTCTGATCGGCGGAAGGCCTTGGCGCAAGAGCGTTTCATACCTCCGTCGCGGCCGAATGTCCGGGCGGCGACGGCACCTTCGGGCAGGCGGGAAGGCGCGTCACCTAGACCGGGCGAGATGGGCGTTTCGATGACGCGGCGCGGATCTCGACGCCACGGGCACGCGGCACCGCCGTGGCATGCGGGGCGCGCAAAGCCTGCACGGAACCGCACGGTCGCCGGCCCGGGGCGGCACGACCGGAAGAGGTGAGCAGAACGTTTCGGCGGGGGCGCGGGTTGCCCCGTCGTACGGCCGGCGCGTCCGGTCCGTGCCGGCGGACCGCGGTGTCCGACCCGGAGCGACGTCGGCCCGCGCCGACGGAGCAGTCGCGTCCGGGAGACGGAGCAGAGCCGCACCGCCAGAAACGCACTCCAGAAACCACCTCCAGGAGAAAACGCATGAAACGCATCCTTCTCGCGACGGCCGCGCTCGCCCTGGCGTCGCCCGCCTATGCCCAGCAGCCCTCGCAGTCGCAGTCCTCGCAGCAGAAGCCGCCGGCGGCGCAGCCCTGGCAGTCCGGCCAGGGGCAGCAGGGCCAGGGGCAGCAGAGCCAGTCCCAGCAGTCCCAGCAGGGCCAGCAGTACCAGCAGGGCCGGAGCTCCGGTCAGGGGGCGAGCGCCGGCCAGCAGGCGGCGGACCGGCAGCCGGTCAAGACCGACCAGCTGAGCAGCGGCCAGATCCGCGACATCCAGCAGGCTCTCAACAAGAAGGGCTTCAGCTCCGGTGACGTCGACGGCGTGTGGGGCCCCGACACCCGCTCGGCGCTGGACAACTTCAAGCAGTCGAAGGGCTTCGCCACCGGCGACGACCAGATCGACGGGCGCGTCCTGTCCGAGCTCGGCCTCGATGCGTCGCGGTTCGACGCGCAGTCGACCGCGCAGCAGGGCGGCTCGGCCTCCGAGACCACCGGCGCGGGCGGATCGTCCGGCATGAGCGGCTCCGAGACCACCGGCAGCGGCTCCGCCAGCGGTTCGGGCCAGGGCTCGTCCGATCGGTCGGGCAGCGGCATGTCCGGGTCCGACAGGCGTTGAGGCGGACCGGACCCTCGTCCGCCGGCATGACGGCGAGGCCCCCGGAGGGCCGGACCGGACCGTGACCGTCCCGCCCCTCGCCTCGCCCCTCCGGGGGCCGGGCGGCGGGGGGACGTTCACCATCGATCAGCCGCGGCGCCTGCGCCGCGGCTTTTTTGGTTTTCCGGGCGGCCGGTCTGTCGTATCGAGCAGCGTGGCCCGCCGCGGCCCGGAACGCCGCCCCTCGCCCGGCGGCATTAACCGCACCGGGAGCCGCAACGCGCCCGCGCCGCTTTCGTTCCGGCCGGCGCCTTGACAGCCAAAACCCCAATCCCTATGTCCCGGCCGGCGCTGGCACTCGCGAGGTCCGAGTGCCAGACCTCAATTCCAGGCTTTTTCACCGAACCCCAGCCACCCCAGGTGGCGACGAGGATACACAATCCATGGCGAAGACCACGTTCCGCCCGCTGCACGATCGCGTCGTCGTGAAGCGCATCGAGGCCGAGGAGAAGACCGCCGGCGGCATCATCATCCCGGACACCGCCAAGGAGAAGCCGAGCCAGGGCGAGATCATCGCCGTCGGCCCGGGCGGCCGCGACGAGGCCGGCAAGCTGGTCCCGCTCGACCTCAAGGTCGGCGACCGCGTGCTGTTCGGCAAGTGGTCGGGCACCGAGGTGAAGCTCGACGGCGAGGACCTCCTGATCATGAAGGAGTCCGACATCATGGGCGTGATCGGCTGAGCCACCGCCTTCCCGCTCGTCGTCCGCGAGCGGCGGCGCACCGACGGTGCCGCCCCGGGACGACGGCCCCCTGACGAGATTTCGGAGCAAGCAACATGGCTGCCAAGGACGTCCGCTTTTCCACCGACGCGCGCGACAAGATGCTGCGCGGCGTCGACCTGCTCGCCAACGCCGTCAAGGTGACGCTCGGCCCCAAGGGCCGCAACGTCGTGATCGAGAAGAGCTTCGGCGCGCCGCGCATCACCAAGGACGGTGTGACGGTGGCGAAGGAGATCGAGCTCGAGGACAAGTTCGAGAACATGGGCGCCCAGATGGTGCGCGAAGTGGCCTCGAAAACCAACGACCTCGCCGGTGACGGCACCACCACGGCGACCGTGCTGGCCCAGGCGATCGTGCGCGAGGGCGCCAAGTCGGTCGCCGCCGGCATGAACCCGATGGACCTCAAGCGCGGCATCGAGATCGCCGTCGCGGCGGTCGTGAAGGACATCGAGAAGCGCGCCAAGAAGGTCGGCTCGTCGGCCGAGGTCGCGCAGGTCGGCACCATCTCGGCCAACGGCGACACCGGCGTGGGCGAGATGATCGCCGGCGCCATGCAGAAGGTCGGCAACGAGGGCGTCATCACGGTCGAGGAGGCCAAGGCGCTCGAGACCGAGCTCGAGGTCGTCGAGGGCATGCAGTTCGACCGCGGCTATCTCTCGCCGTACTTCATCACCAACGCCGAGAAGATGACGGCCGAGCTCGAGGACGCCTACGTCCTCCTGCACGAGAAGAAGCTCTCCGGCCTGCAGGCCATGCTCCCGGTCCTCGAGGCCGTGGTGCAGTCGGGCAAGCCGCTCGTCATCATCGCCGAGGACGTCGAGGGCGAGGCGCTGGCCACCCTGGTGGTCAACAAGCTGCGCGGCGGCCTCAAGGTCGCGGCCGTGAAGGCGCCGGGCTTCGGTGACCGCCGCAAGGCCATGCTGGAGGACATCGCGATCCTCACCGGCGGCCAGGTGATCTCCGAGGACCTCGGCATCAAGCTCGAGAACGTCACGGTCCAGATGCTCGGCCGCGCCAAGAAGGTGCTGATCGAGAAGGAGAAGACCACGATCGTCGACGGCGCCGGCAAGAAGGCCGACATCGAGGCGCGGGTCGGTCAGATCAAGGCGCAGGTCGAGGAGACCACCTCGGACTACGACCGCGAGAAGCTCCAGGAGCGCCTCGCCAAGCTGGCCGGCGGCGTCGCGGTGATCCGCGTCGGCGGCGCCACCGAGATCGAGGTGAAGGAGAAGAAGGACCGCGTCGAGGACGCGCTCAACGCCACCCGCGCCGCGGTGGAAGAGGGCATCGTCCCGGGCGGCGGCGTCGCGCTGCTGCGCGCCAAGGCCTCGGTCGGCAAGATCAAGAACGACAACGCCGACGTCCAGGCCGGCATCAACATCGTGCTGAAGGCGCTCGAGGCGCCGATCCGGCAGATCGTCGAGAATGCCGGCGTCGAGGGCTCGATCGTGGTCGGCAAGATCCTCGAGAACAAGTCGGAGACCTACGGCTTCGACGCGCAGACCGAGAAGTATGTCGACCTCGTCGAGGCCGGCATCATCGATCCGGCCAAGGTGGTGCGCACCGCGCTCCAGGACGCCGCCTCGATCGCCGGCCTGCTCGTCACCACCGAGGCGATGGTCGCCGAGCTGCCGAAGGACAAGCCGGCCCCGGCGATGCCGCACGGCGGCGGCATGGGCGGCATGGACTTCTGATCCGGCCGTCCCGGATCTGATCGAAACACGACGAAGGGCCGCCGAGAGGCGGCCCTTTTTTCTCGCGTTCCGGTTCGGGCTTCGCGCGGCTCGTTCCGGATCCTCGCGTCGCGGGCGCGGCGCGAACCGGGACCCGGGGCGACGGAGCGAGACGTCCGCCGGACCGCCGCCGATGCGGTGCGCCGACGACAGGACTCGTTCGAATCATCGGCGAGAACGGCTTTTCGACCTCGTCATCTCGCGCCTCGAACCACTCCGCGGCGACGCGAGCGCACGTCGGCGGCCTTCATTCGCGTGTATCTGGTTACCAGTTCTCACAATCCGTTTATGTTGCACCCGATCGATCAACTCAGGCTTGCAGACACAACCAGCTTATAAGATCATTCGCTCGGCCGGTCGGGCCGCCGATCGCAGCAGATTTTCATTCGTACGAGAACTGCCGCAATACGCGACGATCGAGGCGGATGAGCGTGGACGCATCGTCGACGACCATCGGTTTCACACGATCTTCGCATGATCGAAATTCGCATGATCGAAATCTTCGCATGATCGAAGTGGCCTGGAATACCCGACCGGGTCCCGATCGAACCGAACGATCGAATCCCGTTGATCGCGACAGGTGATCGTCTCCCGATCCCCGTAACATGAAAATCCGAGTGTCGTTCACGACCATGGAGCCGCTCCGTGGCCGGCGTGCTGTTGCAACACGATCAGCAAAGGAAGCGACATGCCCATCTCTCATCCGATCCCCGACCCGGACGGCGAAGCGCGTCGCAATCGCAGCCAAATGGTGCGCGACCTGGCCGGCCGCGTCGCGCGTGAGCGTGACGAGGCACAGACCGTGTCGAACCGCGAGGAGAGCGACGCCTCCGGTCTCTACGTCACCAACTTCACCAAGGGCCTTCCGCACGACCAGCACGGGATCGCCGACGGTGCGCGGTACGAGCAGCTCGTCGACGCGATCTGTCAGCCCGGCCCGACCGATTTCGAGCACCTCCGCCCGACCCAGCCGACGCCGCCCGCGAAGCTGTTCGAGACCGAGGTCGACGACAAGCCGCAGGTCGACTGGCGCGGATGGGAGAGCCCGCGCGCCGGACATGTCCACGATCTCGAGGGACCGGATGCCGCGGAGGTCGCGATGCCTCCCGCACCGCGCCTCGGCGGCAGCGAGCTGTGCGCCGAGATGGCGGAGCTCTACGCGATGGCGATCCTGCGCGATGTGCCGTTCCGCCGGATCGCCGACGAGAGCGGCGGCGACGAGAACACGCAACTCGACGTCGAGAGCGTCCTCGCCGCGCTGCGGAAGCTGTCCTGGTTCGATCCCGACGGCCGGCCGGTGAGCTCGTTTCCGGACGGATCGGACCGTTCGTTGACCCTCCAGGAGCGGCGTCGGCGCACCGCCCGCTTCCACGATCACGGGAGCATGGACTACGGGCCGATCGACGACCCCGCCACGTCCTACTCCCGACTGACCGGAAAGCTGCTGTTCCGCGGCTCCGTGCCGGGCGCCAAGGCCGGGCCGCTGCTGTCGCAGTTCCTGCTGATCGGCAACCGGGGGCGCGGCGGACCGCGCAGCCCGGACGGCGCGACGTCGGTCTCCTTCTCCGAGTCGGACGGCTACATCGTCTACGGCGCGCAGGCCCTCGATCAGCGGGTCTTCACCTTCGTCCCGCAGCTCGACTACATGACCACCTGGGGCGGCTGGCTCGACGTCCAACGCGGCGCGGATCTGCGTCCCTATTCGGTGGTCGACGGCGCCCGCCGCTTCCTCACCACGCCGCGCGACCTCTGCGCCTATGTGCGGCTCGACCAGCTCTACCAAGCCTATCTCAACGCTTGCCTGCTGATGCTGTCGGCCCGCGAGTACACGAGCAGCTTCAAGTTCGATTCGGGATTCCCCGAGTCGTCCGGTGCTCGTGCCGCCTTCGCGACCTTCGGCGGCCCGCACGTGCTCTCGCTGGTGACCGAGGTCGCATCGCGCTGCCTCAAGGCGGTCCGACGCCAGAAGTTCGGCTTCCATCGCCGCGCCCGGCCGGAACGCATCGCGGGACTGCTCACGCTGGCGGCCGCCGCGCGGGACGGAGGCCCGCTGCACGGGCAGACCGCCCTCACCCGGAACGTCCAGGAGAAGTGCGAGAGCATGCTGGACGAGCTGGATCGGTCGCAGATCCTCGCGCTCGTCGCTCACCACAACGCGTTGCGCAGGCACAGCCCGAACGCGGCGCGGTCCCGCGTCACACCGCCGGCCAATCCGGAATGGCTGCCGGAGCATCGCAACTATCTCCTCGCGATGGCACTCCCGGAGGGCTCGCCGATGCACGCCTCCTATGGGGCGGGGCACGCGACCGTGGCCGGCGGCTGCGTCACCATCCTGAAGGCCTTCTTCGAGATGTACGACGACATGGGCTCCCCACTGATGTGGCCGTTCCCGGTGTACGAGCCGATCGACGACGGCAGCCGGCTCGAAAAGGCGCACTGCGCACCCCTGACCCTCCAGGGCGAGCTCAACAAGCTCGCCGCCAACATCGCCATCGGACGCAACATGGCTGGCGTCCACTACTACACCGACTATTACGAGTCGCTGCGCATGGGCGAGCGCGTCGCCGTCGGCATCCTGGAGGAGCAGATGCTGACCTACGGCGAGCCGGTGACGATGAGGTTCGACAGCTTCGACGGTGATCGGATCGTCATCCGCAGCCCACAGGCGGCCGGCCGGGATCGCCCGTTGGTCACCATCAACGGTCGGCCGGAGGCCTATTCCGGGTGGTGGACCCGGCACACGATCGAGCCTCCGACGGCCGCCGGCCTGCAGGCCGCCGCCGAGTAGTGCAGGTGGCCCGTCTCGCGGCGGCGGGCCGTGAGACGGGCCGGCATTCGCACCTCGAAGAGGCCGCCGCACGGCGGCCTCTTTCGACTGCGACGAACCGCTCCCGCCACCCTCCTCACACGAACGGGTTCTTCTTCTCCAGCTGGGCGTTGGCCTCGACGGCCGGGGACAGGTCGAACAGCTGCTCCTGGGTGACGCGGCCGGAGACGAGCTTCATCTGCTCGGTCCAGAACCTGCCCTGCGCCATGCAGGAGTCGATGTTGGGCTTGCCGTCCTCGTTGAACCAGGTCCAGCGCGGCGCGGCCGCCTCGATCAGGGGCGGCGGCACCTTGGTGGCCTCCGAGATGATCCTGATCACGTCCGGGTCCTTGGCGGCGGCCGCCTTGTTGTAGAGCCGGCCCGCCCAGGTGTGCACCATGGCGAAGCGCACCGCCGCCGACTTGTTGGCGTCGAGGAACTTCTGCGACATCACCCAGCAGGCGAGCTGGGTGTTCGGCTCGATGTCGTATCCCGAGAAGACCAGCTTGCCGAAATTGTTTTTCTCGACCAGGAAGCCGAGCGGCACCGGCACGTTGGCGGCGTCGGCCCGGCCGGCGCCGATCGCCTTGACGATGTCCGGATAGGCGAGCCCGCTCGACCACTCGACGTCGGTGCGCGGATCGAGGCCGGCGCGCTGCACGCCGAGGCCGATCAGATACTGGTCGATGCCGCCCGGCGCCTGGATGGCGACGCGCTTGCCCTTCAGGAGGCCCATCTTGCCCGGCGCCGTCATGCCGGCCGTCACCATGTCGTTCGAGGCCGCGATGGTCATCGAGCCGGAGCCCGGCTTCTCCGAGCCGCGGTCGAGGATCAGCTTGAACGGCGCGCCCTTCGACACGGTGTTGAACAGGCCGGCATTGAGGGTCGCCACCGTGGTGTCGAGCTCGCCGGCGACCAGGGCCGGCATCGCCAGCACGCCGTCGGCGAAGTAGCGCAGCTCGACGTCGAGCCCGACCTTCTCGAAGAATCCCCTCGCCTGCGCGAGGAAGATCGGTCCCGACGAGATCAGCGGTACCACGCCGATGCGGATCCTGGTGCGCTCCTGGGCGCGGCCGATGCGGGGCATCGCCAGCGTCGCGGCCGCGGCCGCGGTGGTGGACACGAAGCGTCGGCGGTCGAGGGAGAGGGTCATGGCGCCTCCGGGGGTGGGACGATGGACATCGACGGACCGCGTCGAGAGCGGACGGGAGAACCAACAGGAGAACGGAAGCAAGAGCGATGCCGGGGAACGGCGGCCACGCTTTGTATGAACTGTGCACCACGCTTCGCGACGCGTGCAAGGGGCCATCCGCGGCGGCCGCCGCCGCGTTTCGTCACGCGACACGGCGGGCCGCGCCGCGCGCGCCGTGCGGTCGTCGCGTCGCGACGACCCGCCCGGCTCATCCGGGCGTCCCCGTCGGGTTCGCGTTCTCGAAGCCGCTCAACAGCTTGCGCAGCAGCCGCGCGAGCGTCTCCTGCTCGCTCCGGGTGAGCCGGTCGGCGATGCGGCGGGACTGCGCCGAGTGCTCGGCCATCGCCCTGTCGGCGAGGCTCGCCCCGCGCCGCGTCAGTGCGACGCGGGTGGCGCGGCGGTCGTCGGGATCGGGGCGGCGCACCGCGAGGCCCAGCCGCTCCACCCGGTCGATGCGGTTGGTCATGGCGCCGGAGGACAGCAGGCAGGCGTCGGTGAGCGCGGTCGGCCGCAGGCCCTCGGGCGCGCCGGAGCGCATGATGGTGACCAGCAGATCGAACACGTCCCAGGTCAGCCCGTAGGGCTTCAGCCAGCCGTCGACCGCCTCCCGCAGGTGCGTCGAGAGCCGCAGGATGCGGCCGAGCGTCGCGAGATAGTGCACGTCGATGTCGGGCCGCGCCGCCTTCCATTCGGCGACGAAGCGGTCCATCGCGTCCCGGCGGGCCGATTCTGCATCCGATCGCGGCACGGGCTGCCCTCGCAATTATCTTGACATGAAGATAATCACGTCGGAGGCTCCCGTGCAACCGACCCGCCGGCCGAGAGGCCGGGCCAGAACCCCCGTCGGCCTCCGGAGGTGGACGCCGTGTCACCCGTGCCGTCACCAGCGCCGGCTGCCGCCCGCACCGCGACCTCGGCGACCACGATCGCGGTCGAGGCGGTCGGACTCACCTTCCCGTCGAAGAGCGGCGAGCCGACCGTCGCGCTCGGCGAGGTGAGCTGCCGCTTCGCCCCCGGCAAGGTGACGGCGATCATCGGGCCGAGCGGCTGCGGCAAGAGCACGCTCCTGCAGATCGTGCGCGGCTTCCTCGCGCCGACGCGCGGGACGTTGCGCTTCCTCCTGCTCGGCGGCGACGGCGCGACGGACGCCGCCGCCACGCCGCGCGACGTCGCCGCGCCCCACATGGCCACGGTCTGGCAGGCCTTCAACCTGTTTCCGTGGCGCACCGTGATCGACAACGTCGCGTTCGGCCTGGAGGTCGCCGGCGTGCCGAAGGCCGAACGCCTCGCACGCGCCAGAAAGGCGCTCGCCGCCGTCGACCTCGGCGGCTTCGAGCAGAAGTATCCGCGTCAGCTCTCCGGCGGCATGCGCCAGCGCGTCGGCATCGCCCGCGCCCTGGTGATGGAGCCCGAGGTGCTGCTGCTCGACGAGCCGTTCGGCGCCCTCGACGCGCAGACGCGCCTCGTGCTGCAGGAGCAGCTCGCCACCCTGGTGGAGCGGAGCGGCACCACGGCGATCCTCGTCACCCACTCGATCGAGGAGGCGATCCTGCTCGCCGACACCATCCTGGTGATGACGGCGCGGCCTGGCCGCATCGCCGCCGAGATCCACGACGACCTGCCGCATCCGCGCAGCATGGCGACCACCCACGATCCGCGCTTCGCCGCGCTGTTCGACCGCATCTACGGGCTGCTGCGCCAGGAGGTCATCCGCGCCATGGCGACCGAGGGAGGCGACGCGTGAGCCCCGACACCACGGCCGGCCCGCTCGCGAGTCCCGACACGGCGCCGGCGGCGCCGAGCCGCGGCCTGCTCGCCCGCCTCGGCGAGCCGAAGGCGCTCAGCTGGATCGCCGTCGCGGTCGTGATCCTCGCCTGGGAGCTCGCCGTGATCGTGCTCCAGCTCAACCCGATCTATCTGCCGCGGCCGAGCCGCATCGTCGTCGCGCTCTTCGAGATGTTCCGGTCCGGCGGCCTCGCCACCGATCTGATCGCGACGCTGATCCGGATCTTCGGCGGCTTCTTCATCGCGCTCGCCTTCGGGGTCGCGCTCGGCGTGTGGATGGCGGTGTCGGTGCGGGTCCGCGCGATCGCCGACAACTTCATCGCCGCGCTCTATCCGCTGCCCAAGGTGACGCTGATCCCGCTCCTGATCATCTGGCTCGGCACCGGCGGGCCGTTCATGCTGACCATCAGCATGCTGGGGGCGTTCTTCCCCGTAGTCATCAACACGGTGCTGGGCATCAGCCAGTGCGACCAGGGGCTGGTGCTCGCCGCCCGCGACCTCGGCGCCTCGCGCCGCCAGATCATCCGCATGGTGCTGCTGCCGAGCGCCATCCCGTCGATCTTCGCCGGCATCCGGCTCGGGCTGGGCGTGTCGATCATCCTGGTGGTCGCCGCCGAGATGGTGGTCGGCAAGCTCGGGCTCGGCGCCCGGCTCTATCTCGCCGGCCAGGTGCTGGAGACCGAGCAGGTGTTCGCCGTGCTGATCGTGCTCGCCACGCTCGGCATCGTGGTGACCAAGGTCCAGGACGCCATCGACGTCCGCCTCGGCCACTGGCGCGTCAACTGAGGTCCATCGCGCGATGCGGCGGTCTTCTGCTTCCGCTCGTCCCCGCGCAGGCGGGGACCCGGAGGCGCCACGGCAGAGACGCTCTGGATCCCCGCCTGCGCGGGGATGAGCGGAGTCAGCATCGACGCAGCGAGTAATTCCCGCCTGACGCTTCCCTTCTCACGTCATCATCAGCAACGCACCGGAGACGTCCCATGACCTTCGAGCTGAAGTCGATCCATCCCGACCCGTCGCAGGCCCACAAGATGCCCTACGCGCCGGCCGTGCACATCGTCGGCGCCTGCGACCTGATGTTCATCTCGGGGGCCACAGCCTCGAAGCTCTATCACGACCATCCGCATCGCGACGAGGAGCACGTCCATCCGCATTCGATCGAAGAGCAGACGAGGAACGCCATGGAGGCGATCAAGTCGATCCTCGACGAGGTCGGCGCGAGCTGGAAGGACGTGGTGAAGATCACCAAGTACCTGACCGACATCCGCGACGGCGACGGCATGCACCGCGCCATGCGCCCCTATTTCGGCGACTGGCGCCCGGCCAGCACCATGGTGTGCATCAACCAGCTCTCGTCGCCGGGTGCGCGCGTGGAGCTGGACATGATCGTGGCATTGCCGAAGAAGGGGTGAGCGGATCGCCTCCGACGACGCGTCGTGGCCGGGGCTCGCCCCGGCCATGACGTCAATGCGGCCTGGACGGCAGGACTCGCATACGCGTGCGGCCGGGTTCGACGATGCTGAAGTGTCCGGCCCAGTCGGTCCGTTCGGCGATGCGAACTGTGATCGACGCACCTGCATTTCCGGCCGCCGGCATGGAAAGGCGGAACAGCACCACGCCGCACGTGGCCGGCAGCCCGTACCGCCAGGCAAGCTCACCGAAATCCTTGTCGAACGTCGGCAAGATCCGGTTCTCCCGGATAGCGCGGTCGAGAACGTCTTCGTCACTTGCGCCGGGAGCATCGATCCGGATCCAGGCGACGTCGTGCCCGGCGGCCCGCAGTTCGACGACAGCCGAAGCCGGCATGTTCTCGTTCGCGAGGAAGCGCATTCAGACGACGCTCGGATAGACCTTTTCGGACGCGAGCAGCCCGTGCGCGTAGGCGAGGCACGCCGTGACGTCCTCGTGGGTGAGCCCCGGGTAGTTCTGCAGAATGTCGGTCTCGCTCCAGCCGTCGGCCATGAGGCCGATGACGAAGTCGACCGAGATCCGCGTTCCGCGGACCACCGGCTTTCCGGCCAGGACGGCGGGATCGAGTACGATACGGGACAGGTCGGCCACGGGATCATCCTCCGATGGCGCAGTCTAACGTGAATCTATCGACCTGACACCTGGGCCGTGCGGCGCCTCACCCGGCCAGGGCGATGTGCTGGTGGCCGGGCCTGCCGTGCAGGAAGCCGTTGGAGAAGGCGGCGTTCGGCATCAGGGCGGCGACCCGCGCCTCGCCCTCGGCGGCGGCGAGCCGGCCGTCGAGCACGTCGCGGAAGGCCCGCGCCACCGCCACCATGTCGCAGGTGTGCGGCGACAGGCGGAACGCGCGCACGCCGCGCGACACCACCGCGTCGAGGTCGCCGATCAGGTTGACCACCGTGTCTGAGAGCGTCTGCACGCCGTTGACCGAGAGGAAGCGGCGGCCCTCCAGCGTGTCGACCTCCAGCCCGTCCGGGTCCTTGTTGCAGACGAACTGGCAGGAATCCTTGGCGAGCCCGTGGATGCGGGCGTGGTAGCAGCGCGCCGAGATGGCGAGCGGCGCCCGGCCGAAGGCCCAGGCCTCGAGCGTCGCGGTCCGCGCCTTGGCGGCGAGCGGCCCCATGGCGCTCATCGGCAGCTCGGGCGGCAGGCAGATGTGCACGGCGCCCTGCTTCTCCATGAAGGCGACCGTGCCCTCGTTGTAGACGTTGATCAGCGGGCCGATGGCGTGCGGCCGCCCGGCGATCGGCGAGAGCGCCGAGACGTCGCTCGCCTCGACGAGCACGTCCGGGATCGCCAGGAGATCGTTGATCATCCTGCGCTCGCGCGGCAGCGTCGGCAGCGCCAGCGAGGAGAGGATCACGGTCTTGCCACCGCGCTGCAGGCGCTCGATCACGCCCGGCATGTCGTCCTGGTAGAACGGCAGGCGCTTCGAGCACACCACCTCGCCGACGCAGACGCGCTCCACCGGCGCCTCGTCGGCGATCCGGTAATGGAAGTCGCGCCACTGCTCGGGCGACCAGTTGAACAGCACCGCTCCGAGCGTCAGGGTCGGCCGCGCCGCGGTGTCCGAAGATGACATTGTCTCAGATCCCGATATCCGACGGCGTCATTCCGGGGCGACGCGCAGCGCCGAACCCGGAATCCAGCCGAAAACTCCGAGCGCGGTGCTGGATTCCGGGTTCGCGCCTTCGGCGCGCCCCGGAATGACCAGCGACGGCTCCGCTGTTCTCATCGCCACGTCTTCTGATAGGCGCCGCGCGTCGTCGAGGCGCCCTCGGAGAGCGCCATCAGGGCGCGGGCATTGATCGGCAGGCCGCGGGCGTGCTGGTCGAGCGCGCCGCGCAGGGCCCGCACCACCGCGTCCGTGTAGCTGCGGCTGCGCTGCCGGCCCTCGATCTTCAGCGCCGTCACGCCGGCCTCGGCGAGCGGCGGGATCAGCAGGCTGGCGTCGAGGCTCGCCGGGTCCTCGAAGATGTGCGAGGTCTCGCCGTTCGCCGTGAAGCGGCCCTTGCACAGCGTCGGATACGGCATCGGCTGGCCGCCCGGCACGGTGTTGATCATGAACTCGCCGAGGCGCGAGACGAAGTTGCCCTTCTCCTGCGCATAGGTGACGTGGCTCGGCGGCGAGCAGACGCCGTTCATGTTGGGCGAGCAGCCGGTGGCGTAGGAGGACAGCGAGCAGCGCCCCTCCGCCATCACGCACAGGCCGCCGAACACGAACACCTCGGTCTCGCAGGGGATCTCCTTGTTGAGGACGGCGATCTCCTGGACGGTCAGAACCCGCGGCAGTACCACGCGGCGGACGCCGAAGCGCTCGACGAAGAAGCCGATCGCCTCCGGATTGGCGGCCGCCGCCTGCACCGAGAGATGCAGCCGCAGGCCGGGGTGCTTCTCGGCGGCGTAGTCGAGCAGGCCGATGTCGGCGACGATCGCGGCGTCGCCGCCGATCTGGGCGATGGTGTCGATGGCGCGGTGCCACGCCTCCGGCTGCCCGGCGCGCGGGAACGTGTTGACGGCGATCAGCACCTTGACGCCGCGCTTGTGGGCGTAGGCGACGCCCTCGGCCATCTCGGCGGGCGAGAAGTTGAGGCCCGGGAAGTTGCGCGCGTTGGTGTCGTCGGCGAAGCCGCAATAGACCGAGTCGGCGCCCGCCTCGATGGCGGCCCGCATGGCCGCCGGCGTGCCGGCCGGGCAGACCAGCTCGAGCTTGCCCTTGGGCGTCCAGGTGTCGGTCGTCGTCGAGCCGGCCGGCTTGGAGCCCGTCGACTTGGCGGGGGCGGGCCGTTCGGCCGCGAGAGTGGGGGTCATGAGCCGCTCCGTGGGCGGGCGAAGGCGATGCCGGTGATGCGCTCGGCGACCGAGGCGGCGAGCCGGCCGACCTGCTCGGCCGGCGAGGCGAGCGGGCCGAGCACCGCGGCGGCCTCGGCGACGAGGTCGATCTCGGCGTCGTCGAGCGCGTTGCGCAGCGCCACCACGGCCGACATGTCGCCTTCCACGGTCAGGTCGCGCGAGAAGAACAGGGCGTCGCCGTCATAGGCGCCGTGGATCAGCCCGACCAGCGCGCCGAGCGGCCCGGCGATGCGGGCGTCGGCCTGCGGCTCCTCGCCCGGACGCACCACCAGGACCTCGGGGTCCTCGGCGCGCGGCGTCATCACCACGACGAAGGGCAGGTCGGTCGGCTCGATCAGGAACCGCTTCCCCGCCTGGTCGCCCAGGCGGGCGAACATGCCGGGATGCCGCCGGGCGGCCGACTTGACGACGAGATCGAGGGCGGCCGCGAGCGGGGCGAGCGGCAGCGGCCGCAGGCCGAACGCGAGAACCCCCGGGAGCTCGGGAACTGTGGCTGAGTTGCTCGACATGGAATGGCTTGGTTACCGCGCCGCAGCGGCTGGCACTTTGTCCTATGTCAAGGACTCACGACAGGCTAGCGCTCTTGATCCCCTCCCTTCCGGAGACGAGCCGTGCCGATCCGAGACTTTCCGCCCTTTCGCGACCTGCGCGACTTCATGCGCCATCTCGACGCAGCCGGCGAGGTGGCGCGGGTGTCCGAACCGGTCGACATCGTCCACGACATGGCGGAGGTCCATCGCCGCGTGATCGCCCGCGACGGGCCGGCGCTGGTGTTCGAGTGCCCGCGCGACGCGAGCGGCCGGATCCTGCCCGTGCCGGTGGTCGCCAACCTGTTCGGCACGCGGGCCCGCGTCGCCGCCGGCCTCGGCATCCGGCCCGAACGGCTGGCCGAGCTCGGCGAGGCGCTCGCGAGCCTGCGCGAGCCGCAACCCGTGGACGGCCTGCGCGACGCCCTCGCCCGCCTGCCGATCCTGCGCGCCGCGATGCGGACCCGCGCCGAGGTCGTCGACCGGCCGCCGGCCCAGGACGAGGTGCGGCTCGGCCGGGACGTCGATCTCGCGGCCCTGCCCGTGCAGACCTGCTGGCCCGGCGAGGCCGGCCCGCTGATCACCTGGGGCGTGGTGGTGACCCGCCCGCCGGACCAGGAGGCGGTCGCCGGCTACAATCTCGGCATCTACCGCATGCAGGTGCTGGGACGCGACCGCGTCATCATGCGCTGGCTGCACCATCGCGGCGGGGCGAAGCACCACGCCCAGTGGGCGGCGCAGGGCCAGGAGACGCCGGTGGCGGTGGCGATCGGCACCGATCCGGCCACCATGCTGAGCGCCGTGCTGCCGCTGCCCGAGACGCTGTCGGAGGTGCGCTTCTCCGGGCTGCTGCGCGGCGCCCGGCCGCGGCTGGCCAAGGCCCGCACCGTGCCGCTGATGGTGCCGGCGGATTCGGAGATCGTGCTGGAGGGCTTCGTCTCGCCGACCGAGACGGCGCCGGAGGGCCCGTTCGGCGACCACACCGGCTACTACAACTCGGTCGAGCCGTTCCCGGTGATGCGCGTCACCGCGATCACGACGCGGCGCGACCCGAGCTACCTCTCGACCTTGACGGGCCGCGCGCCGGACGAGCCGGCGGTGCTGGGCGCCACCTTCAACGAGCTGTTCCTGCCGATCGTCAAGCGCGCCTTCCCGGAGATCGTCGACGTCTGGCTGCCGCCGCACGCCTGCTCGTACCGGATGGCGATCATCTCGATCAGGAAGCGCTATCCCGGCCACGCCCGTCGCATCATGATGGGCCTGTGGGGGATGCTGCCGCAGTTCACCTACACCAAGCTGATCGTGGTGGTGGACGACGACGTCGATCCGAAGAGCTGGGACGACGTCGCCTGGGCGATCTCGACCCGCTTCGACGCCTCGCGCGACCTGATGGTGATCGACCGCACGCCGATCGACTATCTCGACTTCGCCTCGCCGCTCTCCGGCCTCGGCGGCAAGCTCGGCCTCGACGCCACCAACAAGATCGGGACCGAGACCAGCCGCGAATGGGGCCAGGTGCTCAAGGCCACGCCCGACCTGGTCGCGCGCGTCGACGCGCTGTGGCCGAAGCTGGGCCTTTGAAGGGGCGTCGTGATCGAGGACATCGTTCCCGAGCCGCACGCCCCGATACCCTTTCCCTGAGGGAGAGGGTCGACGCGGGAAGCGCGTCGGGGTGAGGGTTTACGGCGTCAATTGGTTGCCTCGGCCCCCCTCACCCGGATCTCGCGCGGTCGCGCGAGATCCGACCTCTCCCCGCCGGGGAGAGGTGAAAGAAAGCCCCCTCAGTTCCCCTGCTTCCTGAAGCGCAGCTCGCGCGGGCCGCCGGTCAGCACCAGGGCGTCGTCCACCACCCGCCAGTGCGTCGCCTGGTTGAGGGCGGCGAGCATCTCCTCGTCGCCGCGGGCGCGATCGGGCGGACACGGACGCTCGGTGCGCGGACCGACCAGCACCGTCACGGTGTCGCCCGCCACCACCAGGCGCGCCTTCACGGCGTTGCACCACAGCTCGATCTCGGCGAGGCCGTTGTCGGCGATGTCGAGGATCGGGACCTTCTTGGAGCCCTTCATCGGATCGGTGTCCATGCGCAGCTCCTGCCCGTAAGGGAAGGCCGCCTGCGCCGCCGCGGGCCCGGATCCCGCACCGCCGGCCGCGAGTCCCGCGGCGAGAAGGCCGAGCGCCGCGGCGAAGCGGACCGGACGGCGCGCGCCTCCGGGGATCGGGCCCCCGCGCCGGGTCGAAGGCCGCGGATCCAGGGCGCAGTGCCGAATCATGGGCACACTCCGAAAACGAGAACAGATCGCCGGGGCGGCCGAATGCCGGGCCCCGCGCCCGCCGGCCGCGCCGCGGGCGCCTTGTTCTTGCCGGCTGGCCGTGGTTGTGGTCAAGCCTCGGCGGCCGCCCCGCCGATCCGGCCGATCCCCCTTTGGAGGACTTCATGCGTGCGCTCGCCGTCGTCGCTGCCGCGTCCCTGACGCTCGCCCTCGCGGGCCCGGCCTTTCCGCAGGCCAAGGGCGGAACACGGCCGGCTCCGACACCGCCCGCCGAGACGGTGCGCTACGCGACCATCTTCGGCGAGCTGATGGGCCAGCTGCCGAGCGACGCGGTGTGGCGCGAGGTCCGGCAGGGCAACCGCGTCGTCTCGGCCGAGCTCGATCTCTGCCATTCGGTGACGCCGAGCTCGAACCGCAAGGACCGCTTCGTCGTCGCCCTGAAGCCCGAGGGCGGCAAGCTCGTCGGCTCCGGCCAGAGCGAGCCCGACGGCGTGCCGATCTCGGTCAGCCTGGTGCGCAAGGCGTCGGGCGACACCTTCTCGCTCGAGGGCACCATCACGCGCGGCGGCAAGACCCAGCCGGTCGCCGCGACCGACCTCTCGGACATGAGCGAGCCGGAGTTCCAGGAGCAGCAGGCCGGCGAGGAGGAGATCGTCACCGCGCCCGGGACCTTCGCCGACATCTCCCCCGTGGCGGTCGCCGTGAAGGTGTCGCGCGAGGGTCTGCCCGAGCTGGTGAAGAGCCTGCGCGGCCAGGGCGTGCGGGTCGATTATACGAGCCTGGTGCAGACCTGCAGGGATCTGCGCAGCGGCCATCAGACGGTGCGGCTGGAGACGGCGCCGGAGCGCGCCGCGGCGCTGGTCTCGAAGCTGCAGGGCATGACGGGCGTGATCATGGCGGGCTGGACCACCGGCGCCTACGGGATCGAGCGTGCCGTGCGGATCGATGCCGCGGCGTTCATGGACGGCGGCGCCCTCAAGATCGACGCGTTGAGCGAGCGGCTATCGGCCGCGGTCGGCGCCGCGCTCGGGGCGAAGCCGGTGTCGGCGCGCTGGGACGAGGTGACGCGCGAGGTGACCATCAAGCTCGAGCGCCCCGACCAGGCGGCGCGCGGGCTCGATCTCACCGAGGTGATCGAGGTCACCCTGTTGGTCGGTCCGGAGAAGCCCGCCGGCGGCGATGGTCTCGTGATCTGGCTCGGCGAGTCCTCGGTAGAGCCGGCCGACAAGGCGGCGGGCGCCCAGCTCGCCTTCACGTCCGGCTATCACGGCCAGGAGGAGGAGAGCGCGGCGGTCGAGATCGACGCCCTGATCGCGGCGCTCGCCCGCGACCTGAACGGCCGCATCTGGGACACCGAGAACCAGCGCTGGAAGTGAGGGTGCGCCGAGTCTCGTCCCTCTCCACGCGAGGGCTGGCGCGGGCACCTTTCACGACGCCTGGGACGACCGCAAACGAACGGTCGTGAGGAGCCTATGACGATACGGCGAGCGCGGCGTGAGCAACCGGGAACATGGGTTACAGATCTGACCTGGGACATGGGTGACACAATTCCCGTTTCGTTCAGGTCTGCTATTGCTGCGATTGTGGGGGCTGTGGGCTCTGTGGGCGACGCGCTGCGTCGTCCACAAGTCCACAGCGCTTCGGCCGCTTCAGCCGGTCGTCGCCGGGCGTTATGACGCCGAGCAGGACCGGTCCAAAGATCACCTCGACGCGCTTCGCGCGTCGACCTCTCCCCGCTGGGGAGAGGTGAAACGAGAGAGTCGGAGGCTCCGCGTCCCGACCCTCCCCCTCCAGGAGAGGGTGAAGCAGGCGTCCTCGTCCCGTCAGCTCCCGTACAGCCAGGTCGGAAGCCAAAGCACGATCTCGGGCCAGATGTACATGATCACCATGCACAGGATCACCACGCCCATGTAGGGCATCATGCCGGCGAAGATCTGGTTGATGGTGACGTGCGGCGGCGCGACGCCCTTGAGGTAGAAGGCCGACATGGCGACCGGCGGCGACAGGAAGGCGGCCTGCAGGTTCACGAAGACGAGCACGCCCCACAGGATCGGGTCGATGCCGAAGTGCTTGAGCAGCGGCAGGAAGATCGGCACGAAGATGATGATGATCTCGGTCCATTCCAGCGGCCAGCCGAGCACGAAGATGATGGCCTGCGACAGGATCATGAACTGGGTGGGCGTGAGGTCGAGCGACAGCACCCACCGCTCCAGCAGCGCCTGACCGCCCAGCACCGCGAACACGGCCGAGAACAGCGCCGAGCCGACGAACAGCCAGCACACCATGGCGGTCGTCTTGGCGGTGAGGAACACCGCCTCCTTGGTGCGCTTCCAGTCGAGCGTTCGCGCGAGCAGCGCCAGGAGAAAGGCGCCGGCCGAGCCGACCGCGGCCGACTCGGTCGCCGTGGTGATGCCGAGCAGGATCACCAGCAGCACCGAGATGCTGAGCACGGCGATCGGCAGCACCGACGAGGCGAGCAGCTTGAGCAGCGAGAAGCGCTCCGCGCCCATGCGCCAGTAGTAGCGGACCAGCATCAGGGCGAGCAGCACGGCGATCACGGCGTAGGTGACGTAGAAGCCGGTGGCCGGGCCGGACGCCGCCTCGGCCTCCACCGGCGCGGCGCCGCCGAGCGGCTGCAGGCCGAGCGACTCGATCTCCTCGGCGGGGGCGCGATGGATGACGACGTACCACCAGACGAGCCCCATCACGGCCGCGCACAGCGCGAGCGGCACCAGGGCGATCAGGAAGTTGGCGACCAGCGTGCCGTAGCCGATCGGCCGCCCGTCCTCCGTCTTCACGGCGCGGGCGCGGGCCGGCGAGACCAGGGCCGAGACGAAGGTCTTCAGCATGTTGGAGGAGTAGACGCTCCGCAGCCGGTCGACCCAGGCCGGCACCGGCACGCGGGTCTGGTCCGGCGGCAGCGGCGGCGCCAGCGACGGCTGGATGATGGCCCGGCCGACGATGTAGGCGATGTAGAGGGTCGCCAGGAAGAAGCCCGGAAACATCGCGGCGGCGTAGAGCTTCACCACCGACTGCCCGGCGACCGCCGCGTAGACGATGATCATCACCGACGGCGGGATCAGGATGCCGAGCGTGCCGCCCGCCGTGATGACGCCGGCGGCGAGCTTGACGTCGTAGCCGGCGCGCAGCATGGGGCCGAAGGCGATGACGCCCATCAGCACCACGACGGCGCCGACGAGGCCGGAGGCCAGCCCCCAGAAGGCGCAGACGATCAGGGTGGCGACCGCGAGCGAGGCCGGCAGCCGGCTGAACGACAGCTGCACGCTGTAGAACATCTTGTCGACCAGGGCGCCGCGCTCCATCACGTAGCCCATCAGCACGAAGAGCGGGATGGAGATCAGCACGTCGTTGGTCATGGCGCCGTAGGTGCGCTGGACCATCAGGTCGAACACCCGGTTGTCCCACCAGAACTGGGTCGGATCCCAGAAGGCGTAGAAGCCGAAGAAGATGCCGAGCCCCATCAGGGTGAAGGCGGTGGGGAAGCCCATCATGATGGCGACCACGATGAGCCCGAGCATCAGGAGCCCGAGGGCCGGATCACTCATGTGTTCACGTCTCCCCCCATGCCGCGCTGGCGCGCGGTCTCGTCGATCTTGTGGGCCCGGGCGATCGCCGACTTCCGGACCTCCTCGTCCACGTATTCGCTGTGCTCGAGCTGCTCCTCGACGACGTCGAGCTCGCTGACGTCCTTCAGCCGTGGCGGCCACGCGCCGCTCTTCAGGCAGACGACGCAGCGCAGCATCTCGGCGAAGCCCTGCATCAGCACCAGCGCGCCGGCGATCGGGATGACGGTCTTGAACGGATAGACGGGCGGCCCGTCGGCCGTGACGTTGGAGTGCTCGAGGATGCGCCAGGAGTCCTGCGCGTAGTGCCAGCCGGCATAGACCAGCGCGGCGATGCCGGGCAGGAAGAACAGCACGTAGAGGATCAGGTCGAGCGTCGCCTGGGTGCGCGGCTTCAGCGAGCCGTAGATGAAGTCGCCGCGCACGTGCGAGTTCTGCGCCAGCGTGTAGGCGCCGCACAGCATGAACACGGTGCCGTACAGCATGTTGTTGAGATCGAAGATCCAGGCGGTGGGCGCGTTGAGGAGGTAGCGCTTGCCCACCTCGACCACCACCACGGTCATCAGGACGATGATCAGCCAGGCCGCGGTCTTGCCGACCAGCGTGCTGATCAGGTCGGCGATGTAGAGGACGCGCTGGACCGGCTTGGCGCGCCGGATGGCCCGGGTGGACGCTTGCATCGACATGGGCGGGACCGCTCGGCGCGGGGCGATCGGGGGCGTGAACCGTCCGGCGCGCCGCGGACGGTACGTCGTCTGGCCGGCGCCGGGGCCGGCACCGGCCGGTCACCCGCGCGGAGCGGCCTCCGCGGACGGAGGCCGCTCCGGCGCGGCATCCGTCAGGTCGGCTGCTTCGCCACGCCGGAGGCGCCGAAGTAATGGTCGAACGCCATGCGGCGGTTCACCACCGTGTCGTTCTCCCACTGCGTGGCGCGCTGGGCGAACTGGCGCTGCGACTCGAGAATCTCCTTGAACATCGGGTTCTCGGCGGCCTTCTTCTTCACCACGTCGTCGTAGACCTCGAGCTGCCGCTTCAGCACGGCGTCGGGGGTCTTGTAGAAGCGGACCTTGTCCTTCTGCTGCATCTCGACATAGTCCTTGGAGTAGCGGTCGATCGCCTTCCACGACATGTCGGCCGACGCGGCCTCGACCGCGTTGGCGATGATGGCCCGCATCTTCTCCGGCAGCGCCTCGTACCGGCCCTTGTTGAACAGCACCTCGAACTGCTCGGCGTTCTGGTGATAGCTCTGCAGCATGCAGACCTTGGAGACGTCGGGGAAGCCGAGCACCCGGTCCGAGGAGGCGTTGTTGAACTCGGCGGCGTCGAGCAGGCCGCGGTCCATGGCCGAGACGATCTCGCCGCCGGGCAGCGCGTTGACGGCCATGCCGAGCCCCTGGAACACGTCGATCGAGATGCCGACGGTGCGGAACTTGAGGCCCTTCATGTCGTCGACCTTGGCGACCGGCTTCTTGAACCAGCCGAGCGGCTGGGTCGGCATCGGGCCGTAGGGGAACGACACAACGCTGGCGCCGATCGAGTCGTAGAGCTTGGCGAGCAGTTCCTTGCCGCCGCCGTACTTGTGCCAGGCGAGCAGCATGTTGGCGTCCATGCCGTAGCCCGGGCCGGAGCCCCACAGGGCGAGCGCGGTCTGCTTGCCGTAGTGATAGACCATGACGCCGTGACCGCCGTCGAGGGTGCCCTTCGACACCGCCTCGAGCAGGCCGAAGGCGGGCACCACGGCGCCCGCCGGCAGCACCTCGATCTTCAGGTCGCCACCGGTCATGTCGTTGACCTTCTTGGCGAAGTCGAGGGCGTATTCGTGGAAGATGTCCTTCGACGGCCACGTGCTCTGCCAGCGCATCGAGACCGGGCCGGTCGACTGGGCGACCGCCGGGGCGGCGACCGTGGCGGCGGCGCCGGCCGCGCCGGCGGTCAGCAGGAATTTTCGCCGCGTCGCGGCTTTCGCCGACGACGCCGAGGCGGAAGCGGGGGGAGAATGGCGGGAATCCTGACGGGACATGACTTCGTTTCCTCCTGGGATCTTGGAACGGCGGCCTCGTTTCGGGCCGTCTTGGAGCGTGGACCGCTCGTTGTCCGACAGGCGGATCCGTGGACGCGGGGCCGTCGGTTGCGCGGCAGTGTGGCCGGTTCCCGGCGCAACCTCAAGGGCGAACCCGTCGAACTTTAGGTGCAATTCCGGACCGTCGACCGGCGCCCCGGCGGCCGGCCGGGTGCCCGCCGGGACGTGAAAACGCCTGCTTTGGCGCCGATGCAGGCGCCCGTCCCGCGGGCGCCGTGCCGGCGCGCGCCCGCCCCCACCGGAGCCGTCCCGTGTCCCGCCTGATCGCCGCCCTCGCCGTCGTGTGGCGCCTCGCCGCACCCTATTTCCGCTCGGAGGACCGCTGGGCCGGCCGTGCCCTCCTGGCCGCCGTGATCGCCATCGAGCTCGCCATCGTCGCCATCACGGTGATGATCAACCAGTGGAACGCCCGCTTCTACAACGCCCTGCAGGAGCGCGACTGGACGAGCTTCGTGTCCGAGCTGGTGTTCTTCTGCGCGCTGGCCGCGGCCTTCATCGTGCTCGCCGTCTATCAGCTCTACCTGAACCAGTGGCTGCAGATCCGCTGGCGGCGCTGGATGACCGACCGCTATCTCTCCCACTGGCTGGAGGACGCCAACCACTACCGCATGCAGCTGCTCGGCGACGCCGCCGACAATCCCGACCAGCGCATCGCCGACGACATCAACCTGTTCATCGACCGCGGCCTGTCGATCGGGCTCGGCCTGCTCAGCTCGGTCGTCACCCTGGTCTCCTTCGTCGCCATCCTGTGGAACCTGTCGGCGCAGGCGCCGCTGCAGATCGGCGGCACGGTCTGGAGCATCCCCGGCTATCTGGTCTGGGCCGCGCTCCTCTACGCGATCGCCGGCACGGCGCTCACCCATCTGATCGGCCGTCCGCTGATCCCGCTGAACTTCCAGCAGCAGCGCTACGAGGCCGACTTCCGCTTCCATCTGGTGCGGGTGCGCGAGAACGGCGAGCAGATCGCCCTGCTGGCCGGCGAGCCCGCCGAGAAGGCCCGCCTGCTCGACCGCTTCGCGGCCGTGATGAGCAACTGGTACGCGATCATGATCCGGCAGAAGAAGCTCACCTTCTTCACGGCCGGCTATCGCCAGGCCTCGACCGTGTTCCCCTTCGTGGTGATGTCGCCGGCCTATTTCGCCAGCGTCATCAATCTGGGCGCCCTGATGCAGGCGGCCGACGCCTTCGCCAACGTGCAGACGGCGCTCTCCTTCTTCGTCACCTCCTACCGCACGATCGCCGAATGGAAGGCGGTGGTCGACCGCCTCGACGGCTTCGACCGGTCGATCGCGGCCGGCCGCGCCGTGGCCGCGGGACCGGCCACCATCGCGGTGACGCCGCGGGCGGAGGCGGACCGGATCGCCGCCGGCTCGCTCGCGGTTCGGCTGCCCGACGGCCGGGCGCTGGTGAGGGCGGACGCGCTCGGCCTGCCGGCCGGCGAGCGCGTGCTGGTGAACGGCCCGTCGGGCTCGGGCAAGTCGACCCTGTTCCGGGCGCTCGCCGGGATCTGGCCGTTCGGCGACGGCACCGTCGCGGTGCCGGAGGGCAAGAGCGTGATGGTGCTGCCCCAGCGGCCCTATCTGCCGGTCGGCCCGCTCGCCGCCGCGGTCAGCTATCCGGGCCTGCCGGACGCGTTTCCACGCGACACCGTGGCCGAGGTGCTGGGCGCCGTCGGCCTGCCCGGGCTGGTGCCGCGGCTAGACGAGGAGGCCCACTGGGGCCGCATGCTGTCGCTCGGCGAGCAGCAGCGCGTCGCCATCGCCCGCGCCATCCTGCACGCCCCCGACTATCTGCTCCTGGACGAGGCGACCGCCTCGCTCGACGAGCCGTCGGAGGCGGCCCTCTATCGTCTGCTGCGCGAGCGGCTGCCCGGCACCGCGCTGATCTCGATCGGCCACCGCTCGACGCTGGACGCCCTGCACGACCGCCATCTGGTGCTGGAGCGCGAGGGCGACGGCCACGCGGTGCGCGAGCGCACCCTGACGCCGGCCCAGTAGCTCGGACGGACCTCCGGCGGCGGTCCGCACCGCCGCACGGACCCGCACGGCCCTCCATGAAAAAGGGGCGGCGCCGATGGCGCCGCCCCGAGAGGCATTCGATGGAGGAGGTTCTTACTTCAAGCTGTCGAGCGTCAGGTCGGCCTTGAGCGAGATCACGTAGGCCTGGCCGCACCACTTGGAGGCGAGGCTGCCGGTGTTGATCAGGCTGTAGGCGGACGGATCGAACGTGGCGGTGTGGTCGCCCGTGATGGCGTTGCAGTCGCCCTCGGAGAGGTCGGTGTCGTAGTAGCGCAGGTCGACCGTGAACACCTTCCAGGTCAGGCCGATGCCGACGTTCCAGGTGGTGTAGTCGGGCAGCGCGACGCCGAGCGGGAAGAAGCCGTTGCCGTAGAACGAGTCGGTGGTGCCGAGCCAGTAGTGGCCGACCTCGCCCGACACGTACATGCCGAAGCCGGTCGGCAGCCAGTTCGACGGGGCGGTCAGCTTGATGTTGCCCGACAGGTACTGGGCGTCGAAGCCGAAGTTGAGCCAGTTGTCGTCGTAGTAGAACGCGGCGCCGACCGCGACGTTCGGGCTGAACGTGTAGGTGGCCTTCGCGTAGTACTCGAGGAAGCTCAGGTCCTTCTTGATGACGTTGCCGTTCTGCAGCGGCGCCGTGCACCCGGTGGCGAGCCCGGCCGTGTCGATCGGCGTGTTGAAGCACTGGCCGCCCGGATAGTAGTAGTACCAGACGCCGAAATCGAGCGCGAGGGCGCCGAAGGTCGGCCGGATGCCGCCGTAGATGTCGATCTCGGCGTCCGCGTTGTTGGCGAAGTTGATGCTCCAGCCGCCGATGCCCGCGTAGAGCTGCAGGTTCGAGTTCACGTTGTAGCGCGGCTCGAAATAGGCGTTCACCGACGGACCGCGGTCCGACTGCGAGATGCCGCGGAAATTGTAGTCGGAGTAGATGCCGGCGCCGAACGCCAGATCCCACGGATTGGTGACGACCGGCGCGACGATCGGCGGCGCCTTCACGGCCATGTCGGCGGCGAACGCCGAGCCGGCCAGACAGGTGATGGCGACCGTAGCCAGAGCGATCTTCTTCATCTGAGCCCCCTTCCCCCTTGCGAGCCGCACCGGGCTGCTGCGCTCGCCTGAACCCCCACTCGCTGCCCCGTCGTTCCCCAGACGGGTACAGATCGTGTTTTATAAACTCACACGGGATACACGCATCGCAAGGTAAATCGCGCAGCAATTGCCGCTTAAATAGGCAACCCTGATAGGTTCGCGTGGCGCGTTGCATTTTGGTCACAATGTGGCCGTGTGGCCCGCCCGACCGGGTCATTTCCCTAGTCCCGTCAGATGGGTCGCTCGTCGCGGCCCCATCGCGGGACGGCGAAATTGCGGCCGTGCCGCGTCCCGCCCGACCCGCCGCCGAATCGAAAAAGGGCCGCCCGCGAGGGCGACCCTTTCCGACAGGCCGGACCGGCGCGGCGGTCAGGCGATCAGCTTGTAGGCCGGCACGGTGAGGAAGTCCTCGAACTGAGGCGCCAGCGACAGGCTGCGGAACAGGTCGATGGCCTCGGGGAAGCGGCCCGCCTCGTAGGCCTCGGCCCCGAGCTCCTGCTTGACCCGCTCCATCTCCTCGGCCAACGCCTTGTCGAAGAACTCCGGCGTCACCGTGATGCCGTTCTCCAGCACGGCGCCGTACTGGAGCCACTGCCAGATCTGCGCCCGGGAGATCTCGGCCGTCGCCGCGTCCTCCATCAGGTTGTAGATCGGCACCGCGCCGCGGCCGCGCAGCCACGCCTCGATGTACTGCACGCCGACCCGGATGTTCAGGCGGAAGCCCTCCTCGGTCTTGGTGCCCTCGTGGATGCGCAGCAGATCGGCCTGGCCGACCTCGACGTCGTCGCGCTGGCGGTCGACCTGGTTGGGCTGCGGCATCAGCCGGTCGAACACCTCCTTGGCGACCGACACCAGGTCCGGATGGGCGACCCAGGTGCCGTCGTGGCCGTCGCCGACCTCGCGCTCCTTGTCGGCCCGCACCTTGGCGAAGGCCGCCTCGTTGGCCGCCGGGTCGTTCTTGATCGGGATCTGCGCCGCCATGCCGCCCATCGCGAAGGCGCCGCGGCGGTGGCAGGTCTTGATCAGCAGAAGCGCATAGGCGCCCAGGAACGCCTTCCCCATCACCACCTGGCCGCGGTCCGGCAGCACGTAGTCGGGCCGCTTCGCCAGCTTCTTGATGAAGGAGAAGATGTAGTCCCAGCGCCCGGCATTGAGGCCGGCGGCGTGGTCGCGCAGCTCGTAGAGGATCTCGTCCATCTCGAAGCCGGCCGGCAGGGTCTCGATCAGCACGGTCGCCTTGATCGAGCCGGTCGGGATGCCGAGCTTCTCCTGGGCGAAGACGAACACGTCGTTCCACAGCCGCGCCTCGAGATGCGACTCGAGCTTGGGGATGTAGAAGTACGGGCCCGAGCCCTTGGCGAGCAGCGCCTTGGCGTTGTGGAAGAAGTACAGGCCGAAGTCGAACAGCGACCCGGAGATCGGCTCGCCGTCGACCGTCAGGTGCTCCTCCAGGAGGTGCCAGCCGCGCGGCCGGATGATCAGCACGGCCGGGTTCTCGCCGATCGCGTAGCGCTTCCCCGAGGTCTCGTCGGTGAAGTCGATCTTGCCGTCCCAGCGGTCGCGCAGGTTGAGCTGGCCCTCGATGTTGTTGGACCAGGTCGGCGAGTTGGCGTCCTCGAAGTCGGCCATGAAATGCGTCGCGCCCGAGTTGAGGGCATTGACGATCATCTTGCGGTCGACCGGGCCCGTGATCTCGACGCGGCGGTTCTGCAGGTCGGCCGGGATCGGGCCGACCGTCCAGTCGCCGGCGCGGATCTCGGCCGTCTCGGGCAGGAAGTCGGGCAGCTCGCCGGCGTCGAAGCGGGCCTGCCGCTCGGCGCGGGCGGCCAGGAGCTCGCGGCGACGGCCGTCGAAGCGGCGATGCAGCTCGGCCAGGAAGGCGAGCGCCCCGGGCGACAGGATCTCCGGATAGCGCGGTCCCATGCGGCCCTTGATCACCACGCCCGGAACCGCGCCTCCGCGCGCCCGCGGCCGCTCGGCCCGCGGCTTCTTCTCGGCCGGACGCAGCGCCGAGGCCGGACGCGGCGCCGGCTTGAGGGCGGAGGCCGCGACGTCCGCGACGGTCGCCACCACGCGGCGCACGGCACGCTTCACACGGCCGGCGGCGCGCTCGCGCGCGAGGTCGATGGT
This sequence comes from Rhodoplanes tepidamans, assembly GCF_030813915.1. Taxonomy (GTDB): domain Bacteria; phylum Pseudomonadota; class Alphaproteobacteria; order Rhizobiales; family Xanthobacteraceae; genus Rhodoplanes; species Rhodoplanes tepidamans. The sequence continues at coordinate 138,815 of NZ_JAUSUJ010000018.1, forward strand.
CGACATCGCCGGCGCCTCGGCGGCGGGCGTCTGGGTCTTGGCCGGAGCCTTGGCCGGACTCTTGGCCGGGGCCTTGCCGGCCGCGGGCGTCCTGGCGGCCGGCGCCTTCGCCGGCTTCGCCGCCGGCTTGGCGGCCGGCTTCGCCGCCGCCTTCGGGGCCGGTCGGGAGGCCGGCTTCGCGGCGGGCTTCGCCAGCGGCTTCGACGCGGACTTCGGGGCCGACCTGGGGGCGACCTTGGCGGCCGGAGCCCTGCGGGCCGGCGCCTTGGCGGCCGGCCTGCCGGCCGCCTTCGCCTTCGGGGCGGAGGCCTTCACGGCGCCCTTGCGCGCCGGCTTCGCGGCCGGCCTGCTCGCCGGCGCCTTGGCCTTCGCCGGCTTGGCCGCGGCCTTGGCTCTGGCCGGCTTCGCCGCCTTTGCGGGCTTCGCCGGCGTCTTGGCCTTGACCGGCTTCGCCGGCCTGGCCGCCGCGCGCTCGGCAGGGCGCGCGGCCGGCTTGCTGGTCTTGCCGGCACGGCTCCCGGCCGTGGCCGCCTTGGCGGCTGTCTTCGGCGTCTTCGGCTCGGCAGCCGCCGCGCCCTTCGCCTTCTTGGCGCCCTTCGCGCCCGTGTTCTTCTTCGGATTCCGGGATGCCTTGGCCATGGGACCTCTTCGTTGGCCTACTGTCTTACGGACTCGGTTGCTCGATCTCGCCGGCCGCGACGGCGGCGGCGGGCGGCGGGGAAACGCTCACGTCCTCCGGCGTCGCCGCGGCGACGGGCGCCGGCGCGGCAGCGGCCGGCGGGGACGCCGGACGACGGACGATACGGCGCGGTTTCGGCGCCGGTTTGACGGCCGCGGGCGGCGCCGCCTCGGCGACCGGCGGAGCGACCGGCGCGGGCGCCGGAGCCGGAGCCGGAGCCGTCACGCGCTTGCGCGGCGCCGCGGCCTTGCGGGCGGGCTTCGCGGCGGACGGCTTGCCGACCGTGCTCTTGCGCACCGTGGTCTTCTTGGCGGCGGGCTTGCGCGCCGTCGTCTTCTTGGCGGCGGCCGGCTTGCGGGCGCTCGTCGCGGCCGGCTTGCGCGCCGTGGTCTTGCTGGTCGTGGCCTTGCTGGTCGCGGTCTTCTTGGTCGCCGCCTTCTTGGTGGCGGTCGTTTTGGCCGCCGGCTTCTTGGCCGCGGTCTTCTTCGCGGTCGCCGTCTTGGCGGCGGGCTTGCGTGCGGCAGGCGCCTTCTTCACCGCGGCCTTCTTCACCGCGGCCTTCTTGGCCGTCGGCGCCTTGGCGGCGGCCTTGGCCGGCTTCTTGGCCTTCGGCTTCGCGGCGGACTTCTTCGCTGTCTTCGCCATGATGGTGCTCCCGATCTCGGCTGGGCTCGACGTTACGGCATGGCCTGGATCATCGGACGACGAGAAGAACCGTGCGGGGACGCGGACGACATCACGGCGCTCCTGTCGGGCACACCGGATTCGACCATTCCGCGATGCTCCATGGCCATCTGCGCTGATCCCCCGGTCGTCCGACCGAGGTGCTCGATCGGCATGCGCGACCGGGATTGCGAAGCCCGCGGCGATCCGCTGGAGGAGCCGAGCATGTCGGCGACGATCGCATCGGGCGTGGTCTTCTCGATATTCACGATCTTGCGCTCGCGCAACCGATTCGCCAACTCGCGGCCGGCCTTTCATGACCGGTGCGGTCGTGAGCGAACGACTGCGCGCGCGTCATCTTTCACGACGACGCTCCGCTTGCAAAGCATTTCGTGCGGTTTCCGCGCATGACCGGCGTCGCATCGGCGCGGCACTGCCGCTTTCGAACCGCTCCAGACGAGACGCGGCCGCGCCGGCGGCGGCGCGGCGCGACGCTCACGACGCTCGTGCGGCGGTCGTCGCGGCCGGCGCGACGGCGGATGCGGCGCGGGCGAGCGCGGCCGGCGGCGGCCCGCCCGTGGCCCAGTCGACGAGCTCGACCGGATGCACGACGGGCACCGCGGTCGCGCTGGCGAGCTGGTTGATGCAGCCGACATTGCCGGCCGCGATCACGTCGGGCGCGAGCCCCTCGAGATGCGCGATCTTGCGGTCGCGCAGCCGGTCCGACAGCTCCGGCTGGAGGATGTTGTAGGTGCCGGCCGAGCCGCAGCACAGATGCCCCTCGGGCACGTCCCGCACCGTGAAGCCGAGGCGCGCCAGCACCTCCTTGGGCTGCCGCACCACCTTCTGCCCGTGCTGCAGCGAGCACGGCGCCTGGTAGGCGACCGTCAGGGCCGGCACCGGCACGGGCCGCAGCGTCTCGAGGCCGGCCAGCACCTCGGAGACGTCGCGCACCTTGGCCGAGAACCGCGCCGCCCGGTCGGCGAAGGCGGGGTCGGTGCGCAGCATGAAGCCGTAGTCCTTCATCGTGGTGCCGCAGCCGGATGCCGTGGAGACGACGGCGTCGAGTCCCGCGCCGTCGAGCTCCGCCGAGAAGGCGGTCACGTTGGCGCGCGCCGCGGCGAGCGCGTGGTCCTCGTCCCCCATGTGGTGGGTGACCGAGCCGCAGCAGCCCTCGCCCTTCGGCAGCACCACCTCGAAGCCGTGCCGCGTCAGCACCCGGATGGCGGCGGCGTTGATGTCGGGCGACAGCACCCGCTGGACGCAGCCCGACAGGAGGCCGACCCGGCCGCGCCGCGGCCCTTCGGCGGGAAACACCCGGCCCGACGGCGTCGGGGCCGGCAGCAGCCCGGCCGGAGCGAGGCGCAGCATCGCGGCCATTCGCGAGAACCCGGCGCGCGCGAGGAGCGGCGCCAGCGGCTTGCCGAGCGCCGCGGCGGCGCTCGCCAGGCGGAACAGGCGCGGGTTCGGGATGGTGCGGGCGAGCAGCGTGCGCAGCAGCCGGTCGTGCCAGGGCCGCCTGTAGGTCTCGGCGATATGGGCACGGGCGTGGTCGACGAGATGCATGTAGTGCACCCCCGACGGGCAGGTGGTCATGCAGGACAGGCACGAGAGGCAGCGGTCGATGTGCTTGGCCTCCTCGGGCCCAGCCGGCCGGTCCGCCTCCAGCATGTCCTTGATCAGGTAGATGCGGCCGCGCGGCGAATCGAGCTCGTCGCCGAGCAGCACATAGGTCGGGCAAGTCGCCGTGCAGAAGCCGCAATGCACGCAGGCGCGCAGGATCCGGTCGGCCTCGGCGATGGCGGGATCGGCCAGCTGGGCCAGGGAGAACTCGGTCCTCATGACGCCTTTCCGGCCGCAGATAGGGACCGTTGGATAAAAAGGTATAGATCCACAACCGATGTGGTCATGGCGGTAACGCCCGCCTCGCGCGCATCTTGCTGGTACTTTTGGATCGAGACCTGTGAGGAGAAAATTATAATCGGCAAATTCAAGGCACGCTGGCGAATTTCCCGTGCGAATATTATACCGGCGTTCGGCACATAACGACCGCTTTCGTGTCGCCCCATATCAGAAATGATCAAATCGAAGCCCGAACTCGAGTCAATTTGCTCGATAGCCTCTCGTGTCGACCGCGCGACGATCACATCGTAGCCATCGCCCTTCAGTTTATCGATTGATATCGCGTTATTCGTAGGAATATCGTCAACCCACAATATTCGTCGGCGAGTCGGAAGTGTTTCGATCTCCGAGAAGCGTTCAGCCTCTCGGGAACCGCCGCTCATCCCCAGACGGTCTTCGATCTGGACCAATTTAGCCTGAAGATCTTTTATTTGAGAGGTGAACGCCTCGCCTGCCTGCTCAGCAGACAGTTCCATATCGCCGATTTTTATCCGAACCCTTTCCCTCTTGAATAACCCCACTGCAAGCGGAAAGATTTTCAGAATGACCAGAAAAGCCAGCACCGGCCATGCTAGGCTTGCAAGGGCGCTCACAAGATCAGCGATTGCTTTAGTGTCCATCACACCCCCACCCACATCCGCCCGGGGCAGAGCACGCCCCGTGGATCGAAGCTCTCCTTGACCCGCCGGGTCAGCACCGCGAGCGGGCCGCGTTGCGGCTCGAACACGTCCACGGCGGCCCGCACCGCGGCGCTCGCCCGGATCAGGGTGGCGTGGCCGCCGCAGTGCGCCGTCGCGGCCCGCACCGTCGCGGCGCCGGCGTCCGCAGACGGCGCCACCGCGGCCCAGACCAGGCCGCCGGCCCAGTCGAGCAGCACCTCCGCCTCGTCCGCGCCGGCGATCATGGCGGCGAGCTCGGCGCCGCGCGACGGTGCCGTCGAGATGCGCCAGACCGGCCGGTCGGCGTCGGGTTCCCCGCGCGTCGCGAACGGCGTCACGTCCCGGATCGCTCCCCACAGCTGTCGCGAGGCCTCGACCGCGAGGCATTCGCGGGTCCCGTGCGGGGCGAGAAGTCCCAGAAGTCCGTCGCGGCGGTGGGCCACCGACGGTCCGACGCCCTCCAGCCGCAGGGCCGTCACCGCCTTGCCGTCCGGCAGCCCGGGGACGCCCGTACGGGCGGCGACGCCGGCCGGCAGGTGGGCGGCCCCCGACACCTCGAAGGGCGAGCCCATGGCGGCCGCCATGGCCGGGACGGCCGCTTCGGGCGCGAGCCCGAGCAGCAGCACGCTCGCCTCGGTCTCGGCCCGCGGCAGGGTCTTGATCGTCACCTCGGTCATCGCCGCCAGCGTGCCGAAGGAGCCGGCCATCAGCTTCGACAGGTCGTAGCCGGTGACGTTCTTCACCACCCGGCCGCCCGCCTTGAAGGTCTCGCCGCGGCCCGACACGGCCGAGAAGCCGAGGAAGTGGTCGCGCGCCGCGCCCGCCTTGATCCGCCGCGGGCCGGAGAGATTGGTCGCCAGCACCCCGCCCAGCGTCCCCTCGCGGGCCGGGCCGCCGAGCAGCGCCGAACAATCCATCGGCTCGAAGGCGAGCTCCTGGCCGTTCTCCGCCACCAGGGCCGCGATGGCGGCGATCGGCGTGGCGGCGCGCGCCGAGAGGACGAGCTCCCTGGGCTCGTAGAGCGTGACGCCGGCGAGCGCCGAGAGGTCGAGGGTGGCGTCGGTCTGGGCCGGACGGCCGAGCGTGCGCTTCGAGCCGCGGCCCGTCACCTCCAGCGTCTTGCCGGCGCCGAGCGCCCAGCGCACGGCCTCCTCGACCTCGGCGGCATCGCGGGGAACCAGGGGGGCGGTCATGGCGAACCGCTTCTCGTCTTCCCTCTCCCCCCGCGGGAGAGAGTCGAAGAGCGCCGCGTCGTCTCGCAACAGCTCGAACGCATCAGAACCTCGGAATGTCGGGAAACGGCAGCCGGCCGGCGGAGACGTGCATGCGGCCGAGCTCGGCGCAGGTGCTCAGCACCGGGAAGACCTTGCCGGGATTGAGCAGGCCCTTCTGGTCGAAGGCGCATTTGAGCCGCTGCTGATGGGCGAGATCGATCTGCGAGAACATGCTCGGCATCAGGTCGCGCTTCTCGACCCCGACGCCGTGCTCGCCGGTCAGCACGCCGCCGACCTCGACGCAGAGCCGCAGGATGTCGGCCCCGAACGCCTCGGCGCGGGCGAGCTGGTCGGCGTCGTTGGCGTCGTAGAGGATCAGCGGGTGCAGGTTGCCGTCGCCGGCGTGGAACACGTTGGCGCAGCGCAGCCCGTACTGCTCCGACAGCTCGCGGGTGCGCTGCAGCACGTAAGGGAGCCTGGCGCGCGGGATGGTGCCGTCCATGCAGTAGTAGTCGGGCGAGATGCGTCCGACCGCCGGGAACGCCGCCTTGCGGCCGGCCCAGAACAGCAGACGTTCCTCCTCCGAGGCGGAGACCCGCACCGTGACGGCGCCGCAGTCGCGGGCGATCGCCGACACGGTCTCGACCAGGTGGTCGCACTCGGCCCGCGGCCCGTCGAGCTCGACGATCAGGATCGCCTCGACGTCGAGCGGATAGCCGGCATGGACGAATTCCTCGACGGCCGCGGTGGCGAGCCGGTCCATCATCTCCATGCCGCCCGGGATGATGCCGGCCGCGATGATCTTTCCCACGCAGTCGCCGGCCGCCTCGGGCGTCTCGAAGCCGAGCAGCAGCGCCCGGGCCGTCTCCGGCTTCTGCAGGATCCGCACCGTCACCTCGGTGACGACGCCGAGCAGCCCCTCCGAGCCCGTCACCACGCCCAGGAGATCGTAGCCGCCGGCGTCGAGATGGCCACCGCCGAGCCGCACCACATCGCCGGTGATCAGCACCAGCTCGCAGCCGAGCACGTTGTTGGTGGTCAGCCCGTATTTGAGGCAGTGCACGCCGCCCGAGTTCTCGGCGATGTTGCCGCCGATCGTGCAGGCGATCTGCGAGGACGGGTCGGGCGCGTAGTAGAAGCCGGCGTGCTCCACGGCCCGGGTGATGGCCAGGTTGGTGACCCCCGGCTCGACCACGGCGACGCGGTCGGCGAAGTCGATCCGGCGCACCTTGTTGAACTTGCCCATGCCGAGCAGCACGCCGTCGCCGAGCGGCAGCGCGCCGCCCGACAGCGAGGTCCCGGCGCCGCGCGGCACCACCTTGACGCCGTTCTCGAAGCACCAGCGCAGCACCTGCGAGACCTGGGCCGTGGTGCCCGGCAGCACGACCACCAGCGGAAGCTGGCGATAGGCGGTCAGCCCGTCCGACTCGTAGGGCCGCATCTCGCGCTCGGTCGCGATGACGCCCTCGCCGGGGACGATGCGCCGCAAGGCGGCGACGATCTCGTCGCGCCGCGCCAGCACGCCCTGATCGAGGGCGGGCATTCCCACCGACATCGGCCGATCCTCCCGACGATCATTGTTCTCGTTGACGGCCACGATACAGCCAATCGGGGGCTCTCGGATAGCACCGGCAATATGGTATTGGTCGTGGCGGCGATCCCCCGGCCGTCCCGCCACCAGGCCCGCGAGGCCTGGGCGGGGCGGCGTCGACCAACCCTGTTCCAACACCACTCGATAAGGAGCCTCGACGTTGACGTCACAGATTGCAGCTACCGCGCTCGCCGTGTTCCTCCTCGGCGCCACGACGGCCTCGACCGCCATGGCCCAGGAGGCCCCCAAGGCTTTCAATCAGTGCAAGGCGTGCCACAAGGTGGAGGCCGGCAAGAACGGCGTCGGTCCGTCGCTGTTCGGCATCTTCGGCCACAAGCTCGGCCAGGCCCCGGGCTTCAAGTACTCCGAGGCGCACCTGAAGTTCGCCCAGCAGACCGTGGACGAGCCGTTCCTCACCAAGTACCTGGCCGACCCCAAGGGCACGATTCCCGGCAACAAGATGGTCTTCGCGGGCCTGAAGAACCCGGACGACGTCAAGGCGGTGATCGCCTATCTCAAGACCCTGAAGTAGGTCGCGCCAGCGACCCGGCGGTCCGGCCGCACGGCCGGGCCGCCCGCCCCCGCCGCCCCCGCGCTGCCGAGGGGATGGGTCGGCCGCCCCGCGGCCGCCGCGGCGGGTGCCGCGTCCCGGCCCGAGCCGGCGGGCCGATGCGGCCGCCGATTGATGGATCGGGCGCGCCGCCTTAGGCTTTGACGCCCGTCAACACCCACCACCGTCCGCCTTCTAGCATCGACCCCTGCAACGAGAGGACGCCGGGCCGGCCCCGTCCGGCCGCGCGTCACGGGAGTGAAACATGATCAAGGACATCGTCGTGAACCTCGCCCTGGTCGGCGACCACGATCCGGCCGCCGCCTTCGCGATCTCGATCGCCCGGATCTTCGGGGCGCACGTCACCGGCGTGGTGTTCGTCTACGATCCGGTGATCTCGCCGAGCATCATGGACGGGGTCTCGGCCGAGTGGATCGACGCCCAGCGCGACGAGAGCCGCACCATGGCGCAGGCGGCGATCGAGCGGTTCGAGCGGGCCGCGCAGCTCGCCGGCATCCAGGCCGGCCACCGCATCATCGAGGCGACGCTCGGCGGCGCCACCGACATGTTCGGCCGCATCGCGCGGCGGTTCGACCTCGTCGTCGTCGGCCAGCGCGAGCCCGACCGCATGTCGCCCGCCGACCTGTTCGCCGAAGGCGCCCTGTTCGAGTCCGGCCGGCCGGTCGTGATGGTGCCCTACATCCAGAAGCAGGGCCTCGCGCTCGACCGGGTGCTGATGTGCTGGGACGGCAGCCGGACGGCGGCGCGCGCCATGGGCGACGCGATGCCGTTCCTGACCCGCGCCAGGCAGGTCGACGTGGTGATCGTGGCGACCGGCCGCTCGAAGAGCGACGAGGTCCCGGGCGCCGATGTCGGCCACCATCTGGCGCGCCACGGCATCAAGGTCGACGTCAAGCGCATCGTCGCCGAGGACGTCGACGTGCCGAACACCATCCTGTCCTACGCGGCCGACGTCTCGGCCGACCTCATCGTGATGGGCGGCTACGGCCATTCGCGGCTGCGCGAGTTCGTCCTCGGCGGCGCCACCCGCGGCATCCTCGCCTCGATGACGGTGCCGGTGCTGATGGCGCACTGAGCCTTTCGGCGGCTCGGCGGAAGACGTGCTGTCACCTCTCCCCGGCGGGGAGAGGATGACAGGCCGCGACCGCTCCGGTTCCGAGAGAATGCCCGGCGCGAGGCCGGGCACGGCAGGGGCTCGCTGCGGGCTCCCTCAGTGCACCGTGTGGCGGCGCGGCGGCAGGACCGCCTGGTCGAGGGCGAGGCCGTCGAGCCGCTCGGCATAGGGGCAGAAGGCCGGGGCGCGGCTCACCGCGACGGGTGCGCGGGCGAGCCAGTCGCTGCACAGCTCGGCGGAGCGGCAGGCCTGGCAGGAGCGGATGACGCTGCCCAGCGCGCGCCCGAAATAGCTGTCGACCTCGTCGTCGCACTCGATGCCGAGCCGCTCCATCATCTCGCCGATATTGGCCGAGAACCGGTCGAATCTGTCGAAATCGCGCATCGTCGTCTCCGCGGCGCGGCATCGAGCGGCCGGCACCGTGGGCATACTGGATTGCCCGGACACCACCGTCCTTGATCTTAGGCAAGCGCAACCTTGATCTGCAGCAAACCGGCCGCGGCGGTCCCGCGCCGGCGTGATCAGGCGGCCTCCTCGGCCGGCCACGGGGCCTGCACGACGAGGCCGCGGGCGCGCGCGTCGACCACGCCGAGCGCCCGCAGGACCAGCAGCACCATCGCCTGGACGGCGTCCTTCTGCTTGGCCGGGTCGGCGTCGATCGACGCCGACGGGCCGATCAGCGCCTCGACCAGGGCGCCCAGGATGGCGTCGGCGCCGATCCGGGTGTCCTGCTCGGGCAGCCGCCCGGTGGCGACGGCGGTGCGGATGCAGCCCTCGATCACGTCGGTGATGGCGCGCCGGCAGGCGCGCCGCTGCGGCTCGATGTCGGGCTCCACCGGCTCGGACAGCACGGCGAAGACGAGGCGCCGCTGACGCAGCGCCCGCCCCGCGAAGGTCGTCACCGCGGCGGCGAGGCCGGACAGCGGGCCGGGCGCCGCCGCGGCGGCCTTGACCATGGCGGCGACCTCCTGGCCGCTCACCTGCTCGAGCAGGGCGGCGACGAGGTCGGCCTTGGCCGGAAAGTAGCGATAGACCGTGCCGGCCGCGATGCCGGCCCGCTCGGCCACCGGGACGATCTGGACGCCGGCGAGCCCCTGGGCGGCGGCGACGGCCCGGGCGGAGGCGAGAATGTCGTCGCGGCGAGCGGCCAGGCGCTCGATGACCCGTTCGGTGCGGCGGTAGGGCATGGGCGGATTCCGGGCGACTCTCGAACCGATCTGAAACGGGTGTCGGCGACTCACCGGCGGCGCGTCGGCCGCTCGACCGCGGGTTCTCGCGCGAGAAGCGATGAGTCGAGATTCACACCCTGCCGCGCCGGGCGTCGTCGCGCAAGCGAAACCACGCGGGCGGCGTCCCGCCTCCGGCATACCACGCAGGCGCCGGGACGCCGCCGCGGATCTCAGGCCCCCTGAGCGGCCAGCGCCGTCTCGCGGATGCCGGCGAGCGTCGCGGTCGGCGTGATGGCCTCCGGGTCGATCTTGAGATGCAGGATCGCCGGCAGGCCGGAGGCCTGCGCGGCCCGGAAGGCCGGAGCGAACGCCGCCGTCGTCTCGACGGTGGCGCCGAAGCCGCCGAACGCCCGCGCATAGGCGGCGAAGTCGGGGTTGCGCAGCACGGTCGCCGAGACGCGGCCCGGATACTCGCGCTCCTGATGCATCCGGATGGTGCCGTAGATGCCGTTGTCGCAGACCACCACGATCACCGGCAGGCCGTACTGGACGGCGGTGGCGAACTCCTGGCCGTTCATCAGGAAATCGCCGTCGCCGTTGATCGAGACGACGGTGCGGTCCGGGTGCAGGCGCTTCATCGCCACGGCGGCCGGCACCGAATAGCCCATCGAGCCGGAGATCGGCGCCACCTGGGTGGCGAAGCGGCGGAACCGGTAGAAGCGGTGAATCCAGCCCGCATAGTTGCCGGCGCCGTTGCTGACGAACGAATCGGCCGGAATGTTGTCGCGCAGCCACGCCATCACGTGGCCCAGATTGACGCCGCCCGGGACCTCGGTCGGCGTCTCGGTCCAGGCGAGATAGTCGGCATGGGCGGCGGCGGCGGCGCCGGCCCACGGAATCGCCGCGGGCGGCGGCAGCGCCGCGGCGGCGGCCGCGAAGGCGGTCGGCGTCGCGTTGACGGCGAGGTGCGGCCGGTAGACGCGGCCGAGCTCCTGGGCGCCCGGATGCACGTGCACGAAGGTCATCTGCGGCCCGGGAATGTCGATCAGCGTGTAGCCCTGCGACGGCATCTCGCCGAGCCGGCCGCCGACCAGCATCACCAGGTCGGCCCCCTTCACCCGGGCGAGCAGCTTCGGATTGGGGCCGATGCCGAGATCGCCGGCGAAGCACGGATGCAGCGCGTCGAACAGATGGGTGCGGCGGAACGTGGTGGCGACCGGCAGATCGAAGCGGGTGGCGAAGTCGGCGATCGCCCGGCACCCCTCCTCCGACCAGCGGCTGCCGCCGAGCAGCAGGATCGGCCGCTTCGCCGCGCCGAGCATGTCGCTGAGCGTCGCCATGTCGGCGGCGCCGGCCGCGGTGTCGACCGGCCGGAACGGCGGCGCCGGCGGCGTCTCGATGCGCTCGGTCAGCACGTCCTGCGGCAGCGCCACCACCACCGGGCCGGGCCGGCCCGAGGTCGCCTCGTAGAAGGCGCGCGAGACCAGCTCCGGCATGCGGGCCGGATCGCTGATCTCGACCACCCACTTGGCCATGCCGCCGAACATCGCCCGGTAGTCGACCTCCTGGAACGCCTCGCGCTCCTTCTGGTCGCGTCCGACCTGGCCGATGAACAGGATCATCGGGCTCGAGTCCTGCTGGGCGATGTGCACGCCCGGCGAGGCGTTGGTGGCACCCGGCCCGCGGGTGACGAAGCACACGCCCGGCCGGCCCGTCGTCTTGCCGACCGCCTCCGCCATCATGGCGGCGCCGCCCTCCTGCCGGCACACCGTGACGGCGATGTCGCGATCGTGGAACGCGTCGAGCACCGCGAGATAGCTCTCGCCGGGCACGCAGAAGACGTGCTGGACCTCGTTGACGATGAGCTGATCGACGAGGGCTTCGGCAGCCGTGCGAAGATTGCCTTGCGGACGCATGTGAGGACAGTTCCCGGATGACGAGGCGGCGACGTGAGGGCGGCCTCTGGCGCGCGCCCCGCGCGGGCGCGTCGCGATCATCCGAGCCGGCGGCGACGTGTCAACTCGGGCGCGTAAGCCAGGTGTAAGCCTCTGACCTGAATGCGTCTTTTCGGCCACGCCGAGGACGAATCCGGGCGCGACGCGGCGTCGCCCTGACGACCGGCCGGTGAATCCGTAGTAAACATCCGGACGGGCGACGGCGATCGCGCGCGGCACGGCGACAGACGCACGGCCCGCCGCCCGGGGTGTCGGACGAGAGCACGGGGTCAGATGGTTTCGACGAGGCAGGGCGCCGCGGGCGCCGAGGACCGGCCGTCGCGCCGGCGGCGCTCCCATCGGGCGCTGACCGCGACGGCGCTCGTGCTGGTGCTGACGGCGCCGCTGCCGGCGCTGGCCGAGACCCTGCAGGGCGCGCTGGTGCGCGCCTATCAGGCCAATCCGGTGCTCAATGCCGAGCGGGCCCGCCAGCGCGGCACCGACGAGAACGTGTCGATCGCGCTGTCCGGCTATCGGCCGCAGATCGCGGCGGGGCTCTCCCCCAGCCTGATCGCGCTGCGCGACCTGCTGCCGGGCGGCGACACCGAGCGGGCGACGCTGCGCGGCTACACGGCGCAGCTCACCATCACCCAGGTCCTGTTCAACGGCTTCCGCACCGGCAACCAGGTCCGTCAGGCCGAGGCGCAGGTGCTGTCCGGGCGCGAGGCGCTGCGCGGCGTCGAGCAGTCGGTGCTGCTCGACGCCGTGACGGCCTACATGAACGTCGTCGCCAACCAGTCGCTGGTCGAGGCGCAGCGCGTCAACGTGACGTTCCTGCGCGAGACGCTCGGCACCACGCGCAAGCGGCTCGACGCCGGCGACGTGACGCCGACCGACGTCGCCCAGGCCGAGGCCCGGCTCGCCCGCGGCAATGCCGACCTCAACGCCGCCGAGGTCAGCCTCGCGATCAGCCAGGCGACCTACGAGCAGGTGGTCGGCACGCCGCCCGGCCGCCTCGCCAATGCCGAGCCGATCGACCGCCTGCTGCCGAGGAGCCGCGACGAGAGCGTCGCCCGCGCCCGCCGCGACAATCCCGCCGTGACCGGCGCCACCTACGACATCGACGTCGCCCAGTACGCCATCAAGATCGCCGAGGGCTCGCTCTATCCGACCCTGACGGCGCAGGCCGGGCTGCAGCGCGACCGCAACACCGACACGACGCTCGGCTCGAAGGGCACCGACCAGGCCTTCCTGGTCGGCCGGCTCGACGTGCCGATCTACGACGGCGGCCAGGCGGCCGCGCAGGTGCGCCAGTCCAAGGAGGTCATGACCCAGGCCCGCATGGTGCTCGACCGGGTGCGCACCCAGACCAACACGGCGGCGGTCGCCGCCTGGGTGACGCACGAGGGCGCCAAGGTCGCGCTGTCGGCCGCCGAGGCGGAGGTGCGGGCCGCGACCCTCGCGCTCGAGGGCGTGCAGCGCGAGGCCCAGGCCGGCCAGCGCACCACGCTCGAGGTGCTGAACTCGCAGCAGGACCTCACGCTCGCCCGCTCGCGCCTGATCCTGGCGCAGCGCGACCGCGTCGTCGCCTCCTACACGCTGCTCTCCACCATCGGCCGGCTCGACCACAAGAGCCTCGGCCTCGGCACGTCGAGCTACGAGCCGCAGGTGCACTACCAGCAGGTCCGCGACGCCTGGCACGGCCTGCGCACCCCGGACGGGAAGTAGCGCGAGCGGGTCGTGGGGGGGGGGGCCGCCGCGGGGCCGCCCCCGCCCCCCGGGGTGGGGCGCCAATCGCCCGGGGGGGGGGGGCCGCGGCGGGCGGGGCGGGCGCGGGGGGGGGGGGCGGGG
>NZ_JAUSUJ010000019.1 GCF_030813915.1 Rhodoplanes tepidamans
GTCCCCCCGCGCGCGCGCCCCGGCCCCGCCCCCCCCCCCCCCCCCCCGCGGGGGGGGGGGGGGGCCCGGGGGGGGGGGGGGGGGGGGGGCCGCCCGTCCCGCAAGCTCGGAGGTCGTGGAGCGCCCCCTCACCCGGTTCCTCGCTGCCCGAGGACCCACCCTCTCCCACGAGGGGAGAGGGTTTCGGCCCGTGCCGCGGATCAGATGAAGAGTCCCGGAATGCTCGTCGACAGCCACTGCCATCTCGACTTCCCCGACTTCGCCGACGATCTCGACGGGATCGTCGCCCGGGCCCGCGCCGCCGGGGTGGGGCGGATGGTGTCGATCTCCACGCGCGTGCGCCGGCACGACGCGCTGCTCGCCATCGCCGGGCGCTACGACGACGTGGTCTGCTCGGTCGGCACCCATCCGCACCATGTCGCCGAGGAGACCGACGTCACGCTGGACGATCTGCTCGCACGCGCGGCGCATCCGAAGGTGGTGGCGATCGGCGAGGCCGGGCTCGACTACTTCTACGACTACGGGCCGCGCGACCTGCAGGCGAAGAGCTTCCTGATCCATGTCGAGGCGGCGCGGAGAACCGGCCTGCCGCTGGTGATCCACACCCGCGAGGCCGACGCCGACATGCAGCGCATGCTGGAGGAGGAGGCCGCCAAGGGGCCGTTCGTCGCGGTGCTGCACTGCTACACGGGCGGCCGCGCGCTCGCGTTCCGGGCGATCGAGCTCGGTCACTACGTCTCGTTCACCGGCATCGTGACGTTCAAGAAGTCCGAGGAGCTGCGGGCGCTGGCCGCCGACATCCCGGCCGACCGCATCCTGGTGGAGACCGACGCGCCGTATCTGGCGCCCGGAAAGTTCCGCGGCAAGCGCAACGAGCCGGCCTATGTGGGGGAGACGGCGCGCGTGCTGGCCGAGACGCGCGGCGTGACGCCGGAGGCGTTCGCGGCGCAGACCACCGAGAACTTCTTCCGGCTGTTCTCGAAGACACCGCGGCCCGCGGAGGCGGCGGCGTGATATGACGTCGACGGTTTTCTCCGGTCATTCCGGGGCGCCGCGCAGCGGCGAACCCGGAATCCGGCGGAGAGCGCGGTGCGAGTGGCTGGATTCCGGGTTCGCGCCTTCGGCGCGCCCCGGAATGACGACATTGCGGTTTTCGGAGGTGGCATGACGCTCACGGTCACGATCCTCGGCTGCGGCTCGTCGGGCGGGGTGCCGCGGCCGGCGCTCGGGTGGGGCGTGTGCGACCCGGCGAATCCGCGCAACCGGCGGCGGCGCTGCTCGATCCTGGTCGAGCGCCGGGCGGCCGAGGGGAAGACCCGCGTGCTGGTCGACACCGGCCCGGATTTGCGCGACCAGCTGCTCGACGCCGACGTCGACTGGCTCGACGGCGTCCTCTACACCCACGAGCACGCCGACCACACCCACGGCATCGACGACCTGCGCGGCCTGTTCATGCACATGCGCCGCCGGCTCGACCTCTATCTCGACGAGCCGACCTGGCGGGTGATGTTCGCGCGCTTCGGCTACTGCTTCGTCACGCCGCCCGGCAGCGCCTATCCGCCGATCGCCAACGAGCACCGCATCGCGCCCGGCGAGCCGGTGACCATCGCCGGGAAGGGCGGCCCGGTGACGGCGCTGCCCTTCCTCCAGGACCACGGCGACATCCCCTCGCTCGGCTTCCGGTTCGGCGGGCTCGCCTATTCGAGCGACCTCGTGAACATGCCGGAGGAGAGCGCCGCCATGCTGGAGGGGCTCGACCTGTGGATCGTCGACGCGCTGCGCTGGAAGCCGCATGTCAGCCACTTCTCGGTCGACCAGGCGCTCGCCTGGATCGACCGCCTGAAGCCGAAGCGCGCCATCCTCACCAACCTGCACAGCGACCTCGACTACGAGGAGCTGAAGGCCTACCTGCCGGCCGGCGTCGAGCCGGCCTTCGACGGCATGCGGGTCCGTCTCGCCGACGGCGAGGTGGTGGTGGAGGACACCGAAGCCGCCCGGTCCTGACCTCACCGCCGTGCCGGCTCAGCCCTCGGTCGCCCAGAACCCGTCCTGCAGGGCGGCGGCTTCGTCTTCCAGCAGCGGGCCGATGACCGTGACGGGCCGCTGGCCGGCCGCGAAGACGGTGCGGCAGGGCAGGTCGAGCGTCGGGTTCTCCGGGTGGTCGCCGGTCTGCGCCTTGAGGTGGCGCTCGCTCTGGCCGTAGACGACGCGGCCGATGCCGGCCCAGTAGATGGCGCCGGCGCACATCGCGCAGGGCTCGGCCGAGGTGTAGAGCGTGCAGGTCGCGAGGAACCGCGGCGGGTGCGCCCGCGAGGCGCGGCTCGCCAGCAGACGCTCGGCATGCGCCGTCATGTCCCGGCCCTCGGCCGTGTAGCCGTTGCCCTGCTCCATCAGCACGCGGCCGTCGGGGCCGACCAGGATGGCGCCGAACGGATGGTCGCCGCCGTCGCGCGAGCGGCGGGCGACGTCGAAGGCCCGGCGCAGGAACCCCTCGTGGTCGAGTTCGGGCAGGGCGGCGCCCGTGGCATCGTCGCTCATGTCGTCGCTCCGGTTCATCGCTCCGACTTCGGGAGCGACCACGGCACCAGCATCTTCTGCGCCAGCCCGACCAGGCGGAACAGCGCCAGGCTGATCGCCACCAGCACGACGAGCCCGGCGAAGGCGGCCGGGATCTTGAAGAACGAGGTCGAGAACAGGATGAAGAAGCCGAGCCCGCGCTCGGCGGCGACGAACTCGGCCACCACGGCGCCGATCACCGCGAGCGTGGTCGAGATCTTCAGGGCCGAGACCAGGTGCGGCACCGCGTAGGGCAGGCGGATGTGGAGGATCTCGCGGCTGCGCCCGGCGCGCAGCGAGCGCGACAGCTCGATCAGCTCCTCCGGTGTCGACAGCAGGCCCGTCACGGTCGAGACGACGATCGGGAAGAACGTGATCAGGAACGTGATGACGACGCGCGGCAGGTCGGAGGCGCCGAGCGTCACCACGATGATCGGCGCCACCGCGACGATCGGGGTCGACTGCACCACGACCAGCATCGGATAGAGGGTGCGCGACAGCAGCCGCGACGAGGCGAGCGCCACGGCGAGCGGCACCGACACGGCGATGGCGAGCAGGTATCCCATCAGCGCCACCCGCAGCGTCGCCCAGATGTGGCCGAGCCAGACCTCGGCCGGCGTCGCGAGGCCGGCCGCCACGATGGCGCTGGGGGCGGGGAGCAGGAAGGACGGGATGGCGAACACCCACGTCGCGGCCTCCCACACGGCGAGCGCGGCCGCGAAGGCGAGCGCCGGCGCGAAGCGGTCGAGCCAGGCGAGGAGTGTCGTCCCCACGCCCGCGGCCGGCGCCGTCGGCGCGGCGTCGGTCTCGGGAAGGGTCGTCTCGGGAGCGGCTGCGGTGGTGTCGCTCATGGCGGCCTCAGGCGGCGGCGGGGCGGGAGAAGAGGGTGCCGCGGATGTGATCGGCGAGCGCATGGAAGGTCGGATCCGTCAGGGTGGCGAGGGAGCGCGGGCGCGGCAGCGGCACGTCGAGGATCTCCCGCACGCGGCCGGGACGCGGCGTCATCACCACGATGCGGTCGGCGAGCAGCACCGCCTCGGGGATCGAATGGGTGATGAACAGCACGGTCTTCGGCCGCTCCGACCAGATGCGCAGGAGCTCGAAGCTCATCTCGTCGCGGGTGAGCGCGTCGAGCGCCGAGAACGGCTCGTCCATCAGCAGGATGTCGGGATCGAGCAGCAGGGCGCGGGCGATCGCGACGCGCTGCTGCATGCCGCCGGAGAGCTCGTCGATGCGCTTGTCGGCGAAGTCGGCGAGGTCGACGAGCGCGAGGAGCTCGCGGGCCCGCGCCCGTTCCGCCTCGCCCACCCGCCCGTACTTGTGGCGCATCGGGAACGTGACGTTGCCGAGCACGTCGAACCACGGCAGCAGGGTGGGGCGCTGGAACACGATGCCGATCTCGTCGCGCGGCTCGGTCACCGGCATGCCCCAGATCTCGACCGATCCGCGGGTCGGCGCGATCAGGCCGGCGATCAGCCGCAGCAGCGTGGACTTGCCGCAGCCCGACGGCCCGAGCACGGCGACGAACTCGTGCCGGCCGATGTCGAACGAGACGCCGTCGAGCGCCGTGACGGCGCGCCCGGCCGCGGTCTCGAAGACCTGGCCCAGTCGCTTGAAGGAGATCACCGGGGGCTGCATGGTCGGTCCTTTCGTGATCGACGAGAGACGGGATCCGGCTGATCGGTTCGGTGGTCATTCCGGGGCGGCGCGCAGCGCCGAACCCGGACTCCAGCCGCGACCACGGAGCTTGCCGCTGGAGTCCGGGTTCGAGTGCCTGCGGCACTCGCCCCGGAATGACGGCGACCGATCCCTCGGCAACGGCACGATACGGTCGCGGGTCACGGCGGCCGCGACCGGCCGCCGTGAGCACGGCCGCTCACTTCGCCGCGGCGCGGTCCACCGCGGTCTCGGGGTCGAGCTTGTCGAGCGGCAGGTTCTGGGCCTTCGCCACCCACTCCCAGGACGTCTTCAGGAGCTTGGCGTCGAAGGCGCCGTCGCCGTCGCGCCTGGAGACGTCGTTGACCATCAGCGGGATCGACGAGACGAACTGCTTCTCGGCGGTGGCGACGTCGATCTCCGGCACCATCGCCTTGAGGGCCTCGGCCGCGGCCTTCGGGTCGGCGATCGCCATCCGGGTCGCCTCGGCATAGGCCTTGACGAACTTCTTCACGACGGCGGGGCGGTCCCTGAGCATCTTCTCGGAGACGAACAGCGACAGGCCGTAGCCGTCATAGCCGTAGTTCGACCACGGCAGCACCACGAGCTTCTTCTTCGCCTCGCCGACCGGCCCTTCGAAGGCGGCGGCGACCGTCACCCAGTTGATGGTGGCGACGACCTGGCCGGCCGCCAGCATGGGGGCGAGCGCGCCGGGATCGACCTTCAGCATCTGGACGCTCGCCGGATCGATGCCGTTCGCGCGCAGCACCAGCGGCCACGCCACGTTGGAGGACGAGAAGGTCGCGGTCGCGATCTTCTTGCCGGCGACGTCCTTCAGGCTGGTGATGCCGGAGCCCTCGGTGGTGAAGATCGCGTCGGCCTGCTTGGTGTAGATCGCGTACACGGCCTTCACGGGCACGTTCGTCTCGGCCTTGGCCTGCAGCAGCGCGGCGAGCCCGCCGGTGCCGATGTCGGCCGCGCCGGTGCCGAGCTTGGTGACGACGTCGCTCGAGCCGCGGCCGCTCTGGATCGTCACCTCGAGGCCCTCGGCGGCGAACAGGCCCTTCTTCACCCCGAGATAGGGCACCGCCTTGTCGCCGGCCGGCAGCCAGTCGATCATGAAGGTGACCTTTTCGGCGGCCCGGCCGGGGGTGCCGAGCAGCACGGCCAGCGACAGCGCCAGCACGGTGATCCGGGTCAGTCTGCCTGTCATGGAGTCCTCTCTCGCTGTGGAGCCTTGGCGGCGAAGTCGTCGGGGGCGAAGTCTCGGGTCGTGAAGTCTCGGGTCGTGAAGTCTTGGGCGGTGAAGTCTTGGGCGGTGAAGTCGTCGGCGCGGCGGTCCGCCGCCGCGGTCGTCGTCGTGAGAAACGGCACGATCGCCTCCGCCAGCAGCCGCGGCGCCACGAGCTGTGGCGCGTGCCCGGTGGGCAGCGACACCACGGCGGCGCCCGGCACCAGCGCCTGCATCCGGCGCTGCAAGATCGGGACCACGGAGCGGTCGGCGGTCGCCTCGACATAGAGGCGCGGCACGCGGCCGAAGCGCGCGGCGGTGAGGCGCGGCCGCACGGCGCGGCCGCCCTCCGGCTGGGCGGTGAGCTGTCGCGCCGCGCTGCGGGCCGCCGCGGCGTCGCAGTCGTGATAGAAGAAGGCGAGCGCCGCCGCCTCCGGCACCGTGCTGCTCGCGCGGTCCGCCGACCACACGAGATGCGGCCCGATGCCTGCGGCCTCGGGATGCTCGGCGATCACGTCGCGCACCAGATCGGCATAGGCCATGCCGTCGGGCAGCATCATGCCGGCGACGTAGACGATGCGCGCGACGCCGTCGGGATCGGCCTCCGCCACCTGCGAGGCGACGAGGCCGCCGCCCGAATGGGCGACCAGCGACACCGGCCGGCCGCGGCGGGCGATCGCCGCCCGCACGTGCTCGACATAGAGATCGAGCGACACCGGCCGGGGCGCCGGCGTCGTGCCGTTGCCGGGCAGGTCGATCGCCTCGAAGGCGAGACCGGCGGCGGCGAGCTCCGGCACGAAGGCGTCCCACGCCCAGGCGCCCTGCCAGGCGCCGTGGATCAGCAGCACCGGATCGGCGTCCGTCGGATGCTGGCGCGCGGGGGCGGCCGCGCCGGCGACGGCCCTCACGCGTAGGTCCGGGCGTACATGTCCTTCAGATGCGCCTCGACCGTGGTCGGCGCGTATGTGGGCGTCTCGCCGGCCGCCAGGCAGGTCGGGATGCATTCGATCGGCTGGTCCGGATTGCCGGTGTAGAAGAACGGCACCGAGTAGCGCTCGCGGCCCGACACGTTGACGACTCGATGGAGCGTCGAGCGATAGCGGCCGTTGGTCCAGCGGGCGATCAGGTCGCCGAGATTGACCACGTAGGCGCCGGGGATCGGCGGGGCGTGGATCCAGGTGCCGGCCGCCTCGTCCCACACCTGCAGGCCGCCGACGTCGCCCTGCAGCAGCAGCGTCAGGCTGCCGAAGTCGGTGTGGGCGCCGCAGCCCTTCTCGCCCGGGGCGGCGTTGGCCGGCTGCGGCGGATAGTGCAGGAGCCGCAGCGTCGCCAGCGGGTCGCGGTCGAACACCGCGAAGTGGTTCTCCGGCAGATCGAGCGACAGGGCGATGCCGCGCATCAGCCGGGCGCCGAGATCGAGCATCGCTGCGAAATAGGCCTGCATGGTCGGGCGGAAGCCGGGCAGGTCGGCGGGCCACTGGTTGGGGCCGCGGTTGAACCGCCTCGCGGCGACCCGCGGGTCGTCGAGCGGCAGGTCGGGGCCGATGTAGAAGCCCTCCTTGAGGTCGGGCGGGGCGCCGGGCTCGAGCGTCTGCGCCTTCAGCGGCTCGTAGCCGCGGTTGCAGAAGGACAGCGCCATGTCGACCGCCTGCTTGCGCGCCATCGGCTGGTCGAAGAACGCCTTGGATTCGGCCAGCACGGCAGCGATCAGGCCCTGCGGCACGCCGTGCCCGATGACGTAGAAGAATCCCTTGTCGAGGCAGGCGGCGCGCAGCGCGGCGCCGACCGCGGCGCGGTCCTCCGGGCGCGACGAGCTGAGGCCGGTGGCGTCGATGATGGGCAGTTGCGCGTCGGCGACGCGTACGGCGTCGAGGGTGGCCGCCATGTCGAGGTCTCCTCCGTGGGTACGGGAAAACCCTAAGCGGCGGCGCAGCGTTCGCGAAAGAAGAGAAATGGCCTCGGGCCGATGCCGAAACGGCATCAGCCTCGGGCGTTCTCCAGCTGCTCGCGGGCGGCGAGCGCCCCGGCGAGGATCTGCAGGAAGAGATCCAGCACGGCGGGCAGCGAGCGGCCGGCCCGGACATAGACGCCGAGGTCGCTCCACACCGGCCCGCCATTGTCGAGCGGCACGTGGACGAGCCGGCCGTCGGCGAGCTGGCGCTCGAGGCCGATCCGGGTCTGGAACGCGATGCCGGCGCCGCGCTCGGCGAGCTCGCGCATCAGCTCGATCGACGAGGCGGTGACGCAGGGCTCGAACGAGCGGGGCAGGCGGGCGAGCGCCGGCCCGAGCAGCTGGTTGATGGAGAGCTCGGGCGTCGCCAGGATGATCGGGTGGTCGAGGCAGGCGGCGAGGCTGACGGTCCTGCGGCTCGCCAGCGGGTGGTCCGGCGGCACGATGGCGCCGAGCTTGAACCGGCTCACCGCCACCTGGCGCAGCTCCGGCGCCCGGCGCAGCGCGAAGGCGACCCCGACGTCGGCGTCGCCGGCCGCGATGGCGTCGGGAATCGCGAACGACCCCATGGTCGACACCGCGATGGTGACGCGCGGTGCGCGCGCCCGCAGCGTGCCGATCACCTCGGGCAGCAGGGCGCCGCACACGCCCTCCACGGTGCTGACGGCGATGTGGCCGGCGCGGGCGCCGCGCAGCCCCTCGATGTCGGAGCGGGCGCGTTCGAGGTCCTGCAGCACCACGAGAGCGTGGCGGGCGATCGCCTCGCCGGCCGCGGTGAGCTTCAGCCCGGCCGGCAGCCGCTCGAACAGCGGCGCGCCGATCTCGGCCTCGAGCTTGACGATCTGCCGGTTGACGGCCGAGGAGGCGACGTTGAGCCGGCGGGCCGCCTCGCGGATCGAGCCGGCCCGCCGCACGGCGTCGAAATACACGATGGCGGCCGAATGGATGCGCACGCTGTCCTCTCGCGGGCCGGCCGGTCCTGCGGCCGTGTCGCGCTAGTGGAATGCTAAGCATGTCATGGACGTCGCCGACAATATCGGTGTCGGGTAACCGCTCGTTAACCGCTTCGGCGAAATCATGGTCCCGTCGCGCCACCGACGAGGGCCGCATGTTCTTCAAGCGAACGACCGCGAAGTCCGTCGCCGTGATCGATGCCTTCCATGCGGCCGCGCCGAAGCTGCGGTCGCCGGAGCACGCGGTGGCGCAGGCCGCCTTCGCCGGCATCGCCCAGGCCGTGCTGGAGCGCCATCGCACCCGCAACTACCGGTCGCTGCCGCGCCGGCTGCAGCGCGACCTCGCCCTGGTGCTCGTGCTGGTCCACGACGACCAGCCGTCCTTCGACCGCGCCCTGGTCGCCGCCGGCATCCCGATCGACGACCTCGTCGCGCTGCGCGAGCGCGCCGTGCGGCGCGACGACCTCCTCGAACGCGCCCGGCTCGCCATGCGCATGGCGCTCGCCGAGGCCCGCGCCGTCCGCCGGGCGGCCCGCGCGGCGGCCCTCGCCACCGCGGCCGGGGCGGCGGCCTTCGAGGACCCGCTGGAAGACATCCTCCTCGCCCCCGAGGCCGGCCGGCTCGCCGCCTGACCGGCGCCCGGGCGGCGGCGCATCGCCCGTCGGCCGTTGCATTCCGGCCCCCGCGCCCCTATAAGCGCGCCATCTCACACGCGGATTCTCAGGCTTCGTGCCGTCCGGTGGCTGTCGGGCGACCCTTCCCGCTGAGGGCAGGGTCGGCCGGGTCCACACGATCCGCGGAGGAAAAACCGGAGAACTATCAATGGCGCTGCCCGATTACAGCATGCGCCAGCTGCTCGAAGCTGGCGTCCATTTCGGCCATCAGTCGCATCGCTGGAACCCGAAGATGAAGGAGTACATCTTCGGCGCCCGCAACAACATCCACATCATCGACCTCGCCCAGACGGTGCCGCTGATGCACCGGGCGCTGCAGACCATCAGCGACACGGTCGCCCGCGGCGGCCGCATCCTGTTCGTCGGCACCAAGCGCCAGGCCCAGGAGATCGTCGCCGAGAGCGCCAAGCGCTGCGCCCAGTACTACGTCAACTCGCGCTGGCTCGGCGGCACGCTGACCAACTGGAAGACCATCTCGGAGTCGATCAAGCGGCTGCGCAAGCTCGACGAGATGCTCGCCTCCGGCGAGGCCCAGGCCTACACCAAGAAGGAGCGGCTGACGCTCACCCGCGAGCGCGACAAGCTCGACCGGGCGCTCGGCGGCATCAAGGACATGGGCGGCCTGCCCGACCTCCTGTTCGTGATCGACACCAACAAGGAGGACATCGCGATCAAGGAGGCCAAGCGCCTCGGCATCCCGGTGGCCGCGATCGTCGACACCAACTGCGATCCGGACGGCATCACCTACATCGTGCCCGGCAACGACGACGCCGGCCGCGCCATCAGCCTCTACTGCGATCTCGTCTCGCGCGCCGCCATCGACGGCATCTCGCGCGCCCACGGCGAGGCCGGCATCGACATCGGCGAGGCCGAGACCCCGATCGTCGAGGACCTGCCGTCCGAGACGGCGGCGCCCGGCGGCGTCGGCTACGAGCAGCTCTCCGGGCCGCGCGGCGTCGCCGACGACCTCAAGAAGCTCACCGGCGTGTCGCCGGCGATCGAGCGCAAGCTCAACGACCTCGGCATCTTCCACTACTGGCAGATCGCCGCCTTCGGCCCCGACGCGGCCAGCCATGTCGGCGACGCGGTCGGCCTGCCGGGCCGGGTCGAGAAGTGGATCGCCAAGGCCAAGGAACTGAGCGCCGAGGCCGAGTGACAGCGACGGCGGCGCCGGGCAGGGGCCCGCGCCGCCTTCGACCGTTCGCGCCGCCGCGCCCCCTATCCGTCACGGTGGCGTCAAGTTAGTCGTGGATGCCCGGGTCCGGCGCGGCCGGACGGGTCCGGTCGCCGACCGGGCCCGCGAGCGTCCCGTCCAGAGGACAATTCGACATGGCGAACATCAGCGCTTCATTGGTGAAAGAGCTCCGCGACAAGACCGGCGCGGGCATGATGGACTGCAAGGCCGCGCTCGGCGAGACCAACGGGGACCTCGAGGCGGCGGTCGACTGGCTGCGCAAGAAGGGCCTCGCCAAGGCCGCCAAGAAGGCCGGGCGCGTCGCCGCCGAGGGCCTGATCGGCGTCGCCGTGAAGGGCAAGAAGGGCGTCGTCGTCGAGGTCAACTCGGAGACCGACTTCGTCGCCCGCAACGACCTGTTCCAGGGCCTGGTGCGCATGGTCGCCCAGGTGGCGCTCGACGTCGGCACCGACGTCGAGACGATCGCGGCCGCCAAGGTCGGCGAGACCACCATCGCCGAGGCGCTGTCGTCGGCGATCGCCACCATCGGCGAGAACATGACGCTGCGCCGCGCCGCCGGCGTCGAGGTGTCGCAGGGCGTCATCGGCCAGTACGTGCACGCCTCGGTCGGCGAGGGCCTCGGCAAGATCGGCGTGATCGTCGCGCTCGAGTCGGCCGGCAGCGCCGACGAGCTGACCGCGCTCGGCCGTCTGGTCGCCATGCACATCGCCGCCTCCAACCCGCAGGCCGTGGACGAGGCCGGCGTCGACCCGGTCGTCGTCGCGCGCGAGAAGGAAGTGATCGCCGACAAGGCGCGTCAGCAGGGCAAGCCCGACAAGGTGATCGAGAAGATCGTCGAGTCCGGCATCAAGACCTTCTACAAGGAGGTCTGCCTGCTCGATCAGCCCTACATCCACGACACCGGCAAGAGCGTCGCCCAGGCCCTCAAGGAGGCCGAGGGCAAGGTCGGCAGCGCGATCAAGGTGACCGGCTTCGTGCGCTACGCCCTCGGCGAGGGCATCGAGCGCAAGGAGAGCGACTTCGCGGCCGAGGTCGCGGCCGCGGCCGGGCAGGGCTGACCCTCTCCACCGTCGCGTGCGGCGGCGGGCCCGCGGGCCGCGCCGCCGCACGGCGTCGCCAGACCAGCGATCGGCCGTGGGAGAGCATCACATGACGGCGGCAGGCTACCGGCGGGTCATCGTCAAGCTGTCGGGCGAGGCGCTGAGCGGCGCCGAGCCGCACGGGATCGACCAGGCCACGGTCGACTGCTACGCGGCCGACCTGGTCGCCGCCCGGGCGACGGGCGTGACGCTGGGGGTGGTGGTCGGCGGCGGCAATCTGCTGCGCGGCGCCACGGCGGCCAGCCACGGGGCCGACCGCACCATCGCCGACGTGATGGGAATGCTGGCGACCGTGATGAATGCGCTGGCGCTGGAGTCGGCGATCGAGCGGCTCGGCGCGCCCGCCCGTACCGTCTCGGCGATCGCCATGCCGCAGGTCTGCGAGACCTACGAGCGCCGCGCCGCGCGCCGCCATCTCGACGACGGCCGCATCGTGCTGTTCGCCGGCGGCACCGGCAATCCGTTCTTCACCACCGACACGACGGCGGTGCTGCGCGCCGCCGAGATGGGCGCCGAGGCGGTGCTCAAGGCGACCAACGTGGACGGCGTCTACAGCGCCGACCCGAAGACGGATCCGACCGCGACGCGATACGAGCGTCTCGGCTTCGACGAGGCGCTCGGCAAGCGGCTCGGCGTCATGGATCTGACCGCGTTTTCCCTTGCCCGGGACCATCGCATCCCTATCATCGTGTTCTCGATCCGCGAGCCCGGGGCCGTCGAATCGGTCTTGCGAGGAACCGGTCGCGCCACGATCGTCGGTGGCTGACGTGCCGTCCGGCACGGGTTCGGCGACCGGAGTCGTGAAGGCCGGAATTGCGAAGACCGGACGCGTGACGACCATTGGGTTGATTGCGAGCGGCGCGCCCGAAGGATCCGAGTCCCGCTCGGGTGCAGTGCCGTCGCTTCTGGAGAAGTGTCGATGACAGCCGAAACCTACGACATCAACGAACTGAAGCGCCGCATGCAGGGCGCCGTGCAGATGCTCAAGCAGGAGCTCGGCGGGCTGCGGACCGGCCGCGCCTCGACGGCGCTGCTCGATCACGTCCAGGCGGAGGTCTACGGCAGCCACATGCCGCTCAACCAGCTCGCCTCGATCAGCGTGCCGGAGCCGCGGCTGATCAGCGTCCAGGTGTGGGACAAGTCGGCCGTCCACGCGGTCGAGAAGGCGATCGTCGCCGCCAATATCGGGCTCACCCCGAACACCGAAGGCCAGGTGATCCGCCTGCGCGTGCCGGAGCTCAACGAGGAGCGCCGCAAGGAGCTGGTCAAGGTCGCGCACAAATACGCCGAGACGGCGCGGGTCGCGGTCCGCCACGTCCGCCGCGACGGCATGGAGCTCCTCAAGAAGCTCGACAAGGACGGCAAGATCGGCCGCGACGAGCACGACCGCATGTCGGAGGAGGTCCAGAAGGCCACCGACCAGACCATCACCGACATCGACCACACGCTCGCCGCCAAGGAAAAAGAGATCATGACGGTGTGATGCGGCGGTACGGATGACGGTGTGACCTTGGACGCCCGGAGCCTCGCCATGTCCACATCCGCCCCGGAGGCGGTGCTCGACGCGACCGCGAGCGGTCGCGGCGCCCCCCGCCACGTCGCCGTCATCATGGACGGCAACGGGCGCTGGGCGGCGCAGCGCGGCCTGCCGCGGCGCGAGGGACACCGGCGCGGCGTCGAGGCGCTGCGCCGCACCGTGCGGGCGGCCGGCGAGCTCGGCATCGGCATCCTCACCATCTTCTCGTTCTCCTCGGAGAACTGGTCGCGCCCGCCGTCCGAGATCAGCGACCTGATGGGGCTGCTGCGCCGCTTCATCCGCAACGACCTCGTCGACCTCCACGAGAGCAACGTGAAGGTCCGGGTGATCGGCGAGCGGTCGACCCTCGATCCGAGCATCGCCGGCCTGCTGCGCGAGGCCGAGGATCTGACCCGCGACAACACCGGCCTCGTCCTCGTCGTCGCCTTCAACTACGGCTCGCGCCAGGAGATCGCCCGCGCCGCCCAGCGGCTCGCCGCCGAGGTGGCGGCCGGCCGCCTCGCGCCCGAGGCGATCACGGCCGAGCTGATCGCGTCCCGTCTCGACGCCCCCGATCTGCCCGACCCCGACCTCATCATCCGCACCAGCGGCGAGCAGCGGCTGTCCAATTTCCTGTTGTGGCAGGCCGCCTACAGCGAGCTGGTGTTCGTGCCGCTCTACTGGCCCGAGTTCGACCAGGCCGCCCTCGAGGGCGCGATCGCCGAGTACCGGCGGCGCGAGCGCCGGTTCGGCGGGCTGGCGGCGGCGGGAGCCGGAACCTGACCGTGTCCCATGACGCCCCGGCCCCGGCGAGGCCGGGCGAACCATCCGCCGAGAAACGCAGCGAGAAGCGCAGCGACACGCTGATCCGCGTCGTCTCCGCCGTCGTGCTGGCGCCGCTCGCCATCGCGGCCGTGCTGGTCGGCGGCTGGCCGTTCGTCCTGTTCTGGGCGATCGCGGCGATCGGCGTGCACTGGGAGTGGTCGTCGGAGATCCTGCGGGCGCCGCGCCTGCCGCAGGCGATCGGGGCCGGGGTGCTGGCCTTCGCCGGGCTGGTCGCCGGCACCGGGCGGCCCGGGCTCGCCGTGCTGGTGCTGGCCGGCGGCGTCGCCCTGATGGCGGTCGCGGTCCGCGAGCGGCGGGCCTGGTGCGTCGGCGGGCTCGTCTATGCCGGCCTGGTGCTGGCCGGCCCGGCGGTGCTGCGCGCCGACCCGTCCTTCGGGGTCGTCGCCATCTTCGTCCTGTTCGCCGTGGTGTGGGCGACCGACGTGCTCGCCTATTTCGGCGGCCGCGCCATCGGCGGGCCGAAGCTCGCGCCGTCGATCAGCCCGGGCAAGACGTGGTCGGGCGGCGTCACCGGGGCGGTCGGCGGGGTCGTGGCCGGGCTTCTGGTCGCAGCCGTCGCCGGGGTGCCGAATCTCCTCGCCGTGGCGGTCCTGGGCTTGGTACTGTCCTGTGTCTCGCAGGCCGGCGATCTCTTCGAGTCGGCCGTCAAGCGGCGCTTCGGCGTCAAGGATTCCAGCCGGATCATTCCGGGGCATGGCGGTCTGATGGACCGGCTCGACGGCTTCCTGGCCGCCGCCGGCGCCGCCGCCCTGCTCGGGGCGATGCGCGGCGGCCTCGACGGTGCGGCGCAGGGATTGCTGGTCTGGTGATTGTTCTGGTGTATCGCGATGAGCCCCGTTCCCATTGACGTGACGCCGGCCGTGGCCCCGGTGGAGCGCAGCGTCACGCTGCTCGGCGCCACCGGCTCGATCGGCTCGAGCACGGTCGACCTGATCCGCCGGGCGCCCGACCGCTACCGGGTCGAGGCCGTGACGGCGGCCAAGAACGCCGTCGCGCTGGCCGCGCTCGCCCGCGCGCTCGGGGCCCGGTTCGCCGCGGTCGCCGACCCGGCCCTCTACGACGAGCTCAAGCGCGAACTGTCGGGCAGCGGCATCGAGGCCGGCGCCGGGCCCGAGTCCCTGGTCGAGGCGGCGCGCCGCCCGGCCGACTGGGTGATGGCCGCCATCACCGGGGCGGCGAGCCTGAAGCCGACGCTGGCGGCCGCCGACCGCGGGGCGATCGTGGCGCTCGCCAACAAGGAGTGCCTGGTCTGCGCCGGCACCCTGTTCATGCGCCGTGCCGCGGCGGCCGGCGCCACCGTCCTGCCGGTCGATTCCGAGCACAACGCCGTGTTCCAGTCGATGGCCTCCGGCCGGCGCGCCGACGTGAAGCGCATCATCCTCACCGCCTCGGGCGGCCCGTTCCGGTCCTGGTCGATCGAGCAGATCCGCCGGGCGACCGTCGAGGAGGCGCTCAAGCATCCCAACTGGTCGATGGGACCGAAGATCACCATCGACTCGGCCAGCATGATGAACAAGGGCCTGGAGATCATCGAGGCCCACCACCTGTTCGAGGCGGGCCCCGACGAAATCGACGTCCTGGTCCATCCGCAGTCGATCGTGCACGGCGGCGTCGAGTTCATCGACGGCTCGATGGTGGCCCAGATCGGCCCGCCCGACATGCGGGTGCCGATCGCCCACTGCCTCGCCTGGCCGGCCCGGATGGACGGGGCGACGCGCCTGTCCTTCGACAAGCTCGCCAACCTGACCTTCGAGGAGCCGGACGAGACCCGGTTCCCGGCGCTGCGGCTCGCCAAGGCGGCGCTGGCGACCGGGCAGGGCGCTCCGACCGTGCTGAACGCCGCCAACGAGATCGCGGTCGCCGCCTTCCTCGACCGCAAGATCGGCTTCCCGCACATCTCGGCCCTGGTCGAGGCGACGCTCGACGCCAGCGCGTCCCGCGGCGTCCTGCGCGAGCCGGTCGATCCCGAGGAGGCCCTCGACGTTGACCATACCGCGCGAACTTTGGCGCACGGCCTCTTGCCGGAAATCGCCGCAAAGGCATTCTACTAGCATTAACGAATGGTGACCGGCGCATCCGGTCGGCAACCCCTGCGCGAGGTCGTGATGGGATCGAATCTGCTTGCGTCGCTGAACGATCTCGGCCTCGGCTTTGTTGGCTATCTCGTTCCGTTCCTTTTCGTTTTGACCATCGTGGTGTTCTTCCACGAGCTCGGCCACTACCTGATCGCCAAGTGGAACGGGATCAGGGTGCTGACCTTCTCGATCGGCTTCGGGCCCGAGATCGTCGGCTTCGACGACCGCAGCGGCACCCGCTGGAAGCTCGCGGCGATCCCGCTCGGCGGCTACGTCAAGTTCTACGGCGACGAGAACGCGGCCAGCGTGCCCGACCAGGACGCGCTGTCCGGCCTCTCCGAGGCCGAGCGCCGGCAGACCTTCCCGGGCCAGTCGGTGGCGGCGCGGGCGGCCGTGGTCGTCGCCGGCCCGCTGGCGAATTTCGTTCTGGCCATCGTGATCTTCGCCGGGATCTTCATGTTCCACGGCAAGCAGACCACGACCCCGCGGGTCGATTCGATCCAGGCCGGCAGCGCCGCCGAGGCGGCCGGCTTCGCGGTCGGCGACATCGTCCGGGCGATCGACGGCCGGCGGATCGACAGCTTCTCCGAGATGCAGCGCATCGTCAGCGGCGCCGCCGGCCAGACGCTGCGGGTCGAGGTCGACCGCGGCGGCGCCCTGCTGACCCTGCCGGTCGTGCCGACGCTGCGGGAGGTGAAGGACAATTTCGGCAACGTCCACCGCATGGGGGTGCTCGGCATCTCGCGCTCGATGGCGCCCGGCGACGTCAAGACCGAGTCGGTCGGGCCGCTCGCGGCGGTCGGCATGGGCGCGGCGGAGACCTGGTTCATCGTCGAGCGGACGCTCGGCTACATCGGCGGGATCGTGGTCGGCCGGGAGAGCGCCGACCAGCTCGGCGGGCCGATTCGCATCGCCCAGGTGTCCGGGCAGGTGGCGACCGTGGGATTCGTGGCGCTGCTGCACCTCGCCGCCGTGCTGTCGGTGTCGATCGGGCTCCTGAACCTGTTTCCGGTGCCGCTGCTCGACGGCGGGCACCTCATGTTCTACGCGATCGAGGCGGTGCGCGGCCGGCCGTTGTCGGAGCGGGCCCAGGAGGTCGGCTTCCGCATCGGCTTCGCCCTGGTCATCATGCTCATGATTTTCGCAACCTTTAACGATATCCTGCACTTGGCCTCGTCATAATGTGCGCACAAGTCCGCCACAATGTGTGACGTCGAGGCCACTGACGGCGGCCAAATGGAGAGCCTGGGGAGACTCTCTGTTTGCAGGGGGAACCAAAGCCGATACAAGCGAAGACGGAATCGATCGCGACGGGCGGTGGTGGGGATTCTTTTGGGGGCCCATAGCGTATGGCACTGGGGTTGAAGGCAAATCGGACGTTCGCTGCGATCGCCTTGATGGTCGCTCAGACGTTCACGGCGGGGGTGGTCGCGACCGCTACGGTCACGCCTGTGCTCGCGCAGTCGGCGTCGCAGATCGTCGTCGAGGGTAATCGGCGCGTCGAGGCCGATACCATCAGGTCCTACTTCCGGGTCGGCCCGGGCGAGCGGCTCGATGCCGCGAAGCTCGACCAGGCCCTGAAGGCCCTCTACGCAACCGGCCTGTTCGAGGACGTGCGCATCACCCCGTCGGGTGGCCGAATCGTCGTCACCGTCGTCGAGAACCAGGTGATCAACCGGGTCGCCTTCGAGGGCAACCGGAAGCTCAAGGACGAGCAGCTCTCCACCGAGATCCAGTCCCGGCCGCGCGGCACCTTCTCGCGGGCCGTGGTGCAGGGCGACACCCAGCGCATCGTCGACATCTATCAGCGCTCCGGCCGCTACGACGTCCGCGTCGAGCCGAAGATCATCGAGCTGCCGAACGGCCGCGTCGACCTCGTCTTCGAGGTGGACGAGGGCGCCAAGACCGGCATCGCCAAGATCGAGTTCGTCGGCAACAAGGCGTATTCCGACTGGCGCCTGAAGGACGTCATCAAGACCGGCGAGACCAACTGGCTGTCGTGGCTGAAGAGCAACGACATCTTCGATCCGGACCGGGTCGAGGTCGACCGCGACCTGATCCGCCGCTTCTACCTGCGCAGCGGCTACGCCGACGTGCGCGTCGTCTCGGCGATCTCCCAGTACGACCCGTCCCGCAAGGGCTTCGTCATCACCTTCACGATCGACGAGGGCGAGCGCTACAAGTTCGGCTCGGTCGAGATCCAGTCGTCGGTGCGCAACATCGACGTCGAGCGGCTGCGCGGCCGGCTCAAGACCAAGTCGGGCGGCGTCTACAACGCCGACGCGGTCGAGAAGTCGGTCGAGGACCTCACCGTCGAGGTCGCCAAGCTCGGCTATCCGTTCGCGTCGATCCGGCCGCGCGGCGACCGTGACTTCAACGCCCGCCTCGTCAACGTCGTCTACGTGATGGAGGAGGGGCAGCGGGCCTACATCGAGCGGATCAACATCCGCGGCAACACCCGCACCCGCGACTACGTGATCCGGCGCGAGTTCGACATCGTCGAAGGCGACGCCTACAACCGCGCGCTCGTCGACCGGGCCGAGCGGCGAATCAAGAACCTCAACTACTTCAAGACCGTCCGCATCACCAACGAGCCCGGCTCGGCGCCCGACCGGGTGGTCGTGAACGTCGACGTGGAAGAGCAGTCGACCGGCGAGTTCTCGGTCTCCGGCGGCTACTCGACGGCGGACGGCTTCATCGGCGAGGTGAGTGTCGGCGAGCGCAACCTGCTCGGCCGCGGCCACGTCGCCCGCGCCTCGGTGCAGTACGGCGAGCGCGCCCGCGGCTTCGAGCTGTCCTTCGTCGAGCCCTATCTGATGGGGCAGCGGCTGGCGCTCGGCGTCGACGTGTTCGGCAAGGAGACGACCTCGTCGTCCTACTACTCCTACACTTCGAGCACGATCGGCGGTAACCTCAAGCTGGGCATCCCGATCACCGACAACTTCTCGATCCAGCCGCGCTACACCGGCTACCGGCAGGAGATCGAGCTCGACCAGGCCTACAACAACTGCTGGAACCCCGGCGTTACGCCTGGTCTGCCGAGCAGCGCTGCCGGGTACTATCCGACCCCGCAGTATCAGGGCGCAATTGATCCTTCGACCGGCCTGGCGTTCACCTACAACTGCTACAATGACGGCGAGGCCTCGCTGGCGGTGCGGCGCGAGCTCGCCAACGGCCCGGTCTTCGTCTCGGCGGTGGGCTCGACCTTCAGCTACAACACGCTCGACAACAACAAGAACCCGACCAACGGCCTGATCGTCACGCTGAACGAGGATTTCGCCGGTGTCGGCGGCGACGTGAACTACTCGAAGACCACGCTCGACACCCGGCTCTACAACGAGATCCTGCCCGACGTCGTCGGCTCGATCCGAGTGCAGGGCGGCTTCGCCACCGGCTGGGGCGGCGAGGAGCTGCGCATGCTCGACCACTTCCAGGGTGGTCCGAACCTGGTGCGCGGCTTCCAGACCGCCGGCTGGGGCCCGCGCGACATCACGCCGGGCACCAACCAGGACGCGCTGGGCGGCTCGATGTACTGGGCCGTGAACCTGGAGGTTCAGACCCCGCTGTTCTTCGCCCCGAAGGACTTCGGCATGAAGCTCGCGGTGTTCGCGGACGCCGGCCAGCTGAGCGACTACAAGGGCCCGACCTCGTGGGCGGAGCGCGGCCTGGTGATGACCTGCCCGGGCCAGGCTCTGAATCCGACGAACCCGCTGGCCAACGTGCCGTGCTACGGCGACGACAACATGATCCGGTCGTCGGTCGGCGTCGGCCTAATCTGGAACTCGCCCTTCGGTCCGCTGCGCTTCGACCTCGCCTATCCGATCACCTACGCGGATTACGACAAGAAGCAGATCTTCCGGTTCGGTGGCGGCACCAAGTTCTGACGCTCCGCCCGACCTGACGGGGCCGGCTCCCGCCGGCCCCCGGTTTCCGCGCCCGGGGCCGTCGCCCCGGGCGTCGCATTTCGGCCTCCCGGAAAAAACGGGGCGCCGCCGCCACTGCGGCGTTGTCAGGCCCGGCCGAAACTGGCAACCCTCTGGCCATGCTTCGCCCGGCCGATCGCCGTTCCTCCCGTCCTTTCGAGCCCTGCGCCCGGCCTCGCCGCGCCGGGGCAGCGCCGCCGTCATGAGCGAACCGTTCTTCTTCGAGCCCGCGACCACGCTCACCGTCGCCGAGATCGCCCGCCTCACCGGCGCCGAGCCGGGACCGGGGGCGCCGCTCGACCGGGTGATCCGCGACGTCGCCACCCTGGACCAGGCGGGGCCGTCCGACCTCGCCTTCCTGGAAAATCCCCGCTACGCCGACGCGCTGCCGCGCAGCCGCGCCGGCGCCTGCCTGATCGCCCCGCGCTTCGCCGCGTCGGCGCCGGCCGGCCTGCCGGTGCTGACCGTGCGCGACCCGCACCGCGCCTTCGTGGCCGTCGCCCGCGCCCTCTATCCGTCGGCCCTGCGGCCGGTCTCGTTGTTCGGCAGCCAGGGCGTCTCGCCCGGCGCCTCGGTGCATCCGGCGGCGCGGCTGGAGAGCGGCGTCGTCGTCGATCCGGGCGCCGTGGTCGGGCCGGGGGCCGAGATCGGCACCGGCACCGTGATCGGGCCGACCGCGGTGGTCGGGCCCGGGGTGCGCATCGGGCGTGACTGCGCCATCGGGGCCGGCTGCACGCTGACCCACGCGCTGGTCGGCGACCGGGTCATCATCCATCCCGGCTGCCGGATCGGCCAGGACGGGTTCGGCTACGTCATGGGGGCGGGCGGCCACCAGAAGGTGCCGCAGCTGCGCCGGGTGATCATCCAGAACGACGTCGAGATCGGCGCCGGCACCACCATCGACCGCGGCGGCACCCGCGACACCGTGATCGGCGAGGGCACCAAGATCGACAACCTCGTGCAGATCGGCCACAACGTGCTGATCGGCCGGCATTGCGTCATCGTCGCCCAGACCGGGATCTCGGGCAGCGCCGTGCTGGAGGACTACGTGGTGCTCGGCGCCCGCGCCGGCGTCAACAACCACGTGGTGATCGGCGAGGGCGCCCAGGTCGCCGCGGTGAGCGGCGTCAACAGCGACATCCCGCGCGGCGAGCGCTGGGGCGGCGTGCCGGCGAAGCCCGCCAGGGCGTGGATGCGCGAGCTGCGCGCCATCAACCGCCTTGCCCAGTCGCGTGGCGGCGGTGATAAGACCGATCCATCAGATGACGACAGGCATTGAGGACGCCGCGATGACCGAGGCTGTCAAGACATTGGAGGCGGCCGACATCTCGGCCATCATGAGATCGCTGCCGCACCGCTACCCGTTCCTGCTGGTCGACCGCGTGACCAACATCCGCGGCGCCGAGTTCGGGATCGGCATCAAGAACGTCACCTTCAACGAGCCGCAGTTCATGGGGCATTTCCCCGAGATGCCGGTGTTTCCCGGCGTCCTGATGATCGAGGGCATGGCGCAGACCGCCGGCGTGCTCTGCGTGCTCTCCGGCGAGATCGGCCGGCCGCCCTACACGGTCTACTTCACCACCATCGACAAGGCGAAGTTCCGCAAGCCGGTGACGCCCGGCGACACGATCGAGTACCACATGACCAAGCTCTCAAGGCGGCGCAACATGTGGTGGTTCCGCGGCGAGGCGAAGGTCGCCGGCCAGGTGGTCGCGGAAGCCGAGGTCAGCGCCGTCCTGTCGGGAGCCTGAACCGAATGCCCTCCATCGACCCGAGCGCCCGCGTCGCGGACGGAGCCCGTCTCGCCGACGACGTCGAGGTCGGCCCGTTCTGCACGATCGGGCCGAACGTCGAGATCGGCGCCGGCACGAAGCTGGTCTCGCATGTCGCGATCACGGGCCACACCGTGATCGGCGAGCGCAACGTCATCCGTCCGTTCGCCTCGCTCGGCACGCCGCCGCAGTCGACCCACTACCGCGGCGGGCCGACCCGCCTGGTGGTCGGGTCCGACAACGACATCCGCGAGGGCGTCACCATGAACACCGGGACCGAGGACGACCACGGCCTCACCCGGGTGGGCAGCCACTGCTTCTTCATGGTCGGCTCGCATGTCGGGCACGACTGCGTGGTCGGCGACCACGTCACCTTCGCCAACAACGCCGTGCTGGGCGGCCATGTCCAGGTCGGCAGCCACGTGGTGTTCGGCGGCCAGGCGGCGGTGCGCCAGTTCGTCCGCATCGGCGACGGCGCCATGATCGTCGGGCTGTCCGGCGTGCGGGCCGACGTGATCCCGTTCGGGCTCGTGCACGGCCAGTCGGCCGAGCTGATCGGCCTCAACGTCGTCGGCATGAAGCGGCGCGGCCTCACCAAGGCCGACATCCACAAGGTGCATCGCGGCTTCGAGGCGCTGTTCTTCGGCGAGGGCACGTTCCGCGAGCGGCTCGACCTCGTCGCCGCCGATCTCGGCGACGACCCGCTGATCGGCCAGATCGTCGCCTTCATCCGCAGCGGCACGCGCCCCCTCACCATGGGGGTCAAGCGCGCCGCGCTGCGCGTCGCGTCGTGAGCGGGCCCGCGGCGGCCGCCGGCCGGGCTGCGGCCGAGGGGCCGCTCGCGATGATCTGCGGTGGCGGCCGGCTGCCGGGCGACATCGCCGCCAAGGTCGAGGCGGGCGGCCGGCCCGTCGTCATGTTCGCCATCGAGGGCTGGGCCGATCCCGCCGTCGTCGCGCCGTTCCGCCATCACTGGCTGTCGCTCGCCCGCTACGGGACCTTCCTGCGGCTGATGCGGCAGGAGGGCTGCCGCGACCTCGTCGTCATCGGCATCCTGCTGCGGCCCTCGCTGTGGCAGCTGCGGCCCGACCTGGGGACCGTGCGGGTGCTGCCGCGCATCGTGCGGGCGTTCCGGGGCGGCGACGACCACCTGCTCACCAGCCTCGGCCGCATGCTCGAGGACGACGGCTGCCGGCTGCTCGGCGCCCACGAGGTGGCGCCCGACATCCTCGCCGCCGCCGGGCCGATCGGGGCCCGCATGCCGGGCGCCCGCGACGCCGCCGACATCGCGCTGGGGCTCGGCCTGCTCGCCGCCACCAGCCCGTTCGACGTCGGCCAGGCCGCCGTGGTGGCGAACCGCCACGTCCTCGCCGTCGAGGCGGCGGAGGGCACGGACCGCATGCTGGCCCGGATCGCCGAGCTGCGCGAGATCGGGCGGATCAAGCTGCCGCGCGGCGTCGGCGTGCTGGTGAAGGCGCCCAAGGTGGGGCAGGACCAGCGCTTCGACATGCCGACCGTCGGGCCGAACACGATCGACGGCGTCGCCCGTGCCGGCCTCGCCGGCCTCGCGGTCGCCGCCGGCGGCGTCATCGTCGCCGAGCCGCAGGAGGTCGTGCGGCGCGCCGACGCGGCCGGCCTGTTCGCCGTCGGCGTCCCGACTCCGGAGGGCGCATGAGCACGGCCGGGCCGACCATCGCCGTGGTGGCCACCGAGGCGTCGGGCGACCGGCTCGGCGGCGGCCTGATGCAGGCGCTGCGGGCCCGGGTGCCGGACGCGCGCTTCGTCGGACTCGGCGGGCCCGACATGATCGGGCAGGGGCTGCACAGCCTGTTCCCGATCGACGAGCTCGCCATCATCGGCATCACGGCGATCCTGTCCCGGCTGCCGGAGCTGCTGGGCAGGATCGGGTCGGCCGCCGACGCCATCGTCGCGGCGAAGCCGGACGTGCTCGTCATCGTCGACAGTCCGGAGTTCACCCACCGGGTCGCGAAGCGGGTGCGTCGGGCGCTGCCCGATCTGCCGGTCGTCGACTACGTGTCGCCGTCGGTGTGGGCGTGGCGGCCCGGCCGGGCGCGCGCCATGGCCGCCTATGTGGACCACGTGCTGGCGCTGCTGCCGTTCGAGCCGGCGGCGCACCGGAGGCTCGGCGGGCCGGCCTGCACCTATGTGGGCCATCCGCTCGCCGCCGAGGCGGCGCTGCTGCGGCCCGGACCCGCGGAGGCCGCGCGGCGCGAGGCGTCGCCCCCCGTGCTGCTGGTCTTGCCGGGCAGCCGCGGCGGCGAGCTGGCCCGCCACGCGCAGCTGTTCGGCGACGCCCTCGCGCGCCTCGTCGAGCGCCGCGGCCCGGTCGACGCCGTGCTGCCGACCCCGCCCCATCTCTCGTCGCGCGTGAAAGACGCGACCGCGGGATGGAGCGTGCAGCCCCGCATCGTCGCGACGCCGGAGGAGAAGTGGGCGGCGTTCCGCGGCGCGCGGGCGGCGCTCGCCGCCTCCGGCACCGTGACGCTGGAGCTCGCCGTCGCCGGCGTCCCGACCGTCGTCGCCTACAAGGTTCCGCTGATCGAGGAGCTGATCGCCCGTGCGATGATCAAGGTGCCCTCGATCGTGCTGGCCAACCTGGTGCTGGGCGAGAACGTCATGCCGGAGCTGGTCCAGCGTGCCGCGACGCCGGAGACGCTGGCCGCCGCGCTCGCCCCGCTGCTCGCCGACACGCCGGAGCGCCGCGGCCAGGTCACGGCGTTCGCGACGCTCGACGCGATCATGCAGATCGGCACCGCGCAGCCGAGCGAGCGTGCCGCCGACATCGTCCTGGCCGAGATGCGGCGGCGGAGCGCCGGCCGTCAGGCGCCCGCCACGGGCTGACGCGGGTTCGCGTCGAGCCGCTTCATGCTGCTCTGGTAGCTGTAGCGATCGGCCGGATGGATGCTGAGGGACACCTCGGCCAGCATGCCGGGGCTCAGGATGTACTGGCGCCGGATCGCCAGCGCGTGGCTCTGCGGCGCGGCCCGCAGGACCGGCGCGAGGTCGTCCGGGATGCCGACCGCCGTGATGGTCTGCCGGATCTCGCTGATCGAGCGACCGGAGATCGATTCGAGCAGCGTCCCGAAGATGGCGACATGGCCTTCCATCCGGGCCTGCACGGCGGCGCTGAAGCTGGCGTGGATGTAGACGTCGGTCCAGCAGATCGGCGTCTGCGTCGCATCGCCGGGGACCAGCCGGACGAAGGAGATCCGCAGCCAGCGCTGCCCCGGACGGCATCCGAGCCGCGCCGCGAGGTCGTCGTCGGCGACGATCTCGCCGACCGCCTGGATGCGGCGCTCGGTCTCGACACCGAACTGCTGCACGGCCTCGATCGATCCGAGGGTGTGCGAGAAGGTGCCGGCCCGGGTGGCCGCCGGCAGGGCCTCGACCCGGGTTCCGGCGCTCTTGCGCCGGCTGACCAGCCCCGAATTCTGCAGCTCCTGCATCGCCGCGCGAACCGTCGACCGGCTCACCGCGAACTGCTTCGCGAGATCGATCTCGTTGGGCAGGAACGAGCCGACGGGGTGGCGGCCGTCGGCGATCGCCGCCGTGATCGCCCGGGCCACATA
Source organism: Rhodoplanes tepidamans (assembly GCF_030813915.1). Classification (GTDB taxonomy): domain Bacteria; phylum Pseudomonadota; class Alphaproteobacteria; order Rhizobiales; family Xanthobacteraceae; genus Rhodoplanes; species Rhodoplanes tepidamans. The sequence continues at coordinate 25,039 of NZ_JAUSUJ010000019.1, forward strand.
GGCGTACCGCGTTTCCAAGTCTTGCTCCTGTGCGCAGTGCGGCGCGGTTCCGCTCAAGACACCCGCCGGTGTCGAAACGTCAAGACCGGTGCTTGACGTCGTGGCGTTGTACGTACATAGATATGTACGGACAAAGAGAATGTACGAACTATGTCGCTCGGCAGGCCGGGGCGGCAGAACGACCCCGGCATTGCCCGGTTTCGCGTTTCTCCGACCCGCCCTCGAGCCCGGCGCCGGCCGGGCCGATCCATTGTTCCGACGAGCCAGCCCCATGCCGATGCGTCCCGCCGCGACGACCGTCCTCGACTCGATCCTGTTCCGGGACGCGTTCGGGACACCCGCCATGCGGGGCGTCTTCTCCGATCTCGCCCGCGTGTCCCGCTATGTCGAGGTCGAGGTCGCCCTGGCCCGGGCGGAGGCGCGGTGCGGCCTGATTCCGCCGGAGGCCGCCGCCGAGATCGCCCGGCGCGCCGACGCCGAGAGCCTCGATTTCGAGCTCCTCGGCCGGGAGACGGATCTGGTCGGCTACCCGATCCTGCCGCTCGTCCATCAGCTCGCCACGCAATGCGGCGAGGCCGGCCGCTATCTCCACTGGGGCGCCACCACCCAGGACATCATGGACACGGCCGTGGTCCTGCAGGTGCGCGAGGCGCTGGCGCTGGTCGCGCAGGACGTCGCGGCGCTGCGCGAGATCCTCGCCGGCCTGGCGGCGCGCTACCGCGGCACGCCGATGGCGGGCCGCACCCATCTGCAGCACGCGCTGCCGGTCACCTTCGGCTACAAGGCGGCGATCTGGCTCGCGATGTTCGACCGGCACGCCGAGCGGCTCGCCCAGCTCGCGCCGCGGGTTCTGGTCGGGTCCTTCGGCGGCGCCGCCGGCACGCTTGCGTCGCTCGGCGCGGACGGGCTGAAGGTCCAGGCGGCGCTGTGCGCCGAGCTCGGTCTCGGCGTTCCCGTCTCGACGTGGCATGTCGCCCGCGACGGCTTCGCCGAGACCGTGAACCTCCTCGCGCTGATCACCGGCTCGCTCGGCAAGATCGCGCTGGACGTGATGATCATGGCGTCGGCGGAGTTCGGCGAGGTCTACGAGCCCTTCACCCAGGGGCGCGGCGCCTCGTCCACGATGCCGCAGAAGCGCAACCCGATCTCCTCCGAGCTGATGCTGGCCGCCGCCAAGAGCGTGCGCCAGCACGCCGGGCTGATGCTCGACGCGATGGTCCAGGACTTCGAGCGCGCCACCGGCCCGTGGCACGCCGAATGGATCGCCATTCCCGAGGCCTTCCTGCTCACCGCCGGCGCGCTGCATCAGGCGAGGTTCGCGCTCGGCGGCCTCGTCGTCGACGAGGACCGGATGGCGCTGAATCTCGGGCTGACCGACGGGCTGATCGTCGCCGAGGCCGTGATGATGCGGCTCGCCCCGGCGCTCGGGCGGCAGAAGGCGCACGACGTCGTCTACGCGGCCTGCCGCGCCGCGGCCGAAGGGCACGGCCAGCTGTCCGACGTTCTCGCCCGTGATCCGGAGGTCGCCGCGATCCTCGACCGGGCGGCGATCGAGCGGCTGACCGATCCGGCGAACTATCTCGGTCTCGCGGAGCAGATGGTCGATCAGGTCCTCGCGAGCCGAACCCGGGGTTCGGAGAACCAGAACACGTCCCGCTGACGCCAGGAGGAAGCCATGAACGTCATTCGAGCTCTTGCGGTCGCTCTCGTCGCGGTGCCGGCGATGGCCGCGGCCGCGTCCGCGCAGTCCTTTCCGAACCGTCCGATCACGATGGTCATGCCGTACTCGGCCGGCGGGCCGGGCGACACGATCACGCGCCTGGTCGCGCAGGGCATGACGCAGACGCTCAAGCAGCAGATCGTGGTCGACAACACGTCGGGGGCGGGCGGCTCGATCGGCAGCGCCAAGGTCGCGCAGTCCGCGCCGGACGGGCACACGCTGCTGATGATCCATGTGAGCCACGCCACCAACCCGGCGCTCTATCCGAAGCTGCCCTACGACCCGATCAAGGACTTCGAGCCGATCGGCCTGGTCGTCGACCTGCCGGCGGCCTTCGTGGCGCGGAAGGATCTGCCGCCCCGGACCTTCAGCGAGTTCCTGGGCTACGTGAAGGCCAACGGGGCGAAGGTCAACTTCGCCCATGCCGGAATCGGCTCGTCGGCCCATCTGTGCGGGCTCCTGTTCGCGAGCGCGACCGGCGTCGAGATCACCAGCGTGCCGTACCGGGGCGCCGGGCCGGCCCTCAACGACATGATGGGCGGCCGGGTCGACGCGATGTGCGACCAGATCGTCAACGTCGTCCGCCATGTCGAGGCCGGGGCCATCAAGGGCTACGCCGTCACCGGCAGCGAGACGGCGGCGGCCCTGCCGAACCTGCCGACCGTCGCGACGGCGGGGCTGCCGGGCTTCACCTATCAGGTCTGGTACGGCCTGTTCGCCCCGAAGGGCACGCCGAAGCCGGTGATCGACACGCTGGTTGCCGCCCTCAACGTGGCGCTGAAGGACCCGACCATCAAGGCGCGCCTGGCCGAGCTCGGCGCCGACACGGTGTCGCCCGAGCGCGCCCGGCCCGAGGCCCTCGCGGCGCATCTCAAGGCCGAGATCGACAAATGGGGCCCGGTCATCAAGGCGGCCGGAGTCGTCGGAGCACAATGACGTCGCCGCACGCAACGCCCGGACACCGGCTCGAACGCGACGCCTTCGGCGCCGTCGAGATTCCCGCGGATCGGTACTGGGGCGGGCAGACCCAGCGGGCGCTCGAGGTCTTCGCCATCGGCGACGAGCGCCTGCCGGCCTCTCTGATCCACGCGACCGGCCTGCAGAAGCTCGCCGCCGTCCGCGCCAATCGTCGGCTCGGCCAGATCGCGCCCGACATCGCGGACGCGATCGCGCAGGCCGCGGCCGAGATGCGGGAGGGGCGGTTCGACGCGCACTTTCCGCTGCCGGTCTGGCAGACCGGCTCGGGCACCCAGACCAACATGAACGCCAACGAGGTGATCGCCAACCGCGCCAACGAGCTGCTCGGCCACGGCCTGGGGACGCGCGCTCCGGTCCATCCGAACGATCACGTCAACCGGTCGCAGTCCTCGAACGACAGCTTCCCGACCGTCATGCAGATGGTCACCGCGCTCGAGCTGCGCGACCGCCTGATGCCGGCGCTGGAGACGCTGCAGGGCGCGCTCGCCGCCAAGGCCGTCGCCTTCGCCGAGGTCGTGAAGATCGGCCGGACCCATCTGATGGACGCCGTGCCGATGACGGTGGGCCAGGCCTTCGACGCCTTCGCGCGCCAGATCGAGGCGGGCCGGGCGCGGTTCACCGGCACTATGCCGCGCCTGCTGGCGCTGCCGCAGGGCGGCACGGCGATCGGCACCGGGCTCAACACGCCACCGGGATTCGACGCGGCGTTCTGCGACGAGGCGGCCCGGCTCGCCGGCCTGCCGTTCCGGCCGGCGGAGAGCAAGTTCGAGGGCATGGGGGCCCACGATGTGCTGGTCGAGGTCTCGGGGCATCTCAACGTGCTCGCCGTCTCCCTGCTGAAGATCGCCAATGATCTGCGCTGGCTCGGCTCCGGTCCGCGCTGCGGCCTCGGCGAGCTGATCATCCCGGACGACGGCCTGTCCTCGTCGATCATGCCGGGCAAGCGCAACCCGACCATCGCCGAAGCCGTGGTGCAGACCGCCTTCCAGGTGATCGGCTGCCACGCCGCCGTGACGGCGGCCGGTGCGTCGGGGACCTTCGAGCTCAACGTCGCCAAGCCCGTCCTGATCTACAATCTCTTGAAGGCCATCCGGCTGACGTCCGACGCCGCGCGGCTCCTCGCGACGCGCTTCGTCGCCGGCATCGAGGTCGACCGCGCCCGCCTGGCCGCCAATGTCGACAGCGCGCTGCTGCTCGCGACCGCTCTGAATCCCGTGCTGGGCTACGACCGGGTCGCCGAGATCACCCGCGTCGCCATGCGGGACGGCGTGACGCCGCGGCAGGCCGCGGTGTCGCTCGGCGTCATCGGCGAGGCCGAGTACGACGCGCTGGTGGACGCGGCCGCGATGGCGACGCCGGGGAAAGCGCCCGGGACCTCGTGACGAGTTTTTGGGGTCGACCGTCGCCTGGCGGATCGGCCGGGCGTCGGATAACGCCGGCTGGGTTTGTTTCGCCGGGTTTGATCCGCACTCGGCTCATTCCCGCGCAAGCGGGAATCCAGGGCGCACGTCGCGGCGCCCCTGGGTCCCCGCTTTCGCGGGGACGAGCAGAGATCAAGACCGATTCACTCCCACTGAAAACCCTCTGGCAGGATGTCGAAATTCGGATTTCGGTCGTTCCGGGGCCGGTTGGAGCCCGGAACCCATGATCCCGGTCTTGCCGCAACAATTCCGACCAGGGTCATCGATTCCAGACAGCCGCTTCGCGGCTTCCGGAATGACCAGGAGGGTTTTTCAAACGTCCTGCTAGGCCGCCGCGGCCTCCGGGATGCCGCTCATCTGGGCGACCTCGGCGGGCGTCAGCGGCGTGCCGTCGAGGCCGAGGCCGGTGAACTCGGTGTTGACCCAGATCACCCGGGCGCGCAGCCGCCGGCCGTCCACCTCGACCTCGCAGACTCCGTTCGGCGCGAGCCCCGGCACGTTGCGGATGCGCAGCCCGCTGGAGCCGAGATCGATCATCCGGGTCGGGGTCGACCGCCCGTCGACCGTCACTGTGACGGGGCGGTCGCATTTCGAGCGGACCTCGGCCCGACGGTCGTCGAGCTCCTTGGCCAGCGCGGCGAGCAGCGTCTCGACCGCGCCGCGCAGGGTGCGGGTCGAGCCGACGAGATCGGACGCGGTGCTGTTGACCATCGCGGCCTCGGCGTTGGTGCGCGAGATCGCGTCGGCGACGCCGGTGACGTTGCGGTCCACCTCGGTGAAGTCGACGTTCTTCGAGATCTGGCCGGTCGCCGCGTCCTGCTGCTCGACCGCCGCGGCGATTGACGTCGTGAGGCCGGCGATCTCGTTCATCCGCACCGCCATGTCGGCGATCGCCCCGACCGCCTGCTGCGACGAGTTCTGGATCTCGGCGATCTGGCGGGAGATGTCGTCGGTCGCCTTCGACGTCTGGGCGGCCAGCGCCTTGACCTCCTGGGCGACGACCGCGAAGCCTTTGCCGGCCTCGCCGGCGCGCGCCGCCTCGATGGTGGCGTTGAGGGCCAGCAGGTTGGTCTGTCCGGCGATCGTGGTGATCAGCGCGACGACGTCGCCGATGCGGGCCGCCGCCTCGGCCAGCCCGGACACCTCGGTGTTCGCCCGGGCCGCCACGGCGGCCGCGTCGTTGACGATCTCGCTCGCCCGTGCGGTCTGGCCGGCGACCTCGCGGATCGAGCCGCCGAGCTCGCCGGTCGCCCCGGCGATCACCTGCACGGCGCCGGAGGCGTGGCGCGAGGCCGTGACCGCGTCGTCGGCCTTGCGCGCCGCGACGGCGGCGATCTCGCCGAGCGCGGCGCCGGTCGAGGTCATGCGCGCGGCGCCGGCGTCGACCACGGCGAGCGTCCGGCCCACCTGGTCGCGGAAATTGTCGATGATCGCCACGAGCTGGTGATGATGCGCGCGCTTCTGCTCCTCGCCCGCCATCGTCTCCCCCTCGAGCCGGAGCCGCTGCAGCGCGGTGTCGCGGAACACCGCGACGGCCCGGAACATCGCGCCGATCTCGTCGCTCCGCTGGACCCCGTCGAGGGCGACCGAAGTGTCGCCCTGGGCGAGCCGCAGCATGTCCTCGGTGAGCTCGTGGACGTCGCGATGCAGCGAACGGCCGAGCACGACCAGGAGGCTGATCGCCAGGAGCGCGATGGCGCCGCCGAGCGTCGCCGACCAGAGGAGGCGCGAGCGCGCCTCGGCCGCGGCCGCGGCCGCAATGTCGCGCAGACCGGCCGCGACGGTCTCCTCCAGCCTCTTCAGCGCGTCGATGCGGGCCGTCGATGCGGCCCACCAGGCCTTGGGATCCCCCTCGGTCCGGCCCGCGGCGAGGCCGTCCCGGGCGGCGGCCCGGAACGGCTCGATCGCGGTCGCGACCGGCGAGCGGTCGAACTGCGCCAGCGCCTCCACGGCGGCCGGGGCGCCGACCGCACGCGCCAGGCCGAACCAGTCGCCCTGGCGCCCGCCGAGCCGGGCGAACAGCGTGTAGTCGTCGGGGGTGAATCGTCCGGCCGAGAAGCCGCGGGCCCCGGTCGCCCGTTCCAGCCCGGCGAGCTCCTTGGCGGCGACCACGGCCTTGTAGGAGAGGGCGGCGCGGGCGATCCGCGCCTCGTCGGAGAGCGACGTCAGGCGGTCGAGCACCGCGATCAGGCGATCGACCATCGCGGTGTAGCTGCGCGCCACCTCGACGCCGCCGACCGCGAAGCGGTCGATGGTCTGCCGCAGTGCTGCGACGCGGTCGAGAGAGGCCGCCGCGTCGCCGAGCGGCGCCGCGAGGGTGCCGTCGGCCGCCACCGTCGCGACCGCCGCCCGGAACGCCGTGACGGCCGTGTCGGTCTCGGCCCGCTGGCGCGGCACGATGTCGGCGAACACGGCGCCCTTCGACGCCGCGAAGGTCGACGAGGCGCCGCGCTCCTTCTGCAGCTCGTGCACCAGGCCGCCGATCACCGGAGCGATCGTGACGAGCTCGGTCACGCGCCGCGCCTCGTCGAGCCGCGTCCAGGCGCTGCGCACCTCGACGGCCGCGAAGGCGGTCAGGCCGGCGACCGGCAGGAGCGAAAGGATGGCGACCTTCGTCGAGAGCTTCATGGCGCGACGTCGCGGCGACCGGCCGCCTCCACGGTTGGCAGGACGTTCGAATGACACGCTGGCGATGGCGAATGCACGCGGACGGACGGCGCTGTCGTCCGGATGAGCCGGCACGATGGCCCGCCGCCGGGCGACCGGTTCGTCAAAAGCTATGCGAACGAGCTTAATGGAATATGAGCGGAAGTATTCCGCGATGTCGGTATAAGTTCGATCCGCGGCCCGCCGGGAGCGTCGGAAAACTAATAAACCTATGAGCGTTTTGTATTATAGTAAGAGCGTACGACCCTTCATCGTACCTCCGTCGGCGTCGGACGGCGCGCGCAGGGCACCGACGCGAACGGGGCGCCGAAGCGCCCCGTCGTGGTCGGCCGCCGGTCGCTGAGCGCTCAGTGCCGCTTGGAGATGTCGCAATACTCGCGCCGCGTCGCGCCGGTGTAGAGCTGGCGGGGACGGCCGATCTTCTGGCTCGGGTCCTCGATCATCTCCTTCCACTGGGCGATCCAGCCGACCGTGCGGGCGAGCGCGAACAGCACCGTGAACATCGAGGTCGGGAAGCCCATCGCCTTGAGCGTGATGCCCGAATAGAAGTCGATGTTCGGGTAGAGCTTCTTCTCGATGAAGTACTCGTCGTGCAGGGCGACGCGCTCGAGCTCCATGGCGACCTCGAGCAGGTCGTCGTTGACGCCCGTCTCGGCCAGCACCTTGTGGCAGGTCGTCTGCATGATCTTGGCGCGCGGGTCGTAGTTCTTGTAGACCCGGTGGCCGAAGCCCATCAGGCGGAAGGAGTCGTTCGGGTCCTTCGCCCGCCGGACGAACTCCGGGATGCGCTCCGGCTTGCCGATCTCGGCCAGCATCTTAAGCGCCGCCTCGTTGGCGCCGCCGTGCGCCGGGCCCCACAGGCAGGCGATGCCGGCCGCGATGCAGGCGAACGGGTTGGCGCCCGACGAGCCGGCGAGCCGCACCGTCGAGGTGGAGGCGTTCTGCTCGTGGTCGGCGTGCAGGATGAAGATGCGGTCCATGGCGCGGGCCAGGACCGGGTTCACCTTGTACTCCTCGCACGGCACCGAGAAGCACATGCGCAGGAAGTTGGCCGCGTAGTCGAGCTCGTTCTTCGGGAACACGAAGGGCTGGCCGATCGTGTACTTGTAGGCCATCGCCGCGATCGTCGGCATCTTGGCGATCATGCGGATCGAGGCGACCATCCGCTGGTGCGGATCGGAGATGTCGATGGAGTCGTGATAGAACGCCGAGAGCGCGCCGACGCAGCCGACCATGACGGCCATCGGATGGGCGTCGCGGCGGAAGCCCTGATAGAACCGGGCCATCTGCTCGTGCACCATGGTGTGGCGCGTGACCCGCAGGTCGAAGTCCTTCTTCTCCGCCGCGGTCGGCAGCTCGCCGTAGAGCAGGAGATAGCAGGTCTCGAGGAAGTCGCCGTGCTCGGCCAGCTGCTCGATCGGGTAGCCGCGGTAGAGCAGGACGCCTTCGTCACCGTCGATATAGGTGATCTTGGACTCGCAGCTCGCGGTCGACGTGAAGCCGGGATCGTAGGTGAAGATGCCGGCCTTGCCGTAAAGCTTGCTGATGTCGACGACATCAGGGCCGATGGTCCCTTGGTGGATCGGGAACGAATAGTTCTCGTCGCCGATCGTGAGGGTCCCGGTCTTCGTGTTGGCGCCCGATTTAGCGTCCATAGGCTCCTCGGATGTCAGGGGTCGTGCGAGCACAAGGGGCTCGCGCTGGCCGGCGGTTGACGGGGTACTTCTGGCGCTCGACCGCGACTTGCGTACCGCATCTCGTGCAGTGCGGCAAGGTGACGCCGGACGGCCCGCGAGCAGGGCGCCAAACGCCGTACATACAAGGCGATATGGGATGGGCGGCGGGCTCCGGAAAGGCCCGCGCATCGACGGAGGATGGTTCAGTTCTTTGGCCGCGATCAAAGAACCGGGGGTCGGGATCCGGCGGTATCGTCGCAGCCGTCCGCCGGCCCGGTCCGGCGGCCCCGTCCGGCGGTCAGGCGCCGGGCGCCTCCGCGGTCGCGCCGGCCTGGTCGGTGAGCCGCCCCAGGCACTCCTCGCGGCCGAGCGCCGCCAGCACGTCGAAGATGCCGGGCGAGGTGGTCCGCCCGGTCAGCGCCGCCCGCAGCGGCTGCGCCACGGCGCCGAGCTTGAGGCCCTGGGCCTCGGCGAAGGCCCGCACCGCGGCCTCGGTCGCCTCGGCGGTCCACGGCGTGACCGGCGCCAGCGCCGCGGCCAGCCGCCCGAGCACGCCGCGCGCCTCGGCGGTCAGCAGCGCCTTCGCCTTGTCGTCCAGCGCGATCGGCCGGTCCGCGTAGACGAACCGCGCCTGCTCGATCAGGTCCACCAGGGTCTTGGCGCGCTCCTTCAGGCCCGGCAGGGCGAGCAGCAGCTTGTCGCGCATCGCCGGCGTCAGCTTCGCAGCGATCTCGGGGCCCTGGGCGATGTGGGGCAGCAGCGCCTCGATCTCGGCCAGCAGGGCCGGCGCGTCGAGCTGGCGGATGTAGTGGGCGTTGAGGCTCTCCAGCTTGGCGAAGTCGAAGCGCGCCGGCGAGCGGCCGATCTGGGGCAGATCGAACGCCGCGATCATCTCCTCGGTCGAGAAGATCTCCTGGTCGCCGTGGCTCCAGCCGAGCCGGACCAGATAGTTGCGCATCGCCGCCGGCAGGTAGCCCATCGCCCGGTAGGCGTCGACGCCGAGCGCGCCGTGGCGCTTCGACATCTTGGAGCCGTCCGGCCCGTGGATCAGCGGGATGTGGGCGAACACCGGCGCGTTCCAGCCGAGCGCGTCGTAGATCTGCTTCTGGCGCGCCGCGTTGGTGAGGTGGTCGTCGCCCCGGATCACGTGGGTGACGCCCATGTCGTGGTCGTCTACCACCACGGCCAGCATGTAGGTCGGGGTGCCGTCGGAGCGCAGCAGCACGAGGTCGTCGAGGTTCTCGTTCTGCCACACGACCCGGCCCTGCACCTGGTCGTCGATCGCCGTCTCGCCCGCGAGCGGCGCCTTGAGACGGACCACCGGCTTGACCCCGGCCGGCGCCTCGGCCGGGTCGCGGTCGCGCCAGGTGCCGTCGTAGAGGCGGGTGCGCCCCTCGGCCCGCGCCTTCTCGCGCATCGCGTCGAGCTCGGCCTGGGACGACCAGCAGCGATAGGCGCCGCCGGAGGCGATCAGGCTCTCGACGACCTCACGGTGCCGCGCCGCGCGGGCGAACTGGTAGACGGTGTCGCCGTCCCAATCGAGGCCGATCCATTTCAGCCCGTCCAGAATGGCGTCGATCGCCGCCTGGGTGGAGCGCTCGCGGTCGGTGTCCTCGATGCGCAGCAGCATCCGGCCGCCGCGGGCGCGGGCGTAGAGCCAGTTGAACAGCGCCGTGCGGGCCCCGCCGATATGCAGGAAGCCGGTCGGGGAGGGGGCGAATCGGGTGACGACGGTGTCGGGCACGCTGGTCTCGGACGCGATGGGCTCGGACACGATGGGCTCGGTCTCGGCACGCAGGTTGGCCGCGCACGGCGGGAAAAAGGCGGACCCTCCTAGCACAGTCGCGGGGCCGTGCAATCGGCGCCTCGGCCCACCCCGGCGTGGGCCGCCGCCGCGGCCGCCGGCGCGCCCGGCGCGGCGATCTCGTCCGGACGGGCGATCGCCCTTGGCGCACCTGCACGAATTTGGCACAAGACCCGGAACGTGCCGCGCGCGGGAGGCCGCCCAGCGGTACCTGACCACGGGACACGCGAGCATGACCGCAGTCGAACCGGTCGCAGCCGAGGCGGGCCGCGACTTCATCCGCGACATCATCCAGGCCGACCTCGACTCCGGGCGCCGCACCCAGGTGATCACCCGCTTTCCGCCGGAGCCGAACGGCTACCTGCACATCGGCCACGCCAAGTCGATCTGCCTCAACTTCGGGGTCGCCGCCGAGTTCGGCGGCCGCTGCCACCTGCGCTTCGACGACACCAACCCGGTGAAGGAGGAGCAGGAGTACATCGACTCGATCGAGCGCGACGTGCGCTGGCTCGGCTTCGACTGGGGCGAGCACCTCTATTACGCCTCGGACTATTTCGAGCAGCTCTACGCCTGGGCCGAGCACCTGATCACGGCCGGCAAGGCCTATGTCGACGACCAGACCCAGGAGGAGATCCGCGCCACCCGCGGCACCCTCACCGAGCCCGGCACCGAGAGCCCGTTCCGTGGCCGCTCCGTCGAGGAGAACCTCGACCTGTTCCGCCGCATGCGGGCCGGCGAGTTCCCCAACGGGGCGCGCGTGCTGCGGGCCAGGATCGACATGGCGTCGGGCAACATCAACCTGCGCGACCCGGTGCTCTACCGCATCCTGCATGCGCACCATCCGCGCACCGGCGACGCGTGGTGCATCTATCCGAGCTACGACTTCGCCCACGGCCAGTCGGACGCGATCGAGCACATCACGCATTCGATCTGCACGCTGGAGTTCGAGGACCACCGGCCGCTGTACGACTGGTTCATCGAGAACCTGCCGGTGCCGTCGCGGCCGCGCCAGTACGAGTTCGCGCGCCTCAACATCACCTATCTGGTGCTGTCGAAGCGCGTCCTCACCACACTGGTGCGTGACAAGTACGTGTCCGGCTGGGACGACCCGCGCATGCCGACCATCGCGGGCCTGCGCCGCCGCGGCGTGCCGGCGCAGGCGCTGCGCGAGTTCGCCAGGCGCATCGGCGTCGCCAAGGCCAACAGCGTCGTCGACATGCAGATGCTCGATTTTTCGGTGCGCGAGGTGCTGAACCGCACGGCCGAGCGCCGCATGGCGGTGCTCAAGCCCCTCAAGGTGGTGATCGAGAACTATCCGGAGGGCCAGAGCGAGACGCTGGAGGCCGTCAATCATCCGGACGACCCGGGCAAGGGGACGCGAAAGCTCACCTTCTCGCGCGAAATCTATGTCGAGCGCGACGACTTCCAGGAGACGCCCGTGAAGGGCTTCTTCCGCCTGTCGCCGGGCCGCGAGGTGCGGCTGCGCTGGGCCTATTTCATCACCTGCAGGGAGGTGGTGAAGGACCCGTCGGGCGAGGTGGTGGAGCTGCGCTGCACCTACGATCCCGAGACCCGCGGCGGCAACGCGCCGGACGGCCGCAAGGTGAAGGCGACCATCCACTGGGTCTCGGCCGTGGATTCGATCCCGGCCGAGGTGCGGGTCTACAACCAGCTGTTCCGGAACCCGGCGCCGGCCCCCGCCACCTTCGCCGAGGACCTCAACCCGCAGTCGCTCGAGGTGCTCACCGGCGCGCGGCTGGAGCCGTCGCTCGCCGAGGTGCCGGTCGAGACCGCCGTGCAGTTCGAGCGCCAGGGCTATTTCTGCCCCGACCGCGACTCGCAGCCCGGCGCCCTGGTGTTCAACCGCACCATCGGCCTGCGCGACACCTGGGCCAAGGTGCAGAGCGGGGCGTGAGGGGGCGGGCGCTCGCGCCCGTCGCTGCGGGGCTCGTCCGCACAGGGGCTGACCCGAGATCGGGGGCTCAGCCTCTCGATCGTCGTCGTCCGCGCAGGCGGACGACCCAGTATCCACCGAGCTCCATTGCTCCAGTCGAGGGGCTGCGGCGTACTGGGTGCTCCGCCTTCGCGGAGCACGACCAGCCAGAGGCTTCGCGCCCCGGAATGACTCCAGCGTTTCCGTTGTGTTCATCCTGAGTTTCCCGGAAAACTAGAATACGCTGCCGGCTCCAGCCAACAGCGGAGCACCGCATGGCGGAGCCGGGCAGGGCGCGCGGACGCGTCGGCACGCTTCCGGCCGGCCCCCGGCCGGGCGTCGCGGCGGCGGGGGGCCGTGCGCTTCCGGTGCCGCTGCCGGGGCGGCTCGGCGATCTCGTCCACGCGGCGGGCGCCCGCATCGCCGGATGGGCGGCCGAGGAGGTCGCGCCCGGGCGGCTGTTTCCCTGGCTGCCGGTCGGCGTCGCCGCCGGCGTGATCCTCTACTTCGCCGCCGAGACCGAGCCGGCCCCGTGGGCCGCCGCCGCGGCTGTCGCGGGCGCGCTGGGGCTCGTGATCGCGACCCGCCGGCGCGGCGCCGTGTTCGCCGCCATCGGGCTCGCCGCGGTGGCGGCGGGCTTCTGCACCGCGACGCTGCGCGGCCGCCTCGTCGACGCCCCGGTGCTGCGCCAGCCGGCCTTCGGGGCGAAGCTCGCCGGCTTCGTCGAGAAGCGCGAGGAGCGCGAGAAGAGCGACCGCATCGTGTTGCGGGTCCTGTCCTACGAGGCGCCGCGCGGCGGGGCGGTCGTGGCCGGGGCGCGGCCCGAGCGCGTGCGGGTCGCGGTGCGCAAGGGCACGGCGCCGCCGGTCGGCGCCCATGTGGCGCTGACCGCGCGGCTGTCGCCGCCGCTCGCGCCGCTGCGGCCGGGCGGCTACGACTTTTCCCGCGACCTGTACTTCCACGGCATCGGCGCCTCGGGCTTCGCGCTCGGCGCCGTGCGGCCGCAGCCGGCGCCGGTCGCGCCGGACCCGGGGCTGCGCGCCGCCGCGGCGATCGACGACTTTCGCGAGGCGATCGACGAACGCATCCGCGCCGCCCTGCCGGGCGATGCCGGCGCCATCGCCTCGGCCCTGATCACCGGCAAGCGCGACGCGATCTCGACCCCGGTGAACGAGGCCATGTACGTGTCGAGCCTCGCCCATGTGCTGTCGATCTCGGGCTACCACATGGCCGTGGTCGCCGGCGTGGTGTTCGTCGTGCTGCGCGCCGGGCTCGCGCTGGTGCCCGGGCTGGCGCTGCGCCGCCCGGTGAAGAAATGGGCGGCCGGCGCGGCGCTGGCCGCGGCCGCCTTCTACCTGGTGCTCTCGGGCGCCGAGGTCGCGACCCAGCGGGCCTTCGTGATGACGGCGATCGTGCTCGCCGGCGTGATGCTCGACCGCCGCGCCCTGACCCAGCGGACGCTCGCCGTGGCGGCCCTCGCCGTGATGCTGCTCACGCCCGAGGCCGTGGTGCATCCGAGCTTCCAGATGAGCTTCGCCGCGACGCTCGCGCTGGTCGCCGTCTACGAGCGCGGCCTGCCGTGGTTCGCGGCGCGGCCGCGCAGCGCGCTCGCCGCCCGCCTCGCCCTGTGGGGCGCCCGCGAGATCGTCGCGCTGGTGATCGCCTCGCTTGTCGCCGGCGTCGCGACGACGATCTTCGCGGCGTATCATTTCCACCGGCTGGCGCCCTACGGCGTCCTGGCCAATCTCGCCGCCATGCCGGTCGTCTCCGGCTTCGTGATGCCGCTCGGGCTGCTCGCCCTCGCGCTGCTGCCGTTCGGCTTCGACGGGCCGCTGTGGCGGCTGATGGGCACCGGCATCGACTGGATGACGGCGGTCGCCCAGTGGGTCGCGGCGCTGCCCGGCGCGGTCGGCCGCGTCCCGGCCTTCGGGGTCGACGCGCTGCTGGTCGCCACCGCCGGCCTGATCGTCCTGGCGCTCCTGCGGACGCCGCTGCGCTGGAGCGGGGCCGGGCTCCTGGTGATCGCCGCGCTGCTCGCCGGCGCGGCCGAGAAGCCCGACGTGCTGATCGCGCCCGGCGGCGAGGCCGTGGCGGTGCGCGGCGCGGACGGCCGGCTCACGGTCCTGCGCACCGGCTCCCTCGCCTTCGCGGCGCGCGACTGGCTCGCCGGCGACGGCGACGCCCGGCCGGCCGACGCGTCCGAGGTGGCGGCCGGCTTCGCCTGCGACCCGGCCGGCTGCGTGGCGCGCCTCGCCGACGGCACGGCCGTCGCGGTGGCGCGCAGCGCCGAGAGCTTCGCCGACGACTGCGCCCGCGCCGCCCTGATCGTCGCGCTGCGCGATCCGCCGGCGGGCTGCCGGGCGACGGTGATCGACCGCGCCATGCTGAAGGAGACGGGCGCCGTGGCGCTGCGGCGGACCGGCGACGGCTTCGCCGTCACCCGCGCCCGCGCGCCGGGCACCGATCGCCCGTGGTCGCCGGCCTCGCCGGCGGCGTCGCGGCCCGCCGCGCCCGCGGCCGGCCCGTCCGGCCGTCCCGCCCCGGCACCCGACGCGACCCCGGCGATCGAGGACATCGATCCCGACTGAGCGGTGCCGGACGTCCTCGTGATCCACGCGCCGCCGTCCCGGGGCGAAGACCCCGTCCGGGCACGAGCCGCTGCGGGCCGGTCAGCGACCTCAGTACCGCCGCATCAGCCCGACCAGCCGGCCCTGGATGCGCACCCGGTTGGGGGGAAGGATGCGCACCTCGTAGGAGGCGTTGGCGGGCTCCAGCGCGATCGACGCGCCGCGGCGGCGGAAGCGCTTGAGCGTCGCCTCCTCCTCGTCCACCAGGGCGACGACGATGTCGCCCGTCTCGGCGTTCTCGGAGCGGCGGATCAGCGCGATGTCGCCGTCGAGAATGCCGGCCTCGATCATCGAGTCGCCGCGCACCTCGAGGGCGAAATGGTCGCCGGCGCTCAAGAGCTCGGGCGGCACGTTGACCACCGAGCTCTTGGTCTGGATCGCCTCGATGGGGGTGCCGGCGGCGATCCGGCCCATCACCGGCACGGCGACCGGCCGGGCCGAATCCTCCTCCTGCGGCGCAGGCGGCCGGACCCGGCCGAGATTGCCCTCGATGACGCTCGGGGTGAAGCCGCGGGCGCGGCCGCCCGCCATCACGCCGTGGCCGACCGACTCGGGCAGCTTGATCACCTCGATGGCGCGCGCCCGGTTGGGCAGGCGGCGGATGAAGCCGCGCTCCTCCAGTGCCGTGATCAGGCGGTGGATGCCGGACTTCGAGCGCAGGTCGAGCGCGTCCTTCATCTCGTCGAAGGAGGGCGGGACGCCGCTCTCCTTCAGACGCTCGTGGATGAACCGCAACAGCTCGAACTGCTTTCGCGTCAACATGCATCGTCCCCCGGAGCTCGTTCGGGCAGTCCATCGCAACCGCCTAAACAAATCATGAACATACCCTATATGTTCGATATGTGTTCCGCAACCTTTTAATGTCGCGGCGGGGAATCGACGCGTGCCGGGCAGGAACGATTAGCCCTAAGAACTGGTGCGGTCGACGAAAAACCGGCGTGCGCGGGTCGGACCGCGGACCGCGCCGCACCGGCGGTATTCTGCGCCGACGGGGCCGGTCCGGGGACCGGCTCAGGCCGGCAGGCGAATCACCCGGCACGGCCCGCCGGCCGGCACGGGCGCTGCGTGGGGCGCGCGCAGCAGCAGCCCGTCGGCGAGGCCGAGCGGGGCGAGCAGCGACGAATCCTGGTCGGTGACCGGCGTCGCGACGAGGCGTCCCTCGGCGTCGGTCGAGAGCATGGCGCGCAGGAAGTCGGCACGCTCGTCGTTCTCCTTCAGGGCGGCACCGGCGATCGCCGGCTCGTCCGGGATCGAGAGATCGCCGCGGCCCTGCAGGCGGCGCAGCAGCGGCACCAGGAAGAGCACCGCCGTGACGAAGGACGACACCGGATTGCCGGGCAGGCCGAGCACGTGGACCTCGCCGAGGCGTCCGCTCATCAGCGGCCGGCCGGGCCGCATGGCGATCTTCCAGAAGGCGAGCCGCATTCCCTCGGACGCCAGCGCCGTCTGCACCAGGTCGTAGTCGCCGACCGAGGCGCCGCCGGTGGTCACCAGGACGTCGACGGCTTCGGCGCGGGCCCGCCGGATCGCCGCGACGGTCTCGTCCAGCCGGTCCGGCACGATGCCGAGATCGATGGTGTCGGCGCCCTCGTGGCGGGCGAGCGCCCCGATGGCGAAGCCGTTCGAGTAGACGATGCGGCCGGGGCCGGGCTCGGTGCCGGGCGGCACCAACTCGTCGCCGGTGGCGAGCAGGCCGACCCGCGGCCGGCGGTGCGCCGGCACGGCCGGATGGTTCATGGCGGCGGCGAGCGCCAGATCCCGCATGGTCAGCCGGCGGCCGCGGCGAAGCAGCACGGCGCCGGTGGCGAAGTCGCGGCCGCGGCGGCGGACGTGCCGGCCCGGCGTGCCGGCGGCCGAGAACGTCACCGTGTCGCCGTCGCGGGTCGCGACCTCCTGGACCACCACGGTGTCGGCGCCGGCCGGCATCACGCCGCCGGTGAAGATGCGGGCCGTCTCGCCGGGCCCGACCGTGCCGTCGAACGGCCGGCCGGCCGGCACCTCGCCGATCACCCGCAGGCGCGCGCCGGGGGCGGCCACGTCGGCGGCCCGCACCGCGTAGCCGTCCATGGCGGAGACGTCGTCGGGCGGCTGGGTGCGGCGCGCCGCGAGGTCCTCGGCGAGCACGCGGCCGTGCGCCTGCGCGAGCGGCACCGTCTCGGCCGGCAGCGGCGCGGCCGGGTCGAGCACGCGGGCGAGCGCGTCGGCGACCGACAGGGGGGCGGCCATCAGGCGTCTCCGCCGGCGCGGAAGTGGCCGGACTTGCCGCCCTGCTTCTCCAGCAGCCGCACGCCCTCGATGCGCATGCCGCGCTCGACCGCCTTCACCATGTCGTAGATGGTGAGACACGCGACCGACACCGCGGTCAGCGCCTCCATCTCGACGCCGGTCTGGCCGCCGACCTGCACGGTCGCGACGACGCGCAGGCCCGGCAGGTCGGGCTCCGGCGTGATCTCCACCTCGGCCTTGGTGATCATGAGCGGATGGCAGAGCGGGATCAGCTCGTGGGTCTTCTTGGCCGCCATGATGCCGGCGACCCGGGCGACGCCGAGCACGTCGCCCTTCTTGGCGTCGCCGCGCAGCACCAGGTCGAGCGTCGCGGCCGACATCACGACGCGGCCCTCGGCCACGGCGACGCGCTTGGTCACGGCCTTGTCGGAGACGTCGACCATGCGGGCCTCGCCGGCCGCGCCGATATGGGTGAGCCGCGGCTCGTCGGTCATGGGGCTGTCCGGGGGCAGGGGGTCATTCGGCGGCCGGGGCGGGGGCGCCGCGGCCGAGCAGGGCGCGGGTCGCCGCTGTCACGTCGGCCTGGCGCATCAGGCTCTCGCCGATCAGGTAGGTGGAGATGCCGACGCGGGCGAGGCGGGCGAGGTCGTCGGGCGTGAAGAGGCCGCTCTCGCCGACCAGCACGCGGTCCTTGGGCACCAGCGGCGCCAGCCGCTCGGAGACCTCCAGCCGCGTCTCGAAGGTCTTGAGGTCGCGGTTGTTGATGCCGACGAGCCGCGAGGACAGCCTCAGGGCGCGTTCCAGCTCGGCCTCGTCGTGCACCTCGATCAGCGCGTCCATGCCGTGCTCGGCCGCCGTCTCCTCGAGGTCGCGGGCGGTGCGGTCGTCGACGGCCGCCATGATGATCAGGATGCAGTCGGCGCCGAGCGCCCGCGCCTCGATCACCTGGTAGGGATCGTAGAGGAAGTCCTTGCGGATCACCGGCAGCGCCGTGGCGCCCCGCGCCGCGACGAGGTGGTCGCCGCGGCCCTGGAAGCTCGGTCCGTCGGTGAGCACCGACAGGCAGGTGGCGCCCCCGGCCTCGTAGGCGCGGGCGAGCGCCGGCGGATCGAAGTCGGCCCGGATCAGGCCGCGCGACGGGCTCGCCTTCTTGATCTCGGCGATCAGCGCCGGCTGCTGGCGGGCGAGGCGGCGCTCGATGGCGCGCAGGAAGCCGCGCGGCGGCGCGGCGGCCTTCGCCACCTCGGCGACCGCGGTCCACGGATGCGCCTTCTTGGCGGCGGCGATCTCGGTGCGCTTGTAGGCTTCGATCTTCTGCAGGATGTCGGCCATCGGGCTCACCCGTCCCCTTCAGTCATTCCGGGGCGCGGGCAAAGCCCGCGAACCCGGAATCCAGACACGATCACGAAGGCTCGTTTCCGGGCTGGAGTCCGGGTTCGGCGCTGCCGCGCCGCCCCGGAATGACCAGTGCCGCGCCCGGAACGACGGATGCGTCACCATCGGGCTCACGCGTTGGAGACGGCGATCAGCCGGCCGAGGCTGCCCTCGGCGGCGCCGGTGTCGATCGACTGCGCCGCGAGCGCGACGCCGCTGGCGAGATCGGCGGCCTTGCCGGCGACCACCAGTGCGGCGGCGGCGTTGAAGACCGCGACGTCGCGATAGGGGCCCTTGCGGCCCTCCAGCACGCCCTTCAGGGCCACCGCGTTGGCGGCCGCGTCGCCGCCGCGCAGCGCCTCCGGCGCCGCCCGCGGCAGGCCGACCGCCTCGGGCGTGATCTCGAAGGTCGTCACCGTGCCGTTCTCCAGCGACGCCACCGCGGTCGGGCCCGCGATGGTGATCTCGTCGAGGCCGTCGGAGCCGTGCACCACCAGGGCGCGCTCCGAGCCGAGATTCTTCAGCACATGGGCGAGCGGCTCGACCCACTGGCGCGAGAACACGCCGACCATCTGGCGCTTCACCCCGGCCGGGTTCGACAGCGGCCCGAGCAGGTTGAAGATCGTGCGGGTGCCGAGCTCCACCCGGGTCGGGCCGACATGCTTCATCGCGGGATGGTGCACGGGCGCGAACATGAAGCCGATGCCGGCCTCGCGGATGCAGCGGCCGATCTGCTCGGGGCCGAGCTCGATGCGCACGCCGAGCGCGGCGAGCACGTCGGCGGCGCCGGACTTCGACGACAGCGCGCGGTTGCCGTGCTTGGCGACCGGCACGCCGGCGCCGGCCACGATGAAGGCCGCGCAGGTCGAGATGTTGAACGAGCCCGAGGCGTCGCCGCCGGTGCCGACCACGTCGACGGCGGTCGGCGGCGCGTCGACCCGCAGCATCTTGGCGCGCATCGCCGAGACCGCGCCGGTGATCTCCTCGACGGTCTCGCCGCGCACCCGCAGCGCCATCAGGAGCGCCCCCATCTGGGACGGGGTCGCCTCGCCCGACATCATCCGGGTGAAGGCGGCGGCGGCCTGCTCGCGGGTCAGCGGCGCCCCGGTGGCGACCTGCGCGATCAGCGTCTTCAACTCGACCATGGAAGCCTCACTGCGGCCGGGACGCGGCGCGTCCCTCGGCCCGGCCCGTCGCCTCGTTCCAGGCGCGGGCGAGATCGAGAAAATTCTTCAGGATGAGATGGCCGTGCTCGGACTTGATGCTCTCGGGATGAAACTGCACCCCGTGCACGGGACGGGTCTTGTGCTGCATCGCCATGATCAGCCGGTCGGTCTCGGCCGTCACGGCGAGATCGTCGGGCAGGGTGGCGCGGTCGACCACCAGCGAGTGGTAGCGGGTCGCCCGGAACGGGCCGTTGATGCCGCGGAACAGGCCCTGGCCCTCGTGGCTCATCTCGGAGAGCTTGCCGTGCACCGGCACGGGCGCCCGGACGACGGTGCCGCCGAAGGCCTGGCCCATCGCCTGGTGGCCGAGGCAGACGCCGAGCATCGGCACGGTCGCCGACGCCCTGTCGATCAGCTCCAGGCAGATGCCGGCCTCGTTGGGGGTGCAAGGGCCCGGCGACAGCACGATCGCCTCCGGCTCGGCGGCCAGCACCGCGTCGGCCGTCACCTTGTCGTTGCGGTGGACGACCACGTCCGCGCCCAGCCCGCCGAGATAGTGGACGAGGTTGAACGTGAAGCTGTCGTAGTTGTCGATCAGCACGATCATGACGCCCACCGGCCCCCCGAAGGGCGTCTTAGACCGCGCTGCCGAAGGGGGTCAAGGCGCGCCGGGGTGCCGGGCGGCTAGAACAGCCGGCCCTGTGCGTCGTCGTCCCCGGCGTCCGCGGTGCCGTCGCCCGGCACGCCGCCGTGGAACCGGCGCATCTGGGCCAGGATGTCCTCGACGGTCGGCGCGCTGGCGATCTCGAAGGTGCCCGGCCCGGCGACCCGGATCTCGACCGAGTCGCCTTCCGCCAGCCCGAGCGCCTCCACCACCTCCTTGGGAAGGCGGACCGCCAGGCTGTCACCCCACTTTGCGACCTGCACGACGAGCTCCGGAGTTGCGCGGACGAAATCGGCGGGTGTCCTACCGGCCCGGCTCCGCCCCGGCAACGGTCTCGTCGCGATGGCAGCCATGAGCCCGGACGGCGAGCTGGGCTAATTCAACGGGTTAGGTCGGAGTTGTCGAAACCGATTTCGCCTTTTGGATGATCCGGAGCCCGGCTGCCGGGGACCCGCCGCGCTACTGCCCCCGCTTCGCCGCGCTGGCGAACCGGCGGGCCTCCTCGGCGGCGCGGAACAGGGCCTTGGCCTTGTTGACGCATTCCTGCTGCTCGGCGGCCGGGTTGGAATCCGCTACGATGCCGGCGCCGGCCTGGACGTACATGGTGCCGTCCTTCACCAGCGCGGTGCGCAGCACGATGCACGAATCCATCTCGCCGTCGGCCGAGAAGTAGCCGACGCAGCCGGCATACAGGCCGCGCTTCTCCGTCTCCAGCTCGTCGATGATCTGCATGGCCCGCACCTTCGGCGCGCCCGACACCGTGCCGGCCGGAAAGCCCGCCGCCAGGGCATCGAGGGCGTCGTTCGAGGAGGCGAGCCTCCCCTCGACGTTGGAGACGATGTGCATCACCTGGCTGTAGCGCTCGATGAAGAACTGGTCCGTCACCGTCACGGTGCCGATCGCCGCCACCCGGCCGACGTCGTTGCGTCCGAGGTCGAGCAGCATCAGGTGCTCGGCGCATTCCTTCGGGTCGGCGAGCAGCTCCTCCTCCAGCGCCTTGTCCTCGTGCGGGGTGGCGCCGCGCGGCCGCGTCCCGGCGATCGGGCGGATCGTCACGGTGTCGTTGCGCACCCGCACCAGGATCTCCGGGCTCGAGCCGACCACGGCGTAGCCGCCGAAGTCGAGGAAGAACAGGAACGGCGCCGGATTGACCCGCCGCAGCGCGCGATAGAGGGCGAAGGGCGGCAGCGCGAACGGCGTCGAGAAGCGCTGCGCCAGCACCACCTGGAAGATGTCGCCGGCGGCGATGTACTCCTTGGCCCGCCGCACCATCTCGGCATACGCGTCCGGCGTGGTGTTGGACACCGGGGGCTGATCGAGCGCCTCGGCGAGGTCGGCCGCCGGCTCCTTGAGCAGCGGCCGGTCGAGGGCGTCGACCACGGCGGTGAGCCGCTCGACCGCACGGGCATGGGCGACCCGGGCCGGCACGGCGGGATCCGGCCGCACCGGCGTCACCACCGTGATGGTGTCCTTCACCGCGTCGAACACGATGACGATGGTGGGCCGAACCAGCACGGCGTCCGGGATGCCGATCGGGTCCGGATTGGCGGCCCCGAGCTCCTCCATCTGCCGCACCATGTCGTAGCCCAGATACCCGAACACGCCGGCCGCCATCGGCGGCAGCGTGTCGGGCAGCACGATCCGGCTGTCGGCGATCAGGCGGCGCAGCGCCGAAAGCGGCGGCTCGGGGCAGGGCGCCACCGTGTCGGCCTGGCCGCGCACCGGCCGGACGATCTCGGCCTTGCCGTCGCGGACCCGGAAGACCAGGTCGGGCTCGAGCCCGATGATCGAGTAGCGGCCCCGCACGGCGCCGCCCTCGACCGACTCGAGCAGGAAGCTCGACGGCTTCCCGTCCGCCACCTTGAGGAAGGCCGAGACCGGGGTCTCGAGGTCGGCCACCAGGGTGGTGGAGACGACCTGGGCGATGCCGCGCCCATAGGCGTCGACGAAGGCTTCCGCCTGCGGTTCGATCTGCATGACACGCTACGCTCGCGCCGAAGCGCTACTGCTCGGCGGAGCCCCGTCCGACCGCCTGGGCCAGCGCCGTCTGGTTGATCCTGACCTTCAGCTCGTTCTGGAGCCGGGCGACGTATTGCGCCATCACGTCGTCCGCATAGGCGTTGCGGAGCTGGTCGAGCAGCCGCTTGGCCTCGGCGCCGGCCGGGTCGAAGGGCGGCGGGCGGACGTCCGTCACCTTGAACACGATGCGGTCCGTCGGGGTCGCCCCGGACGCCGTCCCGACGCCGTCCTTCGGCGTCTTGAACACCTGCTCGATCACGTCGGCCGGCAGGGTGCCGCGGGTGCGCCGCTTGAGCGCCGGCGCGGTCTCGACCTTGAGGCCGTCCTGGCTGGCGATCTCGGCGAACCAGCCGCCGGCCTTCAGCTTGCCGGCGATCTCCTCGGCCTTGGCGGCGAGCCGCTTGGCGATCTCGTCGCTGCGCCAGCGCTCCTCGACCCGGTCCTTGACCTCGTCGAAGGTCCGCTCGCGCGACGGCGTGACGCCGGCGACCTCGTACCAGAGATAGCCGCCGCCCGGGACCGACAGCGCCTCGTTCTCCAGGCCGACCTGGGTGGAGAAGGCCGGGCCGAGCACGTCGATGTCCTTGGGCAGCGCCACGGTCGCGCCGTCGGGGGCGCGGCCGGAGCGGTCGACCGCCTCGATGATGCGCACCGGCAGCTTCAGCTTGGCGCCGATCTCGTCGAGGCGGCTGCCGGCGGCGAGCTCGTCCTCGACCTTGTCGCGCAGCTCGGCGAGCGACGCCTTGGCGCGGTCGAGCGCGATCTCCTTCTTGATCTGCGCCTCGACGTCGGCGAACGGCGTGGTGCGGCCGGGCTCGACCTTGGTGACCCGCAGGATCGCCGTGGTGAAGCGGCCCGTCACCGGGGCGCTGACGCCGCCCTCGGGCAGGCCGAAGGCCGCCTCGGCGATGGCGGGGTCGAGCATCTCGGCCTTGGCCACCAGGCCGAGGTCGAGGTCGGCCGGGGCGACGTTGCGCTCGGCCGCCAGCGCCTCGAAGGTGGTGCCGCCGGCGAGCTTCTCCTGCGCCGCCTTGGCCTCCTCCGGAGTGGGGAAGGAGATCTGCTGGACCTGGCGCTTCTCGGGGGTCTCCCACCGGGTCTTGCGCGCCTCGTAGGCCTTGCGGGCATCCTCGTCGCTCACCTCGACGGTGGCGGCGAGCTGCTCGGGCGACACCTCGAGCAGCATGACCTTGCGGTATTCCGGGGCGCGGAACAGGAACTTGCGCTCGTCGTAATAGGACCGGAGCTGGTCCGGCGTCGGCGCCGGCATCTCGCCCGCATGGGCGGCGTCGAGCACCACGTAGTCGATGAAGCGCTCCTCGTTCTCGAACCGGTTCACCACCTCGGCGGTCGCCACCGGCGCCGTCACCTCGCCGCCCACCGTGCCGGCGAGCTGGCGGCGCAGCGTGACCCGGCGCTGCTCGGCGATGAAGCGCTGCTCGGTGTAGCCGGCCTGGCGGATCAGGTAGGCGAAGCGCTGCTGGTCGAACTGGCCGTTGACGCCGCGGAACGCCGGGTCCTGCATGACATGGCGCACCACCTCCTCGTCGGAGACGCCGAGCCCGAGCTGGCGGGCCCGCTCGTCGAGCACGGCCTCGGCGATCAGGGTGGAGAGGATCTGGCGGTCGAGGCCGGCGGCACGCGCCTGGTCGGCCGAGATCGGACGGCCGAGCTGGCGGCCGTACTGCTGCAGCCGGTCGTTGTAGAACTGCCGGAACTGCTCGATCGTGATCTCGCTGCCGCCGATGGTCGCGACCGTCGACACGCCGAAGCCGCGGAAGATGTCGCCGATGCCCCACACCGCGAAGCTGATGACCAGGAACCCGACCACGGCCGCCATGACGACCTTGCCGAGCCAGTTGGATGAGGCCTTACGCAATCCGCGGAGCATGTGTCCTGTTCGCAGTGGTTTGGGGCGCCTTCACGCGACATCCGCACGCGACATCCGCGATTCGGGTCGAGGAAGCGAGCCCCCGTCGATCGGCCGCGCCGCCCGCCGGCTCGTCCGGCGGCGCGCGAGGGGGAATGGGCCGCCGCGGCCGACGTGGTCGGCCGCCCGGCGGCGGCGCGCATCATAGGGGGGGCGCCTCCCCCCCGCAACGTCGCCGAAGGGACTGTCCGACGACGGATTTTGTCGCACCCGCGGTACGATCGTGGCATAACGCCGGGGACCGGAGAGGCCCCGGTCGGGCCGCCCGGCGCGCGGCGCCGGCCGCTCGGAAGCCGGGGCATCCGAGCATCGCGAGGACATCGATGGCGGCTGTGCGGCGCCCGCTGGTGGCGGGCAACTGGAAGATGAACGGGCTGCGGGCCTCCCTCGGCGAGATCGGGCTGATCGCGCAGGGGCAGGGCGGGCTGTGGCGCAACACCGATCTGCTGATCTGCCCGCCGGCCCCGCTGGTGTTCACGGCGGCCGCCGTGGCGATCGGCACCAAGGTCGCCATCGGGGCGCAGGACTGCCACGCCGAGGCCTCGGGCGCCTTCACGGGCGACGTCTCGGCCGAGATGCTGGCCGACGCCGGGGCGACGGCCGTGATCGTCGGCCATTCGGAGCGGCGCACCTATCACAAGGAGAGCGACGCCGAGGTGCGGGCCAAGGCGCAGGCCGCCTGGCGGGCCGGGCTCCTGGCGATCGTCTGCATCGGCGAGACCAAGGACGAGCGCCTGGCCGGCAAGACGCTGGAGGTGCTGGGCGTCCAGCTCGCCGGCTCGCTGCCGGACGGATGCACCGCCGCCAGCCTCGTCGTCGCCTACGAGCCGGTCTGGGCGATCGGCACCGGCCTGACCCCGACCCCGGCCGACGTCGCCGAGGCGCACGGCTTCATCCGCGACCGCCTGGTCGAGCGCTTCGGCGCCGAGGGGGAGGGCGTGCGGGTGCTCTACGGCGGGTCGGTGAAGCCGTCCAACGCCGCCGAGCTGATGGCGGTCGCGAACGTGGACGGCGCCCTGGTCGGCGGCGCCAGCCTCAAGGCGAGCGACTTCCTGGCGATCGCTGCGGCGTACAAGTAGGGTCGTCACGACGGCGTCGCCGGGCCCGGCCCGGCGACCCATCTCGTTGCGAACAAACGGCTTCTGCGCAATTCGATGGATGCGCGGGTCGAGCCCGCGCATGACCGCCCGCGCGTGAGCGGCGCGGCCGCTCTTGTTTCCCGCCTCGGCAGGGCGAACGCACGTGGCCCTGCCCAGATTCTCGCCCTTCCGGGTGGAAAAGCGCGCCGGGATCGTGTAGACGCGGCGCGCCGCCCCCATATGTCGCCGGTCGGCTCGCGCGCCGCACCGTGGCGCGGGGTGCGCCGGGGCGGGTGCCCGGGTTTTCACAGTCGTCGCGCTTACCTGTCGTTTCAGCGGAACGTTCCATGCAGACCGTCGTCATCGTCGTCCACCTGATGATCGTGCTCGCCATGATCGGGCTCGTGCTGCTGCAGCGTTCCGAGGGCGGCGCGCTCGGCATCGGCGGGGGCGGCGGCTTCATGAGCAACCGCGGCTCCGGCAACGCGCTCACCCGGGCGACCGCCATCCTGGCGGCGGCGTTCTTCGTCACCAGCCTGCTCCTCTCGGTGCTGGCCGGCCTGTCGCAGCGCCCGACCACGGTGATCCCGGCCCAGACCGGTCCGTCCGCCCCGAGCCCCGGCGCCCCGACGCCGCTCGGCACCGGCGGCGGCGTGCTCGACCAGCTCCAGCGCAACCAGCCCGCGGCCCCGGCCGCGCCCGGCGCCCCGGCGGCTCCGGCCGCACCCGCCGCGCCGTCGGGTCCCGAGGTCCCGCGCTCGCAGTGAGGACGGGCCGCCCGCGCCGTCGCCCGGGCTGCCGCGACCGTCTCTTCACCATCGCGTCATCCACCGCCGGGCGGCGTTCGCCCGGCGCCCGAGGATCTGGAGACAAGCCATTGCGAGATGGCGTGAAAAACGCGGCCGTGCCGCCCTGCGCGCGGTTCGGCGGGTCAGCCCTGCGCGCAAAGTTCTCGTCGAATCGTTCCAGCGAGGCTAGAGGTTGAGCCCCATGACGCGGTACATCTTCATCACCGGCGGCGTGGTCTCCTCCCTCGGCAAAGGTCTCGCCTCGGCGGCGCTCGGCGCCCTCCTGCAGGCGCGTGGCTACTCGGTCCGGCTGCGCAAGCTCGACCCCTATCTCAACGTCGATCCCGGGACGATGTCGCCGTATCAGCACGGCGAGGTCTTCGTCACCGACGACGGCGCCGAGACCGACCTCGACCTCGGCCATTACGAGCGCTTCACGGGCCGCCCGGCGACCCGCCAGGACAACATCACCACGGGCCGCATCTACCAGGAGATCCTCGCCAAGGAGCGGCGCGGCGACTATCTCGGCGCCACCATCCAGGTGATCCCGCACGTCACCAACGCCATCAAGGACTTCATCCGCGACGGCAACGACGGCTACGACTTCGTGCTGGTCGAGATCGGCGGCACGGTCGGCGACATCGAGGGCCTGCCGTTCTTCGAGGCGATCCGCCAGTTCGGCATCGAGCTGCCGCGCGGCCAGGCGATCTACATCCACCTGACGCTGCTGCCCTACATCCCGTCCGCCGGCGAGCTGAAGACCAAGCCGACCCAGCACTCGGTGAAGGAGCTGCGCTCGATCGGCATCCAGCCCGACATCCTGCTGTGCCGCACCGACCGGCCGATTCCCAAGGAGGAGCGGCGCAAGCTCGGTCTGTTCTGCAACGTCCGCGAGAGCGCCGTGATCGAGGCGCGCGACGCCAACTCGATCTACGCGGTGCCGGAGGCCTATCACGAGGCCGGGCTGGACGCCGAGGTGCTGCACGCCTTCGGGCTGCCGGCCGAGGGCGAGCCGGATCTGGCGCGCTGGCGCTTCATCAACGAGCGCATCCGCAACCCGGAAGGCGACGTGACGATCGCCATCGTCGGCAAGTACACGGGCATGAAGGATGCCTACAAGTCGCTGATCGAGGCGCTCACCCACGGCGGCGTCGCCAACAAGGTGCGGGTCAATCTCGATTGGATCGAGAGCGAGGTGTTCGAGCGCGAGGACCCGGCGCCGTTCCTGGAGCACGTCCACGGGATCCTGGTGCCGGGCGGCTTCGGCCAGCGCGGCGCCGAGGGCAAGATCCGGGCGGCCCAGTTCGCCCGCGAGCGCAAGGTGCCGTATTTCGGCATCTGCTTCGGCATGCAGATGGCGGTCGTCGAGGCGGCCCGCAACCTGTGCGGCATCGCCGAGGCGAACTCGACCGAGTTCGGCGAGACCTCGGAGCCGGTGGTCGGCCTGATGACCGAGTGGCTGCGCGGCAACGAGCTGGAGATCCGCGCCCAGGGCGGCAATCTCGGCGGCACCATGCGGCTCGGCGCCTACGCGGCCGAGGTCGCCCGCGGCAGCAAGGTCGCCACGATCTACGGCGCGACCGAGATCTCCGAGCGCCACCGCCACCGCTACGAGGTCAACACCGCCTACAAGGACCGGCTGGAGCAGCACGGCATGCGGTTCTGCGGCATGTCGCCGGACGGCCTGCTGCCCGAGATCGTCGAATATGTCGACCATCCCTGGTTCATCGGCGTCCAGTTCCATCCCGAGCTGAAGTCGCGTCCCTTCGCGCCCCACCCGCTGTTCGCCTCCTTCGTCGGGGCGGCGGTCGAGCAGAGCCGGCTTGTGTGATGGCCTCTTGGGCGTGCCGTCATTCCGGGGCGCGCCAAAGGCGCGAACCCGGAATCCAGCGGCAGAGTGTGTCTTCGTGGCTGGATTCCGGATCCGGCGCGGTGCGCCGGTCCGGAATGACGCCCCCTGATAGCGCGGCATTGCACAGGAATTAGCGCATGAAGCACGTTCTCGCCGTCCTGGTGGCGCTGCTGGCGATCCTCACCTGGACCTTCGCCGGCACCATCGTCGAGCTGGAGAGCTACCGAGCCACCAACGCCCAGGGGCTCTGCCACGTGCCCGGCACCGACTACGCCGCCGATGCCGCCGCCCGGCAGCAGCGCGAGCAGTGCCTGATGGCCACCCAGACCGGCACGGGCCCGGTGCGCCATCTCCTCAACGCCCTGGGCATCTTCTGAAGAAGATTCGGTAAGCCCTTGACTAGCCTCGGTGTGCCGCGCGTCTGCGCCGCCACACGAACACGTGATTCGGGCGCCGGCGCCGCCGGCGGCTAGGATCGGGCGGATCCTCGATCGACCCGGAGCGTGCCGATGTCCTCGTCCCCGACGCGACCGACGCTGTTCGCCGCCGCCGCACTGCTCGCCCTGTCCGTGATGCCGGCCGCCGCCGGCGACATCGCGGCGCCCGGCTGGTCCGAGGTGGGGCCGCCGACCGCCCGCTTCGGACCGGCGCCAGTGGTGCGCCTCGGCGCCGTCCTGGCGCCCGACCTCGCCGGCCCGGTCACGCTCGTGCGGCCCGGCAAGCCCTACGACCTCGAAGCCTTCGTGCCGCACCTCACCGGCACGCCGGAAGCGCCGGCCGTCCCGGTCTGGGCCGCTCCGGTGATGGCCCGCGGCGAGGAGTAGCCTGCCGCGCAGGCAGGAGCTCGCGCCGGCAGGAGCGGGCACCGGCGTGCCGGGCTCCCTCGCCTCTGATAGGATGGGGCGGCCCGGACGGGGACCGGCCCGCCGGCGGAGCAGGCATGAGCCACGACTCCACGCCCCGCGCACACGCCGATGCGGCGCGCACCCTCTACGACGACGACATCCTGCTGTGGTCCGAGCAGCAGGCGGAGCTGATCCGTGCCCTCGGCCGCCGCCGCGACCTCCCGAACGCGCTCGACACCGAGAACGTCGCCGAGGAGATCGAGAGCGTGGGACGGTCCGAGCTCGCCGCAGTCAAGAGCTTGATCCGCCGGATCTTCTTTCATCTCATGATATTGGCTGTGGAGCCGGAAGCCGCGGCCGCGCGGTGTTGGCGGGTCGAGATCGCCGGGTTTCACGCCGACATGCGTCGTCGCTACGCCCCGTCCATGCGGCAGCGGATCGACCTCGACGCGCTGTGGCGCTCGGCCCTCGAGCAGCTGGCACTGACCCACGAGGGCACGCCGCTGGCCGAGGCGGTGGCGACCCTGCCGCGGACCGCCGCGATCGGTCTCGACGATCTCCTGGCGGCGCCGTTCGACAGCGCCGCCGCGGCCGGCCGCATCCGCGCGCAGGCCTGAGCCGCTCCGCGGGCTCTCGCCGGGGTCAGCGCCTCGCCGTCAGTTCAGCACCTCGAAGCGGCGGCGGTAGGAGCCGTCCTCGCCGCGCTCGAACACCTCGGAGACCTGCGGGTGGCGCACCGGCTCGCCCGAGTCGTCGGGCAGCAGGTTCTGCTCCGACACATAGGCGATGTACTCGGTCTCGGCGTTCTCGGCGAACAGGTGGTAGAACGGCTGGTCCTTGCTCGGCCGCACGTCCTCCGGAATCGCCTCGTACCACTCGTCGGTGTTGGCGAAGACCGGGTCGACGTCGAAGATCACGCCCCGGAACGGATAGATCCGGTGCCGAACGACCTGTCCGATCATGTACTTTCCGACGCGCGTCTTCATCATTTTGCGAAAATAGCGCAAGCCTCAGCCGGCGAACAGGGTCCCGGGCCTTCTCCGGGTGCAGCCCTGGGTTCCGTCCGGACGGCCCGGCCTGGGCCTTGCCGTCCGGGACACGCTCACATGCCGTAGCGCGACGCCATCTCCGGATCCTTGGCGGCGACCAGGCGGGCGAGGTCGTGGACCACCTTGGCCTGCTTCCAGGTGGCGTCGTCCTGCATCTTGCCGTCGATCATCACGGCGCCGGTGCCGTCCGGCATGGCGTCGAGGATCTTGTGGGCGAGCTTCACCTCGGCCGGATCGGGCGAGAACACCCGCTTGGCGATGTCGATCTGGCTCGGATGCAGCGACCACGCCCCGGCGCAGCCGAGCAGGAAGGCGTTGCGGAACTGCGCCTCGCAGGCCTCCGGGTCGGAGAAGTCGCCGAACGGGCCGTAGAAGGCCTTGATGCCGGCCGCCGCGCAGGCATCGACCATGCGGGCGAGGGTGTAGTGCCAGAGGTCCTGCTGGAACGCCGTGCGCGGGCCGCCGTCGGGAGTCGCGTCGGCCAGCACCTTGTACTCGGGATGGCCGCCGCCGACCCGGGTCGTCTTCATCGCCCGCGAGGCGGCGAGATCGGCCGGGCCGAGGCTCATGCCGTGCATGCGCGGCGACGCGGTGGCGATCCGCTCGACATTGTTGACCCCCTCGGGGGTCTCCAGGATGGCGTGGATGAAGATCGGCTTGCGCAGCCCGTAGCGGGCCTCCAGCTGGGCCAGCAGCTGGTCGAGATAGTGGATGTCCCACGGCCCCTCGACCTTGGGGATCATCACCACGTCGAGCTTGTAGCCGACCGCCTCGACGATCTCCAGGAGGTCGTCCAGCACCCAGGGCGAGTTCAGCGCGTTGATCCGCACCCACAGCCCGGTCGAGCCGAAGTCGCTCTCCCGCGCCATCTCGATGAAGCCGCGGCGGGCCTCCTCCTTGCAGTCGGCCGGGATCGCGTCCTCGAGATTGCCGAGCACGACGTCGACCTGGCCGGTCAGCTCGCGGACCTTGGCCCGCAGCTTCTCGATATGGGGCGGCACGAAGTGGATCATCCGCTCGAGCCGCACCGGGAGCTCGCGGCAGGGCGCCGGGGCACCGATCGCGAGCGGCTTGTAGAAGTTGCGAGGAAGCTTCATCGATCCTGTTCCGCCGTTGGACCGCTGGGGACGCCGGCGCGCGACACCGGGGGCCGGGCGCGCCGCAACGTTCTGCATGGGATGCCTGCGCGGCCTGCCGCTGCGCCGGTCGCCGGGAAATGCTCTAAGTAGGACGCGTGATCGCCCGACCAGCCTAGAGGAAGCCGCGCCGTCCGCCAAGCCGGACGGGCCGGCGGCATCGTATGACCTTCGTCGAGCCGGCGTCCCGCGCCCGCCTCGACGCGCCACCCCGAGTGCCGACCGCCACGTGACCGCCGCATGATCGACGTCCTCAACCTCGCACTGCCGTTCTTCGGGCTGATCTTCCTCGGCATGGGCTGCGGGCGCTTCGCCCGCATCCCGGACGCCGGCCTCGCCTGGATGGACTTCTTCGTCATCTACGTGGCCCTGCCGTCGCTGTTCTTCCGGGTCCTGTCGGAGACCCCGGCCGACCAGCTCGGCCAGGTCTCCTTCATCCTCGGCACCACGCTCGCCACCTTCGCGGCCTTCCTGATCAGCTTCGGGGTGGCGACCCTGCTGCGGCGGGGGCTGCGCGAGGCGACCATCATCGGGCTCGCCGGCTCGTTCGGGAACGTCGGCTACATGGGGCCGGGGCTCGCCGTGTCGGCGCTCGGCACCGAGGCGGCGGCGCCGGTCGCGCTGATCTTTTGCTTCGATACGCTGCTGGTCTTCTCGCTCGCCCCGTTCCTGATGGCGCTGTCGCGCGGCGGCGGGGCCGGGGCGCTGGCGACCCTGCGGCTGGTGCTGCGCCGGATCGCCCTGCATCCCTTCATCATCGCGAGCGTGCTCGGGGTCGCCGCGGCGGCCCTGGAGGTCCGGCCCCCGGTGGCGCTCGACCGCCTGCTGCAGTTCCTGCAGAACGCCGCGGCGCCCTGCGCGCTGTTCGCGCTGGGCGTCACCGTGGCGATGCGCCCGGTCGACGCCGTCTCGGCCGAGATGCCGATCGCCATCGTGGTGAAGCTCCTGGTCCACCCCCTGATCGTGCTGGCGATCCTGTCGCTGCTCGGTCCGTTCGCCGAGACCTGGGTCTACACGGCCGTGCTGCTCGCGGCGCTGCCGACCGCCCTGTCGATCTTCGTGCTGGCCCGCCAGTACGACACCTGGGTGGCCGAGGCGTCGAGCCTTGTGATGTACGGGATCGTCGTCTCGGTGTTCACCGTCACGGCGGTGCTGTGGCTGATCAAGACCCACCGGGTGCCGGTGAGCTTCTGGGGGTAGGGGGCCTGGTCATTCCGGGGCGCGCTGAAAGCGCGGGCCCGGAATCCAGCCCCGCGCTCCGAGATCGCGGCTGGATTCCGGGTTCGCCGCTGCGCGGTGCCCCGGAATGACCCTTTCCAAGCTGCTATCCCAGCGGCTCTCCGCGCAGGAGCTTCGGCTCGGCCAGCGCCGGGGCGACGCCTTCGCGCATCACCAGGCGGCGCAGCGGGCCGAGGCGGGCGAGCAGCCACAGGCCGGCGCCGCGGACGCCCTGCACCGGCAGCAGGTCGCTCAGCAGGCTGCGGTTGAGGAGGTCGACGGCCAGCGTCCGGCTGGTGACGTCGGTGCGGCGGCGCCGGTCGTAGTCGGACGTGACCTCCGGCCCGCCCGGGTCGCGGCCGTCGCGGCGGGCGTCGGCGACCAGCTCGGCGATCGTCGCCGCATCGCGAAAGCCGAGATTGAGGCCCTGGGCGCCGATCGGCGGCACCACGTGGCCGGCCTCGCCGACCAGCACCACCCGGTCCGCGCCGAGCGTCCGGGCCGTCTCGGCGGCGAGCGGGAAGGCGCCGCGGCCGGGCTCGACCGTCACCCGTCCGAGGATCGAATGGGAGCGCCGCTCCATCTCGGCGTCGAGCGCCGGGCCGTCGAGCGCCTGCAGCCGCTCGGCCTCGGCGGGCGACACGACGCACACCACGCTGACCCGCCGCCCAGGCAGCGGCACGAGCGTGAACGGGCCCTCGGGCGAATGAAATTCGGTCGAGATGTCGTGGTGATCGCGAGACGTGCTCAGGTTGAAGGTGAGCGCCGTCTGGGGGTAGCGCCAGCCCCGGGTGGCGATCCCGGCGGCCTCCCGCACCGGCGACCGCCGGCCGTCCGCGCCGATCGCGAGCCGCGCCCGGACGGTGCGGCCGTCGGCGACCGAGACCGTCACGGCGTCGGCGCCGATCGCCACCGCGGCGGCGTCGTCGCGGATCACGGCGAGGTTGGCGAACCCGGCCGCCCGCGCCTCCAGGGCGGCGACGAGGTCGCGGTTGGCGATGTTCCAGCCGAACGCGTCGAGCCCGATCTCGTGCGCCTCGAACCGCACCTCGGGGGCGCGCCACAGGCGGCCGGTGTCGTCGACGATCCGCATGGCGCGCAGCGGCGCGGCGGCCTCCCGGCAGCCGTCCCACACGCCGAGCGCCGTCAGCGCGTCGACCGAGCCGGCGAGCAGCGCCGTCGTCCGGTTGTCGCGCGCCACAGGCCGGCCGGCGACCAGCACGGTGGCGGCCCCGGTCGAGGCGATCGCCACGGCCGCCATCAGCCCGGCCGGTCCGCCACCGACCACCACCACGTCGCACGCCGTCGCCTTTGCCCCGTCGTCCACCATCGCGTCGTCCCTTCGTCCCCGGCTCCCGACGAACGGGGACCGCGACCGTCTTAGTCGATCCGCCGGCCCGGTCGAAGGGCGCCGACGTCGCGGGCTCGTAATCAATCTGATTTACAGATCGATACGAGCGAAATAACTTGTTGGATCGAACGGATGCGGTGCGGCTTCTCTGGCCCGACAGCCGAGGAGAGGCCGATGCCGCCCGTTCGAGAGACCACCCCAGACACCGTTCCGGCCCCCGTTCCATGCCCTGCGACCACCCGACCCGGACTGCTCCGCGGCCTCTGGCCCGGGCTCGCCCTCGCCGGCGGGGTCGCGGCGCTCGCCCTGGCGCTGCGCACCCTGCCGGGCGTAGCGGTGCTCAGCCCGATGATCCTGGCGATCGTCATCGGCATCGCGGTGCGCAACCTGGTCGGGACGCCGGCGGCGGCCCAGCCGGGGCTCGGCTTCGCGATGCGGCGGGTGCTGCGCTTCGCCATCGTGCTGCTCGGCCTGCAGCTGACCGCGGCCGACATCGTCGAGCTCGGCTGGTCGAGCGCCGCCGTGCTTGTGGCGACGCTCACCGCGACCTTCCTGTTCACCGAATGGCTGGGGCGCCGGCTCGGCGTCGAGCCGGGGCTCGCCCGGCTGGTGGCGGCCGGCACCTCGATCTGCGGGGCCTCGGCCGTGGTCGCCGCCAACACGGCGACCCGGGCGAGCGACGAGGACGTCGCCTACGCGGTCGCCTGCGTCACCCTGTTCGGCTCGCTCGCCATGGTGCTGTATCCGCTGCTGCCGGAGCTGCTGCATCTCGGCCCGCGCGCGTACGGCCTGTGGGCCGGCGCCTCGATCCACGAGATCGCCCAGGTGGTGGCGGCGGCGTTCCAGGCGGGCGGCGAGGCCGGCCATGTCGGCACCATCGCCAAGCTGTCCCGGGTCATGATGCTGGCGCCCGTGGTGCTGCTGCTCGGCGTCTGGACGACGCGGGCCGCGGCCGCGTCGGGCCGGGCGGAGCAGGGCGCGACGGAGCAGGGCGGGGCGAGGGCGCGCCCGCCGGTCCCGTGGTTCGTGTTCGGGTTCCTGGCGCTGTGCGGGCTGAACAGCGTGATCGCCGTCGATCCGGACGTGCGCGGCTGGATCGTGCTCGCCACCACGGTGCTGCTGACCGTGGCGCTCGCCGCCATGGGGCTGGAGACCGACATCCGCAAGCTCGCCGCCAAGGGCCTGCGGCCGCTCCTGCTCGGCGCCGCCGCCACCGCCTTCATCGCGGTGTTCAGCCTGGGGCTGGTCGAAATCCTCGGCTGACCGGCCGGGGCCGCCGGGCCGCCTGTTGGAGGCGGCCGTGACGCTGGAGCAGCTGCGCATCTTCGTCGCCGTCGCCGAGCGCCAGCACATGACCCGCGCCGCCGAGGCGCTCGGCCTCGTCCAGTCGGCGGTCAGCGCCGCCGTCGCGGCGCTCGAGGCCCGCCACGCCACGGTGCTGTTCCACCGGGTCGGGCGGCGCATCGAGCTGACCGAGGCGGGCCGCGTCTTCCTGCCCGAGGCGAGGGCCGTGCTGGCGCGGGCCGCCGCCGCCGAGCTGGCGCTCGCCGAGACCTCCGGCCTCGCCCGCGGCAGCCTGACCGTCGCGGCGAGCCAGACCATCGCCGGCTACTGGCTGCCGGCCCGGCTGGTGGAGTTCCGCCGTGCCCACCCCCAGGTCGCGGTCCGGCTGGTGGTCGGCAACACGGCGCAGGTCGCCGCCGCCGTGGTCGACGGCGACGCCGATGTCGGCCTGGTCGAGGGCGCCATCGACGTGCCGGCGCTGAGTGACCGGCCGTTCCCGGGCGACCGGCTGATCCTGGTGGTGCCGCCCGGCCATGCCTTCGCCGACCGCGCCGCGATCGCGCCGGCCGACCTGCTCGATGCCGACGTGATCCTGCGCGAGCCGGGCTCCGGCACCCGCTCGGAGTTCGAGGAGGCGCTGCGCGCCGCCGGCGTCGATCCGGGCCGGCTGCGGGTCGCCCTGGAGCTGCCGTCGAACGAGGCGGTGCGGGCTGCCGTCGAGGCGGGCGGCGGCGTCACGGTCGTCTCCGAGCTGGTCGCCGCGCCCGGGCTGCGGTCCGGCCAGCTGGTGCGCGCGCCCTTCGCGCTGCCGATGCGCGACTTCCACCTGCTGCGTCACCGCGAGCGGTATCAAAGTATGGCGGCACGGGCCTTCGCCGCCCTGGTCGCCTGAGCGCCGGCCCGGCGCCGGTCGGGCGATCCGGCGCGCGTCGAGCGGCGCGAGCCGGCCGGGTCCGCAGCCGCCCGCATGCGCGGCCCGGTCGAATGCGCTATGGACGATGTGTGGCGATCCCCCGCAGCCGCCGGCCCGGCCGGCCCCGAGCCCGATCATGACCGACACCCCGCATCGCTCCGACCTCGTCGACCCGCCGAGCGGCCCGCCCGAGGTGCCGCTGCTCGCCCGCCCGGTGGTGGTCGCGCTCGCCTGCCTGGTGGTGCTGGCCGGCCTCGGCTGGCTCTATCTCGGGCTGATGGTGGCCGGGATGGCCGGGGCGGGCTCGGTCGCCGCGATGGGGCCCGGCATGGGCCTGTTCGACCTCCTCGGCGGCGGCGTGCCGCTCGACGGCTTCGCCAAGGCGCTGGCCGAGGCGATCTGCAGCCCGAGCTTCGGCCAGCAGGCGGGCGTCGGTCTGGCCGAGCTGGCGACGCTGGCCGGCATGTGGGCCGCCATGGCGCTCGCCATGATGCTGCCGACCGCCGGCCCGATGATCCTCTCCTATGCCGAGATCGCCGCCACGGCGGCGCGCCGCGGCGAGCCGACCGTGTCGCCGGTCGCCCTGATCGTCGGCTATGCCGGGGTGTGGCTCGCCTTCGCGCTGGTCGCCGCCGCTCTCCAGGCCGGCCTCGCCCGCCTCGCCCTCCTCGATCCGGCCATGGCCTCGGCGAGCCCGCTGTTCTCCG
Source organism: Rhodoplanes tepidamans (assembly GCF_030813915.1). Taxonomy (GTDB): domain Bacteria; phylum Pseudomonadota; class Alphaproteobacteria; order Rhizobiales; family Xanthobacteraceae; genus Rhodoplanes; species Rhodoplanes tepidamans. The sequence goes on from NZ_JAUSUJ010000019.1 coordinate 61,466, forward strand.
GCGCCGTGTTCGTCGGGGCCGGGGTCTACCAGTTCTCGCCGCTGAAATACGCCTGCGTGACGCGCTGCCAGCGGCCGTTCCCGTTCTTCCTGCTGCACTGGACCAGCCGGGCCGGCGGCGTCGTCCGGCTCGGCATGCGGCAGGGGCTGCTCTGCCTCGGCTGCTGCTGGGCCATGATGCTGGTGATGTTCGCGGTCGGGGTGATGAACGTGGTCTGGATGGCGCTGCTCGGCATCGTCATGGGGGCCGAGAAGATCGCCGTGACGACCCGCTTCTCCAAGGCGATCGGCGTGGTGTTCCTGGCCATCGGCGCCTGGATGATCGGCGACGCCGTGATGGCCCACTGGCCGGCCGCGCGGGCGGGCTAGCTGCGCGGCCGGCCGGCCGCTCAGGCGGGCGACCGCGGCTCCGCGTGCGCTTCGGTCACGAACAGCATGCACACGGCGGCCAGGAACGGGCCGACCGCGAGCGCCAGGAAGGCGACCGTGAACGAGCTGCTCGCCTGGTACAGCAGCCCGACCACGCTCGGCACGATGACGCTGCCGATCTGCCAGATCGCGTTGGTGAAGCCGGTCGCGGCGCCGGCCCGGGCGACGCCGGCCGCCTCGCCGATCAGCGCGAACATCAGCGGCGTGTACACGAAGGCGAACACTCCGAGGAAGGGCGCCAGCCAGCGGAACAGGACGATGCTGTCGGCATGGCCGAACAGGATCAGGACCACCGAGAAGCCGAGGAAGCAGCCGATCACCAGCGGCTTCTTCCGGTCGCCGCCGAGCCAGTCCGACAGCAGTCCGATCAGCGGCTTGGCGAACACGGCGCCGATGCCGAACATCGACACGATCGCGCCGGCCTCGATGGCCGAGACGTGGTAGCCGCGGATCATCAGCGCGTTGGCCCAGAACGCGAATCCCCAGGTGCCCCACATGGCGCCGAAGCCGGCGGCGGCGAGCAGAAGCAGGTTGCGGTTCGCCACGAGGTCCCGGATCGAGGTTTCGGCGCCCGCCTTGGGGCCGTCCTCGAGGGCGGGCGGACGGCGGCCGAGCACGATCCAGGCGAGGACCGCGCCGGAGAGCGTCACCAGCCCGAGCATGCGGTAGACGCCCTGCCAGCCGAACAGCGCCGTCAGGGTCGGGACCGTGGCGTTGGCGACCACCACGCCGAGCGATGTCGCCGAGGTGAGCAGGCCCATCGCGCGGCCGCGCTCGAGCTTGCCGAACCACATCATCATCAGCTTGACGCAGGCGGTTGGGTTGGCGCCGGCCGACAGGCCCATGACGGCCTGGGCCGCGAGGCCCCAGGCGACCGACGCGGTGAAGCTGAACAGGAATGTCGACGCCGCGAGCGCCACCAGCGTGACCGTCAGGGTGGCACGCGGGCCGAGGCGATCGCAGGCGACGCCGCCGATGGCGTTGGAGACGACGTAGCCGACATAGAAGGCCGTGACGAAGACGCCGAGCGCCGCCAGCGGCAGCGACAGCCCGTGGCCGACCTCGATGGCGACGTTGCCCCAGGCGAGGCGGTCGACGAAGGTCAGCAGGAACGAGAACCAGGCGACGAACAGCACGCCCCAGCGTGCCGCCGGCTTCGCGGGCGCCGCGACCGCGCCCTGCAGGATCGAATCCGTCATCGAGAAATCCTCACCACTGTGTGCCGAGATAGGCGCCGTCCGCTTCCAGGCGCCGCTGCAGTTGCGCGACCGCGAGGTCGCGCGGCGCCACGGCGCGGTCGAGCGCCAGGGCCGCGGCCGTGCCGGCCGCCTGGCCCATCACGAAACAGGCGCCGGTCACCCGCGCGGCCGACTGTCCCTCGTGGGTCATCGAGGCGCAGCGGCCGGCGACGAGGAGGTTGTCGACGCCCTTCGGCAGGATCATCCGGTAGGGCAGGTGGTTGAAGCCTCGCCCCTGCGGATCGCTGTGCCAGCGGTAGACGACGGCGCCGTCGAGATGTGCCTCGACGGGCCAGCCGTTGACTCCCACCGTGTCGGCGAAGCTCGCCGCGTCGAGCACGTCGGACTCGGAGAGCTGATAGTCGCCGACGATCCGGCGCGTCTCGCGGATGCCGACCTGCGGTCCGATCTCGACGATGTAGCAGTCCTCGAAGCCGGGCAGCGTGCGCAGGAACCGCAGGATCTCGAAGGCCTGGCGGCGGCCCTCGATCTCGCCGTGGCTCAGGCTCGCGGCGTCGGTCCCGTCGACCGCGGAGCCGTCCGGATTGCGCTGCTGTGTGATGTTGACGCGCCACTCGATGGCGCGCTTCTGCGGCCGCAGCACCGCGCCCTTGCGCGGGAACCGGAACTCGCCGCGCGCCTCGGCCTCCTGCATCAGGCGGTCGACCTCGCGCCAGATGTCGCCGGCGCGTGCCGGGTCGACGCCGTTGACCCGGAACATCATCGACGGGAACAGCAGATTGCCGCGACCGTCGCCCTTCTCGAACGGCGCGCCCGCCCAGGCGGCGAGATCGCCGTCGCCCGAGGCGTCGACGAACACCCCGCCCCGGATGGCCCGGCGGCCCGACTTGGTCTCGACCAGGAGGGCGTCGACGACGCCGTCCGCCGCCATCACGACGCCCGCCCCGACCGCATGGAACAGCAGATGGACCCCGTGCGACAGCAGGAGGTCGTCGGCCGCGGCCTTGTAGGCCGAGACGTCGTAGGCCTGCGCCATGATTCGGTTCATCACCTTGTGCGGCGCGTTGAGGCCGCCCAGCCGGTCGATGCGGTCGAGCAGGGCGTCGGCGACGCCGTGCACGACAGTGCGCATCTCGCCGTGCACGGTGGCGTGCAGTCCGCAGAAATTGGTGACGCCGGCGGCCGTGCCCATGCCGCCGAGGAAGCCGTAGCGCTCGATCAGGATCGTCGTGCGGCCCGCTTGCGCGGCGGCGACGGCGGCGGCGATGCCGGCGGGGCCACCGCCGAGAACCACCACCTCGTACTCGCCCAGCACCTCGACGCGGCGCTCCGGCTCGACCAGCGTCGACACCGCGTTTCGTCTCGGTTCGGAAACCATGCCCGCCCCTTCGTTGTGTTTTTCTTGCGGGCGGACTGTAGGCTCCTCCAATCTGCGCTAAAAACAGCCGACACGAGGCATCTGCTTTCGCGAATCGAGAACAATATGGACGCGATGACCAACCTGAAGGCGTTCGTGGCGACGGCCCGAACCGGCAGCTTCTCGCGGGCGGCACGCGAGCTCGGGGTGGCGCCGTCGGTGGTCACCAAACGCGTCGGTCAGCTCGAGCACGAGATCCGCCGCAGCCTGTTCGTGCGCTCGACCCGGCGGGTCGAGCTCACCGACGCCGGCCGCCGGTTCCTGCCGCGCGTTCGCGCGCTGATCAGCGATTTCGAGGACACCTTCGCCACCATGCGGCGGCCCCGGAAGCACCTCGAGGGGCACATCCGGATCAAGTCGCCGACCACGCTGACCGTCACGCGGCTCGGCGGGCTGTTCGGCGGCTTCCAGAGCGCGCATCCGCTGGTCAGCATGGAAGTTGTGCTGATCGACGGGCCGGTCAATCCGATCGAGGAGGGATACGACGTCGCGATCGGCGCCTTCGCGCCGACCTTCCCGGACGTCGTCGACGTGCCGCTGTGCCCGCTGCGCCGGGTCGTGTGCGCGGCGCCCGCCTATCTGAACCGGCGCGGCCATCCGAAGCATCCGCGCAACCTCGTCACCCAGGACTGCCTGGTGTTCACGCCCTCCGGCACTGTGTGGGACTTCACCGGGCCGCAGGGGCCGATCAGCGTGGAGGTGCGGCCGCGTTTCGCCAGCAACGACGGCCAGCTCCTGGTCGCGGCCGCGGTCGAGGGAAACGGCATCGGCCTGCTGTCGCGCTACGCCTGCGCGGCGCCGCTCCGCGACGGCCGCTTGGTCCCCGTGCTGCCCGACTACGCCGTGCCGGACATGCTGATCAAGGCGGTAGTCCCCGAAGCCAAGATCGACCAGCCGGTCCTCCGGGCGCTGCTGGCCTGGCTGGCCGAACGCTTGGCGCCGGCCACCGCGCCGGAGCTGGACGGCGAGCCGGCGTCTACCTGCCCGCCGGCGGGCTAGCCGGACCACACGGCCCGGATGCGGCAGGCTGACGCGGCCCGACGCCGCAGGGCGGAACTCTTGCGTCCGGCCGGACCTCCCCGGATAAACCAGAGTTCCTGCACCTCCGATCCTTCGCCGGTCGATCGCGTCACCGGCCGTCCCGAGAGAGCCGCGCCGACATGCTCGACCTCCTGACCGACCCGCACGCCTGGGCCGCCCTCGTCACCCTGAGCGCGCTCGAGATCGTCCTCGGCATCGACAATGTCGTCTTCATCTCGATCCTGGTCTCCAGGCTCGACCCGAAGATCGCCGACAAGGCGCGCAAGCTCGGCCTCGGCCTCGCCCTGGTCTTCCGCATCCTGCTCCTGTTCACGCTGACCTGGCTGATGAGCCTGTCGGCGCCGCTGTTCTCGGCGATGGGGCGGGCGTTCTCCTGGCACGACATCATCCTGATCGCCGGCGGCCTGTTCCTGATCGCCAAGGCGACCCACGAGATGCACGCCGAGATCGAGGCGGCGGCCGACGAGGAGGAGGGCGTCGAGTCCGCCGCCATCAAGGCGGCGTTCGGCCTGATCATCCTGCAGATCATCGTCATCGACCTGGTCTTCTCGATCGACTCGATCGTCACGGCGATCGGCATGGCGCAGGACATCCGCATCATGGTCGCGGCCGTGCTGATCGCCGTGACGGTGATGTTCGTGGCGTCCGGGCCGGTGGCGCGCTTCGTCGCCGCGCATCCGACCACCAAGATGCTGGCGCTGGCCTTCCTGGTGCTGATCGGCGTCGCGCTCGTCGCCGACGGCTTCGAGGTCCACATCCCGCGCGGCTACATCTACTTCGCCATGGCGTTCGCCGGCGCCGTCGAGGCGTTCAACATCATCGCGCTGCGCAAGCGCCGCCGCCGCCGGCTGATCGAGCCGCAGAAGCCGGTGTGAGCCGGCCATCGGCTGGGGCGCCGACCGAGAGATGAAACCGCGTCCCTGACTCTCGGTCGCGTGCCCCGGCACGGATCTTGACCGCCTCGTCCGACCGAGCCGGGCCCCGGTCCTGGCCTCCTGTCCCGGGGTCTGCGTCCCGGGTCGCGGCGCGGTGCGCCGCGCCCGGGACACGAGGCCCGTCCCGGCGCGGCGCCCGCACCCGGTCGCTGTTCTTCCCATGACAGCCCTGCAACCGGCGCCCGGCCTCGGGCCATGGTCGTGCTTGCGCGGCCGGACCCGTTTCCTATGATCGGGCTCCCGGGGGCGGCCCGCCGCCGGTCTTTCCGCACAATCGGCCCGGGCCGAGCGTCCCGGGATGCAATCCGGAGGAGACGTCCATGGTGGCTGCCGTGCGTGTGCACAAGGTCGGCGGACCCGAAGTGCTGACCTTCGAGGAGGTCGACGTTCCGGCGCCGGGTCCGGGCCAGATCCGCATCAGGCAGGCGGCCTGCGGCATCAACTTCATCGACACCTATTTCCGCCAGGGCATGTACGCCTCGCCGACCGGGCTGCCCTTCGTGGTCGGCAACGAGGGGGCCGGCACCGTCACGGCGGTCGGCCCGGACGTGACCGATTTCGCGGTCGGCGACAGGGTCGCCTATGTGATCACGCTCGGCGGCTACGCCGAGGAGCGCATCCTGCCGGCGGCGCGCGCCCTGAAGGTGCCGGACGGCGTCGACCTCGCCGAGGCCGGCGGCATGATGCTCAAGGGCATGACGGTCTGCTACCTGCTGCGCCGCACCTTCAAGGTCGAGAAGGGCCACACCATCCTGATCCACGCCGCGGCCGGCGGCGTCGGCCAGATCGTCTGCCAGTGGGCCAAGCATCTCGGCGCCACCGTGATCGGCACGGTCGGCTCGAAGGACAAGGGCGAGATCGCCACCTCGCTCGGCTGCGACCACGTCGTGTACTACCGCGACGAGGACTTCGTCGCCCGGGTCAAGGAGATCACCGGCGGGGCGCTGTGCGACGTCGTCTACGACGGCGTCGGCAAGACGACGTTTCCGGCGTCGCTCGACTGCATCCGGCCGCTCGGCATGTTCGTCTCGTTCGGCAGCGCGTCGGGCCCGGTCGAGGCCTTCAACATCAACCTGCTGCAGGCCAAGGGCTCGCTGTTCGCGACGCGGCCGACCCTCAACCACTACGCCGCGACCCGTCCCGACTACGAGGGGCTGGCGAACGAGCTGTTCGAGGTGGTGCGGAGCGGCGCCGTCAGGATCCCGGTGCAGACGAGCTACGCCCTGAAGGACGCCCGGCAGGCCCATGTCGACCTCGAGTCGCGGGCGACCACCGGCTCGTCGATCCTGGTGCCTTGAGCGCCGCCGAAGACGCCGGGGCGCCGCCCTGGGGCATCCCGGCGACCCTCGCCATCGCGGTCCTGGCCTTCGGGCTCGGGCAGGCGGTGGCGGCGGTCGGCCTGTCGGCGTGGCTCGGCCCGGCGGCCCTCGCCGGGCCGGCACTGCCGACCGACGGCACCGCCGTCGTGCTGGTGGTGCTCGCCGCCAACCTGATCCAGACCGTCACGCTGGTGCTCGCGGCGCGGGTGCGGGGCGGCGCGGCCGTCGCCTATCTGGGCCTCGACGTGCCGGGCCGGCGCGACGTGCTGGTCGGCGTCGCCAGCCTGGTCGCGCTGGTGGTGGTCGCCGACATCGCCACCGTCGCGGCGGGCCGCGACCTCGTCCCGCCGGTGCAGATCGCCACCTGGCGCAGCGCCGCCGCGCAGGGCGTGCTGCCGCTGCTGTGGTTCGCCCTGGTGATCGTCGCCCCGATCGGCGAGGAGCTCCTGTTCCGCGGCTTCGTGTTCCGCGGCTGCGCCCGCTCGGACACCGGCGCGATGCCCACCATCGTGCTGACGGCCTTCGTCTTCGCGCTCCTGCACGTGCAGTACGACTGGGTCGGCATCCTGCTGATCTTCGCCGTCGGCCTGCTGCTCGGCTGGCTGCGCTGGCGGACCGGCTCGACCACGTTGGTGATCCTGCTCCACGTCCTCCTCAATCTCGAGGGGACGATCGAGACCATGCTGATGGCGGGGTAGGGCCGCGAGGACGAGGGCTCGTGCCCGCGGCTCGAACTTGGACCCGTCATCCTGAGGCGCGCGCCGAAGGCGAGCCTCGAAGGATGCGGCCCGGGCCCGTTCCGAAGGGCTCCAGCCGCTCCGGACATCGCTGGATTTCGATTGTGTCGGCGACGTCCGAATCGGGGCCGTCGCCCCTCGAGGCTCGGGCTTCGCCCGAGCGCCTCAGAGTGACGGCGCGACGTTGTGCCGAAGACCGCCGTCGTCACTCCTCGTGGATCTGCCCGCCGTCGTAGCCGCAGGCGATGCGGCCGAGGGCGAAGCGGAACGCCTCGCTGCCGAGGTCGGGCAGGGCGGCGCCCTCGCCGCGACCGTCGGCGAGGCCGCGCTTCAGCACCGCCGCGAGGGTCGCGTCGTCGAGCCAGGGCAGGCTCGCCAGGAAGCCGCGCACCAGGGCCTTCGCCAGGGCGTGGTCGGGATGCAGGGCGTTCTCCGGGGCGCGGCCGATCTCGTACATGTGACGCACCGCGTGCCAGTCGGCGCGCTGCCGGGGCATGCGCTCCCAGACGTCCGGGCACTCCTGCGCGACGTAGAAGCGGTTGAGCGTGTCGTCGAGCGCGAAGCGGTAGCCGGCGGCGAGCAGCAGCGGCTCCCACGCCGCGTGGGTCGGCGCGTTGGTCACCGGCGCCACCGCCTCGACCAGCACCAGCTTCGGCCGGAACCGGGTCCAGTCGTTGCCGGCCAGCACGTCGGCCTCGCCGCCCTCGACGTCGACCTTGAGGAGATCGATCGGGCCGAGGTCGTGCGCGGCCAGCAGGGTCGCCAGCCGCGCCATCGGCCGCCGCTCGGTGGTGAAGGCCGCCCCGAACTCGCCGGCCTGGCGGGCGTGCGCCGCGATCGTGGTGGAGAAGCCGTGCAGGCGGTCGACCACGTGGAACGCGGCCTCGCCGTCGGTGGCGCCGACCAGGGTGCCGAGCGCGACGTCGCGCGGCCGCAGCCGGCCGTAGAGGGCGAGCAGGTCGGCCTGCGGCTCGATCACCAGGCCGCGCCAGCCGCGCTCGTAGAGCCGAAACGTGACGTTGTCGGCGACCGGATGGCCGGCGCCGACGTCGACATAGGTGCCCGGCGTCCGCCCGCCGAAGGCGAGCCAGACGTGATGGTCTTCCATGTTCTGGGTGTAGGAGAGATCCATGGCGCCGCCCCGTCCCGCGATGACGGCGCCGAGTGGATCACGGGGCGGCGCGGCGCGCCACCCTGCGGCCGGGCCGGGGCCCGGGACCCGCCGTCACACCATGGCGGCGAGCCGGTCGAGCACCGGGTGCTCGGGGGCGCTCTCGGGCGGCAGGCGCGGCAGCTTCAGCACCGGGACGCCCTTGGCGAAGGTGGTCAGCGTCGACGCCGTCTCGTCGAGCGGGATCGAGCTGTCGGCGGTCTGGCTGACCACCACGGCCAGGACGCCGAGGCCGCGCCGGGCCAGCACGTCGAGCGCCGTCAGCGTGTGGCTGATGGTGCCCAGATAGCTGCCGGCGACCAGCACCACGGGGGCGCCGACCGCGACCATCAGGTCGAGCACGGTGCGGGTCTCGTCGAGCGGCGCCATGATGCCGCCGACGCCCTCGATCACCATGGCGTCCTGCTTCTTCGCGACGCGGTCGCGGCAGAAGGCGATCACCGCGTCGGCGTCGATGCTGCGGTTCTCGCGCCGCGCCGCGAGATGCGGCGACAGCGGGGCCTCGAACCGCCACGGCGCGGCCGCCGCGATGGTCTCCTCGTTCGGCTCGGCGCCGGTGGCGGCGATCAGCAGGCCGGCGTCGCTCCCTTCGGCCTCGCGCGGATCGTAGCCGCTCTGGACCGGCTTCAGCGCCTCGACGGTGCGTCCCTTCGTCTTGAGGGCCCTGATCAGGCCGCGGGACACGAACGTCTTGCCCACCTCGGTTCCGGTGGCGCTGACGAAAACGACTGTCATGGCACGTTCCCCAGTACGCGGTCGCGGACGAGGTCCGCGAGCCGCTCGATGTCCTGGTCCGGGTGGGCGGGCGTGAAGGTCAGCCGCAGCCGTGCCGTCCCGGGCGGCACGGTCGGCGGCCGGATCGCCACCACCAGGAACCCCTCCTCGGCGAGCATGCGCGAGGCGGCGAGCGCCGCCTCGGCTTCGCCGACCAGCACCGGCACGATCGGGCTCTGCGGATCGGGGAGCCCGACGCGCCGGGTGAACAGCCGCGCCTTGTCGATCGGTGCCTCGGCGAGACGCGGATCCGCCTCGATCAGGTCGATCGCCGCGATCGCGGCGGCGACCACGGGCGGCGGCAGCCCGGTCGAGTAGACGAGGGTGCGGGCCCGGCTCTTCATCAGCTCGACGACCGGGCGCGAGGCGCACAGATAGCCGCCATAGGCGCCGATCGCCTTCGACAGCGTGCCCATCTGCAGCGGCACGTCGGCGGGCTCGTCGAACGCGTAGGTGGAGCCGCGGCCGCCGGCCAGCACGCCGATGCCGTGGGCGTCGTCGGCCATCAGCCAGGTGTCGTGCTCCTTCGCGAGACGGCCGAGCGCCGGCAGCGGCGCCAGGTCGCCGTCCATCGAGAACACGCCGTCGGTGAGCAGCAGCGCGTTGCGGTGCGCGCCGCGATGCGCCGCCAGCAGCTCCCCGGCGTGGCCGACGTCGTTGTGGCGGAACACCTGCACGGTGGCGCCGCTCATCCGGCTGCCGGCCATGATGCAGGCATGCGCCCATTCGTCGACGACGATCAGGTCGCCCGGGCCGGCGAGCGCCGGAATCACGCCGGTGTTGGTGAGGTAGCCGGAGCCGAACACGCAGCACGCCTCGGCGCCCTTGAGGCGGGCGAGACGCTCCTCCAGCGCGCCGTAGAGCGGGTGGTTGCCGGTGACCAGCCGCGAGGCGCCGGAGCCGATGCCGTAGAGGTCGAGCGCCGCGTGCGCGGCGGCCAGCACGGCCGGATGATGCGACAGGTTCAGGTAGTCGTTGCAGGAGAAGGAGAGATAGCGCCGTCCGTCGCGCTCGACCACGACGCCCGGCGCGCGGGCGGTGTGGACGAGGGTCCGCCGCAGGCTCTGCGCCGCGAGGGCGTCGAGCTTGGCGGTGGCGAAGGCGTCGAGAGATGTCATCGGGTCGGTACTGGGTCGCTGGCGTGATGGCGAAACGGGTTTCGCCCCGGGTGGCGGTGCGCTAGTGGGTGCGGTGCTTGGACCGTCGGCCGGGCGGGGCTGTCCCGTCGGTCGAACCGGCAGGGTGGCCGTCCGCGATGACAAGAGCAACCGACGATGGTGTGGGGCACGCCATGCATGGCCCGCATGATGCTGCGCCGACGGGCGAATTGCGCCATGCCGGGTCCGCAGATCCGCCATCCTGGTTCACACGCGGTCGTGATCGGGTGTGGCTCCCCTATGCCCAGATGAAGACGGCGCCGCCGCCACTGCCGGTCGTGGCCACGAACGGCAGCCGCATCCGGCTCGCCGACGGGCGCGAGCTGGTCGACGGTGTCGCCTCGTGGTGGACGGCCTGCCACGGTTACAATCATCCGCATATGAGAATAGAGATCGCCCGTCAGCTGGAGACGATGCCGCATGTGATGCTGGGCGGGCTGCTGCACGAGCCGGCGGCGCGGCTGGCGGAGCGGCTCGCGGCGCTGCTGCCCGGCGATCTCGGTCGGGTGTTCTTCTCCGATTCGGGCTCGGTCGCCGTCGAGGTCGCCATGAAGATGGCGGTCCAGTACTGGATCAACAACGGCGTGCGCGGCCGGACGAAGTTCGTCGCGTTCCGGGGCGGCTATCACGGCGACACCACGGCCACCATGGCGGTGTGCGATCCGGACGAGGGCATGCACCGGCTGTTCAAGGGCCTGCTGCCCGAGCACCTGATCACCGACCTGCCGCGCGACGAGGCGACCACGGCGGCGCTCGACCGGCTGCTCGGCGAGCGTGCCGACGCGATCGCCGGGATCCTGGTGGAGCCGCTGGTCCAGGGGGCCGGCGGCATGCTGTTCCACGACGCCGCGGTGCTGCGCCGCCTGCGCGCGCTCGCCGACCGCCACGGCACGCTGCTGATCTTCGACGAGGTGTTCACCGGCTTCGGCCGCACCGGATCCATGTTCGCCTGCGATGCGGCCGGCGTGGTGCCGGACATCGTCACCCTCGGCAAGGCGCTGTCGGGCGGCACCCTGCCGCTCGCCGCCACGGTGGCGAGCGAGCGCGTCTTCCGGGCCTTCTGGTCGGACGATCCCATGCAGGCGCTGATGCACGGGCCGACCTTCATGGGCAATGCGCTCGCCTGCGCCGCCGCCAATGCCTCGCTGGATCTCTTCGAGCGCGAGCCGCGGCTCGACCAGGTGAAGGCGATCGAGACGCAGATGACGGCCGGGCTGGCGCCGTGCCGCGGTCTCCCGAATGTCGTCGACGTGCGGGTGCGCGGTGCCATCGGAGTGGTCGAGCTGTCGACCATCGACATTCCCCGCCTCAAGGCGCGCTTCGTCGCCGAGGGCGTCTATGTCCGCCCGTTCGGACGGATCGTCTATCTCACGCCGGCCTTCACGATCGGCGCGGAGGATCTGGCCCGGCTCACCGGCGCCATCGTGACAGTGCTGAGCGAACCATGACCGAGACTGCGTCCGGAACGCGCGTCGCCGTGATCGGCGGCGGCGCGATCGGCGGCCTGTTGGCCGCCCATCTCTGCGAGGCCGGGCACGCCGTGACCCTGTGCGTGCGCACGCCGTTCGAGCGGCTGGTGGTCGAGCGCGGCGGCCGGAGCGACACGGTTCCGGCCCGCATCGCCGCGACGCCCGGCGACGTGACGCCGGTGCCGTGGGTGCTGGTCACGGTGAAGTCGCAGGACACCGCGGCGGCCGGCCCGTGGCTCGCGGCGCTGTGCGGCCCCGGCACCACCGTGGTGGTGGTGCAGAACGGCATCGGCCATGCCGAGCGGGTCGCGCCGTTCGTCGGCGGTGCGGCCGTGCTGCCGGCGCTGATCTATTCCGGGGTCGAGCGGGTCGCGGCCGGGCACATCCGCCTGCACACCGAGGGCCGAGTCACGGTGCCGGCCGGGCCGGTCGGCGAGGCCTTCGCGGCGCTGATGGCGGGCTCCGGCATCGCGGTCGCGCACGAGCCGGACTTCGTCACCGCGCTGTGGCGCAAGGTGCTGACCAATGTGGCGGCCAACCCGATCACCGCGCTGACGCTGCGCCGCATCGGCATCTTCCAGGACGACGAGGTGGCGGCGCTGGGCGAGACGCTGATCGCCGAGGCCGTCGCGGTCGGGCAGGCGGAGGGCGCGAAGATCGGCGCGGACGACGTCGCCCACACGCTCCATCTGCACCGCACCTACAATCCGTCGACCGGCACCTCGATGCTGTACGACCGGCTCGCCGGCCGGCCGATGGAGCACGAGTTCATCACCGGCGCGGTGGTGCGCACGGCGGAGCGGCACGGCATCGCGGTGCCGTTCAACCGCGCGATCCTGACGCTGCTCAGGGCCCTCGATGCGGGACGGCCGTGAGGCCGCCGATCAGCTCGCTCCAGGATTCGCCGGCCAGTCCGGTCAGCATGGCGTCGCCGCGCGCGATGGCGTCGAGCACCTCCGGGTCGCGCGAATGCACCGTGGTGGCGCCGCGGTGCAGGATGACGCTGTTGGCGTAGAGCAGCGCCTCCATGATCGCCGGGTCGCTGCGCCCGACCAGGGCGGCGGCGCCGTGCGCATCGGCGTCGCGGATCAGGCTGGCGACCACGGCGTCGGCGCCGCCGTCGCGCGCCAGCACCTGCAGCACATGGGCGAGGCCGTTGCGGCGGACGTGATAGACGAAGGCGCCGGCCGGCCCGGCGCGGTCGCTCACCACGGCGCCGACGAGCTCGCCGTAGGCCGGCAGGTGGGCCGCGTGGGCGAGCCGGCTGTCGAGCTGCGCCGCCGTCCAGGCCGGCGCCAGCGCGAAGCGCCGTACCAGCGCGGCGATCGCCGGTGCCAGCGCGGCGCGGTCGACTGGCGTCGTCACCACGCCGGCGGGTGCCGGCGGCAGCGCCCAGAAGACGCCGTCGACGCGGCGCGACACCAGCCGGTCGAGCCCGGAGGCGAGCGGGCTCAGCAGGGCGGCGCGCCGCCAGTGCGTCGCGGCGAGCGCCACGGCGGCGGCGGCCGGGCGCAGCAGGCGCACCCATTTCATGCTGTAGGCGGCGACCGACCGGCCGCCGAGGCGCGACCACAGCTTGCGCGACAGCGGGCTCGACGTCTCGCTGAACGACAGATCTTGCGGCCCGCCGACGAAGGAGCGCAGCAGCCGGGCGCCGGCGAGGTGATCGTGCGCCGGGTCGGCGACCATCAGGCTGCAGGCGTGGGCGGCCCGGATCGACCGGCCGTTCACGACCATCGGCTGCGCCAGCGAGCCGATGAAGCCGGTGACGTCGCCGGCCGCGGTGGCGTGGACGAGCGACGGCGACGCCGGATCGTGATCCGGGCCGTCGAGAAAGAGGCGCTGGAGATAGGCGGCGACGATCTCGGTCGGCACGGCGTCGCCGGCCCGGAACGTCGACTTGAACAGCCGCGCCACCGCCGGCACGTCGGCCGCCGCGAGCGCACGGATCGCGGTGCGCGCCGCCTGCACGGCCGGGGCGGGAAGATCGGTCGCCCGGCGCACCGGGGAGGACAGGGCCGTTCTCATGCTTCACGCGCTCGCGGACATCCGGCGCCGCCGTATTCCGGCGCACGGCCGGTCGAACCCGGCGGCGCCGCACCGGAACCAAATACCAGATCGCGGCCGGCCGGGGCGGCCGGTGTAGCCGATTTGTCCGGAGAAGGTTATCACGGTCGGCGAAACGACGGCATGCGCCCCGGTCGGCATCTCCGCAGCCGGAGGTTTAAGGTTAACCCTCGAAACGCGCTGAATTAGACCGTCTGGTGACATACGGTCCGTGACGCAGGCGCCCCCGGACGCGCCGCGTCGCCCAGCGAAGGAACCGTCCCCTTGTGCGGATTCGCCGGATATCTCGGACATGCCGATGCACCGCAGCCGCCGCGGCGGCTGCTCGCGCGGATGATCGACGCGGTGGCGCATCGCGGGCCGGACGCGAAGGGATTTCATGTCGAGGACGGCGTCGGGCTCGCCCATGCGCGCCTGAGCATCCTGGATCTCGACGGCGGCGCCCAGCCGATGGCGGACGTCGACGGCGACCTCGTGATCAGCTTCAACGGGGAAATCTTCAACTATGTCGAGCTGCGTGCCGAGCTCCTGGCGCGCGGCGGCCGTTTCCGCACCGCCTCCGACACCGAGGTGATCCTCGAGGCGTATCGGGCCTGGGGCCCGGACTGCGTGGAGAAGCTCAACGGCGACTTCGCCTTCGCCCTGTGGGACCGGCGCCGCCGCCGGCTGATGCTGGCGCGCGACCGCGTCGGCGTGCGGCCGCTGTTCTACACGGCGCGTCCCGACGCGCTGTGGTTCGGCTCCGAGATCAAGGCGCTGCTCGCCGTGCCGGGCATCGACGCCGCGATCGACCCGGTCGCGCTCGACCAGGTGCTGACGCTGTGGGCTCCGCTGGCGCCGCGCACGATCTTCGCCGGCATCGACGAGCTGCCGCCCGGCCACGTGCTGCTCGCCGACCGCGACGGCGTCACGCTGCGGCCGTACTGGCGGCTGGAGTTTCCCGACGCCGACGACCACGCGGCGCTCGACCGCCGCGATCCGCGCGAGATCGCCGCCGAGCTGCGCGCGCTGCTCGACGACGCCACCCGCATCCGGCTGCGCGCCGACGTGCCGGTCGGCGCCTATCTGTCCGGTGGCCTCGACTCGGCGATCGTCACGGCGCTGATGAAGCGCCACGCGCCCGACCGCCTGGAGACCTTCTCGGTGGCCTTCGAGGACGCGGCGTTCGACGAGCGGCCGTTCCAGGAGACGATGGCGGCGGCGCTCGGCACCGCGCATCACGTCGTGACCTGCGCGACCGCCGATATCGGCGAAGTGTTTCCCGCGGTCGTCGGCCATGCCGAGCGGCCGATGGTGCGCACCGGCCCGGCGCCGCTCTACGCGCTGTCGCGCCACGTACGCGAGCAGGGGCTCAAGGTGGTGCTCACCGGCGAGGGCGCCGACGAGATGTTCGCCGGCTACGACCTGTTCAAGGAGGCGAAGCTGCGCCGCTTCTGCGCCGCGCAGCCCGGCTCGCGGCGCCGGCCGCTGCTGCTGCAGCGCCTCTATCCGTACCTGCCGCAGCTCAAGGCGCAGTCGCAGCGCTATCGCGAGGCGTTCTTCCTCGGCACCGCCGACGATCTCGCCGACCCGCTGTTCTCGCATCTGCCGCGGGTGCGCACGCTGCGGGGGCTCGAGCAGTTCTACGCCGGCGACCTGCGCGCCGCGCTGGCCGGCCACGACGCGCTCGCCGCGCTGCGCGACCGGCTGCCGCCGGAGTTCGCGCGCTGGCACCCGCTGTCGCAGGCCCAGTATCTCGAGACGACGGTGCTGCTGCCCGGCTTCATCCTGTCGTCGCAGGGCGACCGGGTGTCGATGGCGCACGCGGTCGAGGGCCGCTACCCGTTCCTCGATCCGCGGGTGATCGACTTCGCCACCCGGCTGCCGCCGCATCTCAAGCTGAAGGTGCTGCGCGAGAAGCACATCCTGCGCGAGGCGACGGCCGACCTGCTGCCCGCCGCGATCGCCACCCGGCCGAAGCAGCCCTACCGGGCGCCGGAGAGCGCCGCCGTCCTGCGGCCGCGCGCGGCCTGCGTCGACACGGCGCTGGCGCCGGCGGCGCTCGCCGCGGCGGGGCTGTTCGACGCCGGCGCGGTCGCGAAGCTCGTCCGCAAATGCGAGACGGCGCCGGCGCCGGGCGCCCGCGACAACGCCGCGCTGATCGGCATCCTCTCCACCCAGATTCTCCACGGCCGCTTCGTGCGACGGGCGGCCGCCGATTCATCTTCCGCAACAGACCGGGCCAGAGTCCATGCCGTCCTCCCGCCGTGACAAGATCCGTGATTTCATCCGCGACAATTTCCTGTTCCGCGAAGACCTGGAGGCGATCGCCGACGGCGACTCGCTGCTCGATCTCGGGCTGATCGACTCGACCGGCATCCTCGAGCTCGTCGCCTTCCTCGAGCAGGACTTCGGGCTGGCGATCGCCGACGCCGACATCGTCCCGGAGAATCTCGACTCGATCGACCGCATCGCGGCCTTCGTCGAGGTGAAGCTCGCCACGGCGCGCGCGGCCTGACCGGGGCCTGACAGCACAGCGGGACACATCCATGCGGGTCGAGACCTTCCTGAGCGCGAGCGCCGCCCGGCGGCCCGACAAGGTCGCGCTGGTCGCCGGCGAGCGGCGGCTGACCTGGCGGGATCTCGACCGCGCCTCCGACCGGCTCGCCGGCGCGCTGGCGGCGCACGGCATCCGGCGCGGCGACCGCGTCGTCGTGTTCATGGACAACTGCGCCGAGGCCGTGGTCGCGATCTTCGCGATCCTCAAGGCCGGCGGCGTGTTCAGCCCGATCCACCCGTCGACCAAGGCCGACAAGCTCGCCTACGTGCTGAACAACTGCCGGGCCGCCGGGCTGGTCACGCTCGGCCGGCTCGCCCGCGTCGCCGCGGCCGCGCTGGCGCAGGCGCCGGCCGTCGGGACCGTGATGGTGGCCGAGCCGCGCGACGGCGCGCCGCCGTCCTGGCTGCGCTACGATGCGGCGCTGTCGGCCGACGCGGCGCCGCCGCCCGCACCGGGCATCGCCCTCGACCTCGCCATGCTGATCTACACCTCGGGCACCACCGGCAGGCCCAAGGGCGTGATGATGACCCACCAGAACATGCTGGCGGCGGCGGGCGCGGTCGCCGCCTGCATCGACAGCCGCGAGGACGACGTGATCCTCAGCGTGCTGCCGCTGTCGTTCAATTACGGGCTCTATCAGGTGTTCCTGGCGGCGCGCTCCGGCGCCACGCTGGTGCTGGAGAAGTCGTTCGCCTTCCCGCAGGCCGTGGTGCAGCGGATCGCGGCGGAGCGGGCCACCGTCTTCCCGCTGGTGCCGACCATCGCGGCGCTGCTCCTGCAGCTGAAGGATCTGAAGACCGGCGACCTGCCGACGCTGCGCACCTTCACCAACACGGCGGCGGCGCTGCCGATCGGCCATATCCTGCGGCTGCGCACCCTGTTCCCGGCGGCGCGGCTGCATTCCATGTACGGGCTCACCGAGTGCAAGCGCTGCACCTGGCTGCCGCCCGACGAGCTGATGCGCCGGCCCGACTCGGTCGGCGTCGCGCTGCCCGGCACCGAGGTGTGGGTGGCCGACGAGACCGGCGCGCCGCTGCCGCCCGGCGAGGTCGGCGAGCTGGTGGTGCGCGGGCCGCACGTGATGCAGGGCTACTGGGACGATCCCGCCGCGACCGCCAGGGCGCTGCGGCCGGGGCCGTATCCGTGGGAGCGGGTGCTGCACACCGGCGACCTGTTCCGGGCCGACGCCGAGGGCTTTTTCTACTTCGTCGCCCGCAAGGACGACATCATCAAGTCGCGCGGCGAGAAGGTGAGCCCGCAGGAGGTCGAGCGGGCGCTGCATGCGCTGCCCGGCGTGCGCGAGGCCGCGGTGCTCGGCGTCGACGATCCGATCCTCGGCCAGGCCGTGAAGGCGATCGTGGTCGCCGCGCCGGGCGCGCTGACGGCCCAGGACGTGATCCGCCACTGCGCCCGCGTGCTCGAGGACGTGATGGTGCCGAAGCACGTCGAGTTCCGCGACGCGCTGCCGAAGCTCGACAACGGAAAGATCGACCGCCGCGCGCTCGCGGCCCCGCTCATGGACGCCGCCGAATGACCACGCCGCTCCGCCAGCACGCCATCGACGATGTCCCGGCCGGGCCGGACGGCGCCGCGCCGCCGTTCTCGGCCGCCGTGCTCGCCATCGACGCGGCCGCCGAGACGGCCCGCATCGCCGCCGCGATCGAGACCCAGGTGCTGCGCACGCTGCGCAGGCGCGGCGTCGTGCTCGGCCTGTCGGGCGGCATCGACTCGAGCGTCACGGCGGCGCTGTGCGTCCGCGCCCTCGGCCCCGGCCGCGTGCTCGGCGTGCTGATGCCGGAACGCGACTCCGACCCCGACAGCCTGCGGCTCGGCCGCGCGCTCGCCGAGACGCTCGGCATCGCGACCGTGGTCGAGGACATCGCCCCGATGCTCGACGCGGCCGGCTGCTACGCCCGGCGCGACGCGCTGATCCGGACGCTGGTGCCGGAGTTCGGCGACGGCTGGGGCTGCAAGGTGGTGATCGCCGCGGCCGCCGACGGCGCGCCCTACAGCCTCACCGCGCTGGTCGTGCAGGCGCCGGACGGCGAGCAGCGCAAGCTCCGCCTGCCGCTCGACGCCTATCTCGGCCTCGTCGCCGCCACCAACATGAAGCAGCGGACGCGCAAGCAGCTCGAATACTTCCACGCCGACCGGCTGAACCGCGCCGTCGCCGGCACGCCCAACCGGCTCGAATACGACCAGGGCTTCTTCGTCAAGAACGGCGACGGCGCCGCCGACCTCAAGCCGATCGCGCATCTCTACAAGACCCAGGTTTACGCGCTCGCCGCCCATCTCGGCGTGCCCGACGAGATCCGCCGCCGCCCGCCGACCACCGACACCTGGTCGCTCGCCCAGACCCAGGAGGAGTTCTACTTCGCGCTGCCCTGGGACCGCATGGATCTCTGCCTCTACGCCCTGAACCACGCCGTCCCGGCCGCGGTCGCCGCCCCGGCGGTCGGCCTCGCGCCCGACCAGATCGCGCGCGTCTGGCGCGACATCGCCTCGAAGCGCCGCGTCGCCGCCTACCTGCACTCTCCGCCGCTGCTGGTGGAGGAGGTGTAGGCACCGTCATTGCGGGGCGGCGCGTAGCGCCGAACCCGGAATCCAACCGAGAATTCAGAGCTTTCCGCTCGATTCCGGGTTCGCACCTGCGGGCGCCCCGGAATGACACCGAACTGATCAGAACCCCACGGCCGTCCCGTGCAGGTCGTAGGCGTCGGCGCGCTCGATCCTGACGGTGGCGATCTCGCCGACCCGCAGCGGGCGGCGCGAGGCGACGTAGACGGCGCCGTCGATCTCCGGCGCGTCGGCCTTGCTGCGGCCCTTTGCGACGTTCGGGCCGACCTCGTCGATGATCACCTGCTGTCGGGTGCCGACCTTGCGCTTCAGGCGCCGCGCCGAGATCGCCTGCTGGCGCTGCATGAAGCGGTGCCAGCGCTCCTCCTTCACCGGCTCGGGCACGGCGCCGTCGAGATCGTTCGCCGGCGCGCCCTTCACGGGCTCGAACTTGAAGCAGCCGACGCGGTCGAGCGAGGCCTCGTCGAGCCAGGCGAGCAGTTCCTCGAACTCCTGCTCGGTCTCGCCCGGGAAGCCGACGATGAAGGTCGAGCGCAGCGTGATGTCGGGGCAGATCTCGCGCCACCGTGCGATGCGGGCCAGCGTCTTCTCCTGCGCGGCCGGGCGGCGCATGCGCTGGAGCACGCCTTGCACGCCGTGCTGGAGCGGGATGTCGAGATAGGGCAGCACGCGCCCCTCCGCCATCAGCGGGATCACCTCGTCGACATGCGGGTAGGGGTAGACGTAGTGCAGCCGCACCCACACGCCGAGCTCGCCGAGCGCGCTCGACAGGTCGAGGAATTTCGCCCGCACCTCGCGGTCGCGCCAGACGCTCGCCGCATATTTCAGGTCGACGCCGTAGGCCGAGGTGTCCTGCGAGATGACCAGCAGCTCCTTGACACCGGCCGCGACCAGCTTCTCGGCCTCGCGCAGGACGTCGGCGGCCGGGCGGGACACCAGGTCGCCGCGCAGCTTGGGGATGATGCAGAAGCTGCAACGGTTGTTGCAGCCCTCCGAAATCTTCAGATAGGCGTAGTGGCGCGGCGTCAGCTTGATGCCCTGCGGCGGCACCAGGTCGACGAACGGCGCGTGCGCCGGCGGGGCGGCGCGATGCACCGCCTCCATCACGCTCTCGTACTGCTGCGGTCCGGTGACGGCCAGCACGTTGGGAAACTTCTCGGTGATCGCCTCGGGCTCGGCGCCCATGCAGCCGGTCACCACCACCTTGCCGTTCTGGGCCAGCGCGTCGCCGATCGCGGCGAGCGACTCCGCCTTGGCCGAGTCCAGGAACCCGCAGGTGTTGACCAGCACCAGGTCGGCACCCGTGTGGGTGCGGGTCAGCTCGTAGCCCTCGGCACGCAGCCGGGTGATGATGCGCTCGGAATCGACCAGCGCCTTCGGGCAGCCGAGCGACACGAAGCTCACTTTGCGCGCGGCCGCCGTGTCGGGCGCGGACGCCTCGGCGGCCGGGGCGGGCAGGGTCGGGGCGGGGGTCTGCATCGAGATCGGGGCCGTTCGGTTGCGGAAGGGCCGCTTCCTAGAGCAACGGGCGGCCCTTGGGAAGCCGCCCCCGTCGTTCCGGGGAGAAGGCCTCGTGTCCCGGACGCGGTGCGACGCACCGCGAGCCGGGACCCAGGGGGGCCACCGAGGCGGTGCCACGCCGCCCCTGGGCCCCGGCTCGGCGGCGCATCGGGCCTGCGGCCCGCCGCGCCTTGTCCGGGGCACGCAGTGTCGCTCGTCGCGCGGCCCTCGGGACGAGCCGCTCAGCCGTTCACGCCGCCTCAGGCTCCACCTCCGCCTCGACGGCGGGCTTCCGCAAAAAACGCCAGGGCAGGAACACCAGCAGGAAGCCGAGCCCGGCGAGGGCGGCCATCACCGGCACCCGGAGCGGCCACGGGCCGAGCAGGGCGACGAAGGGCGGCACCAGCTTCGGGTCGGCCGGATTGCCGACATAGGCGTAGTTGGAGCCGAGCGCGATGTTCACCACGAACACCACCGCCACATAGGCCACCGTGAACACGGCGGCGCGGCGGAAGTCGGCCCAGTCGGGGCGGAAGCCGAGCACCGCGATGTCGTAGACGGCGTAGCCCAGGATGATCGAGTGGGCGATCCAGAAGCACCAGAACAGCGGCGAGGCGGGGCCCTGGACCAGGGTCGGCTGGATGAAGGCCTGGGTGGTCAGGGCGAAGGCCCAGAAGTACAGGGCGGCGCGCAGGAAGCGGCGCTGGGTGAGCAGCGCCAGCGGGGCGATCACGCCGCCGACGTCGCAGATGTGCAGCGGCAGGCCGCTCGCCACGTCGATGCCGCCCCAGTTCCAGGCGATGTTGTAGACGACCCAGATCGTGGCCGCGAAGGCGACCAGGCCCTGCCGCAGCCGCCGCTCGCCCTCCGGCGCCAGCCGGCGGCCGAGCGTCACCACGGCGGCGATCGCCGCGAAGCAGCACAGCACCGTGACGAGATGCATGGTGCCGAAGGCCGTGAACACGTCGAAGCGACCGGCGGTGTCCGGCATGGGGGTCCCCTCCCGCAGCGGCGCCGGCGCGAGTCGGGCCGGCCCTCACCGAATTGTGCGGTCCGCAGATTGCACGAATAAGGCAGCCTCGCGAGAGAGGCGGCCCGCCGGCCGCCGGCGTTCCGGACTTCAGAACGGAACGCGCGTGCATGCGTGAACCGCCCGCCCGGGTCGCGGCACCGATCGCCGAACGGGGATCCGCGGAGGGGGCAACCCCTGCAGGCGACGGCCCGCGCCGTCCGAGGAGGACTTCGCATGGATGGATTGTCGAAGGCGGCACTTTCGAAGCGGCGTGCGCGGCGGGCGGCCGGCCTGTCCGGCGCCGCCGCGGTGGCGATCCTGGTGCTGGCCGGGCCGGTCCCGGCGCGGGCCCAGATGGCGGGCTTCGGCGGCTTCGGGGGCGGCGGCATGGGCGGCTTCGGAGGCGAGCAGATGATGAGCCAGATGGCGCCGCTGATGGAGATGATGAAGCAGCGCATGGGCAAGAAGCGCTACGCCCAGCTGATGCAGGCCTTCGGGCCGATGATGGCCGACATGATGGACGGAGGCGGCGGCGGAGGCGTTGGCTTCGGCGGTTTCGGTGGAGGCTCCGGCGGAGGCGTCTCCCCGGCCGGCTTCGGCGGGATGGGCGGGGGCTTCGGCGGCGGCATGGGCGGCATGGACATGGGGTCGATGATGGGCATGATGAGCGCCATCGACTGGCGCTCCATGCAGGGCCTGATGGGCTCGCCCCGCAAGGGCCGGCGCGCCCGCCGCTGAGCCGGCGC
The DNA here is from genome assembly GCF_030813915.1 of Rhodoplanes tepidamans. Taxonomy (GTDB): domain Bacteria; phylum Pseudomonadota; class Alphaproteobacteria; order Rhizobiales; family Xanthobacteraceae; genus Rhodoplanes; species Rhodoplanes tepidamans. Next base: position 83,554 of record NZ_JAUSUJ010000019.1, read on the forward strand.
CGGGTCCACGGCCGCCGGCCTGCGGCCCGGCGAGCTCCCGGTAAGGCCTTGCCGGCGGCCGTCGGCGCCGCCACATCCCGGGCCTGAGCTAGGGCGGGAGGGCGGCATGGCGGCGACCGGGACGACGACCGGAACGACAGCGGCGGACGGGTCACTGTCCGGCAAGACCGTGGTGATCACCGGCGCGACCGGCGGGATCGGGCTCGAGACCGCGGTCGGGCTGGCCCGGAAGGGCGCCCGGCTGGTGCTGGTCGGCCGCGACCGGGCTCGCGGCGAGGCGGCGCTCGCCCGCCTGCGGCAGCTCGTGCCCGGCGCCGAGGCCGAGATCGACTACGCCGACCTGGCGCGACTCGACGATCTCCGGGCGCTCGCCGCGCGGCTCGCGGCGCGGCCCCGCGTCGACGTGCTGCTCAACAATGCCGGCGGCATGTTCGCCCGCCGCGAGGTGACGGCGGACGGGCTGGAGCGCACCTTCGCGCTCAATCACATGGCCTATGTGGCGCTGACCGTGCTGCTGCGCGACACGCTGGTCCGTTCGGCGCCGGCCCGGGTCGTCAACGTCGCCTCCGAGGCGCATCGCGGCGCGACGCTCGATCTCGACGACCTCCAGGCGGCGCGCGGCTACGGCGGCTGGCCGGTCTATCGCCGCTCCAAGCTCGCCAACATCCTGTTCACCCGCGAGCTCGCCCGCCGGCTCGCCGGCACCGGCGTGACGGCGAACTGCCTGCATCCCGGCTTCGTCGCCACCGGCTTCGGCGACAACAATCGCGGCCTCTACGGCCTCGGCATCCGGATCGCCAAGCTGTTCGCGCTGCCGCTGGCCGAGGGCGCCGCGACCTCGATCCATGTCGCCTCGGCGCCGGAGTTCGACACGACGACCGGCGCCTATGTGGTGCGCTCGCGCCTCGCCGAGCCCTCGGCGGCGGCCCGCGACGACGCCGTCGCCCGCCGGCTGTGGGACGCGAGTCTCGCGCTCGGCGGCCTCGCCTGGGCGTGACGGGCGCGCCTGCGGCCCGACCGGGAAACAATGGTTAATAAAATTCGCGGTGATCGGGAACCATTGCTGAACCTTGTGGTTACCCCGTCCGACGAAGCGGGGGACGGTCGGTGGAAAGAAACCAGGTTTTCACCGATGTCGCGCATTGTCGCGCACCCGGTCGTTTCGCACCCGGTCGTTTCGAGGGGAGACATCGACAGATGAAGACTGCTTTCGTTCGTTGCGCCGTGGCGGCGCTCGCCGCGGGTTCGATCGGGACCGTGCTGGCCGGCGCGCAGCCGGCGGATGCGCGCACCGGCTTCGACGGGATCTGGAGCGTGGTGGTCGTCACCGAGCAGGGCGACTGCGACCGCGCCTACCGGTACCCCATCCGCATCAACAACGACGGCAGCCTGATCAACGCCGGCAGCACCTCGTTCGACATCTCCGGCAAGGTCGCCCGCGACGGCAAGCTGATCGTCCGGCTGAGCTACGGCGGCAAGAGCGCCACCGGCCAGGGCCGCCTGTCGGGCGAATCCGGCACCGGCAAGTGGACGGGCGGCGCCTGCGCCGGCACCTGGACGGCGGAGCGCCGCAGCTAGCCGGCGCGGCTGGCGGCGCGGCGCGAATCACTGCCGGATCTTGCGATTTCGGTTGCGGCGGCCGGGCCAAGCCCCGGCCGCCGCATTCGTTTCGGCACGTCAGGGTAGGCGCTCGACGGCCTCGCGTCCGAACGCGAGCGCGGGTCCGGCACGATCTGTTGCACGGAAGCTACAACCCGGGAGCTAACCCCCCGGGACGAGGCTCCGTCGGCGTTCGCGGGTTGGCGGCGGCGGCGGCGGCTCTCTAGCCTCGTCGTCGGCGCGTGTCCGCGCGCCCCCTGCCACGCCCCGAGGTGCCCCCGTGATCCCGAGCCGGTCTCTCCCCGTCGCGTCGAGCGCGCGCCGGGCGTCTTCGTCCCCGTGCCGCTCGGTGCGGACGATCCTCGCGAGCGGAGTCGCGCTCGCCGCCCTGCAGGCGGCGCTGTCCGACGCGGCCGTCGCCGGCTGCACCATCACCGGCGACGTGGCCGTTGTGTCGAGCCAGTGCGACGCGAGCTTCGTCGACGTCCGCACCGGCACCGGCGCCACCTCGCTCACCGTCACGGACATGACGACGGTCGGCGTCTTCCTGGCGCCCGCCACCGGCGCGACCACGCCGACCAGCCACACGCTGACCCTCACGGGGACGACCATCGTCTCCAACCCGAGCTACAGCGCCGTCTACTCCTACGCCGATGCGCCCGACCACGACATCGTGGTCAATCTCGGCTCCGGCGTGTCGATCACGTCGCTCGCCGGCTTCGGCGCCGTGTGGATCCGCAACGAGACGTCGGGCGACATCACCATCGACAGCGCCGCCACCGTCACGGCGACGGGCGGGCCGGGCATCACGGCGACCACCAATCTCGGCGCGGTCTCGATCACCAATTCGGGGACCGTCGTCTCGACCGACGACCGCGGCATCTACGCCGACGGCGGCTACAACAACACCAGTGCCGATCCGGTCACGGTGTCGGTCACCAACTCCGGGACGGTCTCGGGCTATCTGGCCGGCATCCGCGCGGTCAACTGGCAGGGCCTGTCGTCCATCGACAACTCCGGCACCGTCACCGCGACCACCCGCCAGGGCCTCGTCGCGTGGTCGGCGGCCGGCGACGCGACCATCGTCAACTCCGGCACCGTCACGGCCTACGACGACGTCGCCGTGCAGGCGGTGGCCGAGACCGGCACCGTCACGGTGACCAACAGCGGCAGCCTGTTCACCTACGACGACACGACCGTGACGGATGCCGGCACGTACGGTCATGTCGGCATCTGGGCCGAGGCCGGCACCTCCGGCGATGTCGTCGTCACCAACACGGCGACCGGCACCATCTCGGCGCCGAGCGGCTACGGCATCGTCGCGCTGACGGCGTCAGGCGACGTCACCGTCACCAATGCCGGCACCGTCACGGCGCTCGGCGGCATCCGGGCGGAGAGCAGCGACGGCGACGTGACGGTCACGAACTCCGGCATCGTCACGGCGACCGCGGCGACCGATCCGGTCGCCGTCGCGCTGTCGGTGACCACCGGCACGGCGACCTTCACCAACACCGGCACCGTCAACGGCGGCCTCACCACGGCCGGCGGCACCAACGAGATCGTCAACCAGGGCACCTGGAACCTGCTGCCGACCGGCGTCACGAGCGCCAGCTGGACCCTGACCGGCACGTCGAGCTTCACCAACGAGGGCCTGGTCACCGTGGCGGCCGGCGGCTCCGCGACACTCGACGGCCTGACCACCTTCACCAACACGGCCTCGGGACTGATCTCGCTCGGCGCCGGATCGAGCCTGAACCTGATCGGGACCACCTTCTACAACGAGGGTGTGCTCTCCATCGCGGCCGGCGCCAGCCTGACGGCCACCACCGTGCAGGTCGACGGCACCCTGAACGTGAACGGCACCGTCGACGGCGCCGTGGTGGTCGGCGAGACCGGCACCCTGAATGGTTCCGGCACGATCGGCGACACCATCGTGACGTCTGGCGGCACGGTGGCGCCCGGCAACTCGATCGGCACCCTGACGGTCGCGGGGACCTACACACAGTGGGCGTCCACGACCTACGCGGTCGAGATCGGGGCGAACGGCACCTCCGACCTGATCCACGCCACCGGCACGGCGGACATCCAGGGCGGCACCGTCGCGGTGACGACCTACGGGATCGCCACGGTCGGCACCCGCTACACCATCCTGACCGCCGACGGCGGCGTGACCGGCACCTACGACGCCGTCGCCAACGGCGGTGCGGTGTCGGCCTTCGCCACCGCGACCCTCGATTACGACAGCACCAACGTCTATCTCGACGTGGCGCTCACCCGCGCCTTCACGGCGGCCGCCGCGACCGCCAACCAGGCCGCCGCGGCGGGCGCGGTCGGCGGGCTGACCAATGCGAGCGCGCTCTACAACGCGGTGGCGTTCCTGCCGAGCGACGCGGCCGCGCAGCAGGCCTTCGACCAGATCTCGGGCGAGGTGCACGCCTCGCTGAAGGGCGCCCTGATCGAGACCGGCGGGCTCGTCCGCGACGCCGCCCTCGACCGCGTGCGTGGCGCCTTCGACGCGGTCGGGCCGCAGGTCGGCGCGACCACGCTGTGGAGCCGCAGCTTCGGCATGTGGGGCACGGCGCAGGGCGACGGCAACGCCCGTGCGTTCGACCGCTCGACCGGCGGCTTCGTGGTCGGCGGCGACGGCGTCGTGCTCGACGGCTGGCGCCTCGGCCTGCTCGCCGGCTACAGCCGCACCACCATGTCGGGCGCGGCCGGATCGGCGAGCGCCGACGGCTATCACGTCGGCGCCTATGGCGGCCGCCAGTGGGGCGCGCTCGGCCTGCGCGCCGGCGCCGCCTACACGCACGACGACATCGCCACGTCGCGCGCCGTGATCATGAGCGGCTTCTCCGACCTGCCGACCGCCGACTACGGCGCCGGCATGGCGCAGGGCTTCGTCGAGCTCGGCTGGAAGCTGCCGGCGGGCCGCACCGTGCTGGAGCCGTTCGCGGCGCTCGCCCATGTGAACCTGCACACCGACGCCTTCGCGGAGAGCGGCAACGGCGCGGCGCTGGCGGCCGGCTCCGACGACACCGCCGTGACCTTCACGACGCTCGGCCTGCACGGCTCCGCCGACGTGACCCTCGGCGCCGCGCTCGCCAAGCTTCGCGGGACGGTCGGCTGGCGGCACGCCTTCGGCGACACGAGCCCGCTGGCGACGCTGGCGCTCGCCGGCGGCAGCGCCTTCACGGTCGCCGGCGCGCCGATCGCCCGCGACGCCTTCGTCGGCGATCTCGGGCTCGACGTCGCGGTCGCCGCCAACGTCACGGCCGGGGTGTCGTGGCGCGGCCAGTACGGGCCCGACATCACCGACCACGGCGTGCGCGGCACCCTCGCGGTCCGCTTCTGACCGCGGCACGCGGGCGCGGCGGGCCGGGTGTCCGCGCGCCCGCGTCATATGGTTCACGATTCGTGAATATTCGGTTCGCGGAGACCGGCGCGGGGCGCGCGTCTGTCCGCGATGATACGCATGCGGGTCTACGTGATCCGACAGATTCAACTGGTTGCAGGCGAGGTTAAATAGATCCCGGACGGCCCGTGCGCCGCTCCCCGCGTGTCGGCGGACACGTTCGAAGTCCCTCCCACCGCCGATCGTCCCCCGACATGCGAGAGGCGACGGCGTGCGCCGCGAGACGGAGCCCGCGAGAGGGCCCGTGACGGGAGACGACCGTGTTGCGCCGACTGCTGGCCCTGATCGCCGTGGTGCTCCTCGCCGGAGGAGCCTCGACGGCCGTCTCCGAGGCCCAGATCTATCCCATCCGCCCGGTCCACATCGTGGTCGGCTTCCCAGCCGGTTCGACGACCGACATCCTGGCCCGCATCTACGCCGACAAGCTGACCGAGTACTTCAACCAGCGCTTCATCGTCGAGAACATCCCCGGCCATTCGAGCAACGACGCGGCCGCCGCGGCGGCGATCGCCGAGCCGGACGGCTACACGCTGTTCGTCGCCAGCAACGCCCAGTCGGCCAATGCGGCGCTGCTGCCGGAGCAGCCCTTCGCGTTCCCGAACGCCTTCGCGCCGATCGCGCTGCTCGGGCGGGTGCCGACCGTCGTGGTGGTCAACCGCGCGCTCGGCGTCGGCTCGATCCGGGAGCTGGTGGCGCTCGCCAAGGCGCGGCCCGGCGCCCTGCGCTACGGCACCTCCGGGCTGGCGACCGGCCCGCACATCGCCGCCGAGCTGTTCAAGGCCTCCGCCGGCATCCGGCTGGAGCACGTCTCCTATCGCGGCAGTCACGAGGCCGCCGCCGACCTGGTCGCCGGGCGGCTCGAGGTGCTGTTCGCGCCGCTGCCGACCATCGCCGGCATCGCGGCCGACCGCCGCATCGTCCAGCTCGCCGTCACCGGCGCGCGCCGCAGCGCGGTGGCGCCGCAGCTGCCGACGCTGGCCGAGACCGGCGTCGCCGGCGTCGACGTCAGCCTGTGGTTCGGCCTGATGGCGCCGCGCGGCGTGCCGACCGAGATCCAGCGCGAGCTCGCCAACGCGATCGGCCGCGCCCTCGAGTCGCGGCTGTTCAAGGAGAACCTGACGGCGAGCGGCGCCGAGCCGGTGCGCGCCCCGATCGAAGCCTTCTCGGCCTTCCTCGAGCTCGACATGCCGCTGTGGGCGACCCAGGTGTCGCGCGCCGGCATCTCGATCGACGAGGTCGATCGCCCGGCCGTCTCGACCGCACCGGCCCTCCCGGTCAACGGCCACTGAGCCGCCGCGAGGCGGACCCACCGCGCGGCGACGGGCGGGCAGGGCGGGTCGCCGGGATCCGCCCTGTCGCGTCACGCCCGGCGGTTCGGCCGGCCGACGGCGGCGCCGGCCGCGTGTGATCCACCTCACGGTTGTGGCGCCGGCTGCGGCGCATCCTCGCCTTCGACACGGGCCGCCGGGCCCATCGACGGGAGGATCCCATGAACACCCTTGCTCGCGCTCTTGGCCGCACGCTGGGTCGGACGTTCGGTCTCGCCGCCGCCTTCGTGGTCCTGGGCGGCGCCGCCCAGGCCGGCTCGTTCAGCGTCCCGGTCAACGGCGGCACGGTCCGCTTCGACATCGACGAGCGCTGCCGCGACAGGCTGTGCGGCTCGGTCACCTGGCGCGAGCGCGGCGCCCGCGACGCCCAGCGCTACGACCTGCCCGGGATCGGCTGGAAGGACATCGAGAGCCTCGCCAAGGGCAAGCTCGGCGGCTTCGGCGGCCTCGGCAAGGACGACGACGAGGAGGAGACCGAGACGGCCACGGTGCCGGCGCCGCAGTGGCGCTCGCGCCCGGGCACCGGGACCGCGACCGCGCCGGCCGCCCCGCCGCCGCAGCCGACCACCACGGCTCCGGCCCCGGCCACCGCGGGCGTCGTCGCCGTGCCGCCCCCGCCGCCGGCGCCTCCGCCCGTCACCGGGCGCTCCGATCCGGCGCCCGTCACGGTGACGCCGCCGGCTGCCGCGGCCGCTCCACCGCCCGCTCCGGCCCCGGCCGTGGCGCCGCAGCCCGAGCCGCGCGTCGCCGCGCTGCCGCCCGCACCCGCTCCGACGCCCGCTCCGGCGGCCGCCGCCACCGGCCCGATCGGCCTGTGGGCGACCGAGAAGAAGGAGGGCATGGTGCGGGTCGAGGCCTGCGGCCCGAATCTCTGCGGCTACGCGGTCGACGAGAAGACCGGCCGCAACGGCCAGAAGGTGCTGATCGACATGAAGCCGTCCGGCAGCGTTTGGAAGGGCCGCATCAAGGACACCCGCAATGGTGGCGGCGGCATCTACGACTCGACCCTCGCCATGAAGGGCGACGACCGGATGCGGGTGCAGGGCTGTGCCTTCGGCGGCATGTTCTGCGGCGGCCAGACCTGGACCCGGGTGAACTGACGCGACGCATCTTCCCGGGCCGGCGGACCTGCGGTCCGCGTCCGGAGCGACCCGGCAGGCAATCGCGGCGGCTCCAGGGGCCGCCGCGATCGTTTTCGGGTGAACGAAAAACCCGTGCGCCCGACCGGACTTGCCGGTTCCACGGTCCAGTCGAAAAGCGGTGAACGCAAGGTAAAACCAACCCCTCGGATTCCATCCTTAGTCGTTGGTTTACCTCGGCAAATAAACGGGTTCTTTATTGTATTGTTTAAACCGTTTTTAGAGCGTGTCACGTAGGAATAGGACGAACGAGGAATACAGGGCCTCGTCGTACAACAACCAACAGGCGTCGTCATGAAAGCAGTCGCTAGGCCGGCGGAACCCGCCGAGCGGGATATGCGCTTCGACCATATCCGGCCGCTCTACCTGGAATCGCTGACGCTCGTCGAGAGGCTGCACCGCCGGCTTCTCGACGTCATCAAGGACGAGTTCGACCGCCGCGGCCGCGCCGACATCAACTCCGTGCAGGCGCTGCTGCTCTACAACATCGGCGACAAGGAGCTCACCGCGGGCGAGCTGCGCACGCGCGGCTACTACCTGGGCTCGAACGTCTCCTACAACCTGAAGAAGCTCGTCGAGATGGGCTTCCTCGATCACCAGCGCTCGCGCGTCGACCGCCGCTCGGTGCGCATCAAGCTGACCGACAAGGGCCGCGAGGTGCGCAACATCATCGAGGCGCTCTACCAGAAGCACGTGCGCACGGTGGAGCAGGTGGGCGGCGTCAACGCCGAGGAGTTCGCCACCCTCAACAAGGCGCTGCATCGGCTCGAGCGATTCTGGACCGACCAGATCCTCTATCGGCTCTGATCGCGGGTCCGATCCGTCGAACACCGGCGGGTGCTCCGCACCCGACCCCCCGGACGAACGCCCCGGCCGCCTTCGGCGGACCGGGGCTTCGTGCGTTTTCGGGCCACGCCCGCATGCCGAATGGGCGGGACGAGCCCGGCCCGCTCTCAGTCGAACGTCGCGGAGGTGGTGTCGGTCTTGCTGTTGTAGCGGAGCGTGACCCGCTCGACCCGGCACAGGTTGATGTCGTGCCAGACGGCGGAGGAGTCGTCGTCGCTGTAGACGACCTTGAGGTCCCACAGGCAGGTCTTGCCGGCGCGGCTGAACGTGATGTTGGCGCGTTCGCCGTCCTCCAGGGTGTCGTCGCCCAGGACGTCCTCTTCCCAGTCGTCGGCCTTGCTCGGCGAGACGTAGACCTCGCTGATGTCGTAGCCGGTGCGGTTGACGAGCGTGAAGTCCTGCCGGCTCTGCGCGAGCGCCGTCGTCGCGACCATCGAGACGAGGGCCGCGGCGGACAGAACGGTCATTCTCATTGAGATCGGCTCCATTGCCGTTCGGGGGTTGCGATGCGCGGCCCTCGCCGGGGCGGACGGACTCGCGCATCGGTGCGCGGCGAACTTACGGAACACCCTGGAATACCGTCAATGCTCGCGCCCCGACACGTTTCTCGCGATCACCATGCAGGGCTGCAGAGCTGCAGAGCATCGTCGTGCGTGCACGATCGTTGCCGAGGTGACATAAAAACGCCGGCTCGGCTCCGTAATGGCCGGGATCTTCGGGATGCGGACGGGCGAGGCGCGGCAGTGTCGGGGCGCGCCTCAGAGGTCGCTGCGAGGTGAGATGGACGGGGACGTGAAGAACCACGGTGGCGCGGCGGGGCTCCACCGGAACGATGGCGCGCAGCCGATGTCGCCGCGGATCCCTGGCTTCGACCGGCGGACGGTCCTGCGCGCCCTGGCGGGCGGGGCGGCCGGCATCGCCGGGATCGGCAGCGCCGGCGCCCAGGACGCCGTGCTCGAGCAGCTCATCCAGCAGAGCCAGGGGCGCAATTTCGGCCAGGGCTTCGATTCGGCCTCGCGCACCATCCTGATGCCCAAGGCCTCGCTGCCGACCCTCGACCCGTCGACGGCGCAGACCACCGAGCAGTTCATCCCGCGCTACGAGGCGATCGTGGCGCAGGGCGGCTGGCCGGCGGTGCCGCAGGTCGAGCGGCTGCGGCTCGGCAACCGCAATCCCGCCGTCCCGGTGCTGCGCGAGCGGCTCGCGGTGTCGGGCGACATCGATCCGGCCGCGGCGGGGGCGGGCGACGTCTACGATTCCTATGTCGAGGCGGCGGTGCGGCGCTTCCAGGCGCGCCACGGCCTGACCGTCGACGGGGTGGTGCGCCAGCAGACCCTCAAGGCCCTCAACGTACCGGCCCAGGTGCGGCTCGCCCAGCTGCGCATCAACGTGGTGCGGCTGCGCACGCTGTCGCAGAATCTCGGCTCCAAGCTGGTGGTCGCCAACATCCCGGCCGCCCAGATCGAGGCGATCGACAGCGGCGTCGTGGTGTCGCGTCACGTCACCGTGGCCGGCAAGCCGGACCGCCCGTCGCCCGACCTGCAGACCCGCATCGTCGAGGTCAACTTCAACCCGTACTGGACCGTGCCGGTCTCGATCGTGCGCAAGGACCTGATCCCGCGCATGCAGGAGGAGCCGGACTATCTCACCAAGAATCACATCCGCATCTTCGACGGCCGCGGCACCGAGCTGCAGCCGACCCAGATCAACTGGAACACCAACGAGGCGGTGAACTACCGCTTCAAGCAGGATCCCGGCGACTTCAACTCGCTCGGCTCGATCCGCATCAACTTCCCCTCGAAGGACGGCGTCTACATGCACGACACGCCGTCCAAGAACCTGTTCGGCGAGGACTTCCGGTTCCACTCCTCGGGCTGCATGCGGGTGCAGAACGTCCGCGAGCTGGTGGTCTGGCTGCTCGCCGACACGCCCGGCTGGACGCGCGCCGAGATCGACGCGGTGATCAAGTCGGGCGAGCGCAAGGACGCCCGCCTGTCGAGCCCGGTGCCGCTCTACTGGGTCTACGTGACCGCCTGGGTGACGCCCGACGGCGTCGTCCAGTTCCGCGACGACATCTATTCCCGCGACGGCCTCGCCGCCAGCACGGCCGGCGCGACGCGCGGGTAGGGGGCGGCGGCACCGCCGCGCCCGGCTTCGCCACACCCCGCTTCGGCATCCTCCGCGCCGCCGGCGGCTGGCCGCCCCGGCGCGCCGCGCCCGGCGACGAGCCGCGGCAGCTGGAACTTGCGGCGGTAGTCGCCCGGCCGCATGCCGGTGAGCCGCAGGAACAGCCGGCGGAAATAGGACACGTCCTCGTAGCCGACCTCGGCCGCGACGGCCTCCACCGAGGCCTCGCTGGTCTCCAGGAGCTGCTTCGCCTCCTCGATCCGCAGCGCCTGCACATAGGCGAGCGGCGCGTAGCCGGTGGCGCGCTTGAAGCGCCGGTCGAAGGTGCGCTTGGGCAGCGCGGCGCGGCGCAGCATCTCGGTCAGCACGTCGTGCCGCCCGTAGTTCTCGGCCAGCCAGGTCTGCAGGGCGCCGACCACCGCGTCCTCGTGGCTCGTGTTGGCGAGCAGCGACGCGTAGGGGAGCTGCCCCTCCCGGTGCCACTGGTACAGAAAGACCTTCGAGATGCGCAGCGCCTCCTCGGTGCCGGCGTGGCGGGCGATCAGCAGCAGGCTCAGATCCTGCCACGACGAGGCGCCGCCGCAGCAGACGATGCGATGGCCCTCGCCGGCCTGGACCAGGATGCGGTCCGCGTGCACCCGCACGGTCGGGAAGGCCTTGCGCAGCAGCGGCGCATAGGCCCAGTGCGTCGTCGTCTCCAGCCCGTCGAGCAGGCCGGCGGCGGCCAGCACCAGCGAACCGCCGCAGGCGGCGTAGAGATGGGCGCCGCCCGCATGCATGCGGGCGATCCACGCGACCAGGGCGGGATCGAGCCGGTCCAGCGACTCCGGGGTGTCGACCATCACGTTGGGGACGAAGACGATGTCGGTCTCGCCGATGTCCGCGGCGGCGTCCTGCGGCACGATGCTCACCCCGGTGAAGAGCACCAGCGGATCCGTGGTGGCGGCGACGATGCGAGGCTCGAACAGCGGCGGCCCCGCGGGGCGGCCCTGGAGCATGTCCCACACCCGTCCGGCGGCCCACAGCGTGTCGAACACGCCGTAGACGATCGACGGATCGCATTCCGGGAAGACCGGGATGCTGACGCGCAGCGGCGTGGTCGGCACGGCACCGCTCCCTGTTGGCTCGATACCCCCCGGTCCCGGCCAGTCTGCCCCTGAACGACGAACCGCGCCAGCGATACCAACCGTGCCGTGCGGCGGACCGCGCGCGGCGCGGGCCGTCCGTGGCCGCGCGCGGCCGTGCGACGAACCCGAAAGGACCCCCCGATGGACAGCATGACCCTCGACACGCAGCGCCTGAACGCGCTGCTCGGAACCATGGTCGTCGAGCTCGGCGCCGCCGCCAACGGCGTGCTCGTCAGCCTCGGCGACCGGCTCGGCCTCTGGCGGGCCCTGCACCGGCACGGGCCGCTCACCAGCGCGGCGCTGGCGCGGGCGACCGGCACGCAGGAGCGCTACGTGCGCGAATGGCTGTCGGCCCAGGCGGCCTCCGGCTTCGTGACCTGGGAGGCGGCGGACGGGACCTTCCGGCTCACCGCCGAGCAGGCGGCCGTGCTGGCCGACGAGGACAGCCCGGTGTTCATGGGCGGCGGCTTTTCCGGGCTCGGCGCCGTCTATGCCGGCGAGGACCGGCTCGCCGCCGCGTTCCGGAGCGGCGAGGGCATCGGCTGGGGCGAGCACTGCGCCTGCCTGTTCTGCGGCACCGAGCGGTTCTTCCGCCCCGGCTACCGGGCGCATCTCGTCGCCGAGTGGCTGCCGTCGCTCGCCGGCGTGGTGGCGAAGCTCGAGGCCGGCGCCCGCGTCGTCGACGTCGGCTGCGGCCACGGCGCCTCGACCCTGATCATGGCCGATGCCTTCCCGCGCTCCGCGTTCGTCGGCATCGACTTCCACGCCCCGTCGATCGACCACGCCCGCTCGCACCTGGAGGGTCGCCGCAACGTCCGCTTCGAGGTGGCGCGGGCGCAGGACTTCGCCGGCCACGGCTTCGACTTCGCCACCCTGTTCGACGCCCTGCACGACATGGGCGATCCGGCCGGGGCCGCCCGCCACATCCGCGACAGCCTGGCGCCCGACGGCACCTTGATGGTGGTCGAGCCGGCCGCCGGCGACTCGCTCGCCGAGAACCTCGGCCCGGTCGGCCGCGCCTTCTACGCCTACTCGACCAGCCTGTGCGTGCCGGCCTCGCTGAGCCAGGAGGTCGGCGCCGCGCTCGGCGCCCAGGCCGGCGAGGCCCGGCTCGCCGCCGTGCTGCGCGAGGGCGGCTTCTCCCACGTCCGCCGCACCGTGACGACGCCGTTCAACATGGTGCTGGAGGCGCGGCCCTGAGGCCGGGCCGGGCGGCCCGCAGGCGGCCGTCCGCTCCCGCCGGGGCGGCGACGATCGGCGCCGTCGTCCCGGGGCGGAAATCTGCTAGCCTCCCGGCTCCACTGCACGAGGCCGGGATGGCGGACGAATCAGCGGGTCGCGAGGTGCTGTTCGAGATGATGACGGTCGGCGGCACCGTCCGGGTGGTGGCGATCGACGCCGCCACCGGCATCGAGGTCACCGTCATGGGCCCGCTGACGGCGCCGCGCTGGGAGCTGCAGCGCCTCGCCATGCGCAAGCTGGAGCGCCGGCTCGCCCAGGAAGGCGGCGGGCAGGGCGGCGGGCAGGGCGGCGGCCGCTGAGCCGCGGGGGCGGCCCACGAATGCAGCCGCGATCCCGGAGACCCCAGATATTGAGCCCGGCGCCGTGCCGCCGTCCCACAACTTGGCGCTTGGCGGCCGATGTGCTAATCCGGCGGCCCAAACACCCCGGCACACGCCTGTCGCAGGCGCTTCTTTGCGCGTTCCGCGGCGCCAGGAGACCATGATGTCCGTGACCAACCCGGCTTCGCGCGAAGCCGAAGCCTTCTTTTCCGCGTCCGTCCGCGAGGCCGACCCCGAGATCTTCGGCGCCATCGAGCAGGAGCTCGGCCGCCAGCGCGACGAGATCGAGCTGATCGCCTCCGAGAACATCGTCAGCCGCGCCGTCCTCGAGGCGCAGGGCTCGGTGCTCACCAACAAGTACGCGGAAGGCCTGCCGGGCAAGCGCTACTACGGCGGCTGCCAGTATGTCGACGTCGTGGAACGCATGGCGATCGAGCGGGTTACGAAGCTTTTCGGATGTGGCTTCGCCAACGTGCAGCCGCATTCCGGCGCCTCGGCCAACGCCGCCGTGTTCTTCGCCCTGATGAATCCGGGCGACACCTTCATGGGGCTCAATCTCGCCGCCGGCGGCCACCTCACCCACGGCTCGCCCGTCAACGTCTCGGGCAAGTGGTTCAAGGTGGTGCCGTACACGGTGCGGCCGGACGACCACCGCATCGACATGGACCAGGTGCGCGAGCTCGCCCGCGCCAACAAGCCGAAGGTCATCGTCGCCGGCGGCTCGGCCTATCCGCGGGTGATCGACTTCCGCGCCTTCCGCGAGATCGCCGACGAGGTCGGGGCCTATCTGTTCGTCGACATGGCGCATTTCGCCGGACTGGTGGCGGGCGGGGCGCATCCGAGCCCGTTCCCGCATGCCCATGTCGTGACCACCACGACCCACAAGACGCTGCGCGGCCCGCGTGGCGGCGTCATCCTGTCGGACGACGAGGCGCTGGCCAAGAAGATCAACTCGGCCGTCTTCCCCGGCATGCAGGGCGGCCCGCTGATGCACGTCATCGCGGCCAAGGCGGTGGCGTTCGGCGAGGCGCTGCGGCCGTCCTTCAAGATCTACGCGAAGAACGTCGTCGAGAACGCGAAGGCGCTTGCGGAAACCCTGAAATCGCGCGGCTTCGACATCGTCTCGGGCGGCACCGACACGCACCTGATGCTGGTCGATCTCCGGCCGAAGCGGCTGACCGGCAAGGTCGCCGAGGCGGCGCTCGGGCGGGCCCACATCACCTGCAACAAGAACGGCATTCCGTTCGATCCCGAGAAGCCGATGGTGACGTCTGGCGTCCGGCTCGGCACGCCGGCCGGCACCACCCGGGGCTTCGGGGTCGCCGAGTTCAAGGAGATCGGCGAGATGATCTCCGAGGTGCTCGACGTGCTGTCGCAGAAGAACGCCGACGAGGACGCCCTCGTCGAGGGCGCGGTGCGCGAGAAGGTGTCGCGGCTGGTCGCCCGCTTCCCGATCTACACCACCTAGGTCGGGACCGGGCCGGCGGGCCGCCGGAGAGAGGACGGGGGACGCGGAATGCGCTGTCCGAGCTGCGGCAGCCTCGATACCCAGGTGAAGGACTCGCGTCCCACCGAGGACTCCTCCGCCATTCGCCGCCGGCGGCTCTGCCTCGCCTGCGGCTTCCGCTTCACCACCTTCGAGCGCGTGCAGCTGCGCGAGCTCACGGTGATCAAGCGCAACGGCCGGCGGGTGCCGTTCGACCGCGACAAGCTCGCCCGCTCGATCGAGATCGCGCTCAGAAAGCGAAACGTCGATCCCGACCGGGTGGAGCAGACGATCTCCAGGATCGTCCGCGAGCTGGAGAGCCTGGGCGAGGGCGAGGTGACGGCCGAGACGATCGGCGAGACCGTCATGGCCCACCTCAAGGATCTCGACGACGTCGCCTATGTGCGGTTCGCCTCGGTCTACAAGAACTTCCGCGAGGCCAAGGATTTCGAGCAGGCGCTCGCGGAGCTCGCCGGCGACGAGGACGAGCCGGCCCCGACCGGGCGGTAGGGCCGGAGCCGGCGACTCCGGCCGCGGAGGACCACGAGGGAGGGTGACAACAAGCATCGCGCCGATGCCATTGCACGCCTCAAGGAGCACGCCGGCGCCGTGATGGCCCGCGGGGCGACGGCGCTCTACCTGTTCGGGGCGACGGCGCGAGACGAGGCCGAGCCGGACAGTGACCTCGATCTGTTCCTCGACTACGATCCCGAAAAGAAATTCTCCCTGGTCGACCTCGTCGGCATCAAGTTGTTCCTCGAAGAAGAACTCGGTGTCGAGGTCGATCTCACGACCCGGGACAGCCTGCATCCCGCACTGAAAAGAGCGATCGTCGACTCGGCCGTCCGCGTGTTCTGACCCGGCATCCGCCCGATCCCTTCGGTGGTCATTCCGGGGCGGCGCGCAGCGCCGAACCCGGAATCCAACCCCGACTGCAGAACTCGCCGCTGGATTCCGGGTTCGCAGCTTCGCTGCGCCCCGGAATGACGACTGGTCGACCGGACTCGTTCTGACTCGCTCCATACGGCGAACGCCGTTTCCGCCCTCACCCTGAAGAACCCGCGCAGCGGGCGTCTCGAAGGGCGAGGGCGGACCGGAGTCCAGGCCTCGTGGTTCGAGACGCGTTCCTTCGGAACGCTCCTCACCATGAGGGGGAAGGCTGCGATACCCGGCCCTCCGGCTCTATCTGCCTCACACCGCCGCGAGAATCCGCGCCACCCCGTCCGGGTCGGCCACCATGGCGTCGTGGCCGCAGGCGAGCTCTTCCACCCGCCAGGACGGGTCGGCGGCGAGCTTCGCCACCACGGCGTCGAACGGGGCGCTCGGGAAGCCCTTGGCGCGGATGAACACCTTCCGGGCCACCCGGTCGGCCGCGCCGGTGAGGGCGATGCGGTCCGTGTAGGTCTTCATCGGGTGCAGCGTGCACAGGCCGTCGACCCACGGCCGGTCCGCCTCGGCGACCCCGAGCGCGGCGGCCGGGTAGGGCTTCAGCGCGATCTCGCCGGTCTTCGGCGCGTTGGCGATGGCGTCGCGCATGCCCTGCGAGGTGCCGTCGATCATGGCGGCGCCGTTCTCCGGCATGAAGGCGTCGAGATAGACCAGCGCCCCGATCGACGGGCCGACCGCCTCGGCGGCGCCCGAGATGATGAAGCCGCCATAGGAGTGGCCGACCAGGATCACGTCCTCGAGCCGCTCCCACTTGATCACGTTGACGACGTCGGCGATGTGCGTGTCGAGCCCGACCGCGGGGCTCAGCAGATGCGAACGCTCGCCGAGCCCGGTCAGGGTCGGGGCGAAGACGCGGTGTCCCTGGGCGACGAGCAGGTCGGAGACGCGGCGCCAGCACCAGCCGCCGTGCCACGCCCCGTGCACCAGCACGAAGGTCTTCATCGATTGCACTCCGGAATGCCGCGCGAGTCGCGGCCATGAGGCGGGGGTGGGGGGATTACACACCGCGGCACCGCGGCCGTCCATGCGGGCGGCCCCGCAGCGACGATGCGGATTTCGCGCGACACGCCTGGCCGGCGCGCCGCCCGGCCCTTGCCGCGGCGGCGCGGCGCCGGCATGGTCGCAGCCCTGATGCACCGCTCCGACCCCGCCGCGGCCCCGCCCGCGCCCGCCGACCGATCCGACCCCGCCGTCGACGCCCGCTTCATGGCGCTGGCGCTGGCGCTCGGCCGGCGCGGCCTCGGCAACACCTGGCCGAACCCGGCGGTGGGCGCCGTGGTGGTCCGGTTCGACGGCGGGACGCCGCGGATCGTCGGCCGCGGCTGGACCCAGCCGGGCGGCCGCCCGCATGCCGAGACCGAGGCGCTGAAGCGGGCGGGCGGGGCGGCCCGCGGCGCCACCCTCTACGTGACGCTGGAGCCGTGCTCGCATCACGGCAAGACGCCGCCCTGCGTCGACGCCATCCGGGCCGCCGGCATCGCCCGGGTCGTCTCGGCGATCGAGGACCCGGACACCCGGGTGGCCGGGCGCGGCCACGCGATTCTCCGCGCGGCCGGCCTCGTCGTGGACGTCGGGGTGGGCGCCGACGCGGCGCGCGAGGCCCATGCCGGCCACGTCCGCCGCATCCTCGACGGCCGGCCGCACGTCACCCTGAAGATGGCGCTGTCGGCCGACGGCAAGGTGGCGCTCGCCGGCCGGCGGCCGGTCGCCATCACGGCCGAGGCGGCGAACGCCCGCGTCCACATGATGCGGGCCATGCACGACGCCATTCTAGTCGGCATCGGCACGGCGCTGTCCGACGACCCGCTCCTGACCTGCCGGCTGCCCGGCCTCGCGCACCGCTCGCCGGTGCGGGTGGTGGTCGACGCGGGCCTGCGGCTGCCTGCCGCCGCGCGGCTGGTGCGGACCGCCGGCGAGACGCCGCTGTGGATCGTGACCCGCCCCGACGCGCCGGCCGAGGCCGCCGCGCGGCTGCGCGCCGCCGGCGCCCACCTGATCCATGTGGCGCCCGCCGCCGGCGGTCCCGGGGTGGACCCGGATGCCGCGCTGCGCGCCCTCGGCGCCCTCGGCGTGACCCGGCTGCTGGTGGAGGGCGGCCCGACCGTCGCGGCCGTCCTGGTGCGGGCCGACCTCGTGGACGCTGCCGTGCTGCTCACCGGGGAGCGGCCGATCGGGCCGGACGGGCTCGACCCGCTGGAGGGCCTGCCGCTCGCCGCCCTCACCGGCGGGCCGGCCCTGGCCCTGCGGGCGACCGCGCGGCTCGGCCCGGACCGGATCGACACCTACGGCCGCGCCGCTCCCGCGTGACCCGCCGCCGCGGGCGCATGCTGCGGCGCGGCGCTGGGTCGCGCTCCGGGAAACTGCGCACGCGCCATGAGTGCGAGTCGGTCTAGACACGCCCGTGGCCGATCGCTTCGCCGGCGGCCGCGTCCGGTGTCGTGCGAGTGCAGGTCCCCCGCGTGGTCGGTCACCCGAGACAGCCTGTCGCCCCTCCCTCGCGTCCGTCGCCTTTCTGTTTTCGCATCCCGCCAGTATTTTTGCGTCGCAGCCCTGTCGCGTCGTGCCGCGCGCTCGTCGCATCGAGCCGACGACCCTTCCGCCGGGCGGCCGACAGCCGCGGCCCCCAGGTTCCAGACGAGGCGAATTCATGAGCACCTACCGCCTTCAGTCGCTCTTCGCCCCGAGGTCGCTGGCGCTCGCCGGAGCGAGCCCGCGCGACCTCTCGCTCGGCCGTATTGTTCTACGAAACATCCGCGAGGGCGGATTCAAGGGCAGGCTGCAGCTCGTCAACCCGCGCCATGCCGAGATCGACGGGGTGCCGTCGGTCGCCGGGCTCGACAGGCTCGACGGCCTCCCGGACATGCTGGTGATCACGGCGCCGCCGGGCGAGGTGCCGGGCCTCGTCGCCCAGGCGGGCGCGCGCGGCATTCCGGCCGCCGTCATCATCACCTCGGGGCTCGGCCACGGCCCGGGATCGCTCGCCGAGGCGACCGCCCAGGCGGCGCGGCCGCACGGCCTGCGCGTCCTCGGCCCCAACTGCCTCGGCGTCCTGGTGCCGAGCCTCGCGCTCAACGCCAGCTTCGCCACCCGCATGCCGAAGGTCGGCGACCTGGCGCTGATCTCGCAGTCGGGCGCCATCGCCTCCAGCCTGGTCGAATGGGCCGGCAGCCGCTCGATCGGCTTCTCGGCCGTCGCCTCGATGGGCGACGCGGTCGACGTCGACTTCGGCGACCTGCTCGACTACTTCGCCCTCGACCGCAAGACCCGCGCCATCCTGATGTACGTCGAGTCGATCACCGACGTGCGCAAGTTCATGTCGGCGGCCCGCGCCGCCGCCCGCGTCAAGCCGGTCATCGTGGTCAAGTCGGGCCGCCATCCGCTCGCCGCCCAGGCGGCTGCCACCCACACCGGTGCGCTGGCCGGCGCCGACGCCGTCTACGACGCCGCCTTCCGGCGCGCCGGCCTGCTGCGGGTGCTCGACCTCGACGAGCTGTTCGCCGCCGCCGAGACGCTCGGCCATCTCAGCCCGTTCGAGGGCAAGCGGCTGGCCATCCTGACCAATGGCGGCGGCATCGGCGTGCTGGCGGTCGACCGGCTGGTCGACTTCGGCGGCACGCTGGCGACCCTGTCGGAGAAGCGCATCGCCGAGCTCGACGCGGTGCTGCCGAAGAGCTGGTCGCACGGCAACCCGGTCGACATCATCGGCGACGCCGACGCCAGGCGGTACCGGGCGGCGCTCGAGCAGCTGGTCGCCGACCGCGACAACGACGCCGTGCTGGTGATGAACTGTCCGACCGGCCTCGCCTCGCCGGCCGAGTCGGCGGCCGCCGTCGTCGAGGTGATCCAGCGCGAGCGCGCCCGCAGCATGACCCGCAAGCCGGTGCTGTGCGTGTGGGTCGGCGACCGCGGCGAGGCGACCCGCATCTTCGACGCCGCCGGCATCCCGCATTACGACAGCGAGACCGAGGCGATCCGCGGCTTCATGCACCTCGTCCGCTACCGCGAGGCGAACGACTCGCTGATGGAGACGCCGCCCAGCGTCCCGACCCAGTTCGTCTCCGACACCGAGACGGCGCGCGAGGTGGTGACCCGGGCGCTCGCCGCCGGCAAGACCTGGCTCGACCCGATGGAGATCGAGACGCTGCTCGGCGCCTACGGCATCCCGATCGCGCCGAGCCACCTGGCCCGCAACGGCTTCGAGGCGGCGCGCGCCGCCCGGCCGTATTTCGCCAAGGGGCAGGCCGTGGTGCTCAAGATCCTGTCGCCCGACATCGTCCACAAGTCGGAGATCGACGGTGTCCGGCTCAACATCCTCAACGAGGAGGCGGTCCGCCGCGAGGCCGACGACATCCTGACGCGCGCCCGCAGGACGCATCCGCAGGCGCGCCTGATCGGCGTCACGGTCCATCCCATGGTGGTGCGGCCGAAGGCCCGCGAGCTGATCGTCGGCACCACCGACGACCCGGTGTTCGGGCCCGTGGTGGTGTTCGGCCGCGGCGGCATGGCCGTCGAGGTGCTCAACGACAAGGCGCTGGCGCTGCCGCCGCTCGACATGAAGCTCGCCCGCGATCTGATCGACCGCACCGGCGCCGGCCCGCTGCTCGGCGCCTACCGCAACGTCCCGCCGGCCGACCGGCAGGCGATCGAGCTGGTGCTGGTGAAGGTGTCGCAGCTCCTCGCCGACGTGCCCGAGGTGCGCGAGATGGACCTCAACCCGGTGCTGGCCGACGACAGCGGCGTGATCGCGGTCGACGCCCGCGTCACCATCGCGCCGGTCGCCGCCGGGGCGCGGACCCGGTTCGCGGTGCGGCCCTATCCGAAGGAGCTGGAGACGCATGTTCCGGGCTGGGACGGCCATCCGGTGCTGCTGCGCCCGGTGCGCCCGGAGGACGAGAACCTCTATCTCGACTTCTTCAGGCACGTCAGCGAGAACGACCTGCGGCTGCGGTTCTTCGCCCCGGTGAAGGAGTTCAGCCACACCTTCATCGCCCGCATGACACAGATCGACTACGCCCGCGCCATGGCGTTCGTCGCCATCGAGGAGCGCACCGGCGAGATGCTGGGCGGCGTGCGCATCCACTCCGACGCGAACTACCAGAAGGGCGAGTACGCCGTGCTGGTGCGCTCCGACCTCAAGGGGCGCGGGCTCGGCTGGATCCTGATGCAGCGGATGATCGACTACGCCAGGGCCGAGGGACTCGCGGAGGTGGAGGGCCAGGTGCTGCGCGACAACACCACGATGCTCCGCATGTGCACGGATCTCGGCTTCCGCATCGAGCACGATCCCGAGGACCCGGGCCTGTGCAAGGTCGTGCTCGACCTGACCGCCGCCGGGGCGGTCGCGAGCGCCGCGGAGTGACCCGGCCGCGGGGCAGGGGCGGGGCGGGCGTCGCCGGACCGCGGGTTCGATCGGCCGCGGCGCCTGATTCGGCGCGCACCGCACCGCAGCATCGCGGCGTTCTGGATCGAGGCACCATCGTCGCGGTGCCGGTCCGGCAGCCGCGGCCGGCGCTGCGAAAATCTCTCGCCGCCGGCTGGAAAAGCCGACGGACGTGTCTATTTTCTGGTCTCCCGGGCGCCCGCCGCCATCCTCCACGCCACCGCCCGGGCGACCGGTCCGCCGCTGCAAGGCCGCTGCCACTTCTTGTGGCATCGGCGCCGCTTGCGGCCGTGGGGGCACTGCGGTAAGCGTCACGCGACACCGCCCTGGAACCGCTCAAAAGCAGGACCGAGCGGCCGCGACGCGGGCACAGCGGGGATGACCGGACTGGAGCCGTCCGGGACCAGAAACACGAAAACGACCGCCGGCAGGGACCTCCCTCCCGTCGGGATGTCGATCGCGATCAGGGGTCTCGAATGAACGCCTTGCTGCTCGACTATCTGCCCATCGTGGTGTTCATCGGCATTTCGCTGGTCATCGTGCTCGGCCTGATGGTCGCGCCGTTCCTGCTCGCCCACAAGAATCCCGACGCGGAGAAGCTTTCGGCCTATGAATGCGGGTTCAACGCATTCGACGACGCCCGCATGAAATTCGACGTCCGATTCTACCTCATCTCCATCCTGTTCATCATTTTCGACCTCGAGGTTTCCTTCCTTTTTCCCTGGGCGGCGGCATTCGGCGAGATCGGCTTGTTCGGTTTCTGGTCGATGATGGTCTTTCTCGGAGTCCTGACCATCGGCTTCGTCTACGAATGGAAGAAGGGAGCCCTCGAATGGGACTGACCGATCGGACCCAAGCCGACCGGACCTTGGTGGCGCCCGCCGCGACCGGAGTTCTCGACCCGCGCACCGGCAAGCCGGTCGGCGCCGACGATCCGTTCTTCGTCGGGGTCAACGACGAGCTCGCCGACAAGGGCTTCATCGTCACGGCGACCGACGAGATCATCAACTGGGCCCGCACCGGCTCGCTGATGTGGATGCAGTTCGGCCTCGCCTGCTGCGCCATCGAGATGATCCACGCGGCGATGCCGCGCTACGATCTTGAGCGCTTCGGCTTCGCGCCGCGTGCCTCGCCGCGCCAGTCCGACGTGATGATCGTGGCCGGCACGCTGACCAACAAGATGGCGCCGGCGATGCGCAAGGTCTACGACCAGATGCCGGAGCCGCGCTACGTCATCTCCATGGGCTCCTGCGCCAACGGCGGCGGATACTACTACTACTCCTACTCGGTGGTGCGGGGATGCGACCGCATCGTCCCGGTGGACGTCTACGTCCCGGGCTGCCCGCCGAGCGCGGAGGCGCTTCTCTACGGCGTGCTGCTGCTCCAGAAGAAGATCCGCCGTACCGGCACAATCGAACGATAGGCGCGAGGTCAGCGTCATGGACGACAAGGTCGTCGTGGACAGGCTCGACGAGCTCGGACAGGCCATCCTGCGCGCGCTGCCCGGCGCGGTGACGGGCTACACGGTCGCGGTGGGCGAGCTCACCGTGACGGCGAAGGCGTCCGAGATCGTCGCGGTGACGACACGGCTGCGCGACGATCCGGAGTTCGCCTTCGTCGGCTTCGTCGACGTGACGGCTGTCGACTGGCCGCAGCGCGCGAAGCGCTTCGACGTGGTCTACCATCTGCTCTCGCCGACCAGGAACTGGCGGGTGCGGATCAAGACCGAGACCGACGAGACGACGCCGGTGCCGTCGATCATCTCGGTGTTCCCGGGCGCCGACTGGTTCGAGCGCGAGGCGTTCGACCTCTACGGCGTGGTGTTCGAGGGCCATCCGGATCTCCGCCGCATCCTCACCGACTACGGCTTCGAAGGGCATCCGCTGCGCAAGGACTTCCCGCTCACCGGCTTCCTCGAGGTGCGCTGGGACGACGAGCAGAAGCGGGTCGTCTACGAGAAGGTGCAGCTCGGCCAGGAGTTCCGCAACTTCGACTTCCTGTCGCCCTGGGAAGGGACCGACTACGTGCTGCCGGGCGACGAGAAGGCGAAGTGAGGGCCGGATCGAGCATGAAACCCACCCTTCAGCCCGGGCTGACGCATCGCTTCTCGTTCGCCGTTCCGGCGAGCAAGACGGTGCCGCACCTCTATCCGGAGGCGCCCGAGTTCCAGGCCATGCCGGAGGTGTTCGCCACCGGTTTCATGGTCGGGCTGATGGAGTGGACCTGCGTCCAGCTCCTCGCCCCGCATCTCGATGCGGGCGAGGGCAGCCTGGGCACCCACATCGACGTCAGCCACCTGGCGGCGACGCCGCCCGGCCTGACCGTCACGGTCGAGGCGGAGTGCGTCTCGGTCGAGGGCCGCAAGCTCGGCTTCCGGGTCAGGGCGCACGACGGGGTCGACGCGATCGGCGAGGGCCGCCACGAGCGGGTGGTCGTCGCGTGGGACAAGTTCAATGCCCGGGTGGGCGAGAAGGCGCGCGCGGCGCAGGCCGCCGGGGTTTAGAGGGTCGAAATGGCCGAGACTTCGGTTCGTAGCTTCACGATCAACTTCGGTCCGCAGCATCCGTCCGCGCACGGCGTGCTGCGGCTGCTGCTCGACCTCGACGGCGAGGTGGTGGAGCGGGCCGACGCGCATGTCGGGCTCCTGCATCGCGGCACCGAGAAGCTGATCGAGTACAAGACCTACATGCAGGCGATCCCGTATTTCGATCGCCTCGACTATTCGTCGCCGATGTCGCAGGAGCACGTCTTCTGCATGGCGATCGAGAAGCTGCTCGGTCTCGAGGTGCCGCGCCGCGGCCAGCTCCTGCGGGTGCTGTTCCTCGAGCTGACCCGCATCAAGAACCACATCCTCAACATCACCACGGGCGCGCTCGACATCGGCGCGCTGACGCCGCCGCTGTGGGGCTTCGAGTTCCGCGAGCAGATCATGGGCTTCTACGAGCGCGCCTCGGGAGCCCGCATGCACGCGAACTACTTCCGGCCCGGCGGCGTGCACCAGGACGTCCCGCAGAAGCTGCTCGACGACATCGAGGCGTTCTGCGATCCGTGCCTCGACATGATCGCGGATCTGGACGCGCTGCTGACCGAGAACCGCATCTTCAAGCAGCGCATGGTCGACATCGGCATCATGACGCTCGACGAGTGCTGGGGCTGGGGCTATTCGGGGCCGCTGGTGCGGGCCGCCGGCGGTGCCTGGGACCTGCGCCGCGCGCAGCCCTACGAGTGCTACGACGAGATGGAGTTCGACATCCCGGTCGGCAAGCACGGCGACTGCTACGACCGCTACCTGGTGCGCATGGAGGAGATGCGGCAGTCGATCCGCATCATGCGCCAGTGCCTCGCCAAGCTGAAGCAGCCGGACGGGCAGGGGCCGGTGCTCGCCGAGGACAACAAGATCACGCCGCCGCGGCGGGGCGAGATGAAGCGCTCGATGGAGTCGCTCATCCACCATTTCAAGCTCTACACCGAGGGCTTCCATGTCCCGGCCGGCGAGGTCTACGCCGCCGCCGAGACGCCCAAGGGCGAGCTCGGCGTCTATCTCGTGTCCGACGGCACCAACAAGCCCTACAAGTGCAAGATCCGGGCGACCGGCTTCGCCCATCTGAGCTCGATCGACCACATCAGCAAGGGCCACATGCTGGCCGACATGACCGCCATCATCGGCTCGCTCGACCTGGTGTTCGGGGAGGTCGACCGATGAACGCGCCGCTTCCCTCGGTCCCCATGACGGTGCCGGAGTTCCTGGCCTGGAGCGAGCGGCAGCCCGAGACCGACCGCTACGAGCTGGTCGATGGGAAGGTCGTCGCCATGTCGCCGGAACGCAATCGCCACAACCTGGTGAAGCTCGAGGTCGCTATCGCCCTGCGCGAAGCGGTCCGCCGCGCCGGAGTGCCTTGCACGGTCTTCACCGACGGAGCCAGTGTGGCGATCGACGAGCGGACCGTCCGCGAGCCCGATGCCGCCGTTCAGTGCGGGGGCGACGTCGATCTCGACTCGATGCTGATCGAGGCGCCGTGCATCGTCGTCGAGGTGGTGTCGCCGTCGAGCGAGCGCGACGACGTGCAGACCAAGTTCATCGATTATTTCGTCGTTCCGACGATCCGCCACTATCTGATCGTGTTCTCGGAAAAGCGGACCGTCATCCATCACCGTCGCAACGACCAAGGCACCATCGACACCCGCATCGTCAAGGATGGCGACATCGTGCTCGACCCGCCCGGCATCACGGTCGCGGTCGCGTCGCTGCTCGGGCCGGCTCCGGCTGCGAAGGAGATCCACTAGATGGCCGTCCGTCGTCTCGCTCCCGCCGAGAAGCAGCCGAAGGAGTTCGCCTTCACGGCCGAGAATCTCGACTGGGCCAAGGGCCAGATCGCCAAGTATCCGGAAGGGCGCCAGGCCTCCGCCGTGATCCCGTTGTTGTGGCGGGCCCAGGAGCAGGCCGGCGGCTGGGTGCCGCAGAAGGCGATCGAGCACGTCGCGGCGCTGCTCGGCATGCCGACCATCCGGGTGCTCGAGGTCGCGACCTTCTACACGATGTTCAACCTCGAGCCGGTCGGCAGGCACCACGTCCAGCTCTGCGGCACCACGCCCTGCGTGCTGCGCGGCGCCGACGCGCTCAAGAAAGTCTGCAAGGAGAAGATCGGCGACGAGCACCACGTCTCCGCCGACGGCACCTTCTCCTGGGTCGAGGTCGAGTGCCTGGGCGCCTGCGTCAACGCCCCGATGGCCCAGATCAACTACGACTACTACGAGGATCTGACGCCGGAGAACTTCTCCAGGCTGCTCGACGATCTGGCGGCGGGTCGCGAGGTGAAGACCGGACCGCAGATCGACCGGCAGTTCTCGGCACCGGTCGGCGGGCCGACGACGCTGACCGGCGAGGTCGGGACCGGCGGGCCGGCGCCCGCGAAGGAGCCGGCGCTCGCCGATGCCGACGCCAAGCGGCCGGGCGAGGCCGCCAACGTGCGTGACGAGGGCACCCCGAAGCCGCCGGTCGGCGACGGATCCAAGCGCCGCAAGACCACCAGGCGGGAATGATGCTGCACGATCGCGATCGCATCTTCACCAATCTGTACGGCCTCCACGACTGGGGGCTCGAGGGCGCGCGCAAGCGCGGCGCCTGGGACGGCACCAAGGCGCTCCTGGAGAAGGGGCGCGACGGCATCATCAACGAGATCAAGGCGTCCGGCCTGCGCGGCCGTGGCGGCGCCGGCTTCCCGACCGGCCTCAAATGGTCGTTCATGCCGAAGACCTCGGCGGACGGCCGGCCGAGCTATCTCGTCGTCAACGCCGACGAGTCCGAGCCAGGCACCTGCAAGGACCGCGAGATCCTGCGCCACGACCCGCATCTGCTCGTCGAGGGATGCCTGGTCGCCGGCTTCGCCATGGGCGCCAGCGCCGGCTACATCTACGTGCGCGGCGAGTTCATCCGCGAGCGCGAGCGCTTGCAGGCGGCGATCGACCAGGCCTACGAGGCCCGGCTGATCGGCAAGAACAACATCCACGGCTACGACTTCGAGCTCTACGTCCATCACGGCGCCGGCGCTTATATCTGCGGCGAGGAGACGGCGCTGCTGGAGAGCCTCGAGGGCAAGAAGGGCATGCCGCGGCTGAAGCCGCCGTTCCCGGCCAATGTCGGCCTCTACGGCTGCCCGACCACGGTCAACAACGTCGAGAGCATCGCGGTCGGTCCGACCATCCTGCGGCGCGGCGCGTCGTGGTTCTCCTCCATCGGCCGGCCCAACAACACCGGCACCAAGCTCTTCTGCATCTCCGGGCACGTCGAGAAGCCGTGCAACGTCGAGGAGGAGATGGGCATTCCGCTGCGGGAGCTGATCGACCGCCATGCCGGCGGCGTGCGCGGCGGCTGGGACAACCTGCTCGCCGTCATCCCGGGCGGCTCTTCGGTGCGCTGCCTGCCGGCCGATCTCTGCAACGACCTGCCGATGGACTTCGACTCGCTGATGAAGCTGAAGTCGGGTCTCGGCACCGCCGCCGTGATCGTGATGGACAAGTCGACCGACATCGTCCGGGCGATCGCGCGCATCTCCTACTTCTATCGCCACGAGAGCTGCGGTCAGTGCACGCCGTGCCGCGAGGGGACGGGGTGGATGTGGCGCGTCGTCTCCCGGATGGCGGAGGGGCGGGCGCACAAGCGCGAGATCGACATGCTGCTTGAGGTGTCGAAGCAGGTCGAGGGCCACACCATCTGCGCCCTCGGCGACGCCGCGGCGTGGCCGATCCAGGGCCTGATAACCCATTTCCGCCACGAGATCGAGAAGCGCATCGACGAGTACGCGGGGCGTCCCGACGACGAGGGCGTGCGCGATCCCGACACGGTCGCCGAGGCGGCGGAGTAGGGCGATGGCCGACGCTCCCGAAAGCCCGATGCTCGTCCCGCTGCGTCGCATCGACGAGCGGACCGGGCGCATGGCCCAGGACCTTCACGATCTGAAGGTTCGGGTGACGGCGATCGAGGACGGTTTCGCGGGCGTGTATCGCCGGATGGATCGGTTCGAGCAGAGACTGGAGCGCGTCGAGCGCCGGCTCGAGCCATCGGACGCGTAGGCAGGGGATTTGACGTCATGGCCGGGCTCGTCCCGGCCGTCCACGGTTTCGGATCATGGATGCCCGGCACCGGGCGGGGCGTGACGATGGAGAGGACAAGGGAAGCGCGATGACCAAGATCGTCGTCGACGGCATCGAAGTGGACGTCCCGCCCGAATACACGCTGTTGCAGGCGTGCGAGGCGGCGGGCGCCGAGATTCCGCGCTTCTGCTTCCACGAGCGCCTGTCGATCGCCGGCAACTGCCGCATGTGCCTGGTCGAGCTGAAGGGCTCGCCGAAGCCCGTCGCCAGCTGCGCCTGGGGCGTGCGCGACTGCCGGCCGGGCCCGAACGGCGAGCCGCCGCAGGTCGAGACCCGCTCGCCGATGGTCCGCAAGGCGCGCGAAGGCGTGATGGAGTTCCTGCTGATCAACCATCCGCTCGACTGTCCGATCTGCGACCAGGGCGGCGAGTGCGACCTGCAGGACCAGGCGATGGCCTACGGGGTCGACTCCTCGCGGTTCCAGGAGAACAAGCGGGCCGTCGAGGACAAGTACCTGGGCGCCCTGGTCAAGACCTCGATGAACCGGTGCATCCAGTGCACCCGCTGCGTGCGCTTCGTCACCGAGGTGGCCGGCGTGCCCGAGCTCGGCGCCATCGGGCGCGGCGAGGACATGGAGATCACCAGCTATCTCGAGCAGGCGCTGACCTCCGAGCTGCAGGGCAACGTGGTCGACCTCTGCCCGGTCGGTGCGCTCACCTCCAAGCCCTACGCCTTCACGGCGCGGCCGTGGGAGCTGTCCAAGACCCAGTCGGTCGACGTGATGGACGCGGTCGGCTCGGCCATCCGGGTCGACTCGCGCGGCCGCGAGGTG
This sequence comes from Rhodoplanes tepidamans, assembly GCF_030813915.1. Lineage (GTDB taxonomy): Bacteria > Pseudomonadota > Alphaproteobacteria > Rhizobiales > Xanthobacteraceae > Rhodoplanes > Rhodoplanes tepidamans. Next base: position 111,931 of record NZ_JAUSUJ010000019.1, read on the forward strand.
CTGCGCATCCTGCCGCGCCTCAACGAGGACGTGAACGAGGAGTGGATCTCAGACAAGACCCGCCACGTCGTCGACGGGCTGCGGGTCCAGCGCCTCGATCGCCCCTATGTGCGCGAGAACGGCCGGCTGCGGCCGGCCTCGTGGGCGGAGGCGTTCAAGGCGATCGCCGCCAGGATCGACACCACCGGCCCGGGCCGCATCGGCGCCATCGCGGGCGATCTCGCGACCGTCGAGGAGATGTTCGCGCTCAAGGAGCTGCTCTCCGGGCTCGGCTCGGCGAACATCGACTGCCGCCAGGACGGCGCGGCGTTCGACCCGGCGCTCGGTCGCGGCACCTATCTGTTCAACCCGACCATCGCCGGCATCGAGAAGGCCGACGCGCTGGTCGTGGTCGGCGCCGATCCGCGGCGCGAGGCGGCGGTCCTCAACGCCCGCATCCGCAAGCGCTGGCGCATGGGGCCGTTCGCGGTCGGCCTGATCGGCCCGCGCGTCGACCTCACCTATCCGGTGCACTATCTCGGCGCCGGCCCGGACACGCTCGCCGACCTCGCCGCCGGCAAGGGCGACTTCGCCCCGATCCTCTCGGCGGCCGAGCGGCCGATGCTGCTGCTCGGCGCCGGCGCGACGGCGCGGCCCGACGGGGCGGCGGTCGCCGCGCTCGCCGCCAAGGCGGCCGTGGCGGCCGGGGCCGTCACCGACGAGTGGAACGGCTTCGGCGTGCTGCACACCGCGGCCTCGCGGGTCGGCGGCCTCGACATCGGCTTCGTGCCGGGGCAGGGCGGTCTCGACGCCGCCCGGATGGCGGCCTTCGGCACCCTCGACGTGCTGGTCCTGCTCGGCGCGGACGAGATCGAGGTCGCGCCCGAGACCTTCGTGGTCTACATCGGCACCCACGGCGACCGCGGCGCCCACCGGGCCGACGTGATCCTGCCGGGCGCCGCCTACACGGAGAAGTCCGGGATCTGGGTCAACACCGAGGGCCGGCCGCAGATGGGCCTGCGCGCCGCCTTCCCGCCCGGCGACGCCCGCGAGGACTGGGCGATCCTCCGCGCGCTGTCCGACGTGCTCGGCCGCAAGCTGCCCTACGACAGTCTCGCCGCGCTGCGGGCCGCGCTGTTCAAGGCGCATCCCCATCTGCAGCGGATCGACCGCATCACGCCGGCGAGCGCCGACGACGTGCACCGGCTCGCCTCGCGGGCCGGCAGCGTCGACGCGGCGCCCTTCGCCCCGACCATCACCGACTTCTACCTGACCAACCCGATCGCCCGCGCGTCCGCCGTCATGGCCGAGTGCTCCGCACTCGCCCAGGGCTCCGCCGCGCTGCGCGCCGCGGAGTAGCCCCCGATGGCCGAGCTGTGGACCAACTATCTCTGGCCGCTCCTCCTGATCGTCGTGCACAGCGTCGCCGTGCTGCTGATCCTGATGACGGCCATCGCCTACATCCTCTACGCCGACCGCAAGATCTGGGCGGCCGTGCAGATCCGGCGCGGCCCCAACGTGGTCGGGCCGTGGGGACTGCTGCAGTCGTTCGCCGACATGCTGAAGTTCGCCATCAAGGAGCCGATCATCCCGGACGGGGCCAACAAGGGCCTGTTCATCCTGGCACCGATCGTCACCTGCGTGCTGGCGCTGTCCGCCTGGGCCGTGATCCCGGTGGCGGAGGGCTGGGCCGTGGCCGACATCAATGTCGGCATCCTCTACATCTTCGCGATCTCGTCGCTCGGCGTGTACGGCATCATCATGGCCGGCTGGGCGTCGAACTCGAAATACGCCTTCCTGTCGTCGCTGCGCTCCGCCGCCCAGATGGTGTCCTACGAGGTCTCGATCGGCTTCGTCATCATCACGGTGCTGCTCTGCGTCGGCTCGCTGAACCTGACCGCGATCGTCAAGGCGCAGGACACTCAGTGGGGCCTGCTCGGCTGGTACTGGCTGCCGCTGTTCCCGATGTTCATCATCTTCTTCGTCTCGGCGCTGGCCGAGACGAACCGGCCGCCCTTCGACCTGGTCGAGGCCGAGTCCGAGCTGGTCGCCGGCTTCATGGTCGAGTACGGCTCGACCCCCTACGTGCTGTTCATGTTGGGCGAGTACGTGGCGATCACCACCATGTGCGCCATGTGCGTCATCCTGTTCATGGGCGGCTGGCTGTCGCCGATCCCGTTCCCGCCCTTCACCTGGGTGCCCGGGGTGATCTGGTTCACCCTCAAGGTGCTGTTCGTCTTCTTCATGTTCGCCCTGGTGAAGGCGTTCGTTCCGCGCTACCGCTACGATCAGCTCATGCGGCTCGGCTGGAAGGTGTTCCTGCCCATCTCCCTCGTCATGGTCGTGATCGTGGCCGGGGTGCTGCAGTACACCGGGCTGGCGCCGAAGTGAGGACCCCCCGATGAGACTCGACCTCGCCGCCAAGCAGCTCTTCCTGTGGGAGTTCGTGCAGGCCATCGGCCTGTCGATGCGCTACTTCTTCAAGCCGAAGCCGACCATAAACTATCCGTTCGAGAAGAATCCGCTGTCGCCGCGCTTCCGCGGCGAGCACGCGCTGCGCCGCTACCCGAACGGCGAGGAGCGCTGCATCGCCTGCAAGCTGTGCGAGGCGATCTGCCCGGCCCAGGCCATCACCATCGAGGCGGGCCCGCGCCGCAACGACGGCACGCGGCGCACCACCCGCTACGACATCGACATGGTGAAGTGCATCTACTGCGGCTACTGCCAGGAGGCGTGCCCGGTGGACGCCATCGTCGAGGGGCCGAACTTCGAGTTCGCCACCGAGACCCGCGAGGAGCTCTACTACGACAAGGCGCGCCTGCTCGCCAACGGCGACCGCTGGGAGCGGGAGATCGCCCAGAACATCGCGCTCGACGCGCCGTACCGGTGAGCGGGATGAACGCAGGCGGAACGATCGAGTTCGGAACCGGAGCCGCGACGGGCTTCTCCCCTTGGTTCCCTCCCCCCTCGTGGGGGAGGGACGCCGCCGCGAAGCGGCGACCGGAGAGGGGGCAGGCCGCTGGCTCGGTGCTCGTGGCCACCCCCCACCCCAACCCTCCCCCACGAGGGGGGAGGGAGCAGGCCGTGCTCGCGGCGAGCGAGTCGCCTCTTTCGATCGTCCCGTGCCCCACCACAAGGGCGACCCCATGATCCCCGCGCTGTTCTTCTATCTCTTCGCCGGCGTCTGCGTGGCCTCCGCCGTGATGGTGGTGGCGTCGCGCAACCCGGTGCATTCGGTGCTGTTCCTGATCCTGGCCTTCGTCAACGCGGCCGGCCTGTTCGTGCTGATGGGCGCCGAGTTCCTGGCCATGATCCTGGTGGTCGTCTATGTCGGCGCCGTCGCGGTGCTGTTCCTGTTCGTCGTCATGATGCTCGACGTCGACTTCCGGGAGCTCAGGCGCGGGGTCGGCAACTACCTGCCGATCGGCGCCCTGATCGGGGTCGTGCTGCTGGTCGAGCTGCTGCTGATCGCCGGCGCCTGGGCGATCGGCCCCGGCCTGCCGAAGACCACCGGCCTGCCGATCCCGACCGGCATCACCAACGCCGAGGCGCTCGGCCTCGTGCTCTACACGCGCTACGTCTACTTCTTCCAGGCGGCCGGCCTCGTGCTCCTGGTCGCCATGATCGGCGCCATCGTGCTGACGCTGCGCCACAAGCCCGGAGTCAAGCGGCAGTCGATCCCGGACCAGCTGCTGCGCCGGAAGGAAGCCATCATCGAGCTCCGGAACGTCCGGCCGGGGCAGGGGCTGTGAGGGGGACCGCCGCATGACCATCGGCCTCGGCCACTATCTCGCGGTCGCCGCGATCCTGTTCACGATCGGGATCTTCGGCATCTTCCTCAACCGCAGGAACGTCATCATCATCCTGATGTCGGTCGAGCTGATCCTGCTCGCCGTCAACATCAACATGGTGGCCTTCTCGACCCATCTGGGCGACCTGGTCGGGCAGGTGTTCGCGCTCCTGATCCTCACCGTGGCCGCCGCCGAGGCGGCCATCGGGCTCGCCATCCTGGTCGTGTTCTTCCGGAACCGCGGCTCGATCGCGGTCGAGGACATCAACCTCATGAAGGGCTGAGCGGCGCGATGTACCAGGCCATCGTCTTCCTGCCCCTGCTGGGCTTCCTGATCGCCGCCGCGATCGCCGTCGTCGGCGCCCGCTCGCTCCATCCGGGCGGCTACCCGTCGCCCGACGAGGACCACCACGCCGACCCGCACGGCCACGGCGCCCCGACGCCGCACGGCAGCCACGCCGCCGTCGCGGTGTCCCACGACGAGCATTCGCACGGCGCCCACGGCGCGCACGCGCACGACGACCACCACGCCGCCGAGCCGGCCGCGCCGGGCTCGCGCGCCGCCGAGGTGGTGACGACCGTCCTGCTGTTCGTCTCCATGGCGTTGTCGTGGATCGCCTTCGCCCGCGTCGGCTTCGGCGGGGCGGAGGTGCGCGAGGCGATCGCCCCGTGGATCCTGTCCGGCGACCTGAAGGTCGAGTGGGCGCTACGCGTCGACTCCCTCACCTCGGTCATGCTGGTGGTGGTCACCACCGTGTCGGCTCTCGTCCACCTCTACTCGATCGGCTACATGGCCGACGATCCGGACCGGCCGCGCTTCTTCGGCTACCTGTCGCTGTTCACCTTCGCCATGCTGATGCTGGTGACGGCCGACAACCTGGTGCAGCTGTTCTTCGGCTGGGAGGGCGTCGGCCTCGCCAGCTACCTGCTGATCGGCTTCTGGTACAAGAAGCCGTCCGCCTGCGCCGCCGCCATCAAGGCCTTCGTGGTCAACCGGGTCGGCGACTTCGGCTTCATGCTCGGCATCTTCGCCGTGTTCGTGATGACCCAGGCGGTCGACTTCGACACCGTCTTCGCCCAGGCCCCGTCGCTCGTCGGCAAGACGATCCACTTCCTGAGCTGGGACCTCGACGCGCTGACCGTCATCTGCCTGCTGCTGTTCATGGGCGCGATGGGCAAGTCGGCGCAGTTCCTGCTGCACACCTGGCTGCCGGACGCCATGGAGGGCCCGACGCCGGTGTCGGCCCTCATCCACGCCGCCACCATGGTGACGGCCGGCGTGTTCATGGTCGCCCGCCTGTCGCCGCTGTTCGAGCTGGCACCGGTGGCGCTCGCCGTCGTCACCTTCATCGGCGCCACCACGGCGCTGTTCGCGGCGACGATCGGCCTCGTGCAGAACGACATCAAGCGCATCGTCGCCTACTCGACCTGCTCGCAGCTCGGCTACATGTTCGTCGCGATGGGGGTGGGGGCCTACTCGGTCGGCATGTACCACCTGTTCACCCACGCCTTCTTCAAGGCGCTCCTGTTCCTCGGCTCGGGCTCGGTGATCGTCGCCATGCACCACGAGCAGGACATCCGGATGATGGGCGGGCTGCGCCGGAAGATCCCGTTCACCTACTTCATGATGCTGGTCGGCACCCTGGCCCTCACCGGCTTCCCGCTGACCGCCGGCTACTTCTCCAAGGACGCCATCATCGAGTCCGCCTTCGCGAGCGAGCACGCCGGCCACAACCCGATGGCGCTCTACGCCTTCGTGTGCACCGTGGCGGCGGCGGCGCTGACCTCGTTCTACTCCTGGCGCCTCGTCTTCAAGACCTTCCACGGCGAGCCGCACGACCGGCACCACTACGACAAGGCGCACGAGAGCCCGCTCGCCATGCTGATCCCGCTCGGCGTGCTGGCCGCCGGGTCGATCCTGGCCGGGCTGCCGTTCAAGAACGCCTTCGCGGGCGAGGGCGTGAAGGAGTTCTTCCGCAACTCGCTGGTGGTCGGCGACATCCTCGAGGAGATGCACCACGTGCCGGCGACCGTCGTGTATCTCCCGACCGTCATGATGGTCGGCGGCTTCCTGGTCGCCTGGCTGTTCTACATCAAGGCGCCGTCGATCCCGCGGGCGCTGGCCCGGGGGCTCAAGCCGATCTACCTGTTCCTGCTGAACAAGTGGTACTTCGACGAGCTCTACGACGCGATCTTCGTGCGCCCCGCGATGTGGCTCGGCCGGACCCTGTGGAAGCAGGGTGACGGCGCCGTCATCGACGGCCTCGGGCCCGACGGCATCTCGGCCCGGGTGATCGACGTCACCCGCAACGTCGTCCGGCTGCAGACCGGCTATCTCTACCACTACGCCTTCGCCATGCTGATCGGCGTCTCGGCGCTGGTGACGTGGTTCATGATCTGGGGAGCCCGGTGATGACGAGCTGGCCCGTCCTTTCCGTCACCACCTTCCTGCCGCTGCTCGGCGCGATCCTGATCATGCTGCTGCGCGCCGAGGACGACTCGGTGAAGCGCAACGCGCGCTGGATCGCGCTGTGGACCACGGTGATCACCTTCGCGGTGTCGCTCGTCATGGTCTGGCGCTTCGACCCGGGCTCGCCCGAGTTCCAGTTCGTCGAGAAGCAGCCCTGGCTCGCCGGCACGATCAGCTACCATGTCGGCGTCGACGGCATCTCGCTGCCCTTCGTGATCCTCACCACGGCCCTGATGCCGCTGTGCATCGTCGCCAGCTGGAAGCCGATCCAGCGCCGGGTGAAGGAGTACATGATCGCGTTCCTGGTGCTCGAGACCATGATGGTCGGCACCTTCGCGGCGCTCGACGTCGTCGTCTTCTACCTGTTCTTCGAGGGCGGCCTGATCCCGATGTTCCTGATCATCGGGGTGTGGGGCGGCCCGCGCCGGGTCTATGCGAGCTTCAAGTTCTTCCTCTACACGCTGCTCGGCTCGGTGCTGATGCTGCTCGCCATCATGGCGATGTACGGCAACGCCGGCACCACCGACATCCCGACCCTGCTGGAGCACGACTTCCCGCGCTCGCTGCAGACCTGGGCGTGGCTCGCCTTCTTCGCCTCGTTCGCGGTCAAGATGCCGATGTGGCCGGTGCACACCTGGCTGCCGGACGCCCATGTCGAGGCGCCGACCGCCGGCTCGGTGATCCTCGCCGCCATCCTGCTGAAGATGGGCGGCTACGGCTTCCTGCGCTTCTCCATCCCGATGTTCCCGGACGCCTCGGAGTTCTTCGCCCCGATGGTGTTCGTGCTCTCGGTGGTGGCGATCGTCTACACGTCGCTCGTCGCCCTCATGCAGGAGGACGTGAAGAAGCTGATCGCCTACTCGTCGGTCGCCCACATGGGCTTCGTCACGATGGGCATCTTCACCGGCAACACGCAGGGCGTCGCCGGCAGCGTCTTCCAGATGATCTCGCACGGCATCGTGTCGGGCGCGCTGTTCCTCTGCGTCGGCGTCATCTACGACCGCATGCACACCCGCGAGATCGCCGCCTATGGCGGCCTCGTCAACCGCATGCCGGTCTACGCGACGATCTTCATGATCTTCACGCTCGCCAATGTCGGCCTGCCGGGCACCTCGGGCTTCATCGGCGAGTTCCTCACCCTCATGGGGGCGTTCCGGGTCAACACCTGGGTGGCTTTCTTCGCCAGCTTCGGCATCATCCTGTCGGCCTGCTACGCGCTGTGGCTGTACCGAAAGGTGGTGTTCGGGGCGCTGGAGAAGCCGTCGCTGGCCGCCATCCGCGACGTCGAGCCGCGCGAGATCGCGATCTTCGCGCCGCTGATCGTCCTGACCATCTGGTTCGGCGTCTACCCGAAGCCGGTGATCGACATGTCGGCGGCCTCGGTGACGGCACTCGTGCAGAGCTACCAGGAGGCGATCAGGACCGCGGCCGCGCGCGACGGCGCCTCCGAAGCCGCCGCCGCCACCGCCGCCAAGATCGCCGCATCCAAGACCGCCGCCGCCCTCGGCCACTGACCGGCAAGGCATCCCGATGAACACTGTCGCCGAGCTTCCCGCCCTGTACCCGGCCCTGCCCGAGATCGTTCTCGCGGTCGGGGCCATGGTGCTGATCCTGATGGGCGCCTACCGGGGCAACCAGTCGACCGGCGCCGTCTCGGGCTTCGCCGTGATGCTGCTGATCGCGGCCGGCGTGCTGGTCGCGCTGATGCCGGCGGAGACCCAGACCACCTTCGGGGGCAGCTTCGTGCTCGACCCCTTCGCGCGGTTCTTCAAGGTCCTGGCGCTGATCGGGTCGGCCGTCGCCGTCGTCATGTCGAGCGAGTTCCTGTCCAGCCCGGACCGGCAGCGCTTCGAATATCCGGTGCTGATCGTGCTCTCGACCACCGGCATGCTGATGCTGATCTCGGCCGGCGACCTGATCGCGCTCTATCTCGGCCTCGAGCTGATGAGCCTGTCGCTCTACGTCGTCGCCGCCATCGACCGCGACCAGGTGAAGTCCACCGAGGCGGGCCTCAAGTACTTCGTGCTCGGCGCGCTGTCGTCCGGCATGCTGCTCTACGGCGCCTCGCTGGTCTACGGCTCGACCGGCAGCGTCACCTTCGCCGGCATCGCGCAGGGCGCCCAGGCGGGCGGGGTGGGGCTCACCTTCGGCCTCGTCTTCCTGCTCGCCGGCCTGTGCTTCAAGATCTCGGCGGTGCCGTTCCACATGTGGACGCCCGACGTCTACGAGGGCGCGCCGACCCCGATCACGGCGTTCTTCGCGGCCGCCCCCAAGGTCGCCGCCATGGCCGTGTTCGTGCGGGTCGCCACCACGGCCTTCCCCACCGTGGTGCCGCAGTGGCAGCAGATCGTGGTGTTCGTCTCGATCGCCTCGATGGCGCTCGGCTCGTTCGCGGCGATCGGCCAGACCAACATCAAGCGGCTGATGGCCTACTCGTCGATCGGCCACATGGGCTTCGCGCTGATCGGGCTGGCCGCCGGCACGGCCGAGGGCGTGCAGGGCGTGATGATCTACATGGCCATCTACGTCGCCATGACGCTCGGCACCTTCGCCTGCATCATCGCCATGAAGCGGGAGGAGGGGCCGGTCGAGAACATCTCCGATCTGGCCGGCCTGGCGCGGACCAAGCCGGGCGTCGCCTTCCTGCTCGGCATGATGATGTTCTCGCTCGCCGGCATCCCGCCGCTCGCCGGCTTCTTCGCCAAGTTCTACGTGTTCCTGGCCGCCGTGAACGCCGGGCTCTACGCCCTCGCCGTGATCGGCGTCGTCACCAGCGTGGTGGGGGCCTACTACTATCTCGCCATCGTCAAGGTGATGTATTTCGACGAGCCCGCTCCCGCCTTCTCGCCGATGCGCGGCGAGCTCGGCGTGGTGCTCGCCGTGACGGGACTGTTCGTGCTCCTGTTCTTCGTCTGGCCGGCCCCCCTGGTCGACGCCGCCGGAGCCGCCGCGAAGTCGCTGTTCTGACGTTGGACGGCGAGCGGACGGTCTCGACGGTCACGGGGTGGGGCTCACCCCCCTCCCTGACCCTCCCCCACAAGGGGGGAGGGAACGCAATAGCCGCGGCCTTGTCTCCTTGGACTCCGTATGAGCTAAGCTTTGCACAGGGCTGCGTCTCGCCGCAGCCTGCTCCCTCCCCCCTTGTGGGGGAGGGTCGGGGAGGGGGGTGGCCCCGGGCGACAGAGTCTCGATCCCCATGACCTCATACGCCGTCGGCGAAAATGCTCCGACCCTCGACCCCGCCGCCGTGGCGGCGGGCGTGTCGCTCGTCGCCTTCGACACGCTCGACTCCACCAACGCCGAAGCGCTTCGCCGCGCCCGCGAGGGCGAGGCCGGGCCGCTGTGGATCACGGCGGCGCGGCAGACCGCCGGGCGCGGCCGGCGCGGCCGGGCCTGGACGTCGGCGCCCGGCAACCTGTTCGCGAGCCTCCTCCTGTCGGATCCGGCGCCGATCCCGGAGGCGTCGCAGATCTCCTTCGTGGCGGCGCTCGCCGTGCACGACGCCGTCCGCGCCGTCGCCCCCGCGCTGGCCGGGCGGCTGACGCTCAAATGGCCCAACGACCTGCTGTGCAGCGGCAAGAAGCTCGCCGGTATCCTGGTCGAGGGCGAGACGCGCCGGACCCTCGCCGTGGTGGTCGGGATCGGGATCAACTGCCTCCACCACCCGGACGAGGCGCTCTATCCCACCACCGACCTCGCCGCCGAGGGGGAGCCGGCCAGCGCCGCCGCCGTGTTCACGGCGCTCGCCGCCGCCATGCAGGCGCGGCTCGCCGAGTGGGACCGCAGCCGCGGCTTCCCGTCGATCCGGGCCGCCTGGCTGGCCCGCGGGCCGGCGCCCGGGACGCCGCTGAGGGTGCGATTCGAGGGCACCGAGACGGCCGGGGCCTTCGAATCCATCGACGACCACGGGAATCTGCTAATCAGCGGGGACGAGGGTGTCCACAAGATCGCCGCCGGCGACGTGTTTCCGCTGGCCCAGCCGGACGCGCTCTCCTCGAACCGAAGACGCCCATGATCCAGAAAGCCGACGACCTCGTCTTCGCTCCGCTCGGCGGGGTCGGCGAGATCGGCATGAACCTCTCCGTCTACGGCTACGGCAGCGGCCGCAAGAAATCCTGGATCGCCGTGGACTTCGGTGTCTCCTTCGGGGGCGGCGAGGACCTGCCGGGCGTCGACCTGGTGATGCCCGACATCCGCTTCCTCCTGGAGGAGCGCAAGAACCTCCTCGGCCTCATCCTCACCCACGGCCACGAGGACCATTTCGGCGCCATCATCGACCTGTGGCCGCGCCTCAAGGTGCCGATCTACGCCACCCCGTTCACGGCGGCGCTGTTCGAGGCGAAGCGCGAGGCGGAGCCCGGCGCCTCCGAGATCCCGGTCAACGTGGTGCCGGTCGGCGGCACCCTGAAGCTCGGGCCGTTCGTGATCGAGCTGTGCTCGATGTCGCACTCGATCCCCGAGTCGAACGCCCTGATCATCGGCACGCCGCTCGGCAAGGTGCTGCACACCGGCGACTGGAAGCTCGATCCGACCCCGGTGGTCGGGCCGGCGACCGACGAGGCGCGGCTGCGCCGGCTCGGCCACGAGGGCTGCCTGGCCCTGGTCGGCGATTCGACCAATGCGGTGCGGGACGGCCGCTCGCCCTCCGAGACCGAGGTCGGCGAGACGCTCGCCCGGCTGATCGCGCAGGCGCCCCAGCGGGTCGCCATCACCACCTTCGCGTCGCACGTCGCCCGCATCCGCTCGATCGCGCTCGCCGCCAAGGCCTGCGAGCGCGAGGTCGTGCTGGTCGGCCGCGCCATGGAGCGCGTCGTCCAGGTGGCGCGCGAGACCGGCCATCTCGACGGCGTGCCCGAGTTTCGCTCCGCCTCGACCTACGGCTACCTGCCGCGCGACAAGGTGGTGGCGCTGTGCACGGGCAGCCAGGGCGAGCCGCGCGCCGCGCTCGCCCGGATCGCCGCCGACGCCCATCCGGACATCGGGCTGGCCAAGGGCGACCGGGTGATCTTCTCGTCGCGCACCATCCCGGGCAACGAGAAGGCCGTGAACCGGATCATCAACGGCCTGGTCGCCCAGGGCGTCGAGGTGATCACCGAGCGCGATCATCTGGTCCATGTCTCGGGCCATCCCCGGCGCGACGAGCTGAAGGAGCTGTTCGGCTGGGTGAAGCCGAGCGTGATGATCCCGGTGCATGGCGAGCCGCTGCACCTCGCCGAGCACGCCAGGCTCGCCCGCTCGCTCGGCGTTCCCGAGGTGGTGGGCTGCCGCAACGGCGACCTGGTGCGCATCGCCCCGGGCCCGGCCGGCATCGTCGACGAGGTGCCGCAGGGCCGGCTCTACAAGGACGGCCACCTGATCGTCGAGGCCGAGGCCCGCACCGTGCCGGACCGCCGGCGGCTCGCCTTCGTCGGGGTCGTCTCGGTCGCCGTGGCGCTCGACGAGACCGGTGTCATCGCCTCCGATCCGGAGGTCGCCCTGATCGGCATCCCGGAGACCGACGGGCGCGGCCGCAGCTTCGCCGAGCAGGTGCTGGCGACCGTCGCCGAGACGGTCGAGCACCTCCCGCGGGCGCGGCGGCGCGATCCCGACACCGTGGCGGAGGCCGTCCGGCGTGCCGTGCGGGGCGGCATTGCGGCGTCCTGGGGCAAGAAGCCCCTCTGCCTCGTACACGTACTGACAGTATGATGGGCCCCGATGGGGCATATAGGGGCCCGACGACGGCGCGGGTGGTCCGCGACGCGAGCCAGAGGGGACCGTCATGATCGGACGTCTCAACCATGTCGCGATCGCCGTGGGCGATCTGGACAAGGCCGTGAAGCTCTATCGCGAGACGATGGGAGCGAAGGTGTCGGAGCCGCTGCCGCAGCCGGCGCACGGCGTCACCGTGGTGTTCATCGAGCTGCCCAACACCAAGGTCGAGCTCCTGCATCCGCTCGGCGAGAACTCGCCGATCGCCAAGTTCCTGGAGAAGAGCCCGGACGGCGGCATCCACCACATCTGCTACGAGGTCGACGACATCCTCGCCGCCCGCGACAAGCTGAAGGCCGGCGGCGCCCGCGTGCTCGGCGACGGAAACCCGAAGATCGGCGCCCACGGCAAGCCGGTGCTGTTCCTCCACCCGAAGGACTTCAACGGCACGCTCGTCGAGCTCGAGCAGGCCTGAGGGCAGGGGGGGCGCACTGTCCTTCTCACCCTCTTCCCTCGTGGGAGAGGGTGCCGAGCGAAGCGAGGCGGGTGAGGGGGCGTGCCACGGGCTCGGAGTCTGCGGCCCGCCCCCTCACCCGGCTCGGACCTTCGGTCCGAGCCACCCTCTCCCGCGAGGGGAGAGGGTGGCTTCGTGCCGTGCACGACCGCCTCGCGTTTCGATCCGATCTCGCGCTCACAACGGGCACTCACCCCCATGCCCTGGACGACCTTCGCGGCCATCTATTTCGTCACCTGGTGGATCGTGCTGTTCGCGATCCTGCCGTTCGGCGTCCGCTCGCAGCACGAGACGGGCGACATCGCGCCGGGCACCGATCCGGGCGCGCCGTCGGCGCCGGCCCTGCTCGTCAAGGCGGGGTGGACGACGCTCGTCACCACCGTGCTGGTCGGCGCCTTCTGGTGGACCGTGCAGAGCGGCCTGATCGACATGGAGCGCTTCGCGACGCTCTGGGGGCTGTTCCCACGGCGGTGACCATCCCCTCATGGTGAGGAGGCCGCGTAGCGGCCGTCTCGAACCATGAGGCCACTGGCGCTCCGGACGCCTCCGGGCCGCGTCCTTCGAGACGCGCCTTCGGCGCTCCTCGGGACGAGGTCGACGGTTGGAGGTCGCCGCGGGCGCGATGCTCGCGACGCCGCCGACGCCCCCGCAGGCAAAAAAAAAGCAGGACGGTGGTCCTGCCTGTACGCCGAGTTTTTTGCCATTTCCCCGCTATATTGTTCTCGGGGCGGCTGCGATCGAGCGCGCCGTTTGGCTCTTCCTCCCACAGACCTGGACCGCGCTCCTGACGCAACAAAGTTTCATTCCCGGACGCCAGGAGCGACCTTCGTTTCATAGCTAAAGGATTCTTGCTTGTCATCCCAGTTGTCTCGCGCTGCAGCATCATTCGTGGTTGTCTTGGTAAACGATCCCGCGAGCCCGCCGAGCATCTCGCGCGGCATCGCGGCCGGTCGTGGATCGCCCTTGTAATTTCGACGCTAATCCGGTTTCTCTGCACCATTCCTCGAGGAGTTTCGACATGCGTCTGTCCCGGTTTTTCCTGCCGATTCTGCGTGAGACGCCGAAAGAGGCGGAGATCGTGTCGCACCGGCTGCTCCTGCGCGCCGGCATGATCCGGCAGGAGTCGGCGGGCATCTACGCGTTCCTGCCGCTGGGGCTGCGCGTCCTGAACAAGGTCTGCCGAATCATCCGCGAGGAGCAGGACCGCTCCGGCGCGATCGAGCTCTTGATGCCGACCATCCAGTCGGCCGAGCTGTGGCGGGAGAGCGGGCGCTACGACGCCTACGGCAAGGAGATGCTGCGCATCAAGGACCGGCACGAGCGCGAGATGCTCTACGGTCCGACCAACGAGGAGATGGTCACCGAGATCTTCCGGGCCTATGTCCGCTCGTACAAGGATCTGCCGCTCAACCTGTATCACCTGCAGTGGAAGTTCCGCGACGAGGTGCGGCCGCGATTCGGCCTGATGCGCGGGCGCGAGTTCCTGATGAAGGACGCCTACTCGTTCGATCTCGACTACGCCGGCGCCAAGCACGCCTACAACAAGATGTTCGTGGCGTATCTGCGCACCTTCGCGCGGCTCGGCCTGCGCTCGATCCCGATGGTCGCCGACACCGGGCCGATCGGCGGCAATCTCAGCCACGAGTTCATCATCCTGGCCCAGACCGGCGAGAGCGAGGTGTTCTGCCACCGCGATTACCTCGACGTCCCGGTGCCGGACGCGGGCGTCGACTTCGACGACGTCGCCGGCGTGCAGGGCATCGTCGACAAGTGGACGTCGCTCTACGCCGCCACGTCGGAGAAGCACGACGCGGCCGCCTTCGCGGCGATCCCGGAGGCCGACCGGGTGTCGGCGCGCGGCATCGAGGTCGGCCACATCTTCTACTTCGGCACCAAGTACTCGGCCCCGATGAAGGCCGTGGTGGCGCATCCGGACGGCAGCGAGCAGCCGGTCCACATGGGCTCCTACGGCATCGGCCCGAGCCGCCTGGTCGCGGCGCTGATCGAGGCGTCGCACGACGATGCCGGCATCGTGTGGCCGGAGCCGGTGGCGCCGTTCCGGGTCGGCATCGCCAATCTGAAGCAGGGGGATGCCGCGACCGACGCGGCCGCCGGCGAGCTCTGGCAGGCCCTGCAGGCGCGCGGCGTCGAGGTGCTGTATCACGACCTCGACGAGCGCCCCGGCTCCAAGTTCGCCACCCTGGATCTCATCGGCGTGCCCTGGCAGATCCTGGTCGGCCCCAAGGGCCTCAAGGAGGGCAAGGTCGAGCTCAAGCGCCGCTCCGGCGGCGACCGCGAGCTCCTCTCACCCGCCGACGTGCTGGAGCGGCTGGCGCCGCAGGGGTGAGGCTCGGTCATTCCGGGGCGCGGGTCGAAGACCCGCGAACCCGGAATCCAGCCGCGAATGCAGCGCTCGGGGCTGGATTCCGGGTTCGCCGCGGAGCCTGTGCTCGGGCGGCGCGAAGCGCCGACCCGAGTGCGCCGCCCCGGAATGACGACCGAGCGAGACCCCGGCCCGATTCCGCCCGATTTGAATGAAATCGCTCTGCCCGATCAAACCTGCGGGTAACGCCCGCCGTGACGCCACGGCGGCCTCGCGAATCCGGCAGAATCGGGTGTAATCCCGCGTGGAAAGGATCGCCATGACCGACTCCGCCGGGACCCGGCCCTTCGCGCCCTTCGAATGGATGCTGTCGCTCCGCTATCTGCGGGCCCGGCGCAAGGAGGGATTCATCTCGGTGATCGCCGGGTTCTCGTTCCTCGGCATCATGCTCGGCGTCGCCACGCTGATCATCGTGATGGCGGTGATGAACGGGTTCCGCACCGAGCTGCTGGACAAGATTCTCGGGCTCAACGGTCACCTGCTGATCCAGCCGCTCGAGTCGCCGCTCACCGACTTCGAGCCGGTGGCCGAGCGGATCGCCGCGGTGCCGGGCGTGCGGCTCGCCGCGCCGATCGTCGAGGGCCAGGCGCTCGCCTCGTCGCCCTTCGCGGCCAACGGCGTGCTGGTGCGCGGCATGCGGGCCGGCGACCTCGACAAGCTCGCCTCGATCTCCCGGAACATCAAGAAGGGCACGCTGGAGGGCTTCGACCAGGGGCAGGGGATCGCCATCGGCAAGCGGCTGGCCGACCAGCTGTCGCTGCAGGTCGGCGACAATCTCACCCTCGTCGCGCCGCGCGGCGCGGTGACGCCGATGGGCACCACCCCGCGCATAAAGCCCTACAAGGTGGCGGCGATCTTCGAGATCGGCATGTCCGAGTACGACGCGGCCTTCGTGTTCATGCCGCTGCCGGAGGCGCAGGCCTATTTCAACCGCGCCAACGACGTCACCGCGATCGAGGTCTACACCAACGATCCCGACGCGATCGACCGCTACCGCAAGCTGGTCGCCGAGGCGGCGCAGCGGCCCATCTACATGATCGACTGGCGGCAGCGGAACTCGACCTTCTTCAACGCCCTGCAGGTCGAGCGCAACGTCATGTTCCTGATCCTCACGCTGATCGTGCTGGTGGCGGCGCTCAACATCGTGTCCGGGCTGATCATGCTGGTGAAGGACAAGTCGTCCGACATCGCCATCATGCGCACCATGGGGGCGACCCAGGGCGCCATCATGCGGGTGTTCCTGATCACCGGCGCCTCGATCGGCGTGGTCGGCACCATCACGGGATTCGTGGTCGGCACGCTGGTGTGCGTGAACATCGATTCGATCCGCCAGTTCCTGTCCTGGGTGACGCGCACCGACCTGTTCCCGCGCGAGCTCTATTTCCTGTCGCGGCTGCCGGCCGAGATGGACGTGTCGGAGACCGGCGCCGTGGTCATGATGGCGCTCGGCCTGTCGCTGCTGGCGACCCTCTATCCGTCATGGCGGGCGGCCCGTCTCGACCCCGTCGAGACGCTCCGGTACGAGTAGGCGAGCACCCGATGGCCGCGACCGAAAGTCCCGTCGTCTTCCTGCACCAGGTCGAGCGACAATACCGGCAGGGCGACGTCGTGCTCGACGTCCTCAAGGGGGCCGAGCTCGCCGTGTGGTCGGGCCAGATGGTGGCGCTGATCGCGCCGTCGGGCGCCGGCAAGTCGACGCTGCTGCACATCGCCGGGCTGCTCGAGCACCAGGACGCCGGCGAGGTCTACATCGACGACGTGCCGACCTCCGGCCTCGGTGATACCGAGCGCACCCGCATCCGCCGCAACGACGTCGGCTTCGTCTACCAGGCGCACCACCTGCTCGGCGAGTTCACGGCGGTCGAGAACGTGATGCTGCCGCAGATGATCCGCGGCCTGCCGAAGCGCCAGGCCTACGAGCGCGCCGCCGAGCTCCTGTCCTATCTGGGCCTCAAGGAGCGGCTGCCGCACCGGCCGGCCGAGCTGTCGGGCGGCGAGCAGCAGCGCGTCGCCATCGCCCGCGCGGTTGCCAACGCGCCGCGCCTCCTGCTCGCCGACGAGCCGACCGGCAATCTCGATCCCAAGACCTCGGAGCACGTGTTCCGGGCGCTGACCCAGCTGGTCCGCGCCTCGCGGCTGGCCGCCGTGATCGCCACCCACAATCTCGACATCGCCGCCCGCATGGACCGCCGCGTCACCCTGAAAGACGGCAAGGTGATCGAGCTGGCGTGATACCGCATTCGGCTGATCAGTTCGGCGGTCATTCCGGGGCGGCGCGCAGCGCCGAACCCGGAATCCAGCCGAGAACTCCGAGATTGTCGCTGGATTCCGGGTTCGCGGCTTCGCCGCGCCCCGGAATGACCGCGAACGGATCACCCGGTAGCAGTACGAGAAGGGGCGAATAGCGAATAGCGGGAAGGGGAAGGGGCCGCGGGGTGCCGCGGCCCGACCCCGGACCCGCTTCTCCATTCGCCATTCCCCGTTCGCCATTCGCTACCCGCCCGCCCGCCCGAACGGACCGCGAACACCCGCTTGATCCCGATCAAATAATTGGAGCGGCTGCCGAATCGGCCGCGGGACTGTCAACCGAAGCTGACGCCCAGGCGGCTCTCGGTGCGCCAGACCACCCGGCAGGGGTGGCGCAGGCCGCCCTCCATCACGAGATCGAACTCGCGCGGAATCCCGAACGTGCCGGAGTGGACCTGCAGGCAGGCCCCGGCATCGGAGATGTTGCGCACGGCGCATTCGATTTTCGGCGCCTTCTCGCTCACCGCGATCCGGCCCGTCTTCAGCACCCGCGCCCGCCCCACCCTGCGGCGCTCGTCCATCCTGCGCCTCCTCGCGCTGTACGGTTAACCCCCCGCTTTCACCGCACCATGCCGGTTTCGGTTTTCCGATCGATTAATTCGATCGTGGAAAAGCCGCTCTTTGTTAAACGTTTCGGAGCAGTCCGGCGGTACCATCGCGGCCACGTCGAGCGTGGTTGACATCGGAACGTAGTAGGAACTAATGTTCTCGTCCTGTTCCTTTCCGGTTTCGAAGGAGACGATCATGCGCGCCGCGGCCAGCGACCTGATGCGAGCCCTGACCTCGGCGACCCTGCTGGTCGGAACCCTGGTGGTGTGGGCGAAGCTGTTCGCCGTGATCTGACGCGATGCGGGCGGGCGGCCGGCCGGCATCGGGGCGGAGCCTGTCGTCGGACCAGTCGAACCCGGACCCGGGGGCGCCGCGCCAGGGATGATTGGATTGCGCAAAGCCGTCTCCTGTGGGTGACGACGGCGAGAGAGCCGAGGCCCGGTAGACAGGGGCCCGCGCGGTTCGCGATTGTGGGGGGGAGGGCCCGGCCGGCGAGTCGGGCCGTGAGCGCGGCCGCAATGTGGCCGGCCGACCCCTGTGAGTACCGCCGTGACCGTACCGACCCAGACCCCGCCGCTCCCGGCCGCCGGGACGCCGACCGCGGCCTCTCCGGCTCCCGACGCCGGCCCCGCGCTGCCGCCGCTGGCCAAGGATCCGGGCTTCGTCCATCTGCACGTCCACTCGGCCTTCTCGCTGCTCGAGGGAGCGCTGCCGATCGCCAGGCTGGCGGCGCTGGCCAAGGCCGACCGGCAGCCGGCGCTGGCCCTCACCGACACCGACAACCTGTTCGGCGGGCTCGAATTCTCCGAGAAGCTCTCGGGCTACGGCATCCAGCCGATCGCCGGCATCTCGCTCGCCGTCGACTTCGGCGACCAGGAGCAGCCCGGCGGCGCCGGCGCCGGCCGCGGCGGCCCGCACGGCCGGGCGCTGCCCCGCCTCGTCCTGCTGGCGGCCCGCGAGGCGGGCTACGGCAACCTGATCAAGCTCAACTCCCGCGCCTTCCTGGAGACCCCGTCGACCGAGGCGCCGCACATCGCCCTCGACTGGCTCGACGGCCACAGCGACGGCCTGATCTGCCTGACCGGCGGCCCGGACGGTCCGCTCGACAAGGCGATCGCGGCCGGGCAGGGGCCGCAGGCGGCGGCCCGGCTCGCCGCACTGGAAAAGCTGTTCGGCGACCGCCTCTATGTCGAGCTGCAGCGCCACGGCACCGCGGTCGAGCGCCTGGTCGAGCCGGCCCTGGTCGATCTCGCCTATGCGCGCGGCCTGCCGCTGGTCGCGACCAACCAGCCCTTCTTCGCCACCGCCGAGGACTACGAGGCGCACGACGCGCTGCTCGCCATCGCCGAGGGCCGCCTGCTCGCCGAGGAGGACCGCCGCCACCTCACCCCGGAGCACCGCTTCAAGACCCGGGCCGAGATGGCGACGCTGTTCGCCGACCTGCCCGAGGCGCTCGCCGCGACGGTCGAGATCGCCCAGCGCTGCGCCTATCGCCCGCGCACCCGCAAGCCGATCCTGCCGCATTACGGCACCGAGACGGGCGAGTCTCTGGACGAGGAGGCGACGGTGCGGGCGCGCGCCGCCGAAGGCCTGGAGGCCCGGCTGAAGGCGCACGGCGTCGCTCCCGGCCACACCGAGGAGGAGTATCGCGAGCGCCTCGCCTTCGAGCTCGGCGTCATCGCCCGCATGGGCTTTCCCGGCTACTTCCTGATCGTGTCGGACTTCATCCAGTGGGCGAAGCGGCACGGCATCCCGGTCGGCCCGGGCCGCGGCTCGGGCGCCGGCTCGGTGGTCGCCTGGGCGCTCACCATCACGGATCTCGACCCGATCCGCTTCGGCCTGCTGTTCGAGCGCTTCCTCAACCCGGAGCGCGTGTCGATGCCGGACTTCGACATCGACTTCTGCCAGGACCGCCGCGGCGAGGTGATCGACTACGTCCAGAAGCGCTACGGCCGCGACCACGTCGCCCAGATCATCACGTTCGGCACGCTGCAGGCGCGCGGCGTGCTGCGCGACGTCGGGCGCGTGCTGGAGATGCCCTACGGCCAGGTCGACAAGCTGTGCAAGCTCGTCCCGCAGAACCCGGCCAAGCCCGTCACCCTGAAGGAGGCGATCGAGGGCGAGCCCAAGCTGCAGGCGGCCCGCGACACCGAGCCCGTGGTGGCGCGCGCCTTCGCCATCGCCCAGAAGCTCGAGGGGCTCAACCGCCACGCCTCGACGCACGCCGCCGGCATCGTGATCGGCGACCGCGACCTCTCCGCGCTGGTGCCGCTCTATCGCGACCCCAAGTCCGACATGCCGGTCACCCAGTTCAACATGAAGTGGGTGGAGCAGGCCGGCCTCGTGAAGTTCGACTTCCTCGGCCTGAAGACCCTCACGACCCTCGACACCGCCGTGAAGCTGCTGGCCCGGCGCGGGATCCGGATCGACCTCGCCCACATTCCGCTCGACGACAAGAAGACCTACGACATGCTGACCCGCGGCGAGACGGTCGGCGTGTTCCAGGTGGAAAGCCAGGGCATGCGCCGCGCCCTGGTCGACATGCGGCCCGACCGGCTGGAGGATCTGGTCGCCCTCGTCGCCCTCTACCGGCCGGGCCCGATGGCCAACATCCCGACCTACTGCGCCCGCAAGCACGGGCACGAGCGGCCCGACTACATCCATCCCAAGCTGGAGCCGATCCTGCGCGAGACCTTCGGGGTCATCATCTACCAGGAGCAGGTGATGCAGATCGCGCAGGTGCTGGCCGGCTACTCGCTCGGCGAGGCCGACCTCCTGCGCCGCGCCATGGGCAAGAAGATCCGCTCCGAGATGGAGAAGCAGAGCGCCCTGTTCGTGAAGGGCGCGACCGAGCGCGGCGTCGACAAGGCGCAGGCCGAGACGATCTTCGAGCTGCTCGCCAAGTTCGCCGACTACGGCTTCAACAAGAGCCACGCGGCCGCCTACGCGCTCGTCTCCTACCAGACCGCCTATCTCAAGGCGAACTATCCGGTCGAGTTCCTGGCCGCGTCGATGACGCTCGACATGGGCAACACCGACAAGCTCTCCGACTTCCGCTCGGAGGCCGAGCGGCTCGGCATCAAGGTGGCGCCGCCCAGCGTGAACCGCTCCGGCGTCGACTTCGACGTCGACGGCAACACGATCTTCTACGCGCTCGCCGCCATCAAGGGCATCGGCCGTCAGGCCGTCGAGGCGATCGTCGCCGGGCGCGACGGCCGGCCGTTCCGCGACCTCGCCGACTTCGCCCGCCGCATCGACCCGCGCCAGGTCAACAAGCGCGTGCTGGAGAGCCTCGCCGCCGCCGGTGCCTTCGACTGCATCGAGCCGGACCGCGCCCGCGCCTTCGCGGCGGTCGAATCCGTGCTCGCCACGGCGCAGCGCACCCACGAGGCGGCGGCGATCGGCCAGAACGACTTCTTCGGCGGCGCCTCGGCCCCGGAGCCGCTGCGCATCCCGCCCTACGAGCACTGGCTGCCGGCCGAGAAGCTGCAGCGCGAGTACGACGCCGTCGGCTTCTTCCTCACCGGCCATCCGCTCGACGACTACGCCCACCTGCTGAAGCGCCTGCGCCTGCAGAGCTGGGCCGAGTTCTGCCGCAGCGTGAAGGCGGGCGCGACGGCCGGGCGGCTCGGCGCCACCGTGGTGTCGCGCACCGAGCGCCGCACCAAGACCGGCAACAAGATGGGCATCATCGGCCTCTCCGACCCGTCCGGGCACTACGAGGCGATCCTGTTCACCGAGGCGCTGGCGCAGTACCGCGACCTCTTGGAGCCCGGCAAGGCCGTGCTCCTGTTCATCGCCGCCAATGCCGAGGGCGAGGAGGTGCGGGCCCGCATCCAGACCGTCGAGCCGCTCGACGAGGCCGCCGCCAAGCTGCAGGGCGGCCTGCGCATCTTCCTGCGCGACGAGGCCCCGCTGGAGGCCGTGGCCAAGCGCCTGGAGCCCTCCGGCGGCCAGGGCCGCGGGGCCGGGGGCTTTTCGGGGAACGGCGGCGGCGGCTACGGCACCCGCGGCAACTATCAGCCCGGCGCCGGCACCGGCCGCCCGGGCGGCCCGGGATCCCCGTCAGGCCCGGGATCCGCGGGCGCGGCCCAGACCTCCCCGTTCCCCGGCGAAAGCCGGGGCCCAGGGGCCCCGCCCTCCGGCGCCTCCGGCCCGCCCGGCGCAGCGCCGTCGCGCGGCGGCCGTCCCGGCGGCGCCCCGCCCGCGCCGCCCGCCGCGCGCGACACCCGCGCCGACGGCGACGTCTCGATCGTCCTCCTGCTGCCCGAGGCCGAGATCGAGGTGAAGCTCAAGGGCCGCTACAAGGTCTCCCCCCAGATCGCCGGCGCCATCAAGGCGGTGCCAGGGGTGGTCGAGGTGCAGGCGGTGTGAGAGCCCGTTTGGAAACTGAGGTGGCGGGGCGGTCGATGCCGTGATTCAAGCTGTCCATGTGGACAGCAGCGAATCGGGGCCGGATGGCCGAC
>NZ_JAUSUJ010000020.1 GCF_030813915.1 Rhodoplanes tepidamans
GGTCCACCCCCACGGCGCCGGGGGCGGCCCCCCCCCCCCCCCCGCCGGGGGGGGGGGGGCGCGGCGGGGGGGGCGGCGGCCCCCCCCCCCCCCCCCCGCCGCAATGCGGCATAAAATCGACAACTTTGCGGTTCGAAACCGGGATCGTCGCGTTTCGCGCGCCGGGCCCGGCGCGCGTCCGGTACGCCGCGGACCGCATGTGCCGCGGACCGCGTGCGCCATGTCCCATTCGGGCGTGCGCCGGGGAGGGAAGATGCTGGGATTCGATCCGGCCGGCGGAACGGCCTCGCTGCCCGTGTGGGCGGCCGGCGCGGTGGCTGCGGTCGCCGTGGTGGCCGCGGTGGCGGCCTGGCGGCGCAGCGGTGCCGGTGCGCTGGTGGCCGGGATCGCCGCCCTGACGGTCGCGGCCCTCGCCGCCATGGCGGCCGTGACGGCCGGCAGCATCGTGCACGAGCGGGTGCTGGAACGCCGGGCGCTGGAGAGCCGCGTCGCCGATCTCGCGGCGCGCGCCTTCGTGCCGGGCTCGCCGCTCGCCTGCCTGGACGGGCTCGCGGGGACGCCCGGCGAGGCCGCCTGCGAGGCGGCGCTGTTCGGCCGGCCCGAGCAGGCCGCGGCGGCGGTCGCCTATGTGGCGGCCCAGCTCGACCTCGTGATGGCCGCGGCTCCGGTAGCGGCCGGCGACCGCGCCGCCGCCCGCACGCTGGCGCCGCTCAAGCGGTCGCTCGCGGCCGACCGGTTCGGCCTCGTCGCCCATGTGCTGGCGGTGCGGGCGGGCTGCTCGCCGGAGGTGTGCGCTCCGCTGGCCCTGCTCGACGATCCCGACCGGGTGCGCGCGCATCTGCGCGAGCGCCCGTTCGATCTCGTTCTCGCCCGCCACGCCGCCGGCTGGCCGGCGGGCGGCGGAGCCGGTGACGAGGGCGGCGCCGCGACCGGCGCCACCGGGCCGGGGCTCGCCGGGACGTCGGCCGCCGGCAGCGCGGGCGCCTCGGGGCCGGGTTCGCCATCGGGGCCGAGCGGCCACCCGGTGTCGTCGCGCTACGACTTCCCGTCGGCCGCCTCGATCCCGCCGGTGAGCATCATGGCGCCGGAGCCGTCCACCCCGCCGCCGGCCGCCCCGCCGCGCGACCTGCCGGCCGCGGTGCCGGCCTCGCCCGGGTCGAAGCCGCAGGCTGCGCCGCCGGCCCGCCGGCCGCCGCCGGCGCGGTCCACCCAGCGCCACGCTCCGGCCGCTGGCGCGCCCGCCGGAGACGACTGACCGGCCGATCGCCGGCCGGTGTCCACAAGCGCGCCGGCAGGTCCGCTGGCCGGGCCGGGGGGAATGCGCTAGGACCGGCGCATGCCGCTTCACCTCCTCAAGCTCTGCGTCGGCTGCGACGGCATCGCCGATCTCGATGACTGGATCCGCGAGCGTCTCGCCAAGCGCCCGGCGGGCAGCCCGCGCGAGCATGTCCACGTCACCCGCATGGTCCCCAAGCGGGCCGACGAGCTGGTCGCCGGCGGCTCGCTCTACTGGGTGATCCGCGGCGAGATCGCCTGCCGCCAGGACCTGCTGCGCGTCGAGCCCTTCGTCGATCAGGAGGGGGTGGGGCGCTGCCGGCTGGTGCTGAAGCCGCAGGTGGTTCCGGTGGTGCCGCGCCCCTACCGGGCGTTCCAGGGCTGGCGCTATCTCGCCGCCGCCGAGGCGCCGCCCGATCTCGACCGTTCGGCCCCCGGCATGCTGGCGATGCCCGAGGAGATGCGGCGAGAGCTGCGGGCCCTGGGACTGCTCTGACGGTATTTCTTCCCGAACTTGTATTTCGGATGGAGGCCGAGCGCCAGCGCCCGGTCGAGCGGGGCATGATACCTTCGCGGGTACGTGAAATACTCTTCGAATTTGATCGGGACGACACGCCAACTCTTTTCCGTATCCAGTCATCTGCTGGAACATTCAGCCAAGCCGGGTCATGTGAGCCTACGTATTGTTCCTCGACTGTCCTCCGGCCCGGGATTGCCCATGTCGCATCGGAACGACCCGCCGCATACGCGGACCGCGGCCGAACGCCGCCACGACGTCCGCGTCGTGGTGAGCCTGCCGGGCCGCTACGTCCTCACGCGCCGGCGTGCCCTGGACGGCTCGAAGCCCGAGTTCGCCTGCCGGCTGGTCAACATCTCGCGGCACGGGATGGTGCTGGCCGGGCCGGTGATCGGCGCTCTCGAGGAGCCGGTCGCCGCCGGTTTCGACGAGTTCGGGAAGCTCGAGGGCAAGGTGCTGCGGCGGCTGTACGGCGGCTTTGCGATGAGCATCGTGGCCGATGCCGATCGGCTCGACCGGCTGGAGGCCAAGCTCGCCTGGCTCGACAAGCACCAGCGCGACGACACGCCCAATGCGCGCCAGCACAAGCGGATCGTGCCGGTGAACCCGCACTCCACGCTGATCCTCGCGGACGGGAGCGTGATGCCGTGCTTCGTCATCGACATGTCGGCCTCCGGCGTCGCCGTGTCGGCCGATCTGCGCCCGCCCATCGGGTCGTGTCGAGCAGCTGCTCATCAAGCCGCCGGCGCGGCCGCGCCCGGCCGCCTCCGACCTCGCCTTCCGCGAGATCGTGCTGATCGACGTCGAGGAGCCGCCGGCGAGCAGGCTTTGAGGAGGCCGGATCAGGCCTGTGGCCAGACGCACGGTGCCCGCGATACGCGGCCGGGAACCGGGACGGCGGCTTCGTCCGTCACGGCGCGCAGTGTCCCTTGGCGTTTCACACCGCCAGATTGTCGATCAGCCGCGTGGTGCCGAGCTTCGCCGCCACGAGCAGGCGGATCGGGCCGTCCTTGACGGACCTCACCGGCGCCAGCGTCTCGGCGTGGCGGGCCTCCAGATAGTCGACCGCGAAGCCGTCGCGGGCGAGCGCCTTGCGGCCGCTCTCCATCACCGCCTTGAGCGGCCGGCCGGCCGAGATCCGCGCGGCGCAGTCGGCGAGCACGCGATGCAGGGCCGGCGCGCGGGCGCGCTCCTCGGCCGACAGATACGCGTTGCGCGACGACAGCGCGAGCCCGTCCGGCTCGCGCACCGTCGGCACGCCGACGATCCGCACCCGCAGATCGAGGTCGGCGGCGAGCCGCGTGACCACCTTGAGCTGCTGATAGTCCTTCTGGCCGAACACCGCGATGTCGGGCCGCACCTGGCCGAACAGCTTGGCGACGACGGTGGCGACGCCGCCGAAGAAGTGCGGCCGGAACGCGTCCTCCAGGCCGGCGAGCGCCGGGCCTTCCGGCGACACCCGGGTGGCGAAGCCGTCCGGATACATCACCGCCGTGTCGGGCGCCCAGACGAGGTCGACGCCGGCCTCGGCGAGCGCCGCCACGTCGGCGGCGAGCCGGCGCGGATAGCTGGAGAAGTCCTCGGTCGGGGCGAACTGGGTCGGGTTGACGAAGACCGACACGACCACCCGCTCGGCCTTGCGGCGGGCCTGGCGCACCAGCGTCAGATGGCCGGCGTGCAGCGCCCCCATGGTCGGAACGAGCGCGACGCTCTCGCCCTCGGCGCGGAGATGCGCCAGGGCGCGGTCGAGAGCCTTGAGCGTGCGGGCGACGGGAAGACGGGTTTTCATGATCGCCGATCAGGGTTCGCGCGGGCGGTTCGCGGGCGCGGCCTCGGCGCCCGGCGGTCGTGATCTGTTCACGACTCCCGGTCGGCCGGAGAGATAACTTGACCCTGCCGGGCGATCAAAACAAAAATCCCCCCGGCACGGAGGCGTTTATGTGGTCTGATCCGGAACATCGGGAGTTGCGGCGGCGCGGGCCGATCTCGGCTCACGTGATCGTCGTCGGCAACGAGAAGGGCGGGTCCGGCAAGTCGACCACGGCCATGCATCTCGCCGTCGCGCTGATGAAGGCGGGCCAGCGGGTCGCCACCATCGACCTCGATTCGCGCCAGTCGACGCTCACCCATTACGTCGAGCGCCGCCGCCTGTGGGGCCACAAGATCAACCAGCCGCTCGACATCCCGCTGCACTTCTGTATCGCCCGCAGCGAGGGCGCGCGGGTCGACGAGAACGAGGCCGCCGAGTTCGGCCGCTTCGCCGACGCCATCACCGAGATCGAGCACCGTCACGACTTCCTGGTGATCGACACGCCGGGCGCCGACACGTTCCTGTCGCGGCTCGCCCATTCGATGGCCGACACGCTGGTGACGCCGCTCAACGATTCGTTCCTCGACTTCGACGTGCTCGCCGCCGTCGATCCGCAGACCTTCGAGATCACCGGGGCGAGCCACTATGCCGAGCTGGTGCGCGAGGCGCGCCGTCAGCGCCGCATCGTCGACGGCAAGGTGACCGACTGGGTGGTGGTGCGAAACCGCCTCTCGACGCTGGGCTCGCGCAACCGCAAGCTGGTCGCCGAGGGGCTCAACGTGCTGTCCGGCCGGTTCGGCTTCCGCTTCGTCGAGGGCTTCGCCGAGCGGGTGATCTACCGCGAGTTCTTCCCGCGCGGCCTCACCGCCATCGACGACATCGGCGAGCAGACGCTCGGCACCCGGCCGAGCCTGTCGCACGTGACGGCGCGGCTGGAGGTGCAGGGGCTGCTGTCGAGCCTGCGGCTGCCGCTCGACGACCGCGGCCGCAAGCGCGCCGAGGCGCGGGCCGAGTGGTTCATGAGCGCCTACCGGCCGCTCGACACCGACGATCTGCTCGACGACGGGCTCGGCGAGGAGAAGGGGCCCGTGACCCTGCCGCGGATGCCGGACCCGACCTCGCCGGTGACGCGCTGACGGTCCGCCGGCTGGCGACGGCAGGCCGACCGCCGGCCCCGACGCGGCGGCGTGTCGCCCCGAAAGGTCGGCCGCCGGCATTGCGTCCGGGCCGGTTCGCGGCCACTTCTAGGGCATGATCCGCCACAGGATTCCCGCTCCTTTCCGCCGCGGGTGCCGCAGCCACGGGTGTCGCGATGGCCAAGCCGCCTGAGCGCACCCCCGGCGACACCCCTCCGGTCGACCGCACCCAGGGCGACACCACACCCGCCACAGCCTCGTCGCGCGCCGAGATCGACGCCTTCGTGGCGCAGGTGCGGGCGCTCGGCGCCGCCCGCGAGCCGGGCGCCGCCGCCGGCCCGCGCGGCCGGCTGGTGTTCGCCCTCGACGCCACCATGAGCCGCCAGCCGACCTGGGACACGGCCTGCCGGCTGCAGGCCGACATGTTCGCCGAGACCGCGGCGATCGGCGGCCTCGACGTCCAGCTCGTCTATTTCCGCGGCCTGTCCGAGTGCCGCGCGTCGAAGTTCGTCTCCGACCCGCGGGCGCTGGGCGGCCTGATGGAGCGGATCGACTGCCGCGGCGGTCACACCCAGATCCGCAAGGTCCTGGCTCACGTCCGGCGCGAGACCGAGGCCGGCAAGGTGGCGGCGCTCGTCTATGTCGGCGACGCCATGGAGGAGCCGGTCGACGATCTGTGCGCCCGTGCCGGCGAGCTCGGCCTCGCCGGCGTCCCGTGCTTCATGTTCCAGGAGGGACACGACCCGGTTGCCGAGCAGGCCTTCCGCGAGATCGCCCGGTTGTCGGGCGGGGCGTGGTGCCGGTTCAGCTCCGGCTCGGCGCACGAGCTCGGGGAGCTGTTGCGGGCGGTCGCCGCCTATGCGAGCGGTGGCCGCCAGGCGCTGCACCGCCTCGTCGACCGGAACGCCTCGGCGGTGCGCCTGTTGGAGCAGCTTCGATGACGCTTCTGCTCGGTCTGGCCGTCCTGGTCATCCTGCTGGCGGCCGCCAAGGGCTTCGCCGGGGCCGACCCGCGCGGAGTGGCGAAGGGGGCCCGGATCGCCGGCGGCGTGGCGGCGCTCGGCGGCGCTGCCTTCCTGGTCGCCCGCGGCCAGATCGGCATCGGCCTGCCGCTCGGCCTCACCGGGCTGGGGCTGCTCGGCTGGCTGCCGTTCGGCGGCGCCACCTTCGGGCAGCGCACGCAGAAGACGCCGGGACAGGTGTCCCGGGTCCGCTCGACCTTCCTGGAGATGGAGCTCGATCACGACACCGGCGCGATGCGGGGCCGCGTCGTCGCCGGTCGGTTCGCCGGCGCCCCGCTCGACGGCCTCGACACGGCCACCCTGACGGGGCTGCTCGCCGACATGGACGAGGAGAGCCGGACCCTACTTGCAGCGTATCTGGACCGCCGCAGTCCCGGCTGGCGTGAACACGCGCAGGGTGGTTCGACAGCGGGGCAGGGCGGCGCTGCGAGTTCCGGCAAAATGACGGAACAGGAGGCCTATCAGATCCTTGGCCTTGAGCCGGGGGCGACTGCCGAGGACATCGGCCGGGCGCACCGCCTGCTCATGAAGAAACTGCATCCCGACCAGGGGGGGTCGACGTACCTCGCGGCCCGTGTGAACGAGGCCAAGGAGGTCCTGCTTCGCGGACATCGATAGAACTCCAACGCTTACGCAACGCGACTCGACGTGCACGCGCTCCGCGGCCGGACGGGCCGGAGAGCCAGGCCTCCAGAATCCCCTTTGCGGGTGGTATCGTTGCTCGACCGGCGTCCGCTCTGCCTCGAATCGGCTCCGCGGGCGCCGGCCTCCTGTCGATGGAAGTTTGTCCGCTATTTATTAAATGTCGGTTCGCGACCCTCAGTTCTTGATGGTCAGGCAGGCAAAATCATTGCGCTTGAGATACTTGCAGGCCGCCTCGGCGGAGTCCTTCTCGAACCCGGCGAAGCGGGCCCGGTAGAACGTCTTGTTGTCGCGGGTGACCGCCTCGGTGAAGGCGTCGGCATGGCCGAGCAGCGACTTGGCCTTGGCCTGGGCGGACGACAGGCGGTCGCGCGCCTCGCTCTCGGCCCCGAAGGCGCCGATCTGGATGATCCAGCCGCTGCGGGTCACCGGCTTGCGGGCCGGGTCGGCGGCGGGACGGCTGCTGCTGCTGGCGAGCGCGAAGGTGTTCTCTGTGTCGGCCGAGGCGACCGTGACCTCGGGGGCGGGCGCCGGCGCCGCGGCGGCCGGGGCCGGCGCAGCGGCCGGAGCCGGGGCGGCCGCGGCCTGGACCGGGGTCGGCACCTGACGGGCCGGCGCCGCCGCTTGGGCGGCGGCCGACGGGGTCGCGACCGCGACCTGGACCGGAGCGGCCGCGATCGCCGCGGCGGCGGCCGGACGGGCCGGCGCGGGCGCCGAAACGCGCGCCGGGGTCGGCGCCTGCAGGATGCGGGCGGCGGCGCGGGCGGCCGAGCGATCGTCCTGGGCCGGCACCACCGGCAGGTGGGCGAGCGGCGGCGTCAGCGAGGCGGTCTGCACGCCGGAGAGCTTCACCTTGATGGTCTTGACGGCGATCGGCTTGATCGGATCGGCGGCCGCGTGGGCCTTGGCCGGGTGGATCTTGCCCGGGGCCGGGCGGTCGATCTTGGCGGCGGCGACCGGGGCGCCCTTGGCCGGCATGGCCGGCGCGGCGGCCGCGGCGGTCGCCGGGGTGACCGGGACGCTGCCGGCCGAGGCGAGCATCATGCGCGGCGTCGCCGGCGTGGGCGTCGCCGCCGGTGCCGCGGCGGCGACCGGCACGTCGACGTCACGTGCCTCGGCGATCGGCGGCGCGGTGCGCCGGGTCGAGGCCTCGGCGATGTGCTTCTCGAGCAGGCTGCGCATGCGGGCGTCGCGGGCGCCGGCCGAGGCGCCGCCCAGCACCACCGCCACGAGGTGGCGGTTGTTGCGCTTCATCGACGAGACGAGGTTGAAGCCGGAGGCGCGGACATAGCCGGTCTTGATGCCGTCGACGCCCTGCACCGAGCCGAGCAGGCGGTTGTGGTTGCGGATCGTCTGGCCACGGAACGCGAAGGACGAGATCGAGAAGTAGCGGTAGTAGACCGGGAAGCGCTCCTGGATGGCGCGGCCGAGGATCGCCTGGTCGCGCGCCGAGGTGACCTGGCCGCTGTCGGGCAGGCCGGAGGCGTTGCGGTAGACGGTGCGGCTCATCCCGAGCGCCCGCGCCTTGCGGGTCATCAGCTTGGCGAAGTCGTCCTCGTCGCCGGCGATCGCCTCGGCGATCACCACGGCGGCGTCGTTGGCCGAGCGGGTGACGAGGCCGCGGATCGCCTCGTCGGCCGTGATCGTCTGTCCCGGCTTGAGGCCGAGCTTGGTGGGCGACTGGGCGGCCGCGTGGGCCGACACCTTGAGGGGCGTGTCGGCCTTGATCTTGCCCGCCTCCATCCGCTCGAAGAGCATGTAGAGGGTCATGATCTTGGTGAGCGAGGCGGGATGCCGGATGGCGTCCGGCTCGGCCGCATGGAGAACCTGGCCCGAATTGGCGTCGACCACGATGGCCGCGTAGGGCGGGCTGTAGCCGCCCCCGGACTTGGCGGCGCGCCGGCGCCCGCGGGCGTCGGCCGTGTCGACCACCAGGACGATCGCGGCGACGCCGGCGAGCAGGCCGACCGCGAGCGTGCGGAATCCACGCGTGTTCCCCAATGTCAGGAGCATTGTTTCCCCTCATCCACCGGTCGCGCTGGTCGGCGCCCGATGTGTCCCCGTGACGTCCTTGGCCGCCGGCCGTTTGCCAAACCTGCGGCGGCTCACGAGACCGTTACCGGCAAATTCGGGCGTCACCGAGACGATGCGCTCATCCAAGCTAGGAAGGGCGAGTTGCGAATTCGTTAACGAATCCTTTGATCGAACGGCAGAATTTGCCGGTTATGCTGCACTGCAAAAATTTCTCTTGTAAAATTGTGCGGTGCACACTACACTTTTGACGGTCACAGCGCCCGGATACGCGTTCACGTGGAGATCACGCAGCCGTGCGGGATGAGGCCGGAATAATGCAATCGGGAGACGTTCCAATGACCATCCGTCTCGACAACGTGCAGGGCTTCGGCAAGGACGGCATGGACGCGGCCATGAAGTCGTTCGGGGCCGTGTCGCAGAGCATGCAGGCCATCGCGGCCGAGACCGCCGACTACTCGAAGAAGACGTTCGAGCACGGCGCCGAGGTGCTGGAGAAGATTCTCGGCGCCAAGTCGCTCGACAAGGCGGTGGAGCTCCAGTCCGACTACCTGAAGGCGAGCTACGAGTCGTTCATCGCCCAGTCGAACAAGATGAGCGAGCTCTACGCCGATCTCGCCAAGGAGATCTACAAGCCGTTCGAAGGTCTGGTCGGCAAGTTCCCGGCCACCCCGTTCGCCGGTCAGACGGGCAGCTGAACGCTCCCCGCCGGGCCCGACCCGCGCCGCCGGCGCGGACGCGGCACGGCCGGTCGATCGCCGGACGGGCGCCTGGACCGGCGCCCGAGACCCCGGCCCAGAGAAAAGCCCGGCCGCGAGGCCGGGCTTTTCTGGTCTCGGGCGCTGCTCTCGCCCGAGCGCCGCTCGGTGGTCCGGGCGGTCCGCCGCGACGGCGGCCGCGCCGCCGTCACTTCGCCACGCGCAGCCGGGTGAGCTGGGTGCCGATGGTGTCGAAGGTGGTGATGATCTGGTTCGCCGAGGTCAGGTAGAAATAGTTGCTGCTGGAGCTGGCGCAGGACTGCAGGAGCGAGGCGCTGCCCTCCATGACCAGGATCGTGTAGATCGTGATGCCGGCGGCCTTGGCGGCCGTGCAGGCCGCCTTGGTGCGGGCGTCGATCTTCGAGGTCGTGCTGCTGAAGCGGTTCTGGGTGTTCTCGCCGTCGGTCAGCAGGATGATGACCTTCTGGTAGTCGTAGTTCGCGTCCTCGGCCGGCGCCGCCAGCGGCGAGCCCTGGGTCAGGGAGTGCCACGCCCACACCAGGCCGATGGTGATGTTGGTGTTGCCGACCGGAGTCATCTCGTCGATCTTGGTCTTCAGCGTCGTCCAGTCGTAGCTCAACGGCTTCAGCTCGACCGGGCAGGAGCTGTACTGCTCTGCCGGGAACAGGGTCGCGGCGGTGCCGATCACCGGCGCCGCGTTGCTGACGTCGTAGTCCTGGTCACGGTCGGTGATGCAGCCGTTCCAGGTGCTGTGATCGTTGGTTTCGTACTGGGTGCAACTGCCCCGCCTGTTCCAGGCGATGCAGGTCCGGTTGGCGCTGTCCCAGTCGGTCCACTTGACCCAGTTCTGGGTGTAGTTCGACGAGCCGCCGACATTCACGTCCTTGCTGAACGGAACGATCGAGACGTAGACGTCGCCGGCGTTGGTGGCGGACGCCTTGAGCTGGTCGATCAGGTTCTTGGCGGCGGTCTTGAGCGCCGTCATCTTGTTCGAGCCCGCCATCGAGCCGGTGTTGTCGAGGGCGAGCGCGACGCGCAGGCGGGTGTTGCCCCAGGCGGTCGTCGACGACGCCTTCAGGGTCAGGGTCGGGAAGCCGAGAAGGCCCATGAAGCGGGTCTGCATGACCGCCGTCGCGTCGACCACCAGGCTCGACACCGAGCTCTTGGTGTAGGTCGCGGTGACGCCCGTGATGTTCGCCTCCGGGTGGGTGATGAGGGCCCGGAAATAGGTGTCGGCCTCGGTCTGGATCTGGTCCGAGGTCTGGCTCGTCGCCGTCTTCGACACCGCGAGCGCCGCCGAATCCGCGGCCGCCTGCATGTTGGTGCGGATCGCGTTGGCGCGGCTGTAGTCGATCGCGGCGCCGACCAGGCCGAGCACCGGGATGAGTGTCAGCGCGAACAGGATTGCGACGTTGCCGTCCTCCGCTCCGCGGAACCTCGTCAGGAGCGATGACGCCTTGGAAGATTGGCTGCTCATGGTCTCGAACCCCACCGGATCGACACGCCCAGATCGCGCGTCCGGATCGGCACACCCGGTCCGGCGTCCCGATCGTTAGCGGTCGAGATCAAACCAATGCCTAATTTGAAACAAGAAAGCCGGCCCGATCGGGGGCTGGGGGCGGTTCCGGCCGAAACAGCGCGAAAGACGGTTTACGGCTCGTCACCGGGATCGCCGAAAACGGCCCTTGACAGCGCCGCGGAGCGCCGTGGAGCCGCGGTTCGGCCCGTTGCGGGTGCGTGGAGGTCCGACGGGAGCGTCGGGCCTCGGTCGGGGCCCGTGCGGGCGCCGAGGGGTGGGGCGGGTGGAGGAGGGCGCGCGGGACGAGGGGCGCGGGCCGATTCCGCCCCGCCGCAGGGAACGGCCGGCGGCCGGCGGCGCCCGGCGGCCGGGCGGCGGTAGCGCCGCCGGCTTACTTCGCCAGGCGCAGCTTGGAGAGCTGGGTGCCGATCGCGTCGAACGTGGTGACGAGCTGGTTCGCCGAGGTGAGATAGAAGTAGCGGCTCGAGTCGGTCGCGCAGGTCTGCAGCAGCGACGCGTTACCCTCCATCACCAGCACCGTGTAGAGCGTGATGCCGGCCGCCTTGACGTTGGCGCAGGCCTTCTCGGTGCGCGCGTCGACCGCGGTCGACTGGCTCGAGCCGTTGCCGTTCCAGCGGTTCTGGGTGTTGAGCCCGTCGGTGAGCAGGACGATGACGTCCTGGTACTCGTAATCCGGATCCTTGGCGGGGGCGGAGAGCGGTGCGCCGGTGGTCAGCGCGTGCCAGCCCCATACCAGGCCGATGGTGTTGTTGGTGCTGCCGTTCGGCGTCATCGCGTCGATCTTGGCGGTTAGCGCCGTCCAGTCGTTGCTCAGCGCCATCGCCGCGGTGGTGCAGTAGCCGTACTGCTCGGCCGGGAACTTGACGCTCGAATCGGGCGCCGTGTTGAGAACGTCCCAGTTCTGGTCGCGGTCCATGACGCAGCCGTTCCAGGTCGAGTGCGCCTTGGGCGTCCACTTGCCCCCGTTGGCCACGCAGCTCGACTGCTTGGTGTAGCTCGACTTGGTGCAGGTGCCGTTCAGCGTGTCCCAGATGGTGAAGTCCACCCAGTCCGGGATGGTCTCGCCCGGCTTGACGTTGACGTCCTTGCTGTAGGGGATGATCGCCACATAGACGTCTTCCGCCACCCGCGCCGCGTTCTGGAGCTGGGTGATCAGGCTCTTCGACGCGGTCTTGAGCGCCGTCATCTTGCCCGAGCTCGCCATCGAGCCGGTGTTGTCGAGCACCAGGGCGACGCGCAGGCGGGTGTTGCCCCAGACGGCGGTCGCGCTCGCCGCGACCGGCAGCTCCGAGAACCCCATCAGGCCCATGAAGGTGGTCTTGACCGTGCCGGTGCCGCTGATGACGAGCTGCGAGCCCTTGTTGCTCGTGTAGGAGCTCGTCAGCGCGATGTTCTGGACCTCCGGTCGTAGGAACACCGCATTGAACAGGGTCGTGGCCTTGCCCGTGATGGCGCCGGAGGCGAGCGTCTCGGTGTCCTTCGACAGGGCCAGGACGGTCGAATCCAGGGCGGACTGCATCGCGCTGCGGGCCGCCGCGGCGCGCGAATAGTCGACCGCGGCTCCCACCAGGCCGGTCAACGGAATGATCGACAGGGCGAACAGTGGCACGACGCTGGCGCGCCGGTCACGGATGAACCGCTGGAATGGCATCGCGCACCGCCAGGTTGGAGATTCCCCCCGCCATACTTGCCGGGCACCCATTCACGTTCGGTTCAACAGCTGCCGAATTTTCGCCGGTTTCCCTTCGTGTGCTGTTAACCAGGATCGGACCGTGCGTCGCTGCGTCGCCCAGATCGGCGGGGTGCTCCGCCGCGACCGGATCGTCGCACCCTGTCGTCGCACCCTGTCGTCGCCCCGGTCGCCGCGCCGTCTCGACCGGTTCGCCATGTCCGGCGTCGCGGGGGCGGCCGGGCCGGGCGTCCGGACGGGAGCCGCCGGTGCACCCGGTTCCCCTCCGCCCGGGGGGCCGAACCGGGGTGGACGGACGGTACGACCGGCTGGTGGCGAAGCGGGGCGTTGCTTATTATTTATGCTCCGGGGCCGCGCTGGGCTGCGGCATGCTCTTCGGTGCCCGTCCCGAACGGGGCCGGCCCCTTCCGTACCCGAAACGAGACCATGACGGCCTGCTCGAACGACTTTCTCCGCGATTCCGCGACCCGGTGCGCAGCGACGCCGCCGGAGGCGGCCAATGGCGACCGCAAGCGCCGCCAGGACCCCACGGGCCCGGGCACGGCGGTCATCACAAAGACGAAACCGCAGACCAAAAGACCGAACCTTTACCGGGTGTTGCTGCTTAACGACGACTACACCCCGATGGAGTTCGTCGTGCACGTGCTGGAGCGCTTCTTCAACAAGGACCGGGAGGCCGCGACCCGCATCATGCTCCACGTGCACCATCACGGCATCGGCGAGTGCGGAATCTTCACCTACGAGGTGGCCGAGACCAAGGTGACCCAGGTGATGGACTTCGCCCGCAAACACCAGCATCCTCTCCAGTGCATAATGGAGAAGAAGTGAACCGGCACCACAGGAACCAGGACGCCACAGACCGGGACGCGGCAGACCAGGACAGGACGAGACACTGATGCCCACCTTCTCGCGCAGCCTCGAGCAGTCGCTCCACCGGGCGCTCGCGCTGGCCAACGAACACCGCCACGAATACGCGACGCTCGAGCACCTGCTGCTCGCCCTGGTCGACGACCAGGACGCGGCTGCCGTGATGCGGGCGTGCAACGTCGACCTCGAGAAGCTGCGGCGCAACCTCGTCGCCTACATCGAGTCCGAGCTCGAGAACCTGGTCACCGACGGCACCGAGGATTCCAAGCCGACCGCCGGCTTCCAGCGCGTGATCCAGCGCGCCGTCATCCACGTGCAGTCCTCCGGCCGCGAGGAGGTGACGGGCGCCAACGTGCTCGTCGCGATCTTCGCGGAACGGGAGAGCCACGCGGCCTATTTCCTGCAAGAGCAGGAGATGACCCGCTACGACGCGGTCAACTACATCAGCCACGGGATCGCCAAGCGGCCGGGGCTCACCGAGGCGCGACCCGCGAGGGGGGCGTCGGAGGAGGATTCGGACGGCGCCAAGCCGAACGAGGACACCAAGAAGAAAGGTGACGCCTTGGAGGCTTACTGCGTCAATCTCAACAAGAAGGCGCGCGAGGGCAAGATCGACCCGCTGATCGGCCGCGACGGCGAGATCAGCCGCACGATCCAGGTGCTGTGCCGGCGCCAGAAGAACAACCCGCTGTTCGTCGGCGATCCCGGCGTCGGCAAGACCGCGATCGCCGAGGGCCTGGCGCGCCGCATCGTCCACGGCGAGGTGCCGGACGTGCTCAAGGGCGCGACAGTGTTCGCCCTCGACATGGGCACGCTGCTCGCCGGCACGCGCTACCGCGGCGACTTCGAGGAGCGCCTCAAGCAGGTGATCAAGGAGATCGAGGCGTATCCCAACGCCATCATGTTCATCGACGAGATCCACACGGTGATCGGCGCCGGCGCGACCTCGGGCGGTGCCATGGACGCGTCGAACCTGCTCAAGCCGGCGCTCGCCGCCGGCACGGTGCGCTGCATCGGCTCGACGACCTACAAGGAGTACCGCCAGTACTTCGAGAAGGACCGGGCTCTGGTGCGGCGCTTCCAGAAGATCGACGTCAACGAGCCGACGGTCGCCGACTCCATCGAGATCCTCAAGGGGCTGAAGCCGTACTTCGAGGACTACCACAAGCTCAAATACACCAACGAGGCGATCAAGGCGGCGGTCGAGCTGTCGGCCCGCTACATCCACGACCGCAAGCTGCCCGACAAGGCGATCGACGTGATCGACGAGTCGGGCGCGGCGCAGATGCTGCTGCCCGAGCACCGGCGCAAGAAGACGATCGGCATCAAGGAGATCGAGACCACCATCGCGACCATGGCACGGATCCCGCCGAAGACCGTGTCGAAGGACGACGCCGTGGTGCTGTCGAACCTCGAGGAGAACCTCAAGCGGGTCGTCTACGGCCAGGACAAGCCGATCGAGGCGCTCTCCGCGTCGATCAAGCTCGCCCGTGCCGGCCTGCGCGAGCCGGAGAAGCCGATCGGCTGCTACCTGTTCTCGGGCCCGACCGGCGTCGGCAAGACCGAGGTGGCCAAGCAGCTCGCGGCGACGCTCGGCGTCGAGCTGATCCGCTTCGACATGTCGGAGTACATGGAGCGGCACACGGTGTCGCGCCTGATCGGCGCACCGCCCGGCTATGTCGGCTTCGACCAGGGCGGCCTCCTGACCGACTCGGTCGACCAGCATCCGCACAGCGTGCTGCTGCTCGACGAGATCGAGAAGGCGCATCCGGACCTCTACAACGTGCTCCTGCAGATCATGGACCACGGCAAGCTGACCGACCACAACGGCAAGCAGGTCGACTTCCGCAACGTGATCCTGATCATGACCACGAACGCCGGCGCGGCGGACCTCGCCAAGGCGGCCTTCGGGTTCCACCGGCAGAAGCGCGAGGGCGACGACGCCGAGGCGATCAACCGGCTGTTCGCGCCCGAGTTCCGCAACCGGCTCGACGCCACCATCGCGTTCGGCCATCTCGACGAGTCGATCATCGCCAAGGTGGTGGAGAAGTTCGTCCTCCAGCTCGAGGCGCAGCTCGCCGACCGCGACGTCACCATCGAGCTCTCGGACGAGGCGTCGAACTGGCTGATCGTGCGCGGCTACGACCAGCAGATGGGGGCGCGGCCGATGGCCCGCGTCATCCAGGAGTACATCAAGAAGCCGCTCGCCGACGAGGTGCTGTTCGGCAAGCTGAAGAACGGCGGCCATGTTCGGGTGATCGTCACCAAGGACGAGGCGACCGGGGAGAAGCTCGGCTTCGAGTTCCTCGACGGGCCGATCACGCCGAAGCCCGAGAAGGTGCCGGCCCCGCCCAAGGCGCGCCGCAAGCGCGGCGGCGGAGGAGGCGGCGGCACCCGGCGAGCCAAGCCGTCCGGCCCCAAGGGGGAGGGCGGTCCGCCCTCCGGCGGCAACGGCTCCGGCCCGGGCGGCAAGGGCTCGGTGCCCAAGGTGCCGCTGGTCAAGGCCTGACCTCGCGCCGGCCGGCGACTCGTCCGGGCGCGAATGCTCCGGGGCGCGAATGCGAGACGAGACTGACCGACCGCCCCGGCTCGCCGGGGCGGTCGCGCGTTCAGGGGGGCGTTCGGGGCCGGGGTCGGGGGACTTGGTGGCGCGCCGGCGCGGCGCGCCGGAACGGTGGCGCCTGAACCCGTCAGCCATGTCTCCGAACGGGTGTCCGCCATGTCCTCGGACCGAACATGGGGCCGGCCCGCCCCGTCGCGTCCGGTTCGAGGCAGGCGTCGCCCGTCCGCATAGCCCGATGGCACGAAGCCGATTGCGCGGCGCCATCGGCTGTGGGACAGAGCCCCTATGGCTGAACACGAACAGGGGTCCGGCGGCTCGCCCGTGAAGGCGGGCTTCGTCGCAGGCTGGAGCGCCGGCAGCGTCTCGGTCTTCCAGCTCGTCCTGATCGGCACCTATATCAGCATCGGCGCGCTCGCCCACGATCTCGGCTTCCCGATCGCCTGGGTGGTGCTCTCGACCCTGATCGTGTGGGCGGCGCCCGCCCAGGTCATCATGATCTCGGCGCTGGCGGCCGGCGCGCCGCCCTTCGAGGTGGCGATCGCCGTGACGCTGACCGGCGTGCGGCTGCTGCCCATGGTGGTGGCGCTGCTGCCGATCCTGCGCACCCGCGCGTCGAGCTTCGCCGGCGTGCTGCTCGCCGCCCACTTCACGGCGGTGAGCATGTGGATGGAGTCGCTGCGCCTGGCGCCGCGCCGTCCGGTGGAAGAGCGCATCGCCTTCGCCAACGGCATCGGCACGGCGCTGATCGGCGGGGCGACCATCGCCACCGTGGCGGGCTACTATTTCGCCCGGGTGCTGCCGGAGCCGCTGGTCGCCGGGCTCTTGTTCCTCACCCCGATGTCGTTCCTGGTCTCGGTCGCCCGCGCCAGCAAGATGATCTCGGACCGCATCGCCGCCGTCGCCGGGCTGGTGCTCAGTCCGCTCCTGGTGGTGCTCGGGGTCGGCCTCGACCTGATGTGGACCGGGCTGATCGGCGGCACCGCCGCCTATCTGGTGCGGCGCGCCGTGAGGGCCCGGGCATGACCGAGCTGTGGCCGTACGTGCTGCTGGTGCTGGTCGGCTTCCTGCCGAACGAGGTGTGGCGCTGGCTCGGCGTGGTCTTCGCGCGCGGCCTCGACGAGACCTCCGAGGTGCTGGTCTGGGTGCGGGCGGTGGCGACCGCGATCCTCACCGGCGTCGTCGCCAAGATCGTCGTGTTCGCGCCCGGAGCGCTCGCCGGGGTGCCGCTGTGGGTGCGGCTCGGCGCCGCCGGAATCGGCTTCGCGGCGTTCCTGATCGCCCGCCAGTCGGTGTTCGCCGGGGTGGTCTCCGGAACGCTCGCCCTGATGGCGATCGATCTCCTCGTCGGCCGCTGAGCCCGGGGCGGGCTGCCGCGCTTCGCATCGCCACGCTTTCGTGCGACAGAGCAGGTCCGGGGAGGGGCCCTGGAGGGACCCGAGAGGAACCATGCGGTGCATCGTTCCTGTCCTGCTGCTCGCCGCGCTGGCCGCCTGGCCGGCGGCGGTCGCGGCCGCCACGGAGGCGCCGGCGCCGCCCTCCGCCGGGCCGGAGCCGCCTGCCGCGCCGCCGGCCGGTCCACCGGCCGGTCCACCGCCGCCGCCCGCGGCGGCCGCTCCCGCTGCGGCCACGCCGGAGAGCCCGGCCGCCGCCGCACCGTCGGGCGGTGCCATGGACTCGATCTGCCTGATCCTGGAATCGGCGGCGGCCGCCAACGGCCTGCCGCTGTCCTTCTTCGCCCGGCTGATCTGGCAGGAGAGCCGGTTCCGGCCGCATGTCGTCGGGCCGATGACGCGGCGCGGCCATCGGGCGCAGGGCATCGCCCAGTTCATGCCCTACACGGCGGAGGAGCGCGGCCTGCTCGATCCGTTCGACCCGGTGGCGGCCCTGCCCAAGTCGGCCGAGTTCCTGGCGGAGCTGCGCGAGAGCTTCGGCAATCTCGGGCTGGCGGCGGCCGCCTACAATGCCGGGCCGCGGCGGGTGCGCGACTGGCTCGCCGGCAAGGGCACGCTGCCCGGCGAGACGCAGCGCTATGTCCGCGCCATCACGGGCCTGTCGCCGGACGACTGGGCGGCCGCCGGCCGCTCCGGGAAGGACGGCATCGCCGAGAAGACCTCGTGCGCGACGCTCGCGGCGCTTCTGGGGAGCGAGCCGACCATGTTCCTGGGCGAGCTCGAGCGGCGCGTCCGCGAGGGCGCGGCGAAGCCGTGGGGAGTCCAGCTCTCCGCCGGCTTCTCGCGCGCCAAGGTGCTCGCGGCCTATGCCCGGATCGAGCGCCGGTTCCGCGACGAGCTCGACGGCCGCGACCCGATGATCATCCGCACTCTGCTGCGCAGCCGCGGCTCCAGTGCCTTCTATCAGGTGCGGGTCGGCGCCGAGACGCGCGTCGCGGCGTCGGGACTGTGCGCGACGCTGTCGAAGAAGGGCGGCGCCTGCATGGTGCTCAGGAACTCGCGCGGCGTCACCGAGACGCCGTGACGGAGTCCGGCCGCGGCCGGGCGGCGGCCGGCTCGCCGGCGTCGCCGGGGGGCTCGGCCTCGATGGTGCGGACATAGAGCTCCCGCGCGGCGACATAGGCGACCACCGTCAGCGGGGCGGCGAACAGCACGCCGGTGGCGCCGAACAGGATGCCGAAGCCCACCACGGCGAACAGCAGCAGGGCGGGCGGGACCGACACCATCTCGCGCTGGATCAGCGGCTGCAGCACATTGCCCTCGATCTGCTGGATCACCACGAACAGGCCGAGCACCCACAGCGCCAG
Organism: Rhodoplanes tepidamans; assembly: GCF_030813915.1. Classification (GTDB taxonomy): domain Bacteria; phylum Pseudomonadota; class Alphaproteobacteria; order Rhizobiales; family Xanthobacteraceae; genus Rhodoplanes; species Rhodoplanes tepidamans. Next base: position 18,570 of record NZ_JAUSUJ010000020.1, read on the forward strand.
CGTGGGGTCGACAGACAGCGCGATGATCAGGGCCGGGATCGCCGCGGCGATCGGCCCGACGATCGGCACGAACTCGGCGATTCCGGCGAACAGACCGAGCGCCAGGGCCGAGGGAACGCCCAGCGCCCACAGCCCGGCCGTGGTGACGACCCCGACCCCGACCATCGCGATGACCTGCCCCACCAGCCAGCCGCGCAGGGCGTCGCCGCAGCGGCACAGCGTCCGGTCGACGCGGTCGCGCTGGCGCGGCGGCACCAGCCGCAGCGTGCCGCTCCGGTAGAGGCCCGGCTGCGACGCGATGTAGAGCGCGCCGAACACCACCAGCACCAGATTGGTGACGGCGCCGGCGGCGAGCCCCAGGGCGCCGCCGATGCGGCTCACCAGGCCGCCGGAAAGCAGCGAGTCGGTGCCGCGGTCGATCGCGGTCTGCACCCAGCCGACGCCGTCGACACGGTCGCGCACCGCCCGCCAGGCGCTCGGCAGCTGCTCGGTCAGGGTTTCGACGTTCTGCAGGATGGCAGCCCCGAAGAACACGACCACGAGCACGAGCCCGGCGGCGATCAGCAGGATCGCGAGGAGCAGCGACAGTGCCGGCGACAGCCCGGTCGGCCCGGCCAGCAGGTCGGCCAGCGCCCGGAACAGGATCGCCCCCAGCACGGCGGCGAAGACGAGCAGCAGGAGGTCGGCGAGCTGCCAGGCGACCAGCAGCACCAGGACGGTGACGACCGTCAGCAGGAGCTTCGCCGAGAAGCTGCGATCGGTGGAGGAAATCGGCATCAGTCGGGGTCCGGATCGAGGGGCGCGGGGCCGCGCCGGTTCCTCCACCAACGCGCCGGAACCGAATACGCCGCATCGGCGTCACGAAGATGCGGTCCGATACCGTCCGGGCGGAGCACGCCCGGGATGGAACACCCGCGACATCACAAGGAGGATCCCATGGGCCTGCTCGACAGCCTGATCGCCGGCGCCGTCCAAGGCGCCTTCCGGCAGCTCGACACCTCGGCGCTGCCGTCGATTCTCTCGCAGATCCTCGGCCGCACCGATCTCGGCGGCTTCGGCGGCCTGCTCGATGCGCTGCGCCGCGGCGGGCTCGACCGCGAGGTCGGCTCGTGGCTGGGGCAGGGCTCCAACATGGACGTGTCGCCCGACCGGCTGCGTCACGCGCTCGGCGACCGCGAGCTCGGCCAGATGTCGCAGCAGGCCGGCCTGTCGATCGAGGACCTCCTGGCCGTGCTGGCCCAGCACCTGCCGCAGACCATCGACGGGCTGAGCCCGAACGGGCGGCTCGAGACCGATCCGCTGGAGATCAACCCGGACGATCCGGGCGGTGCCGACACGGGCGGCGGCTCGCTGGCCGACCAGGCGGGGCTCGACGACCTCGACCGGCTGCGCTGATCGGCGCGGCGTGAAAATCGCGTCAACCCAGGTGCTTGATGGGAGGAGCAGATGGCAATTCTCAAGCGTGGGCTCGCCGGCGAGCCGGTGAAGCTGCTGCAACGGAAGCTCGGCGTGGAGGCGGACGGGCGGTTCGGGCCGGGCACCGAGACGGCGCTCAAGGCCTATCAGACGAAGAACGGCCTCCAGGTCGACGGCATCGCCGGGCCGGACACCTTCGTCCACATGGAGCTCTACGAGCTGGTGCTGCTGCGGACCGGATCGCGCGGCGAGACCGTCAGGCGCCTGCAGCAGGCGCTCGGGGTCGCGGCGGACGGCGCGTTCGGGGCGGGCACCGAGAAGGCGGTGCGTGCCTTCCAGGAGAGGAACGGCCTCGACGTGGACGGGATGGCGGGGCCGGCGACGCTGGCGAAGACGGGCATCTTCAAGGAGATGACGCCGGACATTGTGAAGCGGTCGGAGGTCGGCGCGCCGGCCTCCGGCGGGGCGGCCCCGGGCGGCGAGGCGGCGACCGAGCCCGCCCCGTCGCGCAGCATCTGGGGCACCATCAAGAGCTTCTTCGGCGCCTGAGAAGGCCGTGGCGGCGGTCACCGGGAGCGGTCGTGCGATCGCCCCCGGGATCGCGTCAGGCGGCGGAGCGGCTCACTGGCCGACGGCGTCGGTGACGCACTTCTTGGTGAAGCTGGTCTTGGCGGCACCGGCGAGCTTCTTCTCGGCCGCCGAGGCGTCGCACGACGCCTGGGCGTCGCTCTCGCACTTCTTCAGGAAGCTGGTCAGGGCGGCGCCGTGCAGCTTCTTCTCGGTCGCCTGGGCCTTGCACGAGGCGCGCGCCGCGGGCGGCGTCTGGGCCTGTGCCGTGGCGGCGAGCAGCACGAAGGCCGTGGCGGCGGTCGCGGCGAGCATGGTTTTCACGAGCGAATCTCCCCGGTTGGTCGGCGTCGGAACGTCACGGCCGGTAATGCGAGATGATGGCGCGACGACGACGGTGCCGACGCGACGATCCCCGGTCGGGCCGCGGGGGCCCGAGCCGCGCCGGGTCAGGGCCCGGCCGAGGCGGCCCGCAGGCGCTCGGTCCAGAAGGCGCTCCGGGTGACGAACACGTTGTAGCCGACGGCGTGGTTCGTCTTGATGTGGTCGAGAAAGGCGGGCTCGCGCACCTCCTCGAACCGGCCGGTCTTGGGATCGAGGACGAACTCGCGGCAGCCCGGCTGCGCCAGCGCCCAGCGGGTGACGCCGTGGGAGCGGTCGGCGCCGTGCTCCTCGGCCAGGATCACGGTGTCGGCGGCGAGCAGCCGGGTTCCGCCGGTGAGGGCCTCGATCTCGACCCCCTCGACGTCGAGCTTGACGATGAAGCGGCCGGCCGGCTCGAGCGTGCCGTCGTCGATCAGGCTGTCGAGCGAGATCACCGGGACCTCCTCGCAGAAGTCGCCGGCCTCGGACGGCGCGATCGTGAAGGCCTCGTGCTTGCGTCCGGACAGGCGGGCGACGCCGCCGGCCGTCGCGCCGATCGCCTGATGGCGGACCGTGAAGCGGTCGCCGTTGAGGGCGGCGTTGCGGCGCAGCTTCTCGGCGTTGCGCGAGGAGGCCTCGATGGCGATGGCCCGGTGGGCGCCGAACCGCCGGCTGGTGGTCAGCACCGACCACAGGCCGTAGTTCGCGCCGCAGTCGACGAAGGTGTAGTCGACGTCGACCACCGTCTCGAGGAAGCGGGCGAGCTCGATCTCGTAGACGTAGCGGCGGTCGAGCAGGACGCTCCAGTACGGGTCGCCGAACGGAAACGCGAAGCGGGCGTCGTCGTCGAGCTGGACGATGGTCTCGCGCGGCGCCAGCGCCGTCCCGAGAATGCGGCAGCCCAGCGAGAAGCCGCGATGCGCGAAGGGCTCGGTGAGCCGGGCGCCGGCCGTGATGGCCAGCGCGGCGACGCGCTCCCGCAGCGTCGCCCCGTCGAGCCGGCCGGTGCGACGGTCGAAGGTGAGGGGGGGATCCTGCCGCGGGTCGGAACCAGTCATCCAGATGAATGCTTTCGCTTGGCCGGGCTATATTTGTTTCCGCATTGTTGCGACAAGTCACCGGAAGGTCCGGCGCGCCGCGCAGCGTCTATACGCGTGGCCGTCGGCCGAGAAAAGCCTTCCTGTCCCGGAATTTCGAGGGTGCCGGGTCCGACTTAAATTACAGTAAAATTCGAACGACTTGCGCCCGCCGAACGGCGGGCGCCGAGATCGACGACGTGCCGTGGCGGTGGGCGTCTCGGCGGGCGGCCGGTCGGGTCCGGCCGCCCGCCGGACTTCAGTGCCCGTGATGGCCGCCCATCGGCTTGCCGCCCGGGGCCGTCGCGGCGATCGCCTGCACGCTGTACGTCACCGCGACCGTGCCGGCCTTCTCGAAGCGCAGCTCGCCCGACAGCGTCTCGCCTTCCTTCAGCGGCTGCTTCAGATCCATGAACATCACGTGATAGCCGCCGGGCGCCAGCGTCACCGTCTGGCCCGGCTTGATCTCCAGGCCCTGGACGAGCGGCCGCATGGTCATGATGCCGTTCTCGGTCTTCATCTCGTGGACCTCGAAGCGGCCGGCCTGGGGCAGGCTGCCGCCGACCAGCCGGTCGGGCGTGGTGCCGGTGTTGGTGATGCTCATGTAGCCGCCCGCGACCTTGGCGCCGCCGGGGGTCGCGCGGCTCCACGGCTTCTCGATCCTGAGGGCGCCGGCCGTGAACTCCTGGGCGCCGGCGGCGAGCGGCACGGCGGCGGCGAGCGCGGCGGCGAGGGTGGCGCGCGTGATGGTGCGAATCATGAATCGTCTCCGGACGAGGGCCGCCGCGCGCTGCGGCGCCGGGCGGCGAAGGGATCGGAAGGAATGAAGCGGTGAAGCGTGGTCCGGCTCACGCCGCCGGCGGCGCCCGCGGCCGGATCGGCATGCGCTCGCTCGCGGCGACCGAGACGGGACGCAGCCGCGGCGGTGCGGACACGACCCACACCCAGTCCAGGCCGGCGAGGTCGGGCGGCGCCACGGTCGCGGCGAGCCCGGGCGTCGTGCACAGGACGCAGGAGGCGTGCGTGCCGGCCGGCGCGCCGGAGCCCGGCGCGTCCGATCCCGATCCCGTATCGCCGCCGTCCGCCGGCCGTGCCGGTCCGCCGAAGCAGAAGGCGTCGGCGACCGTCCAGCCGAGCGCTCCGGGGTCGCCGGCGCGGCCGGGCAGGGCGAGCGCCGGCAGCAGGATCTGGAGAAGCAGGGCGACCGTCACGACGACGGCAGCCGCCACCCGCAGCGTCGATGGCGCGGGGGCGGTCGGTGGCGCGGCGTGGGGGCGGCGTCTCGTCACCCGGCCTGATTAGCACGGCGCCGTTCGGCGCGACAGCCGCCAGAACGGTCGCGTCGCCATGCCCGCGTCCCCGTGCTCGCGTCGGCGCGGCCTTCGTCTCGCCCGTTGCGACGGTCGCGGCGCCACGGTCACGGCGCGACGGTCGCGGGGCCACGACCACCGCGTGATGTCGCCCGGTGAACTGCGCAGGCTTTTGCGCGCCGGATCGCGCAACGGCTTGCGCAGTCCGGCGCCGTCGTCCCGGCCCGCGGTGCGGAGTCGCGCGACGACTCGAAGGACGGCCGCCGCGCCGCCCGGGCGATCCGAAACCGCCTAAGGGAATTCCCGAATAGTATCTCTTCGGATCGACGGCGCCGGCGCGATCGCGTTCAGGCTCTGTCGCGCGGTTGCGGCCCGCCGTCCGGCGGCGGGTGTGACGCGAGCCCCGCGACGATCCGCCCGGCGCCGGGCGTACGTGGTTTTTCCGTCGTGTCTTCGACGGTTTATGTGTTTCTTATAAGATCGCCGCTAGGGTGATGTCGTGGTTCGTCGAACATCGGACTCGGTTGCATCCTATCGTGTGCTGCGAGTGGAGTGCGTGATACTCACGACGTCTCGCGCGTCGGTCGGAGGCCATGCGCGTTTGCTCACCCAGCCAAACGCCGAATTCAATTGACCCTCGCCGGGTCGGGATGTCTTTCCTGCCGCCGCGTTTCTGGAACAGGACTTGCTCCGGACCCCCAATCGAAGCCTCGGTCGGTGTCCCGTGAACACCACCGGAGATGGATACGAAAATGGCAGACGTGATCAAGAACACGACATTCGGCGAATTGAAGGTCGGCGACACCGCCAGCATCGAGCGGGTGTGCTCGGTCCAGGACCTGTATCTGTTCGCGCACGTCTCCGGCAACACCAACCCGGTCGTGGTTCCGGATCAGGCGTCGTCGGAGAACCGCGCCGTCACGGCGCCGTTCATGTGGGCCGGCTCGCTGATCTCGGCGGTGCTCGGCAATCTGCTGCCCGGCCCGGGCACGCTCTACCGGTCGCAGGACCTGCGCGCGGTGAGCCGCGTGAAGGTCGGCGACAAGGTGCGGGCGAGCGTCCGCTGCGTCGAGAAGAAGGAGTCGCCGATCGCGGTCTTCGAGACCCGGATCGAGAGGCTCGACGGAACCGTGGTGGCCGAGGGCCGCGCCCTCGTCGACGTGCCGCTCGAGCGCATCACGGTCGCGGCGCGCGAGCTGCCGACCCTGATCCTCGACGAGGGCGACCAGTTCACGCCGCTGATCGATCGCGCCAAGACGCTCCCGCCGATGGCGACCGCCGTGGTCTGCCCGGACGACCACAACTCGCTCGGCGGCGCCGTGCTGGCCGCCCGCGAGGGTCTGATCGAGCCGATCCTGATCGGCTCGCGCGCCGCGATCTTCAAGGCCGCCGAGGCCGGCGGGCTCGACATCTCGTCCTACAAGCTGATCGACGCGGCGACCGGGGTCGAGGCCTCGGCCAAGGCGGTCGAGCTCGTGCGCCGCGGCGAAGCCGCCTCGGTGATGAAGGGCAACCTGCACACCGACGAGCTGCTCGGCCAGGTGGTCAAGAAGGACGGCGGTCTGCGCTCCGGCCGTCGGATCAGCCACGTCTTCGTCATGGACGCGCCGACCCTCGACCATCTGCTGTTCATCTCGGACGCCGCCATCAACATCGCGCCCGACCTCGTCACCAAGGTCGACATCACCCAGAACGCGATCGACATCGCCATCGCCTGCGGGCTGGAGAAGCCGCGCGTCGGCATCCTCTCCGCGGTCGAGACCGTCAATCCGAACATCCCCTCGACGCTCGACGCGGCGGCCCTGTCGAAGATGGCCGAGCGCGGCCAGATCAAGGGCGGCATCGTCGACGGCCCGCTCGCCATGGACAACGCCATGGACGTGGCGGCGGCGCGCACCAAGGGCATCACCTCGCTGGTCGCCGGCCGCGCCGACGTGCTGATCGTGCCGAACCTCGAGGCCGGCAACATGATCGTGAAGGAGCTGACCTTCGTGGCGCGGGCCGAGGCGGCCGGCCTGGTGGTCGGCGCCGCGGCGCCCGTGATGCTCACCAGCCGGGCCGACAACGACCGCGCGCGCCTCGTCTCCGCGGCGCTGGCGCAGCTCTACGAGTACCGGCGCCGGACCGGCCGGGCCGTTCCGGCGCCCGGCGGCGAGACCACCAAGGTCGCGGCGGAATAAGAAGAAGGACAACGTCATGAGCGACCACATCATCACCCTCAATGCGGGGTCCTCCTCGATCAAGTTCGCGCTGTTCGCGCTGGACGGAGGCGAGTGGCCCCGCATGGTCGCGATCGGCCAGATCGAAGGGATCGGCGTCTCGCCGGAGTTCGAGGCCAAGGTCGACGGCAAGAAGTCGAAGCGAGCGCTCACCGGCGCCGAGACCCCGAAGAACCACGACGACGCGCTGAAGATCATCATCGGCTGGCTCGGCGAGACCTTCCCGGACGCCAAGATCGCCGCGATCGGCCATCGCGTCGTGCACGGCGGGCCGATCTACTCGGCGCCGATGCTGATCGACGACGCCTCCTACAAGGTGCTGGAGACGTTCTCGGCGCTGGCGCCGCTGCACCAGCCGCACAATCTCGCCGGCATCGCCGCGGCGGGACGCGCCTTCCCGGGCATTCCCCAGGTCGGCTGCTTCGACACGGCGTTCCACCGCACCCAGCCCTTCGTCAACGACACCTATGGGCTGCCGCCGGAGCACTATCAGGAGGGCGTCCGGCGCTACGGCTTCCACGGCCTGTCCTACGAGTACATCACGGCCCGGCTCGAGGAGCGCGACCCGGCGGCGCTGCGTCGCCTCGTCGTCCTGCATCTCGGCAACGGCGCCTCGATGTGCGCCATCAAGGACGGCAAGGGCCAGGCCTCGACCATGGGCTTCTCGCCGCTCGACGGCCTGCTGATGGGCACGCGCTGCGGCCAGATCGATCCGGGCGTTCTGCTGTACCTGATGCAGCAGAAGGGCATGAACGCAGCCCAGATCTCCGACCTCCTCAACAAGAAGTCGGGCCTCAAGGGCATGTCCGGCGTGTCGAGCGACATGCGGGATCTCGAGTCGTCCGACGCGCCGTCGGCCAAGCAGGCGCTCGAGTACTTCGTCAACCGCATCCGGCGCGAGCTCGGCAGCCTGATGGCGGTGACGGGCGGGGCCGACGCGCTGGTGTTCACGGGCGGCATCGGCTCGAACTCCAAGTTCGTCCGCGGCGAGGTGCTGACCGGCATGGAGTGGGCCGGCATCGCCTTCGATCCGGCCGCCAACCAGGCCGGCGCCGAGGTGATCTCGGCACCCGGCTCGGCCGTGAAGGTCTACGTCATGCAGACCGACGAGGAGGCGATGATCGCCCGCCACACCATCCGGGTGGCGAAGCTCGCCAAGGCTCCGGCGCTCGCCTGACGCCCGCGACGGGCCCGGCCCTCCGGCCGGGTCGTTCGTCCCGACCTTCGACGCCCGCGACGGCACCACCGTCGCGGGCGTTTTCGTGCGCGGCGCGGCCCGGGCCGGGCTCCGGGCGATGCCGCGGCGCGGCATCGAATGTCGCGGTGCGATACGGCCTTGCCGGCTGCCCGGAAAAGAAACATTGTGGGGGCGAGCCGTCTCCCCGCGAGGGTTGCCGGGCGCCTGCGCGCCTCTCTGCGCGACGCACCGGCCGGCCGGCGGGCTGCTCATAAGCCATCTTGATTTCTCATAAGGCAGAAGATGAATTTCCCGCGAACGCCTCGCTCGACCGTGACGTACGAGCCGCACCTGCCGACCGCGCCGGAGCCGGCACCGCTCGACTCCGACGTCCATCAGCGGCGCTTCTTCATCGAGGACGTCTTCCCGACCCTCGACGGCGGCCGCTTCGCCGTGAAGCGGATCGTCGGCGAGCCGGTCGACGTCTGGGTCGACATCTTCCGCGACGGCCACGAGGTGACCTCGGCGACGCTGCGCTGGCGGCGCGAGGGCGAGCGCGGCTGGCGCACCGCACCGCTGGTGCCGGTCGAGAACGACCGCTGGCACGGCACCTTCGTGCCGATCGAGATCGGCCGCCACATCTTCGTCGTCGAGGCGTGGACGGCCGGCTTCGCCACCTGGCGGCGCGACACGCTCGCCAAGCAGAAGGCCGGGCTCGACATCACGCTGGAGCTGAAGGAGGGGCGCGAGCTCGTCGCCGCGGCGCTGCCCCGGGCCGGCGACACGGCCGGCCGCCTGCAGGCGGCGCTCAACATGTTCGGCTCCGCCGGCGGTCCGCGGCCGCTGCTCGCCGAGGACCTCGCCGCCGCCATGGCGGCGGTCGAGCCGCGGCCCGACCTGACCTGGAGCCAGCCCTTTCCGCTGATGATCGAGCGGCCGCGGGCGCGCTCGGGCGCGTGGTACGAGGTCTTCCCGCGCAGCCAGACCGACGACGCGGCCCGCCACGGCACCTTCGACGACGTCATCGCCCGGCTGCCCGACGTCTCGGCCATGGGCTTCGACGTTCTCTATTTCCCGCCGATCCATCCGATCGGGGTGAAGAACCGCAAGGGCAAGAACAACTCGCTCAAGGCCGAGCCGGGCGATCCCGGCAGTCCCTACGCGATCGGCGGCGCCGAGGGCGGCCACGACGCGGTCCATCCCGAGCTCGGCACCATCGCCGACTTCCGGCGCCTCGTCGCCGCCGCGCGCGGGCACGGGCTCGAGATCGCGCTCGACTTCGCCACCCAGTGCTCGCCCGACCACCCGTGGATCAAGCAGCATCCGGAGTGGTTCAAGTGGCGGCCGGACGGCTCGATGCGCTACGCCGAGAACCCGCCGAAGAAGTACGAGGACATCACCAACCCGGACTTCTACTGCGCCGACCGCGCCGCCCTCTGGCAGGCCTGGCGCGACGTGGTGATGTTCTGGGCCGAGCAGGGGGTGCGGATCTTCCGGGTCGACAACCCGCACACCAAGCCGTTCCCGTTCTGGGAGTGGCTGATCCACGAGGTGCAGGGGCGCTTCCCCGACACCATCTTCCTGTCCGAGGCGTTCACCCGCCCGAAGGTGATGAAGGCGCTGGCCAAGCTCGGCTTCACCCAGTCCTACACCTACTTCACCTGGCGCACCGGCAAGGACGAGCTGTCCGCCTACATGGCCGAGCTCACCCGGCATCCCGAGCGCGAGTACTTCCGGCCGAACTTCTTCGTCAACACGCCCGACATCCTGCCCGTCCACCTGCAGTCGGGCGAGCCGTGGATGTTCAAGTCGCGCGTCGCCCTCGCCGCGACCCTCGCCGGCAGCTACGGCGTCTACAACGGCTTCGAGCTGCTCGAGCACGTGCCGGTGCCGGGCAAGGAGGAGTATCTGGATTCGGAGAAGTACGAGATCCGGCCGCGCGACTGGAACGCGCCCGGCAACATCAAGGCCTACATCGCCCAGCTCAACGCCATCCGGCGTGCCAACCCGGCCCTGCAGCAGACCGCCAATTTCGGATTCATCCAGGTCGACAGCCCCAACGTGATCGGCTTCGTCAAGGAGTCGGTCGCCCACGACAACGTCGTCGCGGTGGCGATCGCCCTGCAGAAGGGGCCGCACGACGTCTGGTTCCACTTCGGCGACATGCGGATCGGCCCGGAGGGCGCGCGCCGCCCGGTGCGGGCCGTCGAGAACCTGGTGACGGGCGAATGGCGCCTGGTCGAATGGGGCGGCGTGCGCCTGTCGATCGATCCGGACCACGATCCCGCCGTGCTGCTGCGCTGCGTCGCCTGATCCGGCGCCGCGCCGCCCGCCCGAAGACGTGCGCCGCGCCGCGCGGCGAATGGAGTGCCCGAGATGCGTGTCCTGCTCACCACCAACGAGTATCCGCCTTACGTCTACGGGGGCGCCGGCGTCCACGTGGAGTACCTGTCGCGCGAGCTCGCCCGGCTGACGCCGGTCGAGGTGCGCACCTTCCACGACCAGACGCTCGACGACGGCCAGCTCCACGTCCGCGGCGTCAAGGTCGACACCAAGATGTTCGCCGGCTGCCCGCAGACCTACGTGTCGCCCCTCAAGGCGCTCTCCACCTGCCTCGCCTTCATGGGGCAGGGGATCGGCAACGAGCTCGAGGGCAGCGTCGAGATCATCCACTGCCACACCTGGTACACGCACTTCTCAGGGCTGCTCGCGAAGATCCTCTACAACATCCCGATGGTGATCACGGTCCATTCGCTGGAGCCGCTGCGGCCGTGGAAGCGCGACCAGCTCGGCCACGGCTACGACCTCTCGCGCTGGATCGAGCGCAACGCGCTCGAGACGGCCGACGCCGTCATCGCCGTCTCCACCTCGACCCGCGACGACATCCTGCGGCTGTTCGACGTGCCGTCCGAGCGGGTCCACATCATCCCGAACGGCATCGACACCGACGAGTACAAGAAGATCCACGCGCCCGAGGTGCTGACCCGGCTCGGCGTCGACCCCGACCGGCCCTACGTTCTGTTCGTCGGCCGCATCACCCGGCAGAAGGGCCTCTATTATCTCCTGCAGGCGATCCCGCAGCTCGATCCGAGCCTGCAGGTGGTGCTGTGCGCCGGCGACGCCGACACGCTCGCCCTGCAGCGCGAGACCGAGGAGATGGTGGCCGAGCTGCAGCGCACCCGCGAGGGCGTGATCTGGCTCTCCAAGATGCTGCCGCGCGCCGACACCATCGCGCTCTACTCGCACGCCACCGTGTTCTGCTGCCCGTCGATCTACGAGCCGTTCGGCATCATCAACCTGGAGGCCATGGCCTGCGGCACGCCGGTGGTCGGCAGCGCGGTCGGCGGCATCAAGGAGGTGGTGGTCGACGAGGTCACCGGCATCCTGGTCGAGCCGAACCTGTCGCCCGAGCCGCCGCACGATCCGGTCGCCCCGGCCCGCTTCGAGCGGGGCCTCGCCGACGGCATCAACCGCATCGCCGGCGACCCGGAGCTGCGCGCCCGCATGGCCGAGGCCGGCCGTGCGCGGGTGGAGCAGAACTACTCCTGGCGCAGCGTCGCGCGGCAGACCTACGATCTCTACCTGCAGCTCCGCGCCTCCCGCAAGGCGACGAGCCAGTAGGGGGCGGCACCGCAGGAAGTCCCGCAGCCGGCAGGTGGGTAGCCGCACCGCAGCGTGGCGTGCGCCCCGGTTCCCCTCGCCGTCACGGCCGGGCTCGTCCCGGCCACCCCGCGAACAGACCCGCGACCTCCGAAGACGTGGATGCCCGGCACAAGGCCGGGCATGACGGCGTCGCGAGTCTGGCGAGGCCCGCCAGGTCCGCGCGGCGAACGGTTCTACTTCGGCCCGCGGGTGCGCTGCAGCCAGTACTGGCGTTCGAGCTCGATCAGCCGCTCGTCGGTCATCGGAGCGTCGTGGCGGGCGGCGGCTTCGGCCTTGCCGAGCGCCCGGGGCAGGGCGCGCAGCAGGTCGGCGCGCGACAGGACGCCGACCACCCGCGCGTCGCGCACCACCGGCAGCCGCTTGATGCGGCGGCTCTCCAGGAGCCGGCCGGCCTCCTCGAGCGGCGTGCTCTCGGTCACGGCGAGCGGCGCCGTCGTCATCACGTCGCCGACCGTGAGGGTGTGGAAGCGCTCCGGCTCCTGCTCGAGCGCGCTGCGCTCGGTCATCAGCTGCAGCCAGTGCGGCCGGCGCGGCGGGTCGCCGTCGGAGCGGCGGCGCAGGAGGTCGCGCTCGCTGACGATGCCGACCAGCCGTCCGGCCGGATCGACCACGGGCAGCCCGCTGATGCGGTGGTCGATCATCAGCTGCGCCGCGTCGGCGATCGGCCGGTCGGGCGTGATCGTCACCACGGGGCTCGACATGAAATCCCTGACCCGCACCGGACCTCTCCGATCCCGGCCGCGGCCGACTCGCCGGCCCGCGGCATCGTGCCCGATCACCCTAGTCCAACCGGTCCGCCGCCGTCGAGGCGTCCCGCCGTCGGCCCGGCCTCACACACAGGCACGGATGTAGGGTCGGTTCACCTCCCACAGCTCGTCGAGCACCGCCGTCGCGGCGGCCGTCGACGCGACCACCGGATCGATCAGCAGCGCCTCCAGGGCGAGCTCCCGGGAGCCGTGCACGGCGGCCTCGACGGCGAGCTGCTGGACCCCGGCCTGGACCGCGAGCAGCCTGGCGATCGGCTCGGGCAGGGGGCCGAGCGACACCGGATGGATGCCGGCCGCGTCGGCGACGATCGGCACCTCGACGGCGAGATCCGCCGGCAGGTTGGGGATGACGCCGCGGTTGTAGACGATGCCCGACTCGATGAACCGCTTCTCGTTGTGCACCACGCCGGCGATCACGGCGGCGCCGCGCTCGCCGGACGGCTGCATCCACCAGTTCGGGATCGCGGCGGTGCCGGCCAGCACGCCCTCGACAGTCGCCCGGAACTCGGCCCGCACCCGCTCGTCGCCGGCGAAGTCGTAGCCCCTGTCGTCGCCGCCGTCGGCCTCCCAGCCATAGGGCAGGAACTCGCCGGTGTGGCTGTCGCCGCAGGTCGGCCACAGCCCGAAGCTGCGGAACAGCGTGCGGTCGAGCGGGATGAAGGCGGGGTCGTGCGCCGCCTCCTTCTCGCGCAGCAGCGGATAGAGGTCGGCGCCGCTGTCGTGGTCGCGGATGTGCAGGAGCCACTGGAAGTGGTTGAGCCCGGCGCCCCAGACGTCGATCGTCTCGGCCGGCCGCCCGAGGATGTGGGCGACCTGGCTGCGGGCGCCGAAGATGCCCTCGCACAGGCCGAGGGTTCGCACCTTCGCGTACTTGCCGAGTGCCATGACGATGCGGCTCTCGGGGTTGGAGAAGTTGATGAACAGCGCGTCCGGGCACAGCGCCTCGATGTCGCGCACGAAATCGAACACCATCGGCAGCGTGCGCAGCGTGAAGAACAGCCCGCCCGGGCCGCCGTTCTCGCCGAGCGTCTGGCGGATGCCGTGCTTCTTCGGAATCTCGTAGTCGAGCCGCCACAGCCGCAGCCGGTCGATCGCCGTGGCGTTGACGACGAAGTCGGCCCCGGGCAGTGCCGTGCGCCGCTCGGTCGTCGTCTCGATGACGACGCCGGCGCCCGCCGCCTCGGCGAGCCGGCGGCCGAGCGCCGCCATCCGCTCCAGCGCCACCGGGTCGGTGTCGACCAGCACCAGGGTGGAGCCGTGCAGATCCTCCGAGAAGAACATGTCGCGGAACATGGTCAGGCCGAACGACATGCTGCCGGCCCCGATGAAGACGATTTTCGCGGACTTGGACATGACCACCTCGACGCCGGACCGTCACGCGATCGGCGTTCGTGAGGCGGGCCCGCGCGCAGGGGAGGCGTCGCGCGGATGAGGAACGGTCGGGCCCGCGTCGTCGAGGCGGCGGTCCGCAGCCGAAGTGTCCGCCGAACCGGGCCGCGACGGAACTCCGATAAGTTGCGTAAGGAGTGCTCCGATGGCGCCGGCCGGGCGGCGGCCGCCGTCGCGGGACGACCGTCGTCGCCTGCGACCGTCGTGCTTGACGGCCATCAACATATCGGAAAGGGCGCGGGCGTAGCGTTCACGGGTCACGAGGCCTGCGAAGGCTCGCCCTTCGCAGGCGGCACTGCGAAGGAAGGACGATCATGAGCACGCGCGCGCCCGCCACGGCCGCGGCCGCATCCGCCCCCGCGTTCCTGTGGGGCGTGTCCACCTCCAGCTATCAGATCGAAGGCGCCGCATCCGAGGACGGCAAGGGTCCGAGCATCTGGGACACCTATTGCCGGCAACCGGGCCGCGTCACCAACAACGACACCGGCGACGTCGCCTGCGATCACTACCACCGCTACGCCGAGGACGTGGCGCTGATGAAGCGCCTCGGGGTCGGCGCCTACCGGTTCTCGGTGTCGTGGCCGCGGGTGCTGCCGAAGGGCCGGGGCGCCGCCAACGAGCCGGGCCTCGCCTTCTACGACCGGCTGATCGACGCGCTGCTCGAGGCCGGCATCGAGCCGTGGCTGTGCCTCTATCACTGGGATCTGCCGCAGGCGCTCGGCGACCTCGGCGGCTGGGCGAACCGCGACTGCGCCTTCTGGTTCGCCGACTACGCCGCCCTGATCGCGCGCCGCACCGGCGACCGGGTGAAGCGCTTCGCCACCTTCAACGAGTCCTCGGTGTTCACGCTGTTCGGCTTCGTGATGGGCGGGCAGGCGCCCGGCATCGTCGACCGCAACATGTTCCACCGGGCGATCCACCACGTGAATCTCGGCCATGGCGCGGCGATCGACGTGCTGCGCTCGCACGTGAAGGACGCCTCGCTCGGCATCGTCCACAACATCCAGCCGTGCCGGCCGGCGACGCCGGCGCCCGAGGACGTGAAGGCGGCGGCGCTGTTCGACGCCTATTGGAACGGCGCCTTCGCGGATCCGCAGATCCTCGGCGCCTATCCTCCGCTGCTCGCCGACCTGATGGAGCCCTGGATCCAGGCCGGCGACATCGCGAGGATCTGCCGGCCGATCGACTGGTTCGGCCTCAACCACTATTCGCCGCACTACATGAAGGCGTGGGACGGCAATCCGCTCGGGGTCGGCTGGGGCCCGTCGCCCGAGAACGTCCGGCGCACCAGCATGGGCTGGCCGATCGAGGCGGACGCCTTCCGCGACACGCTGATCGGCCTGTCGAAGCGGTACAAGCTGCCCGTCTACGTGCTGGAGAACGGTACCGCCAACCCCGACGTGGTCGACGACAAGGGCGAGGTGAACGACCCGTCCCGCATCGACTATCTCAAGTCCTATATCGACGCGCTCGGCGAAGCGCGGGCGGCGGGGGCGGACGTGCGCGGCTACTTCATCTGGTCGCTGCTCGACAACTTCGAATGGGGTTCGGGCTACAGCCAGAGGTTCGGCATCGTCTATGTCGACTACGCGACCGGACAACGCATCCCCAAGGCGTCGTATCACTGGTACGCCGACCTGATCCGTTCGACCGCGGCGCGTCCGCTGGCGGCGGCGAGCTGAAACGCAGGAGGTGGATCGCGTGAGTGCCGGTGCCTTGGACTCCCGCGTCGGCGACGCGATCCTGCTCGCCGACATCGGCGGCACCAATGCCCGCTTCGCGCTGATGACGGATCGCCTCGGCGCGATCCGTCACCTGCCGGTCGCGGAGTATCCCGGCCCGAAGGACGCGATCGCCACGTTCCTGCGGGCCGATGCGCCGGGCGCGACGCTCGCCGGGGCCGTGCTGGCCGTGGCGGCGCCGGTCGAGGGCGAGACCGTCCGCTTCACCAACAGCCCTTGGGTGATCGACGTCGCCGAGCTGCGCGCCGCCTTCGGAATTCCGCGCGTCGTGCTGGTCAACGACTTCGAGGCGGTCGCCTGGTCGCTGCCGAGCCTGCGGCCCGAGGATCTGCGGCCGGTGGGCGGCGGCGTCGCCGTGCCGGGCGGCCCCATGGTGGTGCTCGGCCCCGGCACCGGTCTCGGCGTCGCCGGCCTGGTGCCGGACCTTCACGGGCCTGTCGTCGTGCCGACCGAGGGCGGCCACGCGACGCTGGCCACCACGACCGAGCGCGAGGCCGAGATCGTCGCGGTGCTGCGCCGGCGCTACGGTCACGTCTCGAACGAGCGGGCCCTGTCCGGACCGGGGCTCGAGGCGCTCCACGCCGCCGTCGCGGCCGTGGACGGTGTGACGGTGCCGGAGCGGCGCGCCGCCGAGATCACCCGGCTCGCCGAGCAGGGCGGCTGCCCGGTCTGCCGCGCCGCCGTGGAGACGTTCTGCGCCATGCTGGGCAGCGTCGCCGGCGACCTCGCCCTGATCTTCCGGGCGCGCGGCGGGGTGTTCATCGCCGGCGGGATCGTGCCGCGCTTCGGCGACCGTTTCCGTGCGACCGGGTTCCGCTCTCGCTTCGAGTCCAAGGGCCGGTTCGAGCCCTACCTGGCCGAGATCCCGACCGCCGTGATCACCCATTCCGACGTCGCGTTCCTCGGCCTGCAGGCGATCGCCGCGCGGCTGCGCGGGTGACCATCGTCCATCGGCGGCCCGCCGGACGGTCGGCTCCGCTCACGTGCACGTGTAGACGGAGCGCCGAGGACAACCAGGCCTCGCAAGCCCGCAGGGCCCACGCTACCATCACGGCCTGTTCCGCCCGGGCCGGGCGGCACCATCCGGTCATCGTGGGAGGCTGGCGTGAGCGCTGTTTTCGTGGTTCAGACGAATGATCTGCCCCGTGCCAAGGTCGGTGGCGTCGACGACCCGGCGGTCCGATGGGCCGGCGCCTTCGCCGCCTATGGTGGTCACGGGACGACCCAGTCCGCGACGATCGTCTACGAGATCGAGCCGGGCGGCCGGCTCGGCTGGCACACCGACGCCACCGAGGAGACGCAGTACATTCTCGCGGGAAGCGGCGAGCTGCGGCTCGAGGACGGCACCACGCACGCCGTCGGGCCGGGCAGCGTCTTCGTTCTGCCGACGCCGGTCCGGCACGATCTCGCCAACACCGGCAGCGACACCCTGCGCGCCGTGGCGTTCTTCGCCGCGCCGATGTTCACCCAGACGTTCGACAACGCCATGCTGCCGCCCGACGTGCACGTCCTCGGCACGCCGAATCGCGAGGGCTAGAACGCCTTCGTCGCGCCGTCGTCGACGCGGGGCCGCCCGGGTTCCGGCGAGGCCGAGCGCTGCGGGCGGATCACGCGGTCCGGATCGGGCTCGATCGCGCGACGCGTCGGCAGGCCGTCGGCGTCGTCGAGGGCGTGCAGCAGGGTGGCGACTCGGTTGACCGAGGAGCGCCATTCGGCGACCCGGTGATAGTTGTCGACGAACCAGTTGAAGGCGAGCTGCACCGAGACGAAGGCGGCCGCCGCCTGGGTGAGCTCGCCGAGCGACATCTCGCCGGCCAGGAACTTCGGAGCGCACAGCAGCCAGGCGCACACCGGGGCGAGCAGGCCGTCGGTGTGCGACACCATGGTGGTGCCCATCAGCTGCCAGCAGAGATCGCGCCAGCGCTTCAGCACCTGGCCGAGCGCGACGCGGACGCCCTTGAGGTCGGTCACGTCGAGCGCCGCGGGCGGCACGCGCTCGCCGAGCTCGCGGATCTCGTTGGTGGCGGCGCGCAGCTCCGCCTCGGCCTGGTTCTCGGCCTGGATCACGGGGGTGAGCTTGCGGCCGACGAACGCCATCGCGGTCGTGAAGATCAGCGTGTAGGCGATCACGGCGACCACCAGATAGGCGTGGATCGTCACCACGTGGCCGGCGAGGCGGAGGTGGAAGTCGCCGCCGACCGTCCACAGCACGTTGATGAAGACCAGCGCCGTCACCACCGCGTTGAGGAGGCCGTTCGCCATGTCGATCGGCGCGTCGGTGGCGATGCGGGCGTCGAAGGAGATGCGGTACTCGGCGTTCTGGTGCTCGCCGTCGACCGAGCCGAGGCGCTGGTAGCGGCGCTCGTCCACCCACAGCACCACGAGGTGCCGGGTGAGCCACTCGCGCCACTTCCGCTGGGTGGTCATGCGGGTCCACACCGAGCCGACGGCGAGCCCGATGCTCAGCAGCGCGAGCGGGGCGAACAGGCCCGCCTGGGTCCACAGCGCGGCGGCGTCGCGGCGCTCCAGCGCGTTGAAGAAGTCGCGGTTCCAGTAGTTGAGCTGATACTGGACCGTGATCTGCGAGAGGACGACGAAGACGAGCCCGACGGTGAGGGGCCAGCTCACCCGGGCGGAGCGGCCTTTCCAGAAGCCGGATGCGCTCGCCCAGTAGCGCCCGAACAGGGATCGTCGCCGGCCGTCCGCTCCGTTCGGCTGAGACATGCGGGTCCGCTCCGCGCCGGCACCCGGCGGGACCGATCTGGCCGGCGCGCGGCGCGTTCGGCAAGGGAAGACCTCCGGCGCGCCGAGATCAAGTTCGGGCGATCCGGGATGGCGGCGGCGGATTTGAATCGAAGGCGCCCGGCTCGGAGCGGGGCCTGGATTCGGACGTCCGGTCGCGCCGGCGACCGGACGGGCGCAGGGCGCGGGTCCAGGTGGCGAAGCCGCGCCTCAGGGCGTGCAGATCGCCGACCCGTCGGTCGGCCCGCAGCACCCGGTCGACCGCGTGGGCGACGGCGCTCGGGCGGACGTGATGGATCATGTGGCCGGTCTCGCGGAAGCGGACCATCGTGCAGTCAGGCAGGCGCTCGCGCAGCCATTCGCCGTGGTCCGCGAACGGGGCGATGCGGTCGCCGTCGCCGCCGATCACCACGATCGGGCAGGCGATCTCGTGCAGGCGATCGGCCGCGCGTTCCATCGCGTCGTTGAAGCCGAGCAACTCGGCCGCCATGGCGAGCACGGCGCCCGGCTGGGCGACCGTGGCGAAGGGAAGCCGGTGCATGTGGGCCGGCACGTCGTCGGGCGCGAAGGTCGCGGTCAGCATGGGACCGGCGATCAGCGGCGCGACCTGCGGCAGGGCCCAGCGGAGCGGCCGTCCGAGCCTCCGCATCGACGCCATGCGCAGCAGCGGGCGCGCTTCCGGCGGGGTCGGGCGGCAGAACGGCCCGAGCAGCACCAGGCCGGCCACCCGGTCCGGACAGGCGAGGGCGTAATGGAGCGCGATCGCGGTGGCGAACGAATGCGCCACGATCACGGGCCGGTCGGCATCGAGCGCGTCGATCACCTGGGCCAGCCAGGCCGCCTGGGCATCCGGCGCCATCCGGTCGGGCGGCTGCGGCGACGAGCCGCCGTAGCCCGGGCGGTCGACGGCCAGCACGCGATGCGTCGCGGACAGCTCCGTCAGCGGCGCCATGATCTCCTCGGCCAGGCCGCCGAGCCCGTGCAGAAGCACCACCGGCCGGCCGTCGCCGGCGGCGATCACATGAGCGGCGCCGGCATCGGCGTCGACCGTGAGGTGGTGAAATGCGACCATCGTGGCTCCGCGGATCGGCTCTGCGGAGGAAATCGGCGGGGCGGGAGAGGGTTCCGGGATGGCCGCAGGGGGGTGGCCGGTCCCCGACAAAGGGAACTCCGGTGGCGGAGCCCGATTGGTCCGGTATGGCACCCGATCCGAAGACACGACGCGACGAGGCGGGACGAAACGAGGCGGGGCGCGAGGACGCCGCGGACGACCGGCTTCCCGCGGCCGGACCGCACGCCGACCCGGGCCTCACCGATCCGGACAAGACGCCGGGCAGCGGCATCCTGCCGAGCGAGGACCCGGACGCGGCCGGCGACGCCACCGAGTCGCCGACCGGCTGACGCCGGCGACTCCGGTCAGGCGCGATCGATGCGTCGTCCGGGGCGATTCCGGACCGGGATCGGCACCGGCCGCGATGCCCCGAGCCGTGCGAGCTCGCGGAGGCCGAGCCCGAGGGCGATCGCGGCGACGAGCGGCATCGCGAGCATCAGCCCGGCTTCGACCAGCATCAGCGCATCCGCACCCATGACCCTCTCCCGGTTTCGGTTCGTCGTCCTCGGTACGACCCCGGCGGCGACGTGGATCACCACGTCCGAGTTCCTCGCCGGGGCGCGTCATCATCGATAATCCGACCCAGGATATGGGCCGAACGCCAAGAATGTGAAGGGCAGGGCAGCGATTATTGACAATCGAGCTGGAGCGGGGGACGCTGCAGCCATCTCTCGCCAGCCTCGCCGGGCGGCCCTCATGCGCCTCCGATCCTCCCGGTCCGCCGGACCGCCGCCGACCTCCGCGTCCGCCGCGACGGCGGCCGCACCGTCGCCCTCGACGGCCCGCGACCTCGCCTTGCGCGAGGTCGTCCGCCGCATCGAGGAGGACGTCATCTTCGGCCGTCTCGCGCCCGGCGCCCGGCTGGTCGAGGACCGGCTGATGGCGCGGTACGGGGCGAGCCGCCACTGCATCCGCCAGGCGCTCGCCCAGCTCGAGCAGGCCGGGCTCGCACACCGCGAGAAGAACGTCGGCGCGACGGTGCGCTCCTACGCGGCCGAGGAGGTGGCGAAGATCTACGAGGTGCGCGAGCTGCTCACCCGCCAGGCGGCGCTGATGATCCCGCTGCCGGCGCCGGCCGACCTGATCGTCCGCCTCGCCGAGATCCAGGGCCGCTACCGCGCCTGCATCGACGCCGGCGATCTGCGCGGCGTCCACGAGGAGAACGATGCGTTCCACCTCGCGCTCTTCTCGGCCTGCGGCAACCCGTATCTGGTGCGAACCCTGCAGGACTACATGAACCTGACCCTGCCGATGCGGGCCAAGAATCTCGCCGACCGGGCCGGGCGCGACGTCTCGGTGCGACAGCACGACATGATGATCGAGCTCCTGGGCGGCCGCGACTCCTGGGCGCTCGCCCAGCTCTGCGTCGCCCATCTGCAGGCCAGCAAGGCCGACTATCTGGCCCGGGTCGCCGCCGGCGCGCCGGGCCCGCGCGCGATCGTCGGGGAGGGCCCGGCCGACCGATGAGACGGCGGCGCACCGCGCCGGAGAAGGCTTCCACCACGACCCACCAACGACAAGTCAATCAACGACGACCCAAGGGAGCGAAGACATGCGGACGACGATCGCCCTCGCGGCAGGCCTGCTGCTCGCGACGGGCCTGACGACCTCGACCCGGCCGGCGGACGCCCAGGAGGCCTGGCCGTCCCGCAACGTCACCGTCGTGGTGCCGTTCGCGGCCGGCGGCACCACCGACATGTTCGGGCGGCTGTTCGTCCAGGCCATGCAGGACAAGTACAAGACGCCGTTCGTGATCGAGAACAAGGCCGGCGCCGGTGGCACGCTCGGCGCCGCCTGGGTGGCGCGCGCCAAGCCCGACGGGTACACGCTGCTGGTCGGCACCGCGAGCACCCAGGCGATCGCCCCGTTCGTCTACAAGGATCCGCGCTACGACGCCGAGAAGGACTTCGTCGCGATCAGCCTGTTCGCCAAGGTGCCGAACCTGCTCACCGTCACGCCCAAGCTGCCGGTGAAGACCGTGCCCGAGCTGATCGCCTACGCGAAGTCGCGGCCGGAGCCGCTGGTCTACGGGTCCTCGGGCGTCGGCAGCGCGACGCATCTGCCGGCCGAGCTGTTCCAGATGATGGCCGGGATCAAGCTCGTCCACGTGCCCTACAAGAGCTCGAACGACGTCGCCGCGGCGCTGTCCGGCGGCCACGTCGACCTCGCCTTCGACAACATCACCTTCGCCTGGCCGCTGGCGCAGTCCGGCACGGTGCGGGCGCTCGCCGTCACCAGCACCGAGCGCAGCCCGACCGCCCCCGACCTGCCGACGATCGCCGAGACGCTGCCGGGCTTCGACGCGCCGTCCTGGCACGGCCTGTTCGCGCCGGCCGGCACGCCGCGCCCGGTGGTCGAGCAGATCGCCGCCGACATCGCCCGGGTCTTCGGCACGCCCGAGATGGCGGCGAAGCTGAAGGAGATCGGTGCCGTGGCCGCGCCGATCACGCCGGACGCCTTCGCGGCATTTGCGACGGCGGAGAGAAAGCGCTATCGCGAGATCGTCGCCAAGGCCGGGCTGCAGCCTCACTGACCCGGCGTTCCCGGACACGATCGCCCCACCGCCGCGCGCCGCCCCTCCGGGCGGCCGCGGATCACCACGACGGATGTCGGATCGGGCCCGCCGCGGGCCGCGAGGAGAACGAACGATGAGCAAGGGCCTGCGCAAGGGTCTCACCAGCTACGGCGACGCCGGCTTCTCGCTGTTCCTGCGCAAGGCCTTCATCAAGGCGATGGGCTACTCGGACGACGCGCTCGACCGGCCGATCGTCGGCATCACCAACACGGGCAGCGACTACAATCCGTGCCACGGCAACATGCCGGCGCTGGTCGAGGCGGCCAAGCGCGGCGTCATGCTGGCCGGCGCCATGCCGATGGTGTTCCCCACCATCTCGATCCACGAGAGCTTCGCCCACCCGACCTCGATGTTCCTGCGCAACCTGATGGCGATGGACACCGAGGAGATGATCCGGGCCCAGCCCATGGACGCCGTCATCGTCATCGGCGGCTGCGACAAGACGCTGCCGGCCCAGATCATGGCGGCGGCGAGCGTCGACCTGCCGACCGTCGTGGTGCCGGTCGGTCCCATGGTGGTGGGCCACCACAAGGGCGAGGTGCTGGGCGCCTGCACCGACTGCCGGCGGCTGTGGAGCGCGCATCGCGCCGGCGACATCGACGAGCAGGAGATCGGCGAGGTCGAGGGGCGGCTCGCGCCCTCGGTCGGCACCTGCATGGTGATGGGCACGGCCTCCACCATCGCCTGCATGACGGAGGCGCTCGGCCTGTCGCTGCCGATGAGCGCCACGGTGCCGGCGCCGCATGCCGAGCGGGTCCGCATCGCCGAGGCGAGCGGACGGCGGGCCGCCGAGATGGCCCGCACCGGCGGGCCGCGGCCGAGCGAGATCCTCACCCCCGCGGCGTTCCGCAACGCCCAGGTCGTGCTGCAGGCGATCGGCGGCTCGACCAACGGCATCGTCCATCTCACCGCCATCGCCAACCGCACGCCGCACCGGATCGACCTCGACACCTTCGACACCATCGGGCGCGAGGTGCCGGTGCTGGTCGATCTCAAGCCGTCCGGCGACCACTACATGGAGCACTTCCACCACGCCGGCGGCATGCCGAAGCTGCTGCAGCAGCTCGGCTCGCTGATCGACCTCGATGCCGCGACGGTGGCGGGCGGAACGCTGCGCGACGTCGTCGCGCAGGCGGAGGAGGTGCCGGGCCAGACCGTGATCCGCTCCGCCGCCGACCCGATCAAGCCGATCGGCGCCGTCGCGGTGCTGCACGGCAACCTGGCGCCGCGCGGCGCCGTCATCAAGCATTCGGCGGCGACGCCGTCGCTCCTCCAGCACACCGGCCGCGCCGTGGTGTTCGAGTCGACGGCCGACATGGCGGCCCGCATCGACGACCCGGATCTCGACGTCCGCGCCGACGACGTGCTGGTGCTGCGCAACACCGGCCCGAAGGGCGCCCCGGGGATGCCGGAGGCCGGCTATCTGCCGATCCCCCGGAAGCTCGGGCGGCAGGGCGTCAAGGACATGGTGCGCATCTCCGACGCCCGGATGAGCGGCACCGCCTTCGGCACCATCGTGCTGCACATCACGCCGGAGTCGGCCGACGGCGGACCGCTCGCGCTGGTCGAGACGGGCGACATGATCCGGCTCGACGTCGCCGGCCGCCGCATCGACGTGCTGGTCGACGACGCGGAGCTCGCGCGCCGCCGGGCGGCGCTCGGCGCCCCGACGGAACCCGAGTGGGCGGCGCGCGGTTACGCCCGTCTCTACTGGACCTCGGTGCTGCAGGCCGACGAGGGCTGCGACTTCGACTTCATGCGCCGCGCGCCCGACCGCCCGTGAGGCGAGCGCGCTCGCGCCGTTTCGCGTTCCGAGGACTCGCCTGATCGGGCTAGAGGCCAGTACGTATACAAAGCGCCGGAGCGGCCGTGCTAACTCGGTCGCGGCAACCCTCGCCGGGCATGGAGATGGCGGGGTGGGTGCCGGGCGGGCGGTTCGCCTCCATGCGGTCGCTCGTCGACAGTTCTCCTGCCGAGCCGTCACGCCGTCCTCTCCGACCAGAACCTTCCTGCTTCGACATCGTTTCCATCACCGGCGGCCGCACCCCCCGGGCCGCTCGCTCATTGCTCCAGCGTGTCCGATGTCCGTCGTGGACGATCCGATCATCGCCGCCATCGAAGCGCATCGCGCCGTCCATTCGGCCTGGCGGCACGCCGCCGCCGACGCGCCCGCTCCGGACCACGACCGCGGCACCGCGGCCGATGCGCTGCACGCGCGGGCGGAGGCGGCCGCCTGGGCGCTTCTCGACGTGACGCCGACCTCGCCGGCGGGCCTGCTGGCGCTGGTGACCTATGCGGCCGATTTCGTCGTCGACGGCAACGACTGGCCGGACGGCTGGGACCGCCGCTTCTACGCCGTCGTGGTCGGCTGGCCCGGCGCCTGAGCCGCGTCCGCGCGGCCGGCGCCGTCCGCCGGCACGCCCCGGAATGGTGATCTCGGGCTCCGCAACTTCGTATTAGCCCTCGGGTCGGGGCGCCACGGCGTCCGATCGGGCTTCATCAGGGCATGCTATACGGAACCGGAGTCGGTCGTCCGGCTCGATCGCGACGGATTCGCCGGCCGCCGGGGCGGCGCATCCGACCACAGGAGCTAGGCTTCGATGTTTCCGTCCGTCTCCGCACCTGAAGTCTCGTCGGAATCGGGTCACGACGTCCGCACCGGCCTCGATGCGGCCAGTCTGTCGCAGGCCGTCTGCGACTATCTCTACTACTTCCAGGGCCGCCACCCGGCGACGGCCTCGCGCAACGACTTCTATCTGGCGACCGCCTACGCGGTGCGCGACCGGCTGTTCCAACGCGGCGTGCAGTCGCTGGACGCGCTGCTGCACCGGCCGGACGGGCGCACCGTGGCCTATCTCTCGGCCGAGTTCCTGATGGGGCCGCAACTCGCCGCCAACCTGGTCAATCTCGGGATCCACGACGCCATGCGCGAGGCGCTGTGGCGGATGGACATCCGGCTGGAGGACATGATCGAGCACGAGGTCGAGCCCGGCCTCGGCAATGGCGGCCTCGGCCGGCTCGCGGCCTGCTATCTCGACTCCCTCGCCACCCTCGAGATCCCGGCCATCGGCTACGGCATCCGCTACGAGTTCGGCATCTTCAGCCAGCAGATCCGCGACGGCTGGCAGGTCGAGCTCACCGACAAGTGGCTGCATCTCGGCTATCCGTGGGAGCTCGCCCGGCCCGAGCGCGCCGTCGCGGTGCGGTTCGGCGGCTACACCGAGCCCTACACCGACGAGGACGGCCGCTACCGGGTCCGCTGGATTCCGGGCGAGATCGTCAAGGGCGTGCCGCACGACACCCCGATTCTCGGCTACCGGGTGAAGACCTGCAACCTGCTGCGCCTGTGGCGTGCCGAGGCGGTGCAGACCTTCGACTTCTCCGCCTTCAACATCGGCGACTACGCCCGCGCCGTGGAGGAGCAGGTCACCTCGGAGACCATCTCCAAGGTGCTCTATCCCAACGACGCCTCGCCGCAGGGCAAGGCGCTGCGGCTCAAGCAGCAGTACTTCTTCGTCGCCTGCGCCATCCAGGACATGCTGCGGGCGCATCTGCGCTTCGGCGGCCGCCCGGAGACCTTCCACAAGCGCTGGGCCGCGCAACTCAACGACACCCATCCGACCGTCGCGGTGCCGGAGCTGATGCGCCTCCTGCTCGACGACCACGGGCTCGAATGGGAGGAGGCCTGGGACGTCACCCAGAAGACCTTCGGCTACACCAACCATACCCTGCTGCCCGAGGCGCTGGAGACCTGGCCGATCGACCTGTTCGGCGCGCTGCTGCCGCGTCACCTGGAGATCGTCTTCGAGATCAACCGGCGCCTGTGCGACGGCATCCGCCGCGTCTATCCGGGCGACGAGGACCGGGTGCGCCGCATGTCGCTGATCGAGGAGCAGGGGCGGCGCTCGCTGCGCATGGCCAATCTCGCCTGCGTCGGCAGCCACGCCATCAACGGCGTCGCGGCGCTCCACACCGAGCTGCTGAAGAGCCAGGTGCTGTCCGACTGGGTGGCGATGTTCCCGGAGCGCTTCTGCAACGTGACCAACGGGGTCACGCCGCGCCGTTTCGTCGTCGTCGCCAATCCGGGCCTGTCGGGCCTCCTCGACCGGACCACCGGCGACGACTGGCCCGTGCATCTCGACGCCCTGCGGCGGCTCGAGCCGCATGCCGAGGACGCCGAGTTCCGCCGGCGCTGGCGCGAGGTGAAGCGCGAGAACAAGCGCCAGCTGGCCGCCGTGATCAGGGATCGCACCGGCATCGCGGTCGATCCGGACTCGCTGTTCGACATCCAGGTCAAGCGGATCCACGAGTACAAGCGCCAGCACCTCAACGTGCTGCACATCCTGACGCTCTACCGGCGCCTCAAGCAGAACCCGGACCTCGACGTGGTGCCGCGCACCTTCGTGTTCGGCGGCAAGGCGGCGCCGGGCTATCACGTCGCCAAGCTGATCATCAAGCTGATCACCGCGACCGGCGACCTCGTCAACGACGATCCCGACGTCCGCGGCCGGCTGAAGGTGGTGTTCTTCCCCAACTTCAGCGTCAAGAACGGCGAGATGATCTACCCGGCCGCCGACCTCTCCGAGCAGATCTCGACGGCCGGGCAGGAGGCGAGCGGCACCGGCAACATGAAGTTCTCGCTCAACGGCGCGCTGACCATCGGCACGCTCGACGGCGCCAACATCGAGATCCGCGACGAGGTGGGGGCCGACAACTTCTTCCTGTTCGGGCTCACGGCCGACGAGGTTCGCAGCGCCAAGGCGGGCGGCTATCATCCGCGCGGCGTCTACGAGCAGAACGAGGAGCTGCGTGCCGTCGTCGACCTGATCGCTTCGGGCGCGCTCGCCGGCGGCGACGCCGCCCTGTTTCGCTCGCTCGTCGACGGGCTTCTGTGGCACGATCCGTTCATGGTGCTCGCCGACTACCAGTCCTATGTCGATTGTCAGACCCGGGTCGCCGCGCTGTGGCGCGACCCCGACGCCTGGAGCCGCATGTCGATCCTCAACGTCGCCCGGATGGGCAAGTTCTCGTCCGACCGCTCGATCCGCGACTATTGCGAGCGGGTCTGGCACGTCGGTCCGCTCGGCGTCCCGACGGAGGGTGCGCCGTGACGGTCACGACGCTCGGTCCCTGCAAGTATCCCTCGCCGCGCTCGGGCTTTGTCTCCGACGACGAGAAGATTCCGGCCAACATCATCCGCGCGCCCGACCGCCCCGACGACCCGGGGCCGCTGTTCGAGATCGCCGGGCCGCGCGAGCGGCTCTACTTCGATCCGCCGCGGGTGCGCGCCGGCATCATCACCTGCGGCGGCCTCTGCCCCGGCCTCAACAACGTGATCCGCTCGCTGGTGCGCGAGCTGCACGGCGGCTACGAGGTCCGCGAGGTCATCGGCTTCCGCATGGGCTATGGCGGCCTCGATCCGCGCAACCACCACGAGCCGATGGTGCTGGTCCATTCCAGCGTCGACGACATCCACCAGCAGGGCGGCACGATCCTCGGCACGTCGCGCGGCCCGGTCGACGTCGGCGCCGCGGTCGAGAACCTGATCCGGCGCAAGATCGACATGCTGTTCTGCATCGGCGGCGACGGCACGCAGCGCGGCGCCTATGCGCTCTACGAGGCGTGCAAGGCGCGCGGCCACGCGCTCGCCGTCGTCGGGGTGCCGAAGACCATCGACAACGACGTCCTCTATGTCGACCGCACCTTCGGCTACCTGACCGCGCTCGAGGAGGCGCGCCACGTCATCGACGCCGCCCACAACGAGGCGCGCAGCGTCGAGAACGGCGTCGCGCTGGTCAAGGTGATGGGCCGGCATGCCGGCTTCATCGCGGCCGGCGCCACCATCGCCAGCCAGGACGTCAATTTCACCCTGGTTCCCGAGGTGCCGTTCCGGCTGGAGGGGAAGGGCGGCTTCGTCGCCGCGCTGACCGAGCGGGTGCGCGACCGCGGCCACGCCGTGGTGGTGGTCGCCGAAGGGGCCGGGCAGGACCTGTTCCCGTCCGAGCCGCACATCACCGACGCCTCCGGCAACGTCAAGCTCAAGGACATCGGCCCGTTCCTGGCCAAGGCCATCGCGGACGGCTTCGCGGCCGAGAAGCTGCCGCTGACGCTGCGGTATTTCGATCCCGGCTACCAGATCCGCAGCCGGCCGGCGAACTGCGAGGACGCGGTGCTGTGCGACATGTTCGCCCGGCAGGCCGTGCATGCCGCCATGGCGGGCAAGACCGGCATGGTGGTCGGGCTCCTGCACGGGACCTTCATCCACGTGCCGACGTCGCTGATCGTCGCCGGGGCGAAGCGGCTCGATACCGACGGCCTGTTCTGGCATTCGGTGCTGGCCGCCAACCAGCAGCCCGACCGCTTCGGGTGACGGGCGGCCCCGTGCGGCCGGTGCAGCCCCGGCTGGCGCGCCCCCGGGCGGATCGGCTATAGGGACTGTCGCCGATCCGGAGGACCCGCAAAGCCGGTTCCGCGCCGGTCGAGGCCCGCGGCCCCGTAGCTCAGTCGGATAGAGCAGCAGCCTTCTAAGCTGAAGGTCCCTGGTTCGAGTCCAGGCGGGGTCGCCAAGTCTTTTCAATAGCTTGGCTCGAGGGTTGCCGGTGTCGGCCACGGCGGTCGCGTCCTCGGACCGAACTCCTGTAACCCGCAAGATCATCTGGCAGAGGCGGGATCAGGCGGGATTGTCCGGGATTCGGCGGAAATCGACGAGGAAGGCGGGGTTTAGGGGTTGCCGGCGGGGCGATCGGCGCCACGGCGGCGCGTAAGATCGGATGGCAGGGGCGACGGGCGGCGGCGGAAATTCTCGTTTCCGCTCGGTGCGAACTCCGAACCGGATTCGGAGTTCGATGAGGGCGGCGCGTGCGGGCCAAATCGTACGGAAAACCAACCGGATGGCCGGGCTGCGCCGGGCGGATGCGCCGGCGCGAACTCCGAAAGCCCGGCGGCACGGCAAGCGGCGGAACCGCAAACTCGGTTTACGGTTCCGGGAGCCGAGCCGGAATCCCAGCATCACATTGTATCGTCAGGGAATATCCTGCCCGCAGCGAGATCGGGCAGGAATCGGAACCGTAAACTTTCAGCCAGCCACTCCGGGCGCTCGAAAACACCCTTCGAACACCGTTCGATGCAGCTCGAGCCGAGCCGCGCATCGTCCTCTACTCGCTCAACGCCACATCGCCCTCACGGCAGAGGATGTGCACGCGCTTCGCCTCGTCTAGGGCGGGGTCGAAGCGTACGTCGTTGCGGGTCATGAAAGCCGGCCAGCGAAATTCCCGCCCTGAGACCGGGATATCGACACCGCGCAGTTCGAACCGGCTGTTGACGTAGATATTGCACGCCGTCAGTGAACCGCCGGTATTGTTGCGGATGATCAACACCTTGTCGGTGATGCCGGCGGTAGCCTTCAGGGTGCCGACGTCCTTCGCGATCACTAGAGCGGCCCCTGGGTAGACCAGGGTGACGAAAGCCAATAGGACCAGCCTGTGCATGAGGTGCCTCAAATCGTCTGGCCGAACCACCTTATCCGCCCCTCGACCTCGAGGTCCGGCAGCTCGTCGGCCGGCACCACCTCATTCTCGTACCGTTGGTTGTCCGAGAGCAAGACGACACTGCCGTTCCGCGGCGCCGGCCCCGTAGTGCAGTCGGTCGCCGGCGGCCACAATCCGCTCGCCTGCGTGGCGCTCGCGCCGGCCGTGCCGCTGATCCAGAACGGCCAGCTCCGCGGCCTGGGGCTGACCAGCGCGAAGCGCTTCTCCACCGTGCCGGGCGTCCCGACCATGGCCGAGCAGGGCATCGCCGGGCAGGAGTCGACCACCATGCAGGCCTTCCTGGCGCCGGCCAAGACGCCGAAGCCGATCGTCGATCTGCTGCATCGGGAGATGATCAAGGTCGTCAAGTCGCCCGGCATGGAGGAACGCTTCACCACCCTCGGCTTCACGCCGATCGGCAACTCGCCGGCGGAGTCCGCGGCTCAGATCCAGACCGAGCTGGCGCGCTGGGCGAAGGTGATCGGCGAGGCCCACATCGCCAAGATGTGACGTGCCGGGATGTGACGGCCGGCCGGCTGCGAGGCGAGCAGGGCGCCGCCCGCCCGGGCGGGCCCTCGATGTGGCGGACGGCCTCGGGAGGCGGGACGGCCCGGGGCGTCGCGCGCGGCGTGGCCGGCGCAAGGCTCGGTCAGCGGATCTCGAGATCGCTGCAGGCCACCCACCACTCGGTCGGGATGGTGGCGTCGGCGAGGCGGTCAAGCAGTCCCGGATCGCGGCCCGACTTGAAGTTCAGCACGCAAAGCCTCTGTCCGGAGGTGCGGACGGGCGTGACGGTCAGGTGCCGGCAGCTGTCGGGAACGAATTTTCCGCCGCTGCCGAGCATCTGCTCCAGCGCCTGCTGCGAGGGACAGGCCGCGATCGAGCGAGCATCCTTGGGATCGGCGCTCGGGGTTGCGGTCTGGGCCGCGGCCGGCGACACGGCGGCCAGAAGCACCGCGGTCGTGATCAGGGCAGTGACGTGCATCGGTCCTCTCCGGTGGTGACGGACCTTCGGGTAACGCGCGCCGGCAGGAGCCGGTTCGTCGCGCGCCGGTCCGCCCGGCAGGCGCGGACGCCGGCGCATTGTTCGTACGAAAGCGGACGCCGCCTTCCCCGCGCCGGAGCGGCTCGCGAACGGCCGCCGGTCTCGCTCATTGGTTCGTCACCGGGACGAAGCGAGACCACCTCGACGAGACCACTCGGGACAGGGAGCAACACCATGCGACACGGCCTTCTCGTGGCGGCTGCAGTTCTGACACTCGGCGGCGGCGCGGTCGCGCAGAATGCCGCGCCGGCTTCGCCCGGAAGCGGAACGAGCGGCGCGACAGGCGCTCAGCAGCGGCCGGCGACCGGATCGCAGGCGGGCCAGACGCCGTCCGGCCAGGCCCAGACCGGCCAAGCCCAGACCGGTCAGGCCCAGCCGGGCCAGGCCGGGTCCGGGCAGGCTGGAACCGGGCAGGCCGCCTCGCAGCCCGGACTGCGCGCGGTCGATCCCGCCGGCAGCGTGCGCCTGAGCTTCTACACGGTCGAGGCGACCGACATGCGCGTGTCCAAGCTGATGGGCGCCGAGGTCTACAATCTCGACAACGAGAGCATCGGCGAGGTCGAAGACCTGATCCTCGACGGTGGCAAGACGATCAAGGCCGTCGTCGTCAGCGTCGGGGGCTTCCTCGGCATCGGCGAGCGGAACGTCGCGCTCGATCCGAGGTCGGTGGTGCTGACGGAGCGCGGTGACGGCAATGCGCGCCTGGTCGTCAACACGACCCGGGAGGACCTGAAGAAGGCGCCGCCGTTCGACTTCGCCGAGGTCGATCGGGCGGGCGGTCGCGCCGAGACGAGCGGGGCGAGCGGCTCCGGCCCGGCCCTGCGGCCGAACGCCGACCGGGGGAGCTCCGCCGACCAGCGCGAACGGGCCGGGAGCGGCACCGCGCGCTGACCGGCCATCGCGGCCGCGACGACGGCAGGCGCGACGGCACCCGGCGTGCCGTCGCGCCTCGGTCCGAATCGAGCGGCCCATGAGAAGAGCCATTCGGCGGCATAGTTCATTCCTACTATGCTTTGTGCCTGACTGGTATTAAGACCGAAGTCTACCGCCGTGCGCGGCGATGAAGACGTATTTCTTAAGAATTATCGCGCAATCTTCTGCACAGCAGATTCCCTCAGTCGCCGTTCGACTTGCGTCGCGCCGGCCCCTCTGGTCGGTCCATGACTGCTGCCCATGTTCATCGGGTCGAGCGCGATCTTCCTCCTCGAAGGAGACGACCGGATGCACATGCGCTTCGACATGACCATCGGCCGCAAGATCTATGCGCTGATCGGGCTGGCCTTCGCGGGCCTGCTCGGCGTCGCCATGCTCGACTCCCGCGAGCTGGCGTCGAGCCTGAAGGAGCAGAAGCAGATCGAGCTGCGGCATCTGGTCGAGCTCGCGGTCGGCGTGGTCAAGGAGGAGCATGCCGCGGCCGAGAAGGGGACCGTGAGCGTGGAGGCCGCCCAGAAGCGGGCGCTCGAGCGTCTCTCGACGATGCGGTACGGCAGCAACGACTATTTCTTCGTGCAGAACATGAGCAACACCATGCTCATGCATCCGCTGTCGCCGCAGATCGTCGGCAAGGACCTGTCCAATCTCAAGGATCCGAACGGAGTCCTGATCACGGTGGCGCTGAACGAGGTGGTCCGCAAGGACGGCGGCGGCGTCCTCGAATACATCTGGACCAAGCCCGGCTCGACGACGCCGCAGCCCAAGATCACCTACGCGATGCGCTTCGCGCCGTGGAGCTGGGTGGTCGGCACCGGCGTCTATATCGACGACCTGGAGGCGCAGACCTGGGCCGCGACCAAGCGGTCGCTGATCGCCGCCGCCGTCGTCCTGCTGATCACGCTCGGCGTCTCGGTGTTCATGGCGGGGCGGATCACCAGGCCGCTGCAGCGGATGACCGGGACCATGAAGGACCTCGCCGCCGGCAAGCTCGACGTCGAGATCCCGGGCGTCGGGCGGCACGACGAGGTCGGCGCCATGGCCGAGGCCGTCGCGGTGTTCAAGACGAACGCGATCGAGCGCACCCGCCTGGAGGCCGAGCGGAAGGCGGCGGAGGCGCATGCCGCGGCGCAGCGCAAGGCCGACATGGTCCGCTTGGCGGATCGGTTCGAGGCCGCGGTCGGCGGCATCATCGCGACCGTCTCCTCGGCGGCGACCGAGCTGGAGGCGACCGCCACGACCCTCACCCGCACGGCCGACACCACCCAGCAGATGTCGGCCACGGTCAGCTCCGCCTCCGAGGAGGCCTCGACCAACGTCCAGGCGGTCGCCGCGGCGACCAACGAGATGTCCTCGTCGATCGGCGAGATCTCGCGGCAGGTGCAGGCGTCGAGCCGCATCGCCGACGACGCGGTGAGCCAGGCGGCGAAGACCGATGCCCGCGTCGGCGAGTTGTCGGTGGCGGCGAACCGGATCGGCGACGTGGTCAAGCTGATCACCGACATCGCCGAGCAGACCAACCTGCTGGCCCTCAACGCCACCATCGAGGCGGCGCGCGCCGGCGAGGCGGGAAAAGGCTTCGCCGTGGTCGCGAACGAAGTGAAGGCGCTGGCCGGCCAGACCGCCAAGGCGACCGGGGAAATCTCCTCGCAGATCGCCGCGATGCAATCCGCGACCCGGGACTCGGTGGCGGCCATCAAGGAGATCTCCGGCACCATCGGGCAGATCGCCGAGGTGGCGTCGGCGATCGCCGCCGCCGTGGAGGAGCAGGGCGCCGCCACGGCGGAGATCTCGCGCAACATCCAGCAGGCGGCGGCGGGGACCACCCAGGTGGCGCAGAACATCGTCGAGGTGAGCCGCGGTGCCGAGGAGACCGGTGCGGCCTCGGGCGAGGTGCTGAACGCCGCCGGCCAGCTCGCCGCGGAAAGCAATCAGCTCCGCAGCGAGGTGGCCAGGTTCCTCGACACCGTGCGGGCCGCCTGACGGCCGCGGTCGGGCCCGACGGCCGGAGGCGGCCTGCCGGGCCAGCCTACTCGGCCGCGAGCGGGGCCCTCTCGGCGTCGATCATGCGCTGGACGCTGCGGCGCATCTTCTTCGGGGCGGCGTCGATGGCGAGCCCGATGCGTCGTGCGTCCGGCCGCGTCCGTTCGACGCGGTCGATCTCCTCCAGAATCTCCTTGTCCTCGTTGAACGCGACGCGGAAGTCGTCGTGCAGGCGCCGGTCGACGTCGGCGTCCGAGAGGGCGAAGTTGCGCACATGCAGCCAGTGGTCGATGCAGTGATGCGCGTCCACCGGCGTGATGAAGTGGCAGGCGAAGATGCGCAGGCCGCGGTCACGCTCGGCCGGGTCGAGCGCCGCCGCCACGTCGGCGCTGCCGAAGTCGATCACCGCGATGCAGGGGGCGTCGTAGTGATAGTAGTGCCAGCGGTCGACGTGACCGGTGAAGCCGCCGTACTTGGCGAACAGGGGGATCGGCGGCGCGTCGCGGATCCAGCGCCAGACCACCACGCCGGTGTCGGTGACCTCGTGCTGCACCGGAATGTCCTCGCTCGCCGCATTGCCGAGCGTCGACAGGTGGACGAAGCTCACATGCGCCGGGTCGCAGAGATTGTCGGCGAGGTTGAGATAGCTCGTGCCGATGTGCAGGGCCTCGCCCTCGACCGCGTGCCACTGCGGCGAATGAAACTGCGGCAGGTCGTAGACCGGGACGGTGTCGGCGCGGGCGGGGTCGCCCGGCCAGATCCAGACGAGGCCCATCTGCTCGCGCAGCGGATAGGCGCGCACCCGCGCGCTCGCCGGGACGGTCGCCTGGCCGGGGATCCGGACACAGGTGCCGTCCGGCCCGAAGGTCATGCCGTGATAGCCGCATTCGACGGCGTCGCCCTTGAGTTTGCCGCACGACAGCGGCGCCAGCCGATGCGGGCAGAGGTCGTCGAGCGCCACGGGCTCGCCGCGCTCGGTGCGGTAGACGACGAGGTCGAGGCCGAGAACCTTGTGGCGCGCGAGCGTGCGACCGACGTCGCGCGACCAGGTCAGCGGGTACCAGGCGTTGCGGGGAGCGTTGTCCAGCATGGGTCACCCTTGCGTGTCGGGAGCGGGGTCACTGCGGGCGGCGCGCCGCCACGACATTGTCGGGCGCCTGGAAGTCCTTGCCGTCGACATAGCGCCAGTCGACCATCACGCCGCGGCCGTCCTTCAGCGCCAGCCGGCCGAGATAGACGCCGAGCGTCGACTGGTGATCGAGGGCACGGAACGAGATCGGCCCGACCGGCGTGCTCTCGATCCGCAGGCCTTCGGTGGCCCTGATCAGGTCGTCGGTGCGCGTGCTGCCGGCCTTCTCGATCGCCGCGGCGAGCACCAGCGTGTTGATGTAGCCGATCAGCGCCCCGATCGTCGGCGGCTCCTTGAAGCGTTCCCGGTAGGCGGTCAGGAACGCGTCGTGCTCGGGGCTGCGGATCGTGTCCCAGGGATAGCCGGTCACCAGCCAGCCGGCCGGCACCTCGTCCTTGAGCGGCGCGAGATATTCGGGCTCGCCCGTCATCAGGCTGACGACGCTGCGCCCCTCGAAGGCATGGCGGGTGTTGGCCTCGCGCACGAGCTTGACGAGGTCGGGCCCGAAGGTCGCGTTGAACACCGCGTCCGGCTGCGCCGCCATCATGGCCAGCACGGTGGCGCCGGCGTCGATCTTCCCGAGCGGCGGCCATTGCGCGTCGACGAACTCGACGTCGGGGCGCAGGCGCCGCATCTCGGCCCTGAAGCTCGCGACCGCCGACTGGCCGAACTCGTAGTTGGGCGCGATGGTGGCCCATCGCTTCGCCGGCAGCTTGGCGGCCTCGCGCGCCAGGATCGCCGTCTGGGTGAACGTGCTCGGCCGCAGCCGGAACGTATAGCGGTTGCCCTTCTCCAGGATCAGCGCATCGGTGAGCGGCTGCGACGCCAGGAAGTAGATCTTCTTCTGGTTGGCGAAGTCGGCCAGGGCGAGCCCGACATGGGACAGGATGCCGCCGGTGAGGAGGTCGACGCGCTCGGACTCGACGAGCTGCACCGCCTGGGTGATGGCGTCGGCGGGCTTGCCGGCGTCGTCGCGGGCGACGATCTCCATCCTGCGGCCGAGCACGCCGCCGCGGCCGTTGATCTGGTCGCGCGCCAGCTCCCAGCCCTGGCGATAGCCGCGGGTGCCGATCGGAAGCGCGGAGTAGCTGGAGATGTCGCCGATCCGGATCGGCGGCTCGGCCCGGGCGCCGACGGGCGCAGCGAGCAGCATGCACAGGAACAGCAAGACGACGCGACGGCGCATGGTGACCTCCTGCCGGGGGAACTGGC
Source organism: Rhodoplanes tepidamans (assembly GCF_030813915.1). Classification (GTDB taxonomy): domain Bacteria; phylum Pseudomonadota; class Alphaproteobacteria; order Rhizobiales; family Xanthobacteraceae; genus Rhodoplanes; species Rhodoplanes tepidamans. The sequence goes on from NZ_JAUSUJ010000020.1 coordinate 54,512, forward strand.
GGTCAGATTGATGGTTGCGATGACTGTATGTAGTACTTACTACATCAGTGCAGCGGAGGACCGCTTGTCTGTCAAGGTTCAAAACTAGGCACGGATCGCCGATAATCGGGCCACACGGGCGCTCGGGCGAGCGAAGTTCTCGGGCGAGCGAGGGGAGGACGCGGAATGAGTGGTGAACTGGTCGAGCCGAGGTCACGACGACGGCCGCAGCGACACCGGGGAACGGCGGCCGCCGCGTCCGGACCGGCCGAGCCGGTCTCCGTCGCCGCGGCGCCGCCGAAGCGCCGGCGCCGCACCCCGCAGGACACCCGCGCCGCGCTCCTGAAGGCCGCGGTCGCCGAATTCGCCCGCGAGGGCTACGGCGGCGCGCGCGTCGACCGCATCAGCAAGGCGGCGCGCAGCAACGACCGCATGCTCTACTACTACTTCCACAGCAAGGAGGAGCTGTTCCGTCAGGTCATCGAGCACTGCTACGCCCGGCTGGTGGCGGAGGAGGAGGCGCTCGAGCTCGACGTGACGCGGCCGCGCGAGGCGCTCACCGCGCTCGTCGCCTTCAACTGGGCCTACTACTGGGACCATCCCGAGCTGATCAGCATCCTGGCCTCCGAGAACCTGTTCAAGGGCCGGCACGTCAAGAACAAGATCCGTGCGGCGTTCGCCTCGTCGCAGTTCTTCACGCTGGAGCGCATCCTCGACCACGGCGCGAAGAGCGGCGTGTTCAGGCCGGACTGCGACAGCTTCCTGGTCTACATGTCGATCCTGTCGCTGACCTATTTCTACCGGTCGAACCTCCACACCCTGTCGAACTACATGCAGGTCGACCTCGCCGAGCCGGCGCGCCGCGACGCCTGGCTCGCCCATGTGCAGCGCATGATCGACGACCTGGTGCGGCGGCGCTAGGTTCGAAGCCGGCGGGGCCGCTCAGCGGCGGTTGACGAAGCGGATGCGCCAGCTCGCCGCGACCCGGTCGATCCGGGTCAGCGACAGCGGTGCGACCACGAAGCGCAGCGCGCTTTCCGGCGTGAGATCGAGGGCGATCGCCAGGATCGCCCGGATGGTGCCGGAATGCACCACCAGCACCGCGTCGCCGGCCGGCAGCTGCACGAGCCCGCGGCGCACCCGCTCGATCTGGTCGACGAAGCTCTCGCCGCCGGGCGGCCGCCGGCGCGCCGGCGAGCGCCAGAAGGTGGCGTAGGCGAGGCCGAGCTCGGCCTCCAGGTCGGCATGGGTCCGGCCGGTCCATTCACCGAATCCCTGCTCGCGGAAGTCGGGCTGGTGGATGGGGTCGAGGCCGAGCGCCTGGGCGGTGTCCAGCGTGCGCTGCGCCGGGCTGGCGAAGACCGGGGCCTCGGCGGGAAGCTGGTCGCGCAACGCCGCGATCCGCTCGGCGTCGCCGAGGTCGGCCGGCGCCTCCGGCGGATGGATGACGTCGCGCGGCCCCGCCACCGGGGCGTGCCGGATCAGCCACAGGCGCAGCTCGGGCTCGCTCATGGCGGTCAGCCGAACCGGGTCGCGCACAGCACCAGGACGGCGACCTCGACGGCCTGCTCGGCGGCGCCGAGCACGTCGCCGGTCTGGCCGCCGATCTGCCGCCTCGCGAGCGCTCCGACGGCGGCCGCCGCCAGCAGCGCGACGGCGACCGAGAGCAGGGCCTCCTTGAGCGGCAGCATGATCAGGGTCAGCACCGCGGCGATCACGCCGGCCGTCACCACCACGGTCTGGGTCGGCGAGCCGGCGCGGGCGCCGAGCCCGTCGGTGCGGGCCGCCGGCAGCTTGAAGGCGAGCGCCGGGATGGCGGCGCGGCCGAGCGCGTGGGCCGTCACCAGCACGGGCAGCACCGCGACCCGGGGCAGGGCGGCGAGCGCGAACAGCTTGGCCGCGAACGTCACCATCAGCACCACGGCGCCGTAGGTGCCGAGCCGGCTGTCGCGCATGATCTCGAGCTTCCGCGCCTTGTCGTGGCCGCCGCCGAAGCCGTCGCCGGTGTCGGCGAGGCCGTCCTCGTGGAGGGCACCGGTGAGCAGCGCGCTCACCCCCAGCGCCAGGGCGGCGGCCGGCAGCACCGGCACGCCGACCAGGAGGAGGCCGAGATAGACCACCCCCACGGCGGCCCCGACGCCGGCCCCGACGAGCGGGAAGACTCGCATGGCCCGTGCGAGGTATGAGGGCGCCGGCCCATCCGGATGGGCCATCGGGATTCGCGTCAGCAGCCCGACCGCGACCCGCAGGTCGTCCTGCCAGTCGCGCATGCTGTTGCCGTTGTCCAAAGTGTTGGTCATCGAAAAGGACTCACCTTGATCTTCCCCACTCTAGACGACCTTCGCGCCGCCTGTCGCGACCTGCCGGCCGGCGACGAGGCCGCGGCCGCCGCGGCCCTGGCGCGCCAGGCCGTGCTCACCAAGCCGCCCGGGAGCCTGGGCCGGCTGGAGGACCTCGCCGTCTGGCTCGCCCGCTGGCAGGGCCGGGCGATCCCGAAGCTCGACCGCATCTCCATCGTCGTGTTCGCCGGCAATCACGGCGTCGCGGCGCGCGGCGTCTCGGCCTTTCCGATCGACGTCACGGCCCAGATGGTGGCGAACTATGCCGCCGGCGGCGCCGGGATCAACCGTCTCGCCGAGACGGCCGGGGCCGCCCTGTCGGTCGTTCCGCTCGAGCTCGACCGGCCGACCGCCGACTTCACCAAGGCCCCCGCCATGGACGAGGCCGACTTCCTGGCCGCCGTCTCGGCCGGGTACGAGGCGGTGTCGCCCGAGAACGACCTGCTCGCGGTCGGCGAGATGGGCATCGGCAACACCACGGCGGCGGCCGCCCTGTGCGCCGCATTGCTGGGCGGCGGCGCCGGCCGCTGGGTCGGCCGCGGCACCGGGGTCGACGACCACGGCCTCGCCCGCAAGCGCGATGCCGTCGAGGCCGGGCTCGCCCGCCATGGGGCCAAGGTCGCCGATCCGCTGGCGATCGCCGCCGCGCTCGGCGGGCGCGAGCTCGCCGCCATGATGGGCGCGACCCTGGCGGCGCGCCGGCACGGCGTGCCGATGCTGCTCGACGGCTACGTGGCGAGCGCCGCGGTGCTGCCGCTGTCGCGCCTGTCGACCGACGCGCTCGCCCATTGCCGCGCCGCCCACTGCTCGGCCGAGCCGGGCCACAAGGCGCTGCTGTCGGCCCTCGGCCTGCCGCCGCTGCTCGACGTCGGCATGCGGCTCGGCGAGGCGACTGGCGCCGCCGTGGCGATGCTGCTGGTCCGCGCGGCGGTGTCCTGCCACGCCGGCATGGCGACCTTCGCCGAGGCCGGCGTCGCCGAGAAGACCAGCTGATCCCGTCTTCGGGAGTGCGCCCGGGCCGCATTGCCTTGCCGGCCCGGGCCACTATGATCCGGCCACCCCCACCCCGCAGAAACGAAGACTCCATGACCGTGCATCAGAACTTCATCGGCGGCGAATGGATTCCCGCCGGCAACGCCGCGCCCAACATCAACCCGTCGGACGTCACCGACGTGGTGGGCGAGTACGCCCGCGCCTCCCGGGCCGAGGCGGACGCGGCGATCGCCGCCGCCAAGGCGGCGTTCCCGGCCTGGGCCCGGTCGAACCCGCACGAGCGCTACGAGATCCTGATGCGGGTCTCCACCGAGATCCTCGCCCGCAAGGAGGAGCTCGGCCGCCTGCTCGCCCGCGAGGAGGGCAAGACGCTGGCCGACGGCATCGGCGAGGTGACGCGCGCCGGCCAGATCTTCGGCTATTTCGCCGGGGAAGCGGTCCGCATCGCCGGTGAAAAATTCGCATCGACCCGGCCCGGCATCGAGGTCGACGTGACCCGCGAGCCGGTCGGCATCGTCGCCATGATCACGCCGTGGAACTTTCCCATCGCGATCCCGGCCTGGAAGATCGCGCCGGCGCTCGCCTACGGCAACTGCGTCGTCATCAAGCCGGCCGACCTGGTTCCGGGCTGCGCCTGGGCGCTCGCCGACATCATCGCCCGCGCCGGCGTGCCGAAGGGCGTGTTCAACCTCGTCATGGGGCGCGGCTCGGAGATCGGCGACGTCCTGCTGAACCACGACGACGTCGCCGCGATCTCGTTCACGGGCTCGGTCGGCACCGGCCGCAAGGTCGCCCAGGCCGCCGTCACGGCGCCGGTGATGAAGAAGGTGCAGCTCGAGATGGGCGGCAAGAGCCCGCTCGTCATCCTCGACGACGCCGACCTCGCCGTGGCGGTCGAGGCCGCCGCCAACGGCGCCTTCTACCAGACCGGCCAGCGCTGCACGGCCGGCACTCGCCTCGTCGTCACCGAGGGCATCCACGACCGCTTCGTCGAGGGCCTGGTCGAGCGCATGAAGCAGCTCGTCGTCGACGACGCCCTGAAGCCCGGCACCAATATCGGCCCCGTCGTCGACCAGAACCAGCTCGACCAGGACCTGCGCTACATCGCCATCGGCCAGAAGGAGGGCGCCAGGCTCGCCTGGGGCGGCGAGCGGCTGAACCGCGACAAGCAGGGCTTCTACCTGCAGCCGGCGCTGTTCACCGAGTGCTCGACCGACATGCAGATCGTCCGCGAGGAGATCTTCGGACCGGTCGCCGCGGTGCTGCGGGTGAAGGACTACGACGAGGCCCTGAAGGTCGCCAACGACACCACCTTCGGTCTGTCGTCCGGCATCTGCACGACCAGCCTGAAGCACGCGACCCACTTCAAGCGCAACTCCGACGCCGGCATGGTCAACGTCAATCTCCCGACGGCGGGCGTCGACTATCACGTCCCGTTCGGCGGCCGGAAGGGCTCGAGCTACGGCCCGCGCGAGCAGGGCCACTACGCCATCGAGTTCTACACCACGGTGAAGACCAGCTACACGCTGGCGTGAGCGCGACGCGCTCCGCCCGAGCGGTGCGTTCCGCCGGGACGTCGCGGCCCCTTCACCTCTCCCCGCCGCGCGGGGAGAGGTCGACATTCGCGCGGCCAGCGCGAATGTCGGGTGAGGGGGCGTCGCCGCGAGCCTGAGGTTCCAGGTCCGAGCCTTTCGCAAGCGCCCCCTCATCCGACTCGCCGCTGCGCGGCGAGCCACCTTCTTGTCGCGCGAGAGCGCGACCCCGCACGCGGGGAGAAGGACGAAAGCGCTCGCGTCACTCAATGCGTGCCACCGGGCACCCCCGCCCGAGCCGTGCTAGCATGGCCGCCCGAACAGGACCGGGCCCATGAACGTACCGCAGCTGCGCATGGACAAGGCGACGTTTCTCGATTGGGCGGGAGCCCGCGAGGAGCGCTACGAGCTCGTCGGGGGGCGGGTCGTGATGATGATACGGCCATTGATCGGGCACGCCCGGATCGTCCGGAACCTGGTCCGGGCTCTGGACAGCCGGATCGACCACCAGAGCCTGGAGGTTCTGGCCGATGTGGCGGTCGATGCCGGGCCTCACACGATCAGGGCGCCGGACGTCATCGTCGTCCCGTTGGGCGTCGACTCCCGGGCGAAGGTGACCGCACCCCCTGTCCTGATCGCCGAGGTGCTGTCGGACTCCTCGGTCACCATCGATCTCGGCGACAAGGCGGCCGAGTATCTGCGGCTGCCGAGCCTGCTCGCCTATCTGGTCGTCGCCCAGGACGAGCCGAAGGTGTGGTTCTGGGTGCGGGAAGGGGACCGGTTCTCGCCCGGGCCGCACGTGGTCGAAAGCCTCGATGCCGCGGTGGCCATCTCGCCGCTGGGCCTCGACCTGCCGATGACGGACATTTTCGCCGGCGTGCACAGTTAGGTGACGCCGTCGCCTTTGCCGGTAATGAGCAGAGGTTCGCCATGAGGATGGCGGCCCAAACATGGATTCGCGAGAACTGCTCGGTCTGGTGGCGCGAGTTTCCAAATTACCGAAAACATTTGCGAAAGCAGCTGAACCCAAACGGGGGAAGCGATCGCTAGAACGTCGACTTCAGCTTCAGGTGATCCATCCGGTCCATCGACTGGACCTCCAGGCGGCGGGGCGTGCCGTTGCGGCGGATGTCGAGCGGGACGGTGACGCCGGCGGCGCCGAGCGACCACATCTTTCGATACAGGGCCGGCAGGCCGTCGGCGGAGGTGTCGGCGACGCCTTCGATGATGTCGCCGCGGGTGAGGCCGGCGCGGGCGGCCGGGCTGTCGGGCGTCACCCGGGTCACCACCAGGCGGCCCAGCATCTCCTCGGTCGAGACGCCGAGCTAGGGCCGTGCCGGACCGGCGAGGCGGCCGTCGGCGATCAGGTCGGCCATCACGGGCCCGAGCCGGTCGACCGGAACGAACATGTTGCCGGGCGAGGGGGTCCCGTCGCCCCTGGCGTCGCCGACGATCAGCGAGCCGATGCCGGCGAGCCTGCCGTCGCGCGTCACCAGCGCGGCGCCGCTCCAGGCCGGGTTGGGCGGCGCCGTGAAGATCGCCTCGTCCAGGAGATACTCCCAGCTTCCGGCGAACTCGCGCTTGGCGACGACGCGCGCCGCGGTGACGCCGGCCGCGCCGCCGTTGCTCGCCACCAGCACGGGGTCGTCCACCTTCAGCTCGGTGGTGCGGCCGAGCGGCATCGGCTTGAGGCCGGGTGGCGTCACGGTGCGCAGCAGGCCGAAGCCGCTGTCGGGGTCGTAGCCGACCACGTCGGCCGGGAGCGTCTTGCCGTCCCGCGTCGTCACCTCGACGGCGTGCGCCTCGACCATCAGGTAGCCGATGGTGACGATCAGGCCGGACGTGTCGATGACGACGCCGGCGCCCTCGCGCTCGCGGCCGAGCGTGGCGACGGTCCGGCCGTCTGGATTGATGAAGGTCTTCACCCGGACCACAGCCGAGAGGATGTCGTCGGGCGAGGCCTTCTGCTGCGCCGCCGCCGCGGTGGCCGCTGCGCACAAGAGTCCGCAGGCCAGGAGGGCGCGCATCGCCAGCGCCGCCCACCGGTGCCGAGCCGTCACCACGCTCCTCGCGTTCCGCATGCCCGCCTCCGTCCGTTCGCCTGACCGGTCCTGCGAAGCAACCGCCGTGCCGAGGATAACGCGATCGAGTGGCCCCGCGGCGGCCCGCCCGGCCGCTCGCCGCAATGTGATCGTCGGGGCACCTCTCCCGCTGGCGGGGAGAGGTGAAGGAGCCGCGGTGCCATGGACTGCGTGACCCTTCTCTCGAACCTCCCGGCTCGTCGAAGCCACCAAGCCGGTGGCGGCGGTGTGCCGTCATCACGTCTGCGATACCGTCACGACTCCGACATGTTTGTTTCGGACCCGTGACGGTAACGGTACCGGCCGAATCCGGACCGGGGGATGCCCGGGCGCGCGCGACAGGCGCGGGCGCACGGGTCCAGGGAGGTTGCTCGATGCTCGCCCGTCTCCGCGCCGCCGCCGCGGCCGCGCTGCTGTTCATCCCGCTCGCCTTTTCGCTTCCCGTCCAGGCCGCCGACAAGGCGTTCCAGCGCGACGAGCTGTCCGACGGCGCGCTGCGCCTGGAGGCGCAGATCAAGAAGGACGCCGGCCCGGTGACGAAGTCGCCGGACCAGCTCCGCCGCGACGCCGAGACGGCGCTCGCCCGCAACGACACCCGCACCGCCCTCACGGTGCTGGGCCAGCTCGTCACCGCGGCGCCCGACGTCGCGTCGAACTGGCTGCGGCTCTCCCGCGCCGTCCTGCAGGTGAAGGGCGCCGACAGCCGCGAGCAGAACCTGCTGTGGGAGCGCGGCGCCACCGCCGCCTTCGTCGCCTATCAGCGGGCCGCGACCCCGGCCGAGGAGGCCGACGCCCTGGTGCTGATCGGCCGCGCCTATGCGGACCGGCGGGTGTGGCGGCCGGCGCTCGACGCGCTGCGCCTCTCGCTGGAGCTGAAGGAGGTCGCCGACGTCCGGGCCCGCTACGAGACGCTGCGCACCGACCACGGCTTCCGCCTGCTCGACTACTCGGTCGACGCCGACACCGCCTCGCCGCGCGCCTGCTTCCAGTTCTCCGAGGCGCTGCCGGGCCCGCGCACGGATCTCTCGCCCTTCGTCTCGGTCGCCGGCGTCGACAAGCCGGCGATCGCGGCGGACGACCGCCAGCTCTGCGTCGAGGGCCTCAGGCACGGCGAGCGCTACGCCGTGACGATCCGGCCCGGGCTGCCGTCGACCGTCAAGGAGACGCTGCAGAAGGCCTCCGAGTTCAACCTCTATGTCCGCGATCGCAAGCCGTTCGTCCGCTTCTCGGGCAAGGCCTATGTGCTGCCGCGCACCGGCCAGCAGGGCATCCCGGTCGTCAGCGTCAACACCTCGGCGGTGAGCATCAATGTCTACCGGATCGGCGACCGCAACCTGATCGACCCGGTGGCGGGCGAGGATCTGGAGCGCAATCTGGATCGCTACGAGCTCGATCGCATCGCCGAGACCAAGGGCTCGAAGGTGTGGTCGGGCGAGCTTTCGGTGCAGTCGCCGCTCAATGCCGAGGTGACCACCGCCTTCCCGGTCGGCCAGGCGATCGGCGACCTGAAGCCCGGCGTCTACGTGATGTCGGCCGAGGCCAAGGGCCCGAGCGACAACGACTGGTCGGCGCTGGCGACCCAGTGGTTCGTGGTCTCCGACCTCGGCCTCTCGGCCATGTCGGGCGGCGACGGCATCCATGTGTTCGTCAACGCGCTCGCCACGGCGGCGCCCAAGCCGCAGGTCGAGGTCCGGCTGGTCGCCCGCAACAACGAGATCCTGGCGGTCCGCAAGACCGACGCCGAGGGCCATGCCGTGTTCGAGGCGGGGCTGGCCCGGGGCGAGGGCGGCGCGGCGCCGGCCATGATCGTCGGCATCAACGACAACGGCCGCGACTACGCCTTCCTCAGCCTCAAGGCGCCGGCCTTCGATCTCTCCGACCGCGGCGTGAAGGGCCGTGCGGCGCCGGCCGGCCTCGACGCGTTCGTGGTGACCGAGCGCGGCGTCTACCGCACCGGCGAGACCGTGCACGCGACCGCGCTCCTGCGCGACGGCCTCGGCGTCGCCGCGGCCGGGGTGCCGCTGACGCTGGTGTTCGAGAGGCCGGACGGCGTCGAGCATCGCCGCGCCGTGGTCGCCGACCAGGGCCTCGGCGGCCGCGCCTACGATCTTCCCATCGTCTCGACGGCGCCGACCGGGACCTGGCGGCTCAAGGCCTACACGGACCCGAAGCGCCCACCGGTCGGCGAGACGACCTTCCTGGTCGAGGACTACGTGCCCGACCGGATCGAGTTCGACCTCTCGACCAAGGCGACCGGGATCGCCAAGGGCACCCCGGTCGAGATCGCCGTCGACGGCCGCTATCTCTACGGCGCGCCGGCCTCGAACCTCGAGCTGGAAGGCGAGGTGACGATCAAGGCCGCGAAGGAGCGCGCCGGCTTCCCCGGCTACGAGTTCGGCACCGTCGACGACGAGTCCGAGAGCGACGCCGAGGCGAGCCGGATCACGCTCGACGACCTGCCGGCGACCGACGAGAAGGGGCGTGCCATCGTCCCGGTCACGGTGGACAAGCTGCCGGACAGCAGCCGGCCCCAGGAGGCCCAGGTCGTCATCCGCATGGCGGAGACGGGCGGCCGGGCGGTCGAGCGCAAGCTCACGCTGCCGGTCGTCCCGGCCGGGCCGATGATCGGCGTCAAGCCGCTGTTCTCCGGCCGCTCGCTCGGCGAGGGCGAGACCGCGAGCTTCGACGTCGTGGTGCTGTCGCCCGAGGGCCAGGCGCTGGCGCGCCGGGGCCTCAGATACGAGCTCCTCAAGGTCGACACCCGCTACCAGTGGTACCGCCAGGATGGGTCCTGGCAGTACGAGCCGATCAAGACCACCAGGCGGGTCGCCGACGGCACGCTCGACGTCGCGCCCGGCCAGCCCGGCCGCATCGCCGCCCCCGTGCAGTGGGGCCGCTACCGGCTCGACGTCTCGTCGAGCGATCCCGACGGCCCGACCACCTCGATCTCGTTCGACGCCGGCTTCTTCGCCGAGGCGTCGGCCGATACGCCCGACCTGCTGGAAATCGCCCTCGACAAGCCCGAGGTGAAGGCCGGCGACACGCTGACCGTGTCGGTCACGGCCCGCGCCGCCGGGCGCGTGCGGCTGAGCGTGATCGGCGACCGGCTGATCACCACGCTGAACCAGGAGGTGCCGCAGGGGACGAGCCAGATCAGTGTGCCGGTGGGCAGCGACTGGGGCAGCGGCGCCTATGTGGTGGCGACCCATCTGCGGCCGCTCGACGCCCAGGCGAAGCGCATGCCGGGCCGCGCCATCGGGGTGCAGTGGCTCGCGGTCGATCGCGCGGCCAGGACCCTGCAGGTTACGCTTTCGACGCCGCAGCTCATGCGGCCGAACACGACCCTGCGCGTGCCGGTCGCGATCGACGGGCTCGCCGGGGCCGGCGAGCCGGCCGGACAGGAGGCGCGCATCACGGTCGCGGCCGTCGATGTCGGCATCCTCAACCTCACCGGCTACAAGCCGCCGGCGCCCGACGAGCACTATCTCGGCCAGCGCCGCCTGTCCGCCGATCTGCGCGACCTCTACGGCCACCTGATCGACGGCATGCAGGGGACGGTCGGGGCGATCCGCACCGGCGGCGACGCCGCGGCGGCCGAGATGCAGGGCTCGCCGCCCACCCAGCCGCCCGTGGCGCTGTTCTCCGGCGTCGTGCCGGTCGGGCCGGACGGCAAGGCCGAGGTGACGTTCGACATCCCGGCCTTCGCCGGCACGGTGCGGGTCATGGCCGTCGCCTGGTCGAAGGACAAGGTCGGCCGCGCCGCGACCGACGTGACGGTGCGCGACCCCGTGGTGCTCACCACCACGCTGCCGCGCTTCCTGCTCACCGGCGACCGCTCGACCGTCCAGCTCGAGCTCGACAATGTCGAGGGCAGGGCGGGCGACTACCGGGTCGCGGCCTCGGTCGAGGGGCCCGCACAGATCGCGTCCGCGGCGCCGGCGACCGTGCGGCTGCCGGCCCGCCAGCGCGGCTCGCTGTCGCTGCCCATCACCGCGACCGCCGCCGGCGCGGCGACCGTGAAGATCGCCGTCACGGGCCCCGACGGCTTCGCGCTGGAGCGGACCTATCCGCTCGCCGTGAAGCCGGCGACCCAGATCGCCACCCGGCGCACGGTGCGCACCATCGGGCGCGGTGAAAGCCTGTCGCTCGCCGACGACCTGTTCCGGGATCTCGTCCCCGGCACGGGGGCGCTCGCCCTGTCGGTCGGCCCGTCGACGGCGCTCGACGCGGCGACGCTCCTGAAGGCGCTCGACCGCTATCCGTTCGGCTGCTCGGAGCAGATCACCAGCCGGGCGCTGCCGCTCCTCTACGTCAACGACCTCGCCGTGGAGGCGCATCTCGCCCTCGACCAGGATGCCGACCAGCGCATCCGCGACGCCGTCGACCGGCTGCTCGCCCGCCAGGACTCCTCGGGCTCGTTCGGCCTGTGGGGCGTCGGCGGCAGCGACGCCTGGCTCGACGCCTATGTCACGGACTTCCTCACGCGGGCGCGGGAACGCGGCTTCGTCGTGCCGGACAACGCCTTCAAGCTGGCGCTGGAGCGGTTGAAGAACTACGTCGCCAACGCGCCGGAGCCCGGCCGCGAGGGCGCGCGCGACCTGCCCTTCGCCCTCTACGTGCTGGCCCGCAACGGTGCGGCACCGGTCGGCGATCTCCGCTACATCGCCGACACCAAGCTCGGCGAGTTTTCGACCCCGATCGCCAAGGCGCATGTCGGGGCGGCGCTGGCGCTGCTCGGCGATCGCGTCCGGGCCGAGCGGGTGTTCTCGGCCGCCGTGCAGGCGATCGAGCCCCCCAAGGCGCTGGAGTTCGGCCGGCCCGACTACGGCTCCTCGCTGCGTGACGCCGCCGCCGTGACGGCGCTGGCGGCCGAGAGCGGCGCCGCGGCGAGCCTGCTGCCGGCGGCTCTGAAGGGCGTGGAGGAGGCGAGGGCGCGGGCCTTCTACACCTCCACCCAGGAGAACGCGTGGATGGTGCTGGCGGCGCGCGCCCTGTCGAAGTCCGTGCCGCTGTCGCTCGATGTCGCCGGCAGCCCGCGGACGAGCCCGCTCTACCGGACCTTCCGTCCGGCCGAGCTCGCCTCGCCGTTCCGCCTCGCCAACACGGGCGAGGCGCCGGTCCAGGCCGTGGTGTCGGTCTCCGGCGCCCCGGTGGTGCCGGAGCCCGCCGCCGACAAGGGCTTCAAGATCGAGCGCACCTACTTCACCCTCGACGGCGAGAAGGTCGACGCCTCGAAGGCGAGGCAGAACCAGCGTTTCGCCGTGGTGCTGACGATCACCGAGCCGCAGCCGCAATACGGCCGCGTCCTGGTCGTCGATCCGCTGCCGGCCGGCTTCGAGATCGACAACCCTAGGCTCGTCTCCTCCGGCGAGACCGGGACGCTCGACTGGATCCAGGACGCCGCCGAGCCCGACAAGGCCGAGTTCCGCGACGACCGCTTCTCGGCGGCCTTCACCCGCAACGCCAAGTCGCCGGCCGTGTTCACGGTGGCCTATGTGGTGCGGGCCGTCTCGCCCGGCCGCTACGTGCTGCCGCAGGCCTATGTGGAGGACATGTACCGCCCCGACCGCTTCGGCCGCACCGGAACCGGCACGGTCGAGGTGAGCGTGTCGCGGCAGTAGCGTTGGTGCGGGTCGAGGCTCACTGATGACCTCGGAAGATCGACACGGCACAGCGCCACCCTCTCCCCTCGCGGGAGAGGGTGGACGGGGGTCCTGACCGGCTACATGGGTGACAGTTTAGACCGACGACATGGGTGACAGGTCTAGAGATCGGCGGGGAGGGCCTTGCCGATGGGCTGGAAGGAGACCTGCGCCGTGGACGAGCGGATGCGCTTTGTTTTGGCGATCGAGGCTGGGGACGAGCCTGTGGCGGCGGTCTGTCGTCGGTTCGGGGTGAGCCGGAAGAGCGGCTACAAATGGCTGGAGCGGTATCGATCGGAGGGTTTGGCAGGGCTGGCGGACCGCTCGCGGGCGCCGCGGCATCATGCGTGCGCGGTGAGTGCCGAGGCGATCGAGCGCTGCCTTTCGGTACGGCGGGCGCATCCGACCTGGGGTCCGTTGAAGGTTCGGGCGTTCCTGGTCCGGCAGGCGCCGGCGCTGGTGTGGCCGGCGGCGAGCACGATCGGGGCGCTGTTCGACCGCGAAGGGCTGACGGTGAAGCGGCGGCTGCGGCGGCGGGTTCCGCCGGGGGCGCCGTTCGGGGCGTGCGCGTCAGCCAACGACACCTGGTGCATGGACTTCAAGGGCTGGTTCGTGACCGGGGACGGGACGCGTTGCGAGCCGTGGACGCTGCAGGATGCGCACAGCCGTTATCTGCTGCGCTGCCAGGCGCTGCCGCGCACCGACGGGGCGCATGTGTGGCCTGTGCTGGAGGCGGCGTTCCGGGAGTTCGGGCTGCCGCTGCGGCTGCGCTCGGACAACGGGGCGCCGTTCGCCTCGGGTGGCGCCGGCGGGCTGTCGCGGCTTTCGATCAAGATCATGATCAAGATCATCAAGGCGGGGGTGACACCGGAACGGATCCGGCCCGGCAAGCCGCAGCAGAACGGCCGTCTGGAGCGGCTGCATCTGACGCTGCTGCAGGACACGGCCTCGCCGCCGGCCGGCACTCTGCGCGATCAGCTGGAGCGGTTCCGGGCGTTTCGGCGGACCTACAACGAGGAGCGCCCGCACCAGGCGCTCGCCGACGCGACGCCGGCCGAGCACTTCGCCGCGTCGCCGCGTCGCCGCGTCGGCGTGCTGCGCGAGCCGGAGTACCCCGCGGCCGACGCGGTGCGGCGGGTGCGCAGCAACGGCGAGATCAAGTGGGGCGGCCGGCTCGTCTACGTCAACGAGGCGCTGGCCGGCGAGCCGGTCGGTCTGTTCGAGGACGAGGACGGTCGCGTCGAGGTGATCTTTGGACCGGTCCTGCTCGGCGTCATAACGCCCGGCGACGACCGGCTGAAGCGGCCGAAGCGCTGTGGACTTGTGGACGACGCAGCGCGTCGCCCACAGAGCCCACAGCCCCCACAATCGCAGCAATAGCAGACCTGAACGAAACGGGAATTGTGTCACCCATGTCCCAGGTCAGATCTGTAACCTATGTTCCCGGTTGCTCACGGGCCGAGCGGAGCGAGGCTCGGCCGGGTGAGGGGGGCTTCCCCGAGCTCGGAGCTCGTGGCACGCCCCCTCACCCGGTTCCGAGCAGCGCTCGGAACCACCCTCTCCCACGAGGGGAGAGGGTCTTTCGCGCCCGCTCGACGTTCGTTGCGATCATCGCTGCCGTGCTCGTCGCATCGGCCCTCGGCGCCGGCGCGCTGTGGGTGAACTCCCTCGGCCCGCCGCCGCTCGGCAAGGATCTCGCCTGGTCGACCGTGGTGCTCGACCGCGACGGCCGCATCCTCCGGCCCTATGCCACGCCCGAGGGCCGCTGGCGGCTGCGGGCAGCGCGCCAGGACGTCGATCCGCGCTTCTTCGAGCTGCTGCTCGCCTACGAGGACCGGCGGTTTCGCGACCACGCCGGCGTCGACCCCCGGGCCTTCGGCCGGGCGGCCCTGCAGCTCGCGACCAACGGGCGGGTCGTGTCGGGCGGATCGACCCTCACCATGCAGGTGGCCCGGCTGCTCGAGCCGCGCACCGAGCGGTCGCTCGCGGCGAAGCTCCGCCAGGCGGTGCGCGCCGTTCAGATCGAGCGGGTCCTGTCGAAGGACGAGATCCTCGGCCTCTATTTGTCGCTCGCGCCCTATGGCGGCAACCTGGAGGGCATCCGGGCGGCCTCGCTCGCCTGGTTCGGCAAGGAGCCGCGGCGGCTGACGCTCGGCGAGGCGGCGCTGCTCGTCGCGCTGCCGCAGTCGCCGGAGGCGCGGCGGCCGGACCGCTCCCCCGAGACGGCTCGGCGCGCCCGCGACCGGGTGCTCGACCGGATGGCCGCGGCCGGCGTGATCGAGCCGGGCGAGATCGACCGGGCCAAGGCCGAGCCGGTGCCGACCGGGCGCCGGCCGATGCCCATGCTGGCGCCGCACACGGCCGACCGGCTGGCTGCCGAGGCGCCGCAGAAATCATTGCACCGAACGACCTTGGAGGCACCGCTTCAAGTCGCGTTCGAAGCTCTTGCAAAGGACCGGGCGGCGGCCCTCGGTCCCGACCTCTCGGTCGCGGTGCTGGCGGTGGAGCACGCCACGGGCGAGGTTCTGGCCCGGGTCGGCTCGGCCGACTGGGCGGACGCCCGCCGGGCCGGCCAAGTGGACATGACGCTGGCGGTGCGCTCGCCCGGCTCGACCCTCAAGCCGCTGATCTTCGGCCTCGGCTTCGAGGACGGCTTTCTCCATCCCGAGACGCTGCTTGACGACCGGCCGGTCCGCTACGGCGCCTATGCGCCCGAGAACTTCGACCTGACCTTTCAGGGGACCGTGACGGCCCGGAAGGCGCTGCAGCTGTCGCTCAACGTCCCGGCCGTGCAGGTGCTGGACAAGATCGGGCCGAACCGCTTCGCCGCCCGCATCGCCCAGGCCGGCGCGCGGCTGGTGCTGCCGCCCGGCGAGGCGCCCGGCCTCGCGATGGGGCTCGGCGGCACCGGCATCACGCTGGCCGACCTGGTGCGGCTCTACGGCGGGCTCGCCCGGCTCGGCACCACCGTCCCCCTCGCCGAGCGGCTCGACGAGGCGGGGCTCGTTCCGCCGCCCGAGCAGACGCTGCGGCTGCTCGATCCGGTGGCGGCCTGGTCGGTCGGCAACGTGCTGCTCGGCGCGCCGCCGCCCGAGAACGCGGTCGGCGGCCGCATCGCCTTCAAGACCGGCACGTCCTACGGCTATCGCGACGCCTGGGCGGTCGGCTTCGACGGCCGCCGCACCATCGGCGTGTGGGTCGGCCGGCCGGACGGGGCGCCGGTGCCCGGCATGATCGGCCGCGGCACCGCGGCGCCGATCCTGTTCGATGCGTTCGCCAGGCTGGGAAAGCCGATCGCCCCGCTGCCGCCGGCGCCGCGCGGCACCCTGTTCGCGTCCACGGGCAAGCTGCCGCTGCCGCTGCAGCGCTTCCGCCCCGGCGCACTGCCGAGCGCCGGCAGCGAGCCGCCCCTGAAGATCGTCTTCCCGCCGAACGGCGCCCGCCTGGAGCTCGCCGCCGAGGCCGGCGAGACGGCCGCGCTCGCCGTCAAGGTCGCCGGCGGCTCCGGGCCGGTCACGGTGCTGATGGACGGCCTGCCGCGGGCGACGCTGCGCGACCGCCGCACCGTCACCGTGACGCCCGACGGTCCCGGCTTCGTCCGCCTCACCGTCACGGATTCCTCCGGCGCCACCGACAGCGTGCTGGTGCGGGTGCAGTAGCGGGCCGGCGTGTCGGTCCCGTCATGCCCGCGCCTGTCGCGGCATCCATCGCGACGCCGCCACGAGGGCGTGGATCGCCGGGACGAGCCGTCCGTGATCGGACGAGAACTCAAGAATCGGGTCCAAGATGTTGATTTCAGGATAATTTCGTCAGTGTTGCCGCATCGCGACACGGCAGGAATGCGCGGCGGCGGGGCGCTTTCCCCCCCGACGGCTTTTCTCTATTGTCCGCGCGACTTCAGCAGGACCCGGGAATGTCCGCCACAACCTTCGGAACCGCACCGAGCCGGTACACTGCCGCGCGCCTCCGGGCGCTGCTCGCCTGGGCGGCGGCGCGGCATCGCAATGCCGTGATCCTGCTCGTCGCGGTGTCGCTGCTGTCGTTCCTGCCGGGCATCTTCCAGCTGCCGCCGATCGACCGCGACGAGGCGCGCTTCGCCCAGGCCACCAAGCAGATGCTGGAGAGCGGCGACCTCGTCGACATCCGCTTCCAGGAGGAGAGCCGCTACAAGAAGCCGGTCGGCATCTATTGGCTGCAGGCCGCCGTGGTCGGCACCGCCGAGGCGATCGGCGTGCCGGAGGCGCGGGCCCGTATGTGGCTCTACCGGGTGCCGTCGATCCTCGGCGCCGTCGGGGCCGTGCTGCTGACCTACTGGACGGCGCTCGCCTTCGTGTCGCGCCGCGCCGCCGTGCTCGCCGGCCTGATGCTGGCGAGCTCGATCCTGCTCGCCGTCGAGGCGCGGCTCGCCAAGACCGACGCCGTCCTGTTCGCCACCGTGGTGGCCGCCATGGGGGCGATGGCGCGCGCCTATCTGATCGAGCGGGCCTTCCGGCCCGATCCCTGGCACCCCTGGGCGCTACCGGCGATCTTCTGGACCGCGATGGCCGCGGGCTTCCTGATCAAGGGCCCGCTGATCGTCATGGTGGTCGGCCTCGCCGTGGCGGCGCTGGCGATCGCCGACCGCTCGGCCCGTTTCGTGCTGCGGCTGAAGCCGCTGCCGGGACTCGCCTGGATGCTGCTCCTGGTGCTGCCCTGGTTCGTCGCCATCGTGCTCAAGAGCGGCGCCGGCTTCTTCGAGGAGTCGCTCGGCCGCGACCTGCTGTCCAAGGTCGGCAGCGGCCAGGAGGCGCACGGGGCGCCGCCCGGCTACTACTTCGTGCTGTTCTGGGGCACGTTCTTCCCGGCCTCGATCCTGGTGCCGATGGCCTTCATGGCCGTGTGGAAGAGCCGCGGCGTGCCCGAGGTCCGCTACCTGCTCGCATGGCTGGTCCCGACCTGGCTGGTGTTCGAGGCGGCGATGACCAAGCTGCCGCACTACGTGCTGCCGGTCTATCCGGCGATCGCGATCCTGCTCGCCATGGCGATCGACCGCGACGCGCTGTCGCGGAACATCTGGCTGCGCCGGGCGCCGATGTGGTGGTTCATCCTCACGGCCGTGATCGCGATCGGCCTGATCGTGATCAACATCTGGATCGGCCAGCGGTTCGGACCGATCACCTGGGGCCTGTCGGCCGTCGCCCTGATCGCGGCCCTGTTCGCCTGGTGGCTGTTCGAGGCGGACGGCGTCGAGGTGTCGTTCATGCGCATGGTCGTCGCCATGATGGTGCTGTTCACGGCGGCCTTCTCGGCGACCTTCCCGACCATCGGGGCGCTGTTCCCGTCGCTGCAGCTCGCCCGCTTCGTCGCCTTCGGCAAATGCCAGGACGTGCAGGCGGCGACCGCCGGCTACCACGAGCCGAGCCTCGTCTTCCTGGTCGGCACCGAGCTGCGCCACGTCTCGGGCGCCGGGGCCGCCGACTTCCTCGCCCGCGGCGGGCGCTGCCGCTACGCCTTCGTCGAGAAGGGGCACGAACGCGCCTTCGTCCAGCGGGCCGACGCCATCGGGCTGCGCTACGGCATCGGCGTGCGGGTCGAGGGCGTCAACTATTCGAGCGGCCGGGCGGTCTCGATCCAGACCTTCGTCGGGGTCGACCCGTGACGGCCGTGACCGGACCCGGCGAGGCCGTGGCGGCGCGCGACGGGGGCGCGTTGCGCTCGCTCGGCCGCAACGTGGCGGCCTGGTTCGCGGTGCTGTTCGGCAAGCCGTCGCGGCCGGGGCGGACGCCGGGCTTCAAGGCGCTCGTGCTGGCGCATCGCCGGCAGGCGGCCGTCGCCCTGGCGGTAATTCTCGCCACCATGCTGCTGGTCGACCCGCTCGCCCCGCACGTGAAGGCGGCGCCGCGGCTCGTCGTCGGCGTGTTCGAGGACATTACCGATCTCGGCCGTTCCGGCTACATCCTCGTTCCGGTCGCCCTGGCGATGGTGTGGATCGCGGCGCTGCTGCGGCCCGGGCTCGACCGCATCTCCCGCGCCGTGCTGGCCGCCTTCGTGGTGCGGCTCGGCTTCGTCTTCGTCGCCGTCGGCCTGCCGGGCCTCGTCGCCACCATCGTCAAGCGCTGGATTGGACGGGTGCGTCCCTCGGAGCTCGGGCCGTGGGCCTACCAGCCCCTGTCCTGGCGGTCCGAATGGGCGAGCCTGCCGTCCGGCCACACCGTCACGGCCTTCGCGGCGCTGGTCGCGATCGGCGCCGTCTGGCCGGCGGCGCGGCCGTGGCTGTGGATCTACGCGCTGCTGATCGCGCTCAGCCGGGTGATCGTCTCGGCCCATTTCCCGAGCGACGTGATCGCCGGCGCCGCCTTCGGGGCGTTCGGGGCCGTGCTGGTGCGCGAATGGTTCGCGTCCCGCCGGCTCGGCTTCACGGCCGCCCCCGACGGCACCGTCCGGGCGCTGCCCGGCCCGTCGCTGCCCCGTGTGCTGCGGGCGCTCGCCACCGCGGTGGAGCGGTGAGGGCAGGGCGCCCACGACCTCTTCAGGAGCCATTCCTTCGATGACCCAGACTGGACCGGGACCGGCCGTGGCCGTGGTGGTGCCCGTGCGCAACGAGGCCGAGAACGTCGAGCCGCTGGTCAACGAGATCGCGGTCAGCCTCGCCTCCGAGGGCCCGTTCGAGGTGATCTACGTGAACGACGGCTCGACCGACGACACCGCCGCGGCGATCGACCGGCTGCGCGCCGAGCGGCCGTGGCTGCGCCAGGTGCGGCACGCGGCCTCCTGCGGCCAGTCGGCGGCGGTGCGCACCGGCGTCGCCGCGGCGCGTGCGCCGCTGGTGGCCACCCTCGACGGCGACGGCCAGAACGATCCCGCCTTCATCCCGGCGATGCTCGACCGGCTGCGCCGGGATCACCAGATCGGCCTCGTCGCCGGCCAGCGGGTCGGCCGCAAGGACACCGGCTTCAAGCGCTTCCAGTCGCGCGTCGCCAACAAGGTGCGCAGCGCCGTGCTCAAGGACGGCACCCGCGACACCGGCTGCGGCCTCAAGGCGTTCCGCCGCGAGGTGTTCCTGGCGCTGCCCTATTTCGACGGCCTGCACCGCTTCCTGCCCGCCCTGGTGCGGCGCGACGGGTGGACCATCGCCTATGTCGACGTGAAGGACCGGCCGCGCCGCCACGGCACCTCGAAATACGGCTTCTGGGACCGGCTGTGGATCGGAATCCTCGATTTGGCCGGAGTCTGGTGGCTGATCCGGCGCCGCAAGCAGGTGCCGCAGGTCACGGAGGTGGACCGCTGATGCTGATCGATCTGTCGCAGGCCGTCGGCGGCTATCTCTACGACGTCTTCGTCACCCGGCTCGACTGGTGGGTGTTCCTCGGCATCGTCGCCCAGGGCCTGTTCACCATGCGGTTCGTGGTGCAGTGGCTCGCCTCCGAGAGGGCTGGCCGGAGCGTCGTGCCGATGGCGTTCTGGTGGCTGTCGATCTCGGGCGGCCTGCTGCTCCTGTTCTACGCCCTCTACCGGCGCGACCCGGTGTTCATCGCCGGTCAGGGCTTCGGCGTGTTCGTCTACCTGCGCAATCTCCAGTTCGTCCTGCGCGAGCGCAAGGCGGGCCGGGAGGTGCAGGGCAAGGGGATGGGGTGAGGGCGGGATTTCTTCTGCAACCAGAGGTATGTTTTCGCGGCGTATCGTGAAAGGCTGGACGATTTCAGGGTTGGTAACGTTTATGGTACCAATAAATGCTCCAGGTCTTGGAGTATCTCGATCTCTCCGGCCGAAGTCCGTTCGGGCGCTGGTTCTCTGAACTGGATGCCAGGGCCGCTGCCAAGATCTCGGTCGCGTTGGCGCGGATGGAGCAGGGCAATCTGTCGAGCGTGAAGTCCGTCGGCTCGGGCGTTTTCGAACATCGAATCGATTTCGGCCCCGGCTACAGGATCTATTTCGGGCGCGACGGCGAGGTTCTGGTCGTCCTGCTCGGGGGTGGCTCGAAGGTCCGGCAGCAATCGGATATCGCGGCCGCCCAGGCGCGCTGGGCCGATTACAGGGCACGCAAGCGGAGACGCTGACGCAATGGCGCTGACCCGGGACTTCAAGCAGACCATGAAGGCGCGCGCCGAGCGCGATCCGGCTTTCCGCAACGCGCTGCTCACGGAGGCGGCCGAGCTGCTTCTTTCCGGCGATCTCGACGCTGGCAAAGCCGTGCTGCGCGACTACATCAACACCACGATCGGCTTCGAACGCCTCGCCCAGGAAACCGGCACGCCGGCCAAGAGCCTGATGCGGATGCTCGGACCGGGCGGCAACCCTCGCGCCAGCAATTTGCTCGCGGTGATCGCCAGCCTCCAGCGAGTCGGCAGGGTGAAGCTCGCCGTCGCGGTCGGGCAGTAGGTCGCCGCCCGGCAGCCTGATCCCTCACCCCGCCGCCGCGTTCAGCGCCGCGAACCCGCCTTCCAGGTCGGCGATCAGGTCGGAGACGTCCTCCAGCCCGATGTGGAACCGGATGGTCGGGCCGCCGGGCGCCCAGGTGGTGGCGGTACGGATCGTCGTGCAGTCGAACGGGATCGCCAGGCTCTCGTAGCCGCCCCAGGAGGCGCCGATGCCGAACAGCGACAGCGCGTTCAGGAAGGCGTTGATCGCCCGGCCCGGCACCGGGCGGAACACCACCGAGAACAGGCCGCTCGACCCGGTGAAGTCGCGCTTCCACAGGGCGTGACCGGGATGCGAGGGCAGGGCGGGGTGGAGGACCTTCAGCACCTCCGGCCGCGCCTCGAACCAGCGCGCCACCGCGAGCGCCGCCTCCTGGTGGGCGGCGAGCCGCACCGCCATGGTGCGCAGCCCGCGCTGGGCGAGGTTCATGTCGTCGGGACCGACGCACAGGCCCATGCCGAAGACGGTGTCGCGCAGCGCCTTGTTGGTCCGCTCGTTGGCCGCGACGCAGCCGAACATGACGTCGGAATGGCCGCCGATATACTTGGTGCCGGACTGGATCGAGAGATCGACGCCGTGGTCCAGGGCGCGGAAATAGAGCGGCGTCGCCCAGGTGTTGTCCATCAGCACCACGGCGCCGCGGGCGTGCGCCGCCGCGGCGATCGCCGGGATGTCCTGGATCTCGAACGACAGCGAGCCCGGCGCCTCGACGAACACGGCCTTGGTGTTCGGCCGCATCAGCGCCTCGATGCCGGCGCCGACCAGGGGGTCGTAATAGGTGGTCGTGATGCCCCAGCGCACCAGCACGGTGTCGCAGACGGTGCGGGTCGGGTCGTAGGCGGAGTCCGACACCAGCACGTGGTCGCCGGCGTCGACCACCGAGAGCAGCGCGGCCGAGATGGCGGCGAGCCCGGAGGGCAGCAGGCAGACGCCGGCGCAGGCCGGCCCCTCGATCGCCGCCAGGGCGCTCTCCAGGGCCTCCGAGGTCGGGGTGCCGCGGCGGGCGTACTTGTAGCGCGAGCGCCGCGCCAGGTAGTCCTCGGCGGTCGGGTAGAGCACGGTCGAGCCGTGGAACACCGGGGTATTGACGAAGCCGTAGTGCTCGTCCGGGCGGCGGCCGCCGACGACCAGGCGGGTGCGGTCGGCGCGGGCGCTCGCCGCGCCGGGGCGATCGTCGGGGCTCTTCATGGGCGGGGCATCCTCGGCAGGTCGTTCGGGTTGTCAGCGAGCCGCGGCCGGAAGCCCGGGGGCGCCTCGGCCGGGGGTGGCGTGCGACGGCCGAGCACTTGACCGGGCCCGGCATTCGTTCTGATATGCCGGTCCGGAACGCGCTCCGGTGCACTCACCGCGTGCAGCGGCCGATTCTCGGCACGACATTTTCGGCACGAGACACGCAATTCTCGGCACGAGACATGCATCGGCTTGCGGCATGAATTCAGAGGGCGCTCGGAGCATCAGCTCGGACGTTTCGATCGGTCGCAGCGACCGATCGCTGCCCATGCACCGGACTCCACGCACTGTCAATGAGGCGATCATGAAACGGGTTTTCGTCGTTCTGCTCGCCGCGTGCGCAGCCCTGGCCACGGGCGCGCCTGCGGAGGCGGCGACTCTCGACAACATCAAGGCGCGCGGCTCGCTGAACTGCGGCGCCAACGGCCAGCTCCCGGGCTTCGGCATGCCGGACGCCCAGGGCATCTGGACCGGCTTCGACGTCGAGCTCTGCCGCGCCGTCGCGGCCGCGATCTTCAACGATCCGCAGAAGGTCAAGTTCGTCGCCCTCACCGCCAAGGACCGCTTCACCGCACTGCAGTCCGGCGACATCGACGTCCTCATCCGCAACACCACCTGGACCCTGTCGCGCGACACCCAGCTCGGCCTCAACGCCACCGGCATCAACTACTTCGACGGCCAGGGCTTCATCGTCCGCAAGTCGCTCAAGCTCAACTCGGCGCTCGAGCTGAACGACGCCGCCGTCTGCGTGCAGCAGGGCACCACGACCGAGCTCAATCTCTCCGACTATTTCCGCGCCAACAAGATGCGGCTGAAGTCGGTCACCTTCGCGACCCTCGACGAGGCCCTGAAGGCCTACGACACCGGCCGCTGCGACGCCTACACGACGGACGCCTCGCAGCTCTACAGCGTGCGGCTGAAGCTCGCCCGCCCGGACGAGCACGTGGTGCTGCCCGAGATCGTCTCCAAGGAGCCGTTCTCGGCCTTCGTGCGCCACGGCGACGACCAGTGGTTCGACATCGTGCGCTGGACCATCTTCGCCATGCTCAACGCCGAGGAGTTCGGCATCACCAAGGCCAATGTCGACGAGCAGGCGAAGTCCGACAACCCGGAGATCAAGCGGCTGCTCGGCACCGAGGGCAATTTCGGCGAGGCGCTCGGCTTGACCAAGGATTGGGCGGTTCGCATCGTCAAGGGCGTCGGCAACTACGGCGAGGTGTTCGAGCGGACGATCGGGCAGGGTTCGCCGCTGAAGATCACCCGCGGCCAGAACGCCCTGTGGACCAAGGGCGGCCTCCACTACGCACCGCCGGTGCGGTGACGGCGGCCGCGCGGCGGACCGCCCCATGAGCGAGCGGGCCGCCCCCGGCACTGCGGCTTCCGCCAGCGCGGTGGTCGACGTGCCGCTGTGGCGGCGGCCGCGGGTGCGCGGCATCGTCTACCAGGCGGTGCTGTGCCTGGTGGTGGCGCTGCTCGCCTGGGCGGCGATCGCCAACGTCTCGGAGAACCTCGCCCGCGCCAATATCGCGACCGGCTTCGACTTCTGGAACGTCACGGCCGGCTTCGACATCTCGCAGACGCTGATCCCGTACTCGGCGCAGGCCTCGACCTACGGGCGCGCCTTCTGGGTCGGCCTCCTCAACACGCTGCTGGTCGCCGTGCTCGGCATCGTGCTGGCGACCGTGCTGGGATTCCTGATCGGCATCGGCCGGCTGTCGCACAACTTCCTGGTGTCGAAGCTGTGCGGCGGCTATGTCGAGCTGATCCGCAACGTGCCGCTGCTGCTGCAGCTCCTGTTCTGGTACAACGCCGTCCTCAAGGCCCTGCCGGAGATCCGCGAGAGCGTGGCGCTACCCGGCGGCGGCTATCTCAACAATCGCGGGCTGTTCCTGCCCGATCCGCAGATCGCCGGCGGCGGCGCCGTCGCGCTCGCGCTGGTCGCCGGCATCGTCCTGGCGATCGGGTTCCGGGCGCTGCACGAGCGGATCGGGCCGCTCGGGCGCGGCCGGGGGCGGACGGTCGTGTCGACGCTCCTGGTGCTGGTGCCGCCGCTCGCGACCGCCGTGGTGGTCGGCGTCTCCGTCACCTTCGCCTATCCCGAGATGGGCCGGTTCAACATCCGGGGCGGGCTCGAGGTGCTGCCCGAGTTCGTCGCCCTGCTGACCGGCCTGTCGATCTACACGGCGGCCTTCATCGCCGAGGCGGTGCGGGCCGGCCTGATGGCGGTGCCGAAAGGCCAGACCGAGGCCGCCTCGGCGCTCGGCCTGCGCCGCGGCGCGGCGCTGCGGCTCGTCATCGTGCCGCAGGCGATGCGGGTGATCGTGCCGCCGCTCACCAACCAGTATCTCAACCTCACCAAGAACTCGTCGCTGGCGGTCGCCATCGGCTATCCGGATCTCGTGCAGATCTTCACCGGCACGGTGCTCAACAACACCGGCCAGGCCATCGAGGTCGTCGTCGTCACCATGGCCGTGTACCTCTCCCTCAGCCTCGCCACCTCGGCGCTGATGAACTGGTACAACGCCTGGATCACCCCGGCGGAACGGTGAGCGGGATGATCGCACGCCTCGCAGCGGCTTCGGTTTCACCTCTCCCCGGCGGGGAGAGGCCGCAGTTCGCGCGAACGCGCGAACTGCGGGTGAGGGGGGGCCCAAGCGCGCGTCGCAAGCCCTCACCCCGAGCGCGTGCCGTCGCCCGCGCTCGACCCTCTCGCTCAGGGAGAGGGTATCGGTGGTCGCGGCGGGGCCAGACGACGAAGAGGATCGCTGTGAGCTCTTTCGGGGCGAGGTCTCCATGACCGACCTCGCCGCCGGCCCCGAGAGCCATGTCGCCTTCGTGCGCACGACGCCGGCGCCGCACGTGGCGCGGCCGCCGCTGCCGGGCGGACCGCTGCACTGGGTGCGCGCCAACCTGTTCGCGACGCCGCTCGACGGGGCGCTCACCATCCTGGTGATCCTGCTCGCCTGGTGGACGGTGCCGCCGCTCCTGGACTTCCTGATCTTCGACGCGGTGTGGAGCGGCAGCGGCCGCGACGCCTGCCTGCCGTCGGCGCAGAACCCCGATCCCGGCGCCTGCTGGGCCTTCGTGCGCACCTGGTTCTCGTTCTTCATCTACGGGCCGTATCCGCTCGCCGAGCGCTGGCGGGTCGACGTGTTCTTCGCTCTCCTGGTGTTCGGCACCGCCTGGATGCTGTGGCTCGACGCGCCGCGCCGGGATCTGGGCGCCGCCTTCTTCTTCCTGGCGCTGCCGACCGTCTCGTTCGTCCTGCTGCGCGGCTCGACGACCATCGGGCTCGAGGTGATCGACACGGCGCTGTGGGGCGGCCTGCTGGTCACGCTCGTCGTCGCCTCGGTCGGCATCGTGGTGTCGCTGCCGCTCGGCATCCTCCTCGCGCTCGGGCGGCGCTCGACCATGCCGGCGGTGCGCCTCCTGTCGATCGGCTTCATCGAGCTGGTGCGCGGCGTGCCGCTGATCACGGTGCTGTTCATGGCGAGCGTGATGCTGCCGCTGTTCGTGCCGCCCGCCTGGTCGCCCGACAAGCTGCTGCGCGCCCTGGTCGGCATCGCCATCTTCGCCTCCGCCTACATGGCCGAGGTGGTGCGGGCCGGCCTCGCCTCGATCCCCAAGGGCCAGTACGAGGCGGCCCGCGCGCTCGGGCTCGGCTACTGGCGCATGCTGGCGCTGGTCGTGCTGCCGCAGGCGCTGCGCGTCACCATCCCGAACATCGTCAACAACACCATCGCGCTGTTCAAGGACACGACGCTGGTCTTCTTCGTCGGCATCTTCGACTTCCTGCGCACCATCGAGATCGCCCGCGTCGACCCGGCATGGGCGACGCCGGTGACCAGCACCACCGGCTACGCCTTCGCGGCCATCTGCTACTTCGTCGCCTGCCACTTCATGTCGCGCTACGCGACCGGGATCGAGCGGCGGCTCGCCGCCGGCGACCGGCGCTGAAAGGATCTCCCATGGGCGTGACCACCGAGACCCGCGCCGATCCGGCCGCCACGGCCGCGGCCCCGGCCGACATCGCCGTGAAGATCAGCGGGCTCTACAAGTGGTTCGGCGAGTTCCAGGTGCTCGCCGACGTCGACCTCGAGGTGGCGCGCGGCGAGCGCATCGTCATCTGCGGGCCGTCGGGCTCGGGCAAGTCCACCCTGATCCGCTGCATCAACGCGCTGGAGCCGTTCCAGCGCGGCTCCATCGTGGTCGACGGGGTGAGCGTCACCGACGACCTCAAGCGCATCGACGAGGTGCGCCGCGAGGTCGGCATGGTGTTCCAGCAGTTCAACCTGTTCCCGCATCTCACCGTGCTGCAGAACTGCACGCTGGCGCCGATCCACGTGCGCAAGATGCCGCGCAAGGAGGCCGAGGAGATCGCCATGCGCTACCTGGCGCGGGTGCGTATCCCGGAGCAGGCCGGCAAGTATCCGGCCCAGCTCTCCGGCGGCCAGCAGCAGCGCGTCGCCATCGCCCGCGCCCTGTGCATGAGCCCGAAGATCATGATGTTCGACGAGCCGACCTCGGCGCTCGATCCCGAGATGGTCAAGGAGGTGCTCGACACCATGGTCGAGCTCGCCCAGACCGGCATGACCATGCTGTGCGTCACCCACGAGATGGGCTTCGCCCGCCAGGTCGCCGACCGCGTCGTCTTCATGGACGCCGGCCAGATCGTCGAGGTGAACACCCCCGAGGCGTTCTTCACCAGCCCGCAGCACGAGCGCACGAAGCTGTTCCTGGGGCAGATCCTGGGGTAGGGGGCGCGCAGATCACCCCTCGGCCCGGCTTCGAAGGCGGTCGAGAAACGCCTCGACCTCGAGTCGAAAGCGCTCGACAGCAGGCCCGGTCTGCGCCGCACGCTCCAGCACGATGCCGACATCGAGAATGAATCCGTAGGAATTGCGCTCCCGATGCCGGAAGGCGCGCAGGCGGTCGAGCGCGACGAAGCAGTCTTCGGAAATCACTGCGTCTCGGACGTCAGGGAACGGATGCGCCATTCGCTTGAGCAGCGAGACATGCCAGCCTTCGCTGCGTGCGACCCGCGCGCCGTCGATTTCGGCGGCGATCAGGCTCATCACCCGCTCGCAGCCAGTGTAGTCTTCTCCACGCCCGATGCGAGCCCCTGGACCGCGAGCCAGCTCCAGGCCGGGTCCGGCCCGTCGGGTGCTCGCCGGACCAGGTCGACGCCAGCAGTCAGCAGCGCGACCTCGCGCGCGATGTCTTCGAGCTCGTTCTCGACGTCAACGAAGGTCCCGCGCATCGACCGCATCCCGCACGAGGCGCTCCACCTTGTGGGTCGGGACCTCGTCCAGATAGACCACGTCGAAACGGAAGCCCGCGAGGCAATCCTCGACGAGGCCTTCGATGGCGTATTTCTGATCGCGCGGGCAATCGGTGACCAGCAGGTCGATGTCCGACCCCGACCCGAACCGTCCACCGGCGAGCGATCCGACGACCCGGGCCGTCACGCCGCGCTCTGCCAGCAGATCACACGCGGCACGCACGCGTGCGACGGCGACCGCCCGCCGGGCGGCCGTATCGGCCGCAGGGCAGTCGGTCGGGACCGTGCCGGTTGCCGGGTCTGCGCGCATCGTCGCTCTCCGAATGCGGAGCATGACAGGATATAGGCGCGCGGGCGCAGCACATCAACGCTGGCGTGTTCTCCGGCAGGAGGCCGTCGTGACGCTCACGTCGCTCCCGTCGCGATCGGGAGATCGCCGCGGCCGGCCCATTCGGTCCAGGAGCCGTCGTAGAGGGCGACCGGGTCGCGGCCCAGTGTGTGGAGGGCGATCCACAGCACGGCGGCCGAGACGCCGGAGCCGCAGGTGGTCAGCACCGGCTTGTCGAGGTCGACGCCGCCGGCCTGGAACGCGGCGCGCAGCTCGTCCGGGGATTTCAGCACCCCGTCCTGCACCAGCGCGGCGTGCGGCACGTTGAGCGAGCCCGGGATGTGGCCGGAGGGCAGGCCCGCCCGCGGCTCCGGCGCGGCGCCGGTGAAGCGGTCGGCGGCCCGGGCGTCGACCACCTGGGCGCTCTTCTCGGCGATGGTCTTCTGCACGCGGGCGACGTCGGCGACGGCGTCCGGCGGCGGCGTCACCGTGAAGGTCTTCGGCGGCCGGCTGGCGACGCCGGCCTCCACCGGCCGGCCCTCGGCGGTCCAGCGCGGGAAGCCGCCTTCGAGCACGTACACGGTCCTGGCACCGAACAGCCGGAACGTCCACCAGACGCGCGGGGCCGAGAACAGGCCGAGCCCGTCATAGACCACGATCGTGTCGGTCTCGGCGATGCCCATGGCGCCGACCGCGGCGGCGAACTCGTCCGCCGTCGGCAGCATGTGGGGCAGGGTGGTCGCCTGGTCGGCGACGGCATTGATGTCGAAGCGCAACGCGCCCGGGATGTGCGTCGCCCGGTACTCGGCTTCGGGATCGCGGTTCTGGGTCGGCAGATAGTAGGAGGCGTCGAGCACCACGAGGTCGGGCGCTCCGAGCTTTCCGGCGAGCCATTCGGTCGAGACGAAGGGCGAGGGACGGGCAGTCATGGCAGGTCCTGTGGGAGACAACGGGGAGGGAGGCGAGGGGCGGGCGGCGCGCCGGCCGAGCGGCGCAGCCGCTCAGGCGAAGGCGATGCGGACGCGACGGTTGATCTTGCCCTTCTTCTCGATCTGGGTCACCCGCACGGCGCCGATCTCGGTGGTGCGCGCCACGTGGGTGCCGCCGCAGGGCTGCAGGTCGAGTCCTGCGATCTCGATCAGCCGGACCCGACCGGTGCCCATCGGCGGCTTCACCGACATGGTCTTGACGAGGCCCGGATTGGCTTCGAGCTCGGCGTCGGTGATCCAGCGGCTGGTGACGGCGGCGTCGGTCGCGATCATGGCGGCGAGCGTCTCGGTGATCGCCTCCTTGTCGAGCCCGGCGTCCGGGATGTCGAAGTCGAGCCGGCCGTCCTGGTCGCCGACCGAGCCGCCTGTCACCGCATAGGGCAGCACGGCGGAGAGGAGATGCAGCGCCGTGTGGATGCGCATGCGCCGGTGACGCAGATCCCAGTCGATCGCGATCGTCACCGGGGCGCCGATCGCGAGCGCCGGCACGGCGGCGTCCTTCGCCGGCACGTGGGCGATCTCGGTCTTCAGCGGGTCGGTGTAGACGGCGGTCTCGATCGGAACGGTGGTGCCGTCGGCGGTGGTCAGCGTGCCGCGGTCGCCCGGCTGGCCGCCCGAGGCGGCGTAGAACACCGTGCGGTCGAGCACGATGCCGCCCTCGGGCGTGATGCCGACCACGGTCGCGCCGCAGTCGCGCAGATAGGAGTCGTCACGAAACAGGCAGTCGGTCGGCATCGGTGGTCCGTCCTTGCGCGGCGATCGTGTGCGGGACCGTCGTAATCGCATTCGCGCCGGCCGTCGAGCCGCCCGGCGCGGCCGGCGGGCCCGCGCCGAACCCGCGCGGTCGCCCGCCCGGGTCTCAATTTCCGCCGAATCGGATGAACATGCTCGGCGGTACCGCCTTGTCGGGTGGGCGCCGTGCGCCCGACCCGCCGTCCATGCTCCGGGAGCCCACCATGACCATCACGGCCGCCCACATCTCGCCGTTCGTCGCCCTCGCAGCCGGCATCCTCATCCTGATCATGCCGCGCCTGCTGAACTTCATCGTCGCCATCTACCTGATCATCGTCGGCCTGGTCGGGCTCAACGGGATCTATCACTTCATCCGGTGAACGCGGCTCGAAGCGCCCGCCTTCTGCATCGTCGTGGCCGGCGCGAGGCCGGCCACGACGGCCTTCGAGAGGGAGGCCCCTCGGCTCACGCGTTGACGTACGGCACCGCGATCCGCGACGGGCGGATCAGCCATTCGGGGACGGGCAGTCCCTTGCTGCGCAGGAACTCCGGATTGAACAGCTTGGACTGATAGCGGGTGCCGGAGTCGCACAGGATCGTGACGATCGTCTTGCCCGGCCCGAGCTCCTTGGCGAGCCGGACGGCGCCGGCGATGTTGATGCCGGACGAGCCGCCGAGGCACAGGCCCTCGTCCTTGATCAGGTCGAACAGCAGCGGGATCGCCTCCTCGTCGGGAATCTGGAAG
This sequence comes from Rhodoplanes tepidamans, assembly GCF_030813915.1. Classification (GTDB taxonomy): domain Bacteria; phylum Pseudomonadota; class Alphaproteobacteria; order Rhizobiales; family Xanthobacteraceae; genus Rhodoplanes; species Rhodoplanes tepidamans. Next base: position 84,780 of record NZ_JAUSUJ010000020.1, read on the forward strand.
GCGAGGTCGACCGGCGCGTCCTCGAGATTTTTGGTGATGCGGCCCTGGCCGATCCCCTCGGTGATGGACGCGCCCTCGGATTTCAGCACGCCGGTCGTGTAGTACGAGTACAGCGCGGCGCCGCGCGGATCGGCGAGTGCGATCTTGACGTCCCGGCTCTTCGCCTTCAGCGCGAGGCCCACCCCGGCGAGCGTGCCGCCGGTGCCGACCGCGCTGACGAAGCCGTCGACGCGGCCCTGGGTCTGCTCCCAGATCTCCGGGCCGGTGGTGCGCACGTGGCCCTCGCGGTTGGCGAGATTGTCGAACTGGTTCGCCCAGATCGCGCCGTTCGGCTCGGTCGCCGCCAGCTCGGCCGCGAGCCGGCCGGAGATCTTCACGTAGTTGTTCGGGTTGGCGTAGGGCACGGCCGGCACCTCGACCAGCTCGGCCCCGTAGGCGCGCAGCGTGTCCTTCTTCTCCTGGCTCTGCGTCTCCGGAATCACGATCACGGTGCGGAAGCCGAGCGCGTCGGACACCATCGCGAGGCCGATGCCGGTGTTGCCCGCCGTGCCCTCGACGATCACGCCGCCGGGCTTCAGCGCACCGCGCGCGATCGCGTCCTCGATGATGAACAGCGCGGCGCGATCCTTCACCGACTGGCCGGGATTCATGAACTCGGCCTTGCCCAGGATGGTGCAGCCGGTCTGTTCCGACGCGCGCTTCAGCCGGATCAGCGGCGTGTTGCCGATGGCGCGCGTCACGTCTTCGCGTATCTGCATGCTGGCTCCGTTCGGCATGGCGGATCGGGTTCGTAGAGCAGGTTTCGGCCCGGCGGAGAACCGGGCTGCTGGAGAAAAGCAGACCTTATTTCGGCGCCTTCGGGCAATCCCGATCTTCCGCGGCCGCGCCGCCCACGGGCGGCGCGCGTCGCGCATGGCCTCGGCCCCGCATTGACGGCTTCACGCTCATGCAATATGTAAAGTTACATGAGACGCGACGGTCGGCTTTCGGGTGTTCTCCATGTGCTCCTGCACATGGCGGAGCGGAACGGTCCGGTGACCTCCGAGGTCATGGCCAGGGCCATGCAGACCAACCCGGTGGTGATCCGACGGATCATGGCCGGCCTGCGCGAGCGCGGGCTGGTGCGGTCCGGCAAGGGGCACGGCGGCGGCTGGACGCTGGCGCGCGACCTCGCCGGCATCACGCTTCGCGACGTCTACGAGGCGCTCGGCCGGCCGCCGCTGTTCGCCATCGGCAACCGCGCCGAGGCGTCCGGCTGCCTGGTCGAGCAGGCGGTCAACGGCGCCCTCGACCAGGTTCTCCACGACGCCGAGGCGCTGCTGCTGGCGCGGTTCGGCGAGATCACGCTCGCGGCGCTGAGCGCCGACTTCCACGCGCGCCTCGCCGCATGCGGGGGCACCCACGCATCGGAGATCCCGGATGTCGCTTGAACCGGCCCCGATCGACTTTCTCGCCGCCTTCGAGAACCCCGAGATGGTCGCCCGCTACACGGAGGGGCCGCCGCGCTTCGTGCCCGGGTACGGCGATCTCCACCGCATGACCGGCGTTCTGCTCGCCGAGCGGGCGCCGCGCGACGCCACCGTGCTGGTGGTCGGGGCCGGCGGCGGCCTCGAGCTGAAGGCGCTGGCGGAGGCCCATCCGGAATGGCGCTTCGTCGGCGTCGATCCGGCCGCCGAGATGCTGCGGCTCGCCGAGCGCACCCTGGGGCCGCTCGCGGCGCGGGTGCAGCTCGTCCAGGGCGTCGTCGACGATGCGCCGGACGGGCCCTTCGACGCGGCGACCTGCCTGCTGACGCTCCACTTCCTCGACGCCGTCGAGCGGCGCCGCACGGTCGGCGAGATCCGGCGGCGGCTGAAGCCGAAGGCGCCGTTCGTCGCCGCCCATTCCAGCTTTCCCCAGACCCCGGCGGAGCGCCCCGTCTGGCTGTCGCGCTACGCGGCCTTCGCGATCGCCTCGGGGGCCGATCCCGCGGACGCCGAGACCGCCCGCAAGTCCGTCGACGCCCATGTGCGGCTGTTCGAGCCGGCGCAGGACGAGGCCATCCTGAGGGAGGCCGGCTTTTCCGATCCCAGCCTGTTCTACGCCGCCTTCACGTGGCGCGGCTGGGTGGCCTACGCCTGACGTCGGCGCCCGTTCACGACGTCCTGGTCTCGGCGAGCGCTGCCAGCGCGCGCTCGCGCGCCGCCCTGTGGTCGACGAGGGGGCGCGGGTAGGTGTCGCCGAGCGCCACGCCGGCGCGTCGCAGCTCATCCGGCGTCGCCTCGAACGGACGGTGCACCAGCTTGGCGGGCAGGCCGCGCAGGGCCGGCAGCCACTGCTTCACATAGGCGCCGTCGGGATCGAACTTCTCTCCCTGGAGCACGGGGTTGAAGATGCGGAAATACGGCGCGGCGTCGGCGCCGGAGCCGGCGACCCACTGCCAGCTCGCCGCGTTGTTGGCCGGATCGGCGTCGACCAGCGTGTCCCAGAACCAGCGCTCGCCCTCGCGCCAGTCGATCAGCAGGTGCTTCGCCAGGAACGAGGCGACCACCATGCGGACGCGGTTGTGCATCCAGCCCGTGGTCCACAGTTCGCGCATCCCGGCGTCGACGATCGGATACCCGGTCCTCCCGCGCTGCCAGGCCCGCAGGCCGTCCGGGTCGCTCCGCCACGGAAAGGCGTCGAAGCGTGCCTGATAGTTCCTGGTCGCGAGATCGGGGGTGTGGGCGAGCAGGTGATACGAGAACTCGCGCCACGCCAGCTCGGACAGGAACTTGTCGATGTCCGCTGCGGTCGCGCCGCCGCGGCGGGTGTCGCGGGCCAGCATCGCGGCGTCCCACACCTGGAACGGGCTGATCTCGCCGAAGCGCAGATGCGGCGACAGTCGCGAGGTGTTCGTCCGGTCCGGCCGGTCGCGCAGGGTCGCGTAGCCGGCGAGGCCTGCGTCGAGGAACCGGGCGAGCCGGTCCTGCGCACCGGTCTCGCCGGGCGTCCATTCGGCCCGCAGGCCGGCGGCCCAGTCGGGCACGGTCGGCTCGAGCCGCCAGTCCTCCAGTCGTTCGGAGCCGACGCCGTCGAACCCCTGCATCGCCGTCGGCGCCGGCAGCGGGGCGCGCGGCGCGGGGCGCGCGAGCAGCGCGCGCCAGAACGGCGTGAACACGCCGAACGGCCCGCCGGCCTTGGTGCGCAGCTGGTCCGGCTCCGTCAGCAGCGACGCCTGGAAGGTCGCGACGCCGATGCCGCGCGCCGTCAGCGCATCCGCGACGGCCTCGTCGACCGCCGCCGCGGCGGGGTCGTGACGCCGGTTCCAGACGATCTCCACGGCGCCGGTCTCGGCGACCAGGTCCGGGATCACCCGCGCCGCGGGGCCGCGACGGAGTACCAGGATCACGCCCCGGGCGCGCAGGTCCCGGGCCAGCGCCCGCAGCGACCCGGCGAGCCACCACCGCGCCGCGCCGCCGAGCGGCCGCAGACCGGGGCTCTCCTCGTCGAGATCGTAGACCGCGATGACCGGCGCGGTGGTCGCGGCCGCCGCCGTGAGGGCCGGGTGGTCGGACACGCGGAGATCGTCGCGGAACCAGACGACGATCGGCAAGGAGGTGGCGTGCGACATGCGGTGCAGGTCCCGGCTGGGTTGTGGCGCTTGATCCGGTTGTCGGATACCATTCCGCCGGCGGTTTCGCAGCTGTGCCGGACGCCGTGCTTCACCTACGTCCGGCTGCCGTAACGGTTCACTTACCCTGTCCGGTCGAGCCGTCGGCACCGCTCCGTCTTTTCACGAGTTGTTTGGTCGGGGACGGTAGCTGTGGACGATGGCCGCCGCCTCGACCGGCACTCGGACCGTTCCATGACCGTCGACGTCAGTACGCTGTTTCTCGTCACGATCTATGTCGAGGCGATCCTCGGCCTGCTGCTGCTGTTCGCCTGGATGCAGAATTCGGCGATCCGGGCGGTGGCGTGGTGGGGCGGGGCGCATCTCCTGCGCGCCGGATCGATCACGCTCTTCGGCATGTACGGCGCATGGCCGGACATGATCACCATCGATCTGGCCAACGCCATCCTGCTCACCTCCTTCGCGGTCACCTGGACGGGCGCGCGAGTCTTCGACGGCCGCCGCCCCATGCCGATCGCGATGATCGCCGGCGCCGTGCTGTGGTTGATCGGCACCCACTTCGCGTTCACGTCGACCAAGATGGAGCTGCGCGCCCTGGTCTCGGCCGGCATCATCGCCGGCTACACCTGGGCGACCGCCGCCGAGTTCTGGCGCGGCCGCGCCGAGCCGCTGGTGTCGCGCCTGCCGGCGACGTTCCTCCTGTTCGCGCACGGCGCGCTCTTCCTGCTACGCACGCCCCTCTCCATGCTGCTGCCGTGGTCGCCCACCAACCAGGTGTTCGGCAGCGTGTGGCTGACCGTGCTGTCCTCCGAGGCGCTGCTGTTCTCCATCTCGATCGCCTTCATCCTGCTGGCGATGGCGAAGGAGCGCACCGAGTACCGGCACAAGACGGCCTCGATGATCGACCAGCTCACCGGCATCTCCAACCGGCGCGGATTCCTGGCCGAATGCGACACGGTCACGCGCCGTCAGGCGGAGGAGCCGCGCCTCACCGCGGTGCTGCTCGCCGACCTCGACCGCTTCAAGTCGATCAACGACCGCTTCGGTCACGCCGTGGGCGACAAGGTCCTGCAGGTGTTCGCCGACACCACCGGACGCACCGTGCGCCCGTCCGACATCGTCGGCCGGCTTGGCGGCGAGGAGTTCGCCGCCGTGCTCTACGACATCGGCCGCGAGCGTGCCCTGGTGATGGCCGAGGACATCCGGTCGCGCTTCGCCGACGCGGCGAGCCTGGTCGAGGGCCGGCCGATCGACGCCACCGTGTCGATCGGCATGGTGCTGACCGACGACCCCGCGCTCGACGTGCCGAAGCTCCTGCGCCACGCCGACCAGGCGCTCTACCGGGCCAAGGAGCGCGGCCGCAACCGCGTGGAGCTCGCCAGCCTCGAGCCCCGCGGCAAGCCCGGCGCGCCGGGCCCGAGCTCCGACTACGCCGTCGACGCGGCGTGAGGATCGGACACCGTCCGGCCCCGCAGCCGCTCGGTCGTCGCCTTCCGCGGTGCTGCGCTCCACCCGTCCGGGAATGACCCGCTCCGCCGGCTGCGCTACGGTCGTGGCGCAACGACCAGGGATTCCCCATGACCGCGACCGACGACACCGCAGGATCAGGCGAGGACCGGCTGATCGCCCGGCATTTCGCCCCGCTGGCGACGCATCCGGGGGCGCTCGGGCTGGCGGACGACGTCGCCGTGATGACGCCGCCGGCCGGATGCGACCTGGTGCTGGAGACCGACGCGATCGTCGCCGGCATGCACTTCTTCGCCGACGATCCGCCCGCCGGCATCGCCCGCAAGGCGCTGCGCATCAATCTCTCCGACCTCGCCGCCAAGGGCGCCCGGCCGCTCGGCTTTCTGCTCACCCTGGCGCTGCCGCGTCGCGCCGCCGAGCCACCCGTGGACGACGCCTGGCTGGCGGCCTTCGCGGGCGCGCTCGGCGAGGACGCGCAGGCCTATGGCTGCCCGCTCTACGGTGGCGACACCGTCGCCTCGCCAGGGCCCGTGATGATCTCCGTGACCGTGATCGGCGCGGTGCCGACCGGCACGCTGGTGCGGCGCGGCGGCGCCCGGCCGGGCGACCGCGTCGTCGTCACCGGCACCATCGGCGACGCCGCGCTCGGTCTGGTGCTGCGGCTGGAGCGCGCCGCGGCCGGCGACTTCGGGCTGAGCGAGGACGAGCGGGCGCATCTTCTGTCGCGCTATCGGGAGCCGCGCCCGCGGACGGCGCTCGCCGAGGCGGTGCGGCTGCACGCGACCGCGGCCATGGACGTCTCCGACGGCCTCGCCGGCGATCTCGCCAAGCTGTGCCGGGTCTCGGGCGTCACGGCCCGGGTCGACATCGCCCGCGTGCCGCTGTCGGGGGCGGCGCACCGCCTGCTCGATGCGGCGCCCGAGCATCTGGCCGCCGTGCTGTCCGGCGGCGACGACTACGAGATCCTCTGCACGGTGCCGCCCGACCGGCTGGCGCCGTTCCTGGCCGCAGCGTCCGCCGCCGGCGTGGCGGCGGCGGAGATCGGCGAGATCCTGGCCGGGCAGGGCGCCCCGGCGCTCGTCGGACCCGACGGCCACCCCGTCGCACTCGACCGTGCGAGCTTCAGCCACTTCTGATCACGACGTGCCACTGCCACGCGGCCGTCCTCACGCCGACCGGCGCATCGCCGCCGGCGTCCCGACCGCCGCCAGATCGAACGGCGTCGACTGGTAGATCGCGTCGATCCAGTTCGCGAACAGGAGATGGGCGTGGCTCCGCCACGTGTTCTCCGGCGGCCGCGCCGGGTCGTCGTCGGGATAGTAGTGCTTCGGGATCGCGATCGCGACACCGGCCCGGGTATCCCGCGCATACTCCTCGGCGAGCGAGGCGGTGTCGTATTCGAGATGGTCGAACATGTGCAGCGTCCGGTGCGCCGGATCGTCGATCAGGCACGGTCCCGTTTCCTCGTTGCCGGCCAGCACGGCGAGGCCGCGTCCGCCGGGAATGTCCGCACGCCGCACCGTGGTCCGGCGCGACACCGGCGTCGAGAACGTGTCGGAGAAGCCGCGCAGCCAGGGCGAGGCGGGCGCGAGGACGCGCTGCCGGAACACCCCGAAGGCCTTCCGCGGCAGCACGTGCTTGGGCACGCCGTGGAAATGCCGGACCGCCGCCTGTGCGGCCCAGCAGATCGTCAGGCAGCGGTGCACGTTGGTCTGCGTCCAGTCGAAGATCCGGCGCAGCTCGTCCCAGTAGGTGATCTCTTCGAACGGCAGCAGCTCGACCGGCGCACCGGTGACGACGAACCCGTCGAACCGCTCGGTCCTGACGTCCTCCCAGGCGCGGTAGAACGTCGCCATGTGATCGGCCGCCGCATGGCGTGCGACGTGATCCGTGATCCGCACCAGCGTCAGCTCGACCTGCAGCGGCGTCGCACCGATCAGCCGAGCGAACTGCGTCTCGGTGCGGATCTTGTTCGGCATCAGGTTGAGCAGGCCGATGCGCAGCGGGCGGATGTCCTGACGCACCGCGTCGGTCTCGCGCATCACCACGACGCCCTCGTTCTCGAGCGTGCGGCGCGCCGGCAGGTCGTCTGGAATCGTGATCGGCATCTGTCCGTCCTCTTTGTCGTCGAGGCGGACGCGGTGGCGTGATCCGTTTGGTTGCCGGCTCGGCCACATCCTCCCCGGTCGAGGGAGTGCCACCTTGCCCGGATCGGCAGGTTGGCGTTGGGCGTCGCCCCAACTCTTGATGCGGCGCGGACCCTAGCGACTTCACGGCGCCGGTGCAACGGTCTCGGCCGGACGCCGGCCGGCGCAGCACGATGTCGCCCGCAACATCGTACCGCGACCGGCGCCCGATATCGGCTTCGAAACGAGCTTAGCAAGAATGCATGGGGCCGGACCGCCTTCGAATGACGCAGGACGCCGTAAAACGTGGATCATGCGGGCTCCCCCGGCTGAAGACGAGAGGCCGGCATGCCCGACGCTTACAAAAACCACATCATCGATATCCACACCCATGTGATCTTCCCCGACACCGCGCGGCACCCGCTGGCGCCGCTCGGTGGCAAGCAGTCCGACTGGTCGCGGGCCCGGCCGACCGCCGCCGCGGACCTGATCGCCGCCATGGACGCGGCCGGCGTCGCCAGGTCGGCGGTCGTCCAGGCCTCGATCGCCTACGGCTTCGACAACGGCTACCTGGCCGAGGTGGTCGCCGCCCATCCGGACCGCTTCACCGGCGTGTTCTCGATCGACATGTTCGCGCCCGACGCGGTCGCCACCTTCGATCGCTGGCACGCCGCCGGGCTCACCGGGCTGCGCCTGTTCACCACCGGCAGCACCAGCCCCGGGCAGGCCTCGTGGCTCGCCGATCCGCGCACCTTTCCGGTGTGGGAGCGGGCCGAGGCGCTCGGCGTGCCGGTGTGCCTGCAGATGCGCCCCGAGGGGCTCTCCGACCTGACGACGCTGCTCGACCGCTTCCGCACGGTGCCGATCGTCCTCGACCATCTGGCCCGCGTGGTGCTGTCCGACGGACCGCCCTATGCAGCGGCGGGCTGGCTGTTCGCGCTGGCCGACCGTCCGAACCTGTTCCTCAAGCTGACGAGCCGCACGGTCGAGCAGTCGGCCGAGGGGCATTCGACCCCGGAGGCCTTCATTCCGCGGCTGGTCGCGGCCTTCGGGGCCGACCGGATCGCCTGGGGCTCCAACTTCCCGGCGCACGCCGGACCGATGGCGCGGCTGGTCGACGCGGCGGAGCGGGCGCTGGCCTGCCTGAGCGCCGCCGACCGCGGCTGGATCTTCGCCGGAACGGCGCAGCGTCTCTACCCGGTTCTCGCCGATCGCACGGAGGTGGCGGCATGACGACCCCGATCGCATTGACCATCGCGCTCGGCGCCAAGCCGTGGCGCGCGGCGCTCTCCGGGCCCGGCGCGGCGGCGAAGACCTTCTCGCTGTCCTTCGCCGACGTGTCGCCGATCCATCGCGCCTTCGCGCCGATGGTCCGCGAGCAGCGGTTCGATCTGAGCGAGCTGGCGGTGGTCACCGCCGTGCAGGCCTTCGCGGCCGGCAAGCCGGTGGTGCTGCTGCCGGTCGTGCTGGCGTCACGGTTCCAGCACCGCTGCCTGATCACCCGGCGCGACGCGCCGGCCACCCTCGACACGCTCGCCGGCCGCCGCATCGGCGTGCGGGCCTACAGCCAGACCACCGGCATGTGGATCCGCGGCATCCTGCAGAACGACCACGGCGTCGACCCGGCGTCGATCGGCTGGGTGACCCAGGAGGGCGCCCATGTCGCCGAGTGCGACGATCCGCCGTGGGTCGAGCGCACCGCGGCCGGGCGCAAGCTCGTCGATCTCCTGCGCGACGGCGAGGTCGACGCCGCCATCCTGGGCAACGACCTGCCCGACGATCCGGCCTTCGTGTCGGTGTTCCCGGAGCCCGAGGCCGCTGCGCGCGCCTGGTACGCCAGGCACGCCGTGCTGCCGATCAATCACGTGATGGTGGTGAGCCGGGCCGTGGCGGAGCGCGATCCCGCGGTGCTGCGCGACGTCTGGTCCCTGCTGAAGGCGGTGCGGCCGGCGCCGGCGGCGTCCGGGCCCGACATGACGCCGATCGGGATCGACGCGATCCGGCCGGGCGTCGAAACCGTGCTGCGCTTCTGCCGCCAGCAGAGCCTGCTGGCGCGCGACGTCACCGTCGACGCGCTGTTCGCCGAGGCTGCCGCGCTGCTCGGCGCGGCCGCGGTCCGCTGACGGGGAGGCGACCATGACGGCGGCGCGCAGCGCCGAACCCGGACTCCAGCCAAGCACTCGGCGTCTGCCGCTGGGGTTCGCGGCTTCGCTGCGCCCCGGCATGACACCGGACTGATCGATCGGAACTGGGATCAGTCCAGCGCGTCCTCGAGGCTGCGGGCCGGACGGACCGAGTCGGCGGCGGCGACCACCACGGTGACGCCGGGCAGGGCGCGGAACGGGGCGAGCTGGGCCTCCTCGGCGCCGGCGTCGGTGACCAGCGTCCACGGCCGCGTCAGCGGCAGCCAGGCCGGCTGGTGGGCGTTGCCGAGCTTGGAGGCGTCGGCGAGCACGAACACCTCGGACGCCTGCTGGACCATCGCCTCCTTGAGCGCGACCTGCTCCTGGGTGGCCTCGCACAGGCCGCGGCCGGCGACGACGCCGTCGGCGCCGAGAAACAGCTTGTCGGCGGTCAGCCGGCGTACCGCGAGCTCGGCGAGCGGCCCGAACGTGCCCATGCTGATCGACCGCACATTGCCGCCCAGCACGGTGAGGGCGATGGAGTCTTTCTGGGCGAACACCGGCAGCAGCGCGAGATTGTTGGTGACGATCGACAGCGGCCGGTCCTTCAGCCGCAGGCCGAGCGCCTCGACGGTCGAGCCGACGTCGAGCAGCACCCGGTCGCCGTCCTGGACGAGGGTCGCGGCGGTGGCGGCGATCGCCTGCTTGGCCTGCAGGTTGATGTGCTCGCGGCTCGACAGCGACGCCTCGGGGGCGGGGCGCGACAGGATGGCGCCGCCATAGGTGCGGGTGACGACGCCGGTGTCGGACAGCCGCTGCAGGTCGCGCCGGATCGTCGAGAGCGAGACGTCGAGCCGGCGCGCCAGCTCCTCGACGTTCTCCTCGCCGGCCCGGATCAGCTCGAGGATCTGCTGCTCGCGTTCGCGTCGTCGTCGCATGGTGCTCCGGAACCCGCCGTTCCCGACTCGCCGCGACCTCAGCGGCGGACCGCCAGATCGGCGGCCTGCCGCAGCGCCTCGATCATGCTGCCCTCGTCGGCGATGCCGCGGCCGGCGATGTCGAAGGCGGTGCCATGATCCACCGAAGTGCGGATCACAGGCAAGCCGACCGTGATGTTGACGCCCGATTCGAGCCCCATCACCTTGATCGGGATGTGACCCTGGTCGTGGTACATGGCGACGACGAGATCGAAGTCGCCCCGGTAGGCGCGGAAGAACAGGGTGTCGCCCGGGAGCGGCCCCTCGACCGACCAGCCGCGGGCCCGGCACGCCGCGACGGCCGGGACGATCTTGGCCTCCTCCTCGCCGTGGCCGAACAGGCCGCTCTCGCCGGCGTGCGGGTTGATGGCGCAGACGCCCATCCGGGGCTCCCGGATGCCGGCGGCGACCAGGGTGGCGTGGCCGCGGGCGATCACCCGCTCGACCAGGCCCGGCTCGATCTTCGCCACCGCGTCGACGAGGCCGATATGGGTGGTCACGTGGATCACCCGCAGCTTCGGACCGACCAGCATCATCGACACCTCGGGCGTGCCGGTGAGGTGGGCGAGCAGCTCGGTGTGGCCCGGGAACTTGTGGCCGGCGGCGTGCAGCGCCTCCTTGTTGAGCGGTGCCGTGCAGATCGCGTCGGTCTCGCCGGTGCGGCACAGCTCGGCCGCCTTGGCGATGTAGCGATACGCCGCCTCGCCCGAGGCGGCGAGCATCTGGCCGAAGGGATGGCCGGGCGGCACCGCCTTCAGGTCGATGCAGTCGATCGTTCCGCAGGCATCGACCGCCTCGGCGGGGCGCGCGATCGTGTGGATCACCGGATGCATGCCGACGATCGCGGCGGCCTCCTGCAGCCGCACCGCGTCGCCGATCACGATCGGGCGGCACATGGCGTAGACCTCGGGATGCGCCAGCGCCTTGACGACGATCTCGGGGCCGATTCCGGAGGGATCGCCCATGGTGATGGCAATGACGGGGCCGGGCATCGGTCAGGCTTTCTGGTACGGGGACCGGACGGAGGACTGGAGGCGGTCGAGGCAGTGCAGCAGCGTCGTGTCGGTGCCGAAGCCGCCGGCCTTGGTGGCGATCGGCAGCGCCACCGCCCCGACCGTGACGCCGAGCGGCACGCCGGGCTCGACCTCGTCGAGCAGCCGGATGCCGGTGACGCCGAGGCGGCCGAGCAGGGCGCACACCGTGTCGCCGCCGGTGGCGACGAGGCCGCCGAGATGGGCGACCGCCGGGGCGACGAGATCGGCGAGCCGTCTCGCCACGGCGCCGCCGGCTGCGAGGTCGCTCTCCGGGCCGAACGCGGTGACCACCAGGACGTCGCCGTCGCCGAGCGCCGCGCCGATCTTCGCGGTGAGCTCGCGGCCGGCCGTGGCGGCGCCCGGCGCTTCGCGCAGCACCGCTTCGGGCACCACCACCTCGGTGACGCGGCCGTTCGCGGCGAGGGTCTCGGCCGCGGCGCGCGACGCCTCGGCGACGCTGCCGACCAGCACCAGGACCGGGCCGTTCGCCGGCGGAACGACGGGGGCGGGCGGTGCGTCGGGGGCGACCAGCTGGGCCAGCGCTCCAGCGAGACCGCCGGTGCCGACGAACAGGAGCGTGTCGGCGAGCGGCAGTGTCGCCTCGGCGACGACCAGCAGATCGTCGGCCGTCGCGGCGTCGCATACGACCGCGTCGCACCCCTCGGCGATCGCGTTGGCGACGATGCCGCGGACGACGCCGGCGCCGCGGCGGAGCTGGTCCAGCGGCACAACGCCCGACTCGAGCCCGGCCGACTTCAGCACGTCCGGCAGGTAGCCCGATTCGTAGCCGTGGTCGCGGGCCCAGATCGGCGTCTCCTCCAGCCGCCGGCCGGCGACGAGCACGCGGCCCGCCTCGGTGGTGCGGCCCATCGCCGGGAAGGCCGGCGCCACCAGGGCGATCGCCCGCCGGCCCTGCCGGCGCAGATCCTTCAGCAACGCCGCCGTCTCGGCCGCCGGCTGCCCGCGCAGGGTCGAGTCGATCTTCTTGTAGACGATCTGGCCGGGCCGGCCGCGGGCGGCCAGCACGGCGGACTGGCGGGCCGCCGCCGCGGCGGCCGACAGCCGCCGGCTGTCGGCGTCGACCGAGACCACCGGGGCGTCGCCGACGTCGCCGTCGCCCCAGGTCACCACGGTCTCGAGGCCGCGCCGCGCGAAGGCGATCGCCGCGTCGGCGGCGCCGGTGAGATCGTCGGCGATGATCAGCCAGGGAGCGTCGGTGCGCATCTCACGCCTCCGCCGCGGCTGTGTGCGCCGTCCCGGCAGGGCCGGGACGGGACCCGTTGCACCTGGGCTTCACGGAAGCGTCCCTCGTATCGTTGACCGAAGCGCGCAGAATCAACCCCGGTAGTTGGCGGAAGGTTTCAAAGGGGGCGAACACGAGGTCACTTTTGCGCATAGCGCGCAAAAATCAACCGTATTCGCGCGAAGGGATCGATGGCGGCATAGGAGATCCGTGCGCCGCTCAAGGCTCCGCCGCGCCGGCTACGCCGGCGGGCCCGGTTGGGGCTCGCCTCAATGGCGGCTGGACAGGTCGGCGGCCTGGCGCAGCGCGGCGACCAGGCTGCCCTCGTCGGCGATGCCGCGCCCGGCGATGTCGAACGCCGTGCCGTGGTCGACCGAGGTGCGGATCACCGGCAGACCGATCGTGATGTTCACGCCGGCCTCCAGACCGAGGAGCTTGATCGGGATGTGGCCCTGGTCGTGGTACATGGCGACCACGAGGTCGAACTCGCCCCGATAGGCCCGAAAGAAGGCGGTGTCGGCGGGCAGGGGGCCCTGGACGAACCACTTGCGCTCGCGGCAGGCCTCGATGGCCGGCACGATCTTGTCCGCCTCCTCGCCGCGCCCGAGCAGGCCGCCTTCGCCGGCGTGCGGATTGATGGCGCAGACGCCGACCCGCGGGTTGCGTGTCCCGGCGGCGACGAGGGCGGCGCGGCCGCGCGCGATGGTGCGCTCGACCAGCGCCGGCTCGACGGCCGCGATGGCATCGGCGAGCCCGAGATGGGCGGTGACGTGGATGACCCGCAGGTGCGGGCCGACCAGCATCATCGACACCTCCGGCGTGCCGGTGAGGCGGGCGAGAATCTCGGTGTGGCCGTGGAAGCAGTGGCCGGCGGCGTGCAGCGCCTCGCGGCTGATCGGGCCCGTGCAGATCGCGTCGGTGCGGCCGGAGCGGGTCAGTGCGGCGGCGCGCTCGATGTAGCGGTAGGCGGCCGCGCCCGACACCGCCGAGACTACCCCGTAGGGATGCCCCGGCGGCACCGCCTTCAGGTCGATGCAGTCGATGGTCCCGTCGCCGAAGCGGGCCTCGCCCGGATCCTCGATCGGACGCGGCACCACCGGCAGCTGCAGCAGCCGGGCGGCGTCCGCGAGCCGCGTCGCGTCGCCGATCACCACGGGCCGGCAGAAGGCCTGGATGCATCGCCGGGCCAGCGCCTTGACGACGATCTCCGGGCCGATCCCGGACGGGTCGCCCATGGTGACGACGATGAGCGGGCCGGTCATCGGGACCTCCGGCAGCTCGGCAGGCCGGCGCCCACTCGCACGGCGCCGTCCGGAACCAGGGATGAAGAGCGGTGGCGGCCGGATCCGGAGGCTGCGCGACGAGCGCCGTGCCCTCGGGCTCCGGGTGACGATCGGTCGTGCAGATCGGTGGCAGCGCGGGATGAGAACCGCAACGATACGGCGAGTATTACATCGCAGGCTCAAGAGCTTACATCACGGAAATCGATTCGTGACGGTACCGGCGGCGGGCTGTCGCGGCAAATCGCGAGTGCGGAGAAAAACATTGCTGTCCCGGCTCGGCTGAGAGACTCTCCTTCGCGTCCCGCCGGAGCCCCCATGACCGTCCTCGCCCAAGCGCCCGCCGGCATCGATGACCGGCTGGCCCGCCGCAACGCCCTGGTGCTCGCGGCCGCCCAGGCGCTCGCCGGCGCCAATAGCGCCGTGGTGTTCGGCACGGCCGGGCTGGTCGGCACCATGCTGGCGCCGGACCCGGCGCTCGCCACCGTGCCGGTGTCGACCTTCGTGGTCGGCCAGTGGATCGGCACGCTGCCGGTCGGGGCGATCGCCAGGCGCTTCGGGCGGCTCGTCACCTTCGAGCTCGGCACGCTGATCGGCCTCTGCGCCGGCCTCGTCTGCGCCGCCGGGGTGATCCTGGCGAGCTTTCCGCTGTTCTGCTTCGGGACGCTGTGCGGCGGCCTCTACGCGGCCGCCCACCTCACCTACCGGTTCGCGGCGGCCGACACGGCGAGCGACGCCTTCAAGCCGAAGGCGGTGTCGTGGGTGCTGGCCGGCGGCGTGATGGCCGGCGTGTTCGGCCCGCAGCTGATCATCGCCACCAAGGACGTGCTCCCTCAATACGTGTTCGCCGCGAGCTATCTGGCGCAGGCCGCCGTCGCCGTCGTCGCCGCGCTGGTGCTGCTGCTGGTCCGCTTTCCCGACCACGCGGCCGGGCCGGCCCGGGCCGCGGCGCCGCCGCGCCCGCTCGCCGTGATCTTCCGTCAGCCCCGCCTGATCACGGCGGTGCTGTGCGGGCTCGCCAGCTACGCCACCATGAACCTGATGATGACGGCGGCACCGGTCGCCATGGTCGCTTGTAACCATTCGGTGACCGACGCGGCGCTCGGCCTGCAGTGGCACGTGATGGCCATGTACGCGCCGAGCTTCGTCACCGGCTCGCTGATCGTGCGTTTCGGCACCGCCCGGGTGATCGCCGCCGGCCTCGCCCTGACCGGGCTGTCCGCCGCGGTCGGCTGGGCCGGCACCTCGGTCGCCCATTTCTGGACCGCCCTGATCCTGCTCGGGGTCGGGTGGAACTTCGCCTTCGTCGGCGCGACCGCGCTGGTGACCGCCTGCCACACCGCGTCCGAGCGCAACAAGGTCCAGGCGGTGAACGACTTCTTCATCTTCGGGACGATGGCGGCGGGGTCCTTCGCGTCGGGCCACATGCTGGCCCGGCACGGCTGGCCGCTGGTCGTCGAGGTCGTGCTCGGCGCCGTGGTGGCGACCGTCGCGCTGCTCGCCTGGATCGCCCTGGCCGGGCGCCGGCGGAGCGTTCCGGACGCCTGATCGCGGGCGTTCGACCTTCGCCTGAGCATCGGCAGTTTCGATTGCGTCGCAATAGGCTTTTTGGCAATGTCCGCCGCGCGGATTGCTGACGGCCGGCCTGGTGGGATCCGGCCGTGGTGTGCGCCCCGCCCGGGGCACGTCTGCCAGCGACACAATCGAGGGTCTTCAATGACAGCTTTGTGGGTCATCGTCCTTTGCGGGGCGTTTTCGATCGTCTACGCGGTCTGGGCGGTACGCTCCGTGATGGCGTCGGACGCCGGCTCGGCCCGGATGCAGGAGATTTCAGCGGCGGTGCGCGAGGGCGCGCAGGCCTATCTCAAGCGCCAGTACACTTACATCAGCATCGTCGGCATTCTCATTTTCCTTCTGCTCGGCGTGTTCCTGGGCTGGCTCGTCGCGGTCGGCTTCGCCATCGGCGCGGTGCTCTCCGGCGCCGCCGGCTTCATCGGCATGAACGTCTCGGTGCGGGCTAACGTGCGCACCGCCCAGGCGGCGATCTCGTCGCTCGCCGGCGGCCTCGACATGGCCTTCAAGGCGGGCGCCATCACGGGCCTGCTGGTCGCCGGCCTCGCACTGCTCGGCGTCACGGTCTATTTCGGCTTCCTGGTCGGCACCATGCATTTCGCCGCCAGCGACCGCGTCGTCATCGACGCCCTGGTGGCGCTCGGCTTCGGCGCCTCGCTGATCTCGATCTTCGCCCGTCTCGGCGGCGGCATCTTCACCAAGGGTGCGGACGTCGGCGGCGACATGGTCGGCAAGGTCGAGGCCGGCATCCCGGAGGACGATCCGCGCAACCCGGCCACCATCGCCGACAACGTCGGCGACAATGTCGGCGACTGCGCCGGCATGGCGGCCGACCTGTTCGAGACCTATGCGGTGACCACCGTCGCCACCATGGTGCTGGCGGCGATCTTCTTCCGCGGCACCGACCTCCTGATGCCGATGATGACGCTGCCGCTCGGCATCGGCGGCCTGTGCATCATCACCTCGATCATCGGCACCTTCTTCGTGAAGCTCGGCGCCTCCGAGTCGATCATGGGCGCCCTCTACAAGGGCTTCATCGCCACCGCGATCCTGTCGCTGATCGGCATCGCCGGCGTGGTCGCCCTGCTGATCGGCTTCGGCCCGCTGCCGGGCGTCGGCTACTCGGGCTGGGCGCTGTACGTGTGCGGCGTCGTCGGCCTCGCCGTCACCGGCCTGATCGTGTGGATCACCGAGTACTACACGGGCACCAATTTCCGCCCGGTGCAGACCATCGCCAAGGCCTCGGTCACCGGCCACGGCACCAACATCATCCAGGGTCTCGCGGTGTCGCTCGAGTCGACCGCGTTGCCCACCCTGGTGATCATCGCCGGCATCCTGGTGACCTACGGCCTCGCCGGCCTGTTCGGCATCGCGGTCGGTGTCACCACCATGCTGGCGCTGGCCGGCTTCGTGGTCGCGCTCGACGCCTTCGGCCCGGTCACCGACAACGCCGGCGGCATCGCCGAGATGGCGGGCCTGCCCAAGGAGGTGCGCAAGTCGACCGACGCGCTCGACGCGGTCGGCAACACGACGAAGGCGGTCACCAAGGGCTACGCGATCGGCTCCGCCGGCCTCGGCGCGCTGGTGCTGTTCGCCGCCTACAACGAGGACCTCAAGTACTTCATCGCCAGCTCGGATGCGCACCCGTACTTCGCGGGCGTCAATCTCGACTTCGCGCTGACCAACCCCTACGTGGTCGTCGGCCTGCTGTTCGGCGGCCTGCTGCCGTACCTGTTCGGCGCCATGGGTATGATGGCGGTCGGCCGTGCCGCCTCGGCGATCGTCGAGGAGGTGCGCCGCCAGTTCCACGAGAAGCCCGGCATCATGAAGGGCACCGAGAAGCCGGACTACGGCCGCGCCGTCGACCTGCTGACCAAGGCGGCCATCAAGGAGATGGTGATCCCGTCGCTGCTGCCGGTGCTGTCGCCGATCGTCGTCTACTTCGCCATCTACGTGATCGCGGGCGGCGGGGCGGCCGGCAAGTCGGCGGCCTTCTCGGCGGTCGGCGCCATGCTGCTCGGCGTCATCGTCACCGGCCTGTTCGTCGCCATCTCGATGACCTCGGGCGGCGGCGCCTGGGACAACGCCAAGAAGTACATCGAGGACGGCCACTACGGCGGCAAGGGCTCGGAGGCCCACAAGGCCTCGGTGACCGGCGACACCGTCGGCGATCCCTACAAGGACACGGCGGGCCCCGCCGTGAACCCGATGATCAAGATCACCAACATCGTGGCGCTGCTGCTCCTGGCGGTCCTCGCCCACTGAGCCGCCGGCACACGCCCGGAACGACGAAGCCCCGCGGCGCGCGCCGCGGGGCTTTTTTCATGCCGGATCGCGACGCCGGCGTCAGGCGGTCGCGCGGAACGCCGCCGCCAGCCGGGCGAGCGCGTCGCGGCCGATGCGGTCGGTCGCGGCGGCGTGCAGCACGACCTTGCGGCGGGGCAGGGGCGGCAGGCCGAGCATCGGGCCGAGATCGACCGTGCCGGGCGGGGCGACCCGGCGGGCGAGCGCCGCCACCGCGAGCCCGGCCGCGACCGCCGCTCCGATGGTCGCCACGCCGCCGCCGACGAACACCTCGATCCACGGGATGCCGGCCGCCGCCAGCGCCTTGACGGCCATGATCCGCACGCTGCACGGCTCGGCCTGGGCGGCGAGGCGCAGCGGCTCGTCCGGCCGGCGGACGAAGTCCGGGGCGCCGATCCACCCGAACGTGTCGGTGAGCAGCGCCTCGCCGCCGCGGCGGCCGTCGTCGTGCTGCAGCACCACGGCGGCATCGAGCTCGCCGCGGTCGAGGTCGGCGAGCAGGTCCGCCGACGAGCCGACCCGCATCTCCAGCACGACTCCGGGCGCCGTCTCGCCGAGGCGGCGGAGCAGCCGCGGCAGCTCGGCACCGATCACGTGATGGCTGACGCCGACCACCAGGCGGCGCTGCGGCGGGGCGAAGGCCGCGACGGCGCGCGCGTGCGCCGCGACCAGATCGCGCGCCGGATCGAGAAACGCCAGGCCGTCGGCCGACAGCCGCACCAGCCGCGGCGTGCGCTCGATCAGCCGGCGGCCGAGCCGCGCCTCGAGCCGCTTGATCTTGAGGCTGACGGCCGACTGGGTCGTGTCCATCACCTCGGCGGCGCGGGTGAAGCTCTTCAGGTCGGCGATCAGCACGAAGGTGCGGACCTGGTCGATATCGACGGCGGTGGCGTTGGACATTGCAGACTGCAATCTCTGAAATGCAATTTCATTGCATATCAAAATCACGAGGGCTGCGATAGCCTCCGGCGGCTTCGCAACCGAACGCAGCAGGGAGGTAGATCATGCCGCTGGTCCGCGTGTCGCTTCGCCGGGGAAAGCCGGCCGCCTATCGCCGGGCGATCGTCGAGGGTCTCTACGCCGCCATGCGGGAGACCTACGACGTGCCGGACGACGACCGCTTCATGCTGGTGAGCGAGCACGACGCCGAAGACTTCGTCTACGGCAGCCGCTACCTGGGCGTCTCCCGCAGCGACGACCTGGTGATCGCGCAGCTCACCGTCAGCAACACCCGCACGCCCGCGCAGAAGCGGGCGCTGTTCCGGCGCATCGTCGAACGCCTCGGCGAAGACCCGGGCCTGCGGCCCGAGGACGTGTTCATCAACCTGGTCGAGGTGCTGCCGGAGAACTGGTCGATGGGCCACGGCCTCGCCCAGTACGCGGCGCCGGCCGCGCCGGTGAGCGCGGCGGACGGGCTCTAGCAGGGCTCGCTCAGCGGGGCCGGGGGCTTCGACGCCTCGGAGTCGAGCGCGGCGGAGAGGTTCGATTTGATCACGGCGAGGCCGTCGCTGAGCCGGCGCTGCTGCTCGTCCGTGAGTCCGCTAAGCATCTCGGTCCGGGTCGCGAGGATGACCTCGGTCACCCGCGCGATCAGCGGACGGGCCTGCTCGGTCAGATGCACGCGCCAGAAGCGGCGGTCGTTCGCCATCGGCCGGCGTTCGATCAGGCCGTTCGCCTCGACGTGGTCGATCAGCCGGCCGACGGTCGATTTTTCGATCTCGAGCTCGTCGGCCAGCTCCGACTGCGACAGGCCGTCCCGGCTGGCGAGCATCGCCAGCACGGCCCATTGCGCCCGCGTCAGGCCGAACGGCTGCAGCCGGCGATCGATCACCTTGCGGAGCAACCGTGCGGCGTCGCCGAGCAGGAAACCCAGGCCCTTGTCGTCCTCGTGGATGATCATCGGTCTGTTGCCTGAGTACAGCGGTGCGGCTCCGGCCGGCAAGGCCCGATCGGCCAGTCGCCACGGCCTCTCGCTATCGTTCGCCAAGCATATAGTAAGCAAGCTAATGGTTGCGGAACGGATCAAGTCCGACCCGCCGTAACGGTTAGTCTGTCCATGCGGGCCAAATATACTGGTGCGCTTGCTGGCCTGAGTTCATTGATACTAAAGTAGATCGATAGCAACGATCTTATCGATCTGAGGGGTGCATCGTATTGCATATAAAAATTCGCCGTATCATAGACAAAAATCAAGGAATAGCGGATTCGCATCCCGCATCGATTCCGTCGATTGCTCGATCGGCGGGATGCCCGCCGGGAACTCGAAGGGAGAGATCGATGGATGCCGTCGCCACCAGCCCGACAGTCAATGCCACGCTGCGCACCTGGGTCGACGAGATGGCGGCCCTGTGCAAGCCCGATCGGGTCGCCTGGGTCGACGGCACGCAGGAGGAGTACGCCCGGTTGTGCGACATGATGGTGGAGGCCGGCACCTTCATCCGCCTCGATCCGGAGAAGCGGCCGAACTCGTTCCTGGCCCGCTCGCACCCGTCCGACGTCGGCCGGGTCGAGGACCGGACGTTCATCTGCTCCATCAACAAGGACGACGCCGGCCCGACCAACAACTGGAAGCCGCCGGCGGAGATGCGGGCGACCCTGCGCGGGCTGTTCGACGGCTGCATGGCCGGCCGGACCATGTACGTGATCCCGTTCAGCATGGGGCCGATCGGCTCGCCGATCGCCAAGATCGGCGTGCAGATCACCGACAGCCCCTATGTCGTCGCCAACATGCGGATCATGACCCGCATGGGCACGGCCGTGCTCGACGCGCTCGGCCCCGACGGCACCTTCATCCCGTGCATGCACTCGGTCGGCGCGCCGCTCGCGCCCGGTCAGCAGGACGTGCCGTGGCCGTGCGACGGCGACATCAACCGCAAGTACATCGTGCACTTCCCGGAGACCTACGAGATCTGGTCGTACGGCTCGGGCTACGGCGGCAACGCGCTGCTCGGGAAGAAGTGCCTGGCGCTGCGCATCGCCTCGGTCATGGCGCGCGACGAGGGCTGGCTCGCCGAGCACATGCTGATCATGGGCATCCAGGCGCCGAACGGCGAGAAGACCTATCTGGGCGCCGCGTTCCCGAGCGCCTGCGGCAAGACCAACCTCGCCATGCTGGTGCCGCCGCCGGCCTTCGACGGCTGGAAGGTGCTCACCGTCGGCGACGACATCGCCTGGATCAAGAAGGGGCCGGACGGCACGCTGCGGGCGATCAATCCGGAATCGGGGTTCTTCGGCGTCGCGCCCGGCACAAACACGAAGTCGAACCCGAACGCGATGAAGACGATCGAGCGGAACACGATCTTCACCAACTGCGCGCTGACCGACGACGGCGACGTCTGGTGGGAGGGCATGACCGACGAAGCTCCCGCCCATCTGATCGACTGGAAGGGCGAGGACTGGACGCCGGGCTGCGGCCGCCCCGCGGCGCATCCGAACGCACGCTTCACCGCGCCGGCCGGCCAGTGCCCGTCGATCGATCCGGCCTGGGAGGACCCGGCCGGCGTGCCGATCAGCGGCTTCGTCTTCGGCGGCCGCATGAGCCGGGAAATGCCGCTGGTGTTCCAGGCGTTCAACTGGAGCCACGGCGTCTATCTGGCGGCGACCATGGGCTCGGAGGGCACCGCCGCGGCGATCGGGCAGGCGGCGATGCGGCGCGATCCGATGGCGATGCTGCCGTTCTGCGGATACAACATGGCCGACTATTTCGGCCACTGGCTGAACGTCGGACGCCGGGTGCCGAACCCGCCACGCATCTTCCGCGTCAACTGGTTCCGCAAGGACGAGAACGGCAAGTTCCTGTGGCCCGGATTCGGCGAGAACATGCGGGTCCTGAAGTGGATCGTCGACCGCCTGCACGGCCGCGGCTACGCGGTCGAGAGCCCGATCGGCTGGATGCCGCGGCACGAGGATCTCGAATGGACCGGCCTCGACTATCCGGCCGACACCTTCTACGCGCTGATGGCGGTCGGCCGGGAGGAGGGCGCCAAGGAGGCGCACGCCCACGAGGAGCAGTTCGACAAGTTCTTCGACCGGCTGCCCAAGGAGTTCATCTTCGAGCGTGAGCTTCTGCGCTCGCGCCTGTGGCGCTCGCCCGATCGCTGGGAGCTGGCGCACGAGGACGTGGTCCGGCCGGTGGCCTGAGTCGCGCAGCGCGGAGGCGACGGATCGACATCGGCGGGGGCGGGACCGAATCGTCCTGCTCCCGCGGTCGAACCGGGCTCGCGACGAAACGGGTGGGGTGGGAGCAGGCGGCCGATCAGCTCCGCCGGGACGTCTCGCCGGTCACCACCACTTCAGCGCCTTGAGGGCGTAGCTCAGATAGTTGAGCTCCTGGCCGGCGGTCGGCGTGGTGCGGCTGATGAAGTCGAAGACGCGGCCGTCCTTGATGCCGTAGTTGGCGAGCCGCTCGACCTTGCGTCCCTTGTCGAAATAGACCGCGATGACCCGGCGGTCGACCTCGTTCTGCGGCAGGAAGGAGGTCTGCTCGGCCCGCTGCGAGATGTAGTAGAACACCTCGCCCGACACGGTCGCGACGGTCGACGGAGTGCCGAGGACGATCAGCACCTGCTCCTGCGAGGAGCCGAGCGGGATCTGCTCCAGCGCGCCCTCCGGCACGATGTAGCCGCGCTGATAGGTCTGGGTGATGCAGCCGCCGAGCAGGAGCCCGAGGGCGAGCACGGCGGCGATCGCGCCGCGCGAGGTCCGACGACCCCGGCTCTGCGAGTCCCGGCTCTCCGAAGCCTGCCTCTGCGTCTGACGCACGTCGTACCCCCATGACCGCGGTGGCGCAGCGCCCGACCGTGTCGGTGACAACCGTCCGGTTGTGACCGCCCGGTGCCGCCGCGGGGCCGCCCCGAGGCCCCATGCCGCCCTGTCCCCAGTGTTCGCCGGCACCATTGTCGCCCTCTATGGCGCGATCGTGGCATATCGATCGTTCCGGGCCCATATCTGGTCCCGCGGCGTCGGGCCGGCACCGGCCGGCGCCGTGGAAAGCCGAGCAGGAGGAGTATCGCCATGTCCAATCCCGACCGCCCGTGGAGCGTGCCGGTGCGGCTCGAGGACGTGCCCGAGGACGGCCTCGCCGTGACCGTGTCGGCCGAGCCGGCGGTGCGCGACGCCATCGCGCGGCTCGGCGGCCTGACCGGCCTGCCGCGGCTGGAGGCGCGGTTCGAGCTGACCCGTCGGGGCAAGGGGCTGCACGTCTCCGGCACCGTCTCGGCGACGGCCGGCCAGACCTGCTCCGTCACCCTGGAGCCGATGGAGAGCGAGATCGCCGAGCCGGTCGACCTTCTGTTCAGCCCGGACGCGCCGCCGGAGGAGCCCGGCCCGCCGCGCGACCCGGAGGCCTCCGATCCGCCCGAGCCGCTGGTCGGTGGCACCGTCGACCTCGGCGCGATCGCCACCGAGTTCGTCCTGCTCGGCATCGATCCCTATCCGCGCAAGCCGGGCGCGAGCTTCGAGCCGCCCGCTACCGAAACGTCGGACCCGGGGCCGTTCGCGGCGCTCGCCGCTCTCAAGGGCGGGGAGGGCGGCGGCCGCAGGTGACCGGCGGGGACAACTCCGTATCGGTGATTTCAGCCATTGTCAGGCGGCGCGGACGCGGTATTGTCGCCGCCTCTTCAACCCAGCGACTGGTCCGCGTCGGCCGGTCATCGGTGCGGTTGCGCGCCGTCCGCCAACGTCGGTTCATGTCTCACAAGGTTCGAATTGCGCTCGACGCCATGGGAGGGGACCACGGGGCCGCGGTGGTCCTCGCCGGCGCCGACCTGTCCCTGACCCGGCACCCCGACACCAGCTTCATCCTGGTCGGCGACGAGGCCGTGATCGGCCCGTTGCTGGCGAACCGGCCGGCCCTTCGGGCCGCGTCGCGGGTCGTCCACACCGACGTCGCGATCAAGATGGACGAGAAGCCGAGCCAGGCGCTCCGCCACGGGCGCTGGCGCTCGTCCATGTGGCTCGCCATCGACGCGGTGAAGAAGGGCGAGGCCGACGTCGCCGTCTCGGCCGGCAACACCGGCGCCCTGATGGCGATGGCGAAGTTCCACCTGCGCATGATGCCGGGCGTGTCGCGACCCGCCATCGCCTGCCTGTGGCCGACGCTGCGCGGCGAATCGATCGTTCTCGACGTCGGCGCCTCGATCGGGGCCGACGTCCAGCACCTGGTGCAGCTCGCCATCATGGGCAGCGCCATGGCGAGCGTCGTGTTCGACCTCGAGCGGCCGACCGTCGGCCTGCTCAATGTCGGGGTCGAGGAGGTCAAGGGGCTGGAGGAGATTCGCGCGGCCAGCCAGGTGCTCCGCGGCACCGCCTGCGGCCACATGGACTTCAAGGGATTCGTCGAGGGCGACGACATCGGCGCCGGCACGGTCGACGTGGTGGTGACGGAAGGCTTCACCGGCAACATCGCCTTGAAGACCGCCGAAGGGACGGCTAAACAGCTCGCCTCGTATCTGAAGAGCGCGATGAGCCGGACCCTCGCAGCCAAGATCGGCTATCTGTTCGCGCGGCAGGCCTTCAAGACCCTCAAGGACAAAATGGACCCGCGCAAGGTCAACGGCGGTGTCTTCCTCGGACTCAACGGCGTGGTGATCAAGAGCCACGGCGGTACCGACGCGGAAGGGTTCGCGGCGGCCGTCGACCTCGGCTACGACATGGCCCGCTACGAGCTCCTGGCGAAGATCGGCCGGACCCTCGGGCAGTCGGCCGCCCCGGCGGCGGCCGGAGAGGTAGCGTCGTGAGCATCACCCGTTCGGTCGTCCGTGGCTGCGGCAGCTATCTTCCCGCCCGGACGCTCACCAATCACGAACTCGCCGGCATGGTCGACACCAGCGACGAGTGGATCGTCCAGCGCACCGGCATTCGCGAGCGCCACATCGCCGCCGCCGGCGAGTACACCTCCGACATGGCGGTGCACGCCGCGCAAGGTGCGCTCGCCGCCGCCGGGCTGGCGCCGCAGGACATCGACCTGATCGTGCTCGCCACCGCGACGCCCGACAACACCTTCCCGGCGAGCGCCGTCGCGGTCCAGGCCAAGCTCGGCATCACGTCGGGCGCCGCCTTCGACCTGCAGGCGGTGTGCTCCGGCTTCGTGTTCGCGCTCTCGACCGCCGACTCGATGCTGCGCGCCGGCGACTTCAAGCGCGCCCTGGTGATCGGCTCGGAGACGTTCTCGCGCATCCTCGACTGGAAGGACCGCACCACCTGCGTGATCTTCGGCGACGGCGCCGGCGCGGTCGTGCTGGAGGCGCAGCCGCAGTCCGGCACCAAGGCGGACCGGGGCGTGCTCGGCGCCAAGCTGCGCTCCGACGGACGCTACAAGGACAAGCTCTATGTCGACGGCGGGCCGTCGACGACCGGCACGGCCGGCTATCTGCGGATGGAGGGCAAGGAGGTGTTCCGCCACGCCGTCGGCATGATGACCGGGGCGATCACCGACGTGCTCGACGCCACCGGCACGACCGCCGCGGAGATCGACTGGTTCGTGCCGCACCAGGCCAACCAGCGCATCATCGACGGCTGCGCCCACAAGCTCGGCGTGCCGTCCGAGAAGGTGATCTCGACGGTGGCGCGCCACGGCAACACCTCGGCGGCGTCGATCCCGCTCGCCCTCGATACCGCGGTCGCGGACGGCCGCATCAAGCCGGGCGACCTCGTCATGATCGAGGCGATGGGCGGCGGCTTCACCTGGGGCGCCGCGCTGATCCGCTGGTAGGCCCGCGGCTCACCTGCCGGGTGGTCGGCCTCGGGCGGTCCGGCCCGACCGGCGCCGCACCATCGATTTCGTCCGATTTCCTCCGGTTCCGTCGTCCTGCGAGTCGGGCCCCCTGCGAGTCCGTCCGACGTCCGGCACACGCGCCGGGTGCGGCGGGCCGGATCGGACGAAGGTGCATTCAAATCTTCTGTCGCGCCGCACGGCCCCCGTTGACCCCGGGGCCCGAAGCTCATATCGTTGTAAATTCAGTGACATATAAAAGTCTATGGGTAGGCGCTGGGGCCACATGAGCGCGAAGACAGTAACTCGGGCGGACCTCTGCGAGGCCGTTTATCAAAGGTTGGGACTTTCTCGCACCGAATCGGCCGCTCTGGTCGAGCTGGTCCTCAAGGAGATCACGGATTGCCTGGAGCGAGGCGAGACCGTGAAGCTCTCCTCGTTCGGTTCCTTCGTGGTCCGCAAGAAGGGCCAGCGAATCGGCCGCAACCCGAAGACCGGCAAGGAAGTGCCGATCTCGCCCAGGCGCGTGATGGTGTTCAAGCCGTCCGCCATTCTCAAGCAGCGCATCAACGCGGACGGCGTCGACGGCTCGTGACCGCCGGCCCGGGGCGGAGGGAACGGCCGTGAACAAGGCGCCGGAAGCGTTCCGCACCATCAGCGAGGTTGCCGAGGAGCTGGAGCTGCCGCAGCACGTGCTGCGGTTCTGGGAGAGCCGTTTCCCGCAGGTCCGGCCGATGAAGCGCGGCGGCGGCCGCCGCTACTACCGGCCCGACGACGTCGACCTGCTGCGCGGCATCCGCCATCTCCTCTACGGCGAGGGCTACACGATCCGCGGCGTGCAGCGCATCCTGCGCGAGCAGGGCGGCCGCTTCGTCCAGACCGTCTGGCAGGAGGGCGCCCCGCAGCCGGAACGCGGGCCCGAGCTCGACGCCGCCGACCACGAGGGCGAGGAGCCGGCCGGGTCGGCCGTGCCGGACGCCGAGGAGGCCGAGGCTCCGGCCGCCCCGGAGGACGCCGCGGCGCCCGAGCCCGAACCCGATCTCGACACCGATCCCTATGGCCGTCGCGAGCCGTCCTTCCGGCCGGTCCAGGGCCCGCCGCGTCCGCTCGCCATGGCGCCCGCCGGTCCGGCTCCCGTCCCGGCCGCGGTTGCGGCGGTGGCTTCGCCAGCCGTGATGGCGGCGCTGCGCGATTCGCCCGCCGACGGTCCGGCGGACCGCGCGCCGGCCCCGGAGCGCGAGGCCGTCCCGCCGGGCGAGACGGCGCCGCTGGCGCGGGCCGCGGCGGCGCCGGTGGCGCCGGCTGCGCCGGTCGCACCGCCCCGGCTGTCCATCGCCGACCGTGCCCGGCTGGAGGTCGTGCTGGGCGAGCTCGAGGCCTGCCGCCGCCTGCTCGCCGAGGCGCTGGCGGAGCCGGGGCCGGCACCGTAGAAGGGGGCGCCGCCGCCGCCGATGTTCCGGCGCCGCGCGCGGCGTGTTACCGACCGACCTGCATGACCGACCGGACCTACGCGTACCGCGCGCATCCCTTCACGTCCGAGAAGACCTTCCGCCTGGTGCCCGAGGGCCTCGCCTGGGACGATCGCGGTCGGCCGGGCCGGCTCGCCTTCGCCGACGTGACGGCGATCAAGATCCACCAGGAGCGGATTCCGGGCTCGTCGGCCTCGTACTGGGCCTGTGTGCTCTATCGGCGCGGCGGCCGGGTGAAGATCGGTGCCGCCCACCGCACCGGCCTGTTCGCGGTCGAGGACCGCTCGGCCGACTATCTGCCCTTCGTCCACGCGCTCACCGAGCGGCTGACCGCGGCCCGGCCCGGCCTGCCGCACCGCGAGCACCGGAGCCTGCTCGCCCGGCTGGAGACCGCCGTCGGTGTCGCCGGGGTCGGGGTCCTGCGGCTGCTCGGCCGCTTCGATCTCGGCCGCACCGCGGCCGCCGCCGGCTGGCTGCTGCGGCGGATCGGGCCGCACCTGAAGGGGCACCGGGTCGCCGGCGAGCAGCTCGCCATGGTGTTCCCGGAGATGGGCGCGGCGGAGCGCGAGCGGACGCTCGCGGGCATGTGGGACAATTTCGGCCGGCTGTTCGTCGAGTACGCCCATCTCGACGCGATCTGGGACTACGACTGGCGCGACCCGCGTCCGGGCGGCCGGATCGAGGTCGACCCGGCCTCGCACGCCGCGCTGATGCGGCTGCGCGACACCGCCGGCCCGGTGCTGTTCTTCACCGGCCATCTCGCCAACTGGGAGATCGTGCCGCTCGGCGCCAAGACCATCGGCCGGCAGATTTCGGTGGTGTTCCGGGCGCCCCGCATCGGGCCCTTCGTCGCCGAGATGATCCGGGCCCGCGAGGCCGGCGGCATGACCGTGATCGCGGCCGGCCCCGACACGCCGCTGCGCATCCGCGAGGCGTTGCGGCAGGACCGCTTCGTCGGCATGCTGGTCGACCAGCACTATGCACGCGGCATCGACGTCACGTTCTTCGGGCGCCCCTGCAAGGCGAACCCGATGCTGGCGCGCTTCGCCCGGCTGTTCGACTGTCCGATCTACGGGGCCCGCGTCGTCCGTCTCGCGGACGAGCGCTTCCGCTTCGAGCTCGTCGGACCGCTCGCGACGCCGCGCGACGCCGAGGGCAGGATCGACGTCGACGCCACCATGCAGCAGGTCACCGGGATGATCGAGGACTGGGTGCGCGAGCATCCGGAGCAGTGGCTGTGGCTGCACCGGCGCTGGCGGTGACGGATCGCCACCACGACCGGCGCCGCACCGTCTCGTCGAACTCGATGGAGAAGTCCGCCGTGGTCCGCGACAGGTGGGGCGAGTAGCAGGGATCGGCGTCGAGCAGGGGGCCGTGGCGGCGCTTCAGCGCCGCGACCTCGCGGGCCGCGCGGGCGAGGCGGTCCGGGCGCCGGTCGGAGCCGCGCGACGCCGACTCGAAGTGGTACAGCGTGGCGAACGGCGTGACGACGTTGCGGTAGCCGCGCGCGCCGACCCGCAGGCAGAGGTCGACGTCGTTGAACGAGACGGGCAGCTCGGTCTCGTCGAAGCCGCCGACCTCCTCGAACACGGCACGGCGCATCACCATGCAGGCCCCGGTCACAGCCGAGTAGTTCGAGGCGAGCCGCAGCCGGCCGAAATAGCCGTGCGCGTCCGCGGGGGCGTTGACGAAGACATGGTCGGCGACGCCGGACAGCCCGAGCACGACGCCGCCGTGTTGCACGGTGTCGTTCGGGTACAGGAGCTTGGCGCCGACGCAGCCGACGCCGTCCTGCAGCGCGTAGCCGACCATGTCGGCGAGCCAGTCCGGCGTGATCGCCGACGTGTCGTTGTTGAGGAAGCACAGCACGGTGCCGCTCGCCGCCGTGACGCCGCGGTTGTTGAGTGCCGAGTAGTTGAACGGCCCCGGGGCGGCGACGACCCGGACCGCGGGCCGCCCGCGGTAATGATCGACCAGCCGCAGCGCCTCGGGGGAGGTGGAGCCGTTGTCGACGAGCACGACCTCGAGGTCCGGATAGCAAGTCCGTTCGAGCAGCGACTCCATGCAGCCGTGCAGCAGGTCGGCGCGGTCGCGGAACGGCACCACCACGGAGACGCGCGGCGGCGGGTCGGGCAGGAGGTGGCGCACCCGGTATCCGGCGCCCGGCACCAGCGAGACCTCGGCGGCGAGCCCGAGGCGGGCGAGGTGCTCGGCGACGGCCCGCCGCCCGGAGTCCGCGGCGTCGGGCTTCGCCTGCGGGTCGAAGGCGACCGAGCCGGGCACGGCGCGCCAGTGGTACAGCACCAGCGGCACGTGATGGATCGCCGCCGGCGCGATCCGCTCGACCACGCGCAGCACGAGATCGTGGTCCTGCGCTCCGTCGAAGCCGTCGCGCCAGCCGCCGACCGCGCGCACCGGATCTGACGCGAGCACGGTCATGTGGTTGAGGTAGTTGCAGCCCCGCAGCAGTTCCGGCGAGAAGCCCGGCTTGAAGAACGGGTCGAAGCGCCGTCCGGCCGCATCCACCTTGTCCTGGTCGGAGTAGAGCAGGCGGGTCGCGGGGAAACGGGCGAGCGTGCCGGCGGCGATCTCGATCGCCGTGGGCGCCAGCAGATCGTCGTGGTCCAGGCAGGTGACGAAAGGGGCGTCGGCGAGTGCGAAGGCCGCATCGGTGGCCGCCGCGGTGCCGCGCCGCTCGTCGTGCCGGGTCAGCCGCACGCCGGGCTGCGTGGCGGCGGCGTCGAGCATGGCGCGCACGGCGGGATCCCGCGAGGCGTCGTCGGCGATGCAGAGCGTCCAGCCCGGGGCGGTCTGGCGCTGCACCGACTCGAGCGTCCGGGCGAGGAGGTCGGGGGCGGGGTCGCACACCGTGAGCAGAACGGCGATGCCGGGGCGCTCGGCCGTCGTGGCGGCGAGCCCGCGCCGCGCCGCCTCGACGACCTCCGGCTCGCGGTGCTCGATCCACCACGGGTACGGATCGCCGCGGCGGCCCGCGACCGGAAAGGTCAGGCTGACGACCAGCGGCTCCGCCGGGCGCAGTACCCCGCCGAGGCCGCGGATGTCGAGGAGATCTCCGGCCCACAGCGCCTTCCACAGGATCTCGAGCGGGTGGATCGGGCGCAGCGTCGCCGAGACGATCTCGGTCGCGTCGTCGTGCAGCTCGACCTCCAGCACGAGCCGCCGGACCGCCGGGCCGACATGGACATAGGCCCGGAAGTCGTGCGGGCCGACGACGGTGTTGTGGGCGCCGAGAAGGTCGCCGGCGGCATCGAACGTCTCGACGCGGACGCGCTCGATGCAGGCGTCGCGGCCGATGATCTTGACCCGGTGCCAGCCGGCGATCCACATCGCCGCGGCGTCCAGATCGAAGCGCCAGCGCATGCGGCGGTTGCCACCCGCCGGCGCCTCGCGGGTGACCCCGACGTCAGGGCCGAGCAGATCGATGCGGTGTCGCAGCATGCCCGGTCCGCTCACGGCCGTGACGGCCGACGGGCGGCGTCGCGCCACGGTGCCCAGCGGCGGATCAGCTTGACGGCTCGCAGGAGGAGCCGCAGGCGGCGGCCGGGATGCCGGTCGGCGTAGCGCGAGAGATCCTCGGCGAGCAGCCAAGCCGGCGAATCCGCGACGGACTCGCGCTGGCGCACCTGCGCCTCCAGCTCGCCGAGGCGGACGAGCAGCGGCGTCAGCGCGGTCGCCCGCCGCGGCACCTGGCGGCGGGCCGGCCAGCCGGCCGGCCGGTGCGGCCAGACGTGGAACTCGGATTCGTTGTTGTCGAACGGCAGGGCGTCGGGCGTCAGGCCGGCGCGGTGCAGCGCGAGGTTGATCGAGAGCTGATCGCGTCGGGAGTAGCGCAGCATATGCGCCCGCCACGTCTCCATCGCGGCCTGCACGGCCGGCCGTCGATGATCGCGGATCATCAGGCCGGTCCACCACGGCGCCTCCTGGAGTAACTCGGGCGCCTCGATCGCCAGATGGTGGAGCTGCTCCAGCACCCGGTCGGTCTCGTCGAGCCCGTGCTTCATCACCGCGACGAACTCGTCCTCCACCGAGGCCCGGAAGCTGTGCGGCGCCATCGCGAGACCGCTCTCCGGAAGACGCTCGAGCAGGCGCTCCGGCGGCTCGCGCAGCAGCACCGTGTTGTCGATGTAGAGCGAGGCGTCGAACTCCGGCAGATGGACGTGCGGGAGCATCTTCCATTCGCGCTGGCTGCGCACCGGATCGAGACCGAACGTCGGGGCTGCGCGCCGCACCTGCCAGGTCGTGCTGGTCAGCTCCGGATCGTCGGTGATGCAGACGAACGGAATGGACGAGCGGGCCGCGACCGGCTGCTCGTTCAGTCGCTCGTAGTCACCGGTCAGGGCCGTGTAGACGCAGACACGCTCTGCCGTCATGCCCAACCCGCGCCCTCTCCGGCCCGTTCCGACCGCAGCCGGCAGCGCACCGCCGCAGGGCGGACGCCCCGCGACCCGGACACGCCATGTCCGTTCCCGAGCTTGTACGACATGACCGGCCGAACCCCTCGCCCCACGGATACTGCGCGTGATCGATGCGGCCGCGCACGGGGTCCCGGCCGGCAGTCGCGGCGACACGCGTCGTGTTTCGAACCATCCTAACCGCAAGCCCCGCGAAATGGTATCGGCCGAGTCGATGCACGCGACCCGTGTGCCCTGCGGCCCGCCTCGCCGGTGGCCGGGCGGTCCGTCGGCTTTCGGCGACCGGTCGGGCGCCGCGTGGGCGATGGTGGGGAGAAAGCGAGGCGTTTGGTTTCGCGCGATGTCGGATGCGCGTCGGCAGACACATGCCGGTGCCGCGCATGCGCGCCGGCACGGCCGGGTCGTCACGCTCGAGTCGTCAGGGTCGCACCGGCACGGCTGCGCCGGCGGCCGGACGCCGCCCGATCGCGCCCCGGGGCGGATCTCAGTGCGCGGTCAGCACCGGCACTTCGGCATAGGTGAGGATGTGCCGGGTGGTGCCACCGAAGATCATCTGGCGCAGGCGGCTCTGGGTGTAGGCGCCCTTGACGATGAGGTCGCAGCCGAGCCGCTGGGCGTGGTCCAGGATGGTCGGGCCGGCGGTGCGGTTGTCGCCGCCCTTGGTGGTCACCAGGCTGGTCTTGATGCCGTGCAGGGCGAGGTTGGCGGCGAGTTGCTCGGCCGACGGGCCGGGGACCACGGCGCCTTCGACCGTCAGGATCGTCACCTGATCGGCCCGGCCCAGGAACGGCATCGCGAAGGCGGTTGCGCGGGCCTGCTCGGTCGAGCAGTTCCAGGCGATCAGCACGTGGCGGCCGACCGTCGGCGACGGCTTGGGCGGGGCGAGCAGGATCGGGCGGCCGCTCTCGAACAGGCCTGCCTCGAACGTGCTCATGTGCGGTCCCTGCGGATCGGTGCTCGGCCGGCCCATCACGATCAGGTCGAAGATGCGGCCGTAATGGCCGACGAAATTGTCCCCTTCCGGCGCGTCGTCGAGCCACGCCCAGCTCGGCGCGGTCTGCGGCAGGCGCGGGCCGCCGGCCGGTGCCGCCGGCACCGCCTGGTCGGTCATGAACTTCTCGAACAGGTCGCGCGACTGGCGGGCCGCCTCGGCGTTCTCCTCCTCGAAGAAGGCGAGCGAGGCGGACGGGGCGACGTCCATGGCGACCACGGTCGGCACCGAGACCCGCACCGCGAATCCCTCCAGCCGGCTGCCGAAGGTCTTGGCCGCGGTGAGCGCGGTCGAGAGGGTCGACCACATGGCATCGTTGGGCTCGGTGGGGACGAGGATCGATTTCATGACGGCTCGGGCCCTCTTGGCCGGTTGCGACGCGGGCGGCGATGGATCGCGTTCGGTGATGCACGAGGCGTGCCCGCGGCGCGATCGATGCACGCCACGAATAGGACGGAACCCGGGGGTCTGTCGAGCGCGCCGGCGACTGTGGACACTCTTCTCGCGCCCGGTCCGCAGCCGCTTCGCGCGCCGTGGTCGGCGTGGCGCCGCGGCCGCTAACCAGGACGCGCAGAGGCACCGCCGCGCGGCCCCGGGCGAGGCCCGACCGGCAGGGCCGCCGGCGTCATCGGCCTCGGGGCCGGGGTCGCGATCCGACACGTGTCGTTTCGGGTCGGGAGCCTCTCGTCGGCCATGCTCCGCGACGGCGAGGGCTTTGCATAATTCGTCATTTCGGGACGACGCGGAGCGTCGGACCCGGAATCCAGCCCAGAATGCCGAGTTCGGAGCTGGATTCCTGTATCTGTCGGCTGTCACTGGCATAGTGACGAGCTGACGGAGACCGCTCGTTGGATTCCCGGCCCTGCGTGGCCGTAATCCCGGCTCGGGCGTCTCCGTTCCGCTCGTCGATCGAACAGTCGCACGGGTGCCGGCCCGCCCGGCCGCCCGCATACAGGTCCGGTTCCCATGACATCCCAGTCCGTCTCGGCGCCGACCGGGACGAGCCCGGCCATGGTGGAGGACGCGGGCCGCGGCTGAAGAAGGCTGGCATGGCACCTGTGCGGATCGTCTCCGGCGCGTGACGCGACCAGGCTCGTGACTCGATCGGGATCGGATCGAGGGTCGCCGTCTGATCAGAGGCCTGCACCGACCGGGATCGGATCCGATCCCGTGGATGATCTGATCACGTCGGAGTCGACTCGCGCTCGCGCGGCGATCCGATCGATCTGATCACAACAAAAAACGCTCGCTGCGAGGGCAGGAGCGTTCGGACGATCACGGCAAGACAATCGAAGACGTAGCGACAGGCGGAAGCGGTCTGTGTGGGCCTTGCCTCACTGATGCGGCCCTAGGGGACCGCTTCCGGCCTGATCCGTTGTGGTTTGAGCCGCTACACCGAAATCCCAACGAAGATCACAGGTGATCGTCGCGGCTTTGCGAGCCCGGTGGCATTTCACCTCCTGCTCTCGGCGCCGGTGCTCACGTGCTGGGAAACAGCGCGCCAGCATCCCGGCTCATCACCCGCTTCGACCGGTTCATCGGATCAGTGGATCGACCAGAACCACCTCGAAGCTGATAGTCGAATGGTCGCGCCGATGCGGGGTTTTGTCAAGACGTCACGAATCGCGCGGTGAATTTCTTGTTGCGATGTTCGGTCTGCGGCGCGACCGCGGTGCAGCATCGGCAGCGGCCGTCGCGCGCGCACGGTGCGGGGCGTCGGCCGGGTCTCACGTCGTGAAACATCACGTGATCAGCATCGTCTCGACGCCGCCGACGAGCCGCGCGTCCAGCGGCTCGACCGCCGACGCGAAGGCGGCGGCGATCCGGCCGTCGCGATCGATCAGATACTTGTGGAAGTTCCAGCGCGGCGTGTCGAGCGGACGCTCCAGCGCGGCCCAGCGATAGAACGGATGCGCGTTCGCGCCGCGCACCGACGTCTTCGCCGCGATCGGGAACGTCACGCCGTAGCGGTGCGCCGTATGGTCGATGCTCGCGGCGTCGCCGGGCTCCTGTCGGCCGAAGTCGTCGGACGGTACGCCGATCACCAGCAGGCCGCGCTCGCGATAGCGCGTCCACAGCGTCTCGAGCCCGGCATATTGCGGCGTGTATCCGCACAGCGACGCGGTGTTGACGATCAGGATCGGCTTGCCGGCATATCCGCTCAATCTGATCACGTCGCCGTCCGGCCGCGCGAAGGCGTGCACCCACGCGTTGGCGCGCGATCGCTCCGCGGCGCGCGCCCCGGCCGGCGCGGCGGCCGCGACGAGAAGGGAAGCGAGAAGCGTACGGCGGTCGATCGGCACGGCGGGACTCCTGCGGGCCGTCACGGTCGCACGCGCGCGCCGTCGACGGCCGTCGTCGGATCGAAGCAGGCCGGCCCCGGCGGCGCAAGACGGTGTGCCGCCGCGGGGCCGCGAGGGCGGCGCCTCCGCGCTCAGTCGGTGCCGCTGAGCTGGCCCATGGCGTCGCGGTGCAGCTCGCCCATCTTCGACATCACGGCGTCGCGCGAGATCGGCACGCCGGCGCGGTTGAGGTCGTACCAGAGCTTCTGCACGATCGCCTCGCTGCCGCTCATGGTGCCGGAGGCGTGCACCTCGGCGGCGTAGATGGAGAGCGTGTCGTCGCGCATCTGCATGAGGCGGCCGGCCCACAGACCGGCGAGCGCATTGCGGCGCGCCAGGATGCTGTCGCGGGTGTCGGCTTCCGGGCACCAGTGATGCATCGTGGCGCGGCGGGCGATGGTCTCGACCTCGGTGGTCATGTCGGCTGTCTCCTCCTGGTTTTTCCTGCGGACGTCCGTCGCGGGGTGCGGCCGTCGTGCCGGCCGGCGTTTCGCCCGCGACTTGGAGCGTCCTTGCGCCGGAGGGGTTCGACGTCGCGTCGCGGCAGCCGCCGTCCCGTCCTGATCAGGGCTTCCACTTATAGACGAACGTCGTATCTGTCCAGCGGCGGGAGGTCGCGCCGATCTGCACGGTCCGGATGTATTAGCCGCGTCGGCGGAGGCACGACACGTCGAACCGTCCGCCGCGGTCCCGGCACCAATCGCGATCGGACCGCCGGGAGCGGGGGGCCGGGCGGTCTGCGACCCAAGAGGCCGGGAGGACCACGGCCGGGAGGACCACGATGGCGAAACGGATCCGATGGATTGCGGTGGGACTGGTGCTCGGGACGGTCGGCACCGCGACGGTGGCGAGCGCCCAGGGCGAGTATCGCGGCACACCGGCGCAGCAGCGCGCCTGCCGGCCGGACGTGTTCCGTCTGTGCGCCGGCGAGATCCCCAACGTGAAGGCGATCACGGCCTGCCTGGCGGCCCGGGTCAGCCGGCTGAGCCCGGACTGCCGCGCCGTCTTCCAGGCCGCCGGCTACCGCTAGGCGGCCGCCGGGCGTCCCGGCCGCACGAGGATCGGGCGTTCCGGCGCGATCCTCGGCTTGTCGACGAGCCGCGTCCCGCTGTATCCCCCGGATGGGGGATGGGCATGGGTGCGGCCGGATTCGACGCGATCGACGAACGGATGATGCGGCGGGCCATCGCGCTCGGCGCCGGCGGAGGCCGGCGCGAGCTGCCGTTCGCCTGCGTGATCTGCCGCGACGACGAGGTGATCGCCGAGGCGACCAACGCGGTGCGCCGGGACCAGGACGTCACCCGCCACGCCGAGATCGTCGCGATGGCGAAGGCGCGCCGCGCGCTCGGCCGGCGCAGCCTCTCCGGCTGCACGCTCTACACGACCGTCGAGCCCTGCGCGATGTGCTCCTTCGCGATCAGGGAATCGCGCATCGGCCGCGTCGTCTACGGGCTCCGCTCGCCCCTGATGGGCGGCGATTCCAAATGGAGCATCCTCGCCGATCCCGAGCTCTCGCGCGCCATGCCGGAGGTGTTCGGGGCGCCGCCCGAGGTGCGGCCCGACATGCTCGCCGGCGAGGTGGAGCGCTCCTGGTTCGGCTGGAATCCGCTGATCTGGAGCATCATCCGCATGCGTGGCTGCTTCGCGGTCCGTCACGGCGCGGACGCGCCCGCCGCCGCCCGGCCGCGCCGGCGCATCCTGCGCTCGCTGTTTCCGGGGTTCTGACCGGCAGCGGCCAGCGTCACGCGGCCGTGGATGCGAGCGCGGCCGGCGCCGCCGCGATGCCGTGCGCGCCGCGCATCGGCAGCATCAGCCCGAGGATCAGGCAGGCGAGGAACACCACGGCGAGCGCGATCGCGAGTGTCCGGCCAGGGCCGGCGGGCAGCGGGGGAAGCGAGCGGACGGTCATGCGATCCTCCTTGGTGCGAGGACCCGGGGCCGCGGTGCGGCCCGACCCGAGAAGGCTGCACCCGCCGCCCCGCGGCGCCATGCGCCACGTCAACAAAGCCGGGATCGGGGCGATGCGGCAAGGCGGCGCTAACCACCGCAGCCGGCCCATCAGCGCCACCGGCACGGCGATCGAACGCCGCGCCGCGGCCGTGCACCAACAGGACACCACCGCACCGGAACCCGCCCGATGTCTCGGCTCGAACGTCTCGCCTATGCCGCCGCCGGCCTCGTCCTGGTGCTGGGCGGGCTCGCCTGGACCGAGCTCGCGGCCGCGCGGCGCGCCGGCGCCGCCCGGGTCGCCGGCATCGAGGCCGCCTGGACCAGCCCGGCTCCGGACTGCCTGCGGTGGCCGCGGCGGGCCGGCGGATGAGGCCGACGGTCGCCGGCTCAGCGGCGGGCGAGGCGCCGCACCAGGCCTTCGCGGCCCTGGCGCATCACTGTGTCGTGGTTCCACACGAAGGCCCGCCGGGCGAGCGGCGCGACCAAGCGCATTCCGGGCGCGGCGACCGTCACGGTCCAGTCGTAGGTGATCCGGCTGCCGCCGCGCGACGGGGCGAGGCGCCAGCGGCCGATGCCGGTCAGCGTTCCGGAGGCGCGGCCCTCGATCAGCGCCGGCGGCTCGACCCGGGTCGTGAGGATCTCGAAGGCGAGCCGGAAGGGCAGGGCCGTCTTCCACTCGAAGCGGATGCGCGAGCCGACGCCGCTCGCTTCGCCAGGGTCGATCACGTCGGCGCGGACGATCGACGGCCACCAGGCCGGCCAGTCGGCGGGCCGCATCAGCTCGTCCCACACGCGCTCGGGCGGGGCGGGAACATCCCAGTCGGTGACGAGACGGAAGTCGGCGCGCGACATGCCCGAGCGATCGCCGAGGAATGCGGCCCCGCGAGGGCGCCGCCCGCAAGCCGGCCGGTTCACCGGCCGCAAACGCTTTCACGATAGGATTTCACGTTTCGGACGACCGCCGGGACGGACGAGAGGTCTGCATGGAGATGCTGGCGCTGCTGGCCGCCGTCGCGGCGATCATCCTGGCCTGGGGCGAGCGCCGGCGCATCGCCGCGCTGAAGGCGCGGCTGGTCGGGCTCGAGCACGAGGTCGCCGCGCTGCGCGAGGCGTCCCGGCGCGACGCCGCCGCGCCGCCGTCCGATGCGGCCGCGGTTCGCCGCGACGCCTGGCGGCCGGAGGCCGAGCCGGCTCCGTCCGACACCCCGTCTCAGGGGGCGGACGCCGCTCCGACGGCGGAGCCCGCGCCGGAGCCCGTTCCGATTCCGATCGGCGGGACCGCCGCCGCGCCGGCCGTGCCGTCGTCGGTGCCGCCGGCCGGCTCGGCTGCCACGGCGCCGGCCGCGCCTGCGTCGGCGCCGGAGCGCAGCTTCGAGGAACGCTTCGGCACCCAGTGGGTGGTCTGGGTCGGCGGCGTCGCGCTGGCGCTCGGCGGCATCTTTCTGGTCCGCTACTCGATCGAGCAGGGTCTCCTCGGACCGGGCGTGCGGGTCGCGCTCGGCGCGCTGCTCGCCGCCGCGCTGGTCGCCGCCGGCGAGTGGACGCGGCGCAACGAGATCCGGCTCGGCGCCGTCGCGGTGCCGAGCGCGCACGTGCCGAGCATCCTCACCGCGGCCGGCACCACGGTCGCCTACGCCACCGTCTACGCCGCCTATGCGCTGTACGGCTTCCTGGCGCCGCCCGTCGCGTTCCTGTTGCTCGGCATCGTCGCGCTGGCGACGCTCGCGGCGGCGCTGCTGCACGGGCCGGCGCTCGCCGGGCTCGGCCTCGTCGGCGCCTATGTGACGCCGCTGCTGGTCTCGTCGGAGGAGCCGAGCTTCTGGGCGCTGTATCTCTACCTGACCGTCGTCACGGCGGCGGCCTTCGCCCTGGCGCGGGCGCGGCTGTGGCGCTGGCTGGCGCTCACCGCGGTCTGCTTCGCGACGCTGTGGACGCTGCCCGGCATCGCCGAGGCGGCGGTCGGCACGGCGCTGCCGCACACGCTGTACGTCGTCGCCGGGTTCGCGCTCGCCGCCGCCATGATCGTCGCCGGCCTCCTGTTCGGACCCGACGCCGAGCCCGACACGGTGGACGAGATCTCGTCGATCGCGCTCGCCGCCTGGCTGGTGCCGGCCGGCCTGCTCACGATGGCGAGCGGCCACGACTCGGTGGCGCTCGGGGGCTTCACGCTGCTGGTCGCCGCCACGGTCGGCGCCGCGTGGCGAAGCCCCGCGGCGCTCGGCGCCGTCCCGGTCGCGGCCGCGGTGGCCGTGCTGGTGATGGCCGAGTGGGCGACCGAGGCGCGGCTCGACAGCCTGATCGCGCCGGCCGGGCCGGTCGCTGGCGCCGTGCCGGAGCCGGTGCGCGCCTCCTTCACGCTGCATCTCCTCGCCGGCTTCGGCTGTGCGGCGCTGTTCGGCCTCGCCGGCTTCTTCGCGCAGGGCCGCAGCGAGCGGCCCGTCGTCCCGCAGGTGTGGGCATGGTGCGCCATCGCGACGCCGCTCGCGGTGCTGATCGCGCTCTACTGGCGGATCGCCGGCTTCGATCGCTCGATCC
Source organism: Rhodoplanes tepidamans (assembly GCF_030813915.1). Taxonomy (GTDB): domain Bacteria; phylum Pseudomonadota; class Alphaproteobacteria; order Rhizobiales; family Xanthobacteraceae; genus Rhodoplanes; species Rhodoplanes tepidamans. The sequence goes on from NZ_JAUSUJ010000020.1 coordinate 123,929, forward strand.
CGTTCGCCGGCCTCGCGCTGCTGCTCGCCGCGCTCTACGCCGTCGCGACCGAGACGCTGGTGCGCCGGCCGATGCGGCCGGGGCTCGCCGCGGGCCAGGCGATCTTCGCGGTCGGCAGCGTCGGCGCGCTGGCGCTCGCCCTCACCATGGCGCTCGACAAGGGATGGCTCACGGTCGCGCTCGCCCTCACGGTCGCCGGCATCGCGGTCGTCGAGCGGCAGCGGCCGCTGCCGGCGCTGCGCCGGCTCGCCGCCGCCATGGCGCTCGTGGTGCTCGCCCGCATCGGCTGGGAGCCGCGCATCGTCGGCGAGGTGCTCGGCACCACGCCGGTGCTCAACTGGCTGCTGTGGGGCTACGGCGTGCCGGCCGCGGCGTTCTGGACCGCCGGGCATCTGTTGCGCAAGCGCGCCGACGACGCCGCGGCCCGCACCGTCGACGTGCTCGCCATCCTGTTCACGGTGCTGCTCGTCTCGCTCGAGATCCGGCACTACGTCCAGGGAGGCGACCTCTACGGCACGCGCGGCGGGCCGCTCGCCGAGGCCGGCCTGCAGATCGCGGCGTGGCTGGCGCTGGCGATCGGGCTCGAGCGGCTGCGGCTGCGCACCCGCTCGATCGCCCACGACATCGGCGGGCTGGTGATGGCCGGGCTGGCGCTCGTCGGGATCCTGGCGGGCCTGGTGGTCGTGGCGAACCCGCTCGTCACCGGCGAGGCCGTCGGCGGGCCGCTCGTCAACCTGATCCTGCTCGGCTACGGCCTGCCCGCCGTGCTCGCCGCCGTGCTGGCGCTGGTCGCCCGCCACACGCGGCCGATGGCGTATCGAGGCGTCGCCGCGACGGCGGCCGTCGGCCTGTCGATGCTCTGGCTCAGCCTCGAGATCCGACGCGTCTATCACGGCACGGTGCTGACCGTCGGGCCGACCACCGACCTCGAGCAGTACACCTATTCGGCCGCGTGGCTCGGCTTCGGCGTCGTGCTGCTGGTGGCCGGCATCCTGCTGCGCTCGCAGCCGGCGCGGCTCGCCTCGGCCGCCGTGGTGACGCTGACGGTCGGCAAGGTGTTCCTCTACGACCTGGCCGGGCTCACCGGCATCTTCCGGGCGCTGTCCTTCATCGGCCTCGGGCTGGTGCTGGTCGGCATCGGGCTGCTGTACCAGCGCCTGCTGTTCCCGCGGCGGCCGCCGGCGATGCCGCCGGCCGGGGCAGGGACCGACGCGGTCGTGTCCTGACGAACAAAAAAGGCGGAGCCGAAGCTCCGCCTTCGTCGTCACGCGGGGCTGCCGCGAAGGTCAGCGCGGCTCCCGGTCGTTCCCCGGCAGCCGGCCGAGCGCCGCGACGGCGCCCGCCTTCACGGCCCCGATCTCCGCCTCGATCGCGGCGAGGCGGGCCTCGACCGCGCCGAGCGCGTCGCGGCAATCCGACATCGCCCCGCTCCACGCACCGAGCAGCGCCTGCGCCTCCGACAGGTGGCTGCGATGGACGCGCAGAATCGCCGGCGCGACCGCCGCGGCGGTGCCGCCACGGCGTGCGGCTCGCCGCGCCATCGGGGGCTGACCGCCGGAGAGCGCCATCAGCGGGCTCACGCGGCGCGGACGCCGGCGAGGAAGCGATCGACCTCGGTGCGCAGCCGATTGCTTTCCGACGACAGCTCGCGCGCCGAGGACAGCACCTGGGCCGACGCCGAGCCGGCCTCGCCGGCACCGCGTGCGACCTCGCTGATGTTGGACGTCACCTGGGTGGCGCCCGCCGCCGCCTGCTGGACGTTGCGGGCGATCTCGTGCGTCGCCGCACCCTGCTCCTCGACGGCGGCCGCGATGGCGGACGAGATCTCGGCGATCCGGCCGATGGTGCCGCCGATCTCCTTGATGGCGACGACCGAGTCCTGGGTCGCCCCCTGCATCTCGGCGATCTGGGCCGAGATGTCGCCGGTCGCCTTGCCGGTCTGGGCGGCGAGCGCCTTGACCTCCTGGGCGACGACCGCGAAGCCCTTGCCGGCCTCGCCGGCCCGGGCCGCCTCGATCGTCGCGTTGAGGGCGAGCAGATTGGTCTGCTCGGCGATCGCCGTGATCAGCTTGACGACGTCGCCGATGCGGTTCGCCGCCTGCGACAACTCGCCGATGCGGCCGTCGGTCTTCTCGGCCTGCCGCACCGCCTCGCCGGCGATGCGGGTCGCCTCCTGGACCTGGCGGCCGATCTCGGCGACCGATGACGACATCTGGTTGGTCGCGGAGGCGACCGACTGCACGTTGGAGGTCGCCTGCTCGGACGCGGCCGCGGCGGAACCGGAGAGCTGCTGGGTCGTCTCGGCCGTGCGGGTCAGGCTGCCGGCGGCGGCCTCGAGCTCGGTCGAGGCGGCCGACACCGTCTTGACGATGTCGCCCACCGCGCGCTCGAAGCCGTCGGCCAGCCCGATCATCTCGGTGCGCCGGCGGGCGGCGAGGCGGGCGTCCTCGTCCGCCTTCTCGGCGGCCTCCCGCTGCGCCTTCTCGGCGGCCTTCAGCTTGAACTCCTCGACCGCGTCGGCGATCTGGCCGACCTCGTCCTTGCGGCCGACGCCCGCCAGCACGACGTCGAAATTGCCGGCGGCGAGCTCGCGCATGCCGGCGGTCAGCCGGATGATCGGCGCCGCGATGCCGAAGCGGGCGAGCAGGAAGGCGAGCGCCATGCCGATCGTGCCGCCGATGGCGAAGATCGTGTAGTTCGAGCGGGCCGAAGAGTGGCTGGAAGCCACGAGCCTCTTCGCTTCGTCCTTGATCTCGCGATCGATGGCATCTCCGACCTCGCCGTTGCGGCTCAGGAGATCACGGATCTTGGGGTCGACCGATGTGCGCATCATGCTGGTCGCCTTGTCGGTGCTGTTCTCGAGCGCCAACTTGACCACGGGCTTGGCAGCGTCGTTCACCTCACGGAGCCGACGTTCGTTGTCCTCGATACGGCTGGCGTAACGTTGATCCTTCGCCTTGGCGAGGCTCAGGAGTTCCATTCCCTGGCTGAAGCTCTTCTCCAGCTCGGGAACGACGGCGCGCATCTCGGCGTCGTCCTGCTCGGCGATCAGCCGATAGAGGTTCATCTCGTAGCTGTAGATGGCGCGATGTGCACGGGCGATGGAGACCCAGGCGATAGCCTCCTGGTCGAGGACGCGGGAATACGCGTCACCGACCTCGATGGTCTTGGTGGCACCCCACCAGGCGCTCATGCCGGCTACCACGGCCAGCAAGGCTGCGACGCTGAGAATCTTCGGCAATATGCGAATGCTGGAGAGCATGGACACGATCGCTCGGGCTGGGCGATCGCCGCGGCCGCTCCGAGGCGTTCGGAGCCGGGCGACCAAACCTGGATGGGGCGCGACCGGTGGGGAGACCGATCGACAGGCGGCGACCTCTCGGCGGGCGAGCCTGCAGCCGAAGTCATCCTCCTTTTGGATTAATTTTAGGTATAATTTAACCGAAGTGGCTTTCCCGTCTCACGATCTTCGGACGGGCGGCGGGAGACGTTCATTCCTTGGAGAGGACTCCGATCCGGACGTAGGCGCCCGACCGGTCGTCCGTGTCGGTGATCCAGCCGAGCCCGAAGCTCCACTCGTAGGGGCCGCGGCGCAGCGCCGTCAGATGGGCGCCGACGCGCAGCTGCCGGTAATTGACGTCGCCGTAGGCCTGCAGCTCGGGGCCGGCATAGAAGCCGCCGTACCAGGTTTCGAGGACGCGCAGCCCGATCGCGCCGCCGAGGCCCCAGCCGTGGCCGAGCGACGACCAGGTGGCGCTGGTCCGCACCATCGTGTCGGGCCCGGGCTCCCACCAGGTGTCGACGCCGAGCCGCATTCCGACGTGGCTGCCGCGCAGCGTGTTGTCGGGATCGGCCGGCATCGTCCAGTGGTACTGGAGGTCGAGGCCGCCATGCACCACGGCGATGAAGCGGTCACGGCGGAACACCCAGCCGGGCAGCACGGAAACGAGCCCGTGCGCGGCCTGGATCGGGGTCGTTCCCGACCGGTACTGGTAGGTGCCGGTGCCCGCCATGAGCTTGAACGCCGGCCCGTCGCGGGCGAGGCCGTCGGGCGCCCACACGACGCCGCCGTGCAGGAAGCCGCCGGCGCGCCACATGTCGGTTCCGCCGAACAGCAGCAGGCGCTCGGCCTCGAGGTCGGACAGCACGGCGGCCGAGACGGACCCGGTCGTGGCCGGCTGCGCGGCGGCGGGTGGTGCGGCCAGGCCGGCACCGAGCAACGCGGTCGCCAAGGCGACCGCGCCGATTTCCGACCGGCTCATGGCACGATCTCCGGAAACCGGACTGCTCAGGTCTGCCGCACCTGCACTGCAAGCCTAGCGAGCAGCTTTTCCGAGATCCACGCGAACAATCCGGAAACCTGGGCGCCACGGGCATTTCGGCAACGTGACGTTGCCGGCATGCCACACACGGTCGCCCGGCCGGTGGATGCCGGCGCCCCTGGAGTCCCGCTTCCGCGGGACTGAGCGGAGTTCAGGTCGGCGTCACCGGGAATCGCGCTAGGCGTCGGTGTCGGGCAGGCCCGGGACCGGGCGGCCGGCGGCCGCGCCGGCGACCGGACGCGCCAGTTCCATCACCCGCGCGCCCGGGATCGGCACGTCGACGGGCAGCGCCGAGAAGTCGGCCTCGCCGACCAGGGCGGCGGCGAGCAGCTTGTGGTAGGCGCGGCGCGACACCTCGACGGCGCCGAAGCGGCGCAGGTGGTCGGTGACGAACTGGGTGTCGAGCAGCCGGAAGCCCCCGGCGCGCAGCCGCGCCACCAGATGCACCAGCGCCACCTTCGAGGCGTCGCGCTCGCGGTGGAACATGCTCTCGCCGAAGAAGGCGCAGCCCAGACTCACCCCGTAGAGGCCGCCGACCAGCGCGTCGCCGTCGTAGACCTCGACCGTGTGGGCGCGGCCGATCTCGAACAGCCGCCCGTAGAGCTTGCGGATGCGGGTGTTGATCCAGGTGCGGGTGCGGCCGGGCGCCGGCTCGGCGCAGCCCTCGACGACCGCGTCGAAGTCGCGGTCGGCCACCACGGTGAAGCGCTCCGAGCGAATCGTGCGGGCGAGCCGCGACGAGACCTGCAGCGCGTCGAGCGGGATGACGCCGCGCTGCTCCGGCTCGATCCAGTAGAGGGCCGGATCCTCGGCGCTCTCGGCCATCGGAAAGATGCCGCAGGCATAGGCCTTGAGCAGGACCTCGGGGGTGATCTCCACGGAGGCGGAGTCGCGACGGGCCATGGGACGCTCTACTCGGAATCGATTGGGGCTTCGTTGGTCGGTTCTGGTCTACCGCGTCTCGTCTCGCTGCGTCTCTCTGCCCGCGTCCCGGCCTCCGGACCCGCGAAACCGCGACCACGCGATCGTCATCCCATACTCGCGCACCGTGCTTCACCGGTTCGTGAAGACTCCGACGGGTGCGCGTTAACGGCTCGGTAACCTGCCGATATGTAGCCTTTTAACAGAATTTGAATCAATTCGTCCGAACCCCCGGGCGAGTCGAGGGAGCTGGAGAATGGCCATGAGTATCGGTGGTTCCCGCAACCGACCGCCCCGCATCCTCCTGGTCGAGGACGAGGTCCTGATCTCGATGATGATCGAGGACGCGATGGTGGAGCACGGGTTCGAGGTCTATACGGCGACCAATGCCGGCGACGCCCTCCAGGTGCTGGAGGAGGGGACGCCGGTGGACGTGCTGTTCACCGACATCAACATCGACGGCGACGTCGACGGCACCAAGCTCGCCCGCATGGCCCGCGAGCTGCGTCCGGAGCTCGCCGTGCTCTACGCCTCCGGCACCCTGAAGGCGATCTCCGACCCGGTGCCGGGCTCGACCTTCGTGCCGAAGCCCTACGCGCCCAAGGACGTCTGCGCCATGCTGGCGACCCTGGCGCCGCAATAGCTCTCCCGCCGACGAAGCCTCCACTCCCGGGCCGGTGTCGCCATCCGCCGGCCCGGGATTTTCTTTGCCGCGCTCGCCGGCGTCGCGCGTCGCGCCGGCATCCCGCCGTCGGTCAGCGTCCCTGGAACGCCGGCGCGCGGCGCTCGCACCATGCCGCGAGGCCCTCGGCGAGATCGCGGCTCGGCACCAGGCGCGCGAAGGCGTCGCTCTCGATCCGCAGGCCCTCGGCGATCCCGGTCTCGAGGCCGCGCGTCACCGCGGCGAGAATCGCGGCGACCGCGAGCGGCGACTGGCGCGCGATCAGCCGCGCCAGATTCTCGGCCGCCGGGATCAGCGTGTCGTGCGGCACGACGGCGTTGACGAGCCCGAGCGCGAGCGCCTGCTCGGCCGTGAAGCGCTCGCCGGTGAGGAGGAGCGCCAGCGCCCGCTTGCGCCCCGCGAGGCGCGCGAGCCGCTGCGTGCCGCCGAAGGTCGGCGGCATGCCGAGCAGAATCTCCGGCTTGGCGAACAGGGCGCGGTCGCTGGCGATGGCGAGCGGCGCCGCCTCGGTGATCTCGCAGCCGCCCCCGAAGGCGAGGCCGTTGACGGCGACGATCACGGGCTTCGGAAACGCCTCGATGCGCGCCGTCATGGCCTGGCCGCGGCGGACGAAGTCGCGCACCGCGGCGTCCGGTCCGCGCGCGACGCTGCGCGAGAACTCACGGATGTCGCCGCCGGCCGAGAAGGCGCGCTCGCCGGCGCCGGTGAGGATCACGACGCGGACCGCGTCGTCGGCCTCGATCGCGTCGAGCCGTGTCATCAGGCGGTCGATGGTCGCGTAGTCGAGGGCGTTCAGCTTCTCCGGACGGTCGAGCGTCAGGGTGGCGATCCCGTCGCGCACCGCGAGGCGGACGGGATCTCGGGAACTGCCGGACGGGGCGTGCATCGCGTCTCTCCTCGCGTCTCGCATCGACGCCGCCCAGGGTAGGGACGCCGCCCCGTTGTGTATATTCACTGGTGAGTATACTTTGCGGACATGCCGCGCACCGCCGAGCCGACCCGCAGGAAGATCCTCGCCGCTGCCACGCGGCTGTTCTACGGCGCCGGCATCCGGGCCGTGAGCCTCGACGAGATCGCCGCCGCGGCGGGGGTCACCAAGAAGACGCTCTACTATCACTTCCGCAGCAAGGACGACCTGGTCGGCGCCTATCTGGCGGCCCGCGACGCGCCCAATCTGGCGCTGTTCCGTCGCTGGTTCGACGAGGCCGGCGGCGATCTCGCCGACAGGGTGCGGGCGATCTTCCGCAATCTCGCGCGCGCGGCCCGCCATCCGAAGTGGCGCGGCTGCGGCTTCCTGCGCACCTCGGTCGAGTATGCCGACCTGCCGGGCCATCCGGCGATCAGGACCGGCATCGCCCACAAGAAGCGGGTCGAGGCGTGGCTGGAGGAAATGCTGGCCGCCGACGGGATCGCCGGCGCGCCGGAGCTGTCGCGCCAGGTCATGCTGCTGCTCGACGGCTCGTTCGCCGTCGTGCTGCTGCACCGCGATCCCACCTACATGGAGACGGCCGGCGACGCCGCCTTCGCCCTGATCACGGCGGCGCAGGGGAGGTGACCGGGGCGCCCGTAGCCCGCGAGGAGCGCAGCGGATCGCGGGTCTCGCCGCGGTCCCGGACTGCGCTCGGGCCTTCGCCCGCGCGCTCCATCCGCGCTACGGATCACCGGCCCCTCAATCGTCCATGCCGCCGCGCGCCAAAAACTGCTCGAGCCAGTGGATGTGGTAGCTGCCGTCGAGGATGTCCTTGTCGCGCACCAGGACGCGGAACAGGGGCAGGGTGGCCTCGATGCCGTCGACCACGAACTCGTCGATGACGCGGCGCAGCCGCATCAGGCATTCGGCGCGCGACTTGCCGTGGACGATCAGCTTGCCGAGCAGCGAGTCGTGGTAGCAAGCGCAGCCCGGATCGATCGCAGGGCCGAATAGCGAAGAGGCAGGGCAAGAACTCGACTTCATGCCGCGAGGCGGATTTGCGCGCGGGTGACGGCGGAAT
>NZ_JAUSUJ010000021.1 GCF_030813915.1 Rhodoplanes tepidamans
CCGGGATTACGGCCACGCAGGGCCGGGAATCCAACGAGCGGTCTCCGTCAGCTCGTCACTATGCCAGTGACAGCCGACAGATACAGGAATCCAGCCAAAGGTGCCGACGCTCGTCGCCGGATTCCGGGTTCGCCGCTCCGCGGCGCCCCGGAATGACCGAGTGGCGGCGCCCGCGTTCCCGCCACGCCGCGCGAGCCCCCGGACAAGCGGGGCGGGGCGCTCTATATGACCCCCATGCAGAAGTCCCTCCAGAATCTCGACCCCGATCTCGACCCCGGCCCGGAGACCGACGACGATGCCGAGGCGACGCTGCCCGAGCTGCCGGACCCGGACAGCGAGGCCGAAGCGGCCGAGGCCGATGCCGGCACCCTGCAGGCCGGACGCGAGGTGATCGCCCGCCACGCCCGGCTGGCGCCGGCGGCGCCCGGCGTCTACCGGATGATCGGGGCCGGCGGCGAGGTCCTCTATGTCGGCAAGGCCAAGGACATCCGCCGCCGCGTCGTCTCCTACACGCGGCCGACCGGCCTGTCGGCCCGCATCGCCCGGATGATCGCCGCGACCGTGTTGCTGGAGTTCGTCTCCACCGCGACCGAGACCGAGGCGCTGCTGCTCGAGGCGAACCTGATCAAGCGCCTGCGGCCGCGCTTCAACGTGCTGCTGCGCGACGACAAGTCGTTCCCCTACATCCTGATCGCGCAGGACGGGCTGCCGGCCCAGATCTGCAAGCATCGCGGCGCCCGCAACCGCAATGGCGACTATTTCGGCCCGTTTGCCGCCGTCAACGCCGTCAACCGCACCATCACGGCGCTGCAGCGCGCCTTCCTGCTGCGCTCCTGCACGGACGCCGTCTACGAGAGTCGCACCCGGCCGTGCCTGCTGCACCAGATCAAGCGCTGCTCGGGTCCCTGCACGGGCGAGATCGCGCCGGACGACTACGCCGTGCTGGTCGGCGAGGCCAAGGCGTTCCTCTCGGGCAAGAGCCGCGCCGTGAAGGAGGAGCTGGCGAAGGAGATGGACGCCGCCGCGGCCGCGCTCGACTTCGAGCGCGCGGCGGTGCTGCGCGACCGCCTCGCCGCGCTCGCCGCCGTGCAGTCGCACCAGGGCATCAATCCGCGCGGCGTCGAGGAGGCCGACGTCTTCGCCATCCACCAGGAGGGCGGCTTCTCCTGCGTCGAGGTGTTCTTCTTCCGGGCCGGCCAGAACTGGGGCAACCGCGCCTATTTCCCCAAGGCCGACCGGACCCTGTCGGCCGAGGCCGTGCTCGCCGCCTTCCTGGCCCAGTTCTACGACGACAAGCCGGTGCCGCGGCTGCTGCTGCTCTCCCACGACGTCGAGGAGTGCCGGCTGCTGGCCGAGGCGTTGTCGCTCAAGGCCGGGCACCGGGTCGAGGTGGCGGTGCCGCGCCGCGGCGAGAAGAAGGATCTGGTCGACCACGCCGCCGCCAACGCCCGCGAGGCGCTCGGCCGCAAGCTCGCCGAGACGGCGTCGCAGCAGCGCCTGCTGGAGGCGCTGGCCGGGGCCTTCGGCCTGCCCCGCATGCCGCGCCGCGTCGAGGTCTACGACAACAGCCACATCCAGGGCTCGAACGCGGTCGGCGTCATGGTGGTCGCCGGCCCCGAGGGCTTCCGCAAGAGCCAGTACCGCAAGTTCAACATCCGCTCGACCGACCTCGAGCCCGGCGACGACTACGGCATGATGCGCGAGGTGCTGGAGCGGCGCTTCAAGCGGCTGCTGGGGGAGGGCCGGGGCGAGGCGGGGCCGCCAGACGTCGGCGACGGAAATGCAAGTCAGGGGACCGGGGCGCCGGTTGCCCCTCCCCCCGCGCGCGGGGAGAGGGTGGCTCGCCTCGAAGAGGCGAGCCGGGTGAGCGGGCCTCTCGGGGATACGGAGGCGCCCCCTCACCCGGATTCGGCGCTGGACGCGCCGAATCCGACCTCTCCCCGCGTGCCGGGAGAGGTGAACGAGGCGTTGCCGCCCGGCCCGGAGACCATCGAGACGCCCGCCGGTCCCGACCCCGACGGCGAGCCCGCCGAATCGCCGTGGCCGGACCTGGTGATCATCGACGGCGGGCCGGGGCAGCTCGCGGCGGCGACCGCGACCCTCGCCGGGCTGGGCATCGACACCGTGCCGCTGGTCGCCATCGCCAAGGGGCCGGATCGCGATGCCGGGCGCGAGCATTTCCACATGGCGGGGCGCGCACCGTTCCGGCTGGCGCCCCGCGACCCGGTGCTGTACTTCGTGCAGCGGCTGCGCGACGAGGCGCACCGGTTCGCCATCGGGTCGCACCGGGCGCGCCGCAAGCGCGACATCAGGGAGGCGGGACTGCAGGAGATCCCGGGCGTCGGGCCGGCCCGCAAGCGGGCGCTGCTGCGCCACTTCGGCACCCTCAAGGCGATCGAGCGCGCCGCCCCGGCCGATCTCGCCCACGTGCCGGGAATCAGCGACGAGACGGCGCGGCGGATCTACGATTTTTTCCACGACTCGTCGGGCCGAGGCTGATCTGCACCCGGAAGGCTGTTAGAGGACGACGCCAGAGGCTATCTTCACCGCCATGGACATCGCGACCACCCGACCCCTGCCGGCCCGGCCGTATTCCCTGCCGAATCTGCTCACCTACGGGCGGATCGCCGCGGTGCCCCTGGTGGTCGCCTGCATGTACGGGCAGATCATCCTGGAGGGCGGTATCTGGCTGCGCTGGGTGGCGCTGGCGCTGTTCGTCGTCGCCGCCGTGACCGACTTCCTCGACGGCTGGCTCGCCCGCTCCTGGGGCCAGCAGTCGAGCTTCGGCCGCATGCTCGACCCGATCGCCGACAAGCTCCTGGTGTCGTCCTGCCTGCTGATGCTGGCCGCCGACCACACCATCTACGGCTGGTCGCTGTGGGCCGCCATCATCATCCTGTGCCGCGAGATCCTGGTCTCGGGCCTGCGCGAATACCTGGCCGAGCTGCGCGTCTCGGTGCCGGTGACCCGGCTCGCCAAGTGGAAGACCTCGCTGCAGCTCGTCGCCATCGGCTTCCTGCTCGCCGGCGACGCCGGCGACGACCTGGTCGCCACCAACGCCTATCTCGGGTTCCCGCTGGTCACCTTCGCCGGGCTGACGCTGCTGTGGATCTCGGCCCTGCTGACCCTCTACACCGGCTACGACTACTTCCGCGCCGGCCTGCATCACCTGATCGACGAATGATCCGGACGACGTGTTCCCTTGGTGGTCATTCCGGGACGGCGCGGAGCGCCGGACCCGGAATCCAGCCCCGGTCTCCGCGTTCGCCGCTGGATTCCGGGTTCGCGCCCACGGCGCGCCCCGGAATGACGGAGAACGATCCTTCGGAATACGCATGAGCATGAAGGTCCTGTACTTCGCCTGGGTGCGCGAGCGCGTCGGCAAGGCCGAGGAGGAGATCGTGCCGCCGGAGGGCGTCGGCACGGTCGCCGAGCTGATGGACTGGCTCGCCGGCCGCGGCGAGGAGTACGCCCATGCCTTCGAGAACCGCCGCGTCATCCGCGCCGCCCTCGACCAGGCCCATGCCCGCCCCGATTCGCCCATCGCCGGCGCCCGCGAGATCGCCTTCTTCCCGCCCATGACGGGGGGGTGAGGGGGAGGGGGGCGACAGGGGGGCGACAGGGTGATGCGCTGTCCTTCCCTCTCCTCTCGCTCGGAGCTCGGGGTGGCCCCCTCACCCGCCCTCGCGTTCCGCGAGGGCACCCTCTCCCGCGAGGGGAGAGGGAAGAAAGCAGCCGTGCCGAGCCGCGAGGGCCGAGTTCATGACCGTCCGCATCCAGCGCGAGCCGTTCGACGCCGCCGCCGAGGCGAAGGCGCTCACCGCCGGGCGTACCGACATCGGCGCCGTGGTGACCTTCACCGGCATCTGCCGGGGCAGCGACGACGGCGCCCCGGTCGCCGCGATGACGCTCGAGCACTACCCCGGCATGGCCGAGGCCGAGATCGAGCGCCATGTCGGCGAGGCCGGGACGCGCTGGCCGCTGCTCGGCGTCACCGTGATCCACCGCGTCGGCCGCCTGCTGCCGGGCGACGACATCGTGCTGGTCGTCACCGCCGCGTCGCACCGCGGCGACGCCTTCGCGGCGGCCGAGTTCCTGATGGACTGGCTGAAGACCCGCGCCCCCTTCTGGAAGAAGGAGGAGCGCCCCGGCGCGACCGGCTGGGTCGCCGCCCGCGAGGCCGACGACACCGCCGCGGCGCGCTGGGAGAGCGGGACGGGGACGTAGCGCGCAGAGTGGCAGAGCGCCTTGCCTCTCCCCGCGCGCGGGGAGAGGGACGGTACGGCGCTGCCGCAGGCCTCCCGCACCCGCCGACGCGCGAAGCCCGCGGTTGACGCACGTCAAGGTGTTGCGCCGCAATAAGGCACAGATGGCTCCGAGAGGGGGCCGTCATGACCGAGAGCAGGCAGAAGCTGGCCGGGTTGCTTCTCGGTGCGCTCGGCGTCGTCTACGGCGACATCGGCACCAGCCCGCTCTACGCGCTGCGCGAGACCTTCGCGGGCCACCATCCGATCCCCGTCACGCCCGAGAACGTGTTCGGCGTGCTGTCGCTGGTGTTCTGGACCGTGATGCTGCTGGTCACGGTCAAGTACGTCCTGATCATCATGCGGGCCGACAATCACGGCGAGGGCGGCAGCCTCGCCCTGCTGGCCCTGGTCACCGATCTCACCCGCGGCATGCGGGTCTCCTATCCGCTGACCCTGCTCGGCATCTTCGCGGCGGCGCTGTTCTACGGCGACAGCATGATCACGCCGGCCATCTCGGTGCTCAGCGCCGTCGAGGGGCTCGAGGTGATCGCGCCCGAGCTCGAGGCCTACGTGGTGCCGACCACCGCCGTGGTGCTGGCCGGGCTGTTCCTCCTGCAGAAGAAGGGCACCGGCGCGGTCGGCATGCTGTTCGGCCCGATCATGCTGGTCTGGTTCGCCGTGCTGGCGGTGCTCGGGGTGATCAACATCCTGGCGCATCCGGGCGTGCTCGCCGCGCTGGCGCCCGGCTACGCCGTCGCCTTCGTGGTCGGGAACCCGCTCGCCGGCTTCTTCGCGCTCGGCTCGGTGGTGCTGGCCGTCACCGGCGGCGAGGCGCTCTACACCGACATGGGCCATTTCGGCCGCGCCCCGATCCGGCTCACCTGGTTCGGCTTCGTGCTGCCGGCCCTGATGCTGAACTATCTGGGCCAGGGCGCGCTGCTGCTCGACAACCCGGCCGCCGTGACCAACCCGTTCTACCGCCTGGTGCCGGACTGGGCCGTCGCGCCGCTGATCTGCCTCGCGACGCTCGCCACCGTGATCGCCTCGCAGGCCGTCATCTCGGGCGCCTTCTCGGTCGCCCGCCAGGCCGTGCAGCTCGGCCTGCTGCCGCGCATGACCATCGTCCACACCTCGGGCGCCGAGGAGGGGCAGATCTACGTGCCCTTCACCAACTGGACGCTGGTGTTCGCCGTCATCGCGCTGGTGGTCGGCTTCCAGTCGTCGAGCAATCTCGCCGCCGCCTACGGCATCGCCGTCACCGGCACCATGATGATCGACACCATCCTGGTCGCCTTCGTGATGCTGTATCTGTGGAAGTGGCCGCGCCTGCTGGTCGCCGTCCTGATCGGCGGGCTGCTGCTCGTCGATTTCGCCTTCTTCTCGGCGAACTTCATCAAGGTGACGCAGGGCGGCTGGTTCTCGCTGTTCATCGCCGTCCTGTCGTTCACGGTGCTGACCACCTGGCGGCGCGGCCGCGCCCTGGTGCGCACCCAGCTCGGCAAGCAGTCGGTGCCGCTCGAGGCGGTCATGCGCTCGCTCGGGCCCGACATCTCGCGGGCCAAGGGCACGGCCGTGTTCATGACCTCGACGGCCGACGGCGTGCCGGCGGCGCTCCTCCACAACGTCAAGCACAACCAGACGGTCCACGACCGCGTGCTGCTGGTCACCGTCAAGACGGCCGAGACGCCCTATGTGGCGGAGGCCGAGCGGGCGAGCGTCGCCGCGCTCGGCGACGGCTTCTGGCGGGTGCTGATCCGCTTCGGCTTCATGGAGTCGCCCGACGTGCCGGCGGCGCTCGCGACCCTGCGCGACCAGGGCGTCGCGCTCGACCCGATGCGCACGTCCTACTTCCTCAGCCGCGACACCATCGTGCCGAGCCTCTATCCGGGCATGGCGGTATGGCGCGAGCGCCTGTTCGCCTTCATGGCCCTGAACGCGACGCGCGCCACCGTGTTCTTCAAGATCCCGACCGAGCGGGTCGTGGAGCTGGGGACGCAGCTGGAGATCTGATGCCGAGTCCTCGTGTCCCGGGCTCGCGGCTTCGCCGCGCCCCGGGACGAGCGGGCCTGTCGGACGGGACCGTTCGAGGCGGTCCGACTATCACGTCGCGTCTGCAGCGCGCCGCCGTCCTTCCCTCTCCCACGAGGGGAGAGGGTGGGGAAGAGCCGGCCGCTACGCCGCGGCGGCCTTGGGCTGGGTCTCGGCCGTGTAGTCGTCCATCAGCTGCTTGGTGATCTGGCCCGGCGTGAACCGCCAGTCGGCGATCTCGGCGACGGCCGTCACCTCGGCGGCGGAGCCGGTGATGAAGCACTCCGAGAAGCCGGTCAGCTCGTCCGGGAGGATCCGCCGCTCGACCACCTCGATGCCGCGGCGCTTCGCCAGCTCGATCACGGTCTGCCGGGTGATGCCGTCGAGGAAGCAGTCGGCGATCGGCGTGTGGATCACCCCCTCCCGGACGAAGAAGATGTTGGCGCCCGTGCACTCGGCGACGCGGCCCTGCCAGTCGAGCATCATGGCGTCGGCGTAGCCGCGGCGTTCCGCCCGGTGCTTGCTGATGGTGCAGATCATGTAGAGGCCGGCCGCCTTGGCGAGCGACGGCGCCGTCTTCGGGTCGGGCCGGCGGTACTCGGCGAGATCGAGCCGGATGCCCTTCAGCCGCTCCTCCGGGTTGAAGTAGCTCGGCCACTGCCAGCTCGCGATGGCGAGGTGGATGGTGTTGCTCTGCGCCGACACGCCCATCATCTCCGAGCCGCGCCAGGCGATCGGCCGAACATAGGCGTCGCGGAAATTGTTCTTCTCGATGACCAGCCGCTTGGCCGCGTCGATCTCGGCGACCGACCACGGGATCTCGAAGTCGAGCACGCTCGCCGAGCGCTTCAGCCGCTCCGAATGCTGCGTGCACTTGAAGATCTCGCCGCCGTAGCAGCGCTCGCCCTCGAACACGGCGCTCGCGTAGTGAAGGCCATGGGAGAGCACGTGGAGGGTCGCCTCGGTCCACGGCACCAGCTTGCCGTCGTACCAGATGACCCCGTCGAACTTGTCGAATGAAATGCCCATGGCAATCTCCTGAACGTCGGCCGCGCCGGGCGCGGCATGCTCCTGTGTGCCGACGCGCCGCGCGCGCCGTGGTCGTGCCGTTGCTTTGCGTCGTGCCGGGAGTCCCGATATGGTCGCGCGGACATCAGACCGCGCCGGGATCGGCATGGCAACCGGGTCGCGCGAGCACGATCGTTTCGCGAACCCCGGTGTTCAAGTAACAATCAAACCGAAATATGTCAACATGGCTGACATAAATGTCCGAGCAACGCCGCCCCGAGCCCTGAGCATGGATCAGGCCGCGGGCGCGCAGCCGGGGGCTCCCGCCGGGGCTGCGGCGGGCCCCGCCGCGGATCCGCCCATGTGGGACATCATCGAGCTCTTGTACTTCGCCTACAGGGACTTCGTCGGCGATCCCGACAGCGTGCTGGCGACCTTCGGGTTCGGCCGGGCGCACCACCGGGTGCTCCATTTCGTCGCCCGCAACCCCGGCCTCAAGGTCGCCGAGCTGCTCGACATCCTGCGCATCACCAAGCAGTCGCTCGCCCGCGTCCTCAAGCAGCTGGTCGACGAGGGCTTCGTCGAGCAGCGCGAGGGCGAGACCGACCGCCGGCAGCGCCGCCTGTTCGCCACGCCCAAGGGCGAGGCCCTGGCGCTGCGCCTCGCCACCCAGCAGACCCGCCGCATCCGCCGGGCGCTCGCCGAGCTCGGGCCCGAAGGGCACGCCCAGGCGCGGCGCTTCCTGGTCGGCATGATCAATGCGGGCGGGCGCGACGAGGCGCTGCACTTCGTCGACCAGACGACGGGCGTGCCCGGCCGTCGCTGAGCGGGAGACCGGCATGAGCGAACCGCAACCGGGCGCACCGCCGGCGATCCCGCCGGACGACGCCCCGCATCTCCTGGTGGTCGACGACGACCGCCGCATCCGCATGCTGCTGTCGCGCTACCTCACCGCCGAGGGCTACCGCGTCACCACGGCCGAATCGGCCGCCGACGCGCGGGCGAAGCTCGGCGGGCTGTCGTTCGACCTCCTGATTCTCGACGTGATGATGCCGGGCGAGACCGGCTTCGAGCTCGCCCGCTCGATCCGGGCCGACTCCAGCGTGCCGATCCTGATGCTCACCGCGCGGGCCGAGAAGCAGGACCGCATCACCGGGCTCGAGATCGGCGCCGACGACTACGTGATCAAGCCGTTCGAGCCGCGCGAGCTGTCGCTGCGGGTCGCCTCGATCCTGCGGCGGACCCAGCCGCCGGCGGTGGCGGCGCCGGCCGAGCAGGTGCGCTTCGGCCCGTTCGTGTTCGACCTCGGCCGCGGCGAGCTGAAGAAGGGCGACGAGATCGTCCACCTCACCGACCGCGAGCGCGAGATGCTGCGCCTGCTCGCCGCCGCGCCGGGCGAGACCGTGACGCGGCTGGCGCTGGCCGGCACCGGCGCCGCCGCCGGCGAGCGCGCCGTCGACGTCCAGGTCAACCGCCTGCGCCGCAAGATCGAGAGCAACCCGGCCAATCCGCTGCTCATCCAGACCGTCCGCGGCATCGGCTACCGGCTGGTGGTGACATGACCGCGGGCGGGCGGCGCCATGGGGGACCGGGCGACCCGGCACTCGACAGGAGAGGCCGCCGGGTGGGGCTCTCCCCCTCTCCCCGACCCTCCCCCACGAGGGGGGAGGGGACGCAGGAGCCGAAGCGCTGGTCTGCTCTGATCCGTCCGTCTTCGGGTCATGCTGATCCGACCACGCGCCGCAGCGTGCTCCCTCCCCCCTCGTGGGGGAGGGTCGGGGAGAGGGGGAGAGCCACGACCTCCGCGCCAGCCGGCGCGAGCCTCTGCATGCCCCCTGCGGTTCGCAGGCCGCGGCCATGACCACGATCGACGGCGGCCTCGCACGGCTGCGCAGCGCCGCCGGCCGGGTCGCCGCCGCCGCGGGGCGGGTGGCGTCGGTGTGGGACCGCGTCGGCCGCGCCCTCAAGGGCGTGCTGCCGACCCGCCTCTACGCCCGCACGCTGCTGATCATCATCGCCCCGATGGTGATCCTGCAGTCGGTGGTCGCCTTCGTGTTCATGGAGCGCCACTGGAACACGGTGACGCGCCGCCTCTCCGCCGCCGTGACTCAGGACATCGCGGCGCTGATCGACGTCTACCAGTCCTATCCGCAGGACGCCGACTACACGACGCTGCGCCGCATCGCCCAGCAGCGGCTCGGCCTGGTCGTCGACGTGCTGCCCGGCACCGGGCTGCCGCCGGTCGGGCCGAAGCCGTTCTTCTCGCTGCTCGACCAGGCGCTGTCGCGCGAGATCAGCCTGCAGATCGGCCGGCCGTTCTGGATCGACACGGTGGGGCGCTCGTCGCTGGTCGAGATCCGCATCCAGCTCGATCGCAACGTGCTGCGCGTCTTCGCCCGCCGCAACGCCGCCTATGCGTCGAACTCGGAGATCTTCCTGCTGTGGATGGTGGGCACCTCGCTGGTGCTGATCACCATCGCGATCCTGTTCCTGCGCAACCAGATCCGGCCGATCCTGCGGCTCACCGAGGCAGTCGAGAGCTTCGGCAAGGGCCGCGACGTGCCGAACTTCGGGCCGCGCGGCGCCCAGGAGGTGCGGCGCGCCGCGCTCGCCTTCATCGAGATGAAGCGCCGCGTCGAGCGCGCCATCGAGCAGCGCACCACCATGCTGGCCGGCGTCTCGCACGATCTGCGCACCGTGCTGACGCGGTTCAAGCTCGAGCTGGCGCTGCTCGGCGACGGGCCGGAGCTCGACGCGCTGAAGAAGGACGTCGACGAGATGGCCCGCATGGTCGAGGCCTATCTCGCCTTCGCCCGCGGCGATTCCGGCGAGCAGGCGGAGCCGACCGACATGGCCGCGTTCCTCGACGAGCTGAAGGCCGACGCCGAGCGCGCCGGCCACCGCACCAGCGTCGCCTTCCACGGCCATCCGATCGTGACGGTGCGGCCGCACGCCTTCCGCCGCTGCCTCGCCAACCTGGTGTCGAACGCCGCCCGCTTCGCCGGCGAGATCGCCATCACGGGCCACCGCGACCACCGCTGGCTCACCGTCACGGTCGACGACGACGGCCCCGGCATCCCGACCGCCTCGCGCGAGGACGTGTTCAAGCCCTTCCTGCGCCTCGACGACGCACGCAACCAGGACGAAGGCGGCACCGGCCTCGGCCTCGCCATCGCCCGCGACATCGTCCGCTCCCACGGCGGCGACATCACGCTGGGCGACAGCCCCCTCGGCGGGTTGAGAGCGACGGTGCGGATTCCGGTGTGAGGGGATCGCAGGCCGCAGCCGCAGCTCCTTCGCAGCAGCTCCTTCGTAGCCCGGGCGGAGCGCCAGCGGCGGCCGGGAGGGGCCGTGCCGCTAGTCCCGGGTTTCGCCGGCTCGCCCCGCGCTACCCGTCCACGCTTCGCCCGGCCTCGACGCCCGGTCGCCCGGTCGCTCGGCTGCCGATCGCCTCGGGCGGCGCATCGACGGCTCTTGAATTAAGAAACTCTTCAGTTTACGAATTCGGCGCACTGCCGCGGAGCGCCGATGTCCGTTCGCTGTCTGACTGTCCTGCTGATGGCGACGACGCTGGCGTCGTGTGCCTCGGCGACCCTGACCGAGAGCGGTCAGCTGTCCTCCTATGCCGGCCTCCAGACGAGCAACGGCGTGCTCACCCGGGCGAAGGTGCGGGCCGAGAAGGACGCCGTGCTGGCCGCCCGGGCGGTCAGCCTGACCCCGGCCGTGGTCGCGGCGGAGGCTGCGGCCTCGGGGCTGTCGCCCAAGGAGCTGCGCCTCGTCGGGAATGCCATCGACCGGGCGCTGTGCCGTGACCTCAGCCGGCGTTTCGTCATGGTCGACAGCGGCCAGCCGGCCGATCTCGTGCTGACCGTGGCGATCACCCGGATCGAGAAGACCGACACGACCGCGGCGGGCGCCTCGGTGGTCACCGGGATCGGCAGCAAGGTGGCCGGAGCCGTCACCGGGGCGCCGGTGCCCTCGATGCGGATTCCCATCGGGCTCGGCGGCCTCTCCGTCGAGGCCGAAGCCAGGGATCGGACCGGGCATCAGGTCGCGGCGCTCATCTGGGCCCGCGGGGCCGACATGTTCACGACCAAGGCGCGGGTGGCGAGCGACGGCGACGCCCATCAGCTCGCCGCGGAGTTCGCGGCCGACTTCGCCAAGCTGATCGTCACCGGCGACGACCCGATGGCGGCGTCGGCGCCCAGCGTCCCCTCCACCGAGCGGATCGGCGAGTATTTCGGGGCGGAGGCCAAGTCCGCCGCGTGCCGCCGCTTCGGCAAGGACCCGGGTCTCGGCGATACCCTCGGCGGCGCCATCGGCCTGCCGCCCGAGTGGACGGACAAGGGGCCGGCGGACCCGTGACCGCCGCCACCGGGCCCCGTTCGTAGCCCGGGCGGAGCGCCAGCGACGGCCGGGACGGGCCGTGCCGCGGATCCCGGGTTTCGTTTCATTCGACCCGGGCTACGACGCCGGTGGCTCCGCCCCCACGCCCTCGATCGCGGCGACCATCGCGGCGACGGCGGCGTCCGGCGCGAGGCCGGCGTCGCGCACCAGGGTGCGCCAGGTGAAGAAGCTCAGCGCCACCGCCAGCATCGCCTGCTGCATCGGGTCGAGCCCGTCGCCGAGCACCGCGCGGCAGGTCGCCATCGGCGGCCCGAGGCGCAGCTCGTTGACCTCGCGGGTCAAGGCGTGGTGCTCGGCGTCACGCAGCACGCAGCCGGCCAGCGCCGCATTGCGCCCGTACCAATCGTAGAGCGCCGTGAGCCCGGTGCGCAGCCGCTCGCGCCGGTCGGCGATCGCCCGCCACGGCGCCGCGTCGGGCAGCGGATCGCGCTCCATCGTCAGGCCGGAGCAGGCGAGGAGCAGGCTGCGCTCGTCGGGAAAGTGGGCATAGAGCGTGTGGCGCTGCACGCCGGCGCGCTCCGCCACCATGCTGAACGTGGTCTGGGCCGGGCCGACGCTGCCGTGCAGGTCGACCGCCGCCTCGACGATGCGCAGCCGCGTCTGCGCCTGCTGCTCGGCGCGGCGCTTGAGCGTGTAGGGACGGGCCATTCGCGATTCCGATGCACGATGTCGTGTAGTCAATATTGACGGGAGCGGCAAAGTTCGATACACGAGCTTGTGCACCCAAATGAGGCGAAAGTCCACGGGGCGGGGACACGTTCGAACCGGAGGAGACGAGACCCATGGAGACCCGCGTCACCGAGATCGCCGACGCCATCTACCGGCTGTCGACCTTCGTGCCCGACATCGCGCCGCCGGCCGGCTTCACGTTCAACCAGTTCCTCGTCCTCGGCGACGAGCCGCTGATGTTCCACACCGGCCTGCGCAAGATGTTCGGGCTCAACCGCGCGGCGCTCGCCCGCATCCTGCCGCCGGAGCGGCTGCGCTGGATCACCTTCGGCCACTTCGAGGCGGACGAGTGCGGCGCCATGAACGAATGGCTCGCGGCGGCGCCGCAGGCGACCGCGGCGCACGGGCAGACCGGGTGCCTGGTGTCGCTGAACGACTTTTCCGACCGGGCTCCGCGCGTGCTCGCCGACGGCGAGGTGATCGACCTCGGCGGCAAGCGCGTGCGCTTCATCGACACGCCGCACACCCCGCACGGCTGGGACGCCGGCGTGCTGTTCGAGGAGACCACCGGCACGCTCCTGTGCGGCGACCTGTTCACCCAGCTCGGCGACGACCGCGCCGTCACCGACGGCGACGTCGTCGGCCCGGCGATCGCGGCCGAGGACATGTTCCGCTACTCGGCGCTGGCGCCCGGCATGGGCCGGACGATCCGCAGCCTCGCCGCGCTCGCGCCGCGCACGCTCGCCCTCATGCACGGCCCGTCCTTCACGGGCGACGGCACCGCTGCCCTGCACGCGCTGGCGGACGACTACGACCGTCGCGTCACGGACGAGGTCGCCGAGGCGCTCCGCGCCGCCGCCTGACGCCGCCGCGCCGATGTTCGTAGCCCGAGCGGAGCGCAGCGACGGCCGGGACGGGCCGTGCCGCGGATCCCGGGTTTCGCGGGCGCGACCCGGGCTGCAGGCTCAGGTGGCAAGCCGCCCGACCGTCCGGCGCCCTTCGCGGAGAAAAACTTTCGCCGTCGCCACCGTCGCGCGACGGTGCGCCGGCGACGGACGACGGCGGGGGAAAAATCCGGCGGCGAGGCGGGTCGACGCGGACGGCGAGGCGTCGCGGCGAGGGCGGCGAGGCGTCGCGACGGCGGCCGGCGGATTCCGCTCGGGCGGGCTTGCGAAAAGAGAAAAAATTCCTATAATGGATCCGTCCTGCTCGTCGAGGGACGTCGACCGGTGACGTCGGGCGGCGGAGCAGGCCGGGGTGGGGTCCTTGCGGGCCGTCCCCGGTCGCCGGAGCTCCCGGGAAAGCCGGCCGGCGAATGCGGCGCCTGCGGGTCCGGCCTCGTCCGCCGGGCTCCCGGGGGTTTTCGGGGCTCCGCCCTCCGGGCACCACGACCCGGGCGCGAGGAGCATCGCTGAAGAGGCGTTCGGCCCGGTCGGCCGGACGCTGCAAGCGCGGCCCGATCACCGAAAATCGCCGCGGTGGAGCGCCGGGAGGCGGGCGCATCGACGTTTCGATGCGCGCCGCGCTTCCACGAGCGCGGATCCGGTGTGGCGCCTCCCGGCGCTCCGCCTCCCTCGGCCCGTCTCGTCGGGGCCGGGCACGGGTCATGGGCACACCCCGGGCGCGGCGCGCGTCGCGGGAGCGATGGAGGCGTGGGATGCTTGCCGGCGCGGCCTGTCTCGGTGTCCGGGGCATCGCGAACGCCGTCGGGCCGCGGTGCGGTTGGCCGCCGGCGACGGCTGGTGTAACGCGTCCCCGAAACCGGGCCGCCGGCGCGACGCGTGTCCCGGTCCGGTCGGTTCGCAGGGGTTCAGTCGCATGAATGGTGCCGAAAGCCTCGTTCGCACGCTGGTGGCGAGCGGCGTCGAGGTCTGCTTCGCCAATCCCGGCACGTCGGAGATGCATTTCGTCGCCGCGCTCGACACGGTGCCGGGGATGCGGGCCGTGCTGTGCCTGTTCGAGGGCGTCGCCACCGGCGCGGCCGACGGCTACGCCCGGATGGCCGGCAGGCCCGCCGCGACGCTGCTGCATCTCGGGCCCGGCTTCGCCAACGGCATCGCCAACCTGCACAACGCCCGCAAGGCGCGGGTGCCGATCGTCAACGTGGTCGGCGACCACGCGACCACGCACCAGCGCTTCGACGCGCCGCTGACCGCCGACGTGGCCGCCATGGTGCGGCCGGTGTCGCACTGGGTCGAATCCTGCCGCGACGCCCGTAGCGTGGCGGCCGCGGCGGCGCGCGCCGTGCAGGCGGCCCGCGAGGCGCCGGGCCGCATCGCCAGCCTGATCCTGCCGGCCGACACCGCCTGGTCGCCGGCCGCCGGGCCGTCGCCGCGGCTGCCCGTGCACGCTCCGGCGCCGGTGTCGGACGCGGCGGTCGCCCGCGCGGTCGCGGCGCTGCGGGCCGGCCGCACGGCCCTGCTGCTGCGTGCCGAGGCGCTGCGCGGCGACGGGCTCGCGGCAGCCGGCCGCATCGCCGCGGCGACCGGTGCGCGGCTCGTCTGCGACACCTTCGCCCCCAGGATCGAGCGCGGCGCCGGGCGGGTGCGGGTCGAGCGCCTGCCGTACCGGCCGGAGCCGGCCATCGCGATGCTGTCCGGCACCGAGACGCTGATCCTGGTCGGCACCCAGGCGCCGATTGCGTTCTTCGGCTATCCGGACCAGCCGAGCGAGCTGACGCCGCCCGGCTGCACGCCGCTGGTGCTGGCCCATCCGCACGAGGACGGCGCCGCGGCGCTCGAAGCCGTCGCCGACGCGCTCGGCGCGGTCGCGCCGGCGCCGGTGGCGCCGTTCCGCATCCCGGAGCGGCCGCCGGCCGGGCGGCTCGATCCCGGCTCGCTGATGCGGATCGTCGGCCGCCACCTGCCCGACGACGCGATCGTCAGCGACGAGAGCATCACGGGCGGCTTCCAGCACTACGCCGTGCTCGACACCGCGGCGCCGCACGACTTCCTCAGCCTCGCCGGCGGCGCCATCGGCGACGGCCTGCCGGTGGCGACCGGCGCCGCCGTCGCCTGCCCGGACCGCAAGGTGGTGGTGCTGCAGGCCGACGGCAGCGCCATGTACACGCTGCAGGCGCTGTGGACGCAGGCCCGCGAGAGGCTCGACGTGGTGACGATCGTCTACGCCAACCGCGCCTACAAGGTGCTGATGGACGAGTTGCGCATCGTCGGCGCCGCCGAGGGGAGCGGCAAGGCCCAGGCGCTGTTCGACCTCGCCGACCCGGTGCTCGACTGGGTGCGGCTCGCCGAAGGCATGGGAGTCGAGGCCGTGCGGGTCGACGAGACCGGTGCCTTCGAGGACGCGCTGGCGTCCGCCGTCGCGGCGCGCGGGCCGCGCCTGATCGAAGCGGTGGTATGACGGGATGTCTTACGGTTGCGCTTCTTGCATGGCGGGCATGCGGATCAGGAATCAATCCGTTGCACTACGCTCGTTTTGTGGGCGCCCTGCACGCGAAGTGCGCGAGGCGCACGCGAGCGACCACCGCTCCCCATATCGGCAGTCGCTTTCGCCGCGGCCGGTGTCCCGGGGGGAATTTCCTTGAAACAGCACGACAAGCTTCTGCTCGGTTTCGTACTGGGCGTGGCCTTCGGCCTGATCGGCTATTACTGGCTGCCGGCCAAGGACTACGCGTTCATGACCACGTTCAGCGAGGTCATGACGTTCGTGGGCGCGACCTTCCTGCGCCTCATCTTCATGGTGGTGGTGCCGCTGATCCTGTCGGCCCTGATGCTCGGCACGATGGAGCTCGGCAAGGGCGCCGGCCTCGGTCAGGTGGCCGGGCGCTCGCTCCTGTTCACGGTGCTGCTCAGCGGCACCTCGGTGATCATCGCGGTCGTCATCACCAATGTCCTGAAGCCCGGCGCCGGCCTCGTCTTCGACAAGGTGGCGCTGGCCCAGAACGCCGGCGTGCTGTCGATCCAGAAGAACGCCATGGCGACCCAGGCGAAGCCCTGGTACCAGTACTTCGTCGACCTGCTGCCGCAGAACCCGATCGACTCGGCCGCCCGCGCCTTCTCGGGCGAGATCGTCGCCGTGATGGTGTTCGCGCTGTTCTTCGGCTGGGCGCTCTCCCGCGTCATCCAGTCCGACGACCATCCGACCAAGCAGGTGCTCGAGTCGATCTTCCAGGCCTGCATGAAGATCATCGGGCTCGCCATGATGATCGCGCCCTACGCGATCTTCGGCATCGTCTTCAACACGGCCTACCGCATGGGCGCCGGCTTCCTCGGCAACGTCGCCTACTACGCGCTGGTCGTCGTGATCGGCCTCGCGCTGCAGTTCCTGGTCGTCTACAGCCTGTTCATCTGGGGGGTGGCGCGCACCAATCCGCTGCGCTTCTTCGCCCAGTGCAAGGACGTCTATCTCTACGCCTTCACCACGGCGTCCTCCAACGCGACCCTGCCGGTGGCGATGGCCTGCGGCGAGAAGATCCTGCGGCTGCCGCCCAAGATCGTCCGCTTCGTCCTCACCATCGGGGCGTCGGCCAACCAGAACGGCTCGGCCCTGTTCGAGGGCGTCACCGTCATCTTCCTGGCGCAGGTGTTCGGCATCGACCTCACCATCGGCCAGCAGGTCGTGGTGGTGCTGATGTCGATGCTGGCCGGCGTCGGCACGGCCGGCGTGCCGGGCGGCGCGCTGCCGCTGATCGTCGTGGTGATGGTGCAGGTCGGCATCCCGCCGGAGGGCATCGGCCTCGTCCTCGGCGTCGACCGCTTCCTCGACATGTGCCGCACCACCCTCAACGTCGCGGGCGACCTCGTGATCGCCAAGCTGGTCACGGCGACGGTCGACGCGAAGACGCTCGCCTCGCTGAACGACGAGCCGACGACCGAGGCGGCCGCCTGACGGCGCCGCCGCGCCCGATGCGAAAAGCCCTCCGGACGCGAGTCCGGAGGGCGCTTTCGTCGTCGGAGCTCAGGGCGAGCCCCCGATCACACCGCCACGGCGGCGTCGCCGTCGGAGACGTCGGTCGAGCGCAGCGGGCGCGGGCGGCGGCGCGGCGTGCAGCCCGGGATGAAGCCGCACACCCGGTCGAAGATCCCGGAGAGCTGCTGGCCGCGGCCCAGCGCCCGGTCGAGCGCCGCCATGGTGCGGGCGTGGCCGGGCTCGTCGTCGTCCAGGAAGGTCGACATCACATTGGCGTAGAGCAGGGCGAGGCCCTGGGCGCGGATGAGGCCGGTCGGGCCGGAGGAGGGGATTTCGGCCCCGGCCAGCATCCACTGCATGGAGGTGACGCCGAAATTGTTGAGCGCCAGCGCGAGCGCCGGGTTGGTCCGGGCCGACTGCAGGATCGAGCGGATCGCCTCCTTGTAGGGCGACAGCGCCTCGAAGCGCCGCATCAGCACGTCGAACAGCCGCTCGCGGGTCGGCTCGTCGCTCATGTCGTCGTGATCGGCGTCGAGGACCTCGCGGTCGATCTCCTTGATGTGGGCGGCCAGGATCGCGAGCTTGGAGCCGAACTGGCCGCGCAGCTCGGCCAGCGACACGCCGGCGCGGCCGGCGATGTCGCCGAAGCCGATCGTCTCCCACGGCTGCTCGGCGAGCAGCTCCATGAACGCCTCGATCATCCGGCCGCGGGGCGTGCCGATGCGGCCGGGCTTCTTGCGGGCGCGCTCCTGCCCGGTGGCGCCGCTGCCGGTGTCCTCGGGGATGTTCTCGTCTCCGCCGCTCGCGGGGGGACCGGGCTTGCGCGCCATGGGCTGCTCCTCTGGCTGAATGAGCTCCCAGTCTATGTAATTCCCCGCAGGCGAGGGTGCCAGGGCCGTGCTGCGGCGCGGCGTCTCACCCCCGCGCCGTCCGTGGCGTCACCCCGCCAGCTCGCGCGAGCGCTTGGTGGCGGCGGCGATCGCCTTCTCCAGCAGCGGGTCGAGGCCGTCGGCGGCCATCAGGACGTCGAGGGCGGCGGCGGTGGTGCCGCCCGGCGAGGTGACGTTCTTGCGCAGCGTCGCCGCGTCGAGCGGCGAGCGGTACAGGAGCTCGCCGGCCCCGGCGACGGTCTCGCGGGCGATCTTCCGGGCGAGGTCCGGCGGCAGGCCGGCCGCCACGCCGGCCCGGGCGAGGCTCTCGGCCAGCAGGAACACATAGGCCGGTCCCGAGCCCGACACCGCCGTCACGGCGTCGATCAGGTCCTCCTCGGCGACCCAGTCGACCTTGCCGGTCGCCCCGAGCAGGTTCTGGGCGAGCGTCCGGCCGGCCGCGGTCACGGCGGCGTTGGCGACCGCGACCGTCATGCCGCGGCCGATCGCGGCCGGCGTGTTGGGCATCGCTCGCACGGCCGCCGTGCCGGGCCCGAACACCTGCGTGAGGAACCCCAGCGTCCGTCCGGCCATGATCGAGATCATCACGCCGCCGTGGCCGGCCAGCGGGGCGAGCGGCGGCAGCGCCTCGGGCGCGGTCTGCGGCTTCACGGCCAGCACCACGGCCTCCGGCTTCAGGCCCGCCGGGTCGGGATTGAGGCGCAGCCCGGCGATCGCCTGGGCGGCGACGTCGGCCGAGGGGTGCGGCTCCAGCACCACGATCTTCCGCGGGTCGAGGCCGAGACGGAGCCAGCCGTCGAGCAGCGCGCCCCCCATCTTGCCGGCCCCGACCAGCACGATCGGTCCCTTCAGCCCGGCGAGCGGGCCGGCGCCGGCCGCGGCGGCCCTGGTCTTCGGCTTCGGATCGGATTTCGGCTGGGGCATGGCAGAGCAACCTTTCGGACGGCGGCGCCGGGCGGACCGGCGCGCCGGAATCACGTTGACCGCCGGCCGGGGCTTCGTCCACAACCCGGTCGCATCGGTCCCGTGCGGCTCGATCGGACACTCCGCGCCGATTGGCAAGAGTCCCGATGGTTCGACCCGCGGGCGACATGGCGGACACTCACGCAGGACATTGGGGCGAGTATGGCCAAGGCGGTTCTGGGCATCATCGGCGGATCCGGCATTTACGACCTCCCGGGTCTGGAGAACGTGGTCGAGAAGCGGATCGAGAGCCCGTGGGGCGAGCCCTCCGGCCCGCTGGTCATGGGCGAGGTCGCCGGCCTGCCCATCGTCTTTCTGTCGCGCCACGGCACGGGCCACCGGATCTCCCCGTCCGACATCAACTACCGGGCGAACATCGACGTCCTCAAGCGCGTCGGCGTCACCGATATCGTCACGCTGTCGGCCTGCGGCTCGTTCAAGCAGGAGCTGCCGCCCGGGACATTCGTGCTGATCGACCAGTTCGTCGACCGCACCTACAGGCGCGAAAGCTCGTTCTTCGGCACCGGCTGCGTCGCCCATGTGTCCATGGCGCATCCGATCTCGCCGCGGCTGCGCATCCACATCGCCGAGGCCGCCCGCGCCGAGGACATCGGCGTGGTGCACGACGGCACCTATGTGTGCATCGAGGGTCCGCAGTTCTCCAGCTACGCGGAGAGCATGACCTACAAGCAGGCGGGCTATTCGGTGATCGGCATGACCAACATGCCGGAGGCCAAGCTCGCCCGCGAGGCGGAGATTTGCTACGCCTCGATCGCGATGGTGACCGACTTCGACTGCTGGCACCCCGACCACGACGCCGTGACGGTGCAGGACATCGTCAAGGTGCTGGTCGAGAACGCCGAGAAGGCGAAGCGCCTGGTGGCGCGTCTCGCCCGCGACTTCCCGCGCGAGCACGAGCCGTGCCCGATCGGCTCCGACCGCGCCCTCGACAACGCCCTGATCACCGCACCGCAGGCCCGCGACCCGGCGCTCCTGAAGAAGCTCGACGCGGTGGCCGGGCGGGTGCTGAAGGGCTGATCGCGCATCGGGACCGCGCTCGCGTGCCTCCCCCGCGTGGCGGGGAGAGGTCGTCGAAGGCGCGGCGAGAATGAAAGGAACGCATCATGGCCATCACGCTCGAGCCCATCGGCATCGTGCGCGGCGGGCGGGCCGAGGCGGTCGACGACGGCTGGGGCAATGTCGAGGCCGACATCGTGCTCGATCCGGCCCGGCTGAAGCCGGAGGCGACGCTCGGGCTCGCCTCGTTCAGCCACGTGGTCGTCGTCTTCCACATGCACAAGGTCGCCGAGGACAAGGTCGAGACCGGGGCCCGCCATCCGCGCGAGCGCACCGACTGGCCGCGGCTCGGCATCCTGGCCCAGCCGGCGCGGTCGCGGCCGAACCGCATCGGGGTGACGCCCGTCAGCCTCGTGTCGGTCGACGGCCTCACCCTGCGGGTGCGCGGCCTCGACGCCATCGACGGCACGCCGGTGCTCGACATCAAGCCCTGGATCCCGGGCTTCGCCCCGCGCGGCGTGGTCCGCGAGCCGACCTGGGTGCGCGACCTCATGCAGGGGTACTGGTGAGCCTCCCCGTTCCGGGCCCGCCGCTGTCCGGCACCCGGAACGGTGGTCCGGACCCTCACATGCTCCACCGGCGCATGAACATGTCCATGTGGCCGCCGAACAGGGCGGCGAAGACGGCGGAGAGGACGAATCCGATCACCGCCAGGATGATGGCGGCCGGAATTGCCGCGAGGCTGAGCTTGACGAGAAAGAACACCAGCCGGAAAAAGGGAATGCGGAGATCGACGATTACGATCTTCTGCGAGGTTTCGTCCATGGGGGGTCTCCGTTGCGATCGGCGCCATGCTTCGCCACTGCGTGCCGGGGTGCAAGAGTGAGCCGCCCTGCCAATCCCGTTTCCCACCCCCCTCGGGCCGAACGATGATCACCAGCACTACCGTCGAGAGAGACCTCAAGGCCGCGATCCGGACCATTCCGGATTATCCCAAGCCCGGCATCCTGTTCCGCGACATCACCACGCTGCTCAGCGACGCCTGGGCGTTCCGCCGCACCGTCGACGAGCTGGTCCAGCCCTGGGCCGGCATGAAGATCGACAAGGTGGCGGGCATCGAGGCGCGCGGCTTCATCCTCGGCGGCGCCGTGGCCCATCAGGTCTCGGCCGGCTTCGTGCCGATCCGCAAGAAGGGCAAGCTGCCGCACAAGCGGGTCAGCATCGCCTACTCGCTCGAATACGGGCTCGACGAGATGGAGATGCACGAGGACGCCGTGGTGGCGGGCGAGCGCGTCATCCTGGTGGACGACCTGATCGCCACCGGCGGCACCGCGGAGGGAGCCGTGAAGCTCCTGCGCCAGCTCGGCGCCGAGGTCCTGGCCGCGTGCTTCGTCATCGACCTGCCGGATCTCGGCGGTGCCGACAAGCTGCGCAAGCTCGACGTGCCGGTGCGCACGCTGCTCACCTTCGACGGTCACTGACCGGCGGTTCCGCCCCACCGGGGCGGTTCAGGGCGCCGGCGGCGAAAAGTCCGGCGGCGCCAGCTCGAAGCGGTCGAACAGGAACCCCGGCGCCACCGTGCAGCCGACCAGGGTCCAGGCGCCGAGGCTCTCGGCGGCCTGCCAGGCGCCGGCCGGCACCACGGCCTGGGGCCGCTCGCCGGCGGCGAGATCGGGGCCGAGCCGGTGCGTGCGGGCGGATTCGCCGTCCGCCGCGATCTCCAGCCGCAGCGGGCTGCCGGCGTACCAGTGCCACACCTCGGCGGCGTCGACCCGGTGCCAGCGCGAGCGCTCGCCGCGCGCCAGCAGGAAGTAGATGGCGGTCGACGCCGCGCGTCCCGGCCCGACCTCGACCGGATCGCGAAACGTCTCGCGGAAATGCCCACCCTCGGGGTGGGGCTCGAGCCCGAGCAGGTCGATCACGTCGGCGGCGGACCGGTCCACGAGCATCCGCTCCACGATCAGAACCGGTTCTTGCGCTCGCGCACCTCGGCGAAGACCTCGGCGGCGGGCTTGCCGCTCATCTTCACGGCGGTGGCGACCACGGGAACGTCGGCGCGCAGGAACGGGTTCGCCCGCTTCTCCTCGCCGAGCGACACCGGGATCGTCGGCTTGCCGGCCGCGACCTGCTTCTCGGCCTCGGCGGCGCGCGCCTTCAGGGCCGGGTTGTCCGGCTCGATGGTCAGGGCGAACTTGATGTTGGCGAGCGTATACTCATGCCCGCAGTAGATCCTGGTGTCGTCCGGCAGCGCGCGCAGCTTCAGCAGCGACGCCCACATCACGTCGGGCGTGCACTCGATGACGCGGCCGCAGCCGATCGAGAACAGCGTGTCGCCGACGAAGGCGACCTTGTCGGCCGGGAACACGTAGGCGATGTGGCCGGCGGTGTGCCCGGGCGTGTCGAGCACCTTGGCGGTGAGGGTGCCGACCTTGACGGTATCGCCCTCGACCACGGTCGCGTCGACGGCCGGAATCGGCTGCTTCTCGTGGCGCGGCGCCGTCACCTTGCAGCCGTGCCGCTCCTTCAGCTCGACGACGCCGCCGGTGTGATCACCGTGATGATGGGTCACCAGGATGTCGGTGAGGGTCCAGCCGGTCTCCTTCAGGGCCGCGTCGACGGCCCAGGCCTCCGGCGCGTCGATGGCGGCGGTGGCGCCGGTCGCCGGATCGTGGATCAGCACGCCGTAATTGTCGGACAGGCACTTGAAGAGATGCGTTTGCGCGGCCATGGGGTCCCGTTCGTGCGGTTGGCTCGTCCCTGCACCTAGGATGAACCGGACGATTGCGCAACGGCAACAGGGTCGCGGGCGTACGGCTCGGTGCGGCGACGGACTGTCGACGGGCCGATCCCGGCGCCACGGGCCGCTCGGCCGTCCCCGCCCTCCCGCGCCGGTAAGCTAGGCCGCCGCGCGATCGAAGCGCGCCGCGAGCAGGCTTCGCGTATGCGGATGCCGTCCGTCGCCGTCGAGATCGGCGGCGGCGCAGCGGTCGACGATACGCCCGCCGTGCACGACGACGACCTCGTCGGCGATCCACCGCACCACCTCGGGATCGTGGCCGACGAACAGCATGGCGAACCGGTGCCGGTGCTGCAGCTCCTTCAGCAGCACCAGAATCTGCATCTGGACGGTGGCGTCGAGCGCCGACACCGCCTCGTCGCAGACCAGGATCTGCGGGTCGCACAGGAGCGCGCGGGCGATGCAGACCCGCTGGCGCTGCCCGCCCGAGAGCTGGTGCGGATAGCGGTCGAGCACGGCCGGATCGAGACCGACCGCGGCGAGCGCCTCGGCCGATTTCTCGCGCGCCGCCGTCCGACCGACACCGGAGAGGCGGAGCGGCTCGCCGGCGAGCTGCGCGATGGTGAGGCGCGGATTGAGGGCGCCGGCCGGGTTCTGGAAGACGAGCTGGCAGGCCCGGCGCCGCGCCGGCGGAATCGTCGGGCGCTCGGGCGTCAGGGTGCAGCCGGGCAGCCGGATGCGCCCCGCGGCCGGCCGGCGCAGGCCGGCGATCGCCGCGGCGAGCGTGCTCTTGCCGGAGCCGGACTCGCCGAGCACCCCGAGCGTGCGGCCGCGCGCCAGCGTGAAGCTCGCGCCCGCGAGCGCCCGCACCGGCGCAGCGAAGAGGCCGCGGCCGGGATAGTCGACAGCGAGATTCTCGACCGCCAGGAGCGGCGCGTCCTCGTCCCCGATCGCCGGCGCGGCCGGAGGAGGGGACAGCAGCCGGCGGCGCGCCGACACCAGCCGCTCGGTGTAGGGGAGCCGCGGCGACGAGAGCACCCGGGCGACCGGCCCGGTCTCGACGATCTCGCCGGCCCGCATCACCGCGATGTCGTCGGCCAGCCGGTGAGCCAGGGCGAGGTCGTGGGTGATGAACAGCATCGCCATCCCGCGATGCTCCTGCAGGCGGGCGAGGAGGCGGGCCACCTCGGCCTGCACGCTGGTGTCGAGCGCACTGGTCGGCTCGTCGGCGATCAGCAGGTCGGGGGCGCCGGCGAGCGCCATCGCGATCATCACCCGCTGCTGCTGGCCGCCCGACAGCTCGTGCGGGTAGCGGCGTGCGAAGGCGGGGTCGGCCAGCTCCACCTCGCGCAGCAGTGCGAGCGTCCGGTCGCGACGGGCGGTGCCGCGCGGCACGCCGGCGCGCTGCAGCGACTCGCCGATCTGGACCCCGACCCGCATGAACGGGTTGAGGCACGCCATCGGATCCTGGAATACGATCGCGATGCGGCGGCCGCGCAGCGAGCGCATCGCCGGCTCGTCGCCGAGCGGGAGCGCCCGGCCGTCGAAGCGCGCGCGGGTGCCGGAACCGACCGTTAGTCCGGGTGGCAGCAGGCCGAGGGTGGCGAGCGCCGTCAGCGACTTGCCGGAGCCGGACTCGCCGACCAGCGCGAGCGTGCGGCCGCGCCCGACCGTGAACGACACGCCGCGCACCAGCGGGCCGTGCGGCGCCTCGACCGACAGGGCTTCGACGGAGAGGAGCGGCTCGGTCGGCTCGATCATGCGGAGACCCTCGGATCGATCAGGCGATGCAGGATGTCGGTCGCGGCGTTGATCGCGACGAGGGCGACGACGATCACCGCGATGGCGGCCTGCACGACCGGGTAGTCGCGGCCGTGGATGGCGTTGAGCAGCAGGCTGCCGATCCCCGGCAGGCCGAACAGCACCTCCATGGTGAGCGTGCCGGCGACGAGGCCGGCGAGCACCAGCCCCGACAGCGTCAGCGCGATCGGCAGGGCGGTCGGCAGCAGGTGGACGACGACCACCCGGATCGGATGCAGGCCCTTGGCGCGGGCCGTGCGGACATGCGCGGCCGCGGTCGCCTCGCGCAGCTCCTCGTGGAGGGGCTTCACGATCTGCCCGGCATTGTCGATCCCGATGATCACCACCGGCAGCACCATGCTGCCGAGCACCGGCAGCCAGCCGAGCCAGACCGAGACGATCAGGATCCCCAGCACCCCGACGCAGAAGGTCGGAAACGCGATCGACCAGATGTTGACGGCGTCGACCAGTGCCACCGCCTTGCCGGTGCCGGACGTCACCGCGGCGATCGCGATCGTGAAGGCGATCACGATGCCGACCGCGAAGCTCAGGCTGGCGAAGGTCAGCGTGGTCGGCAGGGCGGTGGCCAGCATGTCGGCGACCGGCCGGTGGAACCGGATCGACTGGCCGAAGTCGCCGGAGAGTGCGGCGGCGCTCCAGGCGACCAGCTGGGCGCCGGCGGAACGGTCGAGGCCGAGCTCGTGCCGCATCGCCTGCTGCTGGGCCTCGGTGAGGTCGCCCTGGGCCGCCAGCACGTCGACGGTGTCGCCTGGGACCACCCGCACGAGCAGGAAGACCAGCACGACGATGGCGGCGGCCTGCAGCAGCATCTTGGCGAGCCGGAGCGCGACGGCGGCGAGGGTGTCGGTGGCGAGGCGGCTCACGGCTCGACCTCCGGGGGCGTCGCGCGGGCGTGGCGCAGCGGGTCGAAACGACGACGGAGGTCGTCGCCGATCACCGACAGGCTGGTGGTGAGGACCACGATAGCGATCACCGGCGCCACGATGGCGTGGGGGGCGATCTCGATGGTGCGGCTCGCATCGGCCACCATGCGGCCCCAGGTGGGCGCGTCCGGCGAGGAGCCCAGCCCGAGAAAGCTCAGCACCGACTCGGTGACGATGCAGCGGGGCAGGACGATGGCCGCCTGCGTGATCAGTGCGCCGGCGAGATTGGGCAGGACATGCAGGCGCAGGACGTGCAGCGGGCCGCCCCCGAACGTCCGGGCCGCCGTGACGTAGTCCTGCGCCATCTCGCGATGCCAGGCGGCGCGGGCCACATAGGCGAAGAACGGTGCGTAGGAGAGGCCGAGCGCGATCGCCACCGGCCCGGCGCCGGCGCCGAGGGCGACGACCAGCAGCAGCGCCAGCAGGATCGGCGGGATCGCCCGGATCAGATCGACGGCGCCGAACAGCAGCGTCTCGGTCAGCCGGCCGAGCGCCAGCGCGACGAGGCCGAGACCGCCGCCGATCGCCAGCGCGACGGCGGCCCCGCCGAAGCCGATCGTCAGCGTCGTGCGGGTGCCGACGAGAAGGCGGGACAGGACGTCGCGGCCGATATGATCGGTGCCGAGCCAGTGCGCCGCGTCCGGTGCCTGGTTGAGCGCGAGCAGATCCTGGTCGAGCGGGTCGTACGGCGCGACCAGGGGCGCGATCGCGGCCATGGCCACGATGGCCACGACCGTGGCGCCGGCCGCGAGAACCGCGACCGGCCATCGGCCGGCGCGCTTCTCGCGGAGCGGTGCGGACGACAAGGCGAGCGACACGGGTGCTCAGCCGGCGAGCCAGGTCTTCGCGACGCCGCCGCTCGCCCAGTTGGGCGACCAGGTGAAGCCCGGCTCGTAGCCCTGCACCTGGCGGCGGAAGGCGATCGGCTCGGCGGCGTGGCCGAGCACGACCGTATAGTAGTTGTCGAGCACGCGCTGCCAGGCCTTGGTGTAGATCGCCTTGCGGTCGGCGACGTCCGGCTCGGCGACGGCGTCCTTCACCAGCCGGTCGAACTCGGGATCCTGCACGCCGCCCCACAGCACCGGGTTGGGGCCGTCGCTCATCAGGCGGACATAGCGCAGGAACACGTCGGCGCGCGGACCCGAATGGATGACGGTGACGTCCCAGTCGTACTGGCCGAGCCGCTTCTGGGTGCCGATGTCGTCGAGCGCGACGTGGTTCACCTGGAAGCCCAGCCGGCGCAGCATCTGCACGGCGACCTGCGGATAGCTCTCCTGCCAGGACACCAGCTCGATCTTCACCTCGGCCGGCTTGACGCCGGCTTCGGCGAGCAGCGCCTTCGCCTTGTCGAGATCCGGCTTGGCGTGAAGGTCGGCGTCGTGCTGCGCCTGGTCGAAATAGAGGTTGCCGGGCGCCACCATCTGGTTGGTGACGACGCCCGAGTCGCCGGCGACGAAGCGCATGAACGCGGTCTTGTCCATCGCATGGGCGATTGCGCGACGGACCCGCAGGTCGTCGAACGGCGCCCGCGGCTTGCGGTTGTTGAACGACAGGAAGTACCAGTTCGTGTCCTTCAGCCGGCTGACCGCGATGTCCTGGGACTTGGCGAGCTGGGCCGCGACGTCACGCGAGACATTGGCGACGTGCAGGTCGCCGGCGCGCAGCGCGAGCCCCTTGTCGACGTCGTCGCGCAGGTCGCATTCGACCGCCTCGAGATACGGCATGCCGGCCCGCCAGTAGGTGGTGTTGGCCGGCGCGACGAGCTTCACCTTCGGTTGCCAGGTGCCGAACCGGAACGGCCCGGTGCCGATCGGCGTCTTGATGGTCGCGTCCCAACCCTCCGACTTCGGCGACACGATCCACAGCTCCGACATCAGGCCGAGCAGCGGACCGTAGGGCTGCTTCAGCGAGACCACGACGGTGCGCGGATCGGGCGCCGTGGCGGAGTCGAGGAGCTTCATGGCGGAGGCGAGCCAGCCGCCGGAGATGCGGGTCTTCACCCGCATGATGTTGGCGACCACGTCCTCGGCCGTGAGCGTCTCGCCGTCGTGGAACGTGACGCCCTGGCGCAGCGTGAACCGGTAGGTCTTGCCGTCCTCGGAGACGTCGAACGACTCGGCCAGGAACGGCTCGACGCCGCCGTCGGGCCCGATCGAGGTCAGCGCCTCGACATAGAGCTGCTGCACCCCGATGCTGCCGACATGGCGATGCGGATCGGAGGTGTCGAGACCGAGTGTCGCGTATTTCAGCACGCCGCCGCGGCGCGGCTCGCCGGCCGCGAAGGCCGGAACGGGCAGGGCGGCGGCGAGGCCGAGCGCGGCCGTTCCGGCGAGGAGATGGCGGCGATTCACGAGGCCAGTATCGTTTCGCACGTGAGAGTCTCCTTCGGGTGAAACGCGCAGGACTGGAGTGGATGGCCGTCCATGCCGGCATGGTCGACGCCGAGATGGCGCAGGACGGTCGGAGCGACGTCGACGATGCGGACCGGGTCGGGCCGCGCGGTGCCGGGCGAGAACCCCTGGCCGTCGATCATCAGGACAGGGGACTGCTCGAAGGCCGCGAGCCCTCCGTGCTGGCCGCAGCCGAGCCGGTCCGGCTTGCCGTCGCGCGGCTTCGCCGCGATGCTCGTTCCGGGCACGCCGAATTCGTTCGGCGTATCGTCGGCTTTCATCGAGATCGCGAAGGCGAGCCCGTGCCGCGGCGCCTGGCCGACGCTCGCCAGTTCCTCGGCGGTCAGGACCGTGCCGGCCCAGGGCTGCGTCCGGAAGAAGGCGTCGAGCCGCGGCCGCCGCGCATCGTGTTCGGGATGGACGTAGATCAGCGCCGAGGTGCCGTTGGAGATCGCCAGAACGTCGCCCGACGCGGCGCTCTCCTTCAGGCCGGCGGCCACGAGCGCGGCGTCGATGTCGACGATGCCGCCGACCGTCTGGTGGCCGTGGTCGGAGCCGACGATCAGCAGCACGTCGTCGCCCGCGGCGCGCAACCGGTCGACGGCGCGCACCACGGCGGCGACGTTGCGGTCGGCGGCGCGCAGCACATCGAGATGCTCCGGCGATCCGAGCGGTGCGCCGTGCTGGATGTGGTCGGGCTCGCCGAGCCAGAGGACCGCGAGGGCGGGCCGTCGCGCGGTCAGGACCTCGGCGGTGAAGCGGTCGGTCATGGCGCGGTCGCCGGCGGCGTCGAGGGTGATGCGGAGCTGCTCGGACTCCGGCAGCGGCGTGCGGCCCGGCCCGAACGCACCGACGCGGTGA
Source organism: Rhodoplanes tepidamans (assembly GCF_030813915.1). Taxonomy (GTDB): domain Bacteria; phylum Pseudomonadota; class Alphaproteobacteria; order Rhizobiales; family Xanthobacteraceae; genus Rhodoplanes; species Rhodoplanes tepidamans. Next base: position 28,831 of record NZ_JAUSUJ010000021.1, read on the forward strand.
TAGACGTGGCCGTGCCCATCCGGATCGTGCGCATAGGCGGCGCCCGGCGACACGTTGTTGAAGACGATGGCGCCGCCGTGCGGGGCGAGCCGTTCGGCCAGCGTCGGCACCGCGAGCGAGCGGCCGGTGGCGCGACGCTTGTGCTGCAGGAAGTCCGGGTGGCCGGCGTCATGCGGCACCAGGGCGCCGTCCTCGATCAAGGCGAGCGAGTTGCCCTGCAGCTCGTGGCGCGCCGGCCAGCAGCCGGTGGCGAGCGTCGCGGACACGACCCGGGTCGCCGACGGGAACGCCGAGCGATAGCCGGAAAAGCGCTCGGCCCGCGTCGCGAACTCCGCGAGATGCGGCGTGTGCTCGGCCGTCACGAAGTCGCGGCGCAGCCCGTCGAGGATCACCAGGACGACGCGGCGCATCACGCGACCCCGTTGAGGGCGTAGTCGAAGATGTCGAAGTTGCGCAGGCCCAGCTCGGCGCGCGTCTCGTACGCCGGCACCAGCGAATGCGACAGCAGGAACGGCACCCGCTGCTCGGCGATGCTGCCGTGCGAGCGCAGGCGCTCGCCGGCGAGCTGGGACAGGTCGTGGTCGGCGGCGCGCGCCCCGATCGCGGTGCCGCGTGCGGCGACGATGACGATGTCGGCCTCGCGGTCGAGCGGAAGCTCGAACCGGGCGCAGGCCTCGTCCCTGTCGAGCGCGTGCTCGACGCCGGGCAGGGCGCGCACGAATGCCGCCACGGTCGCCGCGTCGAGGTCGTCGCGCATCAGATGCACGCGCACGAAGCCGCCCAGGGCGCCGTGATGGCGCACGAACGGATCCGTGATCGGGCAGATCACGCGGGTCGCGTCGTGGCCGAACGCCGCGTCGAGGTGGTCGCCGAGATAGAGCACGGCGGGCGTTCCGTCCGGCCGCGCCATGTCCGTCATGCCGTGATCGGCGACGACGCCCAGCGTGGCGCCGAGATCGATCAGCCGGGCGAAGCGGGAGTCGACGTCCGCCATGAAGGCGTTCGCATCCGGCGTGCCGGGCGCGTGCTTGTGCTGAACGTAGTCGGACAGCGACAGATAGAGGAGGTCCGGACGGCGCGTCTCCAGGAGCCGGATGCCGGCGTCCAGCACGTAGAGCGAGAGGTCGGCGGAATACTGGTCCGGCGTGGCGCGGCCGACCAGCGCGGTCAGGTCGGCGATGCCGTGCTCGGCGAGCGTCGCGGCGTCGGCCTTCTCGGCCGAGACGGCGATGCCGTCGAGCTCGTGGCCGAGCGCCTTCCGCAGCTTGTCCTTGGCCGTGACGGCCGCGACCGCCGCACCGGCCTGCGAGAAGCGCGCCAGGACGGTCGGGGCCCGCAGCAGCGAGGCGTCGAGCATCATGATCTCGCGGCCGCTGGCGCGGTCGAGATAGTAGTTGCCGGAGACGCCGTGCACGGCGGGAGGCGCGCCGCAGACGATCGAGACGTTGTTCGGGTTGGTGAAGGTCGGCATGGCCGCGTCGGCGATGCCGTAGAACCCGTCCTGCGCCATCCGCACCATCGTCGGGATCGCACCGGCGTCGCGCGCGGCGTCGACATAGGCCGGGTCGCAACCGTCGAAGCAGACCACCACGGTGGGCCGGCGCGGCCAGGCATAGACCCGGCCGTTGACCTCCACGGCGTCGGGCGGGGCGGACGGACAAGCGGCGGCAGGGGGCAAGACGGATCCTCTCGGGCGGCATCGTGAGCAACGTGTCGTCGCCTATACGCCCGGCCGAAGACACATATGTGACGCAGGCGGCACAAATGTTCTTGACGCGACTCCGCCGGCCCGGGATGGTTGCGCCGGGTCGGCCGCGACGGGACGTCGGGGGCGAAACGGCAGTAGGGACTTCGGCATGGCAGTCGGTGTGGGACAGGTGACGGCGCTCGAGTCCGGGGAGGCGCCTTTCGATGCGGCGCTGGCGGCGCGCATCTGCTGGTACTACTTCAAGGAAGGGCAAACCCAGGACGCCATCGCCCAGCGCCTCGGGCTCACCCGCAAGCGGGTCAACCGCATGCTCAGCGACGCCCGCGACACCGGCCTCGTGCAGATCACCATCGCCGGTCCGGTGGCGCCCTGCGTCGCGCTCGAATGCCGGCTGGTCGAACGCTTCGGCCTCCGCGAGGCCGTCGTCGTACCGTCGCCGGCGGAGGGCACCGACGTGCGCTCGGTGGTCGGCGCGGCGGCCGGCTGGTGGATCTCGGAGCGGCTCCCGCCGTCGGGATCGCTTGGAATCAACTGGGGCGGCACCATCCACGCCGCGGCCCAGAATCTCGCCCGGCGGGTCGGGCAGGGCAACACCGTGGTGCTGCTGTGCGGCGGGCTCGCCGAGAGCACGGCGATCAACCCCTACGACAACGCCGCCTCGTTCGCGCGGGCGCTCGACGCGACCTGCTATTACGTCACGGCGCCGATGTATACCGAGACCCAGGCGCTGCGCGACGCGCTGGTGGAGAGCGATCCGGTCCGACGCGTCCTCGCCATGGTGGAGACGCTCGACCTCGCGCTGATGAGTGCCATCGACCTGACCGCACGGTCGAAGGCGCTCGAATACGGCGTGATCTCCCGCGACCTGTGGCGATCACTGCGCGAGGCCGGCGCCGTGGGCGAGATTTGCGGCCACTATCTCGACCCGGCCGGCCGCCCGGTCGATCATCCGATCGCCGACCGGACCATCCGTCCGCATCTCGACGCCTTGCGGCGGGTGCCGCAGCGTGTCCTCGCCGCCGGGGGGCGGCACAAGGCGCCGGTGATCCGCGCCGCGATCGCGGCCGGGCTCGTCCACGTGCTGATCACCGACGAAGCGGCGGCGCAAAATCTTCTGCGGTGACGGGCTGCCGCCGCGAAGGCCGGAGGAAGGGTCCGCGGCGCCCACGAACGGAAAGGGAAGCGCCGCGACCGTCAGCCGAACGCCCGGCCTTCCTCGCGAAGGATGCGGGCGATCTCGACGAGGCGGTGGTCCGACGAGAAATCCTCGAGCCGCACCGGCAGCGTCTGGCGCCAGTTCGGGTGCTGGTTGATGGTGCCCGGCACGTTCGGCTGGTCGGCGACCTGGAAGGCGTCCTCGGCCGCGACCACCAGCAGCCGGGCCGGCGTGCGGGCCAGGAAGCGGGCGACGCCGTCGAAGGACACGTGGTCGGCGCCGACCTCGTGGCGCAGCGCCGCCGCGATCATCTGGCGGGCATGCTGACGGGCGTCCTCGGTCTCTCCCGGATCGATGCCGAGCCCGTGCTTGACGTCGAGGTCGTGGCCCGACATCCAGCCCGAGAAGGTCGACAGGTCGTGGGTCGAGAACGACACCAGCGCCTGCTCCGGATAGCCGTGCGGCGGGCTGAAGGAGCTGTCGCTGTCCCACGCCCGCTCGAACAGCATGATCCGGTAGGACCACACGTTCCAGCCGGCGAGCGTCTCGCGGAATCCGTCCGGCACGGTGCCCAGATCCTCGCCGATGACGAGGCAGTGCTCGGCCTGGCTCTCCTGCGCGACGACGGCCAGCATCGCCTCGAGCGGGAAGCGCACATACGTCCCCTGGTCGGCCTTGAAGCCGTGCGGGACCATGTAGAGCCGGTTGAAGCCGAGAACATGGTCGAGCCGGATGGCGCCGGCGTGGCGCATCACGGCGCGCAGCGTCTCGCGCAGCAGCGCGAAGTCAGTCTCCATCAGGACACGCGGGTTGAACGAGGCGAGGCCCCAGTCCTGTCCGGCCGTGTTGAGGAGGTCGGGCGGCGCGCCGGCGGAGAGCTCGCGCACATAGGCGCCCTGGTTCGACCAGACGTCGGCCGAGTCCGCCGCGACGCCGACGGCGACGTCGAGATAGAGGCCGACCGGCATGCCGGCCTCGGCGGCGGCGGTGCTGCAGGCGGCGAGCTGGCGATCGGCCGTCCACTGCACGAAGGCATGGAACTCCATCTCGGCGGCGTCGCTGGCCGCGAGCCTCGTCAGGGTGTCGCGCGACGGTGCCCGCCACTCCTCGGGCCACATCCACCACGGTCCGCCGTAGCGGGCGCGCAGCACCGCGAAGGCACAGAAGCCGGTGAGCCAGTCGCCGCGCTCGCTCTTGAAGGCCGCGAAGTCGGCATGCCGCTCGGCGCTGCCGCGCTCGCGGAACGCCTCGAAGGCGAGCCGCAGTGCCTTCAGCTTGGCCGGGATGACGCCGGCATAGTCGACCTGCGCGGTGGAGCGCAGACGCGCCACCTCGTCGGCGAGGCCGGCGGCGGCGAGGCCCGGAAACTCCGGGATCGCCGCGACGTCGACGTAGAGTGGATTGAGGAACAGGCGGCTGGTCGGCGAATAGGGGCTGATCGCCCCCGGATCGTCGAGCGTGATGGCGTGCAGCGGGTTGAGCGCGACGCCGGCGGCGCCGAACGAGCCGGCGATGCGCACGAGGCTGCGCAGATCCGAGAAATCGCCGATGCCCCAGTTGTGCTCCGAACGTACGCCGTAGAGCTGCACGGCGAGCGCCCAGACGCGGCCGCCCTTGTCGAAGGTCTTGGGCTGCCATGCCGCCTCGGGCGCGACCAGCACGGCCTGAGGACGCTCGCCCGCCGGGTCGAGCAGCAGCCGGTAGGAGCCGACCTTGGTCTTCTCCGGCAGCACCACGGCGCCGTGCTCGCAGGTGCCCGACGCGACGGTGCGGTTGCCGCGCGTCAGCTTCCATGCCGTGCCGTCGCCGCACACGCCGTAGATCGGCTCGATCCGGCCCCGGCGGCGAACATGCACGTGCGGTTCGGCACCCGGCGGCGGGCCGCTGCGGGCGAGCACGTCGAGGATGGCGCCGACCGCGTCGTCGCCCACCTCCCGCAGCGTGCCACGTGCATCGTAATAGCTCGTCTCGACCCCGAAGGTCTCGGCCCGGCGGCTCAGCTCGCCCTCACTCATCGCGGTCGACGTGTCCCGTGCTCGCCCGTGGCGGTCCGTCCAGCCCGTAGCGTCAGATCAGTGGCGCTCGAACCGCACCACCGGCGCCTCGACGCCACGCGGTCCGGCCGCCGGCACCGTCGGGAGCTGGGAGACGACCGGCAGCGCCATGTAGGCCGAGTCGTCGAGCGTGCGAACGAAGTCCGCGAACCATAGCTGGACCGACGACGCACGCAAGACTTTCATGTTGGCCTCGAAACGCTCGCAGCGCTCCTCGAGCGACATCGTCAGCGCGCGGCCGATCGCCGCGCCGATCGCCGCGTTGTCGTGCGGATTGACGAGCAGCGCCGCGTCGAGCTCGCGCGCCGCGCCGGCGAACTCGGACAGCACCAGCACGCCGGGATCGAACGGATTCTGGGCCGCGACATACTCCTTGGCGACCAGGTTCATGCCGTCGGCGAGGGGCGTCACCAGACCGACATGGGCGGTCCGGTAGAAGCCGGCCAGAGTCGATTGGGCGTAGCCCTTGTTGAGATAGCGGATCGGCGTCCAGTCGGGCTCGCCGAACCGGCCGTTCACGTCGCTGACCAGATGGGCGATCTCCGACTTGAGGGCCTTGTAGGCCGGGATGTCGCCGCGCGACGGGACCGCGATCTGCATCAGCGTCACGCCGCGGCGGAACGACGGCTCGCTATCGAGCAGCGCCGCGAAGCCGCGGATGCGGTTCGGCAGGCCTTTGGAGTAGTCGACGCGATCGACCCCGATGGCGAGCTTGGCGCCGTGCAGGCTCGAGCGCAGGCGCGACACCTCCGGGCGGGCCGCCGCCCTGGTGGCGCGGCTGGCGAACAGCTCGGTGTCGATGGTGATCGGGAAGGCGCCGAGCCGCGTCTCGCCCTGACGCGAGCGCACGACCGTGCCGGCGCCGGACCCGCCGGCCGTCACCGTGCCGGTGACGGCGAGGCCGAGCTCGCGCCTCAGATAGTCCTCGAAGTTGCGCCGGGAGTCGTCGGTCTGGAAGCCGATCAGATCATAGGCCAGCATCGCCTCGACGAGCTCGCGATGATGCGGGACGGCGACGAGCGTGTCGCGGCCCGGCAGCGGCGTGTGCAGGAAGAAGCCGATCGGCTGGGAGACGCCGAGCCGGCGGAGCTCGGCGCCGAGCGGCAGGAAATGATAGTCCTGCACCCAGACCATCGCCTCGCCGCGGCAGAAGCGCAGCAGCGCGCGCGCCATGATGCAGTTCACCTCCCGATAGGAGGCGTAATCCTGCGGGCTGGTGTCGATCAGGTCGGGACGCGAATGCAGGGCCGGCCACAAGGCCGAGTTGGAGAAGCCTTCGTAGTAGCCGCGATAATGCGCTGTCGGCAGGTCGAGTGTCGCCAGTGCACCTTTGCCGAGCGCTTCCACCTCGACGAACGGCTCCTTGGCGGAGGCGTCGCGGGTGCGTCCGCTGGCGCCGACCCAGATGGCTCCCGAATCCGTCACGGCCGGCAGCAGAGCCGCGGCCAGGCCGCCCGTCATGGGCTCGTCCGCCTTGGCTCTCGCCACCCTGTTGGAAACCACGACGATGTCCACGGTCAATCCTCCTCGCAGCCGGCTCGCACCCGGCGGAGCAGCCGGTCACGGTCATCATCACGCCTCGTTCACGCCTCGAAACAACAACTTAGAATGCACCGGGTTCCCCTCCGCGAGGCCGCCGTCGAATTTCGGGCAAAACCGCCGGTAAGATCGACACGGGATTCGATGCTTCGAAGGCGTGGCGGACGCGGCACCGGCCGCTCCGCGCCGGCTTCGCGAAGGCCTCCAAATGGAACCGGAACGCCCCTGATTTGTTTTCGTTTACCGTCGGGTAGCACCGGCACAGCAATCATTCGGGACATGACGCACGATCCGCGCCTTACCTCGGCCCTGGACGCGACTCCGCTCGATTCGGACGTCGATGGTCGCCGCTACGTCATCGAAGACGTGTACCCGACCGTCGATGCCGGCCGGCATCCGGTGAAGCGCATCGTCGGCGAGCCTGTCGACGTGTGGGCGGACATCTTTCGGGATGGCCACGAGGTGACGGCGGCCGCGCTGCGCTGGCGGCGCGAGGGCGAGCGCGGCTGGTGGACGGCACCGATGGTCCCGGTCGAGAACGACCGCTGGCACGGCACCTTCGTGCCGATCGAGCTCGGCCGCCACGCGTTCGCGATCGAAGCCTGGACGAGCGCCTTCGGCACCTGGCGTCGCGACACGCTCGCCAAGCAGAAGGCGGGGCTGGACATCACGCTGGAGCTGAAGGAAGGCCGCGAGCTCGTGGCCGCGGCACTGCCGCGCGCCGGCGACACCGCCGGCCGTCTGCAGGCGGCGCTGAACCGGTTCGACACGACCGCGGACGCGCGGCCGCTGCTCGCCGAGGAGCTCGCCGCCGCCATGGCGGCGGTCGAGCCGCGCCCCGACCTCACCTGGAGTCAGGCCTACCCGTTGATGATCGAGCGGGCGCGGGCGCGCGCCGGCGCATGGTACGAGCTGTTTCCGCGCAGCCAGACCGACGATCCCGGCCGTCACGGCACGTTCGACGACGTCATCGCCCGACTGCCCGATATCGCTGCGATGGGCTTCGATGTCCTCTATTTCCCGCCGATCCACCCGATCGGCGTGACGAATCGCAAGGGCAAGAACAATTCGCTGAAGGCCGAGCCGGGCGATCCGGGCAGCCCCTATGCGATCGGTGGCGCCGAGGGCGGCCACGACGCCGTCCACCCGCAGCTCGGCACGCTCGCGGACTTCCGTCGGCTGGTCGCCGCGGCCCGCGGGCACGGGCTCGAGATCGCGCTCGACTTCGCCACCCAGTGCTCGCCCGACCATCCGTGGATCAGGCAGCATCCGCAGTGGTTCAGGTGGCGGCCGGATGGCTCGATGAAATACGCCGAGAATCCGCCGAAGAAGTACGAGGACATCACCAATCCGGACTTCTACTGCGCCGACCGTGTCGCTCTGTGGGAGGCGCTGCGCAACGTGGTGGAGTTCTGGGCCGAGCAGGGCGTTCGCATCGTGCGGGTCGACAATCCGCACACCAAGCCGTTCCCGTTCTGGGAGTGGATGATCCACGAGGTGCAGACGCGCTTTCCCGACGTGATCTTCCTGTCCGAGGCGTTCACCCGCCCGAAGGTGATGAAGGCGCTGGCCAAGCTCGGATTCTCGCAGTCCTACACCTACTTCACCTGGCGCACCGGCAAGGACGAGCTGTCCGCCTACATGGCCGAGCTGACCCGGCATCCCGAGCGCGAGTACTTCCGGCCGAACTTCTTCGTCAACACGCCCGACATCCTGCCCTTTCATCTACAGGGCGGTGAACGCTGGATGTTCATGTCGCGGGTCGCGCTGGCCGCGACGCTCGCCGGCAGCTACGGTGTGTTCGCCGGCTTCGAGCTGCTCGAGCACACGCCGCTCGCACCCGGACGGGAGGAGTATCTCGACTCGGACAAGTACGAGATCCGGCCGCGCGACTGGAACGCGCCCGGAAACATCAAGGGCTACATCGCCCAGCTCAACGCCATCCGGCGTGCCAATCCGGCCCTGCAGCAGACCGCGAACTTCGGCTTCGCACAGGTCGACAGCCCCAACGTGATCGGGTTCGTCAAGGAGTCGGTCGCCCACGACAACGTGGTGGCGGTCGCCGTGGCGCTCGCGCCGGGACCGCACGACGTCTGGCTTCATTTCGGCGACATGCGGATCGGCCCGGAAGGCGCGCGCCGTCCGGTGCGGGCCGTCGAGAACCTGGTGACGGGCGAATGGCGCCTGGTCGAGTGGGGCGGCGTACGTCTCGCCATCGATCCGGACCGCGACCCCGCCGTGCTGATGCGTTGCGTCGCCTGATCGTGCGGCCGGACGAGCCATTTCCAGCAAATTCGGAACACCATGAATATTCTGTCCGACATCGCGGCCGCCACAGCACCCGAGCTCTCCGGCGACGCTCTCTGGTACAAGGACGCGGTGATCTACCAGATCCACGTGAAATCGTTCTTCGACAGCAACAACGACGGGATCGGCGACTTCAACGGGCTGACCCATCAGCTCGACTACATCCAGGATCTCGGCGTCACGGCGCTGTGGCTGCTGCCGTTCTATCCGAGCCCGGGCCGCGACGACGGCTACGACATCGCCGACTACCGGCGGATCAATCCGGACTTCGGCTCGATGAAGGACTTCCGCCGCTTCATGAACGAGGCGAAGCGGCGCGGCCTGAAGGTGATCACCGAGCTGGTCATCAACCACACCTCGGACCAGCATCCCTGGTTCAAGCGGGCGCGGCGCTCGAAGCGCGGCTCGAACGCGCGCGACTGGTACGTGTGGAGCGAGACCGACCAGAAATACCTCGACACCCGCATCATCTTCACCGACACCGAGAAGTCGAACTGGGCGTGGGACCAGGAGGCCGGCGCCTATTTCTGGCACCGCTTCTTCTCGCACCAGCCGGATCTGAACTTCGACAATCCGCGGGTGCTGTGGGCCATGGTGCAGGTGATGCGCCGCTGGCTCGACTTCGGGGTCGATGGATTCCGGCTCGACGCGATTCCCTATCTGGTCGAGCGCGAGGGCACCAACAACGAGAACCTGCCGGAGACCCACGCCGTCATCAAGAAGCTCAGGGCCGAGCTCGACGCCTACGCGCCCGGTACCTTCCTGCTCGCCGAGGCGAACCAGTGGCCCGAGGACGTGCGCGCCTATTTCGGCGAGGGCGACGAATGCCACATGGCGTTCCACTTCCCGTTGATGCCGCGCATCTACATGGCGATCGCCCAGGAGGATCGGTTCCCCATCAACGACATCCTGCGGCAGACCCCGGACATCCCGGAGACCAGCCAGTGGGCGCTGTTCCTGCGCAATCACGACGAGCTCACGCTCGAGATGGTGACCGACGCCGAGCGTGACTACCTCTGGTCGACCTACGCGGCCGATCCCCGCGCCCGCATCAACCTCGGTATCAGGCGCCGCCTGGCGCCGCTGATGGACAACGACCGGCGCAAGATCGAGCTGATGAACAGCCTTCTCCTGTCGCTGCCGGGCACGCCCGTCGTCTATTACGGCGACGAGATCGGCATGGGCGACAACATCTATCTGGGCGACCGCAACGGCGTCCGGACGCCGATGCAGTGGACGTCGGACCGCAACGGCGGCTTCTCGCGCTGTGATCCGGCCAAGCTCTACCTTCCACCGATCATGGACCCGGTCTACGGATACCAGGCCGTGAACGTGGAGGCGCAGGCGCGCTCGTCGTCGTCGCTCTACAACTGGATGAAGCGCATGATCGCGGTGCGCAAGTCCAGCAAGGTCTTCGGCCGCGGCACCATGTCGATCCTGCGGCCGTCGAACCGCTCGGTGCTCGCCTATCTGCGCCAGTACGAGAACGAGGTCATCCTCTGCGTCGCCAACCTGTCGCGCTCCGCCCAATGGGCCGAGATCGACCTCGCGGCGTGGCGCGGCCGGGTTCCGATCGAGATGCTGGGCCGCGTGCGTTTCAAGCGGCTCGACGAGGCGCCGTTCGCGGTGACGCTGGCGCCCTACGGGTTCTTCTGGTTCCAGCTCGCCGAGGAAAACGGCGGCGCATCCGGCGAGACCATCATGCCGCGCGAATGGATCACTCTGGTGCTGCAGGGAAGCTGGCGATCGATCGCCGACCCGCGGGTGCGACACCCGCTCGAGCGCGAGGTGCTGCCGGCGTTCCTGTCCGGCCGGCGCTGGTTCGCCGGCAAGGGCGCCGCCGGCGGCGAGACCCGGCTGTCGCGGCTGCTGCCGCTCGGCGACGGCGCCTTCCCGCCGGTGCTCGCCGTGGTCGACCACGCGGCCCCGCGCGGCACCGCCCGCTACGCGCTGCCGCTGGTGGTCCGCTGGGGCCACATCGATCGCACCAGCGACTACCCGCTGGCCTCGATCCTGGCGCCGGTCAGGCTCACCAATCGCGAGGGCGCCCTGGTCGACGCGGTCGCCGACCGCGAGGTGGTGTCGAGCGTGGTCGATCAGATCCACGCCGGTGGCCGCCGGTCGGCCGCCGGCGCGACGCTCGAGTTCCAGCCGACCGCGAAGTTCGCCGAAAGTCCGCTGCCGCCGATCGCGCTGGTGCGGGGGGCGGGAGTCGAGCAGACCAACTCCACCACGCTGATCGACTCCTCCTTCGTGCTGAAGATCTATCGCCGCATCACGGCCGGGGTGAATCCCGAGGTCGAGATGGGACGCTTCCTCACCGACGCCGCCGACTTCGCCAACACGCCGCGCCTGATGGGAACGATCGAGCTGGTCGAGGACGGCGTCCGCTCGGCGGTCGGCGTGCTGCACCAGTTCGTCGAGAACCAGGGGGACGCCTGGTCGCAGACCGCGCACGCGCTCGACCGCTACCTCGAAGAGGTGAGCATGCTGCCCACCGACGCCGACGGCATGCCCGCCCCGGACGTCACGGTCCTCAACCGGGTCCGCCAGATCGGCCGGCGGACGGCGGAACTGCATCTGGCGCTCGCGAGTCGTCCCGATGTCGCGGACTTCGCGCCCGAGCCGGTGACCATGGCGGATGTCGACACCTGGACCGCCGAGCTCGTGCGCAACGCCGAGGCGATGTTCGCCGAGCTCGCCCGTCGCCAGCCGCAGCTCCCGGCCACGGCCCAGCCGTCGGCCCAGATGCTGCTCGCCCGCCAGGGGGAGGCCCTCGACACTCTGGGCGGCCTGCTCGCCGGGCCGATCGACGTCGACAAGATCCGACACCACGGAGATTTCCATTTGGGGCAAATTCTGATCGCCAAGGACGACGTGCAGATCGTCGACTTCGAGGGCGAGCCGGAGCGGCCGCATGCCGAGCGGACCCGCAAGGCGCCGTCCGCCCGCGACGCCGCAGGTTTCGTGCGATCGCTCGACTATGCCGCCACATCCGCCCTCATCCGGCACCTCGAGAAGGCGGTGGACGGGCCGCAGCGACTCACGGAGGTACTTGACTCCTGGCGCGATGCAGCAACGGATGCGTTCCTGATGTGCATGCGCGAGACGACCGCCGGCAGCCGGCTGTGGCCCTCCGATCAGGCCGCGGCCGACCGGCTGCTCCGTTTTTTCATTGTGGAAAAGGCCGTTTACGAGGTGGGATATGAGTTCGCCAATCGTCCCGACTGGGTCCATGTGCCTCTCGCCGGCCTGGCGCGGGCCCTCTTTCCGGTCGCGGGCGCGCAGCCATGACTGAGGTCGTCACCCCGGAGGCTCACGCCATCATCGGCGGCTATCACGCCGATCCGTTCCGTTATCTCGGGCCCCATGTCGACCGTGGGCAGCCGATCGTGCGGGTCTACCTGCCCGGCGCCCGGCAGGTCCGGGTCCGCTACCCGGACGGCCAGGAGAGCGAGCTCAGGCGCATTCACGATGCAGGCCTGTTCTCCGGCCAGGTGCCGTCCAGCGGCCGCGACTACCGGCTGATCGCCGGCTGGGGGAAGGGAGACCCGGTCGAGTTCGACGACCCCTATCGATTCGCCCCGGTCTTCTCCGACCTCGACCTCTACCTGATGGGCGAGGGGACGCACCTGCAGATCTACGACCGGCTCGGCGCCCATCCGATGGTGCACGAGGGTGTCCAGGGTGTCGCCTTCGGGGTGTTCGCGCCGAACGCACGTCGGGTCAGCGTCGTCGGCGACTTCAACTTCTGGGACGGTCGCCGCCACGCCATGCGGGTGCGCGGCAACGGCTTCTGGGAGATCTTCATCCCCGACGCCAAGGCCGGCGCCAAGTACAAGTACGAGATCATCGGGCCGCACAGCGCCGCGCCGCTCCTCAAGGCCGACCCTTACGCCTTCTCGGCCGAGGTGCGCCCGCTCACCGCCTCGGTGATCGTCGATCCGGCGACGCTGCCGCAGATCGCCCCCGGGCCGGCCGGCATCAACCGGCACGACGCGCCGATCTCGATCTACGAGGTCCATCTCGGGTCGTGGCGGCGCAACCCGTATCTCAATAATTCCTGGCTCACCTACCGTGAGCTCGCCGACCAGCTGCCGCAATACGTCGCCGACATGGGCTTCACCCATGTCGAGCTGCTGCCGATCGCCGAGCACCCGTTCGACGCCTCCTGGGGCTATCAGCCGACCGGCCTCTACGCGCCGACCAGCCGCTTCGGGACGCCGCACGACTTCGCCTGTCTCGTCGACGCCTTCCATCGGCACGGCGTCGGCGTCATCCTCGACTGGGTCCCGGGCCACTTCCCCGACGATCCGCACGGACTCGCGCAGTTCGACGGCACCGCGCTCTTCGAGCATGCCAACGCCATGCAGGGCCGGCATCTCGACTGGAACACGCTGATCTACAATTTCGGCCGGCGCGAGGTGGCGAACTTCCTGGTCGCCAACGCGCTGTTCTGGATGGACCGCTACAAGATCGACGGCCTGCGCGTCGACGCGGTCGCCTCGATGCTCTATCTCGACTACTCGCGGCCCGAGGGCGGCTGGATCCCCAACAAGTACGGCGGCCGCGAGAACCTCGAGGCGATCGACCTCCTGCGCCGCTTCAACACCGAGGTGTTCGGCCGCTTCCCCAACGCCACCACGATGGCGGAAGAGTCGACCGCCTGGCCGCTCGTCTCGCGGCCGGCCGACGTCGGCGGCCTGGGCTTCGGCTACAAGTGGAACATGGGGTGGATGCACGACACCCTGCGCTACATCGCCAAGGATCCGATCTACCGCAAGCACCACCACGGCGACGTCACCTTCGGGATGCTCTACGCTTTCTTCGAGAACTTCGTGCTGCCGCTGTCCCACGACGAGGTGGTGCACGGGAAGGGCTCGATCTTCGGCCGCATGCCGGGCGACCGCTGGCAGCGCTTCGCCAATCTGCGCGCCTACTACACGTTCATGTTCGGCCATCCCGGCAAGAAGCTCCTGTTCATGGGCGGCGAGTTCGCCCAGGAGCGCGAGTGGGCGCACGACCACAGTCTCGACTGGCACCTGCTCGAGAACAAGGAACACGCCGGCGTCCAGTCGCTGGTCCGCGATCTCAACCGGCTCTACAAGTCGCTGCCGGCGCTGCATCAGCTCGATGCGGAGGCCGGGGGCTTCGAGTGGATCGTGGTCGACGACGCCGACAACAGCGTCTTCGCCTGGCTGCGGCGCGGCCGCGATCCCGGCTCGATCTGCCTGGTCGCCGTCAACTTCACGCCGGCGCCGCGGGAGAACTACCGCATGCGGGTGCCGTTCGGCGGTGGCTGGCGCGAGGTGTTCAACAGCGATGCCGAGATCTACGGCGGCGGCAACATCGGCAACGGCGGGCGGATCGAGGCCGAGGACACCGGCCACGGCGCCGTGCTGAATCTCGTCCTGCCGCCGCTCGCCGGGATCATCCTGGTCCCGGAGGCGTGACGGCATGAGGGTCGAGCCGGGCGCGCCGCATCCGCTCGGCGCGACCTTCGACGGGCGCGGAACGAACTTCGCGATCTTCTCGGCCAACGCCGAGAAGATCGAGCTCTGCCTGTTCGACAACACGGGACGGCGCGAGACCGACCGCATCGTCCTGCCGGCCTGCACCGAGGACGTCTGGCACACCTATCTGCCGCAGGTCGTCCCGGGCCAGGTCTACGGCTACCGGGTCTACGGGCCCTACGATCCGGAGCGCGGCCACCGCTTCAACCACCACAAGCTGCTGCTCGACCCCTATGCCAAGCGGCTGACCGGGCATTTCGTCTGGAGCGACGCGCATTTCGCCTATCGCATGCGCAGCGCCCGGGCCGATCTCTCGTTCGACAAGCGCGACAACGCGCGCGGCGTTCCCAAGGGTGTCGTGGTCGACGACGCGTTCACCTGGGGCCAACACAGCCGCCCCTCGGTGCCCTGGCATTCCACCGCGATCTACGAGGCGCATGTGCGCGGCCTCACCATGCAGCGCGACGACGTGCCCGCGCATCTGCGCGGGTCGTTCCGCGGGCTCGCCGCGCCGGCCATGATCGAGCACTACCGGCGGCTCGGCATCACGGCCATCGAGCTTCTGCCCGTGCACGCCTTCGTCGACGAGCGGATGCTGGTCGACCGCGGCCTGCGCCAGTACTGGGGCTACGGCACGATCGGCTTCTTCGCCCCGGAGCCGCGTTACGGCACGCCCGAGACCGGCGTCGAGGACTTCAAGGCGATGGTCGGCCAGCTCCACGATGCCGGCCTCGAGGTCATTCTCGACGTCGTCTACAACCACACCGGCGAGGGCAACCATCTCGGCCCGACGCTGTCGTTCCGCGGCATCGACAACGCCTCGTACTACTGGCTGCGGCCGAACGCGCTACGCTACTACGAGGACTTCACCGGCACCGGCAACTCGCTGAACCTCACCCATCCGCGCGTCCTGCAGATGGTGATGGACTCCCTGCGATACTGGGTCGAGCAGTGCCACGTCGACGGCTTCCGGTTCGACCTCGCGACGACGCTCGGCCGCGAGCCGCACGGCTTCGATCCGACCTCCGGCTTCTTCGCCGCGATCGGCCAGGATCCGGTGCTGTCCCGCGTGAAGCTGATCGCGGAGCCCTGGGACATCGGGCTCGGCGGCTATCAGCTCGGCGGCTTCCCGGCCGGCTGGTCGGAGTGGAACGACCAGTTCCGCCGCACCGTGCGCTCCTTCTGGCGTGGCGACGCCAACCAGATCCGCGATCTGGCGGCGCGGGTCACCGGCTCGGCCGACCGCTTCCGGCATCGTCGCCGCATGCCGCGCGCGAGCATAAACCACGTCACGGTGCACGACGGCTTCACGCTCGCCGATCTGGTCAGCTACGCGCGCAAGCACAACGAGGCGAACGGCGAGGGCAACCGCGACGGGTCCGACGACAACATCAGCGCCAACTGGGGCGTCGAGGGACCGACCACCGACAAGGAGGTGCTGGAGATCCGCCGGCGGGTGCGCAGCGCCATGCTGGCCACCCTGTTCCTGTCGCAGGGCGTGCCGCTGATGTTGGCCGGCGACGAGGTCGGCAATTCGCAGGGCGGCAACAACAATCCTTATTGCCAGGACAACGAGGTCGGCTGGGTCGACTGGTCCGGCCGCGGCCGCGCCGGCGACGACCTGAGCGGCCTGGTCGAGGCGCTCACGGCGCTGCGGCGCGACTATCCGCAGCTGCAGGGCCGGCGCTGGCTGGTCGGCCGGCGCGGCGACCAGTACGACGTGAAATGGCTCACCCCCGGTGGAACCGAGATGGACGGAGCGGATTGGGCCTTTGCGGAAGCGCGGTTCCTCTCCTACGTCCTCGCGCCGCTCGAGCCGTCGGGTGCCCCCTTGCTGATCCTGTTGAACGCTGCCGCCCATTCGGTCGATTTCGTGCTGCCGAAATGGCCCGATTGCACCGGCTGGCGCCGCGTTCTGTCGACCGTCGCGCTTGCCGAGGATGGCACGGCGGTGCTGGTGCCGGGCACCAAGCTCGCGGCTCCGTCCCGTTCCGTCAGCGTCTTCGCCGGCACCGCCTGACACCGGCGCGGCGTGTCGGGCGCGTCGCCGCGTCCCGGACGACGAGACCGACCCGCGACCCGCCGAAGGAGGCTCGATGCCGCCCGTCGTTCCGACCGCCACCTACCGGCTGCAGCTCTCGTCGAAGCTCGGCTTCGACGACGCCGCCGGGCTCGTGCCCTACCTCGAGGCGCTCGGGGTCAGCCATCTCTACGCCTCGCCCTTCCTGAAGGCGCGAGCCGGCTCGACCCACGGCTACGACATCGTCGACCACGACGCGCTCAATCCCGAATTCGGCGGCGACGAAGCGTTCGAACGGCTGTCCGAGGCGCTCGCGCAGGCCGACATCGGGCTGATCCTCGATTTCGTCCCGAACCACATGGGCGTCGGCTATGCCGACAACGCCTGGTGGCTCGACGTGCTCGAATGGGGCCCGCGCTCGCCGCACGCCGCCTCCTTCGACATCGAGTGGGAGACGCTGCCCTACCGCCCGAACGGCGGGCTGCTGATCCCGGTCCTCGGGAAATCTTACGGCGAGGCGCTGGACGACGGCGACCTCGTGCTCAAATACGACGCCGCCGAGGGCAGCTTCTCGGTGTGGTATTTCGAGCACCGGCTGCCGATCCGGCCGAACCGGTACGGCGACATCCTGAAGACCGTGGTGGCGGAGGCGGGCGCCGGCGAGACCGAGGCCGGCCGCAGGCTGCTCGGGCTCGCCAGCCGCTACCCGGATCCCAACGAGCCGACGCGCGAGCACGCGCCCGGCTTCAAGGCGGATCTCGCCGCCGTGCCGGGCGGGGCCGAGATCATCGAGCGCGGCCTCGTCGCCTACCGGCCCGGCGCCGCCGATCCGACGCGCCTGCATCGGCTGCTGGAGCGCCAGCACTATCGCGTCGCCCACTGGCGCGTCGCCTTCACCGAGATCAACTACCGGCGCTTCTTCGACATCAACGATCTCGCCGGCATCAAGGTCGAGAACCTGCAGACCTTCGACGCCGCGCATCGCCGCGTCCTGGAGCTGATCCGCGACGGGCGCCTGCACGGGCTGCGGCTCGACCATGTCGACGGCTTGGCCGATCCGGTCCAGTACGCACGCCGGCTGTCGCGGGTGGTGCGCGCGGTGCGGCCGGGGCGGGCCCGCAGCCAGCCGTTCTACATCGTGGCCGAGAAGATCCTCGCCGAGGGCGAGCCGATGCCGGCGCTGCCCGGCGTCGCCGGCACCACCGGCTACGACGTGCTCAACGTGATCTCCCGGGTGCTGCTCGACGATGGCGGCATGCCGCGGATCGACGCGCTCTACCGGGACATTCTCGGCGAGCGCCAGCATTTCGAGGCGATCGTCGAGGCCGCCAAGCTGCGCGTGCTCGAGACCATGCTGGCATCGGAGTTCACGGTGCTGTGCCGGCTGCTCGCGCGCATCGCCGCCGGCCAGTGGAAGAGCCGCGACTTCACCTTCGACCGTCTGCGGGCCGCCCTGCAGGCCTACATCGTCCACTTCCCGGTGTACCGCACCTATATCGGTGCCGGCGGGCAGGTCTCGGCCGAGGACCGGGCCCGCATCGTCGACACGATCGCGCGGGCGCGGTCGCGCTGGTTCGGTCCCGACGCCGACATTCTGGACTTTCTGCAGGACGTGCTGACGCTCGATCTGATCGCGCCGGGCCGCCAGGGCTACAGCGTGCCGCGGGTCAGGCGCTTCGCCGCCAAGGTGCAGCAGCTCACCGGCCCGGTGATGGCGAAGGCGCTGGAGGACACCGCCTTCTACCGCTACCACCGGCTGATCGCCCTGAACGAGGTCGGCGGCGAGCCGGTGCTCCCGGCGCTCTCGCCCGGCGAGTTCGACTACCGCATGAAGGCGCGGCTCGAGACGCCGCATGCGATGACGGCGACCGCCACCCACGACACCAAGCGCGGCGAGGATGCGCGCATGCGCATTCTCGCGATTCCCGAGATCGCCGAGGATTTCGATGCCGCCATTCGCCGCTGGCGGACCATGAACGAGCGGCTGCTGACCTGGAAGCCGCGCCGCGCGCCGTCCGAGGCACACGAATACATGCTGTATCAGGCGCTGCTCGGGGTGTGGCCGGCCGGTGGCGCGGACGCCGGGCTCGTCGAGCGCATGCAGACCTACGCCGTCAAGGCGCTGCGGGAAGGCAAGCAGGAAACGAGCTGGCACAACCCGAACGACGCCTACGAGAGCGCCGTGACCGGGTTCCTGGCCCAACTGCTCGATCCGGAGGGCTCGGCCGACTTCCTGGCCGACTTTTCCGCCGTCGCCGCCCGCACGGCGCTGCTCGGCGCCTTGAACAGCCTGTCCCAGCTCGCCCTCAAGGCGACCATCCCGGGCGTGCCCGACATCTACCAGGGCACCGAGTTCTGGGACCTGTCGCTGGTCGATCCCGACAACCGCCGGGCCGTCGACTTCGGCGCGCGCCGCGCCGCCCTCGACGCCATCGGCGAGACGCCCGACTGGGAGGCGCTCGCAGCCGACTGGCCGGACGGCCGGATCAAGCTCGCGCTGACGCACCGGCTGCTGACGCTGCGCCGCCAGCTGCCGGAGCTGTTCGCCGACGGCGGTTACGTGCCGCTCCCGGTCGAGGGGCCGCACGCCGGCCATGTTCTGGCGTTCGCCCGCACCGGCCGGCGTGATGCCGTGATCGTCGCGGCCGGACGCCATTTCGCGCCGCTGACCGACGGGGGCTGCCGCTGGTTCGGCGTGGAGGCGCTCGATGCGGTGGTTTCGCTCGACGGCTGGAGCGTGACCGCCGACGTGCTGCGGCCGGGCGTGGCCCCGCCCTCCGGTGCTGCGCCGGCGCGGGCACTCTTCGGCGCGCTCCCGGTCGCCGTGCTGCGGGCCACCCACGGGACGCGTGGCGCAGCGCGGAAACTGCGCTAGATCAAGTTACCGTCACGTCTCCGCGGTAGGCTTCCGCATCGCTGGTCGCGACGCGCCCGGTCCGGAACTGCGCGGGCGCTCTTTCCGTTCTCGACATCGATGCCCCCGACCCCGTGGCCCAGGAGACACCCTTGGACGACCAGACCCCCATGGACGACCATGAGCAGCGCGTACGCGAGCGCGCCTATCAGATCTGGCAGGAGCGGGGCTGTCCCGAAGGACAGTCGGACGCGCACTGGGAGCTCGCCAGTGAGCTCGTGGCGATCGAGGAGAACCACCGGCTCGCGATGATTCCAGTCGACCGCGATCCCGAGGATTCCTCGATCGCCGGGGACCACGCCGAGCCCGCAGGCCCGGCTGCGGCAGCGGCCGGCGAGCTGCCGACCCTCACCGACGAAGGCGAGCAGATCTATCCGCCGAGCCGCGCCGCCGAGGCGGACGCCGGCGAGGTCGTCCCGCCGGAGGAGGTCAAGGCCGCCGAATGACGTGAGCCGCGCCGGCCCGCCCGCCGCCACCGAGCGGCGGCGGCCCGGCCGTGCGTTCACGATCGCGAGCGCGAGACCCGGAACCTCTCGTCGCTCGTATACCCCCACCTCGTGCTCCGCGACGGCGGAGCATTCGAGCTCCCTGCGCGCGGCGCGTCGGCGCCGTCCGAGGCGCGGTCGGGGCCGAACCCGGCCTCGCGCGGACGATCTCCGGACACCGGTGCGCAGCCTCGCACGCGCCTGTGGGCTTGTCCCGGCCATAAACGTTTGTTCTTCTGCGTCCGAGCCCGACGGGCGCTCCGCCCTGGCAGGCCGGAGCCGACCGACGCCGTCACGAATCCCGACACCGGATCCGAGTTTCGTTTTCCTTCATGTCCTCTCCCATCGAAGACTACGCCCTGATCGGCGACTGCGAGACCGCCGCCCTGGTCGATCGCACCGGCTCGATCGACTGGCTGTGCTGGCCGCGCTTCGATTCCGACGCGTGCTTCGCGGCGCTGCTCGGCGGCCGCGAGAACGGCCGCTGGCGGATCGCGCCGCGCGACCCGAGCGTTCGGGTGACGCGGCAGTACCGCGACTCGACCCTGATCCTGGAGACCCGCTTCGAGACCGCCGACGGCGCCGTCGTGCTCACCGACTTCATGCCGTTGCGCAACGGCTCGTCGGAGGTGGTGCGGCTCGTCACCGGCGTGCGCGGCCGGGTCACGATGACGCTGGAGCTGGTGCTGCGGTTCGGCACCGGCGCGATCGTGCCGTGGGTGAGCCACCTGGAGGACGGCACGCTGCGCGCCATCGCCGGGCCCGAGATGGTGGTGCTGCAGACCCCGGTCGTCCTGGAAGGACGTGACCTCACCACGGTCGCCGAGTTCACGGTGGCGGCGGGCGAGACGGTGCCGTGCGTGCTCGCCTGGGCGCCGTCGCACCATCCGACGCCGCCGCCGTTCGATGCGCTCGCGGCGCTCGCCGAGACCGAGAGCTTCTGGCGCGAGTGGGCGTCGAGCTGCCGGCCCGCCGGCCGGTGGTCGTCGATGGTGGTGCGCTCGCTCGTCACGCTCAAGGCGCTGATCTACGCGCCGACCGGCGGCATCGTCGCGGCGCCGACCACGTCGCTGCCCGAATGCCTCGGTGGCACCCGCAACTGGGATTACCGCTTCTGCTGGGTTCGGGATTCGACTCTGACCCTGTTCGCGCTGATGAATGCCGGCTACTTCCACGAGGCGCAGGCGTGGCGCGACTGGCTGGTCCGGGCCGTCGCCGGCAGCCCCGAGCAGATCCAGATCATGTACGGGCTCGGCGGCGAGCGCAGGCTGACCGAGTGGGAGGTGCCGTGGCTCGCCGGCTACGAGGGCTCGAGGCCGGTGCGGATCGGGAACGCCGCCTACAGCCAGCTCCAGCTCGACGTGTTCGGCGAGGTGATGGCGACGTTCCACCACGCCCGGCACGGCGGCCTGGCGCCGGAGAGCTCGGGCTGGGATCTGCAGAAGCGCCTGCTCCAGCATCTGGAGACGGTATGGCGCGAACCCGACGAGGGGATCTGGGAGGTGCGCGGGCCGCGACAGCACTTCACCTTCTCCAAGGTGATGTGCTGGCTCGCCTTCGACCGCGCCATCCGGAGCGCCGACGAGTACGGCCTGCCGGGGCCGGTCGGGCGGTGGACGGCACTGCGTGACGAGATCCATGCCGACGTCTGCGCCCACGGGCTCGATCCGCGGCGCGGTTGCTTCGTCCAGGCCTACGGCTCCGGCGAGCTCGACGCCAGCCTGCTGCTGCTGCCCAAGGTCGGCTTCCTGCCGATCGAGGACCGCCGCATCGCCGCCACCATCGCGGCGATCGAGGAGGACCTTCTGGCCCACGGATTCGTGCTGCGCTACCGCACCCACCGGACGCGTGACGGCCTGCCGCCGGGCGAAGGCGTGTTCCTGGCCTGCAGCTTCTGGCTGGTCGACGCCTATGTGTTGCAGGGCCGGCACGCCGAAGCGCGGGCCCTGTTCGACCGCCTGCTCGATCTCGCCAACGATGTCGGGCTGCTCGCCGAGGAGTACGACGTCCACGCCCGCCGGCAGGTCGGCAACTTCCCGCAGGCCTTCACCCATGTGGCGCTGGTCAACAGCGCCTACAATCTGCTCGCCGCCCGTCCGCCGGCGCCCGCCGAGCAGCAGGAGGAAGCGACGGCGGCGTCGTGACGCGGCCGAGGCTCGGGAGTCGCGGGCCGCGGTCCACGCCCCGGCACGACCGGTGGTTCACTCCGCCGGCTGACGCTCGAGCAGGCGGTCGAGCCAGGCGCGGACGTCGGCGGGACCGTCGAAGCTGCCGTCCGCGGTGTCGACCTCGCGGCCGACCGAGAAGCCGGTTCCGGAGAGGGGCGCCAGGATCGGAAACACCCGTTCGTCGGTGACGTCGTCGCCGACGAACACCGGCCGGCGTCCCGCGAAGGGAGGCAACTGCATCAGCTCGGCGACCGCCGTCGCCTTGTCGAAGGCGGCGGGCTTCACCTCGACGACCGCCTTGCCGGGCAGCGCCTCCAGCGGGAAATCCGGAAACGACTCGCAGATCGCCGCGACCCGGGCCGTCACCTCGTCGGCCTTGTCGGGCGCCAGCCTGTAGTGCAGGGCGAGCGAGTAGCCCTTGTCTTCGAGCAGAACGCCGGGACCGAGTTCGGCGACGCTCGCGAGCTTGCGCTTGACCATCGGATCCAGCGCCGGCGTGCGGCTCGGGTCGGAGCGCTCGCCCGGTGCGATCCGCAGCTCGGCCCCGTGGCCGCCGATCGCCGGAAGCTCCAACGGCGCGAACAGGAGGTCGATGTCGGCTAGCGACCGGCCACTGACCAGCGCGAGCGCGCCGCCCGTGCGGGCCAGCAGGCCGCCGAGCGTCCGGCGCAGGGACGGCGGCACCCACACCTCGCGCGGCGTCGGCGCGAAGTCGAGCAGCGTGCCGTCGATGTCGAGCAGCAGCGCGACCTCGTCGAGGTCGATGAAGTCGGCGGGCATCGCGGCGGTCATGGTCAGGGTTCGGTTCTCCGTTCAGTCGACGGCAGTGAGCGGGCGTGCCACGTCTTCGAGGCTCCTGCGTTCGGCCGCCACGCCGAACCGCCAGTGGACGCCGGCGGCGGCGATCATCAGAGCGGCCCCGAACAGATAACCCGCAAAGACGCTCCCGCGCGAGCCCGAATCGATCAGGCTGCCGAACAGCCACGGTCCGGAGACGCCGCCGATGCCGGTGCCGAGGGCGTAGAAGACGGCGATCGTCAGCGCCCGGATCTCGAGCGGAAAGGTCTCGCTCACCGTGAGATAGGCCGAGCTCGCCGCCGCGGAGGCGAAGAAGAACACGACGGTCCAGGCGAAGGTCTGCTCGCCGACCGTGATCAGCGCCTGCTGGAACATCAGGCCGGAGAGGGCGAGCAGAGCGCCGGACATCGCGTAGGTGAAGACGATCATCGGGCGCCGACCGAGCGTGTCGAACAGGCGCCCGAGCAGCAGCGGGCCGAGGAAGTTGCCGACCGCGAAGGGCAGGATGTACCAGCCGACCCCTTCGGGGGCGACCCCGTAGAAGTCGGTCAGCACCAGCGCGTAGGTGAAGAACACGGCGTTGAAGAAGAAGGCCTGTGCAGCCATCAGGACGAGCCCGATCAGCGCGCGGTCCCGGTGCCGCACGAGCAGTGCCTCGGCCACCGCGGCGAGCGGCGTGTACCGGCGCACCCGCAGCCGCACGGTGGGCAGGTCGCCCGTCCGGGGTACCGCGTGGCCGAGGACGCGCCGCTCGATGTCGGCGACGATGGTCTCGGCCTCGGCCAGGCGTCCGTGCGTCATCAGCCAGCGCGGGCTCTCCGGGATCCACATGCGCATGAACAGGATGACCAGGCCGAGCGCGGCACCGATCAGGAAGGCGAAGCGCCAGCCGTATTCGGGATGGATCACGGCGGGGTCGAGCACGACGATCGAGCCGAGCGCGCCGGCGGCGGCGCCCAGCCAGAAGCTGCCGTTGACGACGAGGTCGGTCCAGCCGCGATACCGCGCCGGCACCAGTTCCTGGATGGTCGAGTTGATGGCCGTGTATTCGCCGCCGATGCCGGCGCCCGTGATGAAGCGCATCGCGGCGAAGCTCCACACGTCGAAGGTCAGCGCGGTCGCCGCGGTGGCGCTCAGATAGACGGCGAGGGTGATGAAGAAGAGCTTCTTGCGTCCGAGCCGGTCGGTCAGCCAGCCGAAGCCGACAGCGCCCAGAACCGCACCGAGCAGGTAGGCACTGGTTGCGAAACCGACGTCGGCGTTGGAGAATTGCAGCACCGGGCTTTCCTTGAGCGCGCCCGCCAGCGTGCCGGCGAGCGTCACCTCCAGCCCGTCGAGGATCCAGGTGATGCCGAGCGCGGCGATCACCAGCGTGTGGAAGCGCCCCCAGGGCAGCCGGTCGAGCCGCGCCGGCAGGTCCGTCTCGACGATGCTGCCGAGAGGAGCCGAGGCGGGGAGGGCGGTCGTTGCGCTCATGCCGGACCGTTCGACGCGCCCACATGCATGGGCGGCGGCTCCGGCCGGGGCATCGGGTCGTCGATGTCGGGCGGATCGTCGTGCCCGGGGGGCGGCTCCTCGATCGGGTCGGGCTCGTCCGCGTCGGGCGGCGGCTCCTCGATCGGATCGTTCGGGCGGGTCGGCGGCGGGTCGTCGAGCGGGCCGGGATCGGCCGGACCCGGCGTCGGTTCGTCGACGGCCGGAGGGCGGCGCGGCGGCGCCGCGGCGAGAGCCGGCGCGACACGGCGGTCGTCCCCGGACCGGAAGAGATGGGAATCGGGCACGCGGACCGTCCAGTTCGAAACGTTCGGCTCGAATCACAGAGCGCCGCGAGCGGGTCGGCGCCGGTAATCGACAACGAGCGAGGAGCCGGAACGTTCCTGTCCGGGGCATGCTCGCCCAAATTGTGGAAGACGGTTTCCTTCAGGCTGGACATGCTTTAGTTCGCATGGAACGCTTTCGGTCATCGCAGAAAATCCACGGGAATATCAGCGAGAAAATGTTCCAATTTGAGTAAAGGTAAGTTAAAGTTGCATGTTTTGAAAGAAAAGCTTGAAACGTCTCAGGGTTGTGTCACTAGTGTGTTGGTACCATAACTTCGGGGGTGACGACAGTGTCTTATCCGACTCCGGTGCGCGGTCAGGGGGGCCGCTCCAGAGACGAGGGGGGCCTGCCGAGCAGCGGTGACCGTCTGCTGGCGGTGCTCGGGCTGTTCACGATGGAGCGGCCGGAATGGACCGTCGAGGACGCAGCGGTCCAGCTCGGGGTTTCCGCGACGACGGCCTATCGGTACTTCAAACGCCTGACCCGGGCCGGGCTGATCAGCCCGGTTTCGGGGGCGAGCTACACGCTCGGGCCGGCCATCATCCAGATGGACCGCCAGATCCAGCTCTGCGACCCGATGCTCAAGGCGGCGCGCGGCATCATGACGAAGCTGATCGAGCATGCCTCGGAAGGCGGCGCCGTGCTGCTGTGCCGGCTGTTCCACGACCGGGTGATGTGCGTCCACCAGGAGATCGGGCGAGGGCCGCAGGAGCCGATCGTGTTCCAGCGCGGCCGGCCGATGCCGCTGTTCCGCGGCGCCACTTCGAAGATAATCCTGGCGCATCTGCCGAACCGCACCCTGAAGTCGCTGTTCGCGGCCAATGCGGAGGAGATCGCGGCGGCCGGGCTCGGCGCCAGCTGGGAGGATTTCCGGCGTCACCTGGCCGCCTTCCGGCGCGCCGGCTACACCACCGCGGCCGGCGACGTCGACCAGGTCCGGGCCGCGGTGGCGGCGCCGGTGTTCGGGGCGCGCCGGGCCGTGCTCGGCAGCCTGAGCTTTCTCGTACCGAAGGCGCGCTGGGACGAATCGCTGCGCGCCCGGCTCGCCCCGCTGGTGATGACGGCCGCCCGCGACATCGAGGCCGCCATGCAGGCCGGCGAGGCCGAAGGCCAGGCGAGCCGACCGCGCGTGCGCGTCTCGCGGTGAGGTCGCCGCGACGCGCCGCCGTCGGCGCGTCCTGCGGCGGCGGTCCGCCTGCGCGAGGGACGACGGCCGTGCCGTCGTGTCGGCGCGGCCGGGATCACCGCCCCGCGCGCAGCCGGGTGATCAGCTCGGGCGTCGCGTAGGAATCGGCAGGCAGGCCGAATCTCGATTGCGCCTGCTTGACCGCCGCGCGGGTGCCGGCGCCGATCTTGCCGTCCGGCGTGCCGACGTCGAAGCCGGCGCGGTTCAGGAGCTCCTGCAGCTCCTTCGCCTCGTCCTGGTTCAGCACCGGGATGGTCGGCGCGCCGCGCGACATCGGCGGCGCGCCGGCGAGGCGGGTGGCGTAGTAGGCCGCCGTGGTGGCGTAGACCAGCGACGCGTTCCACTTCAGGTAGGCCTGGAAGTTCGGATAGGCCAGAAAGGCCGGGCCGAGCCGGCCCATCGGCAGCAGCAGCGAGGCGGGCGGTCCGCCGGCGGGCAGGGGCCTGCCGTCCCGCAGCGTCACGCCCCACCCGGCCCATTTGGCGTGCGGGTGCTGGATGGCGAGGTCGGCCTGGTCCCACGGCATGCTGGCCGGAACCTTGACCTCGCGGAGCCACGGCTCGCCGCGCCGCCAGCCGAGCTCCTGGAGATAGCTGGCGCTCGAGCCGATCACGTCGGGAACGCTCTTCAGGAGGTTGCGGTGGCCGTCGCCGTCCCAGTCGATGGCGTGCTTCATGTACTCGGACGGCATCATCTGGGTCTGGCCGAGCTCGCCGGCCCACGAGCCGACCATCTCGGCGGCCTGGAGGTCGCCGCGCTCGATCATCCGCAGGGCGTCGAACAGGTGACCGCGGAACATCTCCGAGCGGCGGCAGTCGTAGGCGAGCGTCGCCAGCGAGCGGATCGCGTGGTCCTTGCCCATGGCGACGCCGAAATCGCTCTCCAGCCCCCAGAAGGCGACGATGACGGGGCCGGGCACGCCGTATTGCTGCTCGGCGCGGGCGAACAGGGCGGCGTGCTTCTTGAGCTGCTCGCCGCCCTTCTGCAGCCGATAGGCGGGCAGCACCTTGTCGGAGAACTGCAGGAAACTCTGGGCGAAGAATTTCTGGCCGCGATCGATGTTCACGATGCGCTGGTCGTAGACCAGATAGGGGGCTGCCGCGGCGATGGCCTGCCGCGAGATGCTCTGCTGGATCGCCTCCTGCTT
This sequence comes from Rhodoplanes tepidamans, assembly GCF_030813915.1. GTDB lineage: Bacteria > Pseudomonadota > Alphaproteobacteria > Rhizobiales > Xanthobacteraceae > Rhodoplanes > Rhodoplanes tepidamans. Next base: position 55,647 of record NZ_JAUSUJ010000021.1, read on the forward strand.
GAACCGCTCGAGCCAGCTCTCGAAGCTGCCGGTGGTGCGGCAGGGCGCCTGGGCGAGCGCGCCGGACAGGCCCGCGAGCGACAGGCCGAGCACCAGCGCGGCCGTGCGGGCGGTCCGGATGGCGGATCGAGACGCGGTGACCGGGTTCTGTCGCGGCATCGGCCCCTCCTGCGGCGCGCCCGGTCACCCGCACGAGCACGCGAATCACCGGCGGCGAATCAGGACGCCGGGCGTCGTCGCCGGCGTGATGTTCGCCGGACGCCACGGTGTCAAGGAAGCTTGTCGAATCCGTCCCCGAAGCCCTTCAGGCTCATCGGGAACCCGATGCCCTCCTCGGGCGTCTGAAAGATGAAGAAGGTGGCGGTCTGGCCGGCACGGAACTGCTTGATCAGATTGTCGTCCATGACCACCTCGGCGTAGCAGCCGCGCGGCAGGCAGCGCACGAAGCCGGCGCGGCCGACGTCCTGCTGGTCGACCTTGAGGCCCAGCCCGGCCGGCAGCAGCACCCCGAGCGGCGCCTGCACGCGCATCAGCCGGGTCTTCTGGTCGGCGGTCCGCAGCACCAGAACGGTAATACCCACATTGGCGCGATCCTCGGCGACGACACTCTGGAAGAGGGCGCACTGCTCGGACTGCGCGCCGGGCGGCGTCTCGCAGCGGATCTGCCAGTCCTCGTGCACCGAGCGGACGGCGCCCTGCGCGGCGGCCGCGGAGACGAGAGCGACGACCGCGGCCAGGCCGAACACCAGCCGGACCAGCAGGTCGGCCAGCCTCGGCCGGCCACCGGCCCGGCTGCCGATATGCGAATTCGACGATGCGACGTGCGCGGCCGAGAACGTGGCCGGCCGGAGCGGGAACGCACCCATCGCGGACTCCCTGGTCGGGCGGCGCGACCGGCCTCGGCCGGCGCGCCTGCCCCTGGATTCGGAGGACGAGCGTAATCGTGTCCGTGATACGGAATCACGCCGTCCGTGTACACGGTTACGTCGTCGACCCGCCGGCCGTGCCGCCGCCGCTCGCGAGGCCGTGCGCGGTGCCGGGCACGGCCTGGGACGCGGTGTGTCGCGACGAATGCGATTCCGTGCGTGGTCGCCCCAGCAGGCACATTGCGAGTGGGGCGGATTTGTGGTTTGAAAGGTTCGATCACGGTACAGACCCCCGGTGCCGTCGAGGCAGCCCGCGCGTGCGCTTGAACTCTGCGCCGCGGAACCTCCTGACATCATCCGGTTTTGGACCGTTGCTTCGCCGTTCGCGCCGCCGGCCCCCGCAGGGTCGTCGGCGGCCCCCAACCGACGAAGGAGCAGTGACCTCGATGAAGGGTGTTCTCCGGGTGCTTCGCGTGGCGGTCGCCGCCGCTGTCCTGCTCGGCTTCGGCGCGCTCGCCGTCCCGGATCCCGCCGCCGCCGGTCTCGGCCAGCCGTCGGCCTGGCAGCTCGGCATGCAGGAGGCGGGCGCGCCGGTGATGAAGGACGTGGTCTGGTTCCACGACCTGCTCCTGTGGATCATCACGGCGATCGTCGCGCTCGTCCTCGTCCTCCTCGTCGTCGTGACGATCCGCTTCAACGCCAAGGCCAATCCGACGCCGTCGCGCACCACCCACAACACGCTCATCGAGGTGCTGTGGACCGTGGTGCCGGTGATCATCCTGGTGGTGATCGCGGTGCCGTCGTTCCGCATCATGTTCTTCCAGCTCAACACGCCGCAGGCCGACCTCACCGTCAAGGCGACCGGAAAGCAGTGGTTCTGGAGCTACGCCTATCCGGACCAGGGCAAGTTCGAGTTCGACTCGCTGATGGTGCCCGACACCGAGCTCAAGCCCGGACAGCCGCGCCTGCTCGCGGTGGACAACGAGATGGTGGTGCCGGTCGGCAAGGTGGTGCGGGTGCAGGTGACCGGCGCCGACGTGATCCATGCCTTCGCGGTGCCGTCCTTCGGAATCAAGATCGACGCGGTGCCGGGTCGTCTCAACGAGACCTGGTTCAAGGCCGAGCGCGAGGGCGTCTATTACGGGCAGTGCTCGGAGCTGTGCGGCAAGGACCACGCCTTCATGCCGATCGCGGTGCGGGTGGTCAGCGAGCAGGCCTTCGCGGCCTGGGTCGAGGATACCAAGAAGAAATTCGCCATGGCCCCCGCGCCCGTGCCGGCGGCCGTCACGGTGGCCGCGACCGTCGAAGCCGACGTCCCCGCCGCCGACTGAGCCGGTCCGTCGCGCTCGGCTCGCGCGCGGCGGCAGCCAAGACCTTCTCGAGGATTCGGACCATGGACGCGACCGTAACGGCTCACGACGCTCACGATGCCCACGGCCACCCGACCGGCTGGCGGCGCTTCGTCTACTCGACGAACCACAAGGACATCGGGACCATGTACCTGGTGTTCGCCATGATGGCCGGCGTCATCGGGGCGGTGTTGTCGATCGGCATGCGGCTCGAGCTGCAGAGCCCCGGCATGCAGATCTTCGCCTCGGCCCACACCTTCAACGTGTTCACCACGGCGCACGGCCTCATCATGGTGTTCTTCATGGTGATGCCGGCGCTGATCGGCGGCTTCGGCAACTGGCTGGTGCCGCTGATGATCGGGGCGCCCGACATGGCGTTCCCGCGGATGAACAACATCTCGTTCTGGCTGCTGCCGGCGGCCTTCACGCTGCTCCTGATGTCGCTGTTCGTCGAAGGCGAGCCGGGCGGCATGGGGGCCGGCTCGGGCTGGACCATATACGCGCCGCTCTCCACCATCGGCCATCCGGGGCCGGCGATCGACTTCGCCATCCTGTCGCTGCATCTGGCCGGCGCCTCGTCGATCCTCGGCGCCATCAACTTCATCACCACCATCCTGAACATGCGCGCGCCCGGCATGACGCTGCACAAGATGCCGCTGTTCGTGTGGTCCGTGCTGGTGACCGCGTTCCTGCTGCTGCTGGCGCTCCCGGTGCTGGCCGGCGCCATCACGATGCTGCTCACCGACCGCAACTTCGGGACGACCTTCTTCGCGCCCGACGGCGGCGGCGATCCGGTGCTGTTCCAGCACCTGTTCTGGTTCTTCGGCCACCCCGAAGTCTACATCATGATCCTGCCGGGCTTCGGCATCATCAGCCAGATCGTCGCCACCTTCTCGCGCAAGCCGGTGTTCGGCTATCTCGGCATGGCCTACGCCATGGTGGCGATCGGCTTCATCGGCTTCATCGTGTGGGCCCACCACATGTACGTGGTCGGCCTCTCGACCGGGACGCAGGCCTATTTCGTCGCCGCCACGATGGTGATCGCGGTGCCGACCGGCATCAAGATCTTCTCCTGGATCGCCACCATGTGGGGCGGCTCGATCGAGTTCCGCACCCCGATGCTGTGGACCTTCGGCTTCATCTTCCTGTTCGTCATCGGTGGCGTCACCGGCGTCGTGCTGGCGAACGCCTCGGTCGACCGCGCCCTGCACGATACCTACTACGTCGTCGCGCACTTCCACTACGTGCTGTCGCTCGGCGCCGTCTTCACCATCTTCGCCGGCTGGTACTACTGGTTCCCGAAGTTCACCGGCTACATGTACGAGGAGTGGCTCGGCAAGCTGCACTTCTGGGTCACCTTCGTCGGCGTCAACATGGTGTTCTTCCCGCAGCACTTCCTCGGGCTGGCCGGGATGCCCCGCCGCATCGCCGACTATCCGGACGCCTTCGCTGGTTGGAACATGGTGTCGTCGGTCGGCTCCTACATCTCCGGCTTCGCGCTGCTGATCTTCTTCTACGGCATCTTCCGCGCCTTCCAGCGCAAGGAGCACGCGGCCGCGAACCCGTGGGGCGCCGGCGCGACGACCCTCGAATGGACCTTGTCGTCGCCTCCGCCGTTCCATCAGTTCGAGGTGCTGCCGCGGATCCGCTGACCGGGATCCCCCGCACGGGGCGGCGGCGCATCGCCGCTCCGTCTGCCCGGGCGCGGTTCGCGCGGGCGACGTTCGCCGATCAACCGACCGCCGCGGCCCCCCGGCACGGCGACCAAGAGGTTTACGAATGTCCCTCGCCACCGACGGTGCCGACCTGTCGCGTCCTCTGCCGGTGCCGGTGCGCGCCGCGGTAGAGCCGAGCCTCGCCGAGGTCAAGGACTACGTCGCGTTGATGAAGCCGCGCGTGATGTCGCTCGTCGTGTTCACGGCGCTGGTCGGCATGCTGGTCGCTCCCGACCGGCTGCATCCGGTGATCGGGTTCGCGGCGCTGCTGTGCATCGCGGTCGGCGCGGGCGCCGCCGGCGCCCTCAACATGTGGTGGGACGCCGACATCGACCGGGTGATGACGCGCACGGCGCGGCGCCCGATCCCGGCCGGCCGGGTGACGGGCGGTGAGGCGCTGGCGTTCGGCACCACGCTCGGGGTCGGCTCGGTCGCGGTGCTCGGTCTGGTCGCCGGCTGGCTCGCCGCCGGGCTGCTCGCCTTCACGATCCTGTTCTACGCCGTCGTCTACTCGATGTGGCTGAAGCGCGCGACCTCGCAGAACATCGTCATCGGCGGCGCGGCCGGCGCGGTGCCGCCGATGATCGGCTGGGCCGCGGCCACGGGCGGCTTGGCGGTCGAGCCGGTGCTCCTGTTCCTGATCATTTTCTTCTGGACGCCCCCGCACTTCTGGGCGCTGTCGCTGTGGCGCAGCGAGGATTATGCCCGCGCCGGCATCCCGATGCTGCCGGTGGTCTCGGGCGTGGCCGAGACCAAGCGGCAGATCCTGCTGCACGCGATGCTTCTCGCGCCGATCGGCGTCACGCCCTGGCTGTTCGGCGGCGCCGGCCCGCTCTACGGTCTGGTGGCGTGCTACGCCGGCGCCCGCATCCTCTGGCTGTCGTTCCGCCTGTGGCGTGCGGCCGATGCGCAAGCGACCGACCGTCTGGCCAAGCGGCTGTTCGGCTTCTCGCTGTACTACCTGTTCGCCCTCTTCGCCGTGCTGCTGGTCGATCATTGGGTTGCGCCGTTCGTCGCCGCAGGCCTCGATGCGATCGGGCTCGGAGGCGTCGACCTGGCCGGCTTCGGCCTGGGAGGTGCGGCATGAGCGGCCGGCCGCTGCAGCACGACGATGGGGTCGTCCTCACCCCGGAGCAGCGGCGGCGCCAGCGCGCCCGCTCGGTCGCCATCGCCCTGGTGCTCGCCGCCCTGGTGGTGCTGTTCTACGCCGTCACGCTGGTCAAGCTCGGCCCGGGCGTGATGAACCGGCCGCTGTGAGGATCCCGTGACCACGGCGACGCCCCCGATCCTTCCCGAGCCGAAGCCGGCGCCTTCCACGGCCTCGGTCGCCGGTGCGACGCGCCGGCGCGACATCGGCGTGGCGCTCGCCTGCGGCGCCTTCGTCGGCCTGATGGTCGGCGCGGCCTACGCGGCCGTGCCGCTCTACGACTGGTTCTGCCGCGTCACCGGGTTCGGCGGCACCACCCAGATCGCCGCCGCCGCGCCGGCCGAGATCCTCGACCGCCGCATCACGGTGCGGTTCGACGCCAACATCGCGCGCGGGCTGCCGTGGCGGTTCGAACCGGAGCAGACCAAGGTCGAGGTGAAGCTCGGCGAGGTGGTGACGGTCTACTATGCCGTCACCAATCTGGCGGCGCGCGAGACCGTCGGAACCGCGTCCTACAACGTCGCACCGACGACGACGGGAGCCTACTTCTCGAAGATCAACTGCTTCTGCTTCACCGAGCAGCGGATGAAGCCGGGCGAGCGGCGCGAGATGGCGGTGGTGTTCTTCGTCGATCCCAAGCTCGCCGGCGACCGCGACCAGGACGACCTCGACACCATCACGCTGTCCTACACGTTCTACCCGACCCGCGAGCCGGCGACGGCGCGCGCGAGCGGCTCCTGACCGCACATCGAGGCGGCGGCGCCGCGATCCCGAACGAGACGACCGGAACCCGAGACGACCGGAACACGGAGACGAGCATGGCCGAGGCCCACGTCAAGCAGCACGACTACCATCTGGTCGATCCGAGCCCGTGGCCGGCGGTCGGCTCGCTCGCCGCCTTCGTCATGGCGGTCGGCGCCATCTTCTGGATGCACAACTCGTTTGCCGCGGCACCGTGGATCTTCGCACTCGGCGCCGCCGGGGTGCTGTTCACCATGGCGGGCTGGTGGCGCGACGTCATCAAGGAGGCGGAGCACGGCGGCTTCCACTCCAAGGTCGTGCAGATCTCGCACCGCTACGGCATGATCCTGTTCATCGCCTCGGAGGTGATGTTCTTCGTCGCGTGGTTCTGGGCCTACTTCAACTCGGCCCTGTTCCCCGACGCGGCCAACATGACCGCCCGCACCGAGCTGTTCGGCGGCGTGTGGCCGCCCAAGGGCATCGAGACCTTCGATCCGTGGCACCTGCCGCTGCTCAACACGCTGATCCTGCTCACCTCCGGCACCACCGTCACCTGGGCCCATCACGCCCTGCTGCACGGCGATCGCGAGGGCCTGAAGTGGGGCCTGATCTGCACGATCGCGCTCGGCCTCACCTTCTCGATGGTCCAGGGCTTCGAGTATGCCCATGCCCATTTCGCCTTCTCGGGCAACATCTACGGTGCCACCTTCTTCATGGCGACCGGGTTCCACGGCGCCCACGTCATCATCGGCACCATATTCCTGATCGTCTGCCTCGGCCGGACCTATGCCGGTCACTTCACCCCCACCCAGCATCTCGGCTTCGAGTTCGCGGCGTGGTACTGGCATTTCGTCGACGTCGTGTGGCTGTTCCTGTTCGCCTGCATCTATGTGTGGGGATCGGGCGGCGCCGGCGCGCATTGATCCGCATGGACGAGCGCACCGACCATCCGGCCCACCCGGCCGTGTCGAATCCGCTGGCGGCGGGCCTTCGGGGCCGCTGCCCGCGATGCGGACAGGGGCGACTGTTCTCCGGATTCCTGACGGTGCGGCCCACATGCGAGGTCTGCGGGCTCGACTTCGCCTTCATCGATTCCGGTGACGGGCCGGCCTTCTTCGTGATGTCCTTCTCGGGCTTCGTCGTGGTCGCCGCGGCGCTGATCACCGAGATCATGGTTCAGCCGCCGTTCTGGGTTCACGCGGCGCTGTGGCTGCCGCTGATCCTGATCACCACGCTGGCGCCGTTGCGGCCGTCGAAGGGCCTGATGATCGCGCTGCAGTACCGCCACAAGGCGGAGGAGGGCCGCTTCGGCCCCGGGGACATGCCGTGACGGTCCGCTCCGCGTCGCTCGCCGCGCCATCCCCGCTGCGCCGCCTGGTCGTGCCGGCGCTCGTCTCGCTGGTCGGCGTCGCCATCCTGATCGGGCTCGGCGTCTGGCAGCTCGAGCGCATGGCCTGGAAGCGCGCCCTGATCGCCACCCTGACCGAGCGCCTGGCGGCCGAGCCGGTGGCATTGCCCCCCGCCGCAGCCTGGCCGGGGCTGTCGCGCGAGGCGAACGAGTTCCGCCGCATCCGGGTCAGCGGCGATTTCCTCCACGACAAGGAGGCGCTGGTCTACGCGATCGGCTCGGGCTCTCGCACCGCGCCGAGCGGACTCGGCTACCGGGTGTTCACCCCGCTGCGGCTCGCCGGCGGCGCCACCGTGCTGGTCGACCGCGGCTTCGTGCCGGACGCCGACAAGGCGCCCGAGGCCCGCGCCGCCGGTCAGGTGAGCGGGCCGGTCGAGATCGTCGCCCTGATGCGCTGGCCGGAAAGCCGGCCGATGTTCGCGCCCGCCGACGATCCCGACCGCAATGTCTGGTTCGCCCGCGATCCGGCCGCCATCGCCGTGACCAAGGGGCTGACCATCCCGGCCTTCTATCTCGATCTCGAGCAGCCGGCGCCGCCGGGGGGCCTGCCGCGCCCGGTGCTGCTGCGGCCGAACCTGCCGGACAACCACCTGCAGTACGCGATCACCTGGTTCAGCCTCGCGCTGGCGCTCGCCGCCATCTTCGTGGTGTGGGCGTTCGGCCGACGGAAGGACACCGCGTAGGTCGCGGAACCGCGTAGGTCGCGGAAGCGGGGCAGGGGTTCGGAAGTGCATGCTTCATTGCGCGCAATTATTTGCGTTTTATCCGTCTGGTTGTGAGTCGCCTAATGCCTTGGGGCGATACTGCGCGCCGAGAGGTGCCGCATGTCCGGACTGTTCATCCGATTTCTCGACGATCTTCGGGCCGCGACGGCGATCGAGTACGGCCTGATGGCCGGCCTGATCGCCCTCGCCATCATCGCAGCCGTCGGCACCACGGGCGAGCAGCTGCTGGCCGCCCTGCACGTGCTTCTGGACTATTTCGTCAGCCTGGGATTCTGACGCCGCCGAGCGCCGCCGGGGCGATCGTCCATCCTCCGCCCGACCGAGTTGCATTATGTTGACTGAGTCACGTATGTTGAGGCTGTCGGCATCGATATGCGGGCGTTGAGACATGAGCACCACGGGCCCCGGGGATGAACGAGCCAATGTCGCGGTGGTCGGACTCGGCGGAATCGGCGGGGTGGTGGCCGGCCTGCTCGGCCGGGCGGGGCGGCACGACATCGTTGCTTGCGTACGCCGGCCGTTGGACCGCCTCACCGTCGAGCACCCGGACGGAGCCTTCGACGTCGCGCTGCGTGGTCTCGTCGAGCCTGCAGCGGCGAACCCGGTCGACTGGGTGATCTTGTGCACGAAGGCGCACGAGACTGCTTCGGCCGCGCCGTGGCTCGCCCGCCTCTGCGCCACGCGGACCCGAATCGCCGTCCTCCAGAACGGCATCCATCCGGTCCGCCGGGTGGGACCGTTCGCCGGACCCGCCCGGGTGGTGCCCACCGTCGTTTATTACAACGGCGAGCGCCTGGCGTCCGCCGGGGTGCGGATGCGTCGCGCCGGCCCGTGGGACCTCGCGATCGGCGACGACGGCGACGGTCGTGCGCTGGCGGCACTGCTCGACGGCACGGGGCTGCGGCTGCTGATCACGCCCGACCTCGCGACGCTGGCCTGGAAGAAGCTTCTCCTCAACGTGACGGCCAACCCGATCACGGCCCTGACGATGCAACGTCAGTCGGTGTTGCGGCGGGACGATGTCCGGGCGCTGTGTCTGGCCGTGCTCGAGGAGGCCGCCGCGGTCGGCCGCGCCGACGGCGCCGATCTCGCCGCCGACGAGCCGGTGCGCGCCTTCGCGTATCTGATGAACTATCCGCCCGAAGCGGGAACCTCGATGTACTACGACCGATTGGCCGGGCGCGGTTTCGAGGTCGACGCGCTCACCGGCGCGGTGGTCGCCGCGGGCGAACGCCATGGAGTCCCGACGCCGCTCAACCGGGCCTTCCTCGCCCTGCTGCGGGCGATCAGCGACGCGGCTTCGAACGCCGGCGTGACGCGGGCGGCGGGGTGAGCTCGGTGCGTTCGGCTTAGATCCGCGTGCCTCAGAAATCCTTCAGCAGGCGCTCGATGTAGTCGAGCTCGAGCTGCGGGCGCAGCGGGTCGGCGAAGCGGCGGCGCAGCTCCTCGAGGATTCTCCGGGCCCGCTGGACGTCGATCTCGCCCGGCACCTTGACGGTGGTGTCGTCGCCGTAGTCGCGGCCGCGCAACGGGCGGCCGAGGGGATCGGTGTCTTGCTGGGCGCGCATCTGGCCGCGCCCCGGCCGGCCCGGGCCGGGGCCCTGGCCCATCTGCTGCTGGAGCTGCTGGGCGAGGCCCTGGGCGCCCTTGCGGAGCGCGTCGAGCGCCCGGCCCTGGCTGTCGACCGCGCCGTCCGAATTGCCCTGGCCGAGCTCGCCGGCGGCGTCGCCCATCGATTCCTCGGCGCGGCCGAACTGGTCGCCGCCCGGCTGCTCGCCCTGGCCGTCCTGCGGCTGGCCGAGGCCCTTCTGGCGAAGCTGCTCCATCAGCTTCTTGAGCTGGTCGCGGAGCGCCTGCTGGTTCTGCTGGAGCTGGCTGTAGTCGCCCGGGTCGCCCGGCTGCTCGCCCTCCGGCGGCTGGCCGCGGCGGCCGCGCTGGCCCCGCTGCCCGCGCTGGTCCTGCCCCTGCTGGAAGGTGCGGTCGCGGAGCTGCTGCTGCTTGCGGATCATGTCGCCGAGCTCGTCGAGCGCCGACATCATGTCGTCGTCCATGTCGCCCTGCTGGCCGGGACGGGCCATCTGCAGGTTCTCCATCATGGACTGGAGCTGGTCGAGGAGGGCGCGGGCGGCGTCGCGGGCGCCGGAGCGGGCGAGCTGCTCCAGCCGGTCCAGCATGCTCTGCAGATCCTGCGAACGCAGCTCCCGCGCGTTGCGGTCGAGCGGCCGCGCCATCTGCGGGTTCTTGCGGAGTTCCTCGGCGAGCGCCTGCATGAACTGCTGCATGGCGGCCCGCAGTTCCTCCATCAGCTTCTTGAGCTCCTCGTCGCTGGCGCCGCGCTCCAGCGCCTGGCGCAGCGCCTCCTGGGCATTGCGCAGACGCTGCTCGGCGTCGGCGACGTTGCCGTCCTCGAGCTGGACCGCCATCGCCCACAGCTCGTTGACCACCTCGCGCAGGTCGTCGTCGGTCTTCGCGCGGGCGAGCGTGTAGAAGATCGAGCGCAGGCCGACATAGGTGCCGGCCTCGGGAGTGAAGCGGTCGGGCGCGATGGCCAGGGCATCGAGCGCCACCGCGACGGTGTCGCGGCTGTCGGCGTCGAGCGCCAGATTGCGGCGCTGCTCGATCAGGGCGCGGGCCAGCGGCTTGACGAACAGGCGCTCGGGCAGGCGCAGCTCGACGGGCTCGCTGCGGCCTTCGTTGCCGCCCTCGTCCTTGCCGGTCAGCGTCAGGGTGACCTCGGCACCGGCCCAGGGGTTCTCGGTGAGATCCTTGGTGGTCTGGCCGACGCCGTTGCGGGTGCGGGCCTGCGGCAGCGTCAGGGCGAAGTCGGGCGGATCGAACAACGGCCGTGCGGCAGCGCCCGGCTTGGCGGTGACGGCGGCCCGCGCCTCGACCACCCCGTAGTCGTCTTCGAGTCTATAGCTGAGCTGGAGCGACCCCCGCGCCTGCGGCTCGGGATCCTTGGTGAGCGCGATCGTCGGGGCCCGGTCCGGGGTGGCGACGAAGCTCCAGGCGAGGTCGTGGCCGGTGCCGCGCACCGTCGCGGTGCCGCGCTCCTTGATGGTGAAGCGGCGCTCCTCGGCGCCGGCGGGCGCCTTGGTGGCGGGGTCGGGGGCAGCCTCGACGAGGCCACCCGTGGTCGAGACGTCGAGGCCCGCCTGGCCGCTCGCCCGGATCACCAGCACGCTGCCGGCCGGCACGGTCACGGAGGCCGGAATGCCGGCCTGGGCGGTTTCGCCGGGGCGGACGCCGGGCAGGATCACGGGCGGACGGCCCGTGTAAACGGGGGGCGACACCCAGGCGTCGAGCCGGAAGTTGCTGGGCACCACGGCGCTCTGCCAGTCGAACGCCGCGGCGAACCGCCGCGTGCGGTCGCCGCCGGCCGAGACGAAGGATACGGCGACCAGCAGCAGCACCAGCATGCGGACCGCGAAGGGGTCGCGGCCCATCAGCCGCGGCGCCGGCACGCCGACCTTGAAGGCCCGGGCGGCGGCGAGCGAACGCTCCACATGGGCGCGCCAGAGAGCGAGTGCCCACGGGTCCTCGGCCGGGGTGGCGATGGTATCGGCGGCGGCCGTCGCCGGCCGGTGGGCGAGGCCCGATTCTCGGTCGAGGCGGGCGAGGCCGACGGTCCGATCCGGAAACCGCAGCCGCGCCAGCGGCACCAGCGCCGCGATCAGCAGCCCCACGAAGCCGAGCAGGCCGATCGCCCGGCCGACCGGCGGCAGCCACAGCCACAGCCCGAGCCAGGAGGCGGCCAGGAAGGCGCCGACCACGGTGGCGAGCAGCGCGACCGCGGGCCACAGCCGCTCCCACAGCAACGCCCAGCGGGCGCGGGCCAGCGCCGCGCCGAGCGTGTCGGCGGTGCGGTCGGGCGTGGACGCGGCGGGCGTGTCGGCGGCTTGCTTGTCGGGGGCTGGGGTCTGATCGCTCAAACGGCTCTCCGGGGGTGTCGCCTCTCGGCTATAACACGCGACAATCCAGGCTGGCATGCGGGCGCGGCCGAAATGCGTCGGATCACGGCATTGTCAGGCCTTGCCCAGCGAGTGGTCAGGCAAGTTACGGGCCGGGCAGAGGCAGCACCCGCATCCGTGCTCTCGCCGGGTCGATGGACGGGAGCGCGCCGCGCACGAGATCGGGCTCGGCTTTTCGGAGCGCTGCCAGGATCATTGCACCGATGGCACCCGGCGTGAGCAGGTCGCTGCGGACCTGGACGACGCTGGGACGTCGTCGCCCAGATCCGGCCAGCACGGCTCCGAAATCCAGATCGCTGGTCAGCAGGACGTGGTCGTGATCGGCCGCCCATTGCAGCACCTCCTCGTCCGGTGCCTTCCCGGGCCCGATCTCGGACCAGTGCTGCGCTGGATACCCGGCCTTCTGGAGGAACCGCGTCCAGGCCGGCGAGAGATTCATGTCGACCAGGAATCTCATCGGCTGGCGGTCAGGTCGACCTCGCGCTCCTCGGCCCGCCACGCGGCATAACGAAGCGCTTCGAGTACGTCCTCGCGCTGGAGATACGGATAATCCGTGAGGATCTGATCGATGCTCTGGCCGGCAGCGATCTGCCCGACGATCGTGCCGACCGTGACCCGGAGGCCGCGGATGCAGGGCTTGCCGCCCATGACGGCGGGATCGCGCGTGATGCGGGTGAGCTGATCCATCGTGGGTTCCGTGCGCTCGCCGGACCTGCCGCGAAGATTAGCTCAAACCCTCGTCCGCCGCATCCCGCTCGCGAAATCCTCTACAGCCAACCCGGCAGCGTGTCGCGGGCGATGATCTCCTCGACCGCGAGGCGCGGGCGGACGACGGCCCAGTCGGCCTCGTTCACCAGCACCTCGGGGACGAGCGGGCGGGTGTTGTAGGTGCCGGCCTGCACGGCCCCGTAGGCGCCGGCCGTCATCACGGCGATCAGGTCGCCCGGCTTCGGCTCCGGCATGTCGCGGTCGAGCGCCAGGAAGTCGCCCGACTCGCAGACCGGGCCGACCACGTCGGCGACGAGGCTCGGCGTGCCGGCTGCAGGCGCGACCACCGGCCGCAGGGCGTGAAAGGCGTCGTAGAGGGTCGGGCGGACGAGGTCGTTCATGGCGGCGTCGACGATCACGAAGGTCTTGGCCTCGCCGCGCTTCACGTAGATCACCCGGGTCACCAGGATGCCGGCATTGCCGACCAGCAGCCGGCCCGGCTCGAACAGCAGCCGGCAGCCGAGATCGCGCGTCGCCTCCTTGACCACGGCCGCGTAGGCCTCCGGGTGCGGCGGCTCGTCCTCGCTCTCGTCGTAGGGAATGCCCAGACCGCCCCCGAAATCGATGTGCGAGATGGCGTGGCCGTCGGCCCGCAGGGTGCGGACGAAGTCGGCCAGCAGCGCGAAGGCGTCGCGGAACGGGCCGAGCGCCGTGATCTGGCTTCCGATATGCATGTCGACGCCCTCGACCCGTACGCCGGGGAGGCGGGCCGCCCGGGCGTAGACGTCGCGGGCGCGAGAAATCGGGATGCCGAACTTGTTCTCGGCCTTGCCGGTCGAGATCTTCTCGTGGGTGCCGGCATCGACGTCCGGGTTGACCCGCAGCGAGATGCCGGCGCGCCGGTCCTTCTGCGCCGCGATCGCGGACAGCAGGTCCAGCTCCGGCTCGGACTCGACGTTCACGCACAGAATGCCGGTGTCGACCGCGAGCGCCAGCTCGTCGGCGGTCTTGCCGACGCCGGAGAACATGATCCGCTCGGGCGGGATGCCGGCCGCGAGCGCCCGCTTCAGCTCGCCGCCCGACACCACGTCGGCGCCGGCGCCGAGCTTTGCGAGCGTGCGGATCACGGCCTGGTTGGAGTTCGCCTTCATGGCGTAGCAGATCGTCGCCGGGACGTCGGCGAAGGCCTCGGCGAACACCCGGTAGTGCCGGGTCAGGGTGGCGGTCGAGTAGCAGTAGAACGGTGTCCCGACCGCCTCGGCGATCCGGACGAGATCGACCGCCTCGGCGTGCAGCACGCCGTCGCGATACTGGAAATGGTGCATGGGCGCCTCGGGCGGGAGCGGTGTCGGCGCGGCATCATGGCGGGCGCGCCCCGGCCGGGGCCGGGACGGGTGTCGCGACGTGCAGGCGCGTGCCAGCGTTTAGTTCAAAGCCGCTCAGTTGAGAAGCGGATCGAGCGGGAAGCTGCGCTGACGGGCCGGCGGCAGGGTCATCTGCTGCTGTTGCGGCGTCATGTCGGGCACCAGCGTCGGTGAGCGCCAGCCCTGCTGCTCGGCGGCCGGCGGCGGCGGGGCCGCCTGGGCGGAGGGCGGTGGGTCGAGCGAACTCTTGCGGCCGCAGCCGGCGAGACCGAGCGCGCCAGCCAAGGCGACGATCGTCAGCACCCTGATCATGTGCGTCCGGCTCACGACCCTGTCGCCCCCACCTGTCGCCCCCATGGGTCCCCACTCCGTGCGGCGAAACGCCCGCCGCCACGCAGGAGAAACTGCGGCGGTCGGTCACCATTGCCGACCCTACAGCATCTGGACGCGAAATTCGGGCCTTTTCAGGAGGCCGAGGGCGTTTTCGCCGCGACCGTGTGATCCGTGCATCAGCTCTCCCGACGCATCTGACGCCGGAACCGCATCTCCCGGGTGCGGTTGTCCCAGCGCAACCGCTTCGAAGCTGTAAGCCATTGAGGAGGCATCGGAATGCCGTCGACCACCAACCTGATCCGCGCCGGGGTTCTGGCCCTGGGCGTGACCGCTCTCGCCGCTCCCGCGCTCGCCCAGACCGGCAATCCCAACAATCCGACCGGCTCCGAGGTGCCGAACAACGTGCCGCCGAAGGGCAACATCGGCACCAGCGGCTCGACCGGCGGCGTCGGCCAGCCGGGGGTGGCCCCCCGTGCCCCGATGGGCACCACCGGGGCAGGGTCGGGGACCAATTCGCTCGGCGATTCGCAGCGTCCGAGCACGATGCCGCCGGCGGCGACCGGTGCTCCGGCCGAGAACCTCGGTGCGCGCGGTTCGAACGCTCCGAGCAACGTGCCGAACCCCGGCCCGAAGGGCAATATCGGCGGCAACTGATCGACTTCGCCGCTGTTCGAGCGCGAGCCGAACGGCAGGGCCGGCCCCGGGCAACCGGGCGTCGGCCTTGGCGTGTCCGGGGCCCTCAGGTCTCGGCGGCGAGCCGGTCGAGCCAGCCTTGCGCCTGCGCCCGGACATTGTCGGGGGCGGTGCCGCCATAGCTGGCGCGGCTCTTCACGGCGCTGTCGACGGTCAGCACATCGAATACCGCGGCCGTGATGCGCGGCTCCACGGCCTGCATGGCGTCGAGCGGAAGCTCCGCGATGTCGAGGCCGGCCTTCTCGGCGGCCTGGACGATGCGGCCCGTGACGTGGTGGGCGTCGCGGAACGGCATGCCGAGCACCCGAACGAGCCAGTCGGCCAGGTCCGTCGCGGTGGCGTAGCCGGCCCCGGCGGCGGCGCGCATGCGCGCGGCGTCGGGCGTCATGTCGCGCACCATCCCGGCCATGGCGACGAGCGACAGTTCGAGCGCCGCGAGGGCGTCCATGGCGCCTTCCTTGTCCTCCTGCATGTCCTTCTGGTAGGCGAGCGGCAGCCCCTTCATCACCATCAGCAGCGCGGTCAGCGACCCGCAGATGCGGCCGGTCTTGGCCCGCACCAGCTCGGCCGCGTCCGGATTGCGCTTCTGGGGCATGATCGACGAGCCGGTCGTGAACGCGTCGGTCAGCTTCAGGAAGCCGACCAGCGGCGACGTCCAGATCACGATCTCTTCGGCGAAGCGCGACAGGTGAACCGAGGCGATCGCCGCGGCCGCGAGCGTCTCGAGGACGAAGTCGCGATCCGAGACGGCATCGAGCGAGTTCGCGGTGGGACGAGAAAAGCCGAGCGCCGCCGCGGTCTTGTGGCGGTCGAGCGGGAACGAGGTGCCGGCCAGCGCGGCCGAGCCGAGCGGGCACTCGTTGAGCCGCGCCCGAGCGTCGGCGAAGCGGCCGCGGTCGCGGCCCGCCATCTCGACATAGGCGAGCAGGTGGTGGCCGAACGTCACCGGCTGGGCGGTCTGCAGATGCGTGAAGCCCGGCATCACGGTGTCGGCGTTCGCCAGCGCCTTCTCGGCGAGGGCCTGCTGGTAGTCGGCCAAGAGCGCGTCGATGCCGTCGATGGCGTCGCGCACGAACAGCTTGAAGTCGGTCGCCACCTGGTCGTTGCGCGACCTGGCCGTGTGCAGCCGGCCGGCCGGCTCGCCGATCAGCGTCTTGAGCCGCGATTCCACGTTCATGTGGATGTCTTCGAGGGCGCGGCTGAATTCGAAGCTGCCGGCCTCGATCTCGGCCAGGACGGCGTCGAGCCCCTTGGCGATCGCCTCCGCGTCGGCCGCCGAAATGATGCCCTGATCGGCGAGCATGCCGGCATGCGCCTTGCTCGCAGCGATGTCCTGCCTGTACAGCTTGCGGTCGAAATCGATCGAGGCATTGATCTCGGCCATGATCGCGGCGGGCTCGCTTTCGAACCGGCCGCCCCACATCTTGTTGCTCATTCCGCGTTCCTAGCAGTGTCCGCCCATGGCCGATGATCCCGTGACGACGTCCGAGACCCCGGAGACCGCGCCGCCGCCGCCGCGCCGGCCGCGAAAAGCCCTGCTGGTCGGGCTCGCGCTCGGCGTCGCCGTCGCGGTCGGCGCCGGGGCGGTATACGGCCTGTCGGGTTTCGGGCGCAATCCGCAGCCTGTCGCCTGCGCCCCCGCGCTCGATCTCGCCAAGCGCGTCGCGCCGCTCGCCCGCGGCGAGGTGGCGGCCGTGGCCGTCGCCGACACGCCGAGATCCCTGCAGCACCTCGCCTTTGTGGACGGGACCGGGACCCCGCGGACGCTCGCCGACTGGAAGGGGCGCACCGTGCTCCTCAACCTGTGGGCGACGTGGTGCGTGCCGTGCCGCAAGGAGATGCCGGCGCTCGACGCCCTCCAACGCCAGGCGGGAAGCGAGCGGTTCGAGGTGGTCGCCGTGAACGTGGACACCCGCAATCCCGACAAGCCGCGGGTGTGGCTGAAGGAGGTCGGGATCGACGGGCTCGCCTACTACGCGGATCCGAGCGGCAAGGTCCTGCGCGAGCTCGGCGCCTTCGGGTTGCCGACCACCGTGCTGGTCGACCCGTCGGGCTGCACGGTGGCGACGCTGGCCGGGCCGGCCGAATGGGCGAGCCCGGATGCGCTCGCTCTGGTGAGGGCGGCGCTGGCCCGCTGACGGGCCCGTGGCGTCGCCCGTGGTCAGTAGACCAGGACGGGCGCCTTCCCGATCAGCGACCGGTCGCCGATCTGGCCGACGAGGAAATCGGCCACGTCCTCCCGCGAGACGAGCCCGTTGCGCCACTGCTTCTTCTCGACCAGGACGCGGTACTCCCGCGTTCGATGGCCGTTGGTCAGCACCCCGGGGCGGGCGATCGTCCAGTCCAGCCCGCTCTCCTTGATCAGCCTCTCCTGGCGGCTCTTGTCGTCGTAGGCGCGGCCGAAGACCAGGACGAACGGCCCGTACTGGATCAGGTTGATGCTGCTGCGGCTTTCTCCCGCCCCGAACCCGGTGACGCTGATCAGGCGCCGGACGCGATGCGTCTCCATCGCGGCGATCAGGTGCTTCGTCGATTCGGAGAAGAGGCGGACCGGCCCGATCATGTCCGCGAGGCCGATGCCCAGCGCCTGGATCACGACGTCCATGCCCTGGACCGCCGCCGCCACGTCGTCGCGCTTCAACGCATTGCCCCGCACGATCTCCAGCCCGGGGGCGGGCTTGATTCTCGGCGCCGACCGGGCGAAGGCGCGGACCTCGTGCCCGGCAGCCAGCGCCTGAATCATGGTTTCGAATCCGATGCCCTTGGACGCACCGACGATCAGGACACGGGCCATTCCGGGATCCTTCGACTGGACGCAGCGGATCGTGCCGGACGCCGCGAGGCGGCGCCTACGGACACCCTGCTGTAATGACGTAGGCGGCCGGTCGGATCACCGCCTGCGCGCCGGACTCCGATCAATTTCACCCGATGCCGGAACCGGCCGAGGACGTTCCTCCGGCATGCCGGCGGCCTGTGTGCTTCACCGCCTTCGAGAACAAGCGATCCGGTGCGAGCGCACGTCATGCATCGCTCGGGTCCGTTCGAACACGATGCGTTCTCGAAGAGCCTGACCGCTCCACCGCGGCCAGCGGCGAGCCGGACGCAAGCGCCGGCGGCCGGCCGTCGGCATGGACGCTAGACGGTAATGTCGAGCGCGCGGCCGACGCCGGCGGCGACGTTGGCGAGCCGCTGCCCGTTCTCGGCGGCGGCCTCGACCAGCTTGGCGATGTCGGCTTCCTGCTGGGCGTTCATCTTCATCATCTTGGCCGCGACGCCGATCTGGGCCTCGCCGGTCCTGGCGCCGATCGCCGCTCCCGCAACTGCCGTGGTGTCCATCGCGTCCCTGCCTTGTTCTGGGCGGCGGCGGCGGCGAGGCCGCGCCGGAGAATGAGAATCGTCGCGACCGTCAGGCCGACATGTCGAGCTGCGTCTTGGCGATCTTGGCCTGCAGCTCCGCCTGGACGCGCACCGCGGCGCGCTTCGCCGCGATCTCGCCCATGCCCGTGCCGAGCGTGGTCGCCGTGTCGGCGAACGTGTAGCTGACCGCAGCCAGGTTGGCCGCGACGTTGCTGTTGAACGCCTTCTGCTTGGCGCGCCAGTTCGTCACCTGCGAATACGCGGTCGGCGTCGACACCCAGTTGAACTGTGACGAGACGATTCCCATCGGTCCGCTCCTCGGCCGGAATCCTAGGCGTCCGGCCGTTAACGAACCGTCACCAGGCGCGAGAAGACCGCGGGGCAGCCCTGCTATTTCACCACGCCCGAAACGCAGCACGGGCGCTTGCGGGGCGCCGGAATGCGGCTCTTGAGGTAGCAGCGCGGGGCCGGGCCGACATAGCCGGCGCGCAGGAATGTCCACGCCCGGCAGCGGCTCTCGCCCTCGCAGGCGGCCTTGCAGGTCTGCCAGGAGGCGTCGGCGGTGAGGTCGAGGGTCTGGTAGTCGCCGCCGGCCCGGTCGATGCCGATCTCGGCGCCGCCGTCGTTCGATTCGATCACTCCGGCGCCCTTGACGCCGGAGGCGCAGCAGGGGTCGGCGACCCGGGGCTGCACCTGGGCCTTGAGCCGGCAGACGGCGCCGTGCTCGGCGGTCGGATAGGCGAAGCTCCAGGCCCGGCAGCGGCCGTCGCGCTCGCAGCGGGCGGCGCAGACGGCCGGATCGGCGTTGCGGACTGCGAAGGTCGAATAGTCGCTGCCCGGCCGGTCCCAGCCGACCTGGGCGCCGGCGGGACGGTCGGCCCACGCCAGCAGGGCGAGAGCGACGGCGGCGGCGAGACCGAGAAGACCGCAGCGGCGGGCGGACAGACGGGAAACGGCCGACACTGTGCCTCGCGTCATCGTCGGTCGCCCCGCTCGAAGGCCATGACTCGCCCGGCTGCTCCGGGTCGAGATCTAGCGCAAATGCCGTCGGCCGAACAGGCGGCCCGGCCGCGGGAGGCGGGGCGCCGCCGTGCCGCTCAGGCGGTCAGCGGCACCACCGTGGCGCCGAGCGCGCCGACGAGATCGGCCGGCTTCATCTCGACCTGCAGGCCGCGGCGGCCCCCGTTCAGCACCACGGTCGGATGTTCGAGGGCCGTCTGCTCGACGAAAACGCGAACACGTTTCTTCTGGCCGAAGGGCGAGATGCCGCCGACGTGGTAGCCGGTGATCCGCTCGGCCTCGGCGGGCGGCAGCATGTCGGCGTGCTTCGCCCCGGCCGCGGCCGCGAGCTTCTTGAGGCTGACCTCGTGGTCGGACGGCAGGACGACGCAGACCGGCTCGCGATCGGCCCGCGCCATCAGCGTCTTGAGGACCCGGGCCGGATCCAGGCCGAGCGCCTCGGCCGCCTGCAGACCGATGCGCGGGGCGTCCGGATCGTAGTCGTACTCGCGCAGCGAGAAGGCGATTCCCGCTTTCTCCAGGGCCTGGGTGGCCGGCGTTCCCTTCGCCATGCTGTCCCCCGACGAGATGCGTGCGTCAGTAGGCGTACTCGTTGAACACCGGGTCGACCGAGCCGCCCCAGGCGCCGTGGAACTTGTCCAGCAGTTCCTCGGCCGGGGTGCGGCCGCGCTCGGCGATCTGCTCGAGCGGCGCCAGGTAGCGTGTCTCGTCGCGCCCCATCCAGTCCTGCCGGTTCCGCCGCGCCAGACCGGCACGGGCGAGCGCCAGGGCTTCGCGTGCCAGCGCGAGCACGCTGCGGCCGGCGATCGTCGCGGCGAAGCCGAGCCGCGGCACCTCGTCGCGAAGCATCTGGCGCTCCTCGGCGGTCCAGCCCTTCACGATCTCCCAGGCTGCGTCCAGATTGGCGTCGTCGTAGAGCAGGCCGACCCAGAAGGCCGGCAGCGACGGTAGGCTCCGCCACGGCACCGCGTCGGATCCGCGCATCTCGAGGTATCGCTTGAGCCGCACCTCGGGAAAGATCGTCGAGATATGGTTCGCCCAGTCCGACAGGGTGGGGCGCTCGCCCGGCAGCTCGGCCAGCTTGCCGTCCAGGAGGTCACGGAAGGAGCGTCCCGCGACGTCGATGTAGCGGTCGCCGCGCTTGACGAAGTACATCGGCACGTCGAGCGCGTAGTCGACCCAGCGCTCGTAGCCCATGCCGGGTTCGAACGCCCAGGGCAGCATGCCGGAGCGGTCGGCGTCGGTGTCGCGCCAGATCTCGGAGCGGAACGAGAGAAAGCCGTTCGGCTTGCCCTCGGTGAACGGCGAGTTGGCGAACAGGGCGGTCGCTATCGGCTGCAGCGCCAGAGAGACGCGCAGCTTCTTCACCATGTCGGCTTCCGACGAGAAGTCGAGATTGGTCTGCACCGTGCACGTCCGGTACATCATGTCGAGGCCGAGCCTGCCGACCTTCGGCATGTAGCTCGTCATGATGCGGTAGCGGCCCTTCGGCATCACCGCCATCTCGGTGCGGGTCCAGGTCGGCGCCATGCCGAGGCCGAGGAACCCGATGCCGAGCGGCGCCGCCACCTCGCGCAGCTGGGCGAGATGCGCCTGCAGCTCCGAGCAGGTCTGGTGGATGGTCTCCTCGGGCGCGCCGGAGAGCTCGAACTGGCCGCCGGGCTCGAGCGAGATCGCGCCGCCCTTGGTGACGTCGACGAGCCCGATGATGTGGCCCGCCTCCATGATCGGCTCCCAGCCGAGAATCATCTGCATGCCCTCGAGCAGGGCACGGATGCCGCGCGGGCCCTCGTAGGGCAGCGGCTCGTGGCGGGCGATCGTGAACGGGAACTTTTCGTGCTCGGTGCCGATCCGGAACCGGTCCTTCGGCTTCTCGCCGGCTGCGAACCACGCGACCAGCTCGTCACGCGACTGGAGCGGCGTCATATCGATCACGTCACGAGCCATGGAACGTCCCGGTGGGCAGAGGCGCGGCGACCTTACACACCCCGGACGAAAGAGCAACGTGCCGGAGCTGCACCCTTTTTCGGGGTTGCATGCCGGCCGGACCGCCCACCTCGCGGCGCGGCCCGGCCGGGCGCCGCAAGGTAACCGCATTTCCGGGAAAAATTTTTCCGGCCCGAAACTTGTGCTAGACGGGACCGATCGAGACCGGATGAAGCGGAGCAGCGAGCCGATCGTGACGCGTGCGAGACAGGACCGGCCTGTGTCCCGCCCGGCGGCGGCGCGCCGCCGTGCGCCGTGCGTATCGGCGGTCGTTCTGCTGGCCGGCGCCCTGCTCGGCGGATGCGCCCAGAATCTCGACCTCGGCATCCTCTACGCGGCACCCGGCAAGTACGACTATCTCCGCTGCCAGGATCTGCCCGCCCGGCTCGCCGGCGCGGTCGCCCGCGAGAAGCAGCTCAACGACCTCATCGCCCGCGCCAACCAGGAGCCGGGCGGCCAGGTGGTCAGCACCGCCGCCTACTCGGCCGACCTCGCCCAGGCCCGCGCCGAGCAGAAGATGCTGCGCCAGACCGCCGTGGACAAGAACTGCGGCTCGATCGAGCCCGGCGCCCCGGCGCCGGCGGGAGCAGCGGCACCGGCACCCGCGCCTGCCGCCGTGCAGCAGCGGCGGTGAGATCGAGGCCCGTCTTCCGGGCTCGCCGCTGCGCGGCACCCCGGAAGGGCCGCGGTCAGGGCTTGCGGCTCAGCAGGAACACCGCCTGCTCGCCGAACAGGTTCCAGAACCACCAGGGGGCGTCGATCTTCAGGGCCGTGCCCCACGGGTCGAGCGCGACGGCGCGCTCCATGCGGGCGCCGACCAGCGCGCACATGTCGTTGAAGTCCTTGATGGTGCAGAAGTGGATGTTGGGCGTGTCGTACCACGTCTCGGGCAGGTTCGCGGTGCGCGGCATGCGGCCGTAGAACAGGAGCTGCAGGCGGATGCGCCAGTGGCCGAAGTTCGGGAACGACACGATGGCGTGCCGGCCGATCCGCAGCATGTGCTCGATCACGTCACGCGGCCGCCGCGTCGCCTGCAGGGTCTGTGACAGGATCACATAGTCGAAGGCGTCGTCCGGATAGCTGGCGAGATCGGTGTCGGCGTCGCCCTGCACGACGGCGAGACCCTTGGCGACGCACTCGTTGACGCCCTCGCGCGACAATTCGATGCCCCGCCCGTCGACCCCACGCGCCTCCAGGAGGCGCAGGAGCTCGCCGTCGCCACAGCCGACGTCGAGGACGCGGGAGCCCGGCTCGACCATCTCCGACACCTGGAGCAGGTCGACGCGGGCGCCGCCCGGGCCGCGGACGGTCTCGGCCATGGTGAGGTCGCGCGGCGCGCGGGACAGCATCACGGCGACATCCTCACGATACGATCCTCACAGCGATCTCTCCTCACCTGACGATGCCCCGGGCGCGGCCGGCCGAATCGAGGAAGCCGCGCACGATCCCGAGCAGCTCCGGCTCGTCGAGCAGGAAGGCGTCGTGGCCCTTGTCGGTCTCGATCTCGGCGAACGAGACACGGGCCCCACCGGCGTTCAGCGCGTGCACCACGGCGCGCGACTCCGAGGTCGGGAACAGCCAGTCGCTGGTGAAGGAGATCACGCAGAAGCGCGTGCGGGTGCCCTTGAAGGCCTTGGCCAGCACGCCGCCGTGATCGGCGGCGAGATCGAAGTAGTCCATGGCCCGGGTGAGATAGAGATAGCTGTTGGCGTCGAAGCGCTCGACGAAGGTCGAGCCCTGGTGGCGGAGATAGCTCTCCACCTCGAAATCGGCCTCGAACGAGAAGGTCGGGTTCTCGCGGTCCTGGAACCGGCGGCCGAACTTCCGGTGCAGCGCCGTGTCGGACAGATAGGTGATGTGGGCGCCCATGCGGGCCACCGAAAGGCCGCGCCGCGGGCTGGTGCCTTCGACGAAATAACGGCCGTTCCGCCATTCCGGGTCGGCCATCACGGCCTGCCGGCCGACCTCGTGGAAGGCGATGTTCTGGGCCGAATGGCGCGTCGCGGTGGCGATCGGCAGCGCCGAGAAGACACGCTCCGGATAGCTCGAGCACCATTCGAGAACCTGCATGCCGCCCATCGACCCGCCGACCACGGCGAACAGCGAGTCGATGCCGAGATGGTCGAGCAGCATGGTCTGGGCCCGCACCATGTCCTTGATGGTGATGACCGGGAAGTCGAGCCCGTAGGGTTCGCCGGTCAGCGGGTTGGTCGAGGAGGGCCCCGACGTGCCCATGCAGCCGCCGACCACGTTCGAGCAGATGACGAAGTAGCGGTCGGTGTCGATCGGCCGCCCGGGGCCGACCATGATGTCCCACCAGCCGCCCTTGCCGGTCACCGGATGAACGTTGGCGACGTGCTGGTCGCCGGTCAGCGCGTGGCAGATCAGGACGGCGTTGCTCTTCTCGGCGTCGAGGCTGCCATAGGTCTGGTAGGCGATCTGGAACGGCGAGAACGCCACGCCGCAATCGAGCTGCAGCGGCTTGCGATGGTCGAACACGGCGAGCTGCGAGCGCGGATGGTCGGCTTCGCGCACGAGAACCGGCAGCTTGGTCTCGGCCTTCTTCGTCTCGGCCTTGGCGGGGGTCGTGCTCATCGCGGTGGGGACGGGCCTCCCGAGGATGTCGCACCCGAGGGGTGCCCGCCCGGGTGTCGCAACTGGTCGAGCCGGCCATGGTCGGCGGAAACCGGGGTTTCGGCAACCGGATTCCGCCGCCGCGCGGCGCCCGGACGCGACACGGGCCGGGCTTAAATAGGGCGGAGCGGCGTCCTGTCAATGTTTTCTTTGCGTTCGCACCGGCAGCAAATTATCAACCACCTCCGTGAGATGGGCGGAAAGCCCGCGCCCGGAGACCGCCATGGAAGCGAAAGCCCCCGTCCCCTCGCTCGCCGCCCTGCGGGCCGAGATCGACCGCATCGACGAGGCCATGCACCGCCTGCTGATGGAGCGCGGCGACATCATCGCCCGGCTGATCGAGGTGAAGCGCACGGCCGAGACCGGCTCGGCGTTCCGGCCGGCCCGCGAGGCCGAGATGATGCGCCGCCTGGTCGAGCGCCACCGCGGAATTCTGCCGCTCGACACGGCCGAGAGCATCCTTCGCGTGATCATCGCGACGTTCACCTACGTGCAGGCGCCGTACCGCGTGCACGCCGACCTCTCGACCGGCGAGGCGGCGATGCGCGACAGCGCCCGCTTCCATTTCGGCTTCACGGTGCCGTTCGAGGGGCATCTCGGCGCCGCCGGCGTGATCCGGGCGCTCGACGGCGCCCATGGCGACCTCGGCCTGGTGCCGGCGGCCGGAACGGCAGCCGGGGCCTGGTGGGCCGCCCTGGAGGCGGCGGACGCTCCGAAGATCATCGCCCGGCTGCCGTTCGTCGAGCGCGCCGACCACCCGGCCGGCCTGCCGGTCTTCGCCATCGCGCGGCCGCACCCGGACGCGCTGGTCACCGAGGTGCGGCTGCACAGCGTCCGCGTCTCGGGCTGGAGCCTGAAGGCTGCGCAGGCGGCCGGAATGCTCGCAGAGGTTGTTTCTGCGCCGGACGGCGCCTTCGATGGGGCAGCGCTCCTCGTATCGGTCCCGGCCGGCCGCACCATCGACGAGGTCGTGGCGGCCCTGATCGGGGCGGGGGCCTCGGTACGCTCGCAGACCCTCGTCGGCGGCCACGCGACCCGCTATACCGTCTCGGCGGAAGGCGCCCTGGTTCCGACCGGGCACTGACCGACCGCGCCATCCGAGTCGCCGTGCCCGCCTGGGCGGGCATCCACGCGCCTTCCTCCTCCGCGGGACCGAAGTCGTGGATGGCCGGGACGAGCCCGGCCATGACGGCCGCCAGAACGACCGCATTCTGCTGAAGGTCCTTTGTGATGTCCCTGTCCCGTCCGCAGCCGCGTCCCGGCGTCCTGTCGATTTCCGCCTACGTGCCCGGCAAGAGCGGCGCCCCCGGCGTCGCCAAGGTGTTCAAGCTGTCGTCGAACGAGTCGCCGATCGGCCCCAGCCCGCGCGCCCTCGAGGCCTACAAGGGCGTCGCCGCGCATCTCGAGGACTATCCGGACGGAGCGGCGACCCGGCTGCGCGAGGCGATCGCCGGCGTGTACGGGCTCGATCCCGACCGCATCGTCTGCGGGGCCGGCTCCGACGACCTCCTCAACCTGATCGCCCGGGCCTATCTGGCCGACGGCGACGAGGCGATCCACTCGCAATACGGCTTCCTGGTCTATCCGATCGCCACGATGGGGACCGGCGCCAAGCCGGTCTCGGTGCCCGAGAAGGACCTCACCACGGACGTGGACGGCATCCTCGCCGCCGTCACGCCGCGCACCAAGGTCATCTTCCTCGCCAACCCCAACAACCCGACCGGCACCTACATCCCATACGACGAGGTGAAGCGGCTGCATCGCGGCCTGCGCCCGGACATCCTCCTGGTGCTCGACGCCGCCTATGCGGAATATGTCGGCCGCAACGACTACTCGACCGGGCTCGAGCTCGTCGCCGAGAGCGAGAACGTCGTGATGTGCCGGACCTTCTCGAAGATCCACGCGCTCGCGGCGCTGCGGCTCGGCTGGATGGTCGGCCCGGCCCACGTGGTCGACGCCGTCAACCGGGTGCGCGGGCCGTTCAACGTCAATGCCCCGGCGATCGAGGCCGGGATCGCCGCCGTCCAGGACGCCGAGCACATCGAGCGCTCGCGCGCCCACAACGATCGATGGCTGCCCTGGCTGACCGAGGAGATCGGCAAGCTCGGCCTGACCGTCACGCCGAGCGTCGCCAACTTCCTGCTGATCCACTTCCCGGGCACCAACGGCAAGACTGCGCAGGCCGCCGATGCGTTCCTCACCACGCGCGGCTTGGTCCTGCGCGCGGTGGCGAGCTACGGGCTGCCCGGGGCGCTGCGCATGAGCATCGGCACCGAGGAGGCCAACCGCCTCGTGGTGCAGGCGCTCGGCGAGTTCATGGCCGCATGAGGCTTCGGCTGGATCGGACACGCGGCCGCTGAAACAGCTCCGTCGTGCCCGGCCTCGTGCCGGGCACCCACGTCTTTCGGACGTGGTTTCGACAAGATCGTGGATGGCCGGGACGAGCCCGGCCATGACGAAGGTTGAGCGAGAATGACCACACCCCTCTTCAATCGCATGGCGCTGATCGGCGTCGGGCTGATCGGCTCCTCGATCGCGCGGGCGGCGCGCGCCCAGGGGGTCGTGCGCAGCATCGTCGCGACGGCCCGTTCCGGGCCGACGCGCGCCCGTGTCGCCGAGCTCGGCATCGCCGACCGGGTGGTCGACACCAACGCCGCCGCCGTCGACGGCGCCGACCTCGTCATCCTGTGCATTCCGGTCGGCCAGTGCGGCGCCGTCGCCGCCGAGATCGCGCCGCGCCTCGCGCCGGGCGCGATCGTCTCGGACGTCGGCTCGGTGAAGGCGGCGGTCGTGAAGGACGTGGCGCCGCATATCCCGGCCGGGGTCCATTTCGTGCCGGCCCATCCGGTCGCCGGCACCGAGAACTCGGGGCCCGACGCCGGCTTTCCCGAACTGTTCATCGACCGCTGGTGCATCCTCACGCCGCCCGAGGGCACCGATCCGGCCGCGACCGACAAGCTCGCCACCTTCTGGAGCGCCATCGGCGCCAATGTCGAGACGATGACGCCCGAGCACCACGACCTGGTGCTCGCCATCACCAGCCACCTGCCGCACCTGATCGCCTACACGATCGTCGGCACGGCCGACGAGCTCGGCCGCGTCACCCGCTCCGAGGTGCTCAAGTTCTCGGCTGGCGGCTTCCGCGATTTCACCCGCATCGCGGCGTCCGACCCGACCATGTGGCGCGACATCTTCCTCGCCAACCGCGACGCCGTGCTGGAGATGCTCGGCACCTTCGGCGAGGATCTCTCGAAGCTCACCCGCGCGATCCGGCGCGGCGACGGCGACACGCTGTTCGACCTGTTCACCCGCACGCGGGCGATCCGCCGCGGCATCGTCCAGATCGGCCAGGACTCCGATGCGCCCGACTTCGGCCGTCCGCATCAGCGGAAGCTGCCGCCGCTGCCGCGGCCCTACATGGCGGAAGGGGAGTAGCCGCTGTCGTCGAGCTTGGCCGTTCGCGGTCCGGCCGTCACCAGGAGTATCGGAGGCCGGCCGTGCCCGCGAAGGTGCGGCTGTGGCCGGCGACCTCGCCGTCGAACTTCGCCATGAGCGCGAAGCCGTTGGCGAAGCGCATCTCGGCGCCGGCCGAGACCAGGGCGAGGTCGCGCGCCGGCGTGGCGCCTTCAACCACGAAGCCGGCGCCGGGGAGCGCCTGGAACGCGACCGCGAGGGTGGGATCGCTCACCCGGTCGTGCGCCCAGGCGAGCTTGCCGCGCAGCGCCAGCGCGGCGTCGGGCGTCACCGCCACCACGGTCTCCAGCCGCGCGCCGGCCTCGGTGCGCAGCGCCGTCGCGGTGCGGTCCGCGTAAGCGAGGCCGAAGCCGTCGCCGCTCGGATCGCTCTCGCCGACGCCGGGCATCACGAAGGCCTGGGCCTGCACGGCCGCGTAGGGGGTGACGCCGGCGCCGAGCCATCCGAGCCGCCAGCCGGCCTCGGCGCGGCCGCCCCAGCTCTGCGCCTCGTAGCGGCCGGTGAGCCGGCTGCCGCCGAACGTCGTGCGGTCGGTCGACACCCAGTGCTCCGCGAAGGCCAGCGAGGTCGCCAGATAGGCGGGACCGGACGTGGAGGTGCCGTAGACGCCGGCCTGGACCGCATCGCTGCTGCCGCCGCCGAGCCCCTGGGCGAGGCTCCAGCTCGTGCCGCCGCCGCCGAGCGCGAAGCCCAGCGTGGTGAACGGCGTCACCCGGTAGTCGCCGCCCGCCGCGAAGCCGGCGGCGCGGGCCGACAGGTCGTGGCTGCCGACCATCGCGTCGCCCTCGATCCGGCCGGAGCCGCCATAGGCCGAGCCCCAGACGCTCCAGCGCGGTCCGCTCGAACCCGCGGCCGGCGCCTTCGCCAGCGCCGCGAAGGCCGCCGTGGCGGGCGAGCGCGGCGCGTCGGCGGCGGCGTAGCCGAGCGCGCCGCCCTGGCTCGCGCCGATGCCGGTCCCGGCCCGGCCGTCGACGAACGGGTCGGTCATCAGGCCCAGGAAGGCCGTCATCATCTGGAACGCGCCCTGCGGCGCGCCGGTCGCGGCCTCGCCGGAGAGCTGGGTCAGAGCCTGGGCGAGAGGCTGACCGGTGAGGCCGACCACGGAGACGAAGCCGGGCGGCAGCGCGCCGCCGGAGTTGAAGTACCGGCTGAGCGATGCTGCGACGGCCGCCTGGTTGCGCGACAGGCCGGTGGCGCTGTCGAGCCCGAGCATGAGATCGAGCGACACGCTGTTCGGCGCCGAATAGTCCAGCGCGGCGATGAAGCCTGCCGGAAGATTGCTGGTCACCAGACTGTCGAACGTGCCGCTGCGGCTGCCGGCGGTGAGGATCGTGTAGCTCTTCGTCACGTAGCTGCCGGCGGCGAAATAGGCCTGCACGGTGCCGGCCAGCGTCGCCGCGCCGCTGACCACGGCCTGCGACGCCGAGGTCGGGTCGAGCGCGACCTGATAGATCGCGCCCGCCGTGAAGCCGAGATTGCCGGCGACCGTCATGGTGGTGCCGGCGGTTCCGGTGCCGGGCGCGAAGACGCCGCCGCTGTTCACCGTGACACTGCCGGCCGTGCCGGTGCCGGCCAGCGTGCCGCCGGCGTTCACGCTGGTGGCCGAGCCCGTGATGACGCCGCCGGATCCGAGGTACAACACGCCGCCGTCGATCGTGGTGGCACCCGTGTAGGTGCTGGCGCCGGTCAGCATCTCGACGCCGGCCGCGAGCGTCAGGCCACCCGAGCCGGTGAGATCGCCGGCGAACGTGGAGGACGCGTTCGACAGCGTCAGAGTCTTGCCGCCGAGATCGACGGTGCTGCCGGCGACGCCGGCCAGCGTCGTGATGGTGGCGCCGGCCGTGGTGGCGGAGATGTCGAAGGTGGCGCCGGCGGCGATGCCGACGCCGCTCGACGCCGCGATGCTGCCGGCCCCGCTCAGCGCCAGCGTGCCGGCGTTGATGACGGTCGCGCCCGTGTAGCCGTTGACGGCGGCGAGCGTCAGCGTGCCGGCGCCGGCCTTGGTGACGCTGCCGGTGCCGGTCAGGCCGGTCGCGAACGTGACGGTGTTGCTGTTGGTGTCGAAGGTGCCGCCGTTGGCGCCGATGGCAGCGAGGCGCGCCGAGATGTCGGTCGAGGTGCCGGTCGCCCATTGCAGGCCGCCACCGTCGAGCGTGATCGGGCCGGTGCCGAAATTGTTCGCGGCGCTGAAGTTGATCAGGCCGCCGAGGACCAGGGTGCCGCCCGTGTAGGTGTTGGTGCCGGTCAACGTCAGCGTGCCCAGCCCCGCCTTGGTCAGCATGCCGTTGTTGATGATCGTGCCGGACAGCGTCAGGTCGAAGCCGTTGGTGTCGACGACGCCGCCGAGCGCCAGCAGCGAGATCGTCTTCGCGGTGCTGAAAGAACCGTCGAGCTTGAGGGTGCCGCCGTTGAAGATGACGTACTGGTCGAGGCCGAGCGCCGTCAGCGCCGCGTCGCTGCCGGCCGACACGGCGCCGCCGGTCGCGACGATGATGTTGGGACCGATCCAGCCGGTGCCGACGTTGAGACCGGAGGTGATCGGCGTGCTCACTGTGCCGACGATGGTGTTGGTCACCGTGTCGAACACATAGGCACCGTTGCCGTTCGACACATAGATCCGCGAGCCGTCCGGCGCCGCCGTGACGCCGGTTGCGTTGGGAGCCGACACCGTGGCGACGATGGCATTGGTCGCCGTGTCGATGACAAAGAGCTGGTCTAACTGGTTGTTGACGTAGACGCGGGTGCCATCACGGGAGATGGTGACGCCCAAGGGTGCACCGCTGAGCGGGATGATGGCGACTACCGACTGAGTTGCGACGTCGATGACCGAGACAGAGCCGCCTTGGCTCGCGACGTAGATTTTGGTGCCGTCCGGCGACGACGCGATGCCGCTCGGGCTGCTGCCCACGGCAATCGTGGCGACGACGGTCCGGGTCGTCGTATCGACGACCGACACGCTGTTTGAGTTCAGGTTTGCCACATAAAGGCGGTTGCCACCCGACGAGACGGTGACGCCGTACGGGCCCGAGCCGACCGGGATCGGGGAGCCGACGACCTGGTTGGAGGCCGTGGAGATCACCGAGACCGAGTTGCTGTCCACGGCGGAGGCGTAGACATATTGTCCGTCGGGGCTGATTGCGATCCCATAGGGTCGAAGGCCCACCGATATCGTCGTGACGATCGCTCCCGCCGCCACGTCCAGGACCGTGACCGTGTTGGTCCCGGCGCTCACCAGATAGGCGTATCGGCCGTCCGGCGAGAACACGGCATTCTGCGGATAGCGTCCGACCGTGATGACCGAGCCGATGGTCGTGTTGGTCAGGGTGGAGAACGCGATGATTGCGCCAGGGTCGGTATTTATGCCGGTGAGCAGGCCGTAGGCGTCGATCCCGGCGCGGGCTGGGCTCGCCAGGATCAGACAGCCAAGCGGCACAAGAACGACCCCCAGCCGCCGGTGCGCGCGGCGCCGCGATCGTCCCGGGCTGCCGGCCGCGCGGGAGAGGCGGCGGTCGGCGAGGCCGAGACAGGCGGGACGTCGCGGGAGTCGGGGGGCCACGGTGCGGTCCTCTGCGGATGATCGAGCAACACAGCGTAACGAACCGGCGGAGGCGCGATGTGCCGAGCGTCTCAGCGACGGATTTGGTTTCCGCTTGTTGCCGGTCCGCCACAGCGGTCGGACGCGCGGTTCGATCCGGCGGCGTGACGATGCCGGCTCCACGATGCGGCTGCCGGCGCGGTCAAATTTCCGGACTGTTTCGCGCGTGATATGATGACGACACGAGTTGAAGTGCGACGAGGCCACGCGCCCCGGAACATGCCCGCGACCCAGACGAGAGTCCGCTTGGAAGAACCCCCGAAGAGCGAGTGCTTCCGTGGCGCTTCGGCGCTCGCCGCGATGCGCGATGCGACCGTCGAGCTGTGCGATGTCACGACCCTGACGGACCCGGAGGTCTTTCGGTTCTCTTCGCGGGCGATAGCGATCGGCCAAGCGCTGCTTCTCGACTCGGTCTCGACCGGCCTCCGCTATGTCCGCACGCCCGCCCACATCGCCCGCGGCGACATGGATCACTATCTCGTCTCCCTCTGCCTCGCGGGCGAGATGCAGTTCGCCTCCGGGCGCCGCCACGTCACGGTGCGGCCGGGCGACATCTGCCTCGTCGACATGGCCCAGCCGAACCGGACCTGGCTGACGGAGGCGGACCATGCGGGATCCCGGATCGCCACCGTCGTGCTGCCGCGCGCCGTGCTGGCGCCGCGGCTCGCGCATCCGGATTCGGCGACCGCGTCGGTGCTGCGGCACGACGACCGCCGGGCGCAGCTTCTGGCCGGCCAGATCGCGGCTCTGCGGCAGCACCCCGCGCCGCCGGCGGGCGACGTCTCGGACGCGGTCGAGGCGATGGCCGAGATGGTCGCGGCCGCGGTCGGCAGGGCCGCCGACACGGCCGAGGCGGCCGCGCGGGCCGACCGCCATCTGCTGCTCGCGGCGATCAAGCGCCGCATCGAGGCGCATCTCGAGACCGACGACCTGACCGCCGGGACGCTCGGTCGACAGTTCGGGCTATCCCGCGCCAGCCTCTACCGCCTGTTCGAAGGCGACGGCGGGCTGACCCGGTACGTGCAGGACCGGCGCCTCGCGCGCGCCTTGAAGCTCCTGGTCGCGCCGGACATGCGCCACGAGCGCCTGATCGATCTCGCCATCGATCTCCGGTTCAGCAGCGACACCACCTTCGTGCGGGCGTTCCGCCGGCAATTCGGCGTGACGCCGGGCGAGATCCGAGAGATCTCGCGCGCCTGGCTTCGCGACGCCGGCAGGGCGCCCAAGCCCGCCGAGGTGCTCCGCAAGCTGGGCCGGGCCTGAGCCCGGCCGCGACCCGCGGGCCGACCACTCTCGAGCCGGCCACGCCGATGCCGCAACCCTGACCAAAGAAGCCGGGAAACCGGGCGGGACTCATGCTACAGCGCGGGCGACGGGTCGCGCCGGGCGAGCGTGGCGACGATCGGGAGAGAGGCGACATGACAGACGGCGGCTCGGCCCTGGAAACCCTCCGCCGCACCGACTTCGATGATCTCGGCGAGCGCATCGAGGGCAAGGTGCGCGACATCTACGTGCAGCCGGACCGCCTGGTGCTGGTCACCACCGATCGCCATTCCTCGTTCGACCGCATCGTCGCCCACATCCCGGGCAAGGGCGAGGTGCTGAACCGCACCGCCGCCTTCTGGTGCGAGGAGACGCGTGACATCCTGCCGAACCACGTGATCGCGCTGCCCGATCCCAACGTCACGGTGGCGCGCCGCTGCACGCCGCTGAGGATCGAGATCGTCATGCGCGGCTACCTGACCGGGGTCACGTCGACGTCGATCTGGACCCACTACCAGGCCGGCCGGCGCGATTTCGGCTCCTTCGTGCTGCCCGACGGCATGCGCAAGAACGAGCGGCTGCCCGTGCCGGTCTTCACGCCCTCCACCAAGGAGGCGACGCACGACGAGACAATCACGCCGGCGCAGGTGCTGGAGCGCGGCCTGCTGTCGAAGGACCTGCTCGAGCAGGTCGAGGACGCGGCCCAGAAGCTGTTCCGCCGCGGCCAGGAGATCGCGCTGTCCCGCGGCCTGATCCTGGTCGACACGAAGTACGAGATGGGGCTCGACGCCGACAGCCGCCTCATTTTGATCGACGAGATCCACACGCCGGATTCGTCGCGCTGGTGGATGGCCGACAGCTACGAGGCGCGCTTCGCGGCGGGGCAGGAGCCCGAATACTTCGACAAGGAGTTTTTGAGGCGCTGGTTCGTCGACCACTGCGATCCTTACAAGGACGCCGTGATCCCCGCGGCGCCGGCCGAGCTCGTCGCCGAGCTGTCGGCCCGCTATCAGCAGATCTTCCACCGCCTCACCGGCCAGACGCTGACGCCGCGTGAAAGTGGACGCCCGCTCGCGGAGCGCATCGCCGACAATCTGGCGGCCTATCGGATCTGATCCGCGCGGGGCTTGCTCTTTGGTCGTTCCGGGGCGCACCGAAGCTGCGAACCCGGAATCCAGCGGCAAACTCTGTGTCCTCGGCTGGATTCCGGGTTCGGCGCTGCGCGCCGCCCCGGAATGACTCAGACGAGAGAAGGCGATGCCGTATGACGGCGCGGTGCTTCTTTACGCTTCGTTAACCATGTCGGCTTGATTATTTCTTTAGAAACAATCAAGCCGAGGCTCCCATGTCGGCCTTGACCGGTCTGACGGGCGCGTTGTCGAGCTACACGACGGGCTCCTACGGACAGAAGGCCGGCACCGCGCCGACCCAATCCACCGCATCGAGCGGCACCGGAACGACCTCCACCTCGACCCGGTCCGGCGACTCGGCCACCGTGCTGACGCTGTCGGAGGAGGCCAAGGCCTATCTGGCGGCCATGACGGCGGCCGGCAAGGGCGCGGCGTCGGGCTCGGCGATGGCGCGCGCCCAGGCGGCGCGGGCCTGGCTCGATCAGGAGTACAAGTCGCTCGGCATCGGCTCGGCCCTGGTCGACGGCCAGGTGGCGGTCGATTTCACGGCACAGGACCGGGCGACGCTCGCGGTCGTCGCCGCCGGCACCGGCGATCTCTTCACGGCCGACGAGAAGACGGCCGCGGCGTCCGTGCTGCAGGCGCGTTTCGAGGATGCGCTCACCCCGCATGCGGTGATCGCCCGCCACACCGGCGACTATGCGGGTCTCTACGCCGCGGCCGCCGACTATCTGGACGCCGCGAGCCCGGAAGAGCGGGCGACGGCGGGCTGGGCGGCACGGCGCGAGGCGGTCACGCAGGGGCTCGCCGCGGCGCGCGCGGATTTCGGCAAGGCGCCCGACACCGGCGACGAGAACGATCCCGTCCGCGCCATGCTGGACGCGCCGGCGCCCGGCACGAGCTCGGGCGGCAAGACCGCGACGGCCGACACGCTCGCGGCCCGCGCCCGCGCCGCGCTCGACGCCCAGGCCGGCCGCGCCCGCGACGACGGCACCGAGCTGGTGTTCGACGGCACCCGCACCGGCCGGATGGTCGACTTCGAAGCCTTCGACAACCGCACGCTCGCGGTCGTCTCCCAGAACGCCGACGGCCAGTTCTCGGTCTCCGAGGCGCGCGCGGCCCGCAAGGCGCTCGAGCAGCGCACGCGGACGACGCTCCTCTCCGCCTTCACCGGTTCGGGCAGCGATCCGGCGGCCCGCAGCGTCGCCCTGATCCGGCAGTACTCGTCGATGAGCGCCGAGGAGCGGGCCGTGCTCGGCTTCGGCGAGAGCTTCACCGACAACGTCCTGAAGAACTACCGCACCGTGACCAGCATCCAGAACATGGTCGATGCGATGAACGCCTCGACCGGCTCGCTGCTCGGCGGGGGAAGCCTCTGAGGCGCGCCGGCTGACGTTTGACGTGCACGCTTTGCGTGTGCCGCGCCGGCTTGCGCGGCAGTCCGGGGCTGGCTAGAAGCAGCGGCAGCATCATGCCACCGCCGAGGGCCCCCGCCTCATGCCGTGACTGACCTTCGCCTATCTGCACCGTGGATGCCGCATCGCGCGTCCGCACATCCCCGACTTTCCCTCGAGCGTCCCACCCATCGATGTCCTCTGAAATTTCTGCTCCGCCGGTCGCGGAGGCCGTCGCGCCGTCGCGCGGGCGGACCTCGCGTGCCGTCCGCCTCGTCGCGCCCGCCGTCGCGCTCGTGATCGCGATCGTGCTCGTCGGCATGGTGCTGCTGCAGCTGCGCGCCCAGGACGCTGCCGACGCGCGCGACCGCGACATCCGCATGCGGCTCGTCGCCGCCACGCTGACCGGCGCCTTCGACAATGCCGGCAAGTTCGCGCTGTCGCTCGCCGAGGCGACGGCGCGGCGCCCCGATGTGACCGACGCGCTGGCGGTGCTCGACCGCTCCCGCCTGCAGGTGCTGTCGCAGGGGCCGTACGACTACCTGAATCGCCAGGCCGGCGTTCAGATCTACGGCTATCACACGATGGATCTCCGCTACCTGCTGCGCATGCACCGGCCGGATACGTTCGGCGACGACATCTCGGGCTTCCGGCCGATGATCGTCGCCGCCAACCGCAGCCGCCGTGCCCAGACCGGCGTGGAGCTTGGAATCGCCGGCCTCGGCATCCGCGGCGTCGCGCTGGTGGAGCGCACCGCGACCGGGGAGAGCGGCAAGCAGCCGGTCGGCACCATGGAGGTCGGGCTCGACATGCGGCCGATCCTCGATCTCGTGAAGGCGTCGACCAATGCCGACGTCGCCGTGGTGATCGCGCCGGCCATGGTCGGGGTCGCGCTTGATCCCAAGCTGCCGCGCTTCGGCGACCTCGTGCTGGCGCTGTCGACCGACGACGACCGCTTCGCCGCGTTGCTCAAGAGCACCCGCATGCGGGCGCTGCGCGACGTGCAGGTGGAGACGCGGGACATCGAGGGCCGGCCGTTCAGCGTGGTGTCGCAGCCGCTGGTCGACTTCTCGGGCCGGCTGGTCGGCATGACCATCGCGATCGAGGAGATTCCGAACGACCGCGGTCGCCTGCGCACCGAGCTCGTTGTCGCGGCGGTGTGCGGCGGCATTCTCGCCTGGATCGTCTTCGCGGTGCTGTTGCGCGCCGTGCTCGGGCGGGGGCGCCCGTGAGGCTGCTCCTGGCCGGCCTCGCGCTCGCGGTCCTGCTGATCGGCGCGGCCGCCGCGGACGAGCCCCGCACCGGCCTGCCGGCCGGGGTCGAGCTGCCGGTGCGGGTGCGGGTGGCGCTGCGCGTCCTCGACGTGCTCGACGTCAAGGAGACGGCCGGGGAGGGGCGCTTCTTCGTCGAGATCACCCAGCGCTGGCGCGACCCGCGGCTCGCCTTCGACGCGGTCGCGGTCGGCAGTGCGCGCGTCGACCGTGTCGCCGGCGAGGCGGACGCCTTCCTCGCCTCGATCTGGACGCCCGGTCTCGTCATCGACAACCAGGTCGGCGGGCGGGAGTCGCGCACCGTCGCGGTCGCCACCTACGCCAACGGCGAGGTGGTGTTGATCGAGCGGTTCGAGAGCGATTTCCGGTTCCGCATGAACATGGACGCGTTCCCGTTCGACCGACAGAACCTCGTGCTGTCGCTGTCGCTGCCGCGCTACGCCAAGCAGGAGGCGATCCTGATCACCACCGAGACGGACCGACTGCTGTCCGGCGTCGAGGAGTCCTCGCCGGTGGTCTGGCGGCCGGTGCGGCTGCGCTTCGCCAACGACGAGGTCATGGGCTGGAACGCGCGCAGCTACTCGCGGCTCGCCGCGACGGTCGAGCTGGCGCGCAAGTCGGACCGCTACATCCTGCGCATCTTCGTGCCGCTGTTCGCGGTGCTGTCGGTGTCGCTGTTCGTGCTCTGGTCGCCGGCGCTGCGCGAGCAGGAGAAGGACAAGGGCACCATGATCTTCTCCTCGCTGCTCGGCCTCGCGGCGCTGAGCTTCACGTTCGAGTCGAGCTTCCCGGGCGCGATCTCGCTCAACACGCCGGTCGCCCAGATGATCTCGCTCGGCTACCTGTACCTGGTGCTGGTGCTGATGATCGAGGTCGGGCTCACCGCCGCCTGCGCCGATCCGACCCGCCGCTTCCACGCCGCCTGCCTCGAGCTCCGCCGCCAGATCCGCTGGGGCCTGCCGGTGATGATGCTGGTCGTGTGCGTCGGCATCGCGGTGCGTGCCCTGCCGGGGTGACGACGGGGTGAGGCGGAGCGTCGCAGAAATACCTCCGGAGGTGCGGGAACGCCTCGCGGCCGGCCGCGGTTGACCCCGCGTGGCATCGAACCCCGGAGACAGATAATGCCGATCCTTTTGTGGTGGCTGGGCGTCCCGCTCAGCGTCGTTCTCGTGCTGTGGCTGGTGGGAGTGATCTGACGCCCGTCCTTGCCCTGTGCCGTGCAGCGGAGGGCATTGAACACGGTGGATTGCACAGTCCGCGGGACTGATGAACAAGTCCGCCGGGCCGACCGCGCCCGCCCGTATAAAGGGCAGCCGCTCCGCGACGGCGTCGGTGGGCCGCTGGTGTCCGCACGGCACGATCGTCGACCACCTGGGCGGCCGTTGGTCGAGGGGCGCAGCGTGGACGGGGTGACGAAGTACAATTTCGGGTGCGGGAACTCGCGCAAGGCGGGCTTCGTCAACGTCGACGTACGCGCCGACTCCGCCGCCGACGTGGTCGCCAATGCCTGGGAGACCGAGCGCTTTCCTCAGGGTACCGCCGCGCTCGTGTATTCGCGCCACATGCTCGAGCATCTCGATCCGGATGATGCACGCCTCGCGCTATGCGCTTGGCTGCGGCTGCTCCGACCTGGCGGACTCGTCAACGTGATCGTGCCGGACATCGCCTTTCATGCCCGCCAGGTGCTCGGGCTCTCCTCCAGCGTCTTCCCGAACCAGTACGACCATGCCTGCGCCGGCTTCTGGGGCTGGCGCGACGAGGTGCGCGGCGGCAGTCGCGAGGATGCCCACCGCTGGGGTTATGTCGAATCGTCACTGGCGCACGAGATGGCCGAGGCCGGGTTCGTCGACATCCAGCGCGTGAACGAGGGGCCCGACGTCGAGCCTTGGCACCTCAATATGCTGGCGCGCCGGCCGCTCTGACGGCGTCGACCGCACCGCATAAAGGTACCGTTCCGCGTCGGGGTGCGGCATCCGCGCCGGTCGACACAGCGCGGCCGCGGTTGAACTCGCCGGGGCGGCCCTATAAGCCTCCGGGCATGACCATCCCCGTCACCATCGCAGCCGCAGCCGCGAAGCCGCTCTTTTCCTGGCCCCGTCATCGTGCGTCCGGGAAGCCGGCGCCGTTCCTGCCGACCAGCCGCGCCGAGATGGATCGGCTCGGTTGGGACTCGTGCGACGTCGTGCTGGTGACCGGCGACGCCTATGTCGACCATCCGAGCTTCGGGATGGCGATCATCGGGCGGCTCCTGGAGGCGCAGGGATTCCGGGTGGGCATCATCGCCCAGCCGGACTGGCACTCGGCCGAGCCGTTCAAGGTGCTGGGGCGCCCCAACGTGTTCTTCGGCGTCACCGGCGGCAACATGGACTCGATGGTCAACCGCTACACGGCGGACCGCCGGCTGCGCCATGACGACGCCTACACGCCGGGCGGCGAGGGCGGCCGGCGGCCGGATCGCTGCACGCTGGTCTACGCCCAGCGCTGCCGCGAGGCGTTCAAGGACGTAGCCGTCGTGCTCGGCGGCATCGAGGCGTCGCTGCGCCGTATCGCCCATTACGACTACTGGTCCGACAAGGTGCGCCGCTCGGTGCTGGCCGACGCCAAGGCGGATCTGCTGCTCTACGGCAATGCCGAGCGCGCCGTCGTCGAGGTCGCGCATCGACTCGCCGCCGGCGAGGCGCCGCGCGATCTCGCCGATGTCCGCGGCGTCGCGCTGTTTCGCCGGGTCCCCGAACACTACACCGAGCTGCACGCCGACGATCTCGACTCGGCCGAGGAGGGCGCGAGCCGCCGGCCCGGCGACACCGTGATCCGGCTGCCGAGCTTCGAGCAGGTCGAGCAGGACAAGGACGCCTATGCCCGCGCCTCGCGGGTGCTGCACCGGGAGAGCAATCCGGGCAATGCGCGTCCGCTCGTCCAGCGGCACGGCGACCGCGACCTGTGGCTCAACCCGCCGCCGATTCCGCTGACCACCGAGGAGATGGACGCGGTCTACGATCTTCCCTACGCCCGGGCGCCGCATCCGATGTATGGAGAGGCGAAGATCCCGGCCTGGGACATGATCAAGTTCTCGGTGACGATCATGCGCGGCTGCTTCGGCGGCTGCACGTTTTGCTCGATCACCGAGCACGAGGGGCGGATCATCCAGAACCGCTCCGAGGGCTCGATCCTGCGCGAGATCGAGCGGATCCGCGACCGGACCCCGGGTTTCACCGGCGTCATCTCCGACATCGGCGGGCCGACCGCCAACATGTACCGGATGGCCTGCAAGGATCCGAAGATCGAGGCGGCGTGCCGGCGGCCGTCCTGCGTGTTCCCCGACATCTGCCCGAACCTGAACACCTCGCACGACGACCTGATCAGGCTGTATCGCAAGGTCCGCGAGACCAAGGGCGTCAAGAAGGTGATGGTCGCCTCGGGCGTGCGCTACGACCTCGCCGTGAAGAGCCCGGAATACGTCGAGGAGCTCGTCACGCACCACGTCGGCGGCTATCTCAAGATCGCGCCGGAGCATACCGAGCGCGGCCCGCTCGACAAGATGATGAAGCCGGGCATCGGCGCCTACGACCGCTTCAAGGCGATGTTCGAGGCGGCGGCGAAACAGGCTGGCAAGCAGTACTTCCTCATCCCGTACTTCATCGCGGCGCATCCAGGCACCACCGACGAGGACATGATGAACCTCGCGCTGTGGCTCAAGAAGAACCGCTATCGCGCCGACCAGGTACAGACTTTCCTGCCGTCGCCGATGGCCACCGCCACGGCCATGTACCACACCGGCGTCAATCCGCTGCGCGGTGTCCGGCACGGCGCGAGCGACAAGGTCGAGGCGATCAAGGGCCTGCGCCAGCGCCGCCTGCACAAGGCGTTCCTGCGCTATCACGACCCCGACAACTGGCCGCTTCTGCGCGACGCCCTGAAGGAGATGGGCCGCGCCGACCTGATCGGCTCGCGCCCCGATCAGCTGGTGCCGGCCCACCAGCCGCCCGGAACCGGAAAAGCCGCCGGCACCCGCCGCCCGGTCCGCGCCGGCACGCCGAAGACGCAGCGTTTCACCACCAAGGGCGTGCGGATGCGGTAGGCAGGCGATCGCCACCGACCAGTCGAAGACAGTCCGGCGCAGTTTTCGCCATCGTTCAGCCATAGCTTTCACAGTATTCTGTCGCCGCGCTTTCATGGAAACA
Organism: Rhodoplanes tepidamans; assembly: GCF_030813915.1. Lineage (GTDB taxonomy): Bacteria > Pseudomonadota > Alphaproteobacteria > Rhizobiales > Xanthobacteraceae > Rhodoplanes > Rhodoplanes tepidamans. The sequence continues at coordinate 95,972 of NZ_JAUSUJ010000021.1, forward strand.
GGGGGATTCCATGGTTCCGGCACGTCGGCTCGCTGCCGCCGCGACGGCCGCCTCGGTGGTCGCTGTCGCCTGTTCGGGACTGGCCGTCTCCGGCACAGGCGTAAGCGCCCAGGGCGCGCCCGCCTGCGAGGAGGCCGCCGGCATCGCGGTCCTGCCGTCCCCGGTGACGCCCTGGAAGGGCGCACCGCTGCGCGTGCTGTTCACGGCGGAGAAGCCGCTGCAGGGCGAGCTGACGCTCGTCGCGCCGAACGGCGCCGTCGCCGCCAGGACCCGCGCCCGGATGGGAGGCCCGCCGTATTTCTGGCTCGCCGAGGTGACGCAGCCGGCCGCCGGTACCTGGCGGGCGACGCTGGTGCGCGACGACGCGTCCTCCGAATGCGCGACCGTCACGCGCGAGATCGCCGTCAAGGCGACCCAGCCGCCGCGGCCGAAGACGCAGGCGGGCAGTGTCTGGCCGGTGCGGGCGAGCTGGAGCCGCGCCAACGAGAATTTCTACGCCGCCTGGGTGGAGAAGCTGTTCGACTCGCCGCTCGACGCGCCGCCGCCGTCGTGGAAGGCGCTGCACGAGGTGCTGCGCGATCGCTCGCGCAATCTGCTGTTCGATCACCTCGGCCTCGCCGAGGACCAGGCCGGGCTCGTGATCAGGCCCGACTGCGCCGATCTTCCGTATTTCCTGCGCGCCTATTTCGCCTTCAAGATGGGGCTTCCCTACGGCTATGCGAAGTGCACGCGCGGCGGCGGCGGGCAGCCGCCCCGGTGTCCGGCCTGGTGGAACATCCAGAAGGAGGAGCCGCGCGCGGCACCACCCCCGGAGGAGCTCGTCGCCTCGGCCGATCCCGCGGTGCCGCCGTCGTCGCCCGGGCTGTTCGGGTTCCTGGGCCAGCAGCAGCGGACCGCCGCTCCCGAGCCGCCGGTGCCGGCGGCCGCGGCCGCCAAGCCCGCGGCAAAGCCATGGTCGCCACCGCCCCGTCCGGCCGGTCTCGTCCCCGGCTTCGGCCACTATCTCAAGTGGTCGATCGGCGACGGCGTCCATTCCGGCTCGGGCCGCACGGCGCTCGCCGACGACAACACCGACTATTACCCGGTGGCGCTCTCCCAGGAGACGCTGCGGCCCGGCACCCTCTATGCCGATCCCTACGGCCATCTCCTGGTGATCGCCAAGCGCGTGCCGCAGACCGCCGACAGCGCCGGCATTCTGCTCGCCGTCGACGCGCAGCCGGACGGCACGGTGGCGATCAAGCGCTTCTGGCGCGGCAACTTCCTGTTCGCCGACGATCCGGCCCTCGGCGGCCCCGGCTTCAAGCGCTTCCGCCCGGTCGTGGCCGAGAATGGCGGGATGCGGCGGCTGACCAACCGGGAGATCGCCCGCAACCCGAACTATGGCGACGTCTCGCTCGACCAGGCGAAGATGTCGGTCGAGGCCTTCTACGATCGCATGGAGGACGTGATCTCGCCGTCGCAGCTCGATCCGATGCGGGCCATGAAGGAGGTGATCCAGGCGCTCGACGAGCAGGTGCGGGCCCGCATCACCTCGGTCGAGAATGGTCGCAAGTATCAAATCACCGGCCGCACCGCCGAGATGCCGGACGGTGCCGCGATCTTCGAGACGACGGGGGCGTGGGAGGACTTCGCGACCCCGTCGCGCGACCTTCGCCTGCTGATCGCCATCGACGTCGTGCGCGGCTTCCCGGACCGGGTGGAACGACGGCCCGAGCGCTACGCCATGCCGGCGGGCCAGAGCGTCGCCGCCGTGAAGGCCGAGCTCGAGAGCGTGCTGGCGGCGGAGCTGTCGTCGCGCAAGTTCAGCTATCCACGCACCGACGGCTCGCCCTGGACGCTCACGGTCAAGGACGTGGTCGATCGCGTCAAGGCGCTGGAGATGGCCTACAACGTCAACGACTGCGTCGAGCTGCGCTGGGGCGCCCCGGACGGCAGCGCGGAGGCCGCCACCTGCAAGGGCAGGGCGTCGTCGTCACAGCGTTCCAAGATGGCCGACTACCGCGCCTGGTTCGCCGAGCGCCGCCGCCCGCCGCGGGGATAGGGCGCATGCGTCGGCGCGACGTCCTCGCCCTGCTGTCGGGCGCCGCGCTGCTGCCGTTCGCTGCGCGGGCACAGTCGTCCGGTCTCGATCCGCGGCTCACGCCGGCGCGACCCGACCTCGCGGCGAAGTCGCTGGAAGGCCGCGTTCCGGTGGCACGATACGTCGAGGGACGGCTGCAGGAGATCGTCGTCGGTCAGGCGGGCGTGCGGAAGGCGCCGGCCGGCGATGCCGAGCTCCTCACCGAGGCGCTCGCCGGCGAGCGCGTCACCGTCTACGAGCTCGGCGAGGAGGGCTTCGCCTGGGGCCAGCTCGAGACCGACGGGTATGTCGGCTACGTCCCTGTCGGGGCGCTCGGACCGCCGGGACCGCCGTCGACCCACCGCGTGACGGCGCTGCGCACTCATATGCTGCCGGCGCCGTCGGTGCGGCGGCCGCCGGTCGCCTCGCTGCCGTTCGGCAGCCGCGTCGCGATCGCCCGCACCGAGGGCGACTTCGCCGTCACGACCTCCGGCGGCTACGTGCCGGTGGCCCATCTGGCGCCCGTGGAGACGATCGAGAGCGACCCGGTCGCGGTCGCCGAGAGATTTCTCGGAGCACCTTATCTGTGGGGCGGCAAGACCGGCGCCGGGTTCGACTGCTCGGGTCTCGTCCAGGTCGTGCTGAACGCCTGCGGCATCGCGTGTCCGCGCGACACCGACATGCAGGAGAAGGCGCTCGGCGCGCCACGCGAGGCTCCCTCCGATCCGGCGGCGCTCCGGCGCGGCGACTTGGTGTTCTGGAGGGGCCATGTCGCCCTCGTGCGCGATGCGGCGACGCTCCTGCACGCCAATGCCCATGCGATGGCGGTGGTGGTCGAGCCCATCGCCGCGGCCGTCGGCCGCATCGCCGAGACGGGCGGCGGCGCGGTCACCGGCGTGGGCCGTCCCGGATGAGGCGATCGGCATTGCCACGTAGGGGAATCGCCCGACAGACGATAGTCTTAGGGGCATGATCCGCGGCGTGCGCCGCAGGGCGCAGACGGCCCGGAACCGCCGGCAGTTCAAGGCTTTTTCCGGTGTCCGGATCTGATCACGACGGCGCGCATCCCGGGGGCTCGCCCAGGACGTGTCCGTAGTTGTGCTGGCTTCTGGCGGCTTTGGAGATCAAGTTAGCATTCTTGCGTCGCGTGCCCGAGGGGAGCGCGCGGCGTCAGGCCCGCACCCGTGTTCGTGTCGCGGCCGCCGTCCTATTTTTGGACCGCGACCACGCTGCTCGTGTGGTCGTCACGGAACTGTCGAGTGAGTGCGCGATAGCACGACGAATCTCGTCGTCGATCGTCGGTTGGTCGTTTTTCTATTCGAACCGGAGAGGAGGTCAGGTGGATATTTTCTCGCTTATGATGTCGCCGCTGCGCGATGGTCACGCGGTCGTGGGAAGCACCGAAACGGAGGCCGGCACCGTGTTGCTCGCGGTGACGCCGGCGGGCGACGGCCGCTTCTGGGTCACGGTCGGTGTTCCGACAGCCGGCCACGGCACCGTCTGGCGTGGACCGACCACCGCAGTGCCCCGTTCCATGGTCGCCTCCGTCGTGGTGCAGTGCGCGCCCGGGACGGACTGGGGCCAGGCCAGGTGGAGTGCCGAGCCGTGCCCCCCGAAGGCCGAGCCGGGCCCTCTCTGGCACGCGGATCCGCGCGCCCTGGCGGATTTCTGGAAGGCGATCGCCAGGCTCCTGAACGGCGACGAGCGCCTGCGCGTCGCCTCGGCTGCGTAAGGCGCCGCGTCCGAGAGACCGATGCAGGAGGGCGGCGCGATCTCGCGCCGTTCTCACGCCTTGCCGCGTGATGCCAGGGCCTCGCCGACCGCGACCTTCAGCTCGGACAGCGTGAACGGCTTGGTGATCACGTCGTGGATCAGCGCCTCGAGCCCGTGGGCGCGCTCGCGCTGGTCCGCATAGGCGGTCATCAGCAGAATGATCAGATCCGGCCAGTCGCGCGCCGCCGACAGGGCCAGACCGATGCCGTCCATCAGCGGCATGCGGATGTCGGTGAGCAGGAGGTCGAAACGCCCCTGCTCGCGGCCCAGGATCTCGAGCGCCTCGGCGCCGTCGGCGGCGGCCATCACGTCGTGTCCGTCCTGGGTGAGGCCGCGCACCACCAGGGTGCGCAGCGTGTCCTCGTCTTCGGCGATCAGGATGCGGGCCACCGGGTCCTCGTCGACAGAAACGCGAAACAGCAGGAATAGATCAACGATCGCGCCGGGTGAAGAACCGGACGAACACCTCGCGGCTCTCGGATGGCGGCGACGCGAGCCGGGTGCGGAACGGCTGCGCTTCGCCCGGGGCGAGGCTCGGCCGCGTGGGCATCGCCGTCCAGGTGTGGATCTCGGCGCCGCTCGCGTCGCGCATCGAGAAGCGCAGCCGCGGCACGTCGATGCGCACCTTGGAGACGTTGAGGACGACGCCCTCGACCACCAGGACCGGCACGTTGTCGGACATGTCGGTCTCCACCTTCACGGCGTCGAAGGCGAGTCCGCGCAGGTTGACGGGCAGGCCGATCTTGGCGAACAGCGCGCCGGTCTGCGGCAGCGCCCGCACCACGTCGACCCGCCAGGCGAGCACGACTCCGATCACCACCATCAGCGAGAGCGCGACCGTCGCCCAGCTCGGCTTCGGCAGGGCGAGCCCGCGGCGCGTCTTCGGTCCGGCCTGCTCGCGGGCGAGGCGGCGCGCCTCGGCGGCTTCGAACTCGGCGTCCCAGTCGCGGGTCGGCCCGTCCGGCAGGGCGAAGGCATCGTGCTCCGGCACCACGGAGGGGGCGTCGGCGACGGCCGTGGTCGCGTCGGCTTCCGCGGTCGCGTCGGCGTCCGGCGGCGGATCCTTGGGGGGCGACAGGTCGTCGGGCCAGCCGTCGTCGTCGCCGGCCGCGCCCGCCGGCGCCGGGCCTGGACCAGGACCGCCGGCGCTTCCGGCATCGGCGGCCGCGAAGGCCGGCTCCGGCTCGGCCGCGAGCCGGGCGGCCTGCTCGCGGGCGGCCTCCTGCCGGGCCGCCTCCTGCCGGGCTGCGGCACGGCGGCGGGCGGCCTCCTCGGCCCGGATTGCGTCCTCGGCGGTCGCGGTCCACACGGTCCGGCATTCGACGCAACGCACCGTCCGGCCGCGTCCGACGGACGCCTCCGGCACCTCGTACCAAGCCTCGCACTGGGGACAGACGATCTTCATGACGTCGACACTGCATTCCCGAACCGCCCCCATTCTAACCCGCGTTTCGTTAATGACCCGGAAACCAAAGTGGTGGCGTTCTCCGATGGTGACCATGGTGCGTCGGCAACGGTGCGGACGTGCCGCCGGCCACGGCTTCGAGTAAAAGGGGACGAATCGCCTCCGGCCGGCGAAATTGTGCCGGGCGGACGGCGCGGAGGGCCCGGTCGAAAGGGGCGGCATCGGAGAACGGCTTGGTTCGGTTCGAGAACGTGGGTCTGCGATACGGTCTGGGTCCGGAGGTCCTTCGCGACCTCACCTTCCGCATCGAGCCGCATTCGTTTCAGTTCCTCACCGGCCCGTCCGGCGCCGGCAAGACGTCGCTGCTGCGGCTTCTGTTCCTCTCGCTCCGGCCGACCCGTGGCCTGATCACGCTGTTCGACCACGACGTCGCGACGCTCGACAAGGACTCGCTGGCGGTGCTGCGCCGGCGCATCGGCATCGTGTTCCAGGATTTCCGCCTGCTCGACCACATGACGACCTACGAGAACGTGGCGCTGCCGCTGCGGGTGCTCGGCCGCGAGGAGGAGACCTACCGGGACGAGGTGGAGGAGCTCCTGCACTGGGTCGGGCTCGGCGAGCGCATGGCGGCGCTGCCGCCGGTGCTGTCGGGCGGCGAGAAGCAGCGCGCCGCCATTGCCCGCGCCGTGATCGCTCGCCCGCAGCTGCTGCTCGCCGACGAGCCGACCGGCAACGTCGACCCCAATCTCGCCAAGCGCCTGCTGCGGCTGTTCATCGAGCTCAACAAGTCGGGGACCTCGGTGGTCATCGCCACCCACGATATCGGGCTGATGGACCAGTACGACGCGCGCCGGCTGGTGCTGCACGAGGGGCGGATCCATGTCTATGACTGACCCCGGCCCGGCCGCCGGGACGTCCCGGCTGGCCTCCCTCTTCGCGCTCGTCCGCCGCCGGCCGCGCGAAACGCCCATCGTGCCGCGCACCTCGATCGCGGCGAGCGCCCTGATCGCCGTCGTGGCGATCATGACGTTCCTGGCTTCGCTCACCACCGGGGCCGTGGTGCTGGTGCGCGGGGCGGCGTCGGACTGGCAGTCCGACGTCTCCCGCGAGGTGACGATCCAGGTCCGGCCGATGGCGGGGCGCGACCTCGAGGTCGACGTGGTGCGGGCGGTCGAGATCGCCCGGTCCGCCCCCGGGGTCACCGCGGTGCGGGCCCAGGACAAGGCCGAGTCGGCGCGGCTGCTGGAGCCGTGGCTCGGCTCCGGCCTGTCGCTCGACAGCCTGCCGGTCCCCCGCCTGATCGTCATCCAGGTGACGCCGGGCCGGCCGCCCGACTTCGCCGCCCTGAGGGCCCGGCTCGCCGCCGAGGTGCCGAGCGCGAGCCTCGACGATCACCGGGGATTCTCGCGCCGGCTGCGCGCGATGGCCGACACGGTGGTCGGGATCGGCCTCGCCATCCTGGCTCTGGTGATGGCCGCGACCGTGCTGTCGGTCGTCTTCGCGACCCGCGGCGCCATGGCGACCAACCGGCCGACCGTCGAGGTGCTGCACTTCATCGGTGCCAAGGACGCCTACGTGGCCGGCCAGTTCATGCGGCATTTCCTGTTCCTCGGCCTGCAGGGCGGGGCCATCGGCGGCGGCGCCGCCGTGCTGATGTTCCTGGTCCTCGGCCTGATCGGCGGCCGTCTGTTCGGCCTCGGCGGTTCCGATGCGGCAGCCCTGTTCGGCGGCGTCTCGCTGGGGATCGGCGGCTACATGATCCTGCTCCTCCAGGTCGCCCTGGTCGGTGCCGTCACGGCGTTCACGTCGCGGCGGGTCGTCGCCGCGACCCTGAAGGCGGTGAGCTGAGGCGATCCGCCCGGTGCGGCGGGGACCGGGCGACGCCTTCCCCGCGCCGAATTTCCCGATATTCTCGACCGCGGGACGTGAGCAGATGGCAGTCGAGGACGGACGAACCACGCGTGACGTCGCGGGCGGCGCCCCGCCGGGGCCGTCCGCGTCCGGGCGCGCGTCCGCGCCGGCGCCCGCGCTCCGGCGACCGACGACGCTCCGCCGGTCGGTGCGGCGCCTGTTCCTCCTGGGGATCGGCCTCGGCGTCGTCGGCACGGCCGCCTTCCTGGCCGGCTTCGTGGTGTTCGCCTGGCGGGTGCCGCGCGAGGAGGTGGTGCTGAGCGGCACCGCCGACGGCATCGTGGCGCTGACCGGCGGCGCCTCCCGGGTCGTCGATGCCGTCGAGCTGCTGGCGTCCGGTCGCGGGCGCCGCCTGCTGATCACCGGGGTTCACCGCTCCACAAGCTCGAGCGAGCTCGCCCGCGGCGTGCCCGACTTCGAGCAGCTGTTCGACTGCTGCATCGACCTCGACCACGAGGCCCGAAATACCATCGGCAATGCCGTCGAGACCCGCCGCTGGACGCTGGGGCGCGGCTTTCGTTCGCTGGTCGTCGTCACCTCGAGCTACCACATGCCGCGCGCCATGGCCGAGCTCGGCCACCGCCTGCCCGGCGTCGCCCTGATCCCGTATCCGGTGGTCACCCGGGCGCGCGCCGAGCCGTGGTGGTCGAACGGCGCCAACGCCCGGCTTCTCATGACCGAATACGTGAAGTACATCGTCGCGCTGGCGCGCATCCGGATCGAGCCCGTGGTCGATCTCACCGAAGCCGCCCAACGCCGGCGTTCGCCGCCGGCCGTTCCGCCGGGACCCGCAACGTGATCGCCGTCCGTTCCCTTCTGTTCACCATCGCCTTCTACGCCACCACGGTCGTCTTCCTGCTCGCAGCGCTGCCGGCGCTGGCGCTGCCGCACCGCGCCATGATCGGGATGGCGAAGGCCTGGGGCCGCACCAGCGGTTGGCTCCTGCGAGTCATCTGCGACGTCTCGGTCGAGTGGCGCGGCCTCGACAAGCTGCCGCGCGGCGCCCTGCTGGTCGCCGCCAAACACCAGTCGGCCTGGGAAACCTTCGCCCTGCTCTCGCTGTTCGAGGACCCGAGCTTCATCATCAAGCGCGAGCTGACCTGGATCCCGCTCTACGGCTGGTACGCCCGGAAGGCCGGCATGATCCCGGTCGATCGCACCGCCGGCCGGGGGGCGCTCGTCAGGATGGCCCGGTCCGCCCGGTCGCTGCTCGACGCCGGTCGGCAGATCCTCATCTTCCCGGAGGGGACCCGCAGCCCCCCGGGCGCCGCCGCCGACTACAAGCCGGGCATCGCGCTGCTCTACGCCGAGCTCGGCGTGCCCTGCCTGCCGATCGCCCTCAACTCCGGACTGCACTGGCCGCGCCGCAGCTTTCTGCGGCCGCCCGGAACCATCCTGGTCGAGGTGCTCGATCCGATTCCGCCGGGTCTCGCCCGCCGCGCCTTCCTGCGGCACCTGCAGGAGGCCATCGAGGCGGCGACGGCCCGGCTGGTCGCCGAAGGGCAGGGGCGCCGCGCAGGCCCGGGTCCCGCCGCGGCGACCGCTCAGGTCGACGGGGCGTCGGCCGGGCCGTGAGGGGCGCGCGCCTCGGGCGCCGCCAGCCTGCGGGCGATGGCGTGGAGCTGCGCGTCGCGGCACCCCTGGGCCTCCAGCTCCCGCACCGTCGCGACGACATAGTCGCGATTCGGCCCCGACTGGCCGTGCCCCTGGCGGACCAGACGGAGCTGCTGCTCGAGGTCGAGGCGGCCGGCATACTGCGGATGGGAGCGGTCGACGACGTAGACCAGCGCCCGCACCCGGCGCTGCGCCGCCGCCGGACCGCCGCCGTCGAGCAGGACGATCGGGCGCAGCGTCTCCAGATAGACGTGGGTCACCTGTTCGCGGGCGCGCAGATAGGCGAGCGTCGCCGCCCGCTCCGCCCTCGCGACCCGGAAGGCGATGCCCCGGCAGGTGCCGCCGCGGTCGAGCCCGAGCACCAGTCCCGGCTTCTCCGGAGTGCCGCGATGCACGAACGAGAAGACACACAGGGCCCGGTGCAGCCCGACCAGTCGGGCCGGCACGCGCTCGACGAAGGCGAACCCCGGCCGCCACATCAGCGAGCCGTATCCAAATACCCACAGATCCTCGTCGGCGTGGTCTATCTCGGAGGTCGTCACCATTGTGTTCCGGGCGGCTGGAGGCCGGCGGTTCCGGCGGGTCGTCGCGCCGGGAGCCGGCGCTTCGGACGGGTTGACACCAGACTGCCACAAGGGTCGCCTAACAGCCGCCCCCGGCCCGCGGCAAGTCCGTCCGGGTCGGACGCCGGACGAAACCCGGACAACCGAAAGGATCAGCCGTGAGGTCGGTCGGACACGAGGCTCTGCCGGTGCGCCGTAAGCGCCGGCCCTGGCTGGTCGCGCTGCCGCTCGCCCTGGTGGTGGTCCTCGGGCTGGCCTGGACGGCCTTCTGGTTCCAGGCCGCCTCGGTCACCCGCACCGTGCTGGCCGGCTGGCAGGAGAACGAGGCCGCCCTCGGACGCACCTACAAATGCGCCGAACAGGATGTCGGCGGTTTCCCGTTCCGGTTCGAGCTCCGCTGCACCGATCCGATCGCCGAGCTGCGTTCCGCGACGCCGCCGGCGACACTCGCGGCCCGGGCCGCCGTGGTGGTCGCCCAGATCTGGCAGCCGACCCTGATCATCGCCGAGGCGACCGGTCCGCTGCAGATCGGCGACGTCGGCGCCGCCCCGGTCCTGTCGGTCAACTGGTCGCTCGCCCAGGCGAGCCTGCGCGGCCTGCCGACCGATCCGGAGCGGCTGTCCGTGGTGCTCGACCGGCCGATGGCGACCTCGCTCGACGGGTCGACGGCGGGCCTCCTCGGCCAGGCCGGCCGGGCCGAGTTCCACGCCCGCATCGCCGCCGGCTCGGCGCGCCAGAACCCGGTGCTCGACCTCGCCTTGTCGCTCGACGAGGCGATCGCGCCGGCGCTCGGTCGCTTCGGAGCGGTGCCCGTCGACCTCGACGCCGTCGGCGTGCTCCGCGGACTGCCGTCGCTCAGGCCGCGCTCGCTGAAGGAGACGCTGCGTGCCCTGCAGGCGGCCGGCGGCCGGCTGGAGGTCACCCGGGCTCGCCTGCAGCAGGGAGACGTGATCGCCACCGGCACCGGCACGCTCGGCCTGTCGCCGCGCGGGGCGCTGGACGGCGAGCTCCAGCTCGTCGTCGTCAATGCCGACAAGCTGCTGCCGCTGCTCGGCATCGACCAGCTCGTCAACCAGCTCCTCCCGCAGGCGACGCGCGAGCGGCTGGCGCCCGGCCTCGACCGGCTGCTTCCCGGCCTCGGCAATGTCCTGCGCGGCGGCGGAGGCGGCGGCGGGGTTGCGGCCGACGCACTGGGACCGGCGACCGAGCTCGAAGGCAAGCGCGCCGTGAGGGTGCCGCTGCGCTTCGCCGACGGCGCCGTGATGCTCGGTCCGTTCAAGGTCGGCCAGCTGGCGCCGCTGTATTGACACCCGTCGTTCCGGGGCACCTCGAAAGGCGCCAACCGGCTTCTTGACGGCCTCTACGCAGCGCTCGCCATGATGGCCTTCTCGGCGGCGGCGATCGCCTCCGGGGTGCCGACATGCATCCACACCCCCTCGAGCCGCAGGCCGTGAAGGCGGCCGGCCTCCTCGGCACGGTCGAACAGGGTGGTGAGGGCGAACGGTCCCGCCGGCGCATCGGCGAACAGGGCCGGCGACAGGACGGCGACGCCGGAATAGACGAACGGCACCACCTCGCGCTCGGCCCGGCGCTTGAGCCGGCCGTCCGGGGTCATGAGGTAGTCGCCGCGGCCGCTGTAGCCGACGCTGGTCGAGGTGGCGGCGAGCAGCAGCAGCGCGTCCATCCGGGCCGAGTCGAACATGTCGGCGAGGCGGACCAGATTGGTCTTCACCCCGTCGATCCAGAGCGTGTCGGCATTGACCAGGTAGAACGGCGCGTCGCCGAGGGTCGGCAGCGCCTTGACGATGCCGCCGCCGGTGCCGAGCAGCGCGGTCCGCTCGTCCGAGACGACGATGCGCGGCCTCGTCCGCCCGGCGAGGTGCTCCTCGATCTTGTTGGCGAAGAAATGCACGTTGACCACCACGGTCTCGGCGCCGGCAGCCCCGAGCCGGTCGAGCACGTGGTCGAGCAGCGGCTTGCCCCCGACCGGAACCAGCGGTTTCGGCAGGGTGTCGGTGAGCGGGCGCATGCGGGTGCCGAGGCCCGCGGCAAGGACCATGGCGGTGCGGGGGCGAACGGAAGCGACAGGCACGGACATCGGCGACCTCTCGGGGGCCCCCTCTTGCACACGATTCTGCGGCCGGGCTCAACAGCAACCGAATCGGTGCGACCGCATGCCCCCGGCGCCCGCACCGGAGGGTTGCGGCATCGCCCGTCGACGACCGGAACCCGTTTGGTGTCCGGTGCCGGCGCCCGGTTCACATCTCGAATTTCGGGCGCTTGCGCTCGCGGCGCACCTTCTGCTGCACGTTCTTGAGGAAACGCACGCCGATCTGGTCGCCGTTCAGCCACACCCGCTCGCAGCGTCGGTGGGCATGGCCCCAGTTGGAGAGGACCAGGAAGAACTCGTCCAGGTTGATCTCCTCGGTCGAGCCGAAAACGGTCAGCTTCGCCTCGCTGTCGGAGACATCCTCGAGCAGCACCTCGCGCTGCCAAGTGCCGTCGATGCCCATGATGCGGGCGGCGTAGCCGTGCTCGAATTCGACGCGGTCGCCCGCCTTGCGCTCGGTGTTCATCAACCCTGGTCCCGTTCCGGTGGCCAGGACCGACCTTAACCCGCCAAGCTTTCCAAGGCCTTACCACGCGCCGACCCGGTTCGGGGGCTCAACCGGGTCCGGCCGGCGGCGGCGGGACGTAGGCCGCGTACCAAGCGCGCAGCGGCGCCAGCGACGGATGCGCCAGGGCCCGCTGCAGGTAGGTCATCACCCGCGGCATGTGGCGGAGATACTGGGGCTTGCCGTCGCGCTTCTCCAGCCGGGCGAAGATGCCGAGGATCTTGGTGGCGCGCTGGGCCGCGACGGTCGCGTAGATCTGGGCGAACTGGCCGACGTCGAAGGCCGGCTCGTTGGCGCGGCGTGCCTTGGCGTAACGGCCCAGAAGCTCGATCTCCAGCTCCTCCGGCACGGTGACGCGGGCGTCCTGCAGCAGCGAGGCGAGATCGTAGGCGGCCGGCCCCATCACGGCGTCCTGGAAGTCGATCACGCCGACCCGCTCGATGCCGCGCCGCTCCGGCAGCCAGATCAGGTTGGGGGAGTGGAAGTCGCGCAGCACCCAGGTCGGCGGCTGGGCCAGCACCGGCTTCAGCGCGTCTCGCCAGAACGACAGGAAGGCGCTGCGCGCCGGCGTCGACGGCACGGCGGCGAGCCGCGGCAGGTACCAGTCGAGCAGCAGCTCGATCTCGATCAGGAACGCGTCGAGGTCGTAGTCGGGCAGACGCCAGGTCAGCTGCGGCGTCACCGGCAGCTCGCTCGGCAGGAGCATGTGGCCGTGCAGGGCGACCAGGAGGTCGACGGCCGCGCGGTAGCGCTCGGCGATGGGGGTGGGCGGGTCGCCCTCGACCACCCGGCCGTCGCCGAGATCCTCGAGGAGCACGAAACCCTCGGCCAGGTCCGCGCCGTAGATTTCCGGGGCCGAGAAGCCGAGCGTACGCAACGCGTCGGCCACCGCGACGAAGGCCCTCACGTCCTCGGCGAGATGCGCGATGGCGCTGTAGCTGCGGCCGTGGCGGACCGGCGGGCCGTCCGGCCGGCGCGGCGCGTTCATCAGCAGGATGGTCCGGTCGGCGAGCAGCACGCGCTCATAGGAGCGCGACGAAGCGTCGCCGGTGACGCGTTCGCGGCGCGCCTCGGCGACGCCGGCCTTCTCCAGGAACCGTCGCAGATGCAGCATCCGCTGAATGCGGGTCGCGAAGCTGCCGTGACCGGTGAGATGGACGATTCGGGCGTCCGGCCCCTCCTCGGGCGCGAGGCGGAGATCGATCGCCAGCCGCTCCGGGGCCGCGAGCCCGGGGGCGCGGTCCGGCCACTCGATCAGCACCACGGCGCCGGCCGGGATCTCGTCCAGCCCGAGCTCGGCAAGCTCGTCCTCGCCCTGCAGCCGGTAGAAGTCGGCGTGCATGAGCGTGAAGCGCGGCAGGTCGTAGCTCTGGACCAGGGTGAAGGTCGGGCTCGGGACGTCGAGCGTCGGGTCGTTGGCGAGATGGCGGATCAGGGCGCGGGCGAGCGTCGTCTTGCCGGCGCCGAGGTCGCCGGAGAGCATCACCACGTCGCCGGGATCGAGGGTGGCGGCGAGATCCACGGCGAGCCGCCGCGTCGCCTGCTCGTCGGCCAGCGTCAGCGTGATCGGCGTTCCGCCGGACCGGACGGGTTCCATGGGGACGGGGCAGTCTCTCGCGGTTCGGTCTCGCGGGCGGTCGTGCACCGGGTCGTCACGTACCGGGTCGTCACGTAACGGGTGGCACGCGCCGAGCGGTCACTCGGCGGCCGTGCGGGCGGCCGCCGTCACGAGAGGGAAAATACACACCACCGTGGTGCCCTGTCCAATCGTGCTCTCGATCCGCACCGTGCCGCCGTGCAGCTCGACGAAGGAGCGCACGATCGAGAGGCCGAGACCGGCTCCGCGATGGCCGGAGCCGCGCGGATCGCTCTCGAACCAGTCGAACACCTTGTCGGTCAGCTCCGGCGGGATGCCGGGGCCCTGGTCGCTGACCGAGAACACCACCGCCTCGGGGCTGCGCTCGACCGCCAGAACCACCCGGCCGCCGGGCGGCGAGAAGCCGATCGCGTTGGACAGCAGGTTGAAGAGGATCTGGCGCAGCCGCCGGCCGTCCGCCGTGAAGGCGCCGATGCCGGGCGCGGCGCGCAGCTCCAGCATCAGGTCGTTCTGCACGATCCGGTCCTGCACGCCCTCGGCCGCCGCCTCCATGGTGGCGCGGATGTCGACCGCGCCGAGATTGAGCGTCATGGCGCCGGCGTCGATGGTCGCGAGGTCTAGGATGTTGTTGATGATGGCGAGCAGCGCGTTGGTGGAGACCGTGATGTAGCCGAGATACTCGGCCTGCTTGTCGTTGAGCGGGCCGGTCGACTGGTCGCCGAGGAAGTGCGCGAAGCCGATGATGTTGGTGAGCGGCGAGCGCAGCTCGTAGGAGACGTGGTGGACGAAGTCGAGCTTCAGCTCGTCGGCGGCGATCAGCGCCTCGTTGCGCTCGAGCAGGGCCCGCTCGACGTTCACCGAGTCGGTCACGTCGTGGAAGGTGACGAGCGTCGCACCGTCCGGAAGCGGCACGGTGGCGAAGTCCATGACGCAGCCGTCGCTGCGCTCGATGCGGCCGCTGCCGGCGTCGCGCTTGTCGAGCCCGGTGACGGCGGCGCGCAGCGCCTGCCAGGTCGCCTCGTCGCGATAGAGCGGCCGGCACAGGTCGATCACCTGCTCGATGTGGGGACGGCCGGACAGCACGTCGGGCGCGAGCTTCCAGCTCTTGGCGAAGGCCGGGTTGAACAGGCGCAGCCGGCCGTCGCTGCCGTACACCGAGACGGCCTCGGCGAGATTGTCGAGTGTCTCGCCCTGCACCCGGGTCAGCGCGTCGGCCCGGCGCTCGAGCTCCAGCCGCTCGGTGATGTCGGTGAACAGATAGGTGACGCCGCCCTCCGGGTTCGGCGTGGTGACCACCCGCATGGTGCGGCGGTCGGGCAGATGCCACTCGTAGGTCTCGCTCTCGGTCGAGACGTAGGCCCGGTGCAGGTTGGTCTTCCACTGGCGGAAGTCCTGCTGCTCGGGCAGCCGGCGGGCGGCGCGCAGGCGGTCGAGCACGGCCGAGTCGCTCGGCGCCTCGGCCAGGAACTCGGGATCGAGATCCCACAGCGTGCGGTAGGCCGTGTTGTAGAAGGACAGGCGCCGGTCGGCGCCGAACACCGCGACGCCGGTGGCGAGGTGGTCGAGAGTGCGGCGGTGCGCCGCCCGGATGTGATCGAGCTCGGTGCGCAGGCGCTCCGCCTCGGTGACGTCGATGGCGACGCCGACCCGGCCTTGGGCGACCGGCAGCTCGAGCACGTCGAGGCTGCGGCGGGCGCCGGCCATGATGGCGGTCAGGCGGCCGGCATAGCCGCTGCCGGTGTCGAGCGTGCGGGCGATCGCCTCGCGCTCGCCGCGGCCGAGCAGCTCGATGCGCTTGGCAACCGCGGTGGTCGGATCGGCGGCCTCGACGGCGCGGGCATAGGCCGGATTGACGAGGGCGAGCTGGCCCGTCGGATCGCGCATCCACACCGGGGCGGGCAGCATCTCGACGAGGCTCTTCAGCGCGTCGGCGTCGCTCTGCAGCCTCTGGCAACGCACGCTCGACTCCGCGAGGTCGCGCTTGATGCCGGTGACGTTGCGCAGCTTCATCACGGCGAACCCGCCGATCGGGCGTCCCTCCGCCTCGACGTGCCGGCCCTGGATGGTGGTGAGCAGCAGCGCGAAAGCCTCGCCCTTGACGCGCAGCCGCTCGATCGCGTCGCCGAGCGCGCGGCCGAGCTCCGGGCTCAGCCACTGCTCGCAGGTGAGGATGTCGTGCGGCGCGAGCGTCGGGGCGATGAACGACACCTCGCCGATCACCTCGGGCTCGCCGAAGCCGGCCGTCCACACGACCAGCACCTGCGGCTCCGACATCAGCAGCGCGGCGAGGCGGTCGACGTCGGAGTGGAGCGACGCGATGGTGGCGTCCGCCCGCTGGCGGTCGACGGCGGCACGGTTGCGGGTGCGCACCAGGGCGATCGCCGTGACCACCGCGAAGGCGAGAACGCCGATCAGCACCACGAGCGTGGTCAGCTCCTGGGTGCCGAGCCGGGTGACGGCGTCGATATAGGGCGTGCCGAACGGGACCTCGGCGGCGGCCGGCGACGCCGCGCCGAAGCTGGCCACCGAGACCAGGAGGAGCGGGCGCTCCCGTCCGAGGTGTCGCGGCGGACGACGGTCTCCGCTTCTCGTCGCGCCCTCGTCCCGCATCGTGCTCTCACCTCTTCGTTCCGGTCCGGAATCGGCCGGCCCGGCCCGATCGAACTCGTGAATGCTCGGCGCACGCCCGAGCGGACGTGCTGCCAGATCGAATCTAGACGCGGAAAACTTCACCCCCCGGCGCCGGGCGATACGCCCCGCCGCCGTCCCCGCGATTCGCCACTCGTGGAGCAGCGTCGCGAATCGCCAGTCAATGTGCCTCAAGCCGAGTCGCGCCGGAAGAGTCCAGAGAGTGAACGTGGAGTCGGCGTACTGAAAATCCGCCATGCCGGAACGGCGGGAGTGGAGAAAACTGTACACACGGCCGTCGCGTCCTGCGGACAGGCTAAGCCGGTGCCGGGCGCACCGCTGTCAGCGCGTGCCGGCGAGCCCGGTCGAGCCGAAGCCGCCGGCGCCGCGCAGCGTCTCGTCGAGCGTTTCGGACTCGCGGACCGAGACCTGGAGGACCGGTGCGATCACCAGCTGCGCGATGCGGGTGCCGCGTGTCACGGCGAACGCTGCGTCGCCGAAGTTCGCGAGCACGACCTGCACCTCGCCGCGATAGTCGGCGTCGATCGTGCCGGGCGTATTGAGCACCGTGACGCCGTGCCGCGCCGCGAGTCCCGAGCGCGGCCGCACCTGGCCTTCGGTGCCGGGCGGCAGCGCGAGGACGAGGCCGGTCGGGACGAGGGCGCGACCGCCGGGCGCGATCGTCACGGGCGCGTCGGCGGGCACGGCGGCGAGAAGATCGAGCCCGGCCGCGGCGTCGCTCTGATAGGCCGGCAGCGGCAGGCCGGCGCCGTGCGGCAGCCGCATCACGCGGAGTTCGGGGATGCTCATGTCCGCTCCTTCAGGGCCGCGGCGATGCGGGCGACGAGCGCGCGGGCGACCTCTTCCTTGGACTGGGCCGGCCAGGAGTCGACGCCGTCCGCCGTCACCACGTGGACGCTGTTGCTGTCGCCGCCCATCACGCCGCCGGCGATTCCGCTGTCGGCCGAGACGTCGTTGGCGACGATCCAGTCGCAGCCCTTCCGCGCCAGTTTTTCACGCGCGTTGGTGACGACGTTCTGGGTCTCGGCCGCGAAGCCGACGACGAGGGGCGGGCGGCCCGCGGTGCGTTTGGACACCGTCGCCAGGATGTCCGGATTCTCGACCAGGGCGAGCTGCGGCGCGCCGGCGGCGCCCTTCTTGATCTTCTGGTCGCCGGCGCTGGCGACCCGCCAGTCGGCGACGGCGGCCGCGAACACCGCGACGTCCACGGGCAGCGCCGCCTCGACGGCGGCCAGCATCTCGCGGGCGCTCTCCACGTGCACGACCGACACACCGGGCGGATCGGGCAGCGTCACCGGGCCGGAGACCAGGGTGACGGCGGCACCCGCCGCGGCGGCGGCGCGGGCGATGGCGTGCCCCTGCTTGCCGGACGAGCGGTTGGCGATGTAGCGCACCGGATCGATCGGCTCGTGGGTCGGGCCCGAGGTGACCAGCATCGTGCGGCCGGCGAGGGGCCGGCCGGCCGGATCGCGGGTGGCGAGCAGCGCCTCGGCGGCGGCGACGATCTCCAGCGGCTCGGCCATGCGGCCGACGCCCGCCTCGTTCCGCTCCGCCATCTCGCCCGCGTTCGGCCCGACCATGGTGACGCCGTCCGCGGCGAGGCGGGCGACGTTGCGCTGCGTCGCCGGCGCGGCCCACATCACCGGGTTCATGGCCGGCGCGACCAGGACCGGCCTGTCGGTGGCGAGCAGCACCGTGGAGGCGAGGTCGTCGGCGTGGCCGCCCGCCATCCTGGCCATCAGGTTGGCGGTCGCCGGCGCGACGACGACGAGGTCGCACTCGCGCGCGAGCCGGATGTGGCCGACGTCGAACTCGGTCTTGGCGTCGAACAGGTCCGTATAGGCCGGCTCGCCGGCGAGCGCGCCGGCCGACAGCGGCGTCACGAACTCGGTCGCCGACCGGGTCATCACCACCCGCACGGAGGCGCCGCGCTCGCGGAAGCGGCGGATCAGGTCGAGCGCCTTGTAGGCGGCGATGCCGCCGCTGATCACCAGGAGGAGTCGCTTGGAGGAGAGGGTCATGTCGGCCGGGACTTCGCCGGTTGAGAGGTGCTGTCCGCCGTCATGGCCGGGCGCGTCCCGGCCATCGACGCGGCTCGCGGCCTGCGGCCGCGCCGTGGAGGCCCGGCACGGAGCCGGGCATGACGACGGAGAGGCCTGGGCGGTTCCATACCATCCCCCCGGATGACCTCAAAACGGCGTCATCGGACGAGGTTCAGCAGCAGCAGGACGGCGATCACCCACAGGGCGACGGTGGTGCCGCGGTTGCGGCGGGCCTCGGCCTCGCCGATGCCGGCGACCGTCTCGGGGGCGAGCAGGATGCCGTCGCGGGTGGCGCGGTCGATCTGCTCGGAGAGGCGGGCGGCGCGCGACAGGAGCCCCGGCATGCCGCCGAGGAAGCGGCCGACCTCGCCGACCCCCTCCACGGCGCCCTCGACCCGGCCGGCCGGGCCGAGATGGCGCTCGAGCCAGGCCCGCACCACCGGCTCGGCCGTGGTCCACATGTCGAGCCTCGGGTCGAGCATGCGGCCGACGCCCTCGACCACCACCATGGTCTTCTGCAGCAGCAGGAGCTCCGGCCGGGTCTTCATGTCGAACAGCGCCGTCACCTCGAACAGCAGGGTGAGCAGCTTCGCCATCGAGATGTCCTCGGCGCTGCGGTTGTGGATCGGCTCGCCGATCGCCCGGATCGCCTGGGTGAACTCGTCGATCGACTGGGTCGCCGGGACGTAGCCGGCCTCGAAATGCACCTCGGCGGCGCGCCGGTAGTTGCGGCTGATGAAGCCGTAGAGGATCTCGGCCAGGAACCGCCGCTCCTTTTCGGTCAGCCGGCCCATGATGCCGAAGTCGACCGCCACCAGCCGTCCGGCGTCGTCGACGAAGAGATTCCCGGGATGCATGTCGGCATGGAAGAAGCCGTCGCGCACCGCATGGCGCAGGAAGCTCTGGATCACGGTGCGGCCGAGCGCTGGCAGGTCGAGGCCGCGGCGCTCCAGCGCGGCGCGGTCGGACAACGGCGTGCCGTCGATCCACTCGGTGGTCAGCACGTTGTGGGCGGTCAGATCCCACTCGACCCGGGGGACCCGGAAGTCGGGGTCGTCGGCGACGTTGTCGGCCATCTCCGAAGCCGCCGCTGCCTCGAGCCGGAGGTCGAGCTCGACCGTGACCGAGCGGGCCAGCGTCGCCACCACCTGCTCCAGCCGCAGGCGCCGGGCCTCGGCCGAGAAGCGCTCGGCCAGCCGGGCCGCGAAGAAGAAGGCCTGGATGTCGGCGCGGAGGTCCTTCTCGATTCCGGGCCGCAGCACCTTGACCGCGACCGACCGGGGGCCGGTCGGCGTGGCGATCTCCGCCCGGTGCACCTGGGCGACCGAGGCGGCCGCGAGCGGCGGGCCGAACGCCGTGAACATGCCGTGCACCGGCCGGCCGAGCGCCCGCTCGATCGCCGCCTCCGCCTGGTCCTGCGGGAACGGCGGCATCTTGTCCTGGAGGTTTTCCAGATCCGAGGCGATCGCCTGGCCGACCACGTCGGGCCGGGTCGCGAGGAACTGGCCGAGCTTGACGTAGCTGGGCCCGAGCCGGCCGAGCGCCGACGAAAGCCGGGTGGCGCCCGATGCGCTGGTCGGCCGCTCCAGCAGGCGGGCGAGCTTGAGGCCGATCTGGGCGGCGGCCGGCAGCGGCTCGGGATCGACCAGGGCGAACACGCCTTCGCGCGCCAGCACGAAGCCGGCGCGGGCGAGGCGGACGAGGTGGGAGAAGGGAGGGATCATGAGACGTCCGAAAATGAACCGGCGCGAAGGGCCGAGGCGTTGCCGCCTTACCCTCTCCCCTCGCGGGAGAGGGTGGCCGCGCGAAGCGCGGCCGGGTGAGGGGGCGTGCCACAGGCTCGGAGTTTGCGGAGGCGGGGGGCGCCCCCCCCCCCCGCCCCCCCGGCCCCCCCCCCCCCCCCCCGCCGGGGGGGGGGGGGGGGGGGCGCGCCCCGCCCCCCCCCCCCCCCCCCCCCCGGGGGGGGGGGGGGGCCCCCCCCCCCCCGGGGGGGGGGGGGGCCCCGTGCCACAGGCTCGGAGTTTGCGGAGGCCCCCCTCACCCGTCTCGCCGCTGCGCGGCGATCCACCCTCTCCCGCGAGGGGAGAGGGGAAGGACGACGCGAGCCCCTCCCGCCTCACAGCCGCCAGCCGGAATGCAGCGCCACGATGCCGCCGGACATCATCCGCACGTCGACGCGGCGGAACCCGGCCGCTTCGATCATCCGGGCGAACGCCTGGGGTTTCGGGAACTTGCGGATCGACTCCACCAGGTATCGATACGCCTCGGCGTCGCCCGCCACCATGCTGCCGATGCGCGGGATGACGTTGAACGAGTAGAGGTCGTACAGCCGGTCGAGGCCGGGAATGTCGACGGTCGAGAACTCCAGGCACAGGAAGCGGCTGCCCGGCCTGAGCACCCGGTACGCCTGTTCCAGGGCCAGCTCGATGCGCGGCACGTTGCGGATACCGAAGGCGATCGTATAGGCGTCGAAGCTCCGGTCCGGGAACGGCAGGGTCTCGGCATTGCCCTCGACGAAGTCGACCACGTCGTCGACGCCGCGCTCGTAGGCGCGCTCGCGGCCGACCTCCAGCATGTCCGTGTTGATGTCGCAGACGGTCGCGCGGGTGCCGGCGCCGCCGGCCGCGACGGTGCGGAACGAGATGTCGCCGGTGCCGCCGGCGACGTCGAGCAGGTGGAACGGCCGGTCGCTCTTGGGCGGGTTGACGGCGGTGACCAGCACGTCCTTCCAGGCGCGGTGCAGGCCGCCCGACATCAGGTCGTTCATCAGGTCGTAGCGGCGCGCCACGGTGTGGAACACGTCGTCCACCAGGGCCTGCTTCTCGGCCAGCGGAACGGTGCGGAATCCGAAATGGGTTTCTGGCGAAGTGCTGTTTTGCGAATGATCGGTCGGCATGGGATGTCGGTTGCGGCTCTGCCTCTGTGCGGGCCGGACCATAGCGCGCGCCGCCCGGGGGCGCTATCTCCTATGCCATGGCCGTCCGTCCCCCGTCTGTTCCCCCCGTGCCCGAGCCACCCCATGCCTGAGCTGCCCGAGGTCGAGACTGTCCGGCGCGGCCTCGCGCCGGCCATGGAGGGGGCCCGGTTCGTCGCCGTCGAGGTTCGCCGGCCGGATCTCCGCCGGCCGTTCCCCAACGATTTTCGCGGGCGGCTGGAAGGCGCCACCGTCATGGCGCTGCGCCGGCGGGCCAAGTACCTGCTCGCCGACCTCTCCACCGGGGAGGTGCTCCTGATGCATCTCGGCATGTCCGGATCGTTCCGGGTAGAGCTCGGACCCGGGGCGAGCCTGACGCCCGGCGCCTACTATCACGCGCGCTCCGAGACGAGGGCGCACGACCACGTGGTGTTCGCCATGTCGTCGGGCGCGAGGCTCATCTTCAACGATCCGCGCCGCTTCGGCCTGATGCTGCTGGTGCCGGCGGCAGAGCTTCACGAGCATCCGCTGATGCGCGAGGTCGGCCCGGAGCCGCTCGACCCCGGCTTCGACGCCGCCCGCCTCGCGCTGGCGTTGGCCGGCAAGGCGGCCCCCCTCAAGGCGGCGCTGCTCGACCAGACCGTGGTGGCCGGGCTCGGCAACATCTACGTGTGCGAGGCGCTGCACCTCTCGCACCTCTCGCCGCGCCGGAAGGCCGGGACCCTCGTCGCGCGCGGCGGGGTGCCGACGCCGCGTCTGGTGGCCCTCGTCGAGGCGGTCAAGGCGGTGCTGGCCGACGCCATCGCGGCCGGCGGCTCGTCGCTGCGCGACCACCGCCAGACCGACGGTACCCTCGGCCTGTTCCAGCACCGGTTCCGGGTCTACGACCGCGAGGGGGAACCGTGCGCCACGCCCGGCTGCGCCGGAACGATCCGCCGCATCGTCCAGTCGGGACGCTCGACCTTCTTCTGTCCGGTGTGCCAGAAGTAGCCGTCCTCGCCTGCCAGGGGAGGGCGATGCGCAATCCGGTGATTCCGAGCGGCGCGCAGCGCCGAAC
Organism: Rhodoplanes tepidamans; assembly: GCF_030813915.1. GTDB lineage: Bacteria > Pseudomonadota > Alphaproteobacteria > Rhizobiales > Xanthobacteraceae > Rhodoplanes > Rhodoplanes tepidamans. The sequence goes on from NZ_JAUSUJ010000021.1 coordinate 118,171, forward strand.
CCGGAATCCAGCCCGGCACGCCGAGTTCCGTCACTGGATTCCGGGGTCGCGCCTTCCGCGCGCCCCCGGGATGACGGATCACGCAAGAAGCCCCTCCAGGGGTGGGTGAAAGTTGCGAGGTTCCGTGAATTCCTCCCCTTCCGCGATCGGCCGCAGGCTCTTCGACTACGGCCCGGGCCTCACCGGTGCCGTCGCCTTCGCAGGCGCCGACGTGCTCACCAAGGTGGCGCTCGGTACCGGTACCGACGTCGTCACCATGGCGACGGCGCGCTCGCTGCTCGGCATCGGCCTCACCGCGCTGTGGATCGCCGTCGGGCCGACGCCGATCCCGCTGACCACCGACGAGCGCCGCACCGCCTACGGCATGGGCGTCCTCTACGCCGGCATCATCTTCTTCATCTTCAAGGCCATCGAGCTGCTGACCGTGCCGATGGCGATCCTGGTCTACTTCACCTATCCGATGATCACCGGCATGGTCGGCGCCGCGATGGGCATCGAGAAGCTGAGCTGGCGCGGGCTTCTGGCCGCCGCCGCGGCGTTCGGCGGCCTCGCCTTGATGATCGGCGCCTCGCCGTCCGAGCTCTCGGTGCCGGGTCTCCTGTGCATCGTGGTGGCGATCGTCTGCCGGGTCGCCGTGCTGGTGATCAGCCGCATGCGCCTGATGAAGGCCGATGCGCGGCTCTCCACCTGGTACTCCAACATCGCCACCGCCACGCTGTTCGGCGTCGGCTCGCTCGTCACGCTGCACTTCGTGCCGCCCGTGGTGCCGATCGGCTGGCTGTGGATTCTCCTGCTCGGGGTGACGACGACCACGGGAGTCGCCGTGCTGTTCATCTCGACGACGCGCATCGGCCCGTTCCGCACCGCGCTCACCATGAACCTCGAGCCGCTGCTGGCCACGCTTTTGAGCGCGCTCTTCCTGGGCGAGGTCTTCGCCCCCGTGCAGGCCCTCGGCGCCGCCGTGATGATAGCGGCACTGTTCGCGTTCCAGCTGCGGCGGTAGGGGGACGGCGCCGCCGCCCTTCCCCTCTCCCCTCGCGGGAGAGGGTGCCCTCGCGCAGCGAGGACGGGTGAGGGGGCCATCCGCGAATTCCGAGCGAGTGGCGCGCCCCCTCACCCGGCCGAGCTTCGCTCGTCCACCCTCTCCCGCGAGGGGAGAGGCTCGCGCTGCGGCCCGGGACCTCGGTCGTGCCTATCCCCACCGCACCCCGTGGCGCTGCAGCACCTTGCGCACCGCGGCGACGAGGTCGGGCTGCGGCACCAGGGCCTGGGCTTCGGCCTGGCGCTGCAGATAGTCCTCGCGGTCCTTGTCGAGCTTCGCCAGCTCGGCGCCGAGCAGAAGATCTTTTACGATCACGTGCGGGCCGGCCGCATGGTCCTTCTCGTCCGAGCCCTGGATCACCACGCACGGACTCTTCCGCCGATCCGCGTATTTGAGCTGGTTGCCCATGTTCTTCGGATTGCCGAGATAGAGCTCGGACCTGATCCCGGCGGCGCGCAGCGTCGCGACCATTTTCTGGTAGTCGGCGAGGCGGGTCCTGTCGAAGACGGTCACGACGACCGGCCCGGGCGCCGGTGTCGTGTCGATTTTGCCGATGAGCTGCAGCGCCGCCTGGAGGCGCGAGACGCCGATGGAGAAGCCGGTCGCCGGCACCGGCTCGCCGCGGAACCGCGACACCAGTCCGTCGTAGCGCCCGCCGCCGCCCACCGAGCCGAATCTGACGGGCCGCCCCTTCTCGTCCTTGGTGTCGAGCAGCAGCTCCACCTCGAACACGGGGCCGGTGTAGTATTCCAGACCGCGGACGACGGTGCGATCGATCGCGATCCGGCCGTCGCCGTATCCCGCCGCCTTGATCAGGGCCTCGATGGCCGCAAGTTCGTCGAGGCCGGCCTTGGCCGTAGCGTTCTCCTCCAGGCGCGGATCGCTTTCGCCCGGGACGATCGAGTTCACGACGGCCTCGATGGCGTTCGCGTCGAGCCCCGCACCTTTCGTGAAATCCCCGCTCTCGTCCTTGCGGCCTTCCCCAAGCAATTGGCGCACGCCCTCCACTCCGAGCCGGTCCAGCTTGTCGATCGCCCGTAGTACCGTCAGCCGCCGGCCGGCATTCTCGTCGCCGCCCAGCCCGATCGCCTCCAGCACGCCGTCCAGCACTTTTCGGTTGTTCACCTTCACCACGTAGGAGCCGCGTGGAATCCCCAGCGCCTCCATCGTGTCCGCCGCCATCATGCAGATCTCGGCGTCGGCGGCCGGCGAGGCGGAGCCCACCGTGTCGGCGTCGAACTGCATGAACTGGCGGAAGCGGCCGGGGCCGGGCTTTTCGTTCCTGAACACCCAGCCGAACCGGTAGGACCGGTAGGGCAGGGCGATGTTCTGAAAGTTCTCGGCGACGTGGCGGGCGAGCGGCGCGGTGAGGTCGTAGCGCAGGCTCAGCCACTGGTCGTCGTCGTCCTGGAACGAGAACACGCCCTCGTTCGGCCGGTCCTGATCGGGCAAAAACTTGCCCAGCGCGTCGGTGTACTCGATCGCCGGGGTCTCGACCGGCTCGAAGCCGTACAGCTCGTACACGGCCCGGATTTTCTCGATCATCGCCTGGGTGGTGGCGATCTCGCCCGGGCCGCGGTCCGCGAGGCCGCGCGGCAGCCGCGCCTTGAGCTTGCTCTTCTTGTCGGTGGCCATGTCCAAACCTTCCCGCGATCGATCGCGCCGGCGGCGAGGCGATGCGCCGCCCCGATCCGTCATACGCGGGCTCGACCCGCGTATCCATCTTCGAAAAGACGCTTCTTTTCAGGGTGATGGATGGCCGGGTCAAGCCCGGCCATGACGCCGTCGGGTGGTGGACCCGGGGCCGCACCCGCGAGGTCGGGCCGGCCGTCGATAGCCCACCGGGCCTCCCCCGGCAAGCCGTTCCGCTTGCGGAAAAATCCGGCTAGGGTCCGCCGCCTCTGAAGGAGTGTCCCATGCCGGTCGTCGAGAAAGTCGCCGCCGGGGTCCCCAACGACCTCGAGCCCTACTGGATGCCGTTCACGGCCAACCGGGCCTTCAAGCAGTCGCCGCGGCTGGTCGTGCGGGCCAAGGACATGCGGGTGACGACCGTCGACGGCCGCACCCTGATCGACGCCATCGCGGGGATGTGGTGCTGCAATGCCGGCCACAACCGCGATCCCATCGTCGCGGCCATCCAGCGGCAGGCGGCCGAGCTCGACTACGTCACGGCGTTCCAGCACGGCCATCCCGGGGCCTTCGAGCTGGCGGGACGCATCGCCGCGCTGGCGCCGGCCGACCTCGACCACGTCTTCTTCTGCAACTCCGGGTCCGAGGCGGTCGACACGGCCCTCAAGATCGCGCTGGCCTGGCACAATGTCCGCGGGCAGGGGGCGAGGACCCGGCTGATCGGCCGCGAGCGCGGCTATCACGGGGTCGGCTTCGGCGGCATCTCGGTCGGCGGCATCGTGCCGAACCGCAAGATGTTCGGCACGCTCTTGGCCGGCGTCGATCATCTGCCGACGACCTACGACAGGGAGCAGCAGGCCTTCACCAAGGGCGAGCCGGAGTGGGGCGCGCATCTGGCGGATGAGTTGGAACGCCTCGTCGGCCTGCACGACGCCTCCACCATCGCGGCCGTGATCGTCGAGCCGATGGCGGGCTCCACCGGCGTGCTGCCGGCGCCCAAGGGCTACCTGAAGCGCCTGCGCGAGATCTGCGACCGGCACGGCCTGCTGCTGATCTTCGACGAGGTGATCACCGGCTTCGGCCGCCTCGGGCCGTGCTTCGCGGCGGAGCGCTACGGCGTCGTGCCCGACATGATCACGTTCGCGAAAGGCGTCACGAGCGGCACGGTGCCGATGGGCGGCGTGATCGTCCGCAACGGCATCTACGACGCCTTTATGCGCGGGCCCGAGCATGTCGTCGAGCTGTTCCACGGCTACACCTATTCGGCGCACCCGCTCGCCTGCGCGGCCGGCCTCGCGACCCTCGACCTCTACCGCGACGAGGGCCTGTTCGAGCGCGGCGCCGCGCTGGAAGGGACGTTCGCCGACGCCGTGATGAGCCTGAAGGGCCTGCCGAACGTCGTTGACATCCGCACCGTCGGCCTCGCGGCCGGCATCGACCTCGCGCCCCATCCGGACGGGCCGGGCCGTCGCGGCTACGCCGCCATGGACGAGGGCTTCTTCCGGCAGGACGCCATCGTGCGCGTCTCCGGCGACACCATCGCGCTGTCGCCGTCCCTGATCGTGACCGAGGACGAGATCGGCGAGATCGTCGACAAGACGGCGCGGATCATTCGGGTGGTGGGATGAGGAAGGCCCGTGACCAGATCGAAGACGGCGTTCGGGGCACGTGACCCTCTCCCTGAGGGAGAGGGTCGGGCGCGAGCACAGCTCGCGACCGGGGTGAGGGTTTACGGACCTGATGGAGGCCTCGGCACCCCCTCACCCGGATCTCGCACTCTCGCGCGAGATCCGACCTCTCCCCGCTGGGGAGAGGTGAAGACGGGCGCCGCGACCAGGAGTTCCCCATGAGCAAGCGCAGCGGCCTCGCGGGGCTCGTCGACTTCGCGCGGCGCGAGCCGTTCGACGTGCTGATCGTCGTGCTGGTGCTGCACGTCTTCGTGTGGACGCTGCTGCCGGCCTTCCTCAACGCCAACCTGCAGCTCGATCTCGCCGAGGATCTGGCGCTCGGCAAGGAGTGGCAGCTCGTCTACTGGAAGCATCCGCCGCTGCCGTGGTGGATCGCGGCGGGCCTTTATCAGCTCACCGGCGACGTGCGGATGATCTATCTGCTCGGCCCGCTCGCCTCGGCGGTGGCGATGTGGGCGGTGTGGCGGCTCGGCAAGGACATCGTCGGCGGCTTTCCGGCCCTGCTCGCCGTGCTGGTGCTGGAAGGCCTGCACTTCTTCAACTTCTCGGTCATCAAGTTCGCGCACGACCAGTGCCAGCTCCCGTTCTGGGCGTTGACCGCGCTGTTCTTCCATCGCGCCCTCACCCGGGAAAGGATCATCGACTGGGCGCTCGCCGGCATCTTCCTGGCACTGTCCTTCTGGTCGAAATACGCCGCCTTCGCGCTCGCCGCGACGCTCGGGCTGTTCCTGCTGGTCGATCGCGACGCGCGAAAGGCGTGGGCGACGCCGGGGCCGTACGTGATGGCGCTGGCCTTCGCGTTGGTCATCGCGCCGAACGCCTGGGCTCTGGTACAGAGCGATTTCCTGCCCTTCCGCTATGTCGACGCGCGCGCGAAAGCGGCCACCCACTGGTGGCAGTTCGCCTGGTTCCCGGTGCAGTGGACGCTCGGTCAGATCGGCTTCCTGCTGCCGACCCTGGGCCTGCTCGCACTGCTCTGGCCGCTGCGCCGCGCCGGCGGTGCGCAGAGGCCCCTGACCGTCGGGAACGTCGACCCCAACGTGATCAGCCCCGGCGCCTTCGACCGGCGCTGTCTCGCCTGGATGGCGCTCGGGCCGTTCGCGGTCACGACGCTGGTCGCGGTGCTGCTCGGCCGGCTGCCGGTCGCCATGTGGGGCTATCCACTGTGGTCGATCCTGCCGCTCGCCATCGTCGCGTGGCGCGGCGCGCCGTTCGAGGACGTGCGGCTGATCCGCTTCGCGCTAGGCTTCGTCGCCGTCTTCGTGATCATGCCGCTCGTCTATGTGGTGGTCGAGGAGGTCGAGCCGATGGTGCGCGACCGGCCCAAGGCGACCCAGTTCCCCGGCCGGCGCCTCGCCGAGATCGTCACCCGCGACTTCTTCGAGAAGACCGGCCAGCCGCTCGCCTACGTCACCGGCACCGAGTTCGCCGCCAACAATGTCGCGGTCTACGGGCCGACCCGGCCGCACGTCATCGTCCACGGCGACCCGAAGCTCAGCCCGTGGATCGACATGGCCGACGTGAAGAAGCGCGGCCTGCTGATCGTCTGGGAGCCGCAGGGCGAGGCGCTGGTGGACGAGTGGATGAAGACCTTCCCGGGCGCTACGGTGCGGGGCCGCCTGATGCTGCCGCGTCAGGCGCACGGCAAGGTCGCCCCGGTCCGGCTGCAATACGCCATCGTGCCGCCGGAGGGCGCGCCGCTGATCATTCTGCCGCCCGGCGCCGGGCGGCCCGGCACGGTGCAGCCGCCCGGCACGGTGCAGCCGCCGAAGTGAGGCGGACGCGCCGTCACGTCATTCGGCTGGTCAGTCCGTCGCCGGCCCGGGGCGCGGCCGCGCCGCCCGGCTTTGCTGCCGGCGGCGTGGCCCGCACCCGGCGCGCCACGCGCGAGGCCGGCCACTCGTGCCGGCGGGGTACCGCCGATTCCGGGGCGTCCCGGCTCACCACGCCCCGGCTCACCACGCCTGGGTGCGCGGCATCACGAACAGCTCGGCCATGTCGACATTGGGCGGCGCCGAGACGGCGAACAGGATCGCATCGGCGATATCCGCGGCCTTCAGGAACTCCATCTCCTGCTTCAGGCTCTCCATCTGCCCGCGGTATCCGGGGTCGGAGATGCGCTCGTACAACTCCGTCTCGACCGCACCCGGCTGGATGCAGGTCACGCGGATTCCGTGAGCGGCACCGAGCTCCATCCGGAGCCCCTCGGACAACGCCGCGACGGCGTGCTTTGTCGCGCAGTAGACGGCGAGCCCCTTGAAGACCTTGCGGCCTGCGATCGAGGAGACGTTGACGAGATGGCCGGTGGACCGCGCCATCATCTGCGGCAGCACCGCCGCGGTGACGTGGAGCACGCCCTTCAGGTTGACGTCGACCATCTCGTGCCACTCGTCGGTCTTCAAGGCCGCCACGTCGGACGCCGGCATCAGCCCGGCGTTGTTGACGACGATGTCGATCGGCCCGAACGTCCGGGTGAGACTGTCGACGCCGGCCTTCACCGAATCCTTCGCCGAGACGTCGAGGCCGATCGCCGTCGCCTCGCCGCCGGCCGCCCGAATCTCCTGCGCGATCGCGGCGAGCTTGTCGCGCCGGCGGGCGGCGAGCCCCACCCGGGCGCCGGCGGCGGCGAGCGCTTTCGCGGTCGCTGCGCCGATGCCGCTCGACGCGCCGGTGACGAGTGCCACGTGGCCTTCGATGCTTCGCTGCATGGTCGTGTTCCTGTCCTCTGGAGATCGCGACCCCGGCCGGCCGCGGATCGCGTCCGGGCCGGCGTCGCCTGTCCCCGATGTGGAGCGGAATGGCCGCGCGCGCTCTCGGGTCCTTGCGCGACCTGTCGCGGTCTTGCGCGAACCCGGACCGTCCGTTCAGCGGCGGTATTGTGTCGGGGGCACGCCGACCTCGCGCCTGAACACCTGCGCGAAACGGCTCGGGCTCGAATAGCCGACCGCCATGCCGATCTCGATCACGCTGTGATCGGTCTCGCGCAGCAGCCGCCGGGCCTCGGTCATCCGCAGGCGGATGAAGTGCTGCGACGGCGAGGTGCCGGTCGCCCGCCTGAACAGCCTGCTGAAGTGGAACGGACTGAGTCCAGCCTCGCGGGCGAGGCGTGCGAGGCTGAAGGGCTCCGCCAGTCCGGCATCCATTGCGGCGACGACCCGATGCAGCTTGAAGGCCGGAAGGGCGCTGGAGGTGCGGCCGCGCGGCGCATCCGCCGCCCGGTAGCGGCGCACGAGATGCACGGCGAGGCTCTGTCCGATCCCCTGCATGAAGACGCGGCTCGGGGGCGAAGCGTCGGTCAGCTCGGTGCGCAGCCGCTCCAGGAGAGCCGACAGGACCGGATCGTGCTCGCCGGAGACGTCGCGAAGCAGCGGCGGGGCGTGTCGCGGGCCGAGCAGTTCCGTCGCGGCGCGATGGAGGAGCGACAGGCCCAGATAGAGATGCAGGACCTCGAACGGCTCGGAGCCGGTCGTCCGCCAGCGCAGCTCGTAGGGGGTCTGCGACATGGTCAGGAAGAAGTCGCCGGTGCCGACCGTGGTCGCCGTCCAGGGGCCGCCCGGATCGCGCTCCTCCACCACGGCCCGGCCGGACAGGATCCAGACGATCAGCGGCTCCGGAACCGCAGGGACCAGCACGCTCTCCTCGACGCGCGGCCGCGCGAAGACCTGCACCAGGACGTCGTTCCAAGCCCGGGCGCGCGGTCCGGCGATCAGCCGGCCGCGGATGAGGCGTTCGTGGCTCTCGGGCGAGGTTCGCGCGGACATGGTCGCGAGAACAGTAGCACGCCGGATGCGCAGTCGAAGCCACGGCGCCGGCCGGTGCGGCCGAACCGGCTCCGGCATGGCCTCGACCACGCGTCGGTCGGGCCTGGCGAAGGAATTCCACCCCCGGTTCCGTACCGACTTGTCCGCACCGGCCGGTCCCCTATCTTCCGCCGGCCTGCCGTCGCGTTCCGTGAACCGGGTCCGTCATGCTCCGTCGCCTCGTCCTGCTGCTGATCGTCGCCGCCGCGGCCGCCGCCGCGTGGTGGGTGCTCTACGGCCGCGGGGCCGCCGTGACCGTGATCGCCGCCAGCCGCGGCACCGCGGCGGAGATCGTCTACGCCACCGGGGCGGTCGAGCCGGTGCGCTGGTCGAAGGTGACGAGCCTGATCCGCGGGCGGATCATCGACATCTGCCGATGCGAGGGGCGCAGCGTGCAGAAGGGCGAGGTGCTGGTGCGGCTCGACGATCGCGAGGTCCGCGCCCAGCTCGACGAGCTGAAGGCGCGCGAGGACTTCCTCAAGCGCGAGATGCAGCGGGTCACCGAGCTGGTCGGCCGCGGCATCGCCACCACCCAGGCGCACGAGCGCGCCTCCTCGGACCTGCGGCAGATCCAGGCGCTGATCGCCGTGCAGTCGGAGCGGCTCGCCAATTACGCCATCGCCGCCCCGATGGACGGCTTGGTGCTGCGCCGCGACGGCGAGATCGGCGAGATCGCCGAGGCCGGCACGGTGCTGTTCCGGGTCGGCGTGCCGAAGCCGCTGTGGGTGGTCGCCGAGGTCAACGAGGAGGACATTCCGCGCGTCGAGGAAGGCCAGACCGTGCTGTTCCGCACCGATGCCTTTCCGGGCCGGCGGCTGGAGGGCAAGGTGGTCGAGATCACCCCGATGGGCGATCCGGTCGCCAAGACGTACCGGATCCGCGTCGGCCTGCCGGACGACACGCCACTGATCCCCGGCATGAGCGTCGAGGCCAATGTGGTGGTACGGGAGCACTTCGGCGCCCTGCTGGTGCCGGCCGACGCCGTCCAGGACGGCGCCGTCTTCGTGCTCGACGGCGACCGGGTGCGCCGCCGGCCGATCGGGATCGGGATCCGCGGCACCCGCGGCATCGAGATCCTGTCCGGTCTCGACGAGGGCGCCATGGTGGTGTCGCCGCTGCCGGCCGAGTCGCTGGCCGACGGCGCCCGGGTGCGGGCGACGCCGCGGCCGCCGCGGCCGTCGCGCGACCCGCCGGCGCCGCGCGCGACCGCGCCGTCCGCCGCCGCCCGTCCGCCGTCGGAGGCGGCGCGATGAACCTCGTCCTCGACGTCGCGCTCACCCATGTGCGGGCGCGGGCCCGACAGACGCTCGTCGCGGTCGCCGGGGTCGCCACCGGGGTCGGCTTCTCGATCATGATGGCGGCGCTGCTGCAGGGCTCGCAGGAGGACTTCATCCGCCAGCTCGTCAACGCCATGCCGCATGTCGCGGTCTCGGACGAGCGGCGCGCCCCGCCGCCGCAGCCCGCCGAGGAGGTCTACGACGCCGCCCGCATCCACGGCCTCAAGCCCGAGGCGCGCCGGCGCGGCATCAAGAATCCGCTCGCCACCATGGCCTCGATCGAGGCCTGGGTTCCGGGCGCGGTCGCCCCCTCGGTCAAGGTGCAGGGCATCCTGCGCTACGCCTCGCGCGACGTCGCCACCTCGATCGTCGGCATCGATCCCAACCGCGAGCCGCTGGTCTCCGAGCTGCCGAAGCAGATCCGCCAGGGCTCGCTCGGCGCCCTCTACACGGCGACCAACGCGCTGATCCTCGGCGACCGGCTGGCCGAGAAGATCGGTGCCCGCCTCGGCTCCAAGCTCACGGTGCAGACCTCGGACGGCATCCGCCTCACCGCCCAGGTGGTCGGGCTGTTCCGCTCCGGCGTGCGCCAGGTCGACGACACGACGGCCTATGCGCTGGTGAAGACCGGGCAGATTCTCGCCGGCCAGACCGGGCTGGTGAACGAGCTCCGGCTGCGGCTCGACGACGCCCTCGCGGCGCCCGCCGCGGCGGCCCGCATCGAGCGGGAGACCGGCTACAAGTCGGTCGCCTGGCAGGAGGCGAGCGAGGATCTGCTCAACGCCTTCGTGGTGCGCAACGTCATCATGTACACGGTGGTCGGCGCGATCCTCCTGGTGGCGAGCTTCGGAACCTACAACATCATCTCCACCATCACGCACGAGAAGGCGCGCGACATCGCGATCATGAAGTCGCTCGGCCTGCCGGAGCGCACGGTGCGGCGCATCTTCGTGCTGGAGGCCGGCGTGATCGGCGTCGTCGGTGCGCTGTTCGGCTTCGTGCTCGGCTATGCGCTGTGCGTGGCGGTCGGATCGATCGAGATCACCAACCCGTTCACCGACGTCACCCATATCCCGATCTCGTGGTCGCCGCGCCATTACGCGATGGCGGCGGCGGTGGCGGTGGTCTCGTCGCTGGTCGCCGGCCTGCTGCCGGCCCGCCGCGCCGCCCGCGTCCACCCGGTCGAGATCATCCGGGGGGCGACATGACGGTCATGGCCGAAGGCCCCCCGCGCGAGACGGCGGCGGCGGGCGGGCCGCCGCTGCTCGAGGCGCGTGGCGTCACCCGGGTGCTGCCCGGCATCGTGCCGACCACGCTGGTGCACGACGTCGACCTGATCATCGGTGCCAACGAGCTGGTCGCCATCACGGGGCCGTCCGGATCGGGGAAGTCGTCGCTCCTCTACCTGCTCGGCCTGCTCGACCTGCCGACCGCCGGCGAGGTGCTGATCCGCGGCCAGGCGACCGCGGCGATGAGCGAGGAGGAGCGGGCCCACACCCGGCTCGCGACGCTCGGTTTCGTCTTCCAGTTCCACTTCCTGCTGCCGGAGTTCTCGGTTCTCGCCAATGTGACGCTGCCGATGCGGGCGCTCGGCGCCCTGCCGCCGAAGGCGATGCGCGATCGCGCCATGGAGCTGCTCGGGGCCCTCGGGCTCGCCGACCACGCCGGCAAGCGACCCGACCAGCTCTCCGGCGGCCAGCGCCAGCGGGTCGCCGTCGCCCGCGCGCTCGCCAACGACCCGCCGCTGGTGCTCGCCGACGAGCCGACCGGCTCGCTCGACTCGCAGGCGAGCGAGCAGGTGTTCGAGATTCTGCGCGACCTGGTGCGCGCGCGCGGCAAGACCGTGATCGCCGTCACCCACGACCTCGAGATCGCCCGCCGCATGGACCGCCGCATCGCCCTGATGGACGGCGCCGTGGTGGGCGATACGATCCGGGAGACGAGCTGATCGAGATCACGCCGCCTCGCGACCCGAGGCACAGCACTCGCCACACGCCTCGGCGTGTCGCTGCGTCCCTGCGGCGTTGCGTTGCGCTGCGCTGGATTACGGTGAGTGCGCCGGGAGACCGGCATGGAGTAGGTGGTGGCAGTCCACTGCGATGAAGGCGTAGCGAGCCACATCGGCCCCGAGCCGTGCGCCGTCGTCCGCGAGGGCTGCGGCGAAGCGTCGGCAGGGGAGCGCATGGGCCAGCCATTGAGCCGCGAAGGAATTCAACCCCGGACGCCGACGTTGTTCACTGGACGGAAGGCGAGACGGACGGCGCACGTGATCGCGAGTGCCCGGACGGTGCGGCGTGGTCGAAGACCCTGGCATGTGCGGACGCTCCATAGGCGGGAACCGGGAGATCTCATCTGCGACCGGCGGCGTGAGCATGCCGGTCCGCGTCGGGAAGGCGAGGAGCCGTGGCCGACGATGCACGCAGGTGAGAAGTCGGATGCGGCCGTAGCAGCCGAGAAGCCGGCGAACGAGGCGGAGCGATCCGCTGCGGAGCCGGTGGAGCGAAGGGCCGCGGCCGAGGGGAATGCGGGCCAGCAAAGCACGCGCCGGACGCAGTGCCGGGGAAGCGTGACCCAGGCGCTGGACCGCATACGGACAGCAGCAAGGGAAAGGAAGAAGGAGAGGTTCACGGCGCTCCTCCACCATATCGACGTCGATCACCTCGAAGCGGCCTTCCTCGACCTCGAGGAGCACGCGGCGGTGGGTGTGGACGGCGTGACATGGCGGGACTACGAGCAGAACCTGCAGGGCAACCTGAAGGACCTGCACGTCAGGGTCCGGCGAGGAGCGTATCGGCCGCAGCCGTCACGGCGGGTGTACATCCCCAAGCCGGACGGTCGGCAGCGGCCGCTCGCGGTCGCCGCGCTGGAGGACAAGATCGTCCAGCGCGCGACCGCGGCGGTGCTGAACGCGATCTACGAGGAGGACTTCCTCGGGTTCTCGTACGGCTTCCGACCAGGGCGCAGTGCGCATGATGCGATGGATGCGCTGGTGGTCGGAATCACGCGCCGAAGGGTGAACTTCATCTTGGACGCCGACATCCGGTCGTTATGGTCCGGCGAAGCAAGGTCGTCCATGATTCGGAATCCCTGTTCAGGAACCGGAGCTCGCCCGGGAAGTCGCTCCGCCGTGGAAAGGCCGGGGCGGGATCAGCGGGCGGCCCGTGAGGTGGCGCGCGCCGCCGCATCGATCACGTCGGCCACGGCGCGCGGTTGCGTCAGGAACGGCACGTGGCTCGCCTCGACTTCGGTGATCTCGGCGCCGATGCGCTCGGCCTGCCGCCGCAGCAGGCGCGGGTCGATCGCGCG
>NZ_JAUSUJ010000022.1 GCF_030813915.1 Rhodoplanes tepidamans
CCCCCACAATCGCAGCAATAGCAGACCTGAACGAAACGGGAATTGTGTCACCCATGTCCCAGGTCAGATCTGTAACCTATGTTCCCGGTTGCTCAGGGCCGCGCTTCTCGATCCGAACAAAGACCGGCCCGCGAACGGGCCGGTCTCGTTTCATGCAGAAGAACGTCGGGGCGCGGAACGCTCAGCAGCGGCCCCACACGCTGCGGCCGCGCCAGTGGCAGCGCGGGCGGCTGCCCCAGCGCCAGTGGCTGCGGTTGGGGCCGTGGATGTAGCCGCGGCTGCCCCAGCGCCAGTGGCTGCGGCGGGCGCCGTGCCACTGCGCCTGGACCACGGCGTCGTGCACCTCGGCGGCCGACAGAAGACCCGCCGCCCCGCCGACCGGAGCAGCCGACGCCGGCGCCACGCCGGCCAGCCCGATACCCGCGGCGACGGCCGCAGCCAGGATCAATCCACGCATCTCGATCTCCTCTCTGACCGCACCACCCGAAACGGGCCCGGCCACACGACGGCCGGCGGCGGTCCATGCCTCGGGGAAAGCTTCGCGTCGAAGTCAGGCCTTCAATCAGGGTTCGCCCTCGTCGGCGGGTCCTCCGTTTGGTGTCGCGGATCACCGGAATCGCGACTTGTCGGTCTTCTTGGCCGTGCTTGCAGTGCCGTGCTTTCAGTGCCGTGCTTTCAGTGCCGTGCTCGCAGGGGCTGGCGGGCGGCCCGGGCGGGCCGGACGGCGGCAGCGGCCGCCGGTTCGGCACAACAGCCTAGAATCCCAGCAACATTATGGAAACATCGTTCATCCGGGGTTCATCGGCCGGCCGCCCGTTACCGCGACCGTGACAACGCACGAGCCGCGATATTGTTCGGGCCGGGCGCGCGGGCTATTCGATCGGCCCATGACCAAGACGCTGATTCCCTCCGATCCGTCGGACGTGCACGATGTCGCCCTGCGCGAGGCGCTGGAGGAGCGCTACCTCGCCTACGCGCTCTCGACCATCATGCACCGCGCCCTGCCGGACGCCCGCGACGGCCTCAAGCCGGTGCACCGGCGCCTTCTCTACGCGATGCGCGAGCTGCGCCTCGATCCCGGCGCGACGTTCAAGAAATGCGCCCGCGTGGTCGGCGACGTCATCGGCAAGTACCACCCGCACGGCGACCAGGCCGTCTACGACGCGCTGGTGCGCCTCGCCCAGGATTTCTCGGTCCGCTACCCGCTGGTCGACGGCCAGGGCAATTTCGGCAACATCGACGGCGATAACGCCGCCGCGATGCGATACACCGAGTCGCGCCTCACCGAGGTCGCCCGGCTGATGCTCGACGGGCTCGACGAGAACGCCGTCGACTTCCGCCCGACCTATGACGGCTCCGAGCAGGAGCCGGTGGTGCTGCCCGGCGCCTTCCCGAACCTGCTCGCCAACGGCGCCCAGGGCATCGCGGTCGGCATGGCGACCGCCATCCCGCCCCACAACGTCGCCGAGCTGTGCGACGCCGCCCTGCACCTGATCGAGCACCCGGACGCCAAGCCCAAGGCCCTGCTGAAATACGTGCCGGGCCCGGACTTCCCGACCGGCGGCCTGATCATCGACAGCCGCGCCACCATCGCCGAAGCCTACGAGACCGGCCGCGGCTCGTTCCGGGTGCGGGCCCGCTGGCACAAGGAGGACGGCGCCCGCGGCACCTGGCAGATCGTCATCACCGAGATCCCGTGGCTGGTGCAGAAGTCGCGGCTGGTCGAGCGGATCGCCGATCTGCTCAACGAGAAGAAGCTGCCTCTGGTCGGCGACGTGCGCGACGAATCGGCCGAGGACGTGCGCCTCGTCATCGAGCCGCGGGCCAAGACGGTCGACGCCGAGCTCCTGATGGAGTCGCTGTTCAAGCTGACCGACCTCGAGTCGCGCATCCCGCTCAACATGAACGTGCTGGTGCAGGGCCGCATCCCCAGGGTGATCGGCCTCGCCGAGGCGCTTCGCGAGTGGCTCGACCACCGCCGCGACGTGCTGCTGCGGCGCGCGAACCACCGGCTCGACCAGATCGCCCACCGGCTCGAGGTGCTGGGCGGCTATCTCGTCGCCTATCTGAACCTCGACGAGGTGATCCGGATCATCCGCACCGAGGACGAGCCCAAGCCCGTCCTGATGAAGACCTTCGATCTCACCGAGATCCAGGCGGACGCCATCCTCAACATGCGGCTGCGCAACCTGCGCAAGCTGGAGGAGATGGAGATCCGCTCCGAGGACAAGGCGCTGCGCGCCGAGCAGCGCGACCTGAAGGCCCTGGTCGGGTCCGAGGCCAAGCAGTGGGCCAGGATCGCCGAGCAGATCCGGGAGGTGCGCGCCACCTTCGGGCCGAAGACCAAGCTCGGCAAGCGCCGCACCGGCTTCGCCGAGGCGCCGACCCACGACGAGGCGGCGATCGAGGAGGCCATGGTGATCCGCGAGCCGATCACCGTGGTGGTGTCCGAGAAGGGCTGGATCCGGGCGCTCAAGGGCACCGTGACCGACCTCTCCGGGGTGCAGTTCAAGTCCGACGACAAGCTCAAGTTCGCCTTCCCGGCCGAGACCACGTCGAAGCTGACGGTGCTCGCCACCAACGGCCGCTTCTACACGCTGGAGGCCGGCAAGCTGCCGGGCGGCCGCGGCCACGGCGAGCCGGTGCGCCTCTACATCGACATGGAGCAGGAGGCCGATCTCGTCGCCGTCTTCCCCTTCGTCGGCGGCCGCAAGTTCCTGGTGGCGAGCCGCGGCGGCCACGGCTTCGTGGTCGGCGAGGACGAGTGCCTCGCCAACACGCGGCGCGGCAAGCAGGTGCTCAATGTCGAGATGCCGGACGAGGCGCGGGTGGTGGCGACCGTCACGGGCGACCAGGTCGCGGTGATCGGCGAGAACCGCAAGCTCCTGGTCTTCCCGCTCGACCAGGTGCCGGAGATGAACCGCGGCCGCGGCGTGCGGCTGCAGAAGTACAAGGACGGCGGCCTTTCCGACGTGAAGACCTTCGTGGGCGCCGAGGGCCTCACCTGGACGGATTCGGCGGGCCGCACCTTCACGCTGAGCCTGAAGGAGCTCGCCGACTGGCGCGGCAACCGCGCCGACGCCGGCCGCCTGCCGCCCAAGGGCTTCCCGCGCAGCGGCAAGTTCGAGAACGGGATCTGAGTCTGGTCTCGGATGATCGGCTCGCCTGAGCGGCGCGGCAGGCACCGCTTCCCTTTTGCCTTGCGGGAGGAGTCGCCGCGGGGCCGATCGGCCGGGACGGCGTCGCACAGGACGACATCGAACGGGACGACAATCGAACGCAGGAGGCCCGCCACGGGGTTCGCCGTGACGGGCCTCGATCTCGGCCGCGGCCGGGTGGGATCATCGCCCGGCCGTCGGCAATTCAATCAGGCAGAGCGCTACGCCCGGGCGATGCGCCATGCATTCCGCAGGGCGTCGACGCGCGCGAGCGGGTAGCGGCGGTAGATGCCGTAGTGCATGACAAAACGTCGAACGAATGCGTTCATGGTGACCCTCTGACGTTTCTATCCCACCGACAACACTCGAGAGGCCGGGTTTGTTCCTTCGGCTCTCCGCTTTTTCGACCAGGATATGGCCAAACGGCGCCTCATTTCCAGAGGTATCACAGTCTTGTAAAATATTCTTGACGCTGCATTGCAGCGTTCCTGCCGCAGCCGCGAAAACAACTCGGCGGTATTTGCGGAAAGCGCAAAACGTCTGGGGCAAAGGCTGGCTAGACGTTCGCAGTGCAGCACGCCGGCGCGCCGGCCCGCATCACGGCTGCCAGGAACGCCGCGCGGGCGTCCGGCAGGGGCACGCCGCGCGGCTCGAAGACATGGCGGGCGAGAAAGAAGCCGGTCATCCGGAAGGCGTCGGCGAGCTCGTCGCCGGAGGCCTCGTCGTGGTCCTCGGCGAGAAAGCCCGGCAGCGGCAGCAGCCGGTCGTGCCAGGGCGCGCCGACGCTCCGCGACACCGCCCGGCCGGACTTCGGCGAGACGTAGACGAGGTCGACATCCGCCCCACTGACGGCGCAGCGGTCGAGATCGAGGCCGAAGCCGAGCTCGGCGAGAAGCTGCAGCTCGAAGCGCACCACCAGCGCACCCGCCAGCGCCGGCTCGGCGATGCGGTCGAGGATCAGCTCCAGGGCGTCGTGGACGATCGGGTGCGGGTCGCGCTCCGGCAGCAGGCGGGTCAGCGCGGCGAGATGGACGACGCCGTAGAGGGCGTGCGGCCGGGCGAGCAGCGCGCCGGCGCGCAGCCGCACCCCTTCCACCGCGTAGTTGCCGAGATGCTCGTCGAGCCGCGCCCGCCAGGTCGCGGCGACCCGGTTGCCGGGCTGCAGCACCGCCTGCAGGCGCGGCCCCGCCCCGCCCCGCACCAGCCCGAGATGGCGGCCGCGCTCGCGCGTCATCAGCTCGACGATGGCGCTCGTCTCGCCGTGCCGCCGCACCCCGAGCACGATGCCTTCCTCGGACCACTGCATGGGGAAGGTTTAGACCGGGATTCGACGGGGCGGAAGCGGCTCGGTGGACCGCGTCTTCGCAGCCTGCATCCAGCGCAGCGGAATGCGGGATCCGCCCCCCGCCCCGCATTCCGCTGGCGCTTCATGCGGGCAACAGCGGCTGCGCCGCCGCCTACCCCTTCGGAAACTCCAGACCCATCTCGCGATAGCGCTCGGGGTCGTCCGACCAGTTCTCGCGCACCTTCACGAACAGGAACAGGTGGACCTTCTGGTCGATCAGCTTGGCGAGCTCCGCCCGCGCGTCGGAGCCGATCGACTTGATGGTGTGGCCGCCCTTGCCGAGCACGATCTTCCGCTGGCTCTCGCGCTCGACGAAGATGGTCTGCTCGATGCGCACCGAGCCGTCGGGCTGCTCGATCCACTGGTCGGTCTCGACCGTCGAGCGATAGGGCAGCTCCTGGTGCAGCTTGAGGAACAGCTTTTCGCGCGTGATCTCGGCCGCGAGGCTGCGCATCGGCGCGTCCGACATCTGGTCCTCGGGATAGAGCCACGGCCCCTCCGGCACCTGCGCGGCGAGCCTCTGGGCGAGATCCGGCACACCGTTGCCGCTCATCGCCGAGATCATGAACGTGTCCGTGAAGGGCACGCGCTCGTTGGCGGCCTGCGCCAGCGCCAGCAGGGCGGGCTTGGCGACCAGATCGACCTTGTTGAGCACCAGCGTCTTCGGCTGGCGCACCTCCTTCAGCTTCTCGACGATCGCCGACGTCTCCTCGTCGAGGCCGCGCTTGGCGTCGACCACCAGCACGGCGAGGTCGGCATCGTGGGCGCCCGACCAGGCGGTGGTGACCATCGCCCGCTCCAGCCGGCGGCGCGGCAGGAAGATGCCGGGCGTGTCGACGAAGATCAGCTGCGCGGCGTCGACGATGGTGATGCCGCGCACCAGCGTGCGGGTGGTCTGCACCTTGGGGCTGACGATCGTCACCTTGCTGCCGACCAGCGCGTTGACGAGCGTCGACTTCCCGACGTTCGGCGCGCCGATCACGGCGACGAAGCCGCACCGGGTGCCCTTCGGCGGCGCGGCGGGCGTGGACGGGATCTCGGTGTCGCTCATCGGGGCTCGCAATCGGGACAGTCGGAACGAAACAGTCGGGACGAACCGGCCGGAACCGGCCGGATCAGGCCTCGGCGGGGGCGCTCTGCACCCCCTCGCGGACCAGGAAGGCGGAGGCGGCGGCCTGCTCGGCGGCGCGCTTGGAGCGGCCGACGCCCTCGGCGGAGGGCAGGTCGGGCAGCTCGACGACGACCCGGAACTCGGGATCGTGATGCGGGCCGGTGCGCTCGACCTCGCGGTAGTTCGGGGTCGGCAGCCCCCGCCCCTGCGCCCATTCCTGCAGGATGGTCTTGGAGTCGCGCAGCGGCCGCTTGGGCTTGCGCATGCGCTCGCCCCACAGCGCCTCGATCATGGCGACGGCGGCCGGGTAGCCGCCGTCGACGAACACGGCGCCGATCACGGCCTCGCACACGTCGGCCAGGATCGCGGTGCGGCGGCGCCCGCCGGCATTCGCCTCGGAGACGCCGAGCTTGATGGCCGGGCCGAGATCGAGGGCGCGAGCGACGTCGGCACAGGTCTCGCGCCGGACGAGGTCGGCGAGCCGGCGCGACAGCTCGCCCTCCTCGGCCTTCGGGAAGGCGCGGTAGAGCATGTCGGAGACGACGAGGCCGAGGACGTGGTCGCCGAGGAACTCGAGGCGCTGGTAGCTGCCGGTGCGGCTCTTGCCCGACATCGCCGAGATGTGGGTCAGCGCCGTCTCCAGCAGCGTCTTGTCGGAGAACGTATAGGCGATGCGCTCTTCGAGCTCGCGCCGGCCGGTCTTGGTCCGCGCGCTCATCTGACCAGTGTCAGCAGCCGGCCCCATCGCACCGTCCAAGGCCAGCTCCAGACGTGCCAGGCCGGCACGCCATCGCCCACCGAGAAGAAGATCACCTGGGCCCGGCCGATGATGTTGTCGAGCGGCACGTAGCCGACCTGGCTCAGCACCCGGCTGTCGGTCGAGTTGTCGCGGTTGTCGCCCATCATGAAGAAGTGGCCGGGCGGCACCTCGTAGACCGGGGTGTTGTCGAGGAAGCCGTTGTCCTGCAGGTCGAGGGTCTCGTAGGAGACGCCGTTCGGCAGGGTCTCCTTCCAGCGCCGCACCCGCACGGTGCGGCCGCCCTCCTCGTCGACATAGTCGGCGACGCGCTCGCGCTTCACCGGCTGGCCGTTGATGTGCAGGAGGCCGCCGACCATCTGGATGCGGTCGCCGGGCAGGCCGATCACCCGCTTGATGTAGTCGGTCGAGTCGTCCTTGGGCAGGCGGAACACCACCACGTCGCCGCGCGCCGGCTCCGACCCCATGATGCGGCCGTCGAACAGCGGCAGCGACAGCGGGAAGGAGTAGCGGCTGTAGCCGTAGGAGTATTTCGAGACGAACAGGTAGTCGCCGATCAGCAGCGTCGCCATCATCGAGCCGGACGGGATGTTGAACGGCTGGAACAGGAACGTGCGGATGACGAGCGCGATGATGAGGGCGTGAAAGATGACGCGGGCGGTCTCGAGAAGCCCACCTTCCTTCTTCTTTTCCTGCGGCTTCTCTTGGCTGTCGTACACGCTCATAGGCCTCTCGTTGTTCGCCTGCACTCGTCCTTTGCCGCGACGGCAGGCCACGAGGGCCGGACCAGGACAGTCGACGTTCGGCGATGAACCCGTCGGCGATAGGCCGGTCGGCGAAGACCCGGTCGGCGTTCGACCGGCCGGCGGGCACCCCGGCGGCCAGGTCCCGGTCCCGGGGCGACCCGGGCGACGATGAAATCGGCGCGGTTGCGTCCTGGTTCTAGCGGCTCGGCGCCCGGCGTGCAATTCACGCGCCGCGCTCTCCCCCGCCGGATCGCGGTACCGCCGAGATCACCACGAAGGCCTGGGCGAGCGGGTACTCGTCGGTCAGCGCGAGGTCGATCTGGACGTCACAGCCGGCCGGCGTGATGGCGGCGAGCCGTTCGGCGGCCCCGCCGGTGAGCCGCAGGGTCGGCTTGCCGGACGGCAGGTTGACCACGCCGAGATCGCGGAAGAACACGCCCCGGCGGAACCCGGTGCCGAGCGCCTTGGCGCAGGCCTCCTTGGCGGCGAACCGCTTGGCGTAGGTCTCGGCGCGGTTCTTGCGCCGCTCGGCCAGCGCCCGCTCGACCGGGGTGAAGCAGCGCTCGACGAAGCGGTCGCCGTGCCGTTCGAGCGTCCTCTCGATGCGGCGGATGTCGCACAGGTCGGTGCCGATGCCGATGATCACGCGCTCGTGCCTCCGTGCCGGCTCACGCCGTCATCCTCACCGTCCGGCCGCCGCACGGCCGCGTTGCATGGCGGCCCGCATGCGGCGGATCGCTCCGGCGAGGCCGTCGAACACCGCCTCGGCGACCAGCCAGTGGCCGATGTTGAGCTCGACCACCTCGGGCAGCGCCGCGATCGCCTCGGCCGTCATCGGGTCGAGCCCGTGGCCGGCATGAACCTCGAGCCCGCGCGCCTTCGCTTCGCGGGCGGCACGGACGATGCGCTCGAACTCGGCCCTAGCGAGGATGCGGTCGCCGGCCGCCACGGCCTCGCACCAGGTGCCGGTGTGCAGCTCGACCACCGGGGCGCCGACCGCCACGGCGGCGTCGAACTGGACCGGATCGGGCGCGACGAACAGCGACACCCGGATCCCGCCGGCCGCGAGCGCCTTCACCCGTGGCCCCAGCTCGTCGACCTGGCCGGCGGCGTCGAGGCCGCCCTCGGTGGTGCGCTCCTCGCGGCGCTCCGGCACCAGGCAGGCGGCGTGCGGCTTCAGCTTCAGGGCGATCTCCACCATCTCGGGCGTCGCCGCCATCTCCATGTTGAGCGGCACCGTCAGGTGGCTCTTCAGCCGCGCCATGTCGTCGTCGCGGATGTGGCGGCGGTCCTCGCGCAGATGCGCCGTGATGCCGTCCGCCCCGGCCGCGACGGCGATCTCGGCGCCGCGCAGCGGATCGGGATGGCGTCCGCCGCGGGCGTTCCGCAGGGTCGCGACATGGTCGATGTTGACGCCGAGGCGAAGGGGAGGAAGGGACGTCACGCGTCTGAACTCCGGACTCCGGCCGACACCGGCCGGGCCGCCGGTGTGCCGCAGATCTTTCGCGGACTCAAGGTGTACCCGGCACGGCGCCCGCGCGCCTTCTCCCCGCACGCGGGGAGAGGTAAGAGGCGCGCCGGGCGCCGCCCTACCCCACCACGCGGTCCGCCTTGGCCACCACGGTCTTGGCGCGGAGCTGGGCGATGATCGCGGTGAGGTGCTTGAGGTCGTAGACCTCGAGATCGATGGTGAGCTCGCTGAAGTCCGGCGACGACCGGCTCATCTTCAGATTGTCGATGTTGCCGTCGTGGTCGGCGATCACCTGGGCGACCTGGGCGAGCGAGCCGGGCTCGTTGACCGACTGCACGGCGATGCGGGCCGGGAAGCGCTGCGGGCTCTTCTCGTCGATGTCCCAGCGCACGTCGAGCCAGCGCTCGGGCTGCTCCTCGAACGCGGTCAGCGCCGGCGACTGGATCGGGTAGATGGTGATCCCCTCGCCCGGCGTCATGATGCCGACGATGCGGTCGCCCGGCACGGCGCCGCCGTTGGGGGCGAAGCGCACCGGCAGGTCGCGGTTGATGCCGCGGATCGGGATGGCGTCCTCGGGGGCGCCCGGCACCTTGAACTTGACGGCCTGGCCGGTCTTCAGCCCGAACCAGCTCTTGTCCGGCTTGGGCACCGCGGTCGCGCGCTCCTCCTTGTAGTCCGGATACATGGCGCGGACGACGTCGGACGCCTTGATCTCGCTGCGGCCGACCGCGGCGAACACGTCCTCGATGGTGGCGCGGGCGAGCCGCGGCAGCGCCCCGGCGAGCTTCTCGTTGGAGTATTCGCGCTTGGCGCGCTGGCACAGGCGCTCGACGATGCGCTTGCCGAGCTCGGCATACTGGTTGCGCACCGCGACCCTGGTGGCGCGCCGGATGGCGGCCCGCGCCTTGCCGGTGACGACCACCGACTCCCACGCCGCCGGCAGCGCGTTGGGGCCGCGCGCGGTGAGGATCTCCACCTCGTCGCCGTTGTGCAGCTCGGAGATCAGGGGCGCGATCTTGCCGTTGATCTTGCAGCCGACCGCCCGGTTGCCGACGTCGGTGTGGACCGCATAGGCGAAGTCGATCGGGGTCGCGGCGCGCGGCAGCGCGATCAGCTTGCCCTTGGGGGTGAAGCAGAACACCTGGTCGTGGAACAGCTCGAGCTTGGTGTGCTCGAGGAACTCCTCCGGATTGGAGCCGACCGCCAGGAGCTCGATGGTGCGGCGCAGCCATGCATAGGCGTTCGATTCGCGGGTCAGCGTCTCCGAGGGCGAGCCGAGATCGTCCTTGTAGAGGGCGTGCGCGGCGATGCCGTACTCGGCGATCTCGTCCATCTCGTGGGTGCGGATCTGCAGCTCGACGCGCTGGTTGCGCGGCCCGATCACGGTGGTGTGGATCGAGCGGTAGTCGTTCTGCTTCGGGGTCGAGATGTAGTCCTTGAAGCGGCCCGGCACGACCGGCCAGGTGGTGTGGACGACGCCGAGCGCCTGGTAGCAGTCGGCGAGCGTCGCGACGATCGCCCGGAAGGCGTAGATGTCGGAGAGCTGCTCGAAGCCGAGCGCCTTGCGCTCCATCTTGCGCCACACCGAATAGGCGTGCTTGCGGCGGCCGAACACGGTCGCCTTGATGCCGCGCGCCGCGAGCTTGGAGGTCAGCTGCTGCTCGATCTCGGCGATCAGGTCGCTGTTGCGGGCGGCGAGGCGCTCGAGCCGCGCGTCGATCACCTTGAAGGCGTCGGGATGCAGCTCGCGGAACGCCAGGTCCTCGAGCTCGCTGCGCATCTCGTGCATGCCCATGCGGCCGGCGAGCGGCGCATAGATGTCGATCGTCTCCTCGGCGATGCGGCCGCGCTTCTCGACCGGCATGTAGACGAGGGTGCGCATGTTGTGCAGCCGGTCGGCGAGCTTGACCAGCAGCACCCGCACGTCCTCGGCGATGGCGAGGAGGAGCTTGCGCAGGTTCTCGGCCTGCTTGGCCTCGCGCGAGACGAGCTCGAGTCTCTTGAGCTTGGTCAGGCCTTCGACCAGGTGGCCGATGTCCGCCCCGAAGATGTCGTCGATGTCGGTGCGGGTGGCGTCGGTGTCCTCGATGGTGTCGTGCAGCAGCGCCGCGACGATCGTCGCGTCGTCGAGCTTGAGGTCGGTGAGGATCGCCGCGACCTCGAGCGGGTGCGAGAAGTACGGGTCGCCGGAGGCGCGCTTCTGCTCGCCATGCGCCTTCATGGCGTAGACATAGGCGCGGTTGAGCAGGTCCTCGTTGGTGTTCGGGTTGTACTTGCGGACCCGCTCGACCAGCTCGTACTGGCGCATCATCCGCTTGGCCGGTGCCGGCGGCGGCTCGGCCGGAGTCCCGGACGGCGCGGGGCCGCGCGGCGCCTGGAGCGGCGCCTGAATCTGCATCCGCGGCAGCTTCGTCACCGGGGGACCCACCCTTCACCTCCTCGACCGACACAAGGCCCGACCGGCCGGTCCGGCCGGCCCGTGGCTTGCGATTCGCGCCTGTCGCCCGTCCCCGTCACGCTCCCGTCACGGCCCGCGGCATGTCGATGACGCGGGGATGACGGGCGCTCGACGCATCCGTGACGACGGATCCGTGACGGCGGCCGGCGCGAACCGCCGTTCACGATAACATGGCGCCGAGTTCCTACCGCAACAACAACGCCGTGACGCAAAAAGCCGCGACGGCTCGACGACCGACCCGACCCGGCCGACCCGACCCGGCCGACCCGACAACGAAAAACCGGCGGGCCGAAGGCGCCGCCGGTTCGCAATCGATCAACAGGCCGTGCGCCGTGCGGGCGCCCGGCCGCGAGCCCGCGGGCTCACTCCTCGTCGTCGGTCTCGACCGGCTCCGGCCGCTCCTCGGGGGGCGCCAGACCCTCGAGCCCCTTGAGGAGCTCCTCCTCGGTCATCCGCTCCAGCACGACCTCGGTGTCGTCGGCGTCGACACCCTCGCCGCCGGCGCCGATCAGCGGGATCGCCTCGGGCTCCGGCTCGTCCACCTCGACATACTTCTGCAGCGAGTGGACCAGCTCTTCCTTGAGGTCCTCGGGCGAGATCGTCTCGTCGGCGATCTCACGGAGCGCGACGACGGGGTTCTTGTCGTTGTCGCGATCGACCGTGATCTGGGCGCCGGAGGAGATCATGCGGGCGCGATGCCCGGCCAGGAGAACGAGCTCGAACCGGTTGCTGACCTTGTCGATGCAGTCTTCGACGGTGACGCGTGCCATGCGAGGGCGGACTCCTGGATCGAATTCCTGTGGGGTTTGGCTCTCTCGTAACCGCCCGCGCCCGAAAGTGCAACGGTCGACAGGCCAGGATTGCAATTTTTTATGAGGTATTTCTGTCGTGAATTGAGTAGAACAAAGAACGCAGAACGGATATGTGATTGACTGACGCGGAATTTGGATGCAGCCCTTGCTTCTGCGTGGCAAGCCCGTGACGACCAATTTGGGTCGCGCCCCATCCGAACTGTCCGTACATAAGGTGTCGACGCAGCGAGTCCGGATCCGCGGCCATTCACGGCCCGTATCCCCTATACTAAGATACCAAATAACGAGAGACCCATGGCAGTGCCAAGCGAAAAAATCGCTCTGTTCATCGATGGAGCAAATCTGTACGCGACTGCGAAGTCGCTTGGATTTGACATCGATTACAAGCGATTACTGCGCGAGTTCCAGGGCCGAGGCTATCTTCTGCGCGCGTTCTATTACACGGCTGTCGTAGAGGATCAGGAATATTCGTCGATTCGCCCCCTGATCGACTGGCTCGACTACAACGGCTACACGGTGGTGACCAAGGCCACCAAGGAGTTCGTCGACCAGACCGGCCGGCGCAAGGTGAAGGGCAACATGGACATCGAGCTCGCGGTCGATGCCATGGAGATCGCCGGCAACATCGACCACATGGTGCTGTTCTCCGGCGATGGCGACTTCCGGTCGCTGGTCGAGGCCGTGCAGCGGCGCGGCGTCCGGGTCACCGTGGTGTCGACCATCTCGACCCAGCCGCCCATGGTGGCGGACGAGCTGCGCCGGCAGGCCGACGTGTTCCTCGACATCGTCGAGTTGCAGCCGAAGATCGGCCGCGACCCCGGCGAGCGTGCCGAGCGGGCGGCCCGGGAGCCGCGGCACACGCCGCAGTTCCTCACCCGCGGCACCACGCCGCGATCGTCGACACCGGCCCCGGCGCCGGCCAACGGCGACACGTTCGACGAAGACTGACGGTCCGATCGTGCCCCGGCCGTCCGTCGCCGCGTCCCGACGGGCCGAGCATGCGCTCGGCTCGGCGCTGGAGGTCGGGCCGGCGGAGCCGGACCGCGACTGCCCGCGCTGCCCCCGTCTGGTCGAGTTCCGCGAGACCTGGCGGGCCAAGCGGCCCGACTGGGAGAACGCGCCGGTGCCGTCCTTCGGTCCGGTCGAGGCGCGCCTGCTGATCGTCGGCCTCGCCCCCGGCCTGCAGGGCGCCAACCGCACCGGGCGGCCGTTCACCGGCGACTATGCCGGCGACCTGCTCTACGCCACCCTGACGGAGTTCGGCTTCGCCACCGGCACTTACGCGGCACGCCCGGACGACGGGCTGACCCTGATCGACGCCCGCATCACCAACGCGGTGCGCTGCGTGCCGCCGGAGAACAAGCCGACCGGGCCGGAGATCGCCACCTGCCGGCCGTTCCTCGTCGCGACCATGGCCGAGATGCCGAAGCTCGCCGCCATCGTGGCGCTCGGCCGCATCGCCCACGACACCCTGATGGGCACGCTCGGCTGGAAGAAGTCCGCCCGCCCGTTCGGCCACGGCGCGGTTCACGCCGGCTCCCACGGCACCTCGTCGACCTGGCCGCAGCGCCCCCTGACCGTCTTCGACAGCTATCACTGCTCCCGCTACAACACGAACACGGGCGTGCTCACGCCGGCGATGTTCCGGGCGGTGTTCTCGGCCGTGCGGGCCCATGTCGACGGGGCCGCGGCTCGCTGACGCGACGATACGAATCCGGTTTCATTCCATCGGACTTCATTCCGCCGGCCGCCGGGTTCACCCCTTCACGCTGGCGCGCAGCAGCCGGCCCTTCTCGCGGTTCCAGTCGCGCTGCTTCTCGGTCTCGCGCTTGTCGTGGAGCTTCTTGCCGCGGCCGAGCGCCAGCTCGATCTTGGCGCGGCCACGGTCGTTGAAATACATGCGCAGCGGCACGATGGTCATGCCCTCGCGCTCGGTGCCCTGGGCCAGCTTGGCGATCTGCCGCTTGTGCAGCAGCAGCTTGCGGCGCCGCTTCGGCTCGTGCTGGAAGAACGGGCCGGCCTGCCCGTATTCGGGGATGTTGGCGTTCACGAGCCAGATCTCCCCGCCCTTCGCTTCGGCATAGGATTCTGCAATCGTCGCGCGGCCTTGGCGCAACGACTTCACCTCCGATCCGAGCAGCGCGATGCCGGCCTCGAAGGTCTCGCCGATTTCGTAGTGGAAGCGCGCCTTGCGGTTGTCCGCAACGACCTTGCGCGCCTTCTCCCTGTCCTTGTCGTCAGCCATGGTCTCGGTTCACGGGCGCGCGCCCTGCTGCATTCTCAGCAGGTCGCGGATCTCGGTCAGGAGCTCCTCCTGACGCGGCGGCGTCGGCGGCTTCGCCGGCACCTCTTGGCGCAGCCTGTTCATCGCCTTGACCACCAGGAAGAGCACCCAGGCGACGATCACGAAGTTGATGCAGAGCGTCAGAAAGCTACCCCATGCCAATACAGCGCCTTGTTTTTTCGCCTCGACGAGCGTGTCCGCCGTGACCTTCGGGGAGAGCGGCAGGAAGTGGTTCGAGAAGTCGAGCCCACCCGTCACGGCGCCGATCAGCGGCATGAACACGTCGGCGACCAGCGACTGGACGATGTTGCCGAAGGCGGCTCCGATGACGACGCCGACCGCCAGGTCGACGACGTTGCCGCGCACGGCGAACGTCTTGAACTCCTCGAGGATCGGCATGGGTCGGGGGCTCCGCCGGATATGGTGGTAAAGCGTGCCCCCGGCAACGGCCGGAACCGGGTGGTGTTCCGGCCCGGCTAGTTGATCAGCCCGGCATGCACCATGGCGTCGCGCACCGCCTGCTTGGTCTTCTCCGAGCACGGCACCATCGGCAGCCGCACCGTGTCGGCGCACCGGCCGAGCACCGAGACCGCATACTTGATGGGCGACGGATTGGTCTCCAGGAACAGCGCCTGGTGCAGCGGCAGCAGCTTGTCCTGCAGGGCGAGCGCGGTGGCGTAGTCGCCCTTCAGGCAGGCGCCCTGGAACTCGGCGCACAGCCGCGGCGCGACGTTCGAGGTCACCGAGATGCAGCCGTGGCCGCCATGCGCCATGAAGCCGAGCGCGGTGCCGTCCTCGCCGGAGAGCTGGTTGAAGTCTTCGCCGACCACGGCGCGCTGCTGCGAGACGCGCAGCACGTTGGCGGTGGCGTCCTTCACGCCGGCGATGTTCGGCAGCTCGAACAGGCGCTTCATGGTGTCGACCGACATGTCGATCACCGAGCGGGCCGGGATGTTGTAGATGATGATCGGGATTCCGATCGCGTCGTTGACGGCCTTGAAGTGCTGGTACAGGCCCTCCTGGGTGGGCTTGTTGTAGTAGGGCGTGACGACGAGGACGCCCGCCGCGCCGGCCTTCTCGGCGTGCTGCGACAGCGCGATCGCCTCGGCCGTCGAGTTCGAGCCGGCGCCGGCGATCACCGGCACCCTGCCCTTGGCCTGGTCGATGCACCACTCGACGACGCGGTGATGCTCGTCGTGAGACAGCGTCGGGCTCTCGCCCGTGGTGCCGACCGGCACGAGGCCGTTGGTACCTTCGGCGATCTGCCAGTCGACCAGCGCCCGGAAGGCCGCCTCGTCGATCGAGCCGTTCTTGAACGGCGTCACCAGGGCCGTGAAGGAACCTCTGAAATTGCTCTTGGCGGCCATTTGAAATCACTCCTGCGTCGCGGCTTCGCCCCGGATCGGCGCGGCGACGAAGACGCATTGTTATCGGGTCGGATCGGACGATGAAAGCCCTGATCGCAGCGGCGCCCGCGCCCGGCGGGCGGTCCGCCGGGCGGCACCGCGGGCGTGCGCCCGCTCCATGCTCGCGCCGCGATTGCGCCGAAACATGGCCATGTTCGGACCGGATTAGAGATTTGTTAACGAGAGCGGCCGGAAGGTCGCCGGGGGCGGGTCTGGTGCTGACCAGGGGGGATGGACCGTGGTCGCTGGCAATCTACGTTTCCGGCTGCAGAGCTTTCGGCAGACCGTGTCGGGCCTCGCGCTCGCCGCGCTGATCGGCACCGCCGTGATCGGGCTCGCGCCTGCCCTCGCCGCCCCGGCGGCCGACAAGGCCACGTCCGACAAGGCCGCGACCAAGCCGACGAACGCCAAGCCCTCCGCAGCCAAGCCCTCCGCGGCCAAGCCTTCCGCGGCCAAGCCTTCCGCGGCCAAGCCTTCCGCGGCGAAGCCCTCCGCAGCGAAGACGTCGGCGGCAAAGACGGCCATGCCGAAGCCGGCGGAGAAGAGCGCCTCCGCCGCCAAGCCGGATCCCAAGAAGACCGGCGCCAAGGCGGCCGACGGCAAGAAGCCCGACTCGAAGACGGCGGACACCAAGAAGGCCAATGCCAAGTCCCCGCCCAAGGCCCAGGCGAGCGCCAAGCCGGCCGCCAAGGGATCCGCCGCCAAGGGACCGGGAGCACCGCCCCGCCCGCTGGCGCCGCCCAGCCGCTCCGCCTCGGCGGACCCGAGCGCCCCGATGGCGCTGCACGGGGCCGAGACGACGGCCTCGACCTCCGCCGCGACGCCGGTGTCCTACACGCCCGCCCCGAGCGCGAGCGAGCCGCTCGCCTATGCGCCGAGCCGGACCACCTCGAGCGCCGATCTCTCCGCCGTCAAGCAGGCCATCAATCTCGCCCGCCGCGGCCGGCCGGGCGACTCCACCGACGTCCAGCAGAGCATCTCGGATCCGCTGGCCCGCAAGCTCGCCGAATGGGCGCTGCTGCGCGCGAGCGACAACGGCGCCAGCTTCCGCCGCTACGCCGCCTTCGTCGAGGCCAATCCGACCTGGCCGAGCATCGGCATGCTGCGCCGGCGCGCCGAGAACATGATGTGGACCGAGAAGGCCGACCCGGCGGCGGTCAGGGCCTTCTTCTCCGGGCGGGAGCCGCTCGGCACCCGCGGCAAGCTCGCCCTCGCCCGCGCCCTGCTCGCCTCCGGCGATCGCGCCGGCGCCGCCAACTACGTTCGCGCGGTGTGGCGCACCGACTCGTTCGGCCGCGACCTCGAAGACGAGATCCAGGAGACCTTCCCGGGCATGGTCACGCGGGCCGACGACAAGGCCCGGATGGACCGGCGGCTCTACGACGCCGGCGACTACGAGATCGCGCTGCGGGCCGCGAACCGGCTCGGCGGCGCGGAGCCCGCGATCGCCAAGGCCCGTCACGCCGTCAACCAGAAGGCGGGCAACGCCAAGGCGCAGCTCGACGCGCTCGGCGCCCGCAACGACGTCGGCCTCGCCTTCAGCCGCATCCAGTGGCTGCGCCGCGCCGAGCAGTATCAGGAGGCGGCTCGCATCATGCTCGCCGTCCCGCGCCGGCTCGACGACGCCCACGACGCCGACGAATGGTGGATCGAGCGGCGCCTGATGGCCCGCAAGCTGATCGAGCTCGGCGACCACAGGTCGGCCTATCTGGTGTGCCGCGACGCGACGCCGCCCGAGAAGGAGAACTACCAAGTCGAGCACGAGTTCATGGCCGGTTGGATCGCGCTGCGTTTCCTCGGCGATCCGGCGACCGCCGCGAAGCACTTCGCCCGCATTCCGGCGACCGGGGTGCAGAACCCGATCTCGCTGTCGCGCGCCGGCTACTGGCTCGGCCGCGCCGCCGAGGCCGCCGGCCGGCGCAGCGAGGCGCGGGCCCATTACGAGCAGGCGGCGCGCTGGAGCACGGCCTATTACGGCCAGCTCGCCCGCGGCCGCCTCGGCCTCGGCGAGATCGCGCTGCGCCCGCCGGTCAGCCTGTCGGCCGACAAGCGCGCCGCCGTCGCCCGGCTCGAGGTGGTGCGCGCCGTGGAGATCCTCTACGCCATCGACGAGCGCGACCTCGTGATCCCGTTCGTCGCCGACCTCGCCGACCGGACGACCGACGTCGCCGCGCTGACCGCGATGGCCGAGATCGCCGCCAGGCACGACGACGCCCGCGCCGTGCTGCTGATCGGCAAGACCGCGCTCGGCAACGGCCTGCCGCTCGACCACGCCGCCTTCCCGACCATCGGCCTGCCGCGCTACTCGCCGATCGGCCCGGAGGTCGAGCCGGCGATCGTCTACGCCATCGCCCGCCAGGAGAGCGCCTTCAACCCGAAGACCGTGTCGACCGCCAACGCGCTCGGGCTGATGCAGGTGACGCCGGCGGCCGGCCGCTACATCGCCAAGAAGCACGGCGTGCCGTTCGACCAGAAGCGGCTGCTGCACGACAAGGTCTACAACGTGCAGATGGGCGCCGCCGAGCTCGGCGGCAACATCGAGGCCTACAACGGCTCCTACATCCTCGCCTTCGCGGCCTACAATGCCGGCCGCGGCCGGGTGAAGGAATGGATCGAGCGCTTCGGCGACCCGCGCGACCCCGGCGTCGACGCGGTCGACTGGGTCGAGCGCATCCCGTTCTCGGAGACGCGCAACTACGTCCAGCGCATCATGGAGAACGTGCAGGCCTACCGCATCCGCTTCGGCGGCGGCAGCAGGCTCCTGATCGAGGCCGACCTCAAGCGCGGCGGCAGCGTGAACTGAGCCGGTCGCGAAGCCGCTCCCCGGCGCGCGCGGCGCCGGGATGCCGCCCGGATTGACGCCCGTCGTTTTCTGCGCACAGTTCCGGGCCGGTGCGGCCGGGCACCGGCGCGGCCTCAGCCCGCCGCCCGGCGCCGAGAGGGCGTGATGGGCAAGAAGGCGGAACGGACGGCGGATCTCTTCGCGCAGGCGGTCGGGCTGCATCAGCGTGGCGCGGCCGGCGAGGCCGAGCGGCTCTACCGCCGCGTGCTCGACGCCGACAAGAGCCATCCCGGCGCGCTCCAGTATCTCGCCATCATCGCGGCCGGCCGCGACGACCTCGACGAGGCGATCCGGCTGCTGACGCGCTGCGCCCGCGCCCATCCGGGCTCGGCCGAGGTCCGCACCAATCTCGGCTACGCGCTCCTGCGCGCCGGCCGAGCCGACGAGGCGCTCGCCGCCTACGACGCCGCGGTGAAGGCCGATCCGGCCTATGCGATCGCCTGGTCGCATCGCGGTCACTGCCTGGCGACGCTGAACCGGCCCGACGAGGCGCTCGACAGCTACGACCGCGCCATCACGGCCGATCCCGGCTTCGCCGACGCCCACTACAATCGCGGCAACCTCCTGAACGCCCGCGGCCGCTTCGCCGAGGCGATCGCCGCCTTCGACAGATCGCTCGCGATCGCGCCGGGCCAGCCGCTGCCGGCGACCAACCGCGCCAACGCGCTGCGCGCGCTGGGCCGCCTCGAGGAGGCGCTCGCCGCGCTCGACCGGGTGGTCGCCGCGCATCCGAGGAACGCTCTCGCGTTCGCCAATCGCGGCCACGTGGCGAGCGACCTGCGGCGCTTCGACGTGGCGTTCGAGTCGTACCGGCGCGCCAAGGCGGTCGACCCGAACCACCCGCAGATCGCCGGTCCCCTCGCCTGGGCGGCGATGTCGGTGTGCGACTTCGCCGCCGCCGAGACGGCCATGGCGGCCGTGCGCGACGAGCTGCGGCTGAAGCGATCGATCGTGCAGCCCTTCATCTTCATCGCCGGCTCCGACGATCCGGCCCTGCACCGCGCCTGCGCCGAGACGCTGATCGCCATGACGATCCCGCGCGCTGCGGCGACGGTGCCGGAGGGCACGGCGGCGTTCGCGGCGCCGGAGCGGGCGCGGCTGCGCGTCGCCTACATGTCCGCCGACTATCGCCGCCATCCCACCGTGCCGCTGATCGCCGGGCTGCTCGAGCAGCACGACCGCAGCGCCTTCGAGGTGCTGGCCGTGTCGACCGGCCCCGACGACGGCGGCCCGGAGCGCCGGCGGATCGTCGCCGCCGTCGACGCGCTGATCGACCTGCAGGGCCTGTCGGACGAAGCGGCCGCCGACCTGCTGCGCGCCCGCGAGATCGACATCCTGGTCGATCTCAACGGCCACGCCCGCGGCGGACGGCTCGGGATCCTGGCGCGGCGGCCGGCGCCCGTCCAGGTCAACTATCTCGGCTATCCGGGCACGATCGGAGCCGGCTTCGTCGACTGGCTGATCGCGGACGACGTGATCCTGCCGGAGGGCTGCGAGCCGCACTACAGCGAGGCGCTCGTCCGCCTGCCCGGCTACTATGCGGCCTATCGGCCCGACGCGACCGCGCTGCCGGCGCCGCCGTCCCGGCGCGACGCCGGCCTGCCCGACGACGGCGTCGTCTTCTGCAGCTTCAACAACAGCTACAAGATCACCCGGCCGGTGTTCGACGCGTGGATGCGAATCCTCGCCGCGGTGCCGGCGAGCGTGCTGTGGCTGCTCGCCGACACGCCCGCCGTGGCGCCGAATCTGCGTCGCGAGGCGGCGGCGCGCGGCATCGATCCGGCCCGCCTCGTCTTCGCCGAGCGCGTCGACCCGGCGGCGCATCTCGCCCGCCACGCGCTCGCCGACCTGTTCCTCGACACCGCGCCGGTCGGCGCCCACACCACCGCCTGCGACGCGCTGTGGTCGGGGCTGCCGATGGTGACGTGTCCGGGACGCGCCTTCCCGTCGCGGGTCGCCGCGAGTCTCCTCACGGCCGTCGGATGCACCGACCTCGTCGCCCCGACGCTCGCCGCGTACGAGGCGCGCGCGGTCGCGCTGGCGAACGACCCCGCCACGCTGCGGGCGACGCGCGACCGGCTCGTGGCGGAACGGCCGCATCTTCCGCCCTTCGATCCGGACCGCCACCGCCGCCACATGGAGGCGGCGTACCGGGAGATGTGGGAGACGCGGCGCCGCGGGGAGCCGCCGCGCGGCATCACGATTCGGCCGGACTGACGACCGGGCTCGGGTCGTCCGCCCCACCCCATGTCCTGGCGAACGTCGTTCGCCGACCGAGCCGGCAAGCGAGGACGACCATGACCGACGACGGGTACCGGAGCCATTTCGTCACCGCCACGGACGGGCTCAGGCTGCATCTGCGCGAGTACGGCGACCGCACCCTGCCCGGCCCGCCGGTGGTCTGCCTGCCGGGGCTGACCCGCACGGCCGCCGACTTCCATCCGCTCGCCTGTGCGCTGGCGAACGATCCGGCGCATCCGCGCCGGGTGCTCGCCCTCGACTATCGCGGCCGCGGCCTCTCGGCCTACGACCCGAACCCCGACCATTACGCGATCCCGGTCGAGCTCGACGACGCCCTCACGGTGATGACCGCCTGCGAGGCGATGCCGGCCGTGCTGGTCGGCACCTCGCGCGGCGGCCTGATCACCATGGCGATGGCCGCGGTGCGGCCGACCGCCATCGTCGGCGCCGTGCTCAACGACATCGGTCCGGTGATCGAGCCGGCCGGCATCACCCGGATCAAGACCTATGTGGGCCGTGCCGGGTCGCCGTCCGGCTTCGCCGAGGGGGCCGCGGCGCTGCGCGAAAAGTTCGCCGGGGAGTTCCCGGACTGGACCGACGAGGACTGGCTCGCCATGGCGCATCGGACCTGGCGGCAGGAGAACGGCCATCTGGTGCCGACCTACGACCAGGCGATCGCCCGCGCGCTCGCCGCCTTCGACCTGTCGAAGCCGCTGCCGGACATGTGGCCGCAGTTCGACGCCCTCGGCCGTGTCCCGGTGATGGTGATCCGCGGCGGCCTGT
The DNA here is from genome assembly GCF_030813915.1 of Rhodoplanes tepidamans. Classification (GTDB taxonomy): domain Bacteria; phylum Pseudomonadota; class Alphaproteobacteria; order Rhizobiales; family Xanthobacteraceae; genus Rhodoplanes; species Rhodoplanes tepidamans. The sequence continues at coordinate 21,415 of NZ_JAUSUJ010000022.1, forward strand.
CGGATCTGCTGTCGGAGGCGACCGTGGAGGCGATGCGCGAGCACCACCCCGGCCTCGAAGCGGTCGAGGTGCCGCGCCAGGGCCACGCGCCCGACCTCGCCGGCGACGACGTCATCGCCCGCATCGCGGCGTTCGTGGAGCGGTGCGCGGCGGCGCACGCGGGCTGATTCAGTTCCTCATCGTCATTCCGGGGCGACGCGCAGCGGCGAACCCGGAATCCAGCGGCAAGCTCAGCGTTCTGGACTGGATTCCGGGTTTGCGCTTTCGGCGCGCCCCGGAATGACCGGAGCTCGAAGCCGCTCGCGAACGAAGAGGACGACGACACGCGCCGAACGCCGCCGTGCCCGCCTGGCCAACCCTCAGCACAAAAAAAGCCCCCGGCGGAGACCGCCGGGGGCTTCGACCCGAGAAGGGTCAGACAGTCAGCCGATCACGGAACGATGTCGCGATGGACACGGAACGTGACGGACAGGATGTCCTGGTCGTCGAAGATGTAACCGGTGCGCGGAGCCTGCGAGCCGAGCTGCGGGGTGGCGCCGGTCGAGTCGCCGAACGCGGTGTTCAGCTTGGTGTAGAGGACGTCCACGCCCATGTAGAAGTCGGGGCGGATGTTCCACTGGGTGCGCGAGCCGAGCTGCCAGAACGAGAAGTCCGGATCGCACTGAGTGCTGGTGATGCGGAACGCCGTCGAGGTGTTCTGCAGGTAGCCGCAGAGCGCCGACGCGCCGGCATCGCCGTAGTCGATGTCGAAGTAGCCGCCGTAGACCGAGGTCTTCAGGGCCGGGGTCCACACGTGCTCGTACGACGCGTTGATGCCGAACACCTTCGTCAGGTCGACGCTGCCGCCGTTGGTGTAGATGCCGTCGGAGAAGAAGCCGACGCCCACGCCCTCGCCGCCGAAGCGCAGCGGGCTGCCAGTCCCCGTCGGGGTGTAGATGGCATACCGCATCGCGCCTTCGGTGTAGTTCACCTGGAACTGGAAGCTGTCACCGCGCGAGATGAAGTCGGTCTTGACGCGAGCGCCGACGCCGACCGCGAAGCCGACCTTGTCCTCGCCGTCACCGGCCGCCGTCGTCGGGATGCCGGTCAGGAAGTTGTAGGCGGCAGAGGCGTCGTGGATCGCGCCCATGACCTGGAAGGAGCCCCAGGCCTGATCGACGCGGATGTTGGCCACCACGTCCGGCCACCGCACGGTCGTGTTGTCGTTGCTCAGGTTGGCGCCGAGCGTGATCGCGTTGGTCGCGGTCGTGCTGGCGTTGAACACGCCGGTGCGGCGCGGGTTTTCGGCCGAGATCGTGGCCGACACGCCGTTGCCGAGCTGCGCCGTGTAGGCGGCGAGGTTGACGCCGGCGTCGCCGGTGTCCGAGTTCGCCCACGCGAAGTACGACACGGCCGGGCTCGAGAAGAGGTCGTAGAACGACTGAGCCTTACCGAACGTGAACCCGGCGAACTGGATGAAGCCGCGGGTCGCGTACAGCGACGACGAGCCGATGTTGTCCTGCGTGAAGCCGAGCAGCATGTACGTACGGAGCGTGCCCCACTCGGTCTGAGTGCGGGTGTCCATCGTCATGACGGCGCGGGTGCGGAGCGTCGCGTCGTTCGGGCTCGAACGGCTCTGCTCACCCACGGCGGTGCCGGTCAGCGCGCCGGTGCCGGCGTTGTCGCCGCCCGCATTGTAGTAGTACTGCGCGCGGACATAGCCGCCGATCTTGATGCAGGTGTCGGTGCCCGGGATGTAGTAGAACCCAGCGCCGTACAGCGAGCAGACCTTCACGTACTCGACCGGCTTGGCCTTGACGGGAAGATCGGCCGCCTGGGCCCCTGCAACTGCCACGAGACCTGCCGCGGAGCCGAGGAGAAGGCTTTTCACCATCTTCATCTGAAACCTCCATTCGTTTGCCTTGGGAGGGTTCCGTCTCCGGCGGGTGCATGCACCCTGGAAGGTCCCCTTAATCCCCGATCCACCCAGCGTTCCTGCCGTGTCGTGTCACCGAAAGCAGTCAGGAACTCTAGACGGGGCGACCCCGGGAATGCCCCCCTGCGTCGCGAGGTCAGATTAGCTGACGGCCCCTCGCAGGCAATAAAGAACCGGCCCGAAACCACCTCTAAGCCTCTGAATCCGGAGGGGTGTTGCCCAAACGACACGAAATCGGGAGGCACCCGGACCGGCTAGAGGACGCCGAATAAGTATTTGAACGCAATGAGTTGGGCGGCTGCCCTGAAACCGTCGCGACGATCGCGCTGCAGAGGTGCCACGGTGGCGACCGGCGGCGGTCCAGAGGCTGGAACGGTTCGAATCGAGCCTTGCGCGGCGACGTCCGGATTCGCCGTCCGCCGACCTCCGGAGCCTCTGCGGAGGGGCCTCCGAGCCGGCGGAAGGCGCGAAAGAATTACCGCTGCATGCGAAATTCCGCCGAGCTTTCAGCGGACTGCCGCCGGTCCCACATGTCCAGCAGGGCCGCCTCGAAGTCGCGGGTGAAGCCCGCGGTGTCGAACAGCGGCGCGGAGTCGCGATTCTGCGCCAACTGGGATTTCAGCGCGGCGAGGCGCTCGGGATCCCGGGCGAACGCCAGGGCGGCGGCCTCGTAGTCGGCGAGGGAGCCGGTCACCAGTTCGGGCAGCCCGACGGCCCGCAGCAGGCTCGCGCAGACCCGGCTGGGAAAGGTCGCGCCCTCGCAGGTGACGATCGGCAGGCCGCTCCACAGTGCATCGCTCGCCGTCGTGTGGGCGTTGTAGGGTAGCGTGTCGAGGAACAGGTCCGCCTGCCGGTGGCGGGCGAGGTGCTCGGCGAGCGGCGCCCGCGGGGCGAACACCAGACGGGCGGGATCGATGCCGCGACGCTTCGCCTAGGCCCGCAGATTCGCCGAGGCGAAGCGATTCTCCTCGAGCAGCCAGAGCACGCTGCCGTCGACCTGCGCGAGCAGCCGCATCCACACGTCGAATACCGCCGGCTGGATCTTGAAGCTGTTGTTGAAGCAGCAGAACACGAAGGCGCCGTCGGGCAGCCCGCAGTCGGCGCGGGTCGGTGTCCGCTCGGCGATGGCGCGGCGGTCGTCGTTGACCTGATAGGCGTGCGGCAGCCGCACCACCCGCTCCACATAGGCGGCCTCCAGGTGCTGCGGCACCACCACGCCGTCGGCGAGGACGTAGTCGACGCAATCGGACCCGAGCGTCCCGGGGTAGCCGAGATACGCGACCTGCACGGGAGCCGGCCGCCGCGCCAGGATCGGGAACCGGCAGTTCTTGGTGAGCCCCATCAGATCGATCAGGATGTCGATCTCGCGGGCCCGTACGAGGTCGGCGGCCTCCGCGTCGCTCATCGCGCCGATGTCGACCACATGATCGAACGCCGCGTCGATGCGCCGGGCGATCGCCGAGCCGGAGCGATCACCCCAGACGATCGCCGTGGTCTCGAACCGCGACGTGTCGTGATGCTCGAAGAGCCCGGCGGTCAGATGGGCGGTCGGATGATCGCGCAGGTCGGCCGAGAGATAGGCGAGGCGGATGCGCTCGTGCCGCCGCGTCCCGACATCCACCTCGGGCAGCCGCGGCACCTCCAGGCCGGCCACGAAGCTGCGGGCGCAGCGGAGCTGGTCGGCCTGCGAGAACGGCAGGAACAGGGCCACGAAGGGCTGCACCACCGGACGGTCGTCGTGCACCTGCGCCAGGACCTGGGCGACCTCGCCGTCGAGATTGCTCCAGTCGCACAGCTGCAGCTTGGCGTGCAGGCGCCCGCCGGGCCCGTAGTCGAGCGCGGGATCGGTCGCCAGGGCCTTGTCGTAGTACTCGAGGGAATAGTCGTATCGCTTCAGCGCGAAAGCGATTTCGGCGGCGAGCCGCCACGTCTCGGCGGTCGGACCGACGGCGGCCGCCCGGGCGCAGGCGGCCTCCGCCTCGTCCAGCCGGTTCAGGACGAGCAGCGCTTTCGCCCGGTGCAGCCAGGCGCGTGCCAGCGCGGCGTCCAGGGCCAGCGCGCGGTCGTAGGCCACCACGGCGCGCTCGTGCCGGGCCTGCAGGAAGAACACGTCGCCGAGCCCCACCCAGGCCTCGGCCAGATCCGGGCTGCGGGCCAGCACCTGGTCGTAGGCGGCGAGCGCCTCGGCGAAACGGCCGAGCGCCGCCAGGGTGGCCCCCTGCCCCTGCAGCGCGTCGGGCAGATCCGGCCGCAGGCTCAGCGCCCGCGCGAAGGCGGCGAGCGCCTCCTCGTGGCGCTTCTGCAGGCGCAGGATCTGGCCGCGAGCGACCCACGCCTCGGCCAGATCGGGCTTCAGCGACGCGGCCCGGTCGCAGGCGGCGAGCGCCTCCTCGTGGCGGCCGAGTTGCCCGAGCACCGCCCCGCGACCCAGATGGGCGTCGACGCAGGCCGGATCGATCGCCAGCGCCGCGTCGAGATCGGCGAGCGCCTCGTCGAGCCGTCCGAGCCCGCGCAGCACGCCGGCCCGCACGGTCCGGGTCTCGGTCACCCGCGGGTTCAGCGCCAGCGCGCGGCCGAGCTGCTCCAGCGCCTCCTGGGGCCGCTTCAGCTCGCGCAGGATCAGGCCGAGATTGTAGAGCGTGACGTCCGAATTCGGCGTCTCCCGCGCGGCGCGGCGGGCGAAACGCTCGGCTTCGGCCCAGCGCGCGAGGCGCATCAGAAGGACCGTGAGAAGGTTCAAGGCGCCGGGATGCCGGGGGCTGACGTCGAGCACCCTGCGGAAGGCGCGTTCCGCATCCACGGCCCTGCCCGCCTGCAGGGCTTCCACGGCGCGGCGAAACACGTCGTCTGCGGAGCGGGCCATGCGGAGGGTGCCTCGGCGATGTCTGAGGCCGGACATCCGACGCCGGCCGCTGCGCAGGAACCGCACCGCCAGAGCATCGTCAAGCAAAACCGCCACTTCCGGGCCGTTCCCGGGAACGGCGGTCGTCACGGACGGGACCCCGACGGACGCGGGAGCGGCGCCATCGCGCGGTGCTCGAACGCGCCATCGCGCAGTGCTCGAAAAAGGGCCGCCCGGTGGGGCGGCCCTCCTGTCGCCGGTCGACGGCGTCGCACGACGCGATTGCCTACTGCGAGATCGGCACCTCGAGGCGCGTGTTCGCCGACAGAGCGCGGTAGTTCGTGTTGGCGTTGCGGTAATCGGCCATGGCGTCGATGTCGTCGTCGCTCACGCCCTGGATCGTCAGCCGATCGCCCCGCAACCGGAACCGCTCCAGCGGAAACACGACCTGGTCCTCGCCGAAGCCGAGGAACCCACCCGAGGCGATGACGACATGGCGCCGGTTGTCGCGGTCGGCGACGACGGCCTGGATGTCGCCGAGCCGCTCGCCGCGGGCATTGTACACGTCGAGATCCGTGATCGTTTCGACCATCATGGTGCGGGTCGGCTGGCCGGCGCTGCCGGTCGTCTCTGCCTCCGCCCCGCCGAGGCGGGCGCGGGCCTTGCGCCGCTCCTCGTCGGTGGGCCGGTTGCCGGCCGCGGACTGCTGCTGCGCCTGCTGCCCGGCGGGCGACTGTCGAGCCTGGGGCTGCCGGTCGTCCTGCTGGGCCTGCTGCCGGGCTTGGGCTTGGCGTTGCTGCTGCGTCTGCTCCCGACCGGCCTGCTGCCGGCCCTGCTGGCCGCTCCGGTCACCCGCCTGCTGCTCCTCGTAGAAGACGCGCGGCTGGCCGTCGGCCTCCCGATAGACGACCTTCGGCTCGCCGGTGCGCTCGAAGCGCACGTTCGGACGGCGGCTCTCGTTGGCGATCTGCACGTTCGGATCGTCCGCCCGCCTCACGGTGACGTCCGGCCGGCCGCGCTCGACGTCCACCTGGGCCTGCTGCTGCTGGTCGGGCCTGGCGACCCGGACCTGCGGCTGCGGCTGGTCGACCTCGACGCGCGGCGGCTGCATGGCCACGTTCACGTCCGGCTGCGGCATCCGGACGACGATCTCGGGCTGCGGCTGGTCGACCGTGATGGTCGGCGGCAGCTGGCGCACCACGATCTCGGGCTGTCGCTGATCGACCGTGACCCGCGGCTGTCGCTGATCGACCGTGACCCGCGGCGATCCCTGGTCGATCTGCACGCGCGGCGGCGGCTGCCGCACCACGATCCGCGACGGATCCGCCTGGTCACCCTGATCGGCACCGGCCTGGTCGGCGCCGGTCCGGGCCTGCCGTTGCTGACCCTCGGCCTGCCGACCCTGTCCCTGCGGCCCCTGGCCCTGCTGTGCGGATCCGACCTGCTGACGCGCGATCCCCTGCTCGATCTGCCGCGCCGACTGGAGATGGTCCCGCAGGGTCGGAAGCGTCTGCCTGGCGAACTGCTGGAGCTGGCCTTCCTCGCCGCCGCGGACGAAGGACTCGTACAGCGACACCGCCTGCTCGTGCGCCTTCACCTGCATGTCGACATAGCGGCGGTCGAAGCCGGAGCCGCTGGCGTTCTGCAGCTCCTGGATCATCTGGGTGTGCTGCTGGTCGAGCGCGTCCGGGATGCTCTGGTTCTGCGCGGCGGAGCGCAGGCGCTGGCCGGCCTGGCCGTGCTCCTCGATCATCCGCTGGGCGAACTGCCGGACCTGCTCGTTCCGAGCCTTGGTGTCGGCGAGCCGGCTCGACTGGATCTCGAACAGATTGCTCACGGCCGCGCGCTGCACGAACTCGGCCGCCGGAATCGATCGCGCCTGCTGCCCCTGGGCCTGCGCACCCGGCTGCCGCGCCGTCTGCGCAGTGGCGGGGAGCGGCACCAGGGCCGTCGATGCGAGTGCGGCGGACGCAAAAAGAGTGATCGCCCTCATGTCGTTCCTCTTCGATGTTGGAATGCGTGGTCGTGAATCGGCGATACCGGATCGGAGACGCTGGATCGGCGATCGCATGGCTTCGTCGGCCCGTGCCCGGTCGACCGGCCGGACGGACCGGCATCGGGCGACGGCCGCGGACGGCGGAACGCGAACACGGATGCGACGCGCGGCCGTGGGGCTCGCACCCTCGGAGCCGCCGCTCCGGACCGGCTTGTTCGCGCTTCGGGCCGGACGGACGCCGGACGAACATCGCCCGGCGTCGAGGAAACGGGTTCGCGCACGCCGCCGTTCCTGCGTCACGACGACGAGGCGCCCCAAGCTCGGTACGAAAGCGAACTGCGCCGAGGCCGCCGCGTGCCCGGACGTGCACGGCCGCGGACGCGGCGTCACCGCCTCCGACGAGACGCGCTCCGAACGAGGTGCGGGCGAACCATCACCACAGCGAGCCGCAGCCGGACGCGCCCCGGTCCGCCCCTCAGCTCCACGCCAGGGCGCACCGCAGGCCGCTGCGGTCGCTGCGGTTGGCGAAGCCGAGACGGGCGCCGAGCCGGCGGGCGGCCATCTCGGCGATGGTCAGCCCGAGTCCGGTGCCGGAGGCGCTCCGGTGGCGGCCGCGCCAGAACCGCCGGGTGACGAGCGCGAGCTCCTCGTCGGGAATGCCGGGCCCCTCGTCCTCCACGGCGAGACCGAGCCCGCCGGGCAGCGGCGCCCAGGCGATGCGGCCGCCGGCCGGCATGTGCTCGACGGCGTTCTCGTGCAGATTGCGCAGCACCAGATGCAGCATCTCGCGCTCGGCCGGGACGCGCAGCCCGTCGAGCGCCGGATCGACCGTGACGGTGGTGCCGGCCGGCAGCGGGAGCGAGGCGACGACGTCGCGCAGCACCGCCCCGGCATCGATCGTGCCCTCCGGGCGGGCGGCGCCCATCGCCTCGAGGCGGGCGAGCGCCAGGAGCTGGCGGGTCAGCCGCGTCGTGCGGTCGACCGACACCAGGATCTGGCGCAGCGCCCCGTCGCGGGTCGCGGCGTCGGGCGCCGCCAGCGCGACCTGGGCCTGCGTCTTCAGCCCGGCGAGCGGGGTGCGCAGCTCGTGCGCCGCGAAGGCGGTCACGTCGCGCTCGTGGCGGCGCGCCGCCTCGACCTTGCCGAACAGGCCGTTGAGCGCCGAGAGCAGCGGCCGCACCTCGCGCGGCGCCCCCTCCGTCGGCACCGGCCGCATGTCCTCGCCGTCGCGCGCCGCGATCTCGCCGGCCAGCGCTTCGAGCGGCCGCAGGCCGCGGCCGAGGCCGGCCCAGATCAGCACCCCGAGCAGCGGCACCACCAGCAGGATCGGCGCCAGCATCCCGGCGACGAGGTCGCGCACCAGCCGGTCGCGCAGGCCGAGGCGATCGCCGACCGCGACGCGCACGCCCTTGTCGCGGTCGACGATGGTGTAGACCCGCCACGTCTCGCCGTTCACCTCCCGGTCCGAAAAGCCGTCCTGGTCGGCGGCCAGCCGGCCGTCCGGCGCCCCCGAGGAGCGGCCGACCAGCCGTCCGTCCAGCGACCAGATCTGGCAGGAGAGCTGACGCGCGTAGCCGGTCGCGTCGACGGCGGCGCTCGCCGTCGACGTCATGGCCGAGCCGGCAAGCGAGTGGACCATCCGGGCCGCCTCCTGCAGCCGGGTGTCGAGCACGCGCTCGAGCTCGGCGCGGCTGCCGAGCGAGATCCAGGCGATGGCGGACAGCCAGATGACGCCGGTGGCGGCGAGCAGGAGAACGAACAGGCGGCGCTTCAGCGAGGTCATGGCCGGACCGGGATCACGGCTGGCCGCGCATGCGATAGCCGATGCCCCGCACGGTCTCGATCGCGGCGCGGCCGATCTTGGTGCGCAGGTTGTGGATGTGGACCTCGACGGCGTTGCTCTCCACCTCCTCGTCCCAGCCGTACAGGCGGTCCTCGATCTCGCTCTTCGAGCGGATAACGCCGGGTCGCTCCATCAGGGCCGACAGCACCGCGAATTCGCGGCGCGACAGCGGCACCGCCTCGCCCGCGACGGTGGCGACCTGGGTGGCGGGATCGAGCACGACGCCGGCCGCCTCCAGCACCGGGCTCGCGCGTCCGTCGCGCCGGCGCACGATCGCGCGCAGGCGCGCCGCGAGCTCGTCGAGATCGAACGGCTTGCCGAGATAGTCGTCGGCCCCGGCGTCGAGGCCGGCGATGCGGTCGGACGTCTCGTCGAGGGCGGTGAGCAGCAGCACCGGGGTCGCGTCGCCGCGCCGCCGCACGTCGGCGAGCACGTCGAGGCCGGAGCCGTCCGGCAGCATCACGTCGAGCACCACGGCGTCGAACCGCGCCGCCGCGAGCGCGGCGCGCGCGTCGGTGCAGGTCGCGACGCGATCGATGGTCGCCCCCGACAGGCCGAGGCCGACCTTCAGGCCGTCCGACAGCACCGGATCGTCCTCGACCACGAGGATGCGCATGCGACCTCCCTGCCCTCCGCCGGGCACGCCCGGCCGCCGGTGCGGCCGCCCGGACCTTCTAGGTCCACCTTAAGGCTGGCTTAAGGTGAGCCATCGACCTCCTCGGCGTCACGGATCGGGGAGACGTCACGCCATGAGAGGATCGTCCTGCCGGGTTCCCGCCCGGCTGATCGGCTGTCTGGCCGGCATCGTCGTCGCCCTCCTGGGCCTCCTCGCACCGGCCGCGACCGCCGAGCCGCTGCCGCCGCCGGCCGACGAGGTCTTCACGCTCGCGGCCCGCCGGGCTCCCGACGGAGTCCTGGCGATCCGCATCGCCGCGGCGCCCGGCCACTATCTCTACCGCGACGGGATGCAGGCGGTTCTCGACGGCCGCGCCCTGCCGCTCGCGCTGCCGGCCGGGACCGAGAAGGACGACCCGAACTTCGGCCTCGTCGAGATCTATCACGACGCCGTCGAGGCCCGCCTCGCCGATGCGCCGGCCGCCGGCCGGCTGCGCGTCTCCTATCAGGGCTGTGCCGAGCGGGGCATCTGCTACCCGCCCGTCGCCAAGGTGATCGACCTCGCGACCCTCGCGGTGAGCGATCCGCCGTCCCGCATGGTCGACGGCACCCGCGTGGCGGTCGCGCCGGGCGGCGCCGCGGCGGACGCACAGGGACCGGCGTCGGCGTCGACGCCGTCGCTCGCACCGGAGCCGGATGCCACGGCCGGCCTCCTGGCCGGCGGCTGGGGACCGATGCTCGCCGCCTTCCTGCTGTTCGGCGTCCTGCTCGCGCTGACCCCGTGCGTGTTCCCGATGATCCCGATCCTGTCGGGCATGCTGGTGCGCTCCGGCGAGACGCTGTCGCCGCGGCGCGGCTTCGTGCTGTCGGCGAGCTACGTGATCGCGATGGCGGCCGCCTACGGACTGCTCGGCCTCGCCGCCGGCTGGTCGGGTGCCAATCTCCAGGCGGCCCTGCAGACGCCCTGGGCGCTCGGGCTGATGGCGGCGGCGCTCGTCGCCCTCGCGCTGTCGATGTTCGGCCTGTTCGACATCGCGCTGCCCGCCGGGCTCGCGGCGCGGCTCGGCGGGGCGCGGGGCGGCGGCGGATCGATCACCGGGGCGGCGCTGCTCGGCTTCGCCTCGGCCCTCGTGGTCGGCCCGTGCGTGACCCCGCCGCTCGCCGCCGCGATGCTCTACGCCGCGCAGACCGGCGAGGCCGGCAAGGGCGCGGCGGCGCTGTTCATGCTCGGCCTCGGCATGGGGCTGCCGCTGGTCGCGGTCGGCACCTTCGGGGCCCGCGTGCTGCCGCGCTCCGGGCCATGGCTCGCGCGGGTGAAGCAGATCTTCGGCGTCGTGTTCCTCGCGGTCGCCGCCTCGCTGCTGACCCGGATCCTGCCGGGCCCGGCCGCGCTCGCCGTGTGGGGCGTGCTCGCGCTCGCGGCCGGCGTCTTCCTCGGCGGCTTCGATCGCCTCGGTCCCGCGAGCGAATGGCGAGGCCGGCTCGGCAAGGCCGCCGGGCTCGCCGCGGCGACCTACGGGGTCCTGCTTCTGGTCGGCGCCGCCGGCGGCGCCAACGATCCGCTGCGGCCGCTCGCCTTCCTGATGTCGGACCATGCGACCACCCGTGAGGCGCCGGCGCCGACGCGGGTCGCGTCGCTCGCCGCGTTCGATCGTGCCGTGGCGGCCCATACGGGCGGGCCCGTGCTGGTCGCCTTCACGGCCGACTGGTGCACGGTCTGCCGGTCGAACGAGGCGGTGCTGTCGGAGCCGGCGATCCGCGCCCGCCTCGCGCGGCTGCCGGTGATCGCCGCCGACGTGACGACCTACGGCGACGACACCCGGGCGCTGATGGCCCGCTTCGCCGTCGTCGGCCCGCCGACCCTCTTCCTGCTCGACGCCGCCGGCCGGGAGATCCCGGGCTCGCGGCTGATCGGCCCGATCACGGCCGACGAGATCGCCCGCCGCCTCGCCGCGGCCGGCGCGTGACCCACCCTCACCCAACCGGATCGGAGACGTTCATGAGACGCAGAGACCTGATTCTGCTCGCCGCCGGCGCGGCTCTGACCGCGGCGGCGCCGGGACTGTCCCGCCGGGCCGCGGCGCAGGGGATCGATACCGAGGCGATCCTGCGCGATCCCGAGGCGCCGACCTTCGGCAACCCGAAGGGCGACGTCACCGCGGTGGCGTTCTTCGACTACAACTGCCCCTTCTGCAAGAAGGCCGCGCCCGATCTCGACCGCGCCGTCGCGGAGGACGGCAAGATCCGGCTGGTCCTGAAGGACTGGCCGATCCTCACCGAAGCCTCGGTGTTCGGGGCGCGGCTGGCCCTCGCCGCCGCCTATCAGGACCGCTACGCGCTCGTCCACCACGCCCTGATGGCGATCCCCGGGCGGCGGATCCCCGAGGAGACGATGCGCGAGGCGGTGCAGGCGTCGGGCGTCGATCTCGCCCGGCTGCAGGCCGACCACGACAAGAACGCGGACCGGATCACGGCCCTGCTCCGCCGCAACGCCGCCCAGGCACAGGCCATCGGCCTGCAGGGGACGCCCTCCTATCTGATCGGCCCGTTCCGCACCTCGACCCTCGACTACAAGGGCTTCAAGCAGGCCTTCGCCGAGGCACGCCGCCGGCAGGCCGCGCAGTGAGCATCCGCATGACCCCCGTCTGTCCGCCGCGCCGTCGCACGGCGGGCCCCCTCTTCGTCGTTCTGGCCGGTCTCGCTCTCGCGGCCTGCCAGACCACGGCGGCGGCGCCGCCCGTCGCGCCGGCGGCCGCATCGCCGTCCCCCGACGCCCGACGCTACGCCGCCGTCACGACCGAGCCGTTCGTCGTGCCGGCCGTGGAGCCCGACGCGCTGAAGCCGCGCTACATGCGCCGTCTGGTCGACGACCCGACCGGCGAGCCGCCCGGCACCGTGGTGGTCGATCCGGAGAACCGCTTCCTCTATCTGGTCCAGGAGGGCGGCAAGGCGCTGCGCTACGGCGTCGGGGTCGGCCGCGAGGGGCTCGCCTTCTCGGGCACCGCGACGGTCGCCCACAAGCGCCGATGGCCGCGCTGGACCCCGACGCCGGACATGATCGCGCGCGAGCCGGCGAAGTACGCCAGATGGGCCGGCGGCATGGACGGCGGCGCCGAGAATCCGCTCGGCGCCCGCGCCCTCTACCTGTTCAGGAACGGCAAGGACACGCTCTACCGCATCCACGGCACCAACGAGCCGTGGTCGATCGGCGAGGCGGTGTCGTCCGGCTGCATCCGGATGATGAACCAGGACGTCATCGACCTCTACGGCCGGTTGCCGGACGGCGCCCGGGTCGTCGTCCGCCCGGCCGGCCGCGGAGTCTCCTCTTGACGGTCCGGGCGCCGCGGCGACGTCCGGTCGCGCACCACCTCCGTGCGGGCACAGTGCCGTGACGGACCCGTCGCTGCTTCCCGCCCTCGGGGCCGGCGGAATCGTCGGCTTCGTGCTCGGCCTCGTCGGCGGCGGCGGCTCGGTGCTCGCCACGCCGCTGCTGCTCTATCTGGTCGGGATCGAGAGCCCGCACGTCGCGATCGGCACCGGCGCGCTGGCGGTGTCGATCAACGCCTATGCAAATCTCGCCTTGCATGCGCGGCGCGGCCATGTGCGCTGGCCGCACGCCGTCGTTTTCGCGCTGGTCGGCACGGCGGGCGCGCTGCTCGGCTCGAGCCTGGGTCTCCTGGTGGACGGGCGACGGCTGCTGTTCCTGTTCGGCCTGGCGATGGCGGGCGTCGGCGTCGCGATGCTGCGGCGGCGTCCCGCGACCGCGGGCGCGCTCCGCCCCGTCGATCTCCGGTCGGGGCTGGCGACGGCGGCGGCCGGAGCCGTGACGGGGCTCGCCTCCGGCTTCTTCGGGATCGGCGGCGGCTTCCTCGCGGTGCCGGCGCTGCTCCTCGCCACCGGCATGTCCACCATCGGGGCGGTCGGCTCGTCGCTGCTGGCGGTCGGCACCTTCGGGCTCGCGACGGCGCTGACCTATGCGCGCGCCGGGCAGGTGGACTGGATGATCGCCGCCGAGCTCGTCGCCGGCGGCCTGGTCGGCGGGGTGCTCGGCATGCTGCTCGCCGTTCGCCTGTCCGGCCACAAGGCGGCCCTGAATCGCATCCTGGCGGCGCTGGTGCTGACGGTCGCGGCCTATGTGCTCCTGCACAGCCTTCCGGGGCTCGACCCGACCGGCACCGCCCGGCCGTAGGCGGTCGCGCGCCGGCCGCACCGAGGCGCCCGGCCGAATCTCCCCCGGTCCCGGGCGGCCCGAGCCGTCGCGCGGACGAGCGCCCAGCCCGGCCCGCGGGACGGGCGCGCACGGCCCGCGAGGCGGGGCCTGCGAGCGGCGATCCAGTCGATCTTTCAGGGATTTGAGGGCTGGCGGAGCCGGAGGGATTCGAACCCTCGATACGGCTTTAAGGCCGTATAACGGTTTAGCAAACCGCCGCCTTCAGCCACTCGGCCACAGCTCCAGTGGGGTTTTCGTATGCGGTTAGGCGGGGCGGGTCAAGCCGCGAACCGGTCGCATCGGCGTCGCCGCCGGCCGGACCGGTGGCCGGCCGCCAGGCCGGCTCGCCGCCCTTCCCGCCTCAGCGGCCGAGCCAGGCGCGGGCGGCGCGCTGAGCGGAGGCGATCTCGGCCTCGGACATCAGCTCGGCGATCTCACGGCGCAGCCGGATCGCGTCGCTGTTGCCGTTCATGGCGGCGAGATTGAACCACTTGTGGGCCGACACGTAGTCGGCCTCCACGCTCGAGCCGGTCGAGTACATCATGCCGAGCTGGAAGAACATGTCCGCGTTGGTGGTGGCCTCGCCGAGGGCCGCCGTGTCCATCGCCGCTGCGTCGTACCGTCCCATGTCTGGCCTCCCCAGGCCGTGGCCGATGCCGGCCGTTGGTTTCGTCGAAGCGTCCGGAGCATTGCCGTCCGAACACCCCGATCTTCCGGGAGGCGTCTGAAAACGCACTTAAAAGGTGCGATGAATCGGCCCTTAACGGAACCGCGCCGCGATCCCGGAAAGCCCGGCCCGACAGCGCGGAAACCCGCGTCGTTGCTGCACTTTCGAAAAATCGTCGACAACCCGGTAACCACGCGGCGCAAGGCCTGGTTCACCACGCCGGAAAGCCGCGCGAAAAAGGGTTTCGCACGACACCGCCGGGCGCGACCGGCAAAGGTGCCGACGGCAGGCGGCGGTCGCCGCCGCGCCGGAGCGCGGCGGCGACCGGTGGCGAGCCGTCGCGATCAGCGGGCCCGCTGGCCGAACAGCAGCGCCTGCACGGCCGGATCCTTCATGTCGACGCTGTTCGCCGACTCCGCCGCCAGCGCCATGCCGCGCGCCACCGCCGGCCGTGCCAGCATGGTGCCGAGCCAGCGCTTCAGGTGCGGGAAGTCGGCGAGGTCCTGCGCCTGCCGCTCGTGCCGGCTCGCCCAGCCGATGCAGGCGATGTCCGCGATCGAGTACTTGCCGGCCAGGAACTCGCGGTCGGCGAGCCGCCGGTTCATCACCCCGTAGAGGCGATTGCACTCGTCGGTGTAGCGCTTGATCGCGTAGGGCACCTGCTCCGGCGCGTAGATGCGGAAGTGATGCGCCTGACCCGCCATCGGGCCGAGCCCGCCCATCTGCCACATCAGCCACTGGTCGACCTCGACCCGCGCGCGCTCGTTCGCCGGATAGAGCTTGCCGGTCTTGCGGCCGAGATACTGCAGGATGGCACCGGACTCGAAGATGGAGATCGGCTTGCCGCCCGGCCCGTCCGGATCGACGATCGCCGGGATGCGGTTGTTGGGCGCGACGGCGAGGAACGCCGGATCGAACTGCTCGCCGGTGCCGATGTTGATCGGCCGCACCACATAGGGCAGCCGGCACTCCTCCAGCATGATGGAGATCTTCCAGCCGTTCGGCGTCGACCAGTAGAACAGCTCGATCGGCGCCGGCCGTCCGGCGGTGCGCGCCTTGCCGGTGCGGCTGGCGCGCTCGACGGTGCGGCCGGTGCGCTTGGCTGCGGTGGTCGCCACCGGCTTCTTCGCCGGAGTCTTCGCAGGCTTGGCGGACGCCCTCCCGGCCGGCTTCGTCCCGCGCGGCGCGCCGGCGGCCCGGCTCTTCCGGTCCGCGGCCTTCGGCGCGGCCCGCCCCTGCCGGGCGGGCGCTGCGTCGACCGCGCGCCTGGGCGTCGTCTTGCGCGGACGCGCCGCGCCGCGGGTGCCGGAAGTCTTGTCGGGGGTGCGGGCCATTGCTCACTCCTGTCGCCGGATCGGGCCAAGGCACGAGATGTCGACTCGCCGCGCGCTTCGCAAGACGGTGTGCGCCGACCACCGACAGTTCTTCCCAGGCGACACGGTTCTGCTGCGGCGAGCCGATCATGTGCCGGACGTTCGACCGATGGCGCGCCGACGGAGCGAAGCGTATCCTCGTCTCTCCGCTCACAGGGGAGAGGACACCATGCGCAGGTCTTCGAACAGATCTTCGGTGACGACGTCCTGGGCGGCGGCAGTCGCCGCCGCGGTCCTCCTGGTCGCCGCCGTGCCGGCGGCGGCGCAGGAGACGAAGCCCGCGACGGAGGCGAAGCCGGCCGCGGAAAAGAAGGTCTCGGCCCAGCAGCAGCGCATGAAGGACTGCGCCGCGAAGTGGAAGGACGAGAAGAAGGCGAAGGACGTGAAAGGCCGCGAGGCCTACCGGACCTTCATGCGCGGCTGCCTGAAGGGCTGAGCCGCGGCACCCGCTCCCGGCACGAGCCGTCGCGGCGTCGGCGGCGCGAACAGCTCGCCGAAGCGAGGAGCGCCAGCCGACGGCGGGCGGCGGTGCACCAGGAGTTCAGGACAGACGAAGCGGCGGGCGGACGTCCGGCCGGCCGGGGATCCGTGTGTCTCGGGACGCGCCGGCGGCGCGACGGACCGGCGCGGCAGCGGCCGGCGACGACGGAAGCGCCGGCAGGAGGAGCGCAACCGAATGAGCGCACACCGGGGAGGCGTGCCCTCTGGATGCCGCATCGAAGCGGCGATGGCGATCCGGGTGAGAAGCGGTCCCGGTGTCACCCGGCGAAGGCCTCGAGGCCTGCGGGCCGTCGCACATGAAGGGGGGCGTCGGCGAGAGGTCCGATGGTCGCGCTGCCCGGCGGCGTGTGCCGCCCGAGAAGCAGGGCGAGACCCGCGCGCTCTCCACTCGTTCGCCCGGCCGGTGCGGCGGGGCTCGGTGGGGCTTCTGCTCGGTCTCGCCGACGCCCTCTTTTTCGTCGTTCGTGACCGGCCGCGGTTCGAGATCGGCGCTTCGGAGCGAAGCAAGCTCCGGGTTCGAAGGTCGATCGCGCCGCTGTCGCCGGTCCCCGACGAAGTCCACGGCTTGCCCGGAGCGGTCGGCTCCGAGAGGCCGCTCCTCACTTCTTCTTCGCGGGCGCCTTCTTGGCGGCCGGCTTCTTCGCGGCCGTGGTGGTCTTCTTCGCCGTGGTCTTCTTCGCCGCCGGCTTCGCCGCCGCCTTCGTCGTCGTCTTCTTGGCGGTCGTGGTCTTCTTCGCGGTCGCCGTCTTCTTGGCGGCCGGCTTCGCGGTCGTCGCTTTCTTCGGCATGCTGCCCTCCTAGCCGTGGTGGGATGGCTATCAGAAACGTGCCCACGCGAATCGAGGGCACTACACTTCGATTACTACAGCACAACGGAAAAATCAGCGGCCCCGCTTGTCGTTCCGCGTCGTCGGCGACGATCGGCGCGCGCCCGCATCGATCTTCCGCGACGCACGCGAGGCCTCGCGGCGCGAGCCGGCACGCGTCGCGCGCGCCGTCGCGCCGCGCATCGTCGTCGCGAGATGTGCCGATGAAACGTTGGTTTCTTGCATGTCGTCCGGATCCGTCCAGCGCGCGGTCGTGCTGCTCACGGCATGCGCCGAGAGGTCCAGAGACGGCGCGCTAACGGTTCGTTCACGCCGGCAAAAAATTCTGCGGATTTCCTCCGCGGACTCGCCTTCGCGAACGCGGCGCGACGCGTCACTCCACTCGAATCGAGCAGCGACTGATTCGAGGAGGCGCCGGAAGGCCTGTCGCAGAGGCGCTTCCGGCACCTCGATCCGGCCGCCGGCCGACCGTCTGAACGCGCCTCGCGACGCGCCTCGCGACCAGCATGGACGATCGCTGCGACGCTCCGGACGATGTGCGGCGACGCGCGCGATCGTCGCGACGAGGCGGCGACGCGATGGCGAGACGGCGGCACGGAGGTGGAGAGAAGAGGACGCGGAGGCCAGCGGACGCCGCGACGATCGCGGTCGGCCGCATCGGCGCGGCCGTCGGCGCCGCCGTCGGCGCGCCCCGGAGCAGACGCGCCGCCGCGCAGGCGCGGCGGCAAACGAGCGCTGCGTCTCGGCCTAGTCGAGGCCGAGCTTCGCCTTGAGCAACGCGTTGACGGCCTGCGGGTTCGCCTTGCCGCCCGAGGCCTTCATCACCTGGCCGACGAACCAGCCGACCATCGCCGGCTTCTCCTTCGCCTGCGCCGCCTTGTCGGGGTTCCTGGCGATCACCTCGTCGACCGCGGCCGCGATGGCACCGGTGTCGGTGACCTGCTTCATGCCGCGCGCCTCGACGATCGCCCGGGGATCGCCGCCCTCGCTCCACACGATCTCGAACAGGTCCTTGGCGATCTTCCCCGAGATGGTGCCGTCGGCGATCAGGTCGAGCACGGCGCCGAGCTGCGCGGCCGACACCGGCGACTCCGCGATGCCGTGGCCCTCCTTGTTGAGGCGGCCGGCGAGCTCGTTGATCACCCAATTGGCGGCGATCTTCGGATCGCGCCGCTTCCCGGCGCCGGCCTCCACCACGCTCTCGAAGAAGGCGGCGCTCTCGCGCTCGCTCACCAGGACGTCGGCGTCGTAGGCCGACAGGCCGTAGTCCGCCATGAAGCGGGCCTTCTTCTGGTCGGGCAGCTCGGGCAGCGCCGCCGCCAGCGCGTCGACATAGGCCTGGTCGAACTCCAGCGGCAGCAGGTCGGGATCGGGAAAGTACCGATAGTCGTGCGCCTCCTCCTTGTTGCGCATCGACCGGGTCTCGCCGCGCGCCGGGTCGAACAGCCGGGTCTCCTGCTCGATGGAGCCGCCGTCCTCGATGATGCCGATCTGGCGGCGGGCCTCGACCTCGATGGCCTGGCCGATGAAGCGCAGCGAGTTGACGTTCTTGATCTCGCAGCGGGTGCCGAGCGGCTCGCCGGGGCGCCGCACCGAGACGTTGACGTCGGCCCGCAGGCTCCCCTCCTCCATGTTGCCGTCGCAGGTGCCGAGATAGCGCATGATGGTGCGCAGCTTGGCGACGAAGGCCTTGGCCTCCTCGGCCGAGCGGATGTCGGGCCGCGAGACGATCTCCATCAGGGCGACGCCGGAGCGGTTGAGGTCGACGAACGACATGGTCGGGTGCTGGTCGTGCAGCGACTTGCCGGCGTCCTGCTCGAGGTGCAGCCGCTCGATGCCGACCCGCACCGTCTCGCCGTCCGGCATGTCGACCACGACCTCGCCCTCGCCGACGATCGGCGACTTGTACTGGCTGATCTGGTAGCCCTGCGGCAGGTCCGGGTAGAAATAGTTCTTCCGGTCGAAGACCGACCTGAGATTGATCCTCGCCTTGAGGCCGAGGCCGGTGCGGATCGCCTGGCGGACGCACTCCTCGTTGATCACCGGCAGCATGCCGGGCATTGCCGCGTCGACCAGCGAGACGTGGGAGTTCGGCGCGCCCCCGAAGGCGGCCGAGGCGCCGGAGAACAGCTTGGCGTTCGAGGTCACCTGGGCATGGACCTCCATGCCGACGATCACCTCGAAGTCGCCGGTCGCGCCCTTGATCAGCTTCGTCGTCCTCACCGGTGCGTTCATGTCCGCCTCGTCGTGTCTGGCCGGGCCACTCCCGGCCGTTCCGGCGCCCCGACGGGCGGCACGGAAACGATCGCCAACCGGTTACAGAGTGTCGGCGGTGCCTTCAAGGCTCCGGCGACCGGAGCAGCCTTGCTGCGATGCAGCCGTGCGGTGATGCCCGCCCGGCCGAGGCACACCGGCCGCCGTTGCCGGGCTCCGGCGTGCCGCGCTATCGTCCTCGCCAATCAAGAAGTCGACAACGTGGAGGACCCCCCGCATGCAGACCCGTCACGCCCCCCGTGTGCTCGCCGCCGGCCTGCTGGCCGGCGCCGCCGCGCTCGCCGGCCCGGCCGTCGCCCAGACGACCG
This sequence comes from Rhodoplanes tepidamans, assembly GCF_030813915.1. GTDB lineage: Bacteria > Pseudomonadota > Alphaproteobacteria > Rhizobiales > Xanthobacteraceae > Rhodoplanes > Rhodoplanes tepidamans. The sequence continues at coordinate 40,786 of NZ_JAUSUJ010000022.1, forward strand.
CCCCCGGCCCCGCCACGGCCACCCCCGCCGCCGCAGCCCGCGGAGCCGACACCCTCCTGGTCAACGGCAAGATCGTCACGGTCGACGACCGCTTCAGCGTGGTGCCGGCCCTGGCGATCACCGGCGAGCGCGTCGTCGCCGCCGGCAGCCTTGCCGACATCGAGGCGCTGAAGACGCCGCAGACGCGGGTGATCGACCTCGCCGGCAAGACCGTCGTCCCGGGCCTGATCGACAACCACGCCCACTTCATGCGGGCGGCCGAGTACTGGGACCGCGAGGTGCGGCTCGACGGGATCACGTCGCGCCAGGAGGCCCTGGCCATGATCGCCGCCAAGGCGAAGGCGTCGAAGCCGGGCGAGCTGGTGCTGTCGCTCGGCGGCTGGTCGGAGGAGCAGTTCACCGATCAGCCCGGCGGCTTCACCAAAGCCGAGCTCGACGCGGCGGCGCCCGACAACCCGGTCGTCCTCCAGGTCATCTACTTCCGCATCTACGCCAACTCGGCCGCCCTGAAGGCGCTCGGCGTGACGGCGGAGACGCCCGACCCGCGCAACGGCCGGATCGAGAAGGACACGAGCGGCCAGCCGACCGGCGTCTTCAACGGCGGCGGCGCCGTCGCCTGGACGCTCGGCCGGCTGGGCGAGGTCGCCAGGGAGCGGGGCGTCGCGAACGCCCGCGCCCTGATGCGCGACCTCAACCGGATGGGCATCACGGCCTACCAGGAGATGGGCGGCCGCGGCTTCAACGCCGGGCACATCGAGACCTTCCGCACCGTGTGGGAGCGCAAGCAGATGACGGTGCGCGCCTTCTACAATCTGTGGCAGGAGCCGACCTCGGCCGAGGGCGTCGACAAGGCGCTGGCCGTCATCGCCGGCCTCAAGCCGTTCCAGGGCGACGACTGGCTCGACCACACCGGCTATGGCGAGACCGTCTACTTCCCCCTGCACGACAACCTGCTCGCGCGCGGCGCCTCGCCGACGCCGGAGGCCATGGCGCAGTGGCGCCGCATCGCCCAGGCGATCGCCGACAAGGGCATGCACCTCAACGTCCACGCCCAGCTCCGGGGCACCATCGAGGCGTTCCTGACCGAGATCGAGACGATCAACGGGGTCAAGCCGATCAAGGGGCTGCGCTGGACCATGTCGCATGCCGACCAGATCGAGCCGCAGGACATCGCCCGGATGAAGCGGCTCGGCATGTATGTCCAGCTCCACAGCCGGCCGACCATCCAGGGCGCCCTGATGCTGAAGACCCACGGCGACCGCGCCTATGCGATGCCGCCGCTGCGGCTCGTGCAGGACAGCGGGATCCCCTGGGGGCTCGGCTCCGACGCCACCGCGGTGACGCCGACCAACCCGTTCACCACCCTGCACTGGGCCGTGACGGGCGAGATGGTCGGCGGCCGCAAGGTGCTGAAGGAGACCATCACGCGCGAGGAGGCGCTGATCGCCCACACACGCTCCAACGCCGCCTTCCTGTTCCAGGAGGCGAACCTCGGCTCGCTCGCGCCCGGCAAGTACGCGGACCTCGTCGTCCTCGACCGCGACTACCTCACGGTGCCGGCCGCCGAGATCAAGGACATCACGTCGGTGATGACCATGGTGGGCGGCAAGGTCGTCCACGAGGCGAAGTAGCCGACCGTCCGCTCCATCGGATGGCCTGCGCGTCGCAGCGTCTGCTCCGCTCGTCCCCGCGTACGCGGGGACCCAGGGCGACACGGCACGGTGCCCCGGATGCCCGCTTCCGCGGGCATGAGCGGAGCGTGGGGGCCGGGCCGAAGCGCGCCGCGACCGGCCATGCTCGGCCACCGTCACGGCTCCCGGCGCGACTGGCCCCCTCGCCGCCCCTGCCCGTCCCGCGCGTCCTCTGCTAGGATGGCGCGCGAGAGGAGCCCATGACCATCAGGACCCTGCCCCCGCTCACCCCCGAGGAATTCCTGCGCCACCCCGACCTGCAGGGCGAGCGCTGCGAGCTGAGCGAGGGCCGTGTCGTGCTGATGACGGGCGCATCCAAGGCGCACCGCGAGGTGGCGGGGCGGCTCTTCTTCCAACTGTTCGGTGCCCTGGATGAGGGACGCTACCACGTCACCATGTCCGAGCTCGCGGTCCGGGTCGGCGGGTCGGTGCGCTATCCGGACGTCGTCGTCGACCAGCAGAGCGACGATCCCAAGGGTCTGACCGCGGTCGGTCCGCTGCTGATCGCCGAGGTCCTCTCGCCCTCGACCATGCTGGTCGACAGCGGAAAGAAGCTGACCGAATACACCAGCCTGCCGAGCCTGCTCTATTATCTGGTGCTGTCGCAGGACGAGCCGGTGGCGTGGCTGTACCGGCGCGACGAGGCCGGTGCGTTTCCAGCCGAGCCGCAGCGGCTGCTCGGCCGCGAGGCCGAGATCATCCTGCTCGCCTTCGACCTCGCGATCCCGCTCGGCGCCCTCTATCGCGAAGCGAAGTCGTAGGGTGGGTTAGCGCCGAAGGCGCGTAACCCACCGTTGGAGAGCGACCGGCAACGAGTGGCGGGTTACGGCGCGTTCCGCGCCTAACCCGCCCTACAAATTCCGTCACCACCACCGCGCCGGCGTGAACCGGCCGGCGTCCTGCTCGATCACGGCGGCGAGGGAGAACAGCGTCTCCTCGTCGAACGGCCGGCCGATGAGCTGCAGGCCGAGCGGCAGTCCTTGCGCGTCCAGCCCGCCCGGGACGGCGATGCCGGGCAGGCCCGCCATGTTCACGGTCACGGTGAAGATGTCGTTCAGGTACATCTCGACCGGGTCGCCCGAGACCTTCTCGCCGATGCCGAAGGCGGCCGACGGGGTCGCCGGCGTCAGGATCGCGCTCACGCCTGCCGCGAAGCAGTCCTCGAAGTCCTTCTTGATGAGGGTGCGGACCTGCTGGGCCCGCAGATAATAAGCGTCGTAGTAGCCGGCCGAGAGCACGTAGGTGCCGATCATGATCCGGCGCCGCACCTCCGGCCCGAAGCCGGCGGCCCGCGTCTTCTCGTACATGGCGGTGATGTCGTTGCCGGGCACCCGCACGCCGAACCGGACGCCGTCGTAGCGGGCGAGGTTCGACGACGCTTCGGCCGGCGCCACGATGTAGTAGGCGGGCAGCGCGTACTTGGTGTGCGGCAGGGACACCTCGACGATCTCGGCGCCGGCCGCCTTCAGCCATTCGGCGCCCTTGCGCCACAGCGCCTCGATCTCGTCGGGCATGCCGGCGACCCGGTACTCCTTCGGGATGCCGATCTTCATGCCCTTGACCGAGCGGCCGACCGCCGCCTCGTAGTCCGGCACCGGCCGGTCGACCGAGGTGGTGTCCTTCGGGTCGTGCCCGGCCATCGAGCGCAGCAGGATGGCGGTGTCCTTCACGGTGCGGGCGAAGGGACCGGCCTGGTCGAGCGACGAGGCGAAGGCGACGATGCCCCAGCGCGAGCAGCGCCCGTAGGTCGGCTTCACGCCGACGATGCCGGCGAACGCCGCCGGCTGGCGGATCGAGCCGCCCGTGTCGGTGCCGGTGGCGCCGAGGCAGAGGCCGGCCGCGACCGCCGAGGCCGAGCCGCCCGAGGAGCCGCCGGGGACGATCTTCGCCTCCGAGCCGGCGCGCCGCCACGGCGAGACCACCGGGCCGAAATGCGACGTCTCGTTGGACGAGCCCATGGCGAACTCGTCGTTGTTGAGCTTGCCGAGCATCACGGCGCCGTCGCGCCAGAGATGCGACGTCACGGTCGACTCGTAGACCGGCACGAAGTTCTCCAGGATCGCCGCGCAGGCCGTGGTGCGCACGCCCTCGGTGGCGAACATGTCCTTGATGCCGAGCGGCAGGCCTTCGAGCGGGCCGCCCTCGCCCCGGGCGAGCCTCTCGTCGGAGGCCTTCGCCATGGCGAGCGCCTTGTCGGGCGTCTCCAGCACATAGGCGTTGAGGACGCGCGCCTGCTCGATCGCCTCGAGATGGGCCTGCGTCAGCTCGACGGCGGAGAGCTCGCGCCGCTTCAGCGCGTCACGGGCTTCGGCGAGGGAGAGCGCGGTGGGGGTCGAGGTGGTCGGGCTCGTCACGGCGCTCACTCCACCACCTTGGGGACCAGGAAGAAGTGGTCCTGGCTGGCCGGGGCGTTCTTGACCACCAGATCCGGGATCTCGCCGTCGGTGACGACGTCCTCGCGCTTCTTCATCGTCATGGGCGTGACCGAGGTCATCGGCTCGACGCCGGTGACGTCGACCTCGGAGAGCTGCTCGACGAAGGCCAGGATGGCGTTGAGCTCGCCCTTGAGGTGCTCGACCTCGTCGTCCTCGACGGCAATGCGGGCGAGATGAGCGATGCGACGGACCGTCGCGGCGTCGACCGACATGGAAGCTCCTCGGGAAGCCGGCGGGCGGCGGCCCGGTCGGGCCGCTCTCCGGGGCGGGCCCGCGAACCGGTCGCGCAGAGTGGCGCCCGGACGCGCGAGGTCGCTATAGCAGACGGTATTTCGCCGCGGCAACCCGGGCGAACCCGTGCGGACCGCCCGCCGGCGAAGGCCGGGCGGCTCCGCCGCGCGCCGGCGGCGGCGTCCCTGCCCGGCGGCGCCGCCGGAACCGTGGTGGGAACTTACCCGGCCGATCTCCCGTTGTGCCTGCGATCCGGCCGTGCGGCCGGCGAAGCACGGCCCGTCCGGGGCCGTCCACCCCCTCGGGATGCCGGCCCCCGCGGCATCCCCTCAGGCGAGTCGTTCATCCATGGGACTTCTGATCAGCATCCTCATCACGTTCCTGGTCGTCATCCTGGTCCTTTATCTCATCGGCATGCTGCCGATCGACGCGCGGGCGAAGCAGATCGCCCGCATCGTCGTGATCGTCATCGGCGTGCTGTCGCTCCTGCGCTACCTCGCGGTGTTCTGATCGCTCTCGCGATAGGACTTCAGCGTCGCCCGGTCGCGTTCCGCCCGGGCGGCGGCGTCGGTGCGGCGCCGCCGCCAGCGCATGGTGCCCCAGATCAGCGCCGCCGCCAGGACGACGACGAAGCCCACGTTCATCAGCAACCACAACCAGCCGCCAGCCTCGTCCATCCTGCGCTCCTTCGTCCCGTCGACTCCTCCGTGCTAACGTCGCGACCCCGGGAGAGGGTCCATGACGCCGGCGCGGGCCGGCGCCACATCGACGCCACCGACGGCGTGCAGGGCTGAAGGGATGCCGAAGTCACCGCGAGACCAGACGCCCACCGACCTGCTCGCCGACGAGCTGATGGCCGAGAAGGCCTCGGCGCTCGGCCGGCTGGGACGCGGGCTGGAGCAGGCGCTGGCGGCGCTGGCGGCGCACGACGCGACCGCGGCGGAGCCGCGCCGAGAGCGGGCCGCCCTGGTCGATGCGGCCGCCCATGCGCTGTGGATGCTGATGGTGCAGCGCGAGGCGTGCGGGCTGCGGGACGTGCGCGCCCTGATCCGCGACTACGCCGTGCCGGCCGAGGTGCAGGCCCGCGCCGGCGCCGTGCTGGCGCCGCCCGTGCCCGTGCGCCGGCGGCGGGGGCCGGTCTGACGGCCCCGCCTCGTCTGCCTCGTAAGGAAGGACCGGCCGGGACCGGTCAGTAGCAGTAGTCGCGGCGGACGCGCTGGTAGCCGCCCGGCACCGCCTGGTAGCAGCGGCCCTCGTACCAGTAGAAACCGCCGCGGCGGCGCTCCGCCTCGGCCCCGATGATCGCACCGGTCGCGCCGCCGATGATGCCGCCGGCGATCGCGCCGCCGGCCCGGCCCGTCACGGCGCCGCCGATGATGGCGCCCGCGGCGCCGCCCAGGAGGCCGCCGGACAGCGCATCCTGCGCGGCCGCGGGGCCGGACGGCGCCAGCGTGAGCGCCACGAGAGCGGCAGCACCGAGTGTCTTGATCATCGCCATTCCTCCACAGGGTTCCCGGACTCTTCCCTACGGATCTTTGTGGCTTTTTTGAAATCGGGGTGGCGCGACGCGGGCGGCCGCCGGTGGTCCGGAGGGCGCGGCCTCGTCGGCCGGCCCTCAGCGTTTGGCGATCACGTCGGCGATCACATCGACGATGAAGCGCGGCAGCGCGAAGGCGGCGGGCTGGACCTCCGGGGTCCAGTAGCGCGTCTCGAAACGGCCGGCGGCGATCCAGCGGCGCTCCAGCTCGGCCGGCGGCGTCTGCCGCAGGGCGCGGTCGTCGGTGGCGAAGCCCATCGCCATGTGGCCGCCCACATAGGTCGGGATGGCGGCGACGTAGCAGGTCCCCTCGGCGAACAGCGACCGGAAATGGCCGACCGAGGCCCGGAGCTCGTCCGGCTGGAAGAACGGCACGCCGTTCTGGGTCACCATCACGCCGCCCGGCGTCAGGCAGCGCCGGCAGCCGGCATAGAAGTCGCGGGTGAACAGCACGGCGCCCGGCCCCTGCGGGTCGGTCGAGTCGACGATGATCACGTCGAAGCGCTCCCCGGTCGTCGCGACGAAGTCCATGCCGTCGGCGATGACCAGGACGAAGCGCGGGTCGGACAGCACCGGCCCGGTGAACTCCGGGAAATGCGTCTTCGAGAACTCGACCACCGAGGCGTCGATCTCGACCTGGACGAGCCGCTCGACGCCCGGATGCTTCAGCACCTCCTCGGCGATGCCGCAGTCGCCGCCGCCGACGATCAGGACCCTGCGGGCCCGGCCGTGGGCCAGGATCGGCACGTGGCTCATCATCTCGTGGTAGATGAACTCGTCGCGGGTGGTGACCTGGGTCGCGCCGTCCAGCATCAGCATCTTGCCGAAGGTCCGGTGCTCGAACAGCACGAGGTCCTGGTGGTCGGTGCGCTCCTCGTAGAGCACCCGCTCGGCCGCATAGGTCATGCGGAAGCCGAGGTCGTCGAACAGGGTCTCGGGAATCCAGGGCTTTTGGGACATGATGATGGTTGCCCCCCGGTCATTCCGGGGCGCCGCGCAGCGGCGAACCCGGAATCCAGCGACACGATGATGGCCCGTTGCCGGGATGGATTCCGGGTTCGCGCCTTCGGCGCGCCCCGGAATGACGGTGCCTACACCCCCTGCCCGCGCAGGAGCTCGCTCACCGCCACCCGGCGGGCCGCGAAGGCCTCGCGCAGGATCGGCACGCAGGCGTCGGGGTCGGCATTGCCGCACATGAACACGTCGAGCGCGGCATAGCCGGCTTCCGGCCAAGTGTGGATCGAGATGTGGCTCTCGGCCAGCACGGCGACGCCCGACACCCCGGTCGGCTGGAAGTGGTGGAGATGGATGTGCAGCAGCGTCGCCCCGGCGGCGTCGACGCAGCGGCGCAGCGTATGCTCGATGTGCTCGATCTCGTCCAGCCGCTCGCCGCCGTGGATGTCGATGATCAGGTGCGCACCGGCGCAGCGGACCCCGTTGCGCACGACGAAATGATCGAGTCGCGCGTCGTCCATCCGACGCGGCTCGGCCTCCGGTGCGGTCGAGATCTGCTGCTGCGCGACATCCCGGGCCACGCCTGGACGCTCCAGGCCGATCCCGGATCGCAAGAGGGCGCCGTGACGCATGTCGTCCTCCCCGGTTCGAGAGTGAAGAGAAACAGAATGCGGAGATCCGCGACGGGCTCCGAACAAGCGAAAGCCGCCGATCGGTCGGTCGGACCAATGTCGGCGGCATGAGGGTCAGATAAGCACCCGGCCCCTGGGGATCAAGAGTTTTTTCGGGCGAGCGGGTCGCACGTGCTTGGTCGGAGCGACCCCGACACCGCAGGACGACGCGCCGTCCTCCGATTCACCTCTCCCCGGCGGGGAGAGGTCGGTTCGCCGAAGGCGAACCGGGTGAGGGGGTGCCGAGGCCTCCAGCGGCTCCGTAACCCCTCACCCCGGGCGCGAGCGTCGCTCGCGCCCGACCCTCTCCCTGAGGGAGAGGGTCGGAAACGCCCCTCTACTTCTGCGGCAGGTTCAGCCGGATGTGGAGCTCGCGGAGCTGCTTGGGCGTCACCTCGGAGGGGGCGCCCATCAGGAGGTCCTCGGCCCGCTGGTTCATCGGGAAGAGCACCACCTCGCGGAGGTTCTCCTCGCCGGCGAGCAGCATCACGATGCGATCGACGCCCGGCGCGATGCCGCCGTGCGGCGGCGCGCCGAGCGACAGCGCCCGCAGCATGCCGCCGAACTTCGCCTCCAGCACCTCCTCGCCGTAGCCGGCGATGGCGAAGGCCTTCTTCATCACGTCCCGGCGATGGTTCCGGATGGCGCCCGACGACAGCTCGATGCCGTTGCAGACGATGTCGTACTGGATCGCCTTCATGCCCAAGATTGTCTCGCTGTCGTTCGGATCGAGCGCCAGGAACTCGTCGGCCGGCATGTTCGGCATCGAGAACGGGTTGTGGGAGAAGTCGATCTTCTTCTCCTCCTCGTTCCACTCGTACATCGGGAAGTCGACGATCCAGCACAGCGCGAACTGGTCCTTGTCGACCAGGTTCAGGTCCTCGCCGACCTTGGTGCGGGCGAGGCCGGCGAACTTGGCGAAGTCCTTCGGCTTGCCGGCGACGAAGAACACCGCGTCGCCGACCTTCAGGCCGAGCTGGTCACGGATGCCGGTCGTGCGATCGACGCCGATGTTCTTGGCGAGCGGACCGGCACCGCCCTCCTCGTTCTCGCGCCAGAAGATGTAGCCCAGCCCCGGCTGGCCCTCGCCCTTGGCCCAGTCGTTCATGCGGTCGCAGAAGGCGCGGTTGCCGCCGCCGGGCGCCGGGATCGCCCACACCTGGGCGGCCGGATCGTTCGCCAGGATGCCGGCGAACACCTTGAAGCCCGAGCCGCGGAAATGCTCGGAAACGTCGGCCATCTCGATCGGGTTGCGCAGATCCGGCTTGTCGGAGCCGTACTTGCGCATCGCCTCGCTGAACGGGATCAGCGGGAACTTCGGCGTCACCCGCTTGCCGTTGCCGAACTCCTCGAAGACGCCGCGGAGCACCGGCTCGACCGCGTCGAACACGTCCTGCTGGGTGACGAAGCTCATCTCCAGGTCGAGCTGGTAGAACTCGCCGGGCGAGCGGTCGGCGCGGGCGTCCTCGTCGCGGAAGCAGGGCGCGATCTGGAAGTAGCGATCGAAGCCCGACACCATGATGAGCTGCTTGAACTGCTGCGGCGCCTGCGGCAGCGCGTAGAACTTGCCGGGATGGATGCGCGACGGGACGAGGAAGTCGCGGGCGCCCTCGGGGCTCGACGCGGTCAGGATCGGCGTCTGGAACTCGAAGAAGCCCTGCTCCTTCATGCGCCGGCGCAGCGAGTCGATGATCTGCCCGCGCAGCATGATGTTCCTGTGCAGGCGCTCGCGGCGCAGATCCAGGAAGCGATAGCGCAGCCGGATGTCCTCCGGATACTCCTGGTCGCCGAACACCGGCATGGGCAGCTCGGCGGCGGGGCCGAGCACCTCGATCTCGCGGGCATAGACCTCGACCTGCCCGGTCGGCAGATCCGGGTTCTCGGTGCCGGCCGGGCGGTTGCGCACCAGCCCGTCGACCCGGATCACCCACTCGAAGCGCACCTTCTCGGCGATCGGGAAGGCCGGCGAATCGGGGTCCACCACCACCTGGGTGAGGCCGTAATGGTCGCGCAGATCGATGAACAGCACGCCGCCGTGGTCGCGAATGCGGTGGCACCAGCCCGACAGGCGGGCCGTGGCGCCGACGTCGCTCGCGCGGAGCGCGCCGCAGGTGTGAGTCCGATAGCGATGCATGGCGGTCCATCGAAGCAGAAGGCGGGCGCGAGGCGCCCGGCCCGGTGAATTCGGCCGCAAAAGCGCACGCGGGCCGCGGGCTTGTCAAGACGCGGCCGGCCTGCTCCGCCCTGCCGAATCCGGGCCTCCGGCCCGCCGGCCGGCCGCCCGGGCAGGGTCGGCCGGAGCCGACGCACGGCGCGACAGCATGGCGGCGGTGGGCTATACGGCCGTCATCCCCCGGACGCGAGCATCGAGGCGACAATGGACCTGACGACCACGGCCGACGCGGCCGTCGCGGCGCTCCTGGCGCACGGGATCGACACGCTCTACGCCCTGCCGGGCGTGCACAACGACCCGTTGTTCGATTCTCTCTGGCGCAACGCCGAGCGTATCCGGACCCTGCACGCCCGCCACGAGCAGGGCGCTGCCTACATGGCGCTGGGGGCGGCGCTGGCGACGGGCCGGCCGCAGGCCTTCGCCGTGGTGCCCGGGCCGGGCCTCCTCAACGCCTCGGCCGCGATCCTCACCGCCTATTCGATGAACGCCCCGGTTCTCGGCCTGGTCGGCCAGATCCCCGACGCCGAGATCGGCCTCGGCCGGAGCCACCTGCACGAGATCCGCGACCAGGCCGGCATCGTCGCGCGGCTGGTGGACTTTTCGGCACGCATCCGGGCGCCGGAGCAGGCGGCGCCGCTGGTGGCGCAGGCGATCCGGGCGATGGCGACGGGCCGGCCGGGCCCGGCGATCCTCGAATGCGGCATGGACGTGTGGGCCCGCGCGGCCGCCCTGCCCGCGGTCGCACCGCCGGACCCGCCGCCGGCCCCCGCATTCGACGAGGACGCGCTGCGCGCCGCCGCAGAGCTGCTCGGCGCGGCCAAAAGCCCGGTGATCTTCGTCGGCGGCGGCGCCTTCGACGCGGCCGACGAGATCGCGGCCCTGTCGGCCATGCTGCAGGCGCCCGTCGCCTCCGGCTTCCGCCGCGGCCGCGGGGTTCTCACCAGCCGCGATCCGCTCAGCGTCACCCATCCGCTCGCCCACGAGCTGTGGCGCGAGGCCGACGTGGTGCTGGCGGTCGGCACGCGGCTGTTCTTCCAGCTCCGCGACTGGGGCGTCGACGACGACCTGAAGGTCGTCCACGTCAACGCCGACCCGGAGGAGCCGACCCGCCACGCCGACCCGGCCGTGGCGCTGGTCGGCGACGCCGCCCCCATCCTGCGCCGGCTGATCGACCTCGTCCCGGCCCGGAACCGCGCCCGCCCGTCGCGCCGTGCCGAGATGGAGGAGCGCCAGGCGAAGCTCCGCGAGAGGCTCTCGGTGCTGCAGCCGCAGCTCGCCTTCCTCGACGCCATCCGCGCGGCGCTTCCGGACGACGGCATCTTCGTCGACGAGGTGACCCAGATCGGCTTCGCGGCGCGCCTCGCCATGCCGGTCTACGCGCCGCGGACCTTCCTCTCGCCCGGCTACCAGGACAATCTCGGCTGGGGCTATGCGACGGCGCTCGGCGCCGCCGACGCCCGGCGCGACGTGCCGGTGCTGTCGATCAACGGCGACGGCGGCTTCATGTACACGGCGAACGAGATCGCCACCGCGATGCGTCACCGGATTCCGCTGGTCGCCGTGGTGTTCGCCGACGGCGCCTTCGGCAATGTCCGGCGCATCCAGGAGGAGAGCTACGGGAACCGGCTGATCGCCTGCGACCTCGCCAACCCGGACTTCGTGAAGTTCGCCGAGTCGTTCGGCGCCAGCGCCGAGCGCGCCCGCACGCCCGCGGAGCTGAACGCCGCGCTGAAGCGCGGCTTCGCCCGCCGCGACGTCCCCACCGTGATCGAGGTGCCGGTCGGTCCGATGCCGTCGCCCTGGCCTTTCATCTTCCTGCCGAAGGTGCGGGGGCTGTAGGGTCCGGGGCGGTCCCGCGATCGCACTCGCGCCGCCGGCCGTGCCGGCGGTGACATCGTCACAGACGACCGGAGGCCACCGGCCGCACGTAGGCGGGACCGGTCCAGGCCTCGTGCGCTCGCCCCCGCCCCGGCCGCCCCGCAGGGAGTCCCCGATGCCGCATCGGACGTTCGAGAGGAAGGCGCTGGCCGTGCCGAGCTCGCGCCTGTCGCGGCTCGCCAAGCTGGGCGGGCTCGCCTCGTCGATCGCCGGCAACGTCGCCGGCGAGGTGGCGCGGCACCTCGCGCGCGGCGAGCGCCCGCGGATGGGAGACCTGCTGCTCACGCCCGCCAACGCCATGAAGGTCGCCGACGAGCTGGCGCGGATGCGCGGGGCGGCCATGAAGGTCGGCCAGCTGATCTCGATGGACGCGGGCGACATGCTGCCGCCGGAGCTGGCGCAGATCCTCGCCCGCCTGCGCGCCGACGCGCATCACATGCCCTGGGCGCAGCTCAAGCGCGTGCTGACCCACGCCTGGGGCACCGACTGGCGGGGGCGGTTCGAGACCTTCGAGACCCATCCGGTCGCCGCCGCCTCGATCGGCCAGGTCCACCGCGCGCGGACCCGGGACGGTCGCGATCTGGCGATCAAGGTGCAGTATCCGGGCGTGCGCAAGAGCATCGATTCCGACGTCGGCAACGTCGCCGCGCTGCTGCGCCTCGCCGGTCTGGTGCCGCGCGGCGTCGACATCGCGCCCATGCTGGCCGAGGCCCGGCGGCAGCTGCACGAGGAGGCCGACTACGAGCGCGAAGGGCGGGCCCTCGCGCGCTTCGGCACGCTCATCGAGGGCCGGAGCGAGTTCCACGTGCCCGCCCTGCACGGCGACCTGACCACGCCGAACGTGCTGGCGATGAGCTATGTCGAGGGCCGGCCGGTGGAAGAGCTCGCCACCGCGCCGCAGGCCGAGCGCGACCGGGTGATGACGCTGCTGATCGGCCTCCTGTTCCGCGAGCTGTTCGAGTTCCGCCTGATGCAGACGGACCCGAACTTCGCCAACTACCGCTACGCGCCCGCGACCGGCCGCGTGATCCTTCTCGACTTCGGCGCCACCCGTGCCTTCCCCGAGGATTTCGTCGACCTCTGGCGCCGCCTCCTGCGCGCCGGGCTCGCCCGCGACCGCGACGGCATCCGGGCCGCCGCGCTGCAGATCGGCTTCCTGGCGGGCGGCATGCCGGCGCGGCTCGAAGCCGCCATGCTCGCGATGTTCGAGATGTCGCTCGAGCCGCTGCGGCAGGACGCGCCCTTCGACTTCGGCGCCAGCGATCTCGCGATGCGGATGCGCGATGCCGGCCTGGCGATGGCCGAGGACCGCGAGTACTTCCGCATCCCGCCGATGGACACGCTGTTCCTGCAGCGCAAGTTCGGCGGCATGTACCTGCTCGCCACGCGGATGCGGGCTCGGGTCGACCTGCGCTCCATCGTCGAGCCGTATCTCTGAGCGCCGCATCTCGCACCCTGGATCCGGAGAGACCCGCGATGGCCGAGACCCGACACGTCAGATTCTGGAACAGGATCGCCGCCCGCTACGCGGCGAAGCCGGTCAAGGACCCGGCCGCCTACGAGGCGATGCTGGCCGACGTCGCCGGGCGGGTGCGTCCGACCGATCGCGTGCTGGAGATCGGCTGCGGCTCGGGATCGACCGCGATCCGCCTCGCCCCCGGCGTGGCGGAGTGGACGGCGACCGACTTCTCGCCCGAGATGCTGCGCATCGCCGGCGCCAAGCCGGCGCCGGACAACCTGCGCTTCGTCCTCGCCGATGCGCAGAACGCCTTCGACGGCGGCCCGTTCGACGCGATCTGCGCCTTCCAGGTCCTGCATCTGGTCGGAGATCTGCCCGGCACGCTCGCGCGGATCCACGCCCATCTGAAGCCCGGCGGCCTGTTGATCACCAAGACCTGGTGCTTCGCCGACATGGGATTCAAGCTGCGCGGCCTGTTCCTCGCCCTGCGCACGATCGGCCTGTTCCCGCCCGTCAACGCACTGACCAGGGCCGCGCTGCGCCAGACCATCCGGGATGCCGGCTTCGAGATCGTCGACGAACGCGTCTTCGGCACCAACCCCAACGGCCCCTACATCGTCGCGCGGACCCCGCTCGCCGGCGCATGAGGGGCTGCCCGTGACGCGGCTGCTCCGGGCTCCATGTCCGGTCGCGATCGGTGCGGAAAGACAGGGGTGATGGAGTCCGGGCGCCGTCGTTCGGCCGGCCCCGGAACGACCGGAACCGGATTTCGAGACCCCGCTACGCGCCCTCGCCCGGCGGCTCGTGGGTGGTCCGCCGCCGGCGCTTGCGCGAGCCCGCGCCGGGCGCCCCGGGGCCGGCCAGCGCCTCGCGCACCTTCCGGGCGAGGTCGGCCTTGCGGTAGGGCTTGTTGAGCAGCGTCACGTCGGGATCGAGCCGGCCGTGGTGGACGATCGCGTCCTCGGCGTAGCCGGACGTGTAGAGCACCTTCACGGACGGCCGCCGGCGCAGCACCTCGGCGGCGAGCTCGCGGCCGTTCATGCCGCCCGGCATGATCACGTCGGTGAACAGGAGCTCGAACTCCTTGCCGTCGTCGAGCAGCTTCAGCGCCTCCGGCCCGCTGCTCGCCGCGAACGCCGTGTAGCCGAGGTCTTCGAGCAGCGTGATGACGTTGCGGCGCACCAGGTCGTCGTCCTCGACCACCAGGATGGTCTCGTCGCCGCCCGTCATGGCGTCGATCGCCGGGCCGTCCTCTTCGCCCTCCTCGCTCTCGACGATGCGCGGGAGGTAGAGCTTGATCGAGGTGCCCTGCCCCTCCTCGCTGTACAGCTTCACGTGGCCGCCCGACTGGCGGATGAAGCCGTAGACCATGCTCAGGCCGAGGCCGGTGCCACGGCCGACGTCCTTGGTGGTGAAGAACGGCTCGAACACCTTGTCGCGGATCGCCGCCGGGATGCCGGTGCCGTTGTCGGAGACCGCGATCATCACGTAGTCGCCGGGCCGCGCGTCCGGGTTGGTCTCGGCATAGGTCTCGTCGAGGGTGACGTTGGCCGTCTCGATGGTCAGCTTGCCGCCGTCCGGCATGGCGTCGCGGGCGTTGACGGCGAGGTTGATCACCGCGGTCGAGAGCTGCGAGGCGTCGACCATGGCGGGCCACAGCCCGTCGGCCATCGCGGTGGCGAGTTCGATGTGCTCGCCGAGCGTCGGGCGCAGCAGACGGGCCGTGTCGGACATCAGGCCGTTGATGTCGGTCGGCCGCGGGTCGAGCGGCTGCCGGCGGGCGAAGGCGAGCAGCTGGCGGGTGAGGTCGGCGCCGCGCCGTGCCGCCTGGTCGATGATACGGGCGATGGTGGCGAGATGCGGCCGGTCGGCCACCCCCTTGGCGAGGATCTCGATCGTGCAGGTGATGGCGGTCAGGATGTTGTTGAAGTCGTGCGCGACGCCGCCGGTGAGCTGGCCGATCGCGTCCATCTTCTGGCCCTGCCGGAGCTGGCGCTCGATGTGCTTCGACTTCGACAGGTCGTGGTAGAGCAGCACGGCGCCGCGCACCACGCCGTCGCCGTCGTAGATCGGCCGGGCGGTGAGCGACAGGGCGAGATCGCGGCCGGTCGCCACCTCGCGCAGCACCAGCTCGCTGGCGTCGATCGGCTCGCCGCGCAGCACCCGGCGCAGCGGCCGCTCGTCGTGCGGCACCTCGGTGGCGCCGTCGGGCTGGAAGATCGCGTAGGACCGCTCCCACTCGTCGAGCGAGCGCGACCCGTCGATCCCGAGCAGCGTCTTGCAGGCCGGGTTGAGGTGCAGGAAGTTGCGGTTCTCGTCGGTGACCAGGAAGGCGTCCGGGATCGACGCGATGGTCTTCTCGAACAGCTCGGCGCTGCGCTGCGCCGCGACCGTCTTCTCGAACAGCTCGGAGACGTCGCGATAGACCACCACGGCTGCCTCGTGACGGCCGGTCTCGCTGCGGATCGAGCGGCCGCTGGCGACGATGTGGAGGTCGCTCTCGCCGTTGACGCGCCGGCAGATGATCTCGATGTCGTCGAAGTTCTCGCCGCGGCGGGCGCGCTCGATCGGCGCCTCTTCCGCCGGATAGGGCGTGACGCCGTCGGGCCGGAACCGCTGGTAGATCTTCTGCCACTCGGGCGAGCCGATGTCGTCGCGATCGCCGAACATCGCCCGGCACGCCGTGTTGGCGAACAGGGTGCGGCCCTCGGCGTCGATCATCAGGACGGCTTCCGCCATCGTGTCGATCATGGTGCGCAGCAGATCGCCGTAGCGCCGCACCTCCGCCTCGCTCTCCCGGCGGGCCTGCTCGGCGAGCTGCCGGTCGGTGATGTCGAGGGCGGTGGCGATGCGGTAGCGGACGCTGTCGTCGGCGTTGCGCACGCTGGTGATGTCGAGCTGGACCGGCATGGTCGAGCCGTCGCGGCGCAGGAAGACGGTGTCGTAGATCACCCGGCCGGTGCGGTCGGCTTCGGCGAGCAGCGCGGCGACGCGCGCCCGCTCGTGCTCCGGATAGTCGTCGAGGACGTGGGCGCCGCAGACTTCGGCGACGGTGCGGCCGACCATCGCGGCGCGGGCCGGATTGGCGAAGGCGATCGTGTTGGTCGTGGCGTCGGTCACCGTGATTCCGAAGGCGGCGTTCTCGAACGTGTCGGCCCAGCGCCGCAGCTCGGTCTCGCGCGCCACCGCGTCGGAGATGTCCTCGGTGAACAGCACGATGCCGCCGATGGTGCCGCCCGGCTCGTACCAAGGCCGGATCTCCCAGCGGATCCATTTGGGGGGAAGCCCCGGCGCCTCGTAGCGGTCGGCGTCGCAGCGCTCGCTGGCACCGGCGAGGCAGCGGGCATGGACGTCGCGCCAGCGCTGCGGAATGTCCGGGAAGACCTCGTAGTGGTTGCGGCCGACCAGCTCCCGGCCGGCGACGCCGTGATCCGCCTGGAACCTCCGGCTGGCGGCGAGGCACACCATCGCGCGGTCGAACATGGCGATGCCCACCGGCGCCGCCTCGATGCACAGGCGCAGCAGCTCGTCGCGGGCATGGGCCGGGCCGCCGGCCAGCACGTCGCCGACCGGCGCGGCGGCGCGGGGCGGGCTCCGGCGGGGCCCGTCCTCGGGCGGCGACGCTGTGAAGGGAGAGACGAGGGGTTTCATGGGGCGTGTTTATCGCGGACGCACGGATTTGCGCGACCCTGTCGCGACAAGTTCGGATTCTTTTTTGAGTACTGTATACACTGCGCCGTGTATCATAGAAACGTCACCCGCTGCACGACGGCTATGACCCGGCGACCCGATCCGCAATGGCCCATGTCCTGGTCGTGGACGACGACGAATTCGTCCGTGTCACGCTGAGCCTCCTGCTCGAGACCGCCGGGCACACCGTGGCCACGGCGGCGAGCGGGCGCGACGCCCTGGCGGCCGTCGGCGCCACCCGGGTCGACCTCGTCATCTGCGACGTCTTCATGCCCGACATGGACGGCTTCGAGACCCTGCGGGCCCTGAAGCGGCAAGCCCCCGCCCTGCCCGTGGTGGCGATCTCGGGCGAGCGCGCGACCCTGCCGGGCTTCCCGGCGCCCGACTACCTCAAGATGGCGGTCGAGCTCGGGGCCGAGGCGAGCCTGCGCAAGCCACTCGATCTCAAGGAGGTCAGGGCCGTGGTGGCGCGCTGCCTCGCCGCGGCTGAGCACGGCGCCCCGAGCCGCGGGCCGGCCCCGTGACGCGATTGACGCGAATGCCTCGCAGTCGCGGCACGATACCGGAAAATACCGTACTTCCAAAGACTTCCAGGCGATGCTAGCGGAGTCGCGACGGCCCTCCGGCCACCGCGGGGATGCGATGCGCGAGGCGATCGAACGCTATGGACTGGTCGCGACGGCCGTGGCCGGCCTCGTCGCCGGCCTCGCCGCCTGGGCGGCCGGCGCGCCGGCCGTCGCGCACTGGTCGTGGACGGCCGGCACCGTGCCGGTGGTCGTCGCGCTGGCGGTCTCCATCGTCCGCGCCCTGCTCGCCGGCCGCATGGGGGTCGACGCCGTCGCCTTCGTGTCGATGAGCGCCGCCCTGGCGTTCGGCGAGCCGCTCGCCGGCGTGGTGGTCGCCATCATGTACACGGGCGGCAACGTGCTGGAGGACATCGCGGTGACGCGGGCCGAGCGCGACCTGCGCGCCCTGGTCGACCGCGCCCCGCGGCTCGCCCACCGGCGCGGCGGCGACACGGTCGAGGACGTGCCGGTGGAGGCGGTCGAGATCGGCGACCTCGTGCTGGTGCGGGCCGGCGAGGTCGTCCCGGTCGACGGCACGGTGGCGAGCGCCGGCGCCGTCATCGACGAGTCCGCCCTCACGGGCGAGGCCCTGCCGGTGACCCGCCGCGCCGGCGAGGAGATCCGCAGCGGCACCGTGAACGTCGGCGAGACGTTCGAGATGCGGGCGGGCGCCACGGCCGGCGAGAGCACCTATGCGGGCATCGTCCGCATGGTCACGGCGGCGCAGACCGCCAAGGCGCCGTTCATCCGGGTCGCCGACCGCTACGCCCTGCTCCTCCTGCCGGCGACGCTGGCGCTGGCCGGCCTCGCCTGGGCGCTGTCGGGCGATCCGATCCGGGCGCTCGCCGTGCTGGTCGCCTCGACCCCCTGCCCGCTGATCCTCGCCGCTCCGGTCGCCTTCATCGCCGGCGTCTCCCAGGCGGCCCGCCACGGCATCCTGGTCAAGGGCGGCGGCGCCCTGGAGGCGCTCGCCGCGATCCGCACCGTGATGTTCGACAAGACCGGCACCCTGACGGTCGGCGGCGCCCGGCTGGTGGCGATCGAGACCGCGCCGGGCGAGAGCGCCGACGCGGTGCTGCGCCTCGCCGCCTCGCTCGAGCAGGCCTCGCACCACGTTGTGGCCGGCGCCATCGTCGCCGCCGCCACGGCCCGCGGTCTCGCCCTGACCATGCCGGCCGAGGTCCGCGAGAGCCTCGGGGCGGGTCTCGAAGGCCGGGTCGACGGCTGCACCGTCCGGGTCGGCGCCCCGGCGATGGCGTTCGGCAGCGCCCGGATGCCCGACTGGGCCACGCGGGCGCTGCGCCGCGCCTCGTGGCGGTCGGCGCTCGCCGCCTTCGTGATGGTGGACGGCCGCCCGGCCGGGGCGCTCCTGCTCGCCGACGAGCTGCGCAAGGAGACGCCGCGGGCGATCCAGCTGCTGCGCTCCGCCGGCATCGCCCGGATCATGATGGTCACCGGCGACCGCGCCGACGCCGCCGAGACGATCGGGGCGGCGCTCGACCTCGACGCCGTGCTGGCCGACCGCACCCCGTCCGACAAGGTCGACGCGGTGGCGACCGAGCAGCGCCTCGCCCCCACCCTGATGGTCGGCGACGGCATCAACGACGCGCCCGCGCTCGCCGCCGCCGGGGTCGGCATCGCCATGGGGGCTCGCGGTGCCTCGGCCTCCTCGGCGGCCGCCGACGTGGTGATCCTGGTCGACCGGCTCGACCGCGTGTCGCGCGCCGTGATGGTGGCGCGCCGCGCCCGCCGGATCGCGGTCCAGAGCATCGTGGCCGGGATGGCGCTGTCCGGCGTCGCCATGCTGGCCGCCGCCTTCGGCCATCTCGACCCGGTCCCCGCCGCCCTGGTGCAGGAGGCGATCGACGTCGCCGTCATCCTCAACGCGCTGCGGGCGCTCGGGCCCGGCCGGGCGGCCGGCCGCCGCCAGCGCACGATGTCGTCGACCGCGGCGCAGGACCTGCGCGAGGACCACGCCCGCCTCGAGCGCAGCCTCGACGGCCTGCGGGCGATCGCCGACGCGCTCGACGACGCCGGGCCGGACGACGCCGTCCGCCTGGTCCGCGAGGCCGACCGGCTGGTCGCCCGGGAGGTGGTCAGCCACGAGCGGGACGACGAGACCTCGGTCTATCCGCGGCTCACCCGCTTCCTCGCCGACGGCCACGGCCTCTCGGCGATGAGCCGGGCGCACCGCGAGATCCAGCATCTCGCCCGCATGCTGGGGCGACTCGCCGACGGCCTCGAGCCGGGGGACGTCGACCGCTACCTGGTGCGCGACGCCCAGCGGGTGATCGAGTCGATCGAGGCGCTGGTGCGCATCCACAATGCCCAGGAGGAGGACATCTACGAGCACGCGATGGCGGCGTGAGCGGCCCGCCGGAGGTGGAAAACCCGCACCGGAACCGGGCGTCGATACCGCCTGCCTGCCGAAACCCTTGATTTTCCGAGCGGTCGGGCGTGCACTGCTCGACCTCGCCGGTTCGTCGCGCTAAGATTCGGACCACATGAACCTCAGCCCGTCGACCCATCCGTTTCATCGCCTTTTCGGCGTGCGAGGCGCATCTCCCCCGTGGCGCCCCGTTCGATGCTGATCGAGGATCCGTTGCGTACGCGAACCGTCCGCGCCTCCGGCGAGGCTGCCGATTTTCCGGCCGTCGAACCGATCACCACCACCGAGGCGCTCGCCGCCGTCTGCGAACGCATGGCCGCCCATCCGTTCGTGACGGTCGACACCGAGTTCCTGCGCGAGAGCACCTACTATCCGCTGCTCTGCGTCGCCCAGATGGCGAGCCGCGACGAGGCCGTGGTGATCGACACCCTCGCCGAGGGCATCGACCTCGCCCCGTTCTACGCCCTGATGGCGAACCAGGCCGTTCTCAAGGTCTTCCACGCCGCCCGCCAGGACATCGAGATCGTCTGGCACCAGGCCTCGCTGATCCCGCAGCCGATCTTCGACACCCAGGTCGCCGCCATGGTGCTGGGCTTCGGCGACGCCATCTCCTACGACCAGCTGGTGCAGCGAATCACTGGCGACACGCTCGACAAGTCGCACCGCTTCACCGACTGGTCGCGGCGGCCGCTGACGCCGGCCCAGATCTGCTACGCGATGTCCGACGTCACCCATCTGCGCGACGCCTATCTGGCCCTCTCGGAGGACCTCGCCCGGCGCGGCCGCACCAACTGGGTCGACGAGGAGATGGAGATCCTCACCTCGCCGTCGACCTACCGGGCCGATCCGGAGACCGCCTGGGAGCGGCTGAAGAGCCGGGTGCGCAAGCCCAAGGAGCTCGCCATCCTGATCGAGGTCGCCGCTTGGCGGGAGCGCGAGGCGCAGTCGCGCGACGTGCCGCGGGGCCGCGTCCTCAAGGACGACGTGATCGGCGAGATCGCCGTGCAGGCGCCGACCACGCCAGAGCGCCTCGCCTCGCTGCGCTCGCTGCCCAAGGGCTTCGAGCGCTCGCGTTGGGGCCAGGACATCCTCGACGCGATCAAGGCGGGGCTCGCCCGCGACCCCAAGACGCTGCCGCCGATCGAGCGCAGCCGGCCGCTGGCCAACGGCAGCGCCACCGTCGAGCTGCTCAAGGTCCTGCTGCGCATGACGGCGGAGCGCCACGGCGTCGCCGCCAAGGTGATCGCCACGGTCGACGACCTCGAGCACATCGCGGCCGATGACGAGGCCGACGTGCGGGCCCTCAAGGGCTGGCGCCGCGAGCTGTTCGGCGAGAAGGCGCTGGCCCTCAAGCACGGCCGGCTGTCGCTCGCCGTCGAGCGCGGCCGGGTGGTGGCGCTCGACCGCGAGTGAGCCCCGCCGGGCTCCGACCGACCCTGGGCAATGCCGAACGCTGCGCATCCGTCTGCGCTGCGACCAGACACGACCGCCGATCGGCGTCACGTTATCAGAAACGATCTAGCTCGAACGAACTAGGGACAGTCGAAGATCGAGGCAAGGCTTCGTTGAACACGATGGCGGAGCGCCGACATTACTCGGCATGTCTCGAGCTCTGGCAGATCAATTTCAAAGTTTAGTAATTTTGTACCCGCATCTTACGGCGACGAGCTCCTTGGGCTCGCTTCTCATCTCAGCCGCGAGACCCTGACATGCGCCGCTTCCTGTCCTCGAACTCGCCTGCCGCGACCCTGGCCGCGCTCGACCGCTCGCAGGCCGTGATCGAATTCGCGATGGATGGCACGATCCTGACAGCGAACAAGAACTTCCTCGACGCGATGGGCTACACGCTCGACGAGGTGCGCGGCAAGCACCACCGCATGTTCGTCGAGCCGCAATACGCCGAGAGCGCGGCCTACCGCGAGTTCTGGACGAAGCTGAACCGCGGCGAGTTCGAGCGGGCGCAGTTCAAGCGGATCGGCAAGGGCGGCAGGGAGGTGTGGATCGAGGCCTCCTACAATCCCGTGCTGAACGCGCGCGGCAAGCCGTTCAAGGTGGTGAAGTATGCCACCGACATCACCGCGACGAAGCTCGAATACGCCGACCTGCTCGGCAAGGTGAACGCCATCGGCCGCTCGCAGGCCGTCATCGAGTTCGAGCTCGACGGCACCATCATCACGGCCAACGAGAACTTCCTGGCCGTGCTCGGCTACACGCTCGCCGAGGTTCAGGGCAAGCACCACGGCATGTTCGTCGATCCGGCGGAGCGCGCCGGGGCCGAGTACAGGCGGTTCTGGGAGGCGCTCAACCGCGGCGAGTTCCAGGCGCGGCAGTACCGGCGCATCGGCAAGGGCGGCAGGGAGGTGTGGATCGAGGCCTCCTACAACCCGATCTTCGACATGAACGGCCGCGTCTACAAGGTGGTGAAGTTCGCCACCGACCTGTCGAAGCGCAAGGCCGAGAACGCCGCACTCGCCGCCTCCTTCGAGCAGACCGTCAAGTCCCTGGTCGGAACCGTCGCGGCGTCGGCCGGCGAGATGAAGCACGAGGCGCAGTCGCTCGCCACCGCGGCCGAGCAGACCTCCAACCAGTCGACCACCATGGCGGTCGCCTCCGAGGAGCTCTCCGCCTCGGCGGGCGAGATCGCCCGGCAGCTCACCGAGGCGACCCGGATGATCGACTTCGCCGTGGCGGAGGCGAACAAGTCCGACAAGCTGGTCACCGAGCTGGTGCAGGCCGCCGACAAGGTCGGCGAGGTGACCAAGATGATCGCCCAGATCGCCGCGCAGACCAATCTGCTGGCCCTCAACGCCACCATCGAGGCGGCCCGCGCCGGCGAGGCCGGCAAGGGCTTCAGCGTCGTCGCCTCCGAGGTCAAGACGCTCGCCAGCCAGACCGGCAAGGCGACCGAGGAGATCGAGCAGCAGATCCGCGGTATCCAGGATTCGACCAAGACCACGGCCGCCACCATCCAGGAGTTCGCCCGCGTCATCTCGCGCATCAGCGAGGTGAACACCTCGATCTCGGGCGCCGTCGAGGAGCAGTCGGCCGCCACCCGCGAGGTCTCGGCCAACATCTCCGGCGTCAAGCAGGCGGCCGAGGAGACGGGACGCTCCTCGACCCACGTCCTCGGCGGCTCGCAGGCGCTGCAGGAGCGGGCCGGCGAGCTCGCCCAGCGGGTCGACGATTTCCTGGTGCGCGTCCGCGCCATGTGAGCCGCCGGGCCGGCCGCTCGCCCCGATCCTCACACCTCGATCCAGCTCGGCGCATCCGCCCGGAGCCGCTCGACCGCGAGGTCGACCACGGCCCTGACCCTGGCGGCCGCGCGCCGTCCGTCGGCGTGGACGACGTGCACCGGCACGGGCGGGGGCTCGTGCGCGGCGAGCACGATGCGCAGCCGCCCGGCCCGCACCTCGTGGACGGCCTGATAGGAGAGCACGCGAGCGAGGCCGAGACCGGCCGCCGCCGCCGCGACCGCCATCTCGGCGGAGTTGACCACCATCCGGGTGCGCGGCCGCACCGTCATGGTCCGCCCTCCCGCCGGGAAGGCCCACAGGGCGTCGGCCGCCGCGTGCGAGAAGGCGATCGCCTCGTGCGCCGCGAGATCGCGTGGCGCCGCCGGCACTCCGTGCCGGTCCAGATAGGCGGGCGCGGCGCAGACCACCCGACGGACCGCCCCCACCCTGGCGGCGGTGAGCGCCGAGTCGCCGAGATGGGCGATGCGCACCGCCACGTCGACGCCCTCGTCGACGAGATCGACCACCCGGTCGACGAACACGGTCTGCAGCGCGAGCCGCGGATAGCGCTCCGCCACGGCCAGCATCACCGGGGCGACATGGCGGCGGCCGAACATCGCCGGCGCCGTCACCACCACCCGGCCGCGCGGCTCCGCCTGGCTGCCGGCGGCGAGCGCCATGGCCTCGTCCGTCTCGGCCAGGATTCGCCGGCAGTCGGCGAGGAACCGATGTCCCGCCTCGGTGAGCCGGACCACCCGGGTGGTCCGGCGCAGCAGGCGCGTGCCGACCGCCTGCTCCAGGTCCGCGATCGCCCGCGTCACGGCCGGCGCCGACATCCCGAGCCGCCGCGCCGCCGCCGCGAATCCCGCGGCGTCCGCGACCGCCACGAACGCCCGCATGGTGCCGAGCCGGTCCATCGATCATTCCGAAGATTGCAACGATCCGTTTCCGATCGAGTATATTCTCCTCGAGAAGGGCAACAACTAGCTTCGGGTCACCCGATCCTCCCGCCCGGAGCCCCCGCGATGACCGCCCCCGCCCCGCGTCTCGTCCTCCACCGCCACCCGCTCTCCGGCCACGCCCACCGGGTCGAGCTGTTGCTGTCGCTGCTCGGCCTCGCGGCGGAGCGGATCGACGTCGACCTCGCCGCCGGCGCCCACAGGCGCCCGGAGTTCGTCGCCAAGAACCCGTTCGGCCAGATTCCGGTGCTGCAGGACGGCGACATCGTCATCGCCGACAGCAACGCCATCCTGGTCTATCTGGCGCGCCGCTACGATGCCGCCGGCACCTGGTACCCGGCCGATGCGGAGACCGCCGCCGAGATCCAGCGCTGGCTGTCGGTCGCGGCCGGCCCCCTCGCCGCCGGACCGAACCGGGCGCGGCTCATCGTCCGCTTCGGCGCGGAGGGCGACCTCGACGCCGCCCGCGCGACCGCACACGGGCTGTTCGGGGTGCTCGACCGGCATCTCGCCACCCGGCGCTTCCTCGTCGGCCGGGCCGCGACCATCGCCGACCTCGCACTGTACAGCTACACGGCGCACGCGCCGGAGGGCGGCGTCGCACTGGCCCCCTATCCCGGCATCGAGGCGTGGCTGTCGCGCGTCGAGGCGCTGCCCGGCTTCGTGCCGATGCCGGCCTCGCCGGCCGAGCGGGCGGCCTGACCATGGCCCCCATGCCGCCCGGCTGGACCCGCACGACCTCACCATGGCACGCCGGCGAGATCGCCGCGCAGGAGCGCGCCGGCGTCCGGCACCACGCCGAGCGGGCCGGACGCATCGGCATCCGCGACGCGATGCCGGACCAGCACCGCGCCTTCTTCGCCACCCTGCCGTTCCTGATCGTCGGCGCCCGTGACCGGCAAGGCCGCCCGTGGGCCGCGATCCTGGAAGGGCCGCCCGGCTTCGTCCGTTCGCCCGATCCGCTGTGCCTGACGGCCGCGGCGGCGCTGCCGCCCGGACATCCGCTGGACGGGATGCTGGTGCCCGGCGCGCCGGTCGGCGTCCTCGGCCTGCAGCCGGAGACCCGCCGGCGCAACCGGGTGAACGGACGCATCGCGGCGGCCGACGGCGACCGGATCGCGATCGCCGTCGACCAGAGCTTCGGCAACTGCCCGAAATACATCCGGACCCGCACCGTCACCCATGTCGGACGGCCGCCGGGGGCGACGCCGCGCCTGCGGCCCGAGGGCGCGATCCTGTCGCCTGCGGCCGAGGCGCTGGTGCGCTCGGCCGACACGTTCTTCGTCGCCAGCGCCTCGCCTGGGGCCGGCGGCGACGATCCGCGCGAGGGCGTCGACGTCAGCCACCGCGGCGGCCGGCCGGGCTTCGTCGCCCTGCGGCAGGAGGACGGCCACAGCGTGCTGGTGATCCCGGACTACGTCGGCAACGCGTTCTTCAACACCGTCGGCAACATCCTGCGCGATCCGGCCGCCGGGCTCCTGTTCGTCGACGACGCGACCGGCGACACGCTGATGCTGACCGGCCGCGCCGAGGTGGTGTGGGAGTCCGAGGAAATCGCGCGCGTTCCGGGCGCGCAGCGGCTGCTGCGCTTCGCCGTCACGGAGGGCGTCGCGGTTGCGGGCGCCTCGGCGCTGCGCTGGACGGCGGGCCCGCCCGCCCCGCAGCTCGCGACGGAGCCGGACGCCTCTACTCTGCCGCCACCACCGCGGTGACCCGGCGCAGGCGTCGGGCGCGCCGCTTCATCGCCCAGATCACCACGCCCGTGACGGCGAGCATCGCCGTCACGATCCCGGCGAGGCACACGACGAAGCGGCCGGCGAGGCCGGCGATGCGGCCGGTGTGCAACGGATTCTGGAGAGCGAGAAACACGTCGCCGGCGGAGCCCTCGCCCGGCACCTCGGCGCGCAGGAGCGTGCCGTCCTGGTCGTCGAAGAACAGGTGCGGATGGCCGATCCCGTCGTCGTGACCGGGCCCGGGGACGGCGACGCTGACGAAATACACGCCGTAGGGCCGAATGTAGGTGGCGTCGAGCGGCGCCATGGCCCAGCCCCGCTCGGCGATCACGCGCAGCGCCGCCGCAAATGCGTCCTCGAAGGAGAGCTTCGGCTCGGCCGGCGGCCGCCGCAGGCGCGACGCACCGGCTTCGCGGGCGCTCGGCGTCAGGGTGGAGAAGGCCGAGACGAGCGGGCGGGCGACCTCGGCCGTCAGGTTCAGGGCCGCCCCCGAGAAGGCGACGATCAGCAGGACGCCCCACAGCCACAGGCCGCCGGCGCGGTGGAGGTCGAGGTTGCGCCGGTACGGCCCGGCGGGCCGCTTGATCCGCCACGCCGTGGTCCACTGCGCGAGCAGCGGGCCGGTCCGCGGCAGCGTCAGCAGGATCGCCACGAAGGCGTCGAGGAACCACAGGATCGCTACGCCACCCAGGACCCAGATGCCCCAGCGGCCCGGCACCATCAGGCTGAAGTGGAGCTGATACAGGAACGGCATCAGATGCGCCCGGTCGAGCCGGAAGGCGCCGAACAGCCGCCGGCCCAGCACGGCGCCCGTGACCGGATCGACGAAGACCTGATTATGGTCGATCGCGTAGGGCCGCCGGGTCGCCGGGTCGATCCGCGGCTGCACGCCGACCACGATCGCCTCGCCCGGCTCGTGCGGCAGCGGCACGCGGAACACCCGCACCCGCGGATCGGCCGCCTCGACCTTGGCGACGATCTCGGACGGCGCCAGCGGCGCGCCGCCGGCCGAGGCCGCGAACAGCTCCGGGTTCAGCCATGCGTCCAGCTCCTCGCGGAACGCGATGGCGCTGCCGGTGAGTGCCGCCACCACCAGGACCGGCGCGACGGCGAGCCCCACCCAGCGATGCAGCCGTACCAGCCACGGCCGCAGCCGCGTGCCTCGCCGGACGGCGGCCGTCACCACCGGTAGCGGACCGAGCCGACGACGGTGCGCGGGCTGATCCACTGGCAACCGCCCGAGGTGGTGCAGATCGCCTGCTCGCGGTCGAACAGGTTGGTCACGTTGAGGGCGAACCGCGCCCCCTTCCAGTCGTAGGAGAGGGCCGCGTCGACGACCGTCTGGGCGTCGTTCCGGATCGTGTTGGTGTAGTCGGCCCAGGTCGGGCCGACGTAGCGGACGCCGGCGCCGACGCCGAGGCCGGCCAGCACGCCCGACTGGATCGTGTACTTGGCCCAGGCGGCCGCCTGCTGCTCCGGGATCAGCACCGGGACGTTGCCGAGCTCGCCGGCCTTGTTGCTCCCGGTCACCTCGACGTCCTGAATTGAGGCCGAGAGGACGACGTCGAACCCGGCGAGCGGCGTGGTCGTCGCCTGGAATTCCAGGCCGCGCGACGACACCTCGCCGGTCTGGACATTGTAGTTCGTGTGCACCGGATCGGCCGTCAGCACGTTCTGCTGGACGATGTCGAAGGCCGCGAACGTCACCAGCGTCCGGCTGCCGGGCGGCTGCCACTTGACGCCGATCTCGTACTGCCGGCCGGTGGTCGGCTTGAACGGATCGCCGGAGTAGTCGGTGCCGGTGGTGGGCAGGAACGAGGTCGCCCAGCTCGCATAGGGCGCGACGCCGTTGTCGAACAGATAGGTGAGCCCGACCCGCTTGGTGGTCGCGGTGTCGCTCGCCGTGGTGGTGGCGTTGGTGACGCGGTTGGCGCTCTCGAGCTCGGCACTGTCGTGCCGTACGCCGAGGGTGAGCAGCCATTTGTCCAGCCTGATCTGGTCCTGGGCGTAGAGGCCGGCCTGGCGCAGATTCTGATCGGTGCTGGTCAGGACGGTGGTCACCGGCTGCACCGCGATGCCGTAGACCGGGTCGGCGACATTCAGCGGGTAGCTGCCGCCGCCTTTGAAGACCGTGTCGAGACCGAGCATCTGGTAATCGAACCCGACCAGCACGGCGTGCGACACCGGCCCGGTGGCGAACTTCACGTGCGCCTGATTGTCGAGCGTATAGGTGTCGGCCTTGTCTTCCGACTGGCGGGCGACCCGCGCCGCCGTGGTCCCGTTGTTGTAGACCGCCCCGGTGAGGTAACGATAGTCGAGCGTGATCGACGTGAACGCCATGTTCTGCTTCACGGTGAGCACGTCGTTGAAGCGGTGCTCGAACAGAGAGGCGACGCGATACTGCTCCTGGTCGAACTTGTTCCAGTTCGGATCGCCGAGATAGAGCGGCAACGCGGTGACGGCCGTGACGGTCGTCCCCGAAGTGCGCAGGCGAGACACCGGGAACGCGTTGCCGATCTTGTCGTGCTGATATTCGGTGAGGAGCGTCCACTTGGTGTCGGCGGTCGGCTGCCAGGTGAAGGCGGGCGCGACGTAGAGACGGTCGTCCGGCACGAACTGCGAGAAGTGAGCGATCTGGGCGTCGCTGTCGCGGGCGAGGCCGGTCAGGCGAAACTGGTACTTGCCTTCCGGATCGGCGGCGCCGCCGACGTCGAAGGCGCCCTGGAAGAGATCGAAGTTCCCGAACGTCCCGACGATCTCGGCGAAGCGCTCGACGGTGGGGCGCTTGCTGATCTTGTCGATCACGCCGCCCGGGCCGGTCTGGCCGTAGAGCACCGAGCCGGGGCCGCGCATCACGTCGATGCGCTCGAGCCCATACGGCTCGGTCCGCCAGGAGCTGAAGTAGTTGGCATCGGCGAACTCGCGCATGCCGTCGCGATAGCCGCCGGAGCCCTGCGTGTTGAAGCCGCGCAGGTAGATCACGTCGAAGCGCGGGTCCTTGCCGCCCGCCATCGTGAGGACGCCCGGCGTGTACTGCAGCGCCTCGGTGACGGTCTGCACGGCGCGGTCGCGCATCTGGTCGCGGGTGACGACCGACACCGACTGCGGCACCTCGACGATCGGCGTGTCGGACTTCGAGCCGGCGGCGCTGCGGGTCGCGACGTAGCCCTCCACCGGCCCCCAGGCGGTCTCGCCCGACTTGGTGCCGGTCCCGGTGACCTGGATCTCGTCGAGCGGAACCGTGCCTTGCGCATTCGCCGTCATGGCGGCCGAGGTCGGGTCGTAGACCGTGATGGTGGTGTCGTTCGCCCAGCGCCACAGCAGCCCGGTGCCGGCCAGCAAGCGCTCCAGTGCGCCATCCGGCGACAGCGGGCCGGCGACGCCGCGGCTCGCCTTGCCGGTGGCGATCTCCGGGGCGTAGCTGACCTGCAGCCCGCTCTGCCGCCCGAAGGCGACCAGCGCCGACGACAGCGGCCCGGCCGGCACCGCGAACGAGGTCGCTTCCTCCACGGCCTGGGCCCGGACCGCCCCCGCGCCGGCGAGCGGCGCGGCCGCCAGCCCGGCGGCGAGGACGGCCTTCAACATCACGGTCCGACGCCGACGCGTTCCCCTGCGCATTCCCCTGCCCCGATCGCTGTCCTCGCGGCGTCCCCACGCCGCGCCCCATCTCGACAGGACGAGCGAGGCCGGTCGGTTTTCACGGCTGCGGCTTCGATTGGAGGGATTCAAATTTTGGAGACGACGGTCAGCCAGGGTGACAGATCGCGGACATGGCCGTCGAAGGGCGCGACGACGCCCTCCAGGGCCCGGCGGGGGTCGCGCAGGTCGAACAGGCCACTGACCCGGCGGTCGCCGAAGCCGGGCGCGACGATCACCCGGCCGGGGTGCCAGCGGGCGATGCGGGCGACGACGGCGGCGACCGGCTCGCGCTCGGCGACGACGACGCGGTCGCGCCAGGCCGCCCGCAGCCCGGGCTCGCGCACGCCGCTCTCGGTCGCGTTCCGCGCGACGCCGTCGCCGTCGCCGAAGGCGAGCCAGTCGCCGGCCTCGAGCGTCGCCTCGACGGGCGCCGCGCCGCCCTCGAAACGGACCGCGATCCGGCCGGAGTCGGCCGCGGCGGTCAGCCAGCCGGCATCGTTCGCGATCTCGAAGGCGGTGCCGACCGCCGTCACGGCCATCGGCCCGCAGAGGGCCCGGAGCGGCACCGGCCGGTCGGGCGCCACCTCGACATAGGCCATGCCGGCCAGCAGATCGATCTGCCGGGTGCCGGGCGCGAAGGCGAGCGCGACGGCAGTGTCGGGTCCGAGCGTCGCGACGCTGCCGTCCGGCAGGGTCGTGCGGCGCACCTCGCCGGTGCCGGTGAGGATGTCGGCCCGGGCCCGCAGGATCAGGTCCGGCGCCGCGACCGCGGCGATCCCGGCGGCCGCGGCGAGCCCGAGGCCGGCGACGAGCCGTCGCCGCGTCAGCACCGGCACCCGGGCCGACCCGGCGGTCCGAAGCGTCGGCGCGGCCGGCGCTTCGGCCGACACGCGCGGCACGCCGCCGGTGACGCGCCAGACCGTCTCGGCTTCGGCGAAGGCGGCCCGGTGGGCGGGGCTCCGCGCGCACCAACGCGAAACCTCGGCCCGCAGCGCAGCGTCGTCCGGACGCTCGTGCAGGCGCATCCGGAGCGAGAGGGCCTCGCTCCACAGGTCGTCGCGATCCGTGCCGCTCATTCCCCCGCGCATCCCCTCTGCGCCGGGCGTGTCCCGCCCGCGCGCGCCGCCCCCACGGCGCATCCGGATTACACCACCACGGACGTTTCAGTCCGCCGAATTTTCAGGAGCGCCCGGCAGCAGGTCGGCGCGGCGCAGCTCGTCGCGCACGGCCGTGTAGGCCTCATGGACGAGCCGGCAGACGAGCGACACCGAGATCCCGAGCTCACGGCCGATCTCGGCCATGGTGCGACCGTCGAGCCGGTGCATCTCGAAGGCCCGACGGGTGCGCGGCGGCAGCCGCGCGAGCGCCGCCATGGCGGCGGCGAGCGCCTGCCGGTCGGCCAACACGGCCTCGGGGTTCGGCGCTGCGTCGGGCAATGCCCGGAACGCGGCATCGCTGTCCTCGGCCGGTCGCATCACCTCGAGGCGGCGACGGTGGTCGAGCGCGAGATTGCGGGCCGTCCGGACCAGGTAGCCGCGATGGTCCTCGACCGCGGTGCCGGCGGCCGCCCGCGACACCTTGAGGAAGGCCTCCTGGACCAGATCCTCGGCGAGGTGCGGGTCGCCGATGATGCGCCGGATCAGCCGTTCGAGGCGGCCGCGCTCGGAGGCAAAGACCAGGGCGAGATCGGCGGTCGGGGGCGGCATCGCCTGTCTCACGTCACCTCGGTCGGCCCGCGGCACACCGCGTCGGCCGGCGGGCCGGTCGTCGTCATGACCCGGCCCGATCGGCTTAGCTTATGGGTCATCGCGTTTCAAACGCGATGATTTCGAGCGATTCCAAGCTGCGGCTTCACCGCCGCCGGATCGGTTTCACCTGAAACCGCATGCTCCGCGCGGTTCCGCGCAAGCGGGACCCTGGAGCCACACGCCGCACGGCCTGGTCCCCGCCGTCGCGGGGACAAGCGGCTCGCGGCCGAGTCATCGCGACCGGAAATCGCTCAGCCCGTCACCATCAGGGGCTCGCGGCCGATCAGGCGGGCGAGCTGGCGCAGGCGGTTGGCGATGCGCTCGCCGCCGAGCGCCGCATGCGCCTCGCGCAGCACGAGCTGGAGCTGGCCGCGCCGCACCACCATCGGAACCGACGGCAGGATGCCCGGCATGGCGGCCGAGATCAGGTAGGCGACCCGCATGGCACCGCCGAGCACCCGGGCCCGGTCGATCATCCGGGCCGTGACCAGCTCGCGCACGCCGGGCGACAGCTCGCCCTCGAACAGCCCGGCATGGCGGAAGTAGACGGCGAGCGCCACGAAGGTGCGGCCGGGATGGTCGACGCCGAGGAAGTTGGCGTGCGAGATCACGTTGAGCGACTGCTCGCCGCGATAGTCCGGATGGGCGCGCCAGCCGATGTCGCCGAGCAGGCAGGCGGCGTGGCGCAGCCGCTTCTCGTCGGCGGTCTCGTCGATGCCGGTCGACGCCATGAAGCGGTCGGTCCAGTCGACCAGCTCCAGCGCGTGCGCCGGCGAGCGCGAGCGCAGCACGTTGAGCTCCATGGCGGCGGCGAGCAGCGGGTCCTTGCGGCGCTCGCGCTCGCCGAGCGCCGAGTAGAGGAGCCCTTCGCGCACGCCCGCGGCCGACACGACGATCTCGCGCGGCCGGGCGGTGCGGATGATGTGCTCCAGCACCACGGCCGCATAGGCGAGCAGCGGCCGGCGGAACTCGTTGACCGACTCGATCTGCGACAGCGTGTCGGCGTTGACGCGGCGGACCAGCCGGACGAACTCCAGCGCCTCGCGGGCCGGGATCACGTAGTTCTGCATCACGTGCAGCGGATACCCGGTCTGGCGCATGTGCAGGCGGGTGAGCGCGCGCCAGGTGCCGCCGACCGCGTAGAAGGCGCGGCCGCTGCCGGCCTTGAGGAACTTCACGTCGCGCAGCGCCTGGTCGACGATCTTGTCGGCCTTCTTGAGCGAGCGGGCCGAGAGGTCCTGCAGGGCGAGGCCGCCGAGCGGCAGCGAGGCGCCGCCCTTGAGGCGCGTGCCCTTGACGTCGACGAGCTCGAGCGAGCCGCCGCCGAGGTCGCCGACGATGCCGTCCGGCTTGTAGACGCCGGACACGACGCCGAGCGCCGACAGCGTCGCCTCGCGCTTGCCGGAGAGGACGTCGATGCGGGTGCCGCAGATCGCCTGCGCCTCGCGGATGAAGTCCGGCCCGTTCCTGGCCTCCCGGCACGCGGCCGTGGCGATCACCCACAGCCGTTCGACGCCCATGACGTCGCACAGGACCCGAAACCGCCTCAGCGCCTCGATGGCGCGCGCCACCGCGTCGGCGGCGAGCAGGCCGGTGGAGAGGACCTCGCGGCCGAGCCCGGCCAGGACCTTCTCGTTGAACACCGGCGTCGGGCTGCGGCTGAGCCCTTCGTAGACGACGAGGCGGATCGAATTGGAGCCGATGTCGACGACCGCCACGGGCGGCCCGACGTCGAGCCGGCCGGGGGCGGCCGCGGCGGCCGTCGGGCTGCGCTTAAGCACGGTCTCCCCGCCGGGTGAAACTGCGCGGGGACGACTCCTTCACGGACTTTCCGCGGCCGGAGAGACTGGGATTCGTCATGAAGTACTTGTGCGCGTTGAAGGGCTCTTCGCCGGTGGCGGCCTTGATACGCGTCGAGCTGCCGTCCGGCAAGAGCGTCCAGCTCTGCTCGTTGTCCTTGAGGTTGGCGATCATGATCTGGTCGAGCACCTGCTCGTGCACGGTCGGATTGAGGATCGGGCACAGCACCTCGACGCGGCGGTCGAGATTGCGCGGCATCATGTCGGCCGAGGAGATGTAGACGTGCGCCTTCGGGTTCGGCAGCGCCTGGCCGTTGCCGAAGCAGTAGATGCGGCCGTGCTCCAGGAACCGGCCGATGATCGACTTGACCCGGATGGTGTCCGAGAGCCCCGGCACGCCGGGCCGCAGGCAGCAGATGCCGCGCACCACGAGGTCGACCGGCACGCCGGCCTGCGAGGCGTCGTAGAGCGCGTCGATGATGCCGGGATCGACCAGCGAGTTCATCTTCATCCAGATCGCCGCCGGCTTGCCGGCGCGGGCGTTGTCGGTCTCCTCGCGGATGTGCTGGATCATCCGCTCGCGCAGGTCGATCGGCGACACCGCGAGCCGCTCCAGCCCGGCCGGCTCGGCGTAGCCCGTGATGAAGTTGAACACCCGGGCGACGTCGCGGGCGACCGCCGGGTCGGCCGTGAAGTAGGACAGGTCGGTGTAGATGCGCGCCGTCACCGGGTGGTAGTTGCCGGTGCCGGTGTGGACATAGGAGACCGGCGAGCCGTTCTCGCGCCGGATGACCAGCGACAGCTTGGCGTGGGTCTTCAGCTCGATGAAGCCGTAGACCACCTGGGCGCCGGCGCGCTCCAGGTCGCGGGCCCAGCGGATGTTGGCCTCCTCGTCGAAGCGCGCCTTGAGCTCGACCACCGCCGTCACCGACTTGCCGAGCTCGGCCGCCTCGGCCAGCGCCTTGACGATCGGCGAGTTCTTGGAGGTGCGGTAGAGCGTCTGCTTGATGGCGACGACGTCGGGGTCGCGC
This sequence comes from Rhodoplanes tepidamans, assembly GCF_030813915.1. Lineage (GTDB taxonomy): Bacteria > Pseudomonadota > Alphaproteobacteria > Rhizobiales > Xanthobacteraceae > Rhodoplanes > Rhodoplanes tepidamans. The sequence continues at coordinate 74,602 of NZ_JAUSUJ010000022.1, forward strand.
GCCGCCTGCTCCAGGAACTGGACGACGACGTCGAACGATTCGTAGGGGTGGTGGACGACCAGGTCCTTCTGCCGGATCGCCGCGAAGCAGTCGCCCGCATGATCGCGGATGCGCTCGGGAAAGCGCGGATTGTAGGGGACGAATTCGAGGTCGGGCCGGTCGAGCGCGGTGAGCTGGGAGAGCTCCGACAGCGCGAGCACGCCGTCGACGAGGAACACCTCGTCGTCGGCGACCGCCAGCGCGCGCTGGACGAAGCGCTGCAGCTCGGGCGGCGCCGCCGCGTCGAGCTCGAGCCGGATCACCGACCCGCGCCGCCGCCGCTTCAGCGCGGTCTCGTAGAGCAGGACGAGGTCCTCGGCCTCCTCCTCGATCTCCACCTCGGAGTCGCGCAGCACCCGGAAGCCGGCCTGCCCCTTGAGCGCGTAGCCGGGGAACAGCCGCGGGATGAACAGCGTGATGGCGTGCTCGACCGTGATCAGCCGGACGCCGCCGCCCTCCTCGCCGCCCGAAAGCCGGATGAACCGCTCGATCTTGGGCGGCACCCGGATCAGCGCGTTCATGGCGCGGCCGTCGCGGCTGCGCGACAGCTGGAGGGCGAGCGAGAAGCCGAAATTGGGGATGAACGGGAACGGATGCGCCGGGTCGATGGCGAGCGGCGTGAGCACCGGGAAGATGTGCTTGAGGAAGTGGTCCTCGAGCCAGGCCCGCTCGGCCTTCTTCAGCTCGTTGCCCTCGACGAAGACGATCTTCTGGGTCGCCAGCTCGGTCTTGAGCTCGCGCCACAGCCGCTGCTGCTCCTCGCCGAGCTCCTTCACGGACTCGTTGATGCGGGTCAGCTGCTCGCTCGGCGTCAGGCCGTCCGGGCTCTTGGTGGCGATGCCCTCGCGCACCTGCCCCTTGAGGCCGGCGACCCGGACCATGAAGAACTCGTCCAGGTTGTTGGCCGAGATCGACAGGAACCGCACCTTCTCCAGCAGCGGGTGGTTCGGATTGGCCGACTCCTCCAGGACCCGCCGGTTGAACTGCAGCCAGGACAGCTCGCGGTTGATGTAGCGGGTCGGGTCGTGCGGCTTCTTCGGCTTGACGGGCTTCGGCGCCACCGGGGCGATCCCCGGAACGTGGGTTTCCGTCGTCGGATCGATGTCTTGCTGGTCGACCATGGTGCTCGGCTCGAAATCCCGGCGGCCACCGGACGGTATCGTGCTGCGGGCCGGGTCGACGACTATGCGGGTCCGCAGAGCGTAACGCCAGACCCGGGCGGCCCGGCGGCGACCGCGTGATTTCGCCGCTGGCCGGGTCAGGCCGCGGGCGGGCCGGCGCGGGCCGGGCCGGGCGGCGCGCCGGGGTCGTCCTCCGGGTCGTCGCCCGCCGGATCGCCCTCCTCCGGGTCGTCCTCGCCGGCGCGGCCGAGGACCGCCACGGCGAGCGCCCGGGTGACCGGCCGCTGCCGCCGCAGACCCTCGCGGTCGAGCGTCGCCACGGCGGCGCGGGCGGCCGCGAAGGAGCGCTCGATCCGCCGCTCCAGCCAGGTCAGCAGCCCTTCGTCGACGGCGAGCTGGCGGTCGGCGAACAGCTTGACCAGCACGGCGCGCAGCAGCGCCGCGTCGGGCGGCGCCACCTGGACGACCGGCATGGCGCGCAGCCGCGAGTGGAGGTCGGGCAGCCGCAGCGTCCAGCCGGCCGGCGGCGCCGCGACCGTGAGGAGCAGCCAGGTGCCCTGATCGCGCGCCAGGTTGAGGAGATGGAAGAGCGCCACCTCGTCGACGCCCGACCGCACGTCCTCCAGCACCAGGGCGCCGGCCGCGAGCGCGTCCGGACCTCCGGCCTCGCCGAGGGCGGCGGCCGGCAGGATGCGGGCGCCGGCGCGCTCCGCCCAGACGGCGGCGAGATGGCTCTTGCCGGCCCCTTCCGGCCCGGCCAGCACCAGGGCCCGGGCCGGCCAGTCGGGCCAGCGGTCGACCATCTCCAGCGCCGCGGCGTTGGACGGGCTCGCCAGGAAGTCGTCGCGGGAGAATCGCGCCGGATGCTCGAGGCTCAGCGCCAGCTGCCCCGGATCGGTGGGGCGGCCCGCCATCAGCCGGGCTCGCTTTCGGCGGCGAGGTGGCGGACCCATTCGCGCGTGTAGGCGCCGATCGACAGGAGCGTCGTCGCCGCCACCAGATACATGGTGATCGACTGCACCGGCTCGGCGTCGAAGTCGAAGCCGAGCGCGGCGAGCACCAGCGAGGCGAAGACGATCTGGACCACGGTGTTGAGCTTCGAAATCCACAGCGGCCGCACGCGGATCGGCTTGCCGAGCAGCATGGTGAGGGTGACGGCCCCGACGATCATGATGTCGCGCGACACGACGAGGATCACCAGCCAGAGCGGGATTCGTCCGAACCAGCCGAGCCCGACGAAGATCGCGACGATCAGCATCTTGTCGGCGAGCGGATCGAGATGGGCGCCGAAGTCGGTGGTCAGGCCGAACCGCTTGGCCAGGAACCCGTCGACCGCATCCGACACCCCGGCGGCGACGAACAGGAGAAAGGCGAGCTGCATCTCGCCGGCCGCGATCGCCCACACCAGCACCGGCACGAGCAAGATTCGTACAATGGTTACGATGTTGGGAAGATTGGTGACCAGATTGGGAAGATTCACGATCGACCCCGGCTCACGCGGACCCGGCAACCGGTCCGGAACGCTGAAACGCCACGAATTATTCTTTTGGCGGACCAAGGCTTCTTATTGTGATCGGCATCGTTGCGCTAGGCCCGATTCCCACGTAGGACCCCGCATCTTCGACGCACCGGACCTTCGAGGGCCGACCTCATGAGCGAAACCAGCCGACCGGGCCTGACCTATGCCGACGCCGGCGTCGACATCGACGCGGGCAACCGTCTGGTCGACCTCATCAAGCCGCTCGTCCGCGCGACCCGCCGGGCCGGCGCCGACGCCGAGATCGGCGGCTTCGGGGCGGTGTTCGACCTCAAGCCGGCCGGCTTCAAGGACCCGGTCCTGGTGGCGGCCACCGACGGGGTCGGCACCAAGGTGAAGATCGCCATCGAGAGCGGCCGCCACGCCACGATCGGCATCGACCTCGTCGCCATGTCGGTCAACGACCTCGTGGTGCAGGGGGCCGAGCCCCTCTTCTTCCTCGATTATTTCGCCTGCGGCCGGCTCGACCCGGAGCGCGCCGCGGTCATCGTCGGCGGCATCGCCGAGGGCTGCCGCCAGGCCGGCTGCGCCCTGATCGGCGGCGAGACCGCCGAGATGCCGGGCGTCTACCAGGGCGACGACTACGACCTCGCCGGCTTCGCGGTCGGCGCCGCCGAGCGCGGCGGCCTGCTGCCGCGGCCGGTGGCGGCCGGCGACGTGCTGCTCGGCCTCGCCTCCTCGGGCGTGCATTCGAACGGCTACTCGCTGGTGCGCCGGATCGTCGCCGGCTCGGGACTCGGCTGGGACGCCCCCGCCCCGTTCGATCCGGCCCGGTCGCTCGCCGAGGCGCTGCTCGCGCCGACCCGCATCTACGTCGCCGGCTGCCTGTCGGCGATGCGCGAGACCCGCGCCGTCAAGGCCTTCGCCCACATCACCGGCGGCGGCTTCCCGGACAACATCCCGCGCGTGCTCGGCAAGGCGTTCGGCGCCCGCATCGACCTCGACGCCGTGCCGGTGCCGCCGGTGTTCGGCTGGCTCGCCGCGGCCGGCGGCGTCGCGCCGCTGGAGATGCTGCGGACCTTCAACTGCGGCATCGGCATGATCGCGGTGGCGGCCCCCGACGAGGCGGACGCGGTCGCCGCGGCGCTGACCCGGGCCGGCGAGCGGGTCGCCCGCATCGGCGCCGTGGTGGAGGCGAGCCCCGGGGCGCCACGGGTGACCTATACGGGCCGCCTCGCGCTCGACGCCTGAGCCGGGACGCTGCGAGCCATGGCCAGCGCACGCGCCAAGGTGGCGATCCTGATCTCGGGGCGCGGCTCCAACATGGCGGCGCTGATCGAGGCGGCCGCCGACCCCGCCTTCCCGGCCGAGATCGCCCTCGTCGTCTCCAACCGGCCGGACGCCGCCGGGCTCGTGCGCGCGGCCGCCGCGGGGATCCCGACCAAGGTCGTCGACCACAAGGATTTCGGCAAGGATCGCGAGGCCTTCGAGCGGGCTCTGGACACGGTGCTCCAGGAGCACAGCATCGCCATTCTGTGCCTCGCCGGCTTCATGCGGCTGCTGACGCCGTGGTTCGTCGGGCGCTGGGAGGGGCGGATGATCAATGTCCACCCGGCCCTGCTGCCGTCGTTCAAGGGGCTCGACACCCACGCCCGGGCGCTCGCCGCCGGGGTGCGGCTGCACGGCGCCACCGTCCATCTGGTGGTGCCGGAGATGGACTCGGGACCGATCATCGTGCAGGGCGCCGTGCCGATCGGCGACGACGACACCGAGGCGACCCTGGCGGCCCGGGTGCTGGCGGTCGAGCACCGCATCTACCCGCTGGCGCTGCGCTGGCTCGCCGAGGGCCGGATCACGGTCGAGGCCGGCCGCTGCCGCATCGCCGGCGCCGCGGCTCCCGACGGCGCGATCGTTGCTCCGACGGTGTGACGGCCGGCGCCGGCCGTCACAGGGCCGCCACGACGACCGGCAAGATGGCACCGTGTCGTCGATCCCCCGAGGAATTCCATGATCACGCTGTACGGCTTCGGCCCCGCCTTCGGGCTGCCCGACCCGAGCCCGTTCGTCACCAAGGCGGAGACGCTGCTGAAGATGGCGGCGGTGCCCTACCGCACCGCGCCCGGCAATCTGCGCAAGGCACCGAAGGGCAAGTTGCCCTACATCGACGACGACGGCGCCGTGATCGCCGATTCGACCTTCATCCGCTGGCACCTCGAGACCAAGTACGGGCTCGCCCTCGACCGGTCCCTCTCCGACCCCGAGCGCGCCGTCGCCTGGGCGTTCGAGAAGATGATCGAGGAGCACCTGTACTGGGCCTTCGTCCACGCCCGCTGGGTCGACGACGCCAATTTCGACCGCGGGCCCCGCCAGTTCTTCGCCGCCGTGCCGGCCCCGATGCGACCGCTGGTGATCGCCTTCGTCCGCCGCAGCGTCCGGCGCGACCTGCATGCCCAGGGCCTGTCGCGCCATTCGGCCGACGAGTTGCTGCGGCTCGGCACCCGCTCGATCGACGCGGTCGCCGACTATCTCGGCACCAAGCCGTTCTTCATGGGGGACGAGCCGACCGCGGTCGACGCCACCGTGTTCGCCTTCATGGCGGGAGCGCTGTGCCCGCAGTTCATCACGCCGCTGCGCACCGCGGCGGAGCGCCACGACAATCTGCGCGGCTATGTCGGGCGGATGGCGGCGCGCTGGTTCCCCGACTACCCGGAGCTGGTGGGGCCGCGGCCGGCGTGAGCGGCCCGGGGACGCGCGCGGGCAGGACGTGCGGACGACGACTCGCAGGCAAGAAAAAACCCCCGGGGTGAACCGGGGGCTACGGGACGCACCCGCAAGCCGGGCGAAGCCGGCCGGGCCGCTTACGCGACCTTGAGGTTCTCCGCGGAGGTCTTGCCGCGGTTGGTGACGAGCTCGTACTCGATCACCTGACCTTCATTCAGGGTGCTGAGACCGGCCCGCTCGACTGCCGAGATGTGGACGAAGACGTCCTTCTCGCCGGTCGACGGCCGGATGAACCCATAGCCCTTCGTGGGGTTGAACCATTTGACGGTGCCTTTTTGCATCGTCGGTCTCCTGATCAAAGTCTGACGTCGCGATGGACGCGTGGTGGCCACGATGCAATCGCTTGCACCCCGCGTAACAACCTGGATTTTGGGGAGATCCGAAACGTTGGCGTCGTTCAACGCTGCGCGGCCGGAACGGCCAAAAACCGATTGCCTCAACCAGATAACGACAGATCGGCGACAGACGCAAGTTGAAATAGACATAGCCCGAGGCGGATGTACTTCAAAAACGCATGTGTAGTCCGATCTTTACGCGTGAGATGATCTTGCTGCAGCGCATCAAAGTCCGGCCGCGAGTTCGCCTCGGCCGCGAATGGCGGGCGTAAAGGGGACTTTACAGCAGTACCGCGGGGGCGGCCCGCCACCGTAGAAATACCCCCCCAGGTGCACGGCTACAGGATGTCGCAGGGGCGCGGTATGGTGTTGTGCCCCCGAGTTCCAATCCTCGCAAAATGAACAGAACTCGAGCCATAGTCTTCGCGTTTCCCCGGGGCCGTGTTTTGCTTTCTCCGGCCGTCGGATGCGCGATCGACCTCGGAAAGAGCGGGAGCATGGCCGGGTCCCGGAGACTCCGATGGCTCCTGTGAAGACGGCACCGGGCTGGCACAAGCCGGCCCTTCGAATGCCGCGTCTGGCGCTGCTGCTCGCCGTCCTGTCGGCGGCCGTCACGGTGCCGCTCGCGCTGTTCGCGTGGCTGATGCCCCCCACCGTCGTGATGTCCTGCTTCGCCCTGCTCTCCGTCGTGTTCGCCGCGGCGCTGGCGGTCGCCGACCGCATCGCCGGACCGCAGCGACAGGCCGACCAGCCGACCCTTCGCGACATCGCCGGCGCCTTCGCGCTGGCCGCCGCGACGGCCTCGGTGCTGGCCGACATCGACGACACGGCCCGCTGGCTCGGGCTCTGATCCGGGGCGACCGCCCCGGCGGTCGCCGGCTGCCCCTCCGCACGGCCAGCGAGTGCCGCCGTGACCAGAGACGCTCCATTGTCGCCCGTTCGCTCCGGCGCCCGGCCCCTGCCGGACGCCGTGCCCGGGCATTCGAAAGCTGCTGCAATGAACAAGCCCTATCCCGCTCCCGCCGCGCCCGCATCCGCGTCCGACCGGGGCGGATCACCCCTGCCCGGTTCCGCGCCCGCCGCCGGCGCCGCCGTCGCGCCGCCGCACCGGCTGCCCGTCGCCGCCGTCGTCGCCGGCCTCGGGTCCGACGCTGCCCGCGGGCTGACGCGCGCCGAGGCCGAGCGCCGCATCGCCGAATACGGCGAGAACCGCCTGAAGTCGGCGCCCGAGACGCCGTGGTGGCGGCGCCTCGCCGAGCAGTTCCAGGACTTCCTGGTGATCATCCTGCTGGTCGCCACGGTGATCTCCGGCCTCGAATGGCTGCTGCAGGAGCCCCGCGAGTCGGCCCTGCCCTACGAGGCGATCGTCATCATGGCGATCGTGCTGCTCAACGCGCTGCTGGGCTTCGTCCAGGAGGCGCGCGCCGAGAAGTCGGTGCGCGCCCTGATGGCGCTCGCGGCGCCCGAATCGACCGTGGTGCGCGACGGCGAGCGCCAGCGCATCCCGGCGCACGACATCGTCCCGGGCGACGTGCTGCTGGTGGAGGCCGGCGACCGCATCCCGGCCGACGCGCGGGTGATCGAGGACGCCAACCTGCGCACCGACGAGGCGGCCCTCACCGGCGAGAGCGTGCCGGTGGTCAAGGACGCCGCCGCGATCGACCACGATGTCGGGCTCGGCGACCGCCGGAACATGCTCTATGCCGGCACCACGGCCACCTACGGGCGCGGCCGCGCCATCGTGGTGGCGACCGGCATGGGCACCGAGGTCGGCAAGATCGCCGAGCTGATCGAAGGCGCCGAGAAGCAGGCGACGCCGCTGCAGAAGGAGCTCGACCGCACCGGCAAGCGGCTCTCCATCATCATGCTGGTGATCTGCGGCGTGGTCTTCGCGACCGGCCTGCTGAAGAACCCGGTCACCGATCTCGACGCCATCCTGGGCCTGTTCCTGTTCGCCGTCGCCCTCGCGGTCGCGGCGATTCCCGAGGCGCTGCCGGCGATCGTCACGGTCGGGCTCAGCCTCGGCGTGCGCCGGATGGCGCAGAGCAACGCGATCGTCCGCAAGCTCCCGGCGGTCGAGACCCTCGGCGCCGCCACGGTGATCTGCAGCGACAAGACCGGCACGCTGACCCGCAACGAGATGACGGTGCGCACCGTGCTGGCCGGCGACGCCGTGGTCGACGTCTCCGGCAGCGGCTACGTGCCGGAGGGCGAGTTCACGGTGGCCGGCGAGCCGCTGGCGAGCCGGCCGGACGTCCAGGAGGCGGTGGTGCGAACCCTGCAGGCCGCCGCGCTGGTCAACGACGCGACGCTCGCGTCGCGCGAGGGACGCTGGCTGGTGCAGGGCGACCCGACCGAGGGCGCCCTGGTGGTCGCGGCCCGCAAGGCGGGACTGACCGAGGCGGCGCTCGCGGCGATGCCGCGCATCGCCGAGATCCCCTTCACCTCGGAGCGCAAGCGCCACGCCACCCTGCACGCCGACCGCGCCCGGCCCGGCGAGCTGACCCTGTGCGTCAAGGGCGCCCCCGAGGTGCTGCTGCCGCGCTGCCGCGAGATCTTCGACGGCCGCCGCAGCGTGGCGCTGGACGACGCCGGCCGCGCCGCCGTGGCCGAGCGCAACGACGCGCTCGCCGCGCAGGCGCTGCGCACGCTCGCCGTCGCCACCCGCACCATCCGGGCCGAGACGCTCGGGCTGGACCCGGCCGCCATCGCGGCCGGGACGACGGGCGACGTCGAGTTGCCCGAGGACATCGAGGACGATCTCGTTCTCGTCGGCCTCGTCGGCATGATCGACCCGCCGCGCGCCGAGGCCAAGGACGCGGTGGCGACCGCCAGGCGGGCCCACATCCGCACCGTGATGATCACGGGCGACCACCCGGCGACCGCCGAGGCGATCGCCCGCGAACTCGCCATCGTCGAGCCCGGCACCCGGGTCGTCACCGGCGCCGAACTGCGGCGGACGAGCGACGCCGAACTCGACCGCATCGTCGAGGCCGTGCGGGTGTTCGCCCGCGTCGACCCCGACCACAAGCTGCGCATCGTCGAGGCGCTGCAGCGGCGCGGCCACATCGTCGCGATGACGGGCGACGGCATCAACGACGCCCCCGCCCTGAAGACCGCCAATATCGGCGTGGCGATGGGCATCACCGGCACGGACGTCTCCAAGGAGGCGGCCGACATGGTCCTCACCGACGACAACTTCGCGAGCATCGTCAAGGCCATCGAGGAAGGCCGCGGAATCTTCGACAACATCCGCAAGTACCTGATCTACCTGCTGTCCTCGAACGCGGGCGAGCTCCTCACCATGTTCGCCGGGGTGATGTTCGCCGGTCTCCTCGGGCTCGCCTCGACCAGCCACGGCCTGTTCCTGCCGCTGCTCGCCGCCCAGCTCCTGTGGATCAACCTGATCACAGACGGGCCACCCGCGCTGGCGCTCGGCGTCGATCCCAAGGACGCCGACGTGATGAGCCGCAAGCCGCGCCGGCGCGGTGCCGGCGTGATCGGCACGGCGGACTGGGTGCGCATCGCCGGCGTCGGCGCCGTCATGATGGTCGGCACGCTCGCCGTGCTGGACGCCTACTACCCGGGCGGCATGATCACGCTGTTCGCCCGCGAGGCGGCGCCGAACCCGGCCGACGAGGCCTATGCCCGCACCATGGCGTTCACGACGCTGATGATGTTCCAGCTGTTCAACGTCTTCAACAGCCGCTCCGGGCACCGCAGCGCGTTCGTCGGGCTGTTCGACAACCTCTGGCTCATCGGCGCGGTCGCGCTGTCGCTCCTCGCCCAGATCCTGGTGATCTACGCGCCGTTCATGCAGGCGGCCTTCCAGACCGTGTCGCTCGGCCTCGGCGACTGGCTGGTGGCGACCGCGGTCGGGGCGACGCTCCTCGTCGTGATGGAGATCGTCAAGCTGGTGCTGCGGCTGCGCGGGGTGGAGGAGGCGTGAGTCTCCGGCGAGCCGCCACGGCCGCCCCCTCTCCCCTCGCGGGAGAGGGGGCCCTCGCACAGCGAGGGCGGGAGAGGCGGCGGCCGCGGACGCGGAGCCTGCTGCGGCGGCCCCCCTCACCCGTCTCGCCGCGACGCGGCGATCCACCCTCTCGTCGCGCGATCGCGCGACCCGCGCGGGGAGAGGACGCGACCGACCAAGAAAAGGCGGCCCCGGAATCCGGGGCCGCCTTGGTTTCGATGCGGGTCCCGGCGGCCATGTGCCGGGACCAAGGGAGCGAGACTCAAGCCTCGTGCTTGGCCACGTCGGCGGCCCGGGCCAGCTTGGACCGTCGCCACAGGCCGCCCACCACCAGCACCAGCACGGCGCAGACCGCCGCGGCGGCGAGCTCGACCTGGTGGGCGCCCTCCGGACCGAACCGGCCGACCAGCAGCGGCTCGACGGCCGGATCGGTCGCCAGCACCTCGCCGGTGATCCAGCCGAGCAGCGCCGCACCGGCCCAGATGAGGATCGGGAAGCGGTCGAGCAGGCCCATGATCAGAGCGGCGCCGGCGATGATCAGCGGCACCGACACGGCGAGGCCGAAGATCAGCAGGAGCAGGCTGCCGCCGGCGGCGGCCGCGATCGCGATGACGTTGTCGAGGCTCATCACGATGTCGGCGATGGCGACCATGCGGACGGCGCGCCACAGATGGTCGGCCGCCTCCACCTCGCCATGCGATTCGTCGGGCACCAGCAGCTTGCAGGCGATGTAGAACAGCGCCAGCCCGCCGGCGATCTTCAGGTACGGCATCGTCATCAGCGAGGCGATGATGACCGTGAACACGATGCGCAGCCCGACCGCGACGCCGGCGCCCAGGATCATGCCCCAGAAGCGCTGCTTCGGCGGCAGGCTGCGGCACGCCATGGCGATCACCACGGCGTTGTCGCCCGAGAGCAGGATGTTGATCCAGATGATCTTCCCGACCGCCACCCAGAAGGCGGGATGGGCCATCTCGGCCGCCCCGCTCTGCATCATGGCGCTCCACCAGGCCGGATTGAGATAGTCAGCCGCGATCATGGTCAGCCTCGCTGGCGGCCGGCGGGCTCCGCCGGTCCGCACCTGTTCACCATATCTTCCTTAAGCCACAACCATAGCGCGACATTCAGCCCCGCCGGCCGGCTCCGAGCGTCAGCCGACGATCTCGTTGCCGGAGAAGAACTGGGCGATCTCGATCGCCGCGGTCTCGGGGGCGTCCGAGCCGTGCACCGAATTCTCGCCGATCGACTTCGCGTGCGCCTTGCGGATGGTCCCCTCGGCCGCCTTGGACGGGTCGGTGGCGCCCATCAGCTCGCGATAGCGCGCGATGGCGTTGTCGCCTTCGAGCACCTGGACGACCACCGGGCCGGAGATCATGAAATCCACCAGCTCGCCGAAAAACGGACGTTCGCGGTGGACGGCGTAAAACGTCTGCGCCTGCTCGCGGGTAATGCGGACCCGCTTCTGGGCGACGATACGGAGGCCGGACTGCTCGATCATCGCATTGATCGCGCCCGTCAGATTGCGGGCGGTGGCATCCGGCTTGATGATGGAAAAGGTGCGCTCGACGGCCATGTTGACTCCCCTACACCGGCCCTAGCGTGCCGCGGCTTATACCCTCGGGGTAGAGCTTGCGACAATCGCCGGCCGTGCAGAGCAGCTATAATGGCACTGCTTGCGCAGCGGAACTCCCCGGCGCGCAGAAAATTCTGCCTTCGATCCGTACCAATGCGGCTCTACCCAGGGCTGCCGGAACGCCCAGGGGAGATGGTGGCATGCGTGTCGTGTTTGCGTTCGTGTTGGGTTTCGCGGTCGCGGTCGGTGGCGCCTTCCTGCGCGACAGCACGATCGCGCCCAGCGACCGACCCTTCGTGAACTGGGAGGTCGTCAAGGAATCGACGGACTCCACCATGGTCAAGGTCCGCGAGCAGTGGGATCGCCTGACCGGCCGGTGAGCCGCAGGCCCTGGCCGACAGGCGCACCGCACGCGCCGACCACGCGCGGCGCCGACGCGCCGGCCGCGCTCCCGCCCGGCCGGCATGCCTCGGCCTGTTCCGTCCGGCCGCCTCGCGTCAGAGGTCGGCGGGCTCCCACTGTGCCATGGCGTCGTCGGAGACGAGGCTGAGGTGGACCTTGCCGTCCACCTCCTCGACCCAGGCGAGCGGAATCAGGTGGTGGCAGCCGCCCGCCTCCGGGCCGGTGCGGGCGAGCTTGATATGGTCGCCGTCGACGCGGTCGACCGTGCCGACCGGCAGGTCGTCGGCCCCGACCACATCCATGTGCGCCTGGATGTCGTTGTGCGGCATGGAGCCCTCCTGGATGATGCGCGGAGACAAATCGGCTGCCGCAGCGCCGGTTCCGGCGCAGGACGGCCGCCCGAAGGAGAGATCACGATGCGCGCCGCCTGGTACGAACGAAACGGTCCCGCCCGCGAGGTGCTGACCGTCGGCGAGATGCCGGACCCGGAGCCCGGCCCCGGCGAGGTGCGGGTGCGGCTCGCCACCTCCGGCGTCAATCCGTCCGACGTGAAGGCCCGCGCCGGCCGCACCCGCAAGATCGCGTTTCCGCGCGTGATCCCGCACAGCGACGGCGCCGGCACGATCGACGCGGTCGGACCCGGCGTGCCGGCATCGCGCCTCGGCGAGCGGGTGTGGACCTGGAACGCCCAGTGGAAGCGCGCCTTCGGCACCTGCGCGGAGGCCGTGACGCTGCCCGGCGAGATGGCCGTGCCCCTGCCCGATTCGGCGAGCTTCGAGATCGGCGCCTGCCTCGGCATCCCGCTCATGACGGCGGCCCACGTGATCGAGACCGCGCAGGCGTGGGCCGGATCGACGCTGCTGATCAGCGGCGGCGCCGGTGCGGTCTCGCACTACGCCATCCAGCTCGCCAGGATGCGCGGCGCCGTGGTGATCACCACGGTCAGCTCGCCCGAGAAGGCGGCGCTCGCCCGTGCGGCCGGGGCCGACCACGTGATCGACTATCGGCGCGAGGACGTCGGGGCGCGCGTGAAGGAGCTCACCGACGGCGCCGGCGTCGACGCCGTGATCGAGCTCGACATCGCCGCCAACACGGCGCTGCTGCCGCAGGTGCTGCGGCCGCGGGGGCTCGTGGTGGTCTACGGGACCGGCGGCGCGGAGGGGCCGGTCCCGCTCTATTTCTTCCTCACCGGCCAGATCGCGCTGAAGTTCGTCTTCGTCTACGAGCTGACCGCGGAGGAACGCGCCACGGCGCTGGCGACGATCGCCGGGGCGCTCGCGGCGGGGCGGCTCGTCCACAACATCGCGGCCGTGATGCCGCTCGCCGAGGTGGCGGCCGCGCACGAGGCCGTCGAGAGCGGCCGGGTCGCCGGCAACGTGGTGCTGTCGATCGGCTGAGCGGACGGCGGGCTTCGGCGGGAGAGAGAGCGCGGCGCAGCCGCCGCGCGTCGTCAGCGTCGTCGGATCACTGACCGTACTTCTCGAGCACCTTGCGGCACGGCACGCTCAGCTTCTGGCGCTGCGCCTGGAAGCAGCTGAGCACCGCCATGTCGTCGCCCAGATAGGGCTTGCACAGCGTGGTGGCGTCGCGTTGGCAGGCCTTCTGGTCCTCGTCCGTCCCGCGGGTCGGAACCGGCAGCGGAAACGACGGCTTCTGCGCCAGCGCGGCGGACGACGCCAGGACGGCGGGAGCGATGACGAGAACGGCAAGCAGACGAAGCATTGGACCTCCTGTGCGCCGAGACATCGGCCACCGCGAATCACATCCGCGGTTTTTCATAGCATCCTGATTATCAGACCGGATTCGCGCGCCGGGCTCGACCCCCGTCGCATTCCCCCGAGCCGTCAAAGGCCGGGCCAATGCGGCTTTCCTGTGGACGATGGGCTTCGCCCCGACTCCGGCGCCCAGGAACCCCCTCACCGGCGCGGCGTTCGCCGTTCGTCGGGTGCACCCGACGGCATGGGGTCACAAGCACCATCTGGAGGAAGGCTCGATGAAGACGAATCGACTGTTGATTGCAACCGGCATTTCCGCCCTCGTCGCGGGCACCAGCCTCGCGGTCGCGCAGGGCGGCGGTGGCGCCTCCGGCGGCGCCGGCATGAGCGGCTCCGGCGGCTCCGCCGGCCCCGGATCGACCATGGGCGGCCCCTCCGGCGGCGCGCCGGGCGGCGCCATGCACGGCGGCAGCGGTCGCGAGACCACCGGCCAGGGCACGGGTGCGTCGCAGTCCGGCGGCTCCGGCGCGCAGAGCCCGAGCGCGCGCGAAGGGGCCGGCGCGCCGACGACCTCGCCGGATCGCCGCTCCGGCGGCTCCGACCAGCGCGGCGCGTCCGAGCGGTCCGGCACCGGCGACGAACGCGGCCGGACCTCCGAGACCGAGCGCGGCCGGTCCGACCAGGACCGCACCCGCACCGGCCAGGACCAGCGGGGCTCCGATCAGCGCGGCTCCGCCAAGTCGGCCGACCTGACCACCGAGCAGCGCACCCGCATCCGCCAGACCATCGTCAAGGAGGGCAATGCGCCGCGCGTCAACAACGTGAACTTCTCGCTCTCGATCGGCACCGCGGTGCCGCGCTCGGTGCGGCTCGCCCGCGTGCCGTCGACCGTGGTCGAGATCTATCCGGCCTGGCGCGCCTACGAGTACTTCATGGTGGGCGACCAGATCGTCATCGTCGATCCGAACACCATGCACATCGTCGCGGTGCTGCCGGCCTGACCCCGGCCGCCCGGGACGACCGGGACCAACCGCGTCGGCACGGGGACGGGGCCGGCTTCCGCCGGCCCCGTCGTTTCGTCTGCGACGGGCCGCGGCACGCGCGTTGCGCACAGCGCGACGCAAAGCGACGGCCGGTTGATTTGCATCATTTCTGATATGTGCAACTGAGGCACGCTCACGGTCTCCATCCTCGTCGAGAGGAGACCGACGTGACGGCTGCCATCCCGACGCGGCTCGGACCCGTTCTCATCTCGGTCCTGACCGCCGCCACCCTCGCCTTCTCGAGTGATCACCCGGCCCGCGCGCAGGTTCCGCCCAAGGGCCCGTACGTCCACGGCCAGGTGGCCTCGAAGCCCGCCGGCGGCACCGCCGACCACGGCAAGTTCGAGGTCCTGAAGCAGGACTTCAAGTCCGGGCCGGAGGTCACCAAGGCCTGTCTCGGCTGCCACACCGAGGCGGCCAGGCAGGTGATGGGGACCCTGCACTGGAGCTGGGACTACACCAACTCCCGCACCGGGCAGCGCCTCGGCAAGAAGAACGTCATCAACGACTTCTGCGCCAGCGTCACGTCCAACGAGCCGCGCTGCACGAGCTGCCACGCCGGCTACGGCTGGAAGGACGCGACCTTCGACTTCGCCAAGGCGGAGAACGTCGACTGCCTGATCTGCCACGACCGGTCGGCGACCTACTGGAAGAACCCGACCGGTGCCGGACATCCGCCCTACACGCCGGTCATGCAGGGCGACCGGCAGATCGGCGCGGTGCCGAACCTCTCGCAGGCGGCCCGCAGCGTCGGCCTGCCGGGGCGCGAGAACTGCGGTGCGTGTCACTTCCACGGCGGCGGAGGCGACGGCGTCAAGCACGGCTCGCTCGACTCCTCCCTGCTCGCGCCGGACCGCGAGCTCGACGTCCACATGGACGCCAAGGGACCGAACTTCGCCTGCACGGCCTGTCACGTCACCCAGAAGCACGTGTGGGCCGGGAGCCGCTACGACGTCCACGCCATCGATTCGAAGGGCCTGCCCCGGCCGGGGCAGCGGCGCGACGTCGCCACCTGCGAGTCCTGCCACGGCCTGCGCCCCCACAAGGGGTGGAACCTGACCGACGTGACGCTCAACACCCATGTCGAGAAGCTCGCCTGCCAGACCTGCCACGTGCCCGCCTTCGCGCGCGGCGGCGTGCCGACCAAGATGCGGTGGGACTGGTCGACCTCCGGCCGCCTGCGCGACGGCAAGCCGTTCCAGATCCGCGACGAGAAGGGCCGGCCGGTCTACGAGTCGATCAAGGGCGACTACGTGCTGGCCGAGAACGTGACGCCGCAATACTTCTGGTTCGACGGCGAGATCATCTACCAGAACGCCGAGCGCGTGTTCGATCCGGCCAGGCAGCCGGTGCCGATCAACCCGATCTCGGGGACGCCCGGCGACCCGAAGTCGCGGATCTGGCCGTTCAAGGTGATGACCGGCAAGCAGCCCTACGACAGCGTGCAGAAACACTTCGTCTATCTGCACGTGTTCGGTCCGACCGACGCCGCCTACTGGCGCGGCTTCAACTGGGACAAGTCGATCTCGGCCGGCATGGCGGCGATGGGCCTGCCGTGGTCGGGCAAGTTCGACTTCGTCGAGACCGTGATGTACTGGCCCCAGACCCACATGGTGGCGCCGAGCGCGAAGGCGGTGAAGTGCGGCGAGTGCCATCGCACCGACGGCCGCCTCGCCAGGCTCGCCGGCTTCTACATGCCGGGGCGCGACAGCGCCCGCTGGGTGGACGTCCTCGGGATCGGGCTGATCGGGCTGGTCGCCGCCGGCGTGGTCGGCCACGCGCTGATGCGCCTCGTGTACCGGTTCCGCCGCAGGGAGACGCCGACATGACCGTCATGCGGGTGAAGGTCTTCACGCGCTTCGAGCGCTTCTGGCACTGGAGCCAGGCGGCCCTGATCGTGGTGCTGATCGGGTCCGGCCTCGGCCTGCACGGCGTGCACCGCCTGGTCCGATACGGCGACATGCTGACGATCCATGTCGCCGCCGCGCTCGCTCTGGTGCTGCTGTGGCTGTTCGCCGTCTTCTGGCATCTCACCACCGGCCAGTGGCGGCACTACCTGCCCACCCTGCAGGGGCTCGGCCCGATCCTGCGGTTCTACGCCCTCGGGATCTTCCGGGGCGAGCCGCACCCGTTCCGCAAGACCCGGCGCCGCAAGCACAATCCCCTGCAGGCCCTGACCTATCTGATGCTGAAGCTGGTGCTGTTCCCGATCATCTGGGTGAGCGGCCTGCTGCTGCTCACCTACGATCTCTGGCATCAGAAGCCGTGGTCCACCGCCGGGCTGGAGGCGATCGCCACGCTCCACACCGCCGCAGCCTTCGTGATGATCGCGTTCCTGATCGTGCACGTCTACGTGATCACGACCGGCCACACCGTGGGGGAGCAGCTCCGCACCATGATCACCGGCTGGGACGACATGGATCTCGACCAGGCCGAGGCGGAGGTTCTGAAGCGCGACGGCGCCGTCGGCTGACCTCGGCGGTACCGCGACCCGGGAGACGGGTTCGTCGGAACCCGTCGCACGGTCCATCGTTGTCCCCGGAAACAGGAGGACTACGATGGACAAGGACCGTATCGAAGGCTCGGTGGATCAGGCCAAGGGCTCCGTGAAGGAAGGCGCCGGAAAGCTGACCGGCGACAAGAAGCTCGAGGCGGAAGGCAAGGCCGACAAGGCGTCCGGCAAGGTGCAGAACGCCGTGGGCGGGGCGAAGGATACGCTGCGCGGAGACAAGTGAGCGCGGCCCCGTCCGTGCCTGCGCAGCGGGCCGCCGTTGCACAGACGGCGCCCTGATGGAGGGTCCGGCACCGTGCCGGGCTCTCCATTTTTTTTATGCTCGCGAGTCTCCTGGTCCGCCCGCTCTTCCCGCGCCCCGCGCCGGGAGACGCGCCGGGCCGGGACTCGCGTCGCCCGCCCGTCGGCGCGTCAGGCTGACAGGCGCGGCGCCGAGAGGCGCGGCACCGCCGGCCAGTCGAGCTCGGCACTCGGATGCACCCACGGCTCGCGCAGCGCCGCGTCGCGCCAGGCGATCCAGGCGGGCAGCGCCGCCACCGCATCCATGTAGGCCCGCGCCTCCGGTCCGACAGGAACCGCGTAGGTGAAGAAGCGCGAGACCACCGGCGCGTACATGGCGTCCGCCGCCCCGAAGGCGCCGAACAGGAACGGCCCGCCCGCGCCGAAGCGCTTGCGGCAGTCGCGCCAGATCGCCTCGATGCGGGCGACGTCGTGCTTCACCTCGTCGCCGAGCGCCGTCGGCTGCGGCGGGCGCGACATGTTCATCGGCAGCGCCTTGCGCAGCGCCGCGAAGCCGGCATGCATCTCGGTCGCCACGGCGCGGGCCTGGGCCCGGGCCACCCGGTCGGCCGGCCACAGCTTCGCCTCCGGGCACTTGTCGGCCACGTACTCGATGATGGCGAGCGATTCCCACACCCGCACGTCGCCGTCGATCAGCACCGGCACCTTGCCGGTGCCGGAATGGGCCCCGACCGTCGCCTTGAAGTCGGGATCGTCGAGCGGCACCACGGTCTCCTCGAACGGGATGCCGGCGACCGTCATGGCGATCCACGGACGGAACGACCACGACGAGTAGTTCTTGTTGCCGATCACGAGATGCAGGGTCATTCGACTCTCCTGTCACGCCCGCAGACGCGCCGGCGTGCCGGGCCAGGATGATCAGGACGGCGGCGGCCGGCAAGCGGGCTCTCGCCGCACGGCCGCCAGCACGCGGGCGACCAGCTGCGGCCACGGCAGCACGACGATGACGAGCCCGGCCAGGATGCAGGCCATGCCGGCGGCGCGCAGCGGCCCGAACCTCTCGCCGAAGATCAGCGCCACCGCGACCACGCCGGTGCACGGCGACAGCAGCGCGAAGGGCGCGACCGCGGCGCTGGGATAGCGCTGCATCAGGTGCCCCCAGATGCCGAAGGCGAGCGTCGTCGCCAGCGTGCCGAGAAACACCACGGCGACGAGGCTGCCGATCGAGGCATGCGTCACGGCGGCGACCAGCGAGGCGTCGTGGTCGAGCAGCAGCGAGGCCGCATAGGCCGGGATCGGCGGCACCAGGCTGCACCACACCATCAGCGGGCCCATGGCGACGCCGCGCGGCGTCTTGCGCAGCAGGATCGAGCCGGTCGCCCAGCTCATCGCGGCGAGCATCGCCAGGGCGAGCGCCACCGGCGGCAGGTCGGCCCCGACGGTCAGGCCGATCAGCACCAGGCCCGTGAAGGCGACGACGAGGCCGATCCCCTGCCGGCGGGTCGGATACTCGCGCAGCACCACGGCGGCGATCAGCACGGCGAAGAAGGCGTGCATCTGGGTCGTCACCGAGGCGAGGCCGGGCGGCAGCCCAGCGGCGAGCGCGAAGAACAGGAGCAGGAACTGGCCGGTGAGCAGCGTCGCGCCGACCGCCAGGATGGTCCGCCACGGCGCCGGCCGCGACACGAACACCACCGGCAGGCAGGCGAGCAGGAAGCGCAGCACCGCCATCTGCGAGGCCGTGAAGCTCTCCAGGGCGATCGGATACGCGACGTAGGTGAAACCCCAGATCACGTTCGCGAGCGCCGCCAGCGCCATGTCGCGAACCTTCATGTCGTCCAGCTCCCGTCCGGGGCCCATCGCCGCCGGTCACGGCGCGGTTCTACGCCGCGGCGCGGCCGCGCGGCACGCCCGTTCCGGGATGGCGGTCCTGCGGAGACGGGGGAACGGGGGGCCCGCCCCCCACCCGGAATGACGGAATGACGGACCTACACCTTGATCTCGATCGGGCCGCCGGCCTTCTTCCAGGCGCCGAAGCCGCCGCCCACATGGGCGACCGGGGCGAGGCCCATGCGCTTGGCGGTCAGGGTGGCGAGCGCCGAGCGGGCACCGGCGGCGCAGAAGAACACGTACTTCTTGTCCTGGGCGAAGACCGGCTTGTGGTACGGGCTCGCCGGGTCGATCCAGAACTCCAGCATGCCGCGCGGGCAGTGGAAGGCGCCCGGCACCCGGCCCTCGCGGTCGAGCTCGCGGATATCGCGCAGATCGACGAAGATCACGCCGGGGTCGCCGTGCAGGCCGATCGCCCCATCGACCGGCAGGGTCTCGATCTCCCGCTCGGCCTCGGCTACCAGATCGGCAACGTGCTTCGTGATGGTCTGCGACATGTCGTTCTCCTTCGGCCGGCACCGCACCGCCGCCGACGGGGCGACGGTGTCCGGACCGACTCGGGGCGGCATTCTGGCCGGCGCAAGGGGTTTGGCAATGCTGTCGTTCGATCCGCTCGACCTCGTCGCGATCGGCATCTTCGTCGTCGCCTGGGCGAGCTACGCCATCACGATGGAATGGACCCGGTTCGGCCGCGGCGCCCTCAACTCCCAGATGGACGAGATCCGGGCGATCTGGATGCGCCGGATGCTGCGGCGCGAGTCGCGCATCGTCGACGCCCAGATCATGGCGGCGCTGCAGAACGGCGCCGCCTTCTTCGCATCGACCTCGCTGCTCGCCATCGGCGCCGCGCTGACGCTGGTGCGCTCGACCGACCAGGTGGTCTCGGTGCTCTCGACCCTGCCGCTGTCGCTGCCGACGGCACGCGAGCTGTGGGAGGCGAAGGCGGTCGGGCTGGTGGTGATCTTCGTCTACACCTTCTACAAGTTCGCGTGGTCGTACCGGCTGTTCAACTACGTGGCGATCATGCTGGGGGCGACGCCGCCGGCCGCCGAGCAGGGCAGCGAGGAGGCCGAGCGCCACATCCGCCGCACCACGCGGCTGTTCCGCTCCGCCGGCCTGCATTTCAACCGCGGCCAGCGCGCCCTGTTCTTCGCCCTCGCCTATCTGGGCTGGTTCGTCGGCCCCTGGGTGCTGATCGCCGCGACGGTCGCCGTGGTCCTGGTCGTCTGGCATCGCCAGTACGCCTCGGATTCCCTGCGCGCGCTGCGCGACGAGCCGGACTGACCCCGCTCAGCGGCCGGCCGGCGCCGGGAACAGCGCATCGGTGCGACCGGTCAGCCGGTAGACCAAGAGGCCGACCCATTCGCGCACGGCCGTGTCGGTGCGGCGAAGGCCGTCGCCGATCGACGGGAACGGCCGCAGCGCGTCCTGTGGCCCGCGGGTGCGGAAGTCGACCGGATACGGCACCACCGGAAAGCCCGCCGCGCGGAAGACGCCGACGGCGCGCGGCATGTGATAGGCCGAGGTGACGAGCAGCCAGCGCTCGCCCGGCTGCGGCCGCGCGATCGCCTTGGAGAACACCGCGTTCTCGACCGTGTTGCGGGAGCGGTCCTCGGCGATCAGCCGCTCGCGCGCCACGCCGAGATCGGCGAGCAGGCGCAGCGCGACGACCGACTCGTTGCCCTCCGGCAGCAGGAAGGCGGCGTCGCCGCCCGAATGGACGATCTTCGCGTCCGGATACTGCCGCGCCAGCACGGCCGCGGCGGTGAGCCGCTCGGCGGCCTCGTTGAGCATGACGGAGCTGCGGGCCCCCGACACCTCGGGCGTGATGCTGCCGCCGAGCACGACGATCCCGGCGATCGCGCCGTCCGGCTCGACCGCCGGGAAGCGCTCCTCCAGCGGGATCAGCAGCGCGTTGCCGAGCGGCGACCAGCCGAGCAGCGCGACCAGCACCAGGCTCGCCGCGGCGAGCCGCGCCCCGGCGCACCGCCAGCGGGTCGCCAGCAGCGCGACGCCGAGGAGGCCGAGCACCACCACGACATTGGACGGCAGCGCGAAGAAGCCGAGCAGCTTGGACAGCGGAAAGAACATGGCGCGGCTCCCCTGCCCCGTGCGTGGCCCGATCCGCTCCGGGCCTTCGACGCCGCCCCGGCTCAGCCCCGGCTCTGCCGCCAGGCGGCGTAGCGGGCCTTGGCCTCGTCGTCGGGCGGATAGAGGCCGGGCAGCGGCACGCCGCGCTCCACTTCGGTGAAGACCCAGCTCTCGTAGAGCTCGTGCTCGGCGCCCTCGTGGGCGACGAACTCGACGAGGTCCTTGGGGATCACCACGGCGCCGTCCTCGTCGGCGACGATCACGTCGTCCGGGAAGATCGCGACGCCGCCGCAGCCGATCGGCTCCTGCCAGTTGACGAAGGTGAGGCCGTTGACCGAGGCCGGCGCGGCGACGCCGGCGCACCACACCGGCAGGCCGCTCGCCAGCACGCCGGCGCGGTCCCGCATCACGCCGTCCGTCACCAGCGCCGTGACGTTCCGCTTCTTCATCCGGGCACACAGGATGTCGCCGAAGATGCCGGCCGAGGTGATGCCCATGGCGTCGGCGACGACGATGCAGTTCTCCGGCATCGCCTCGATGGCGCCGCGGGTCGAGATCGGCTTCGACCAGCTCTCCGGGGTCGCCAGATCCTCGCGCGCCGGCACGAAGCGCAGCGTGAAGGCGGGGCCGACGAGGCGCGCGCCGCCCGCCACCAGCGGCTTCGGCCCGGCCATCCAGCAGCGCCGGATTCCCTTCTTGAGCAGCATCGTGGTGACGGTGGCGGTGGTCACCTTCTCGAGGAGATCGTAGAGCGCCGCGGACATGGGGTTTTCCACCTCGTTGGGGGTCATTCCGGGGCGCCGCGCAGCGGCGAACCCGGAATCCAGACACGAACATCGAGCCCGCCGCTGGATTCCGGGTTCGCGCCTGCGGCGCGCCCCGGAATGACGGCCGAGGGACCTAGGCCGCCACGAGCCCCAGGCGCTCGTCGCGCCGGCGCAGCCACACCACGAACGGGATCGACAGCAGCACCATCCAGGCCTTGCCGACCACCTGGCCGGCCAGGAAGTCGAGCGAGCCGAAGGCGAGCCACAGGAACAGCAGCGAGTCGACCACCAGGCCGACGGTCCCGGAGGCGATCACGGCCGTCACCATGCGGCGGCGCGCCAGCGGCGTGTAGACGGCGAGATCCGCCATCTCGGAGACCAGGAAGGCGGCGGCCGAGGCGATCACCAGGGCGGGCGGCGCCAGGACGGCGGACAGCAGCGCGCCGATCAGCACGGCGACGGCCGAGGCCAGCACGCCGAGCCGGCGCTGGACGAGGTCGCGCAGCACCAGGGCGACGCCGACCATCAGCACGCCCGACGGCGCCGCGAGGCCCGGCAGCACCGGGACGAGGCACGGGCCGTTCGGCACGCAGGTCGTGCCGGCATGCTGGATCAGCCAGTTGGCGAGCGGAATCGTCAGAGTGAAAAGCGCAAGGAAAACGAGGCCTTCCGTGCGGCGGCGAAGATCGGGGGTAAACATCAGCGGCGAGACTTCCATGTCGAGAACCCCTCGGCCCGCAGCCGGCAGGCCGGGCACGCGCCGCAGCCATAGCCCCAGGGGTGGCGGACCGAGCGGTCGCCCACATAGCAGGTGTGGGTCTCTTCGAGAAGCAGCTCCACGAACGCCGCCCCGCCGAGCTCGTCGGCGAGCGCGAAGGTCTCGGCCTTGTCGATCCACATCAGCGGCGTGTGGACCACGAAGCGGCGCTGCATGCCGAGATTGAGGGCGAGCTGCATCGCCTTGATGGTGTCGTCGCGGCAGTCCGGATAGCCCGAGTAATCGGTCTCGCACATGCCGGCGACGAGGTGGCGGGCGCCGCGTCGGTAGGCCAGTGCGCCCGCGAAGGTGAGGAAGACGAGGTTACGGCCCGGCACGAAGGTGGTCGGCAGCCCGTCCTCGGCGACCTCGATCGCCACGTTGCGGGTGAGCGCGGTTTCCGAGACGGCGCCGAGCCCGTCGAGCGGGACCAGATGGTCGGGCCCGAGCCGTTCGCCCCAGCCGGCGTCGAGGGCGGCCATCTTCAGCCGCACCCGCGGCCGCACCTGCAGCTCGACGGCGTGGCGCTGGCCGTAGGCGAAGCCCACCGTCTCGACACGGGAGAAGCGCGACAGCGCCCAGGCGAGGCAGACGGTCGAGTCCTGGCCGCCGGAGAACAGGACCAGGGCGGTCTCGTCGCGCCGGGTCATCGGGCCGCCGCCGGCTCGGCGGGGACGCGCCCGGCACGGGTCCGTCCGGTGCGGTCCCGCCCGCCCTGCCCGTGTCCGCCCTGCCCGTGTCCGGCCGGCGCAGGCGCGGTCCGGGTGCGCAGAATCTGGCGGGCCCGCGCCTTCTCGGCCGGCCGGCCGGAGGCGAGCGCCTCGTCGAGGCGGCGCTGCACCTCCGCGGCGAGCGCCGGGTCGCCGGCCGCCAGCGCCGCGAAGGCATCGAGTGCCTCGACCCGGACGACGACGCTGTCGTCGGCGAGCCAGCCATGGACGATGTCGAGGGCGGCAGCGCGGTCGTGCGGCTCCAGCGCCAGCCGCGGCAGCATGCGGGCGAGATGCCATTTCAGCTCGGGATCGGCGGCGTCCTCGGCACAGACGATCAGCCGCTGCTCGTGATCGCGCAGCAGCTCGGGCGCGAGCGCCGAGGCCTTCTCCAGCGCGTCGGCGGCCCGCATGCGCACGCCGCGGTCGAGATCGAACAGGAGAATCACCAGCTCGCCGGAGCGGACCGGCTCCGCCGCGAGCTCGTCGGCCACAGCATCGGCGGCCCCCACGGTCCGGCGGTCGCCGACCGCCAGTCGCATCCGCCATTCGTCCCGGGCCGCCGTCGTCCGGCGGCTCCGGCCCGGCCGGCGCGCCGGCCCGGTTCCGTGTTTCGGTCTCACGCGGTCACCCGTCTGATCCGGCCTCTTCGATCGACCCGGCGGCCCGCCTTGTCAACCGGTCAGTCCCACTTGGGTGCCCCGCTCCAGTCGACGATGCGGCCGCCCGGCCGGGCGAGGCCGCGGATCGCCGCCATCTCGGCGTCGCTCAGGACGAAATCGAAGATCTCGAGGTTCTCGGTGAGCAGATCGAGCCGCGCCGCCCGGGGGATCGGGACGCCGCCCTCCTGGACGATGAAGCGCAGGCTCACCTGGGCCGGGCTCTTGCCGTGGGCCGCCGCGACCGCGCGCATCACCTGCTCGGAGAACACCGCGCCGCGCGCCATCGGGCTGAACGCCGTCACCGCCATGCCGTGGCGCCGGCAGGCCTCGACGACCTTGGTCTGGTCGAGATGCGGGTGCCATTCGATCTGATTGACGACCAGCGGCTCGGTGGCGTGCTTCACGGCCTCGTCGAGCAGCGCCACCGTGAAGTTGGACACGCCGACATGCCGGGCGAAGCCGACCTTCTTCATCTTGCACAGCGCCCCGATCGTCTCGGAGAGCGGGATGCGCGGATTCGGCCAGTGGATCAGCAGGAGGTCGACCTCGGACAGGCGCAGCCGCGCCAGGCTCGCCTTGGTGGCCCGCTCGAGCTCGTGCGGGGCGAGATGATCAGGCCAGATCTTGGTGGTGACGAACACCTCGGACCGGCGCAGGCCGGACCCGCGGATGCCGTCGCCGACCTCGCGCTCGTTCTCGTAGACCTCGGCGGTGTCGACCAGCTTGTAGCCGGCCCGCAGGGCCTGCTCGACCGTGCGGGCGCAGCTGCGCCCCTTGAGACCCCAGGTGCCGAGGCCGATCGCCGGAATGGTGGCGCCGTTGGCGGTGACGTAGTCCATGCCGTTCTCTCTTCGCGCGCCCCCTCGGGACACACCGGTCCGACACGAGTGTAACCGCCAATGGTTACCGGTTCGGATCAGGTGTCCCAGCGCGGCGCGTGCGGCGGGCTGACGAGGCGGCCGTCCGGACGGCGCAGCGCGGCGATCTCGCCCATCTCCTCGTCCGTCAAGGTGAAGTCGAACACCGCGAGGTTCTCCGGCAGCCGGGCGACGTTGCCGGTGCGCGGGATGGCGACCAGCCCCTGCTGCACCAGCCAGCGCAGCGCCACCTGGGAGGCGGTCTTGCGGTGGGCGGCGCCGATGCGCTGCAGCACCGGGTCGGACGGCACGCCGCCGCGGGCGAGCGGGCAATAGGCCGTCACCGACAGCCCGTGCCGCCGGCAGGTCTCGATCAGCCGCCGCTGGTCGATATAGGGGTGCACCTCGATCTGGTTCGTCACCAGCGGCACGGTCGCGAGCCGAACCGCCTCCTCGACCATGGCAGCGGTGAAGTTGGCGACGCCGACGTGGCGGGCGCGCCCGTCGGCCGCCACCCGGCACAGCGCGCCGACCGTGTCGGCGAGCGGCACGGCGGCGTTCGGCCAGTGGATCAACAGCAGATCGACGAACGGCAGGTCGAGCTTCCGCAGGCTCTCGTCGAAGGTGCGCTCGACGTCCGCAGGCGCCAGATTGCTGTGCCAGACCTTGGTGGTGAGGAAGACGTCCGCGCGCGGAATGCCGGAGGCCTTCAGGCCCTGCCCCACCTCGGCCTCGTTGCCGTACATCTGCGCCGTGTCGAGATGGCGGTAGCCGAGCCCGAGCGCGGCCGACACGATCTCGACGCACGTGTCGCCCTTGAGCGTCATGGTCCCGAGCCCGATGGCCGGAATCCGGGCGCCGTTCGCCTCCACCACCTGCATGCGTCTCTCCCCGAAAAATTTGTCCCGCCTCCTGGTCGTGCGGCCTGCACGACCTCGTGCAGCGCCCGGAGGACGGTGCCGGTCTGGACGGCCGGCGCGCGAGGGTGAGCGGATCGCCGCCGCGACGCAAGCGCCTTCCGGGAAAGCCCGACCGTCCGGCCGGCTCACCTCACGGATCGACGCCGTTGACGAAGTCCTCGCCGTCGTCCGCCGCGGGCGGTCCGGCCAGCACGATGCCGCGGCGGGTCACGTCCAGGAAGGCCGAGGCCGGCATCGGGCGGGCGAACAGATAGCCCTGCATCTCGTCGCAGCCGGCGAGGCGCAGGAGCAGACGCTGCTCCTCGGTCTCGACGCCTTCGGCCAGCACCGAGAGGCCGAGGGCGCGGCCGAGCGCCACGATCGCCTGCAGGATCACGCCGCCATTGGCGGAGCGCCCGAGCGGCGAGACGAACTCCTTGTCGATCTTGAGCTTGTCGATGGGCAGCCGGCGCAGATAGCTGAGGCTGGAATAGCCGGAGCCGAAGTCGTCGAGGGCGATCTTGACGCCGAGCCCGCGCAGCTCCTTGAGGCGCTGCTTGGCCTCCTCGGGATTGTCGATGAGGACGCCCTCGGTGATCTCCAGCACCACCCGGGACGGCTCGATGCCGGAATCGCCGAGCGCCCCGGCGACGGTGCGCACCAGGCCGCGGTCGCGCACCTGGATGGGCGACAGGTTGATGGCGATGAACAGCTCCGGCCAGTCGCGCGCGTCGGCGAGCGCCCGCCGCAGCACGAACTCGCCGAGCTCGATCATCAGACCGGCCTGCTCGGCGACGGCGACGAAGACGCTCGGCGGGATGTTGCCGCGCACCGGATGCTTCCAGCGCACCAGCGCCTCGGCCCCCACCATGCGCAGGCCGTCGCCGGCGACGATCGGCTGGTAGAACACCGACAGGACGCCGTCGGCGAGGGCATGGCGGAGCTCCTGCTCGATGAAGCGGCGCTCGTTGATCTCGTCCTCGAGCCCGTGGTGGAAGGCGAGGATGCGGCCGCGGCCGGCCTTCTTGGCGGAGCGCGCCGCGAGGTCGGCGCGGCGGATCAGCTCGTGGGCGCTCTCGCCGTCGCGCGGCGCCAGCGTGAGCCCGACGCTCGCCGTCACGTGGATGGTCTGGTCGCGGATGTCGAACGGCACGGCGAGCCGGCGGGCGCAGGTGTCGGCGGCCTCGACCGCGGCGGCGCCGTTGCGCACCGTCATCACCACGGCGAACTCGTCGCCGTCGATGCGGCCGATCTCGGCCGCCTCCGGCAGGGCGGCGCGCAGCCGCTCGGAGGCCTCGGCGATCAGCCGGTCGCCGATGTCGTGGCCGAGCACCTCGTTGACCTCCTTGAAGGCGTCGAGGTCGAGGCAGACGAAGGCGACGCTCTCGTCGGGCTTGCGCGCCTTCAGGGCGGCGCCGAGGGCGGCGATGATCTTGCGCCGGTTCGGCATCCCGGTGAGCGGGTCCTCCTGGGCGATCCGGCGCAGCTCGACCTCGATCTGCTCGAGCCCGCCGGCGGCGCGGCGGATCTGATGCAGCGACAGGCCGGCGAAGCCCAGGAACGCCAGCCCGCCGAGCACCGGCAGCAGCCACAGCCAGCTCGGACCGTGCGCCTCCGCGGGCGGGTCCCAGCCGAACCAGCCGACGATGCGGCCGCGCGAATCCGTCTGCGAATGGGTGGGCCCCCGCGTCTGGCCGGGATCGGTCTCGAAGCGCAGGTTCGGCACCCCCGCGGTCTCGCCGACCTCGGCGACGATCGTCTGGTCTAGCGCCGTCGCCAGCACCAGGGTCAGGGCCGCGCTGCCCACCGAAGCCCCGCCGACCGGCGCCAGCGCCGCGACGGCGGGCTGCTGCTCGATCAGCACGATCTCGGTGTGGACCGGGACGGCGCGGTCGACGAGAGCGGCCTCGGCGCGCGAGCGCGTGCGGCCCGCCGCCGGGTCGGTGCGGAATGTTTCGATGATCGAAACGAGAGGCGCCGGAACCTGCCGCGTGTCGGGCGGGAACGCCGCCGCGAGGGTGCCGTCGCGGCGGATCAGATAGGCCCAGCGGTGGCGGAATCGCGGCAGACCGGTCGGTGCCAGGTGCTGCTCGACGTCGACCGGGATGACGTCAGAGGCGCCGGCGGCGGCGATCGCGTGGGCACGGCGCAGCGCCGCGTCGCCGAACACGGTGCGGAACTCGGCGAAGGCCCGGGTGACGCTCGCCCGCGTCCGCTCGATCGCCACGGTCTCGTCCGGCCGCACGACGAGATAGAGCACGGCCGCCACCGAGACGAGGCCGCAGGCGAGCGCCGCCGACAGCGCCAGAAGCGAACTCGACACCGGCCGGGCGGCCCGCGACCAGGCACGCGGCGCCGTTGCGCGCGGCGCATCCGCGGAGCGCTGATCCGAACCCGTCGATCCATTCCGTCCGCTGTTGTCAGCGGGACCCATGAAGCCACCTTCGGCGGTCTTTACGACTCGTCTTGCTAGCAGACGGCGAGTTAAAACTTGGTCAGCATAGCCCGCTTCGGTGGTGTTCGTGCGGCGTTATCTGAAAAGGACCGGCCGGATCCTCCTTCAGTGCAGCCCGAACCACAGGCTCGCGATGCCGAGAAACGCGAAAAAACCGACCACGTCCGTGATGGTGGTGACGAAGACGCCGGACGACACCGCCGGATCGAGCCTGAAGCGGTCGACGACGAGCGGAACGAGTATGCCGCCGAGCGCCGCCGCCACCAGGTTGCAGATCATCGCCAGCCCGATCACGATGCCGAGATCGGCGGTCCTGAACCACGCCGCCGCCGCGACCCCGGTGATCACCGCGAAGGCGAGGCCGTTGACCACGCCGACCAGGAGTTCGCGCAGCACGATCCGCATGGCGTTGCCGTCGTGCAGCTCGCGGGTCGCCAGCGCCCGCACCGCCACCGTCATGGTCTGGGTCGCGGCGTTGCCGCCCTGGCTGGCGACGATCGGGGCGAGCACGGCGAGCGCCACCATCTTCTGCAGCTCGCCCTCGAACAGGCCGAGCACGGACGAGGCCAGGAAGGCGGTGGCGAGATTGACGAGCAGCCAGTTGAAGCGGCCGCGCGCGATCGTCCACACCGAGTCGGACAGCTCCTCGTCGCCGCCGACGCCGCCGAGCGCCTTGATGTCCTTCTCGGCCTCCTCCTCGATCACGTCGACGACGTCGTCGACCGTGACCACGCCGACCAGCCGGTCCTCGTCGTCGACGACCGGCGCCGCGATCAGGTTGTAGCGCTCGAACAGGCGCGCCACCTCCTCCAGGTCGTCGGTGGCGCGGACGCGGCGGCGGCCGGCGTCCATCAGCTCGGAGATGCGGTTCGGCCGGCGGGTGCGCAGGAGCATGTCGAGCGCGACCGTGCCGAGCAGCTTGTAGTCGCCGTCGACCACGTGGATCTCGAAGAAGCGCTCGGGCAGCTCCTCGTCGTCGCGCAGATAGTCGATCGTGTGTCCGACCGTCCAGGACGGCGGCACCGCGACGTATTCGGACTGCATCCTGCGCCCGGCGGAATTTTCCGGGAACTGCAGGCTGCGCTCCAGGGCGCGGCGGTCGAGCGAGGGAAGCTGCTCGAGGATCTCGTCCTGCTCGTCCTTCGGCAGGTCCTCGAGGATGTAGACGGCGTCGTCGGAATCGAGATCCCGGACGCCCTCGGCGACGGCCTGCGGCGGCAGCTCGTCGAGAATCTCCTCGCGGACCGTGTCGTCGACCTCGACCAGCGCGGTGAAATCGAAATCAGCGCCCATCAGGGCGATCAGCCGCGGCCGCAGCTCCGGATCGAGCGCCTCCAGGAGGTCGCCGACGTCCGCCTCGTGCAGATCGCCGACCAGCCGGCGCAGCGTGTCGGCCTCCGCCGCCTCGACGGCATCGCTCACCCGCGCGACGAAGTCGGCGCGCAGCGCGCCGTCCTCGTCGCGCAGCGCGGCGGCCCCCGCCTCGGTGGTCGTCTCGGGCTGGTCCAGCATCACGATTCTCGCGATTGAGCCGCACGCTCGTCGGAGGGGCGACCCGTTCGGCTTTTACGCGCGGGGTCGAGAGGTGGCAAATCCCCCGCGACGCCAGTATGACGGTGCGGCGATCCGCTGCCGCGCCGCGGGTCGCTCCGCCCTGGCGCCGTCGCCGCCGGGTGCGCCGGGAGCCGGGAGCCGGGAGAAACGCTTGATTCGCCACACCTCGATGCTCCTCGCGGCCCTGCTTCTGGCGGTCGCGGCCACTCCGTCGCGAGCGGAGCCCGCCGCGCCGGCCGGGGCCGCCTGCCCGGGCCGCGCCGATGCGCTCGGCACCGCCCGCGTCCTGACCGTCGATCCGGCCGAGACGCCGCGGGTCGGCCGCAAGCATTTCCCCACGACGTTGCCGCTCGCCGACATGGAGGTGGTGCTCACCTTCGACGACGGGCCGCGTCCCGGGCGCACCGACGCGGTGCTCGACGCGCTCCGACGCGAATGCGTGCGGGCGAGCTTCTTCGTGCTCGG
Organism: Rhodoplanes tepidamans; assembly: GCF_030813915.1. Taxonomy (GTDB): domain Bacteria; phylum Pseudomonadota; class Alphaproteobacteria; order Rhizobiales; family Xanthobacteraceae; genus Rhodoplanes; species Rhodoplanes tepidamans. Next base: position 104,917 of record NZ_JAUSUJ010000022.1, read on the forward strand.
CAAGCACGCGCTGGCGCACCCCGCCCTCACCCGCCGCATCGCCGCCGAGGGCCACACGGTGGCCCACCACACGTTCGGGCATCCGCTGCTCGACCGCATGACGCCGGCGGCCGCCGAGCGCGAGATCGACCACGGCTTCGCCGCCGTGGAGAGCGTTCTCCACGGCCGCGCCGGCGAGCGGCCGACGACGCCGTTCTTCCGCTTCCCCGGCTTCGCCACGACGCCCGCCCTGCTCGACCGGCTGCAGCAGCGCGGCATCGTCGTGTTCGGCGCCGACCTGTGGGCGAGCGACTGGAACGACATGACTCCGGGCCAGCAGCTCGACCTGGTGATGGCGCGGCTGGACTCCTCGCGGGGGGGAATTCTGCTCTTCCACGATCCGCGGCTGCAGACCGTCCAGATGCTGCCGGCCTTCCTCAGAGCGTTGAAATCACGCGGGTTCCGGGTCGTCCACGTGGTCCCGCCGCGGCTCCGGACGGCCAGCGCGCCGCCCTGATGCAGCAAAGGCACACGGCCACGATTTCATCATCCGTACACGATATCTTACCGTTTCGCCGGTACCCAATCCCACGTGGCTGTGGGAAAAAAACGTTTGTAGTCCGAGTGATCGGGGGAAGGGGCAGGTCATGCGCCGGTTGCGCGCTGGTGGTCCGTCATTGATCGCATCCTCGGTTGTGCTGTCGCTCCTGGCGGCGGCCGGCATCGTGCCGGCACACGCCGCCGGCCCCGCGGCTGCACCGGCAGCCCGGTGCCCGGGCAATCCGGACGCGCTCGGCACCAGCCGCACCCTCGTGGTCGATCCGATGGAGCATCCCCGCATCGGCGTGATGCAGTATCGCGAGTCGCTGCCGCTCGAGCCGAAGGAGGTGGTGATCACGTTCGACGACGGGCCGATCCCGCCTTACTCGAACCGGGTCCTCGACATCCTGGCGTCGGAATGCGTGAAGGTGACGTACTTCCTCGTCGGCAAGATGGCGCATGCCTATCCGAGCATCGTGCGCCGCATGCAGGCCGAGGGGCACACGATCGGCACGCACAGCAACAGCCATCCCCTCACCTTCCACAAGATGCCGATCGGCCAGGCCGAGGCGGAGATCGAGGGCGGTATCGCCAATGCCGGCGGCGCGCTGGGCGATCGCGCCGCGGTGGCGCCGTTCTTCCGCATCCCCGGCCTGCTGCGGCGCGACGAGGTCGAGCAGGCGCTCATCTCGCGCGGCCTGATGACCTGGAGCGCCGACTTCCCGGCCGACGACTGGAAGCGCATCCCGGCGAACGAGGTGATGAAGCGGGCGCTCGAGCGCATCGAGGCGCGCGGCCGCGGCGTGCTCCTGCTGCACGACATCCAGCCGGCGACCGTGCTGGCCCTGCCCGGCCTGCTCAAGGAGCTGAAGGCGCGCGGCTACAGGATCGTCCACGTGGTGCCGGCGAGCCCCGACCTGCCCAAGACCGCGACCACGCCCGAGCAGTGGATGGGACGCCGCACGGCGAGCGCCGGCCGCAACGGCGGCTCCTGGCCGTCGCCGCGCTTCACCATCGAGATGCTGCTCGCCGACCCGATCCTGCCGACCTACGACCCGCAGAGCATCGGCGTGATCGACGCGCTCGGCCCGTCGCCCGTCCTGGCCCGCTCGCGCGTGCGCAGCTTCCGGACGCGTGGCGGCGCCGTGCCGCTGCCGCCCGTGCCGGTGTGGCCGCGCGGGACCGACGACGGGGCGGCCGGCCGCGCCGCGACCGAGCCGTCCGTCCTGCCGGTCCCGAGCATGGGCAGCTTCGGCCACGACCAGGACTTCGCGCCGGCGAGCCCGGTGCTCGGCACCGCCGGCCATGCCGCGCTGCTGCCGCCCGTGCCGGTGTTCGGCCCCGGCGAGGCGCGTCCGCCGGCCGGCCCGCGCGTCGCCGCGCTGAAGCCGCAGCCGACCCCGCGGGCCCCGGCGACCGCGCCGGCCGCCGCCCCGGTCTCGCTCGCCCCCACGGCTCCGACCCCGGTCCCGGCCGCGGCGGAGCCGACCGGCACGGTGCGCGGCCTGCTCGGCCGCTGGCCGTTCTCCACCTCGAGCCTGCCGCGCTCCGGGATTCCGTGAGCCACGCGGCGCCGGGCGCCGGTTGCGACGACACCCTCGAATGGCCGGGCCGGATCCCGGCCATTTCCATGTCCGGCCGACGGATCCCGCCGCGGGCCGGTGCGGGCGCGCGGCGCTCGCGCGCTTCGCTCGACTTTTCGAGTTATTCGACCGTTACGTGAAACTCCTTCTTCTACATGGAAACAATTTTTAACAGGACGTGACCGCAGAACGCAGAATCGTCGGATTCTGGTCAAGAAACGAACGTGCCCGGAGTCAGAACTCTGCGCCGAGCCACGTCGTCGCCGAGCCGATGACCGTTCGCTCGTCTCGCCAATGCTGACCGACGAATCCCATGGTCGGCATCAACAACAACGTTCGACTTGGTGCCGACCGGCCCAGCTCTCCGCCGAGACCATCGCCGCTGCGACGCCGCGCCTGCGCGGGCCGTCGGCGGCCGGCGCGGAGCCGCCGCTACGCCCATCATCGAGGCCCTGAATGACGAAGTTCTGGAGTACCGCGCTCGTCGCCGCCGTCGTCGTCGCGCTGCCGGCCGCCGCCATGGCCCGTCCCCATAAGGCGCGCAGCCATTCGGTCCACGCCCATTCCTCCCATGCCCACGACGCCCGCCACCCTGCGGCCGGCCGCCATGCCGCCAAGGCGACCCGCCACAGGGCACACCGCCACGTCCGCGCGCGGACGCACCAGGCGGCGACGCGGGCCGAGCGGCGCGCCTTCGCCCGCGCCCGGGCGATGCAGGCCTACGCCTATGCGCCGGCGGTCGCGCCGAACGGCTCGACCGGACCCGAGATCCAGACGGCACCCGGCTTCGAGGGGATGCCGGCCCCGGCGGTCCACCGCGCCGACGGGGCGCGGACGCCGCGCCTGGGCGGCATCGTCGCCCCGCTCGCCCAGAAGGCGGCTGAGATCTCGGCGGCCTGCGGGGCGCGGGTGATCAGCGGCGTGCGCCACACCCGGGTCGCCGGCACCGGACGGATGTCGCTGCACGCCTCGGGCCGCGCCATCGACATGCGCGGCAATCCGGGCTGCATCTACCGGATGCTGCAGGGCTGGGCCGGCGGCTACACCACCGACTACGGCCGCGCTGGCCACGTCCACATCAGCTGGGGCGGCAGCGAGCACGGCCTGCGCTTCGCCCATGGCGGCGGACGCTCCCGCCATGCCCACAAGGCCAGCGGCCGCGCCCGCTGGGCCGGCCGCAGCGGCGGCCGCCGCGGCTGAGGCCCGCCCGACCGAAGCCGGACCGGACGCCCGCGCCGGACCTCCATCGAATCGCCCGGCCGGCGCGGCCGGGCGATTCTCCGCCGGCCCCGGATCCGGCCCGCCGCCGGCCCGCATCGCAGCCGTGAATTCCCGTTTTTCGGGGGTTCGCCGGTCTTGTCCCGGCATCATCGATTTGTTACACCCTCGCCGTCGCCTCGATGCCCGCGCCGTCACCGGCCGGCATTGATACTTCCTGATGCGGTCGTGGCGGAACTGGTAGACGCGCTAGCTTGAGGTGCTAGTGGGGCGACCCGTGGAGGTTCGAGTCCTCTCGACCGCACCATTCCTCGCCGCCGGCTTCATGGCCGGCTTCAACAGGGCGAGAGAAGCTTCTGAACAATCGAAGAGATCAGAGCTTGCCCCGCAGGGCCCGACCGACATCGCGCCGGTCGTCGGACGCATGCCTCCGACGTCGCGCGCGGGGACGTCGCGCGCGGAGGCGAGCGTTGGATCGGGCGTGGCTGTCCTGAAGGGGCGAGATGCGCCGCGACCGAGGTCGCGGGCGATCCGTCGCGGGGACGGACTGGGCGGCCTATCTGTACTCGGGCGCGCGCGGCAGCATGCGGCGGACCTCGACCCCGATCCGGCTGCCCGAGACCACCACGGCGCCCTCGGCGACGGGGTGGTTGTTGACCAGGATCTTGACGGAGTCGTTCTCCTTGCTGTCCAGCTCGATGATGGCGCCGCGGCCGAGCCGCAGCACCTGGTGGACCGGCATCACGGTCGACCCCAGAACCACCGCGATATCGAGCGAGACCGTGTCGAGCGTGGCCACCGCGAAAAATCCCCCTGCGCCTTCCCCGGCGCAGACAACACCACAGGTATGGTTAGCAGGTGATTAACATCGCCCTCCCCGCGGCCCCCGTCACCGATCCCCCCGCCGACGCGCCTGCCGTCGCCGCCGCGGCGCTCGCGCCGGTCGAATGGCGCATCTCCGATGCGCCGGTCGACTATCCCGCCGCGCTCGCCGCCATGGAGGCGCGGGTCGCCGCCATCGCGGCCGGCACGGCGCCCGAGCTGGTCTGGCTACTGGAGCATCCGCCGCTCTACACGGCCGGCACCAGCGCGCGGGCCGCCGACCTGCTGGACAGCCGCTTCCCGGTGTATCCGGCCGGGCGCGGCGGCCAGTTCACCTATCACGGGCCGGGGCAGCGGGTGGCCTATGTGATGCTCGATCTGCGCCGGCGGAAGCCCGACGTGCGCTGGTTCGTGGCGTCGCTGGAGGCGTGGATCGTCGGCACCCTCGCCCGCCTCAACATCCGCGGCGAGACCCGCGACGGCCGGGTCGGCGTCTGGGTGGCGCGGCCGGAGCGCGGCGACGGCCGCGAGGACAAGATCGCCGCCATCGGGGTGCGGCTGAAGCGCTGGGTGAGCCTGCACGGCATCAGCCTCAACGTCGACCCCGACCTATCGCATTTCGGCGGCATCGTGCCGTGCGGCATCGCCGATCCGCGCTACGGCGTCACCAGCCTGTGGGACCTCGGCCATCTGGTCGAGATGCCGGAGGTCGACACGCTGCTGAAGGCCGAATTCGAGACGGTGTTCGGCCCGGTCCGCCCCCTGCCCGGCGCGCCGCCCGAGATGTCCGCGCCGGCGCGCGATTTCGGCGACTGACGGCCGATCTCACATCGTCGACAGCACCGAGAACAGCTCGCCCGGGCGGCGCTGCTCGAGCCAGCGGGGGCTCGCCGCATCGACGGCGATGTCGTCGACGCGGGCCCGGAACGGACCGCGCCGGCAGGCGGCGACGAAGTCGTCGACCAGCCCCGGCGGCCCGGCGACCAGGATCTCGACCGCGCCGCCGACCCGGTTGCGCACCCAGCCCTCCAGGCCGCGGCGGGTCGCCTCGCCCTCGGCCCAGCCGCGATAGCCGACGCCCTGGACGCGGCCGCGCACCAGCAGGAGCCGGACGACGGTCGCCGCGCCGCTCACGCGATCTCCCCGATCTCGCGCGGCCGCGCGCCGGTGAAGCCCGTCGGGGCGATGCGGGCGAGCGCCGCCACATAGGGCTCCGGCAGGCCGACCTCGCGGGCCGCCCCCACCACCAGCGCCATGTAGCCGGGCCGTGGCCGTCCGGCGCGGCGCGAGCGCGCGACGTAGACGAGCGCGCGGCAGTGACGGCCGCCCGCCGCCCGCACCGTCATGGCGACGGCGCGGTAGAGGCCGACATCGGTGCGCTCGTAGGCGTTCAGGGCGGCGCGGTCGCGCGGCGCGAGGCGCCACAGGACGCCCTCGATGCGGCCGCCGGCGGCCGGCACCAGGGTGGCGTAGCCGTCGTCGTTGATCAGCAGGCGGACGCCGGGCAGGACGGCCCGCCCGATCTCCTGCGCGGTGGGGCAGCGCCGCCGCATCAGCGCGCGGCTCATGTTGGATCCGTAGGCGAAATAGAGCGTCATGGCAGCGGAAGGGTCGACACGTCTGGCCGGCCGGAGGCGGCCGCCGGGCCGCTCCTTCTACCACAGGCCTGCTCGGCCGCCGCATGCGGCGTCACAGCATGCGCTGGAAGTCGGCCTTGGAGATCGCCTTGCACGACTTGACGAAGCGCAGCACCCGGTTGGCCGTCTCGGCGGTGAGGGCGACGTAGCGCTCGAACGCCTTGCGGGTCTCGGCCTCGCTCTCGATGTTGCCGACCGTCGCCAGCACGCGCTTCACGTCCGGCCAGCCGAGCGCGACCGACTTGCACAGGATCAGCAGCCCGTCGGTGGCGCCCTGGCGCATCACGTTCTTGACGGTCGGCACCGGCAGCTTGCTGAGCGCCGCCAGCGCCTCGATGGTCTCGGTGCGCTTGCCGGCGCGGGCGAGATCGCCGATCTTGGACTTCAGCTTCTCGGCGTCGAGATGCAGCACGGTGCCGGGCGAGTAGCTCGTGTCCTTGTCGAGCTGGGCGCGCTCGCGCGCCACCTCGGTGGCGATGTCGGCGAGGGTGCGGGTGATGCGCACCCGCATCTCGGAATCGGCGTTCTTGAGGAGCCGGTTCTTCACCACCTCGGTCGCCTTGCGCAGCAGGTGCTGGAAGACGTCGGGCGGAATGTCGGCGCGGGCGACGAACAGCTCGGCGAGGCGCCCGTCGGACTGCGCCTTCTCGGCGACCTTCATGAAGCCCGGCCGCGAGAAGCGGGCGCCGTGATTGCCCGTGACCTTGAGCGTGACCTCATCGTCGCCGTGCTCGACCAGCACGTCGGTGACCCGCTCGGTCAGGCTCTCGCGGCCCGCGATGGCGGCGAGATGCGCCTGGCTCTTGGTGCGGGCGAGCTCGATCAGGAACTCGTCGGAGAGGATCTTCGAGCGCTCGAGCAGCGGCCGGGCGATCTCGATGTCGTCGTCCTCGGCGAGCCGATGGACGGTCCGGATCGGCGCGCTGGGCGACGGCGCGAGCTGCTTCGACAGCCGGATCAGCGCGCTGCGCTCGATCGTGTCGATCAGGTGGCACATCACGTCGTCGAACACCGCGACATGGTCCTCGGTGTAGGACTCGACGTTCATCAGGAACAGGTCGCTGACGCGACGCAGGATGTCGGCACGCTGCACGCTCGAGCCGCTGCTCAGCGTCCGCTCCAGCTCGTCGATCAGTGACGGAACGCTTACCATGCCCGTTTACGCAAACCCGCGACGTCCACCCGTCGCCAGTACATCGTGCACGTCTGAAGGCACGGTTAATGACCGCAGCCCCGGAGACGCCGCGACGGCGGGCCGGCGCTCCGGCCGGGCGGTGCCGGAGATTGTTTCGCCTTCGTGTCCGGGCGTTTCCACACGCGGCCGCACGGAGCTACGACGTCACGCCTAATCCCGATCGTGCTCAACGGCGCCTTAACCGGCCCCGGTCAGGCGACGGAGACGGGCCGCGGACGACCCTCACGACTCGACCGGCGTGCCGCCGTTGGGGTGGATCACCTGGCCGGTGATGTAGCCGGCGTCCCGGCTCGCCAGGAACACGTAGCAGCTCGCCACCTCGTTGGGCTGGCCGACACGGCCGAGCGGCACCGAGCCGCCGTGCTTCGCCACCTTCTCGGGCTCGAACGACGCCGGGATCAGTGGCGTCCAGATCGGCCCCGGCGCCACCGCGTTGACGCGGATCTGCTTCTCGGCGAGCGCCTGCGCCATCGAACGCGTGAAGGACACGATGGCGCCCTTGGTCGCGGCGTAGTCGATCAGCGTCTTGTGGCCCTTGTAGGCCGTCACCGAGGTGGTGTTGACGATCGCGGCGCCCTCGCCGAGATGCTTCAGCGCCTCCTTGGTGAGGAAGAACATGCCGAAGATGTTGGTGCGGAAGGTGCGCTCGATCTGGACCGGATCGATCGCGGCGAAGTCCTCGATCTCGTGCTGCTCGGCCGCGTTGTTGACCAGGATGTCGAGCCGGCCGAGCTCCTGCACGGTCTTTTCCACCGCATGGCGGCAGAAGCCCGGATCGCCGATGTCGCCCGCGATCGTGAGGCAGCGCCGCCCCTCGGCCTCGACGGCGCGCGCCGTCTCGGCGGCGTCCTCGTGCTCGTCCAGATAGGCGATGGCGACGTCGGCCCCCTCGTTGGCCATGGCGACCGCCACGGCGCGGCCGATGCCGCTGTCGCCGCCGGAGATCAGCGCCACCCGGCCTTCGAGCCGGCCGACGCCCGGGAACAGCGGCGCGTAGTCGGGCCGCGGCGTCATCTCGGCCTCGCGGCCGGGCTGGCGGTCCTGCTTCTGGGCGGGCTGCTGCTGGCTCATCACGGTCTCCGGTCGGCGCGCCCCGGCGCGGCTCCACCGGGCGAACGCCGCCGCCGCGCGGCCGGTTCCGCCGCCCTGCGGCGCCCGCCGGGCTGCTGGCCGGGCCGCCGGACGACGCTACCGGGCCGCCGGACCAGTCCGGGCGAACAGCGCCCGCAGCAGTGCCTTGAACAGGGCCGAGCGCGACCGCTCCAGCCGCGCGAGCCGCCAGCGCAGCTCGCCGGCCTCGGCGATCAGGGCGTTGATGGTGTCGCCGCGCATGCCGGTCCGTTCCGCGATGTCGGCGAGCGCCGCGGTGCCGTCGCGGCTCGCCGCCTCGACGAGGGCGAGCAGCGGCGGCTCGCCGTAGCGCTCGCCCTCCGGCGCGACGATCGAGGCGTAGCGGGTGCCGAAATGCTCGATGCCGAGGAACCACGGGTCGGGGGCGGCCGGCTTGTAGAGGCCGAACACCTTGCCGGGCGCCAGCGTCGCGGCGCTGACCAGCGGATCGCCCCAGGAGGCGTCGCGGTCGTAGAACGAAGGCTGCGCCATCCAGTGGGCGAGCTGCGCGGCGGTGACGGCGAAGCAGCCGGCATGCGGATTGCCGGGCAGCCGGAAGCCCTTGGCCTGCCCGTTCCAGGTGCCGGTCAGGGCGGGGGCGAGGCCGGGCCGCCGGAACGGCGCCAGCCCCTCGCGCGACAGCTTCCCGTCGATCGCCACCTTGGCGGGCGTGCCGGTCCAGCCCATCTCGTAGCGCACCGGCAGCAGCACGCTCGTCGGCCCGAACGTCTCGGCGAACCAGGCGATCTTGTCGAAGAAGGCCGGGTCGTCGACGATCAGGTCGTCCTCCATGTAGGCGTAGACGTCGTAGGCCCCGGCGCGCTCGCGCATGATCCGCTGCGCCTCGAAGGCGAGCATCATCGGCTCGACGTCGGCGGGCTCGACCGTGAAGGACGGCGGTGCGAGGCCGACATAGTCGAGCAGATTGGCGCCCGGCTGGGTGACGATCACGACGTCGAGGGCGTGGGCGGCGCCGCCCTGCCCCTGCGGATCGTCCGGATCGAGCGACGCGCGGCGCGGCCCGACATGCCGGTGCAGCGCGACGAGCTGGGCGTTGAGGGCGGCGATCTTGGCGAAGGGGGCGCGGCCGCTGCCGAGCCCGCCGACCAGGTCGGCGCCCTCCCGGTGGCGGAAATAATGCGCGACGACGACGAGGATTCGCATGGCGGCCGCACCATGGCGAGGGCGGGACGCGATGGCAACGGGGGGCCGAGGCGAGGAACTGTTTCACCTCCCCCTGGAGGGGGCTCGTGTCCCGGGCGCGGCGCGACGCGCCGCGAACCGGGACCCAGGGCGATCAGGCGACGTGACTGTCGGATGCTCCCACGTGCCGCCCCTGGGCCCCGGCTCTGCGGCGCGTCCGGCCTGCGGCCCGACGCGCCTTGTCCGGGGCACGCGACCGTGCCCTACCCCTTCGGCCCGGCGACGATGTGATGGTCGTGCAGCCAGGCGATCTCGTGGTCGGGGTAGCCGATCTCGGCGAGGATCTCGTCGGTGTGCTCGCCGAGCCGCGAGGCGCGGCGCGGCGGCTCGCGGTCGAGCGCCGAGAAGTCGAACGGCGTGCCCGGCACCAGATACTCGCCGATGCCCGGCTGATCGAGCCGCGAGAACATGGGATTCGCGGTCGAGCAGTCCGGATCCTCCTCGATCACCTGGCGGAACGAGCGGAACACCGACCAGGTGACGCCGTGCTCGTCGAGCGCGGCGGCGAAGTCCTCGACGCAGCGCTCGCGGAACCAGGGCGCCAGGATCTCGGTGATCTCCTTGCGGGCCTTGAAGCGGTCGCCCTCGCGCGACAGCCGCAGGCCGAGCCGCACGCCGAGATCGTCGAACTCCTCGTGCAGTCCCGTCGTGTGCCGCAGCCCGTCCCACTGGCGGTTGGTGAGCGCGACGATCATCACGCGGCGGCCGTCGGCGGTCTCGAAGTCCTGGCCGTAGGCGCCGTAGAGGGCGTTGCCGTAGCGCGGCCGGTCGAAGCCGTTGACCTGCACCTCGCCGATGATGCCGAGATGGCCGAGCGTGGCGAGCGCGACGTCCTTGAGGGCGAGCTCGACGAGCTGGCCCTGGCCGGTGATGCGGCGGTGGCGCTCCGCCGCCATCAGGCCGAGCGCCGCCTTCTGGCCGGTGATCAGGTCCCAGGCCGGCAGCACGTGGCAGACCGGGTCCTGCGAGCCCTCCGGCCCGGTGGCGGAGGGAAAGCCGACCGCCGGATTGACCGTGTAGTCGACCGCCGGGCCGCCGTGCCGGTCGCCGAGCAGCGAGACCATGATCAGGTCCTCGCGGTGCTTCCTCAGGGACTCGTAGTCCATCCAGCCGCGCACCCGCAGATTGGTCAGGAACATGCCGCGGTCCGGTCCCGGCTCGCAGATCAGCCGGGTGACGATCTCCTGGCCGCGCGGCGTCGCCATGTCGACGGCGAGCGAGCGCTTGCCCTTGTTGAGGCCCGCCCAGAACAGGCTGTGGTTGTCCCTGGTGACCGGCCAGCGGTGATAGTCGAGGCCGCCGCGGATGCGGTCGAACCGGATCACGTCGGCGCCGAGCTGGGCCAGCGTCATGCCGGCGAACGGCACCGCCACGAACGCCGACCCTTCGACGACCCGCATTCCTTCCAGCACCTTGACCATGGCGTTTCCCCGCTTGAACTCGTACGAACACCCGCTCGGACCCTCTCCCGAGGGGAGAGGGTCGGGCGCGAGCGCAGCTCGCGACCGGGGTGAGGGGTCAAGGCGCCGGCGTGGGCACCCCCTCACCCGCCGCGCGTTCCGCGCGGCGACCTCTCCCCGCAGGGGAGAGTTGAAACGGAGTCTGCCGCCCCGTCAGCGGCAACGCCCTACTCCGGCAGCAATCCCGCGAGCTTCGCGCGCGCGACGATCGTCTGCGACATGCGGATCGAGGCGACGTCGACCATGCGGCCGTCGAGGCTGATGGCGCCGTGGCCCTGGCGGCTCGCCTCCGCCCACGCGTCGAGCACCCGGATCGCCCAGGTCAGCTCCTTCTCGGGCGGCACGAAGGTGTCGTTGACGGTGGCGATCTGGCCCGGATGGATGCACCACTTGCCGTCGAACCCCATGGCGCGAGCGATGCGGCAGGCCTTGGCGAAGCCCTCGGGGTCGCGGATGCCGGCGAACGGGCTGTCGATCGCCCGCTTGTCGAAGGCGCGCGCCGCGCTGACGATGGTGTGCATGATGTGGTGCCAGCGGTGGCCCGGATAGAGCGCGTCGTGCTCGTCCGGCTCGCCGATCGAGGCCATCGGCATCCACACCGAGGCGGCGTAGTCGCCGGCCCCGTAGATCAGCGCCTCGAGCCGCGGCGACGCGGCGGCGATGTCGCGGATGTCGACGGCGCCGAGCGCCGTCTCGATCAGCGCCTCGATGCCGATCGGCCGCGACAGGCCCATCGCGGCCTCGATCTGGGAGAGCAGCGTGGCGACGAAATGCACGTCGGCGGCGCGGCTCACCTTGGGCACGACGACGAGGTCGACGCGGTCGCCCGCCTCCTCCACCACCTCGATGAGATCGCGATAGGCGAAGCTCGTGTCGAGCCCGTTCATGCGGAACTGGCGGAGCTTGCGGCCGAAGTCGAGCTCGCGGAAGGCCCGCACCACATTGGCGCGGGCGGCCTCCTTCTCGGCCGGCGCGACGGCGTCCTCGAGGTCGATGCAGACGGCATCGGCTGGGGCGGCGGCGGCCTTCTGGATCATGCTCCAGTTGGAGGCCGGGACGATCAGGATGGAGCGTTCGAGGCGGTCGGTCATGGGGACGGTCCGGGTTCTGTCATCCACCCTCCCGCGCGCCTGCGCGGCGCCGGCGCGCGGTCCGGAGGGCGACGAGGAGACGAGGCGCGCGGCAGCGGCTTACCGCTCATTCGCCGCCCACGCCACCGTGGCCTGCATCCCGACATGGCCGTCGCCGTTCACGGTGAAGAGGTCGTGACCGCCGTCCGGGCGGGCGACGCCCATCAGGGTGAGGCGGTCGTGGCCGAACAGCGGGTAGACGGCCCGGAACGTGTAGCGGGCCGGCATGCGGTCCGGGGCGTGGCGCCGGGCCGCCTCGAGCAGCAGCAGCGCCTGCAGCGGCCCGTGCAGCACGAGGCCGGGATACTTCTCCGTCTCCCGGGCGTAGGGCAGATCGTAGTGGATGCGGTGGCCGTTGAAGGTGAGCGCCGAGAAGCGGAACAGGAGCACCGGATCGAGCGCCACCGGCTCGCTCCACGCCGGATTCTCCGGCGCCGGGGTCGGCGGCGGCGGCGTGAAGGCCGCCGGCATCGGCAGGTAGACGATGTCCTGCTCCTCCTCCACGGCGGGGCCGCGACCGGAGCGCACGGTGTGCTTCACCGTGACGAACACCATCCGCCCGGTGTTGCCCTGCTTCTCGGCGATCCGGGTGATCTTCGACGTCTTGTGGAGCACGTCGCCGACCCGCACCCGGTCGTGGAAGACGTAGCGGCCGCTCGCCCACATGCGCCGTTCGAGCGCGATCGGCGGCAGGAAGCCGCCGCGCTTCGGGTGGCCGTCGGGACCGATCTCGCCCGCCGGCACGATCGGCAGGAAGTAGAGCCAGTGCCACAGCTCGGGCAGCGGCTTGCCGACCCCGGCGTCGACGCCGGCCTGGTCGAGCGTGGCGGCGAGCGCGCGCGCCGGCGTCGGATAGGCCTGGTCGCTCGCCTCCTCGGTGCGCCCGACCCAGTCCTGCAGGTTCGCCTCGTCCGCCTTCGTCCCTTCCGCGCTGGCGCCGTTCGCCTTCGCACCGTCCGCCTCAACGTCGCTCATCGTGCACGTCCCCAGATGCTGTCCCGACGACAACGGGTCGGCGTCCGGCGACGATACGCACGCAACGCCAGTGGCGATCACATCGTCCCGATCGGGGCGGCATTCCGCCGGCGGCCGGCCATCGGGCTCCGCAACGACACATCGTCGACGGCGGCCGAACCCGACGGCCGCCGACCAATAATTGCATTGTGGGCGATCTTCGACCGGCCTGACAAGACGGCATCGTCGCGGGCCGGCCGTCGCGGCAGGCCGGACCGCACGACCCCCGACGCGCCGCTCAGGCGAACTCCAGGATCACGGCGTCGACCGGCAGGCTGTCGCCCTTCTTGGCGTGCACCTTGGCGACGGTGCCGTCGCGCTCGGCGCGCAGCACGTTCTCCATCTTCATCGCCTCGATCACGGCCAGCGTCTCGCCCGCCTTGATGTCCTGGCCGGCCGCGACGTCGATCGAGATGACGAGGCCCGGCATCGGGCACAGCACCTTCTTGCCGGTGTCGGCCTTGGCCTTCTCGGGCATCAGGCGGATCGCGAAGGCCTCCCACGGCTTGTAGACGTAGACCTTCACCTCGATGCCGTGGTGGGTCATCACGTGGCCGTTGGGGATGTCGCGCACCTGGACGGCGACCGGATCGTCGTCGATGACGCCGAGCCACACGGCGTCGCCCGGCTTCCAGGTCGATTCGGTGTAGCGCTTGCGGCCGCGCCGCCCGTCCTCGATGAAATGGACGTCGATGCCGTGCCCCTCGCGCTCGACCTCCAGCTCGATCTCCTGGTCGCCCACGAGCACGATGCGGCGGCGGTCGGCCGGCACGTGGGGGTGCTTCATCTGCCCGGAGATCCGGCGCTTGCGCTCGGTGGTCTGGAACTCCATCACGGCCGCGACGGCGGCGATGATCTTGGCGCGATCGCCCTCGGCCGGCAGCGGATGGAAGCCGTCCGGCCACTCCTCGGCGATGAAGCGGGTGGAGAGCCGCCCGGCCTTCCAGCGCTCGTGCTGCATCAGGGTCGAGAGGAACGGGATGTTGTGGCGGATGCCCTCGACGTAGAAGCTGTCGAGGGCGCGCGCCTGCGCGTCGATCGCCGCCGCGCGGGTGCCGGCATGGGTGATCAGCTTGGCGATCAGCGGGTCGTAGTAGAGCGAGATCTCGCCGCCCTCGTAGACGCCGGTGTCGACCCGCACCGTCACCGGGTCGAAACCGTCGGCGGCGCGCTCGACCGGCGCGCGGAACCGCACCACGCGGCCGATCGACGGCAGGAAGTTCCGCGACGGGTCTTCCGCGTAGACGCGGCTCTCCACGGCCCAGCCGGAGATCCGAATGTCGTCCTGGGTCAGCGACAGCCGCTCGCCGGCGGCCACCCGGATCATCTGCTCGACGAGGTCGACGCCGGTGATCAGCTCGGTGACCGGGTGCTCGACCTGCAGCCGGGTGTTCATCTCGAGGAAGTAGAAGCTCTTGTCCTGCCCGGCGACGAACTCCACCGTGCCGGCCGAGTCGTAGCCGACCGCCTTGGCGAGCGCGACCGCCTGGGCCCCCATCTTCGCGCGCGTCTCGGCATCGAGCAGCGGCGACGGCGCCTCCTCGACCACCTTCTGGTTCCGGCGCTGGATCGAGCACTCGCGCTCGCCGAGATGGATGACGTTGCCGTGCTTGTCGCCCAGCACCTGGATCTCGACGTGGCGCGGGTCGACGATGAACTTCTCGATGAAGACGCGGTCGTCGCCGAAGGCGGACTTCGCCTCCGACCTGGAGCGGTTGAAGCCCTCGGCCACCTCGGAGCGGTCGTAGGCGATGCGCATGCCCTTGCCGCCGCCGCCGGCCGAGGCCTTGATCATCACCGGATAGCCGATCTCCTCGGCGATCTTCACGGCGTGGGCGTCGTCCTCGATGACGCCGAGGAAGCCCGGCACGGTGGAGACGCCGGCCTCCGCCGCGGCCTTCTTCGATTCGATCTTGTCGCCCATGGCGGCGATGGCGCGGGCGTTCGGGCCGATGAAGACGATGCCGGCCTCGGCGAGCGCCGCCGCGAAGGCCTCGCGCTCGGACAGGAAGCCGTAGCCGGGATGCACCGCCTCGGCGCCGGTCTGCTTGCAGGCGGCGACGATCTTCTCGATGACCAGGTAGCTCTGCGCGGCCGGAGCCGGGCCGATATGGACCGCCGTGTCCGCCATCTCGACGTGGAGCGCGTCCTTGTCGGCGTCGGAAAAGACGGCGACGGTCTCGATGCCCATCCGCCGTGCCGTCTTGATGACCCGGCACGCGATCTCGCCGCGGTTGGCGATCAGGATCCGCTTGAACATTGCTACGCTGTCCGATCGGAAAAAAACGAGTGGTAAAGGCAGGCCTCACGTTCCAGCCGCACCGCAAAAAAGTCAACGGCCTTAAGTCCCCCGGCCGGTGAGCCGATGGTTCAATGGACGCCGTGGCGGCCGACCGGCATGTCCGGCGGTTCGCGGTCGCGAACCCCGGCCGCGGTCTCCGGCCGATGCGCGAACGGGCGCGGCGAGGCGCGCCCGCCCGGCACCACGGCGGCCGGCGCGCCCCGCTCCGGGCTCCGGATCAGCGCTTCGGCGGGTTGAACAGCTTGGCGAATCCCGCGAACGGGTCGGTGTTCCAGGCGGCGAACCGCTGGGCCAGCAGGCCGAGCTCGGTGGACTGCGCCGTCATCGCCTCGAACTGCTTGCGGGCGTGGCTGGTCGACAGCTCGACCAGCTCGGACGGCGACTTCACGCTCGACAGCTGCTGGGCGTAGTCGAGGGCCGAGTTGAGGTTGGCCTTCATGAAGCCGAACATCTTCTGCCGGTATTCCTCTGCCGCGGTCGCGGCGGCCGACAGCTCCTGGGGGGTGGCCTCGCCCTCGCGCGCCACCAGGCCGGCGAGGTCGGCCGGCGTCTTCAGGGCGGCCAGGTTGGCGGCGTAGTCGAGCGCCGCATTCACGTTGCCCCGCATGTAGTCGAAGACCTTGGCCCGATAGTCTTCGGTCACCTGCGCGGCCGCGGAGACGTCGTAGCCCATCTTCTCCATTGCATCCTCGGTCTGAATGATCGCTTCGTCGACGCTCTTCTTGATGTCCTCGATCGCCTGGTCGGCGAAACTCGATCCGTGGTCCGTCTGGTCGTGCATGCCAATGTCCTTCGCAAGAAGACGCGAGCAAGAAAACGCGAACAAGAATACGCGGGCACGTCGTTGCCCCGGACTTCGGCGGTCCGGCTCGACCGGACGGGAGCGGAGCGTCTCCACCATGCCCGTACGGGTTTGCACCAGTGTAACGGCTTTGCGGACACGCGAAAGGCGGAAAACCTCGCGCACCGGTGAGGTCGGCCGCCGCGGCCCGGACATCGGGTCGCAGGCACCCGGACTCCGGGGCGACGGCCGGCCGGCGCCGACCGGACGGGCTGTCCGGGAGGCTTCCCCTTCCGCCGCGCCGCCCCTATAAGACGGTCGCCGGACGAGAGCCGCGCACCCGTTCACAAGGCGCCGAGGGTGCGTTCGACCCCGGTGGACCCGCATGAAGCCCACCGTCTACGTCATCAATGGTCCAAACCTGAACCTGCTCGGCACCCGCGAGCCGGACAAGTACGGCCGCGCGACCCTCGCCGACGTCGAGACGCTGTGCCGGGAGGCCGGCGACCGCCACGGCTTCGCCATTGCCTTCCTGCAGTCCAACCACGAGGGGGAGCTCGTCTCCTGGATCCAGGAGGCCGGCCGCGCCGGAGCCGCCGGGATCGTCCTCAATGCCGCCGCCTACACCCACACCTCGGTCGCCATCCTGGACGCGATCGCGGCCACGGCCGTGCCGGTGATCGAGGTGCACCTCACCAACATTCACGCCCGCGAGCCCTTCCGCCGGACGTCGTACGTGTCGCAGGTCGCCAAGGGGGTGATCTGCGGGCTCGGTCCGCAGGGCTACGGGCTCGCCATCGCGGGCCTCGCGGGTCTCGCAGGTCAAGGGAGTCGAACGTGACAGCCGCCGACAAGGACACGCCGGAGCCGGCGACCGGCATCAGTGCCGTGAACGAGGAGATCGTGCGCACGCTGGCGCGCCTCCTCGGCGAGACCAATCTCACCGAGATCGAGATCGAGCACGCCGGCCTGCGCGTGCGCGTCGCCCGCCAGAGCGTCGCGGTGACCGCGACCGTGCCGGCCGCCGCCCCGTCGGCGCCGAGTGCCGTGCCGGGCGTCTACGCGGTCGCCGACGGGCCGATGGATCCGTCCAAGCATCCGGGCGTCGTCACCTCGCCGATGGTCGGCACCGCCTATCGCTCGCCCGAGCCCGAGGCGCGCCCCTTCGTCGACATCGGCTCCCATGTGAAGGCCGGCGAGACCGTGCTGATCATCGAGGCGATGAAGACCATGAACCAGATCCCGGCGCCGCGCTCCGGGACGGTGACCCAGATCCTCGTCGAGGACGGCCATCCGGTCGAATTCGGCGAGCCCCTGATGATCATCGAATGACGCGGGCCCCGGGGACCGCGATGTTCGAGAAAATCCTGATCGCCAATCGCGGGGAGATCGCGCTCCGCATCCTTCGCGCGTGCAAGGACCTGGGGATCGCGACGGTCGCGGTGCACTCGACCGCCGACGCCGACGCCATGCATGTCCGGCTCGCCGACGAGAGCGTGTGCATCGGCCCGCCGCCCGCCAAGGACTCCTACCTCAACATCCCGGCGCTGCTCGCCGCCTGCGAGATCACCGGCGCCGACGCCGTGCATCCGGGCTACGGCTTCCTCTCGGAGAACGCCCGCTTCGCCGAGATTCTCGAGGAGCACGGGCTGCACTTCATCGGCCCGAAGCCCGCCCACATCCGCCTGATGGGCGACAAGATCGAGGCCAAGCGCACGGCCAAGCGCCTCGGCATCCCCTGCGTGCCGGGCTCCGACGGCGCCATCGGGTCGGACGAGGAGGCGAAGGCCGTCGCGGCCGAGACCGGCTACCCGGTGCTGGTGAAGGCGGCCGCCGGCGGCGGCGGCCGCGGCATGAAGGTCGCCCGCAGCGAGGGGGACCTGCGCATCGCGCTCGCCACCGCGCGGGCCGAGTCGAAGGCCGCCTTCGGCGACGACTCCCTCTACATGGAGAAGTATCTCGAGCAGCCGCGCCACATCGAGTTCCAGGTGCTGGGCGACGGCCGCGGCAACGCCATCCATCTCGGCGAGCGCGACTGCTCGCTGCAGCGCCGCCACCAGAAGATCTGGGAGGAGAGCCCCTCCCCGGCGCTCAACGCCGAGGCCCGCCACCGGATCGGCGGCATCGTCGCCCGGGCCATGCAGGAGCTCCAGTATCTCGGCGTCGGGACGATCGAGTTCCTGTACGAGGACGGCGAGTTCTACTTCATCGAGATGAACACCCGCATCCAGGTCGAGCATCCGGTGACCGAGGCGATCACCGACATCGACCTGATCCTCGAGCAGATCCGCGTCGCCGCCGGCGGCGGCCTGACGCTGCGGCAGGAGGACGTGACCTATCACGGCCACGCCATCGAGTGCCGCATCAACGCCGAGAACCCGGTGTCCTTCCGGCCCTCGCCCGGCAAGATCCGGCACTACCATCCGCCCGGCGGCATGGGCGTGCGCATCGATTCGGCGGCCTATCAGGGCTACGTCATCCCGCCCTATTACGACTCGCTGCTCGGCAAGCTGATCGTCCACGGCAAGTCGCGCGCCGAATGCCTGATGCGGCTGCGCCGCGCCATCGACGAGTTCGTCGTCGACGGCATCGAGACCACCCTGCCCCTGTTCCGCGCGCTGGTGCGCGACAAGGACATCCTCGACGGCAGCTATCACATCCACTGGCTCGAGCAGTTCCTCGCCCGCGGCGGCATGGAGAGCGAGCCGCTCGCCTGACCGGCTGCCGCCCGGCCCGTGTTCCGACCGGTGCAGCGCGTGTGCTGCACCGGTCCGGCCTCCCTGAAGGCCCGGCCCCGAGGTCCCGGCCCGGGGCCCGAGGCGGAACGCGGCAGCCGGGGCTTTTCCCTGTCGGGGCGGGCTCGGGACGCAATAGCGAAGCGTATTGCAGTATTCGGACCGCTGAACGGCGGAATACGCTTCGAGACTGGGCAAGAATCGGCGGGTCGAGCTGATGTAAGATTCGTCTTATGACGAATCGCCCGTTCAAGACCGGCGTCAGCCGGGCGCAGCCGA
>NZ_JAUSUJ010000023.1 GCF_030813915.1 Rhodoplanes tepidamans
GGGGGGGGGGGGGGGGGGGGCGGGGGGGCCCCCCCCCCCCCGCCCCCCCCCCCCCCGGGGGGGGGGGGGGGGGGGGGGGGGGCCCCCCCCCGCCTCGTGGATACGGAGACGCCCCCTCACCCGGATTTCGTCCCTGCGGGTCGAAATCCGACCTCTCCCCGCGTGGCGGGGAGAGGTGAATATGGGGCGGCGTGGCGAGCCCGGCTCGCCGCCCTGCCCCCCTAGTCCGTCTGCGGCTTCAGGCTGCCGAAGTAGGCGGCCAGTGCCGCGATCTCCTCGTCCGAGAACTTCACCGCGATGCTGCGCATCACCGGGTTCTCGCGCGTCTTATCGCGGTACTGGCCGAGGATCTCGACGAAGCTGTCCTCCGGCCAGCCGACGATCGGCGGGATGCCGTCGTAGCGCCCGCTGATCTGGTGGCAGGTGACGCATTCCGACGAGAGGTACTGGCCGAGCTCGCGGTCGCCCTTCGGGCCGTCCGCCGCCACCGCGCCGGCGGCCACCGCGAGCGCGACCGTGGTGGCGGCCGCAGCCGCGACGGTCCCGGCTGCGACGGCCGCCGGCGCGGGAGACGGCGAGCGGCGCGGCGTCATTCGACCCGCGGCCCCTTGCCGTCCTCGGGGGTCACGTCGATCGCCCGGGCGCGCCCGAGGATCTTCGGCGCGCCGGCCACGCAGTTCGTCATGCACGGGTCCTTCTTCCAGAACGCCTTCTCGGAGACCTCGCGGTCGTCGTCGAAGAAGTTCGCCTCGTTGGCGAGCTTCACGGTCGGGAAGCTCTTGTCGGACAGCTCCTGGTCCTGGTCCGTGATCACGTCGTTGAGATAGAGGACGTAGGCGACGATCGAATAGAGGTCGTCGCCTTCCAGCGACTGCGCATTGCCGAACGGCATGGCGCGGCGGACATAGTCGATCACGGTCGAGGCGTAGGGCCAGTAGGAGCCGATCGTCTTCACCGGATCGTGAGAGGCGAGCGAGCCGGCGCCGCCGGCCAGCACCGGCCAGCGGCCGGCGCTCTCGCCGAACTCGCCGTGGCAGGCGGCGCACTGGGTGACGAACAGCTCCTCGCCCTTGCGGGCCGTGCCCTTGCCGGGCGGCAGCCCCTGCCCGTCCGGCCGCACGTCGATGTCCCAGCCGGCGATCTCCTCCGGCTTCGCCTCGCGGCCGATGCCGTAATGCACCTTCGCGGGTGCGGCAGCGACGGCCGGCGCCGCCGCTGTCTTGGCGGGGGTCTCCTTGCCGGCCGGCTTGGCCTGCGGCTCCTTGCCGGCGGGCTTGGCGCTCTGCGCCGCGGCGAAGCTCGCGCCGCCGATCACGGCGGCGGCCAGAAGGATGGCGATCTCACGCGATCTCGACATTTTCCACCTCGCCCTCCGGCGACACCCGCCAGGTCTGGATGCCGTTGTTGTGATAGACGGAGTTGACCCCGCGCACCTTGCGCAGCTCGTCCTTGGTGGGCTGCACGTAGCCGGTCTCGTCCATGGCGCGCGACTGCAGGAACAGCTCGCGGCCGTCCCAGTCGAACTCGGCGTAGAAGCGGACCATCGACTTGTCGAACACGGGCCCGTCGATCCGCGCCGTGCGCCAGTTGCGGCCGCCGTCGAGCGTCACGTCGACCCGGGCGACCTTTCCCCGTCCCGACCAGGCGATGCCGGACACCACGGTGAAGCCGCGCCCGTGCCGGAACGGCGTCTGCGGACTGGGGCTGGTGATCACCGACTTGGCGTCCATCACATAGGTGAAGCGCCGCGCCTTGCCGTTCTCCAGGAGGTCCGTGTACTTGGACGTCTCCTCGCGGTGGTGCCAGGGCTGGTCGCCGACCTCGATGCGGCGCAGCCACTTGACCCACATGTTGGCCTCCCAGCCGGGCACGCAGATGCGCACCGGGTAGCCGTTCTCGGGGCGCAGTCGCTCGCCGTTCATGCGGAAGGCGATCAGGCAGTCGTCGAGCGCCTTCTGGAGCGGCAGCGAGCGCGTCATCGCGGCCGAGTCGGCGCCCTCCAGCAGCAGCCACTTCGCGTTGGTCTTGAGGCCCGCCTCCTCCAGCAGCACCCTGAGCGGCACGCCCGTGTACATCACGTTGTGGATCATGCCGTGGGTGAACTGGCAGGCGTTCATCTGGGCGCCGCGCCATTCCATGCCGGAGTTCGCCGCGCATTCGGCGAAATAGACCCGGTTGGTGCGCGGCAGCCGCTCCAGATCCTGGAGCGTGAACATCAACGGCTTGTCGACCAGGCCGTGGATCATCAGCCGGTAGTCGTTCGGGTCGAGCTCGGCGATGCCGGAATGGTGGCGCTCGAAGCACAGGCCGTTCGGTGTGATGATGCCGTCGAGCTCGTGCAGCGGCGTGAACGACACCGAGCTCTCGCGCGACGCCGTCAGCCACTCGACGTCGCGCCGGATCACGTGCGCCTCGTGCTTCGACGGCTTGCCGTAGGCGCGCACCGCGACGCCGTCGCCGAGCGTCTTGGACCACTCCGGCACGTTGGGCGGAAGGTTGGCGGGATTGCCGGGCTCCGCGGCGACGGCGGCCGTGCCGGGGCCGAGGGCCGCGGCGCCGCCGAGCGCCAGGCCCCTGCCGAGAAGCGAGCGGCGCGACAGGCCGGCTTCGTGATCGAGGGTGTGTGTCGACATTCACGCTCTCCGGTGTCTTGTTATGCCGGTCTGTGCGAGCCCGGGGTCACCTCTCCCCGCGTGCGGGAAGAGGGAGCGCCGGCGCGGTGCCCGACGGGCACGCGCGCTTCACGCCCCCAGAATCTTCACGGTCGAGGCGCCGGTCGGCGCAACGGTCGGGGTCTTCTTCAGGTGGGAGAAGACGACGTCCCAGATCGCCGGGCCTTCGGTGCCTTCGTTGACGCTCGCCCAGCCCGCGACCGTGTAGTCCTTGTCGGCGGCGAGCGGCTGTCCGGTGCGGGCGAGCACCAGGTCGCCGATGCGGCTGCCGATCGGCTTCCCGACGTCGATCGTGTAGGAGAGCCCGCCGACCCGCACCATGTCGCCGCCCTGCTGCAGGTACGGATCCGGATTGAAGATGTTGTCGGCGACGTCCTCGAGGATCTCCTTGAGCCGTCCGCCCGTCATCGCCATCCGGTACGCCGCCGGATAGGTCATGGCCGTCGCGTTGTAGACGTCCTCGCGGGTGATGCTCTGCCCCGGCAGCAGCGTCGGCCCCCAGCGGAAGCCGGGCGACAGCGCGATCTCGGCGTCGCGCTCGGCGAGCAGCGCGTCGCAGATCACGTCGTCGAGGGTGCCGTTGAAGTTGCCGCGCCGGTAGAGCGTCGTCTCGGTCCGGCCGACCACCTCGGCCAGCATCGCCTCGTGCGGGGCGCGGTGCTTCGCGATGGCCGCGGCGACCGCCGCGTTCGGCCGGATGGCGTCGGCCATCACCGGGATCAGCTTGTGGCGGACGCCCCTGACGGCGCCGTCGCGCACGTCGAGATCGAGGCGCGACACGAACTTGCCGTGGCTGCCCGAGGCGATCAGCAGCGTCTTGCCGACCTGCACGGGCGCCGGCAGCGCGTCGTGGGTGTGGCCGGTGAGGATCACGTCGATGCCGTTCACCCGGCCGGCGAGCTTGCGGTCGACGTCGAAGCCGTTGTGCGACAGCAGCACCACCAGCCCGGCGCCGCCGGCCCGGGCCTTGTCGACCTCGGCCTGCAGCTCCTTCTCGCGGATCCCGAACGACCAGTCGGGGATCATCCAGCGTGGATTGGCGATCGGCGTGTAGGGCAGCGCCTGGCCGATCACGGCGATCTTGACGCCGCCGCGCTCGAAGGTCGCCGAGCCCTTGAACACCTCGTCCTGGAACTCGCTCTCGCGCACGTTCTGGCACAGGAACGGGAAGCCGAGCGTGTCGACCAGCGCCTTGACGCGCTCCGCGCCGAGCGTGAACTCCCAGTGGGCCGTCATGGCGTCCGGCTTCAGGAGCGCCATGCAGTCCACCATGTCCTGGCCCTTGGTGGCGAGCGACGTGAAGGAGTTCTGCCAGGTGTCGCCGCCGTCGAGCAGCAGCACGCGGTCGCCGCGCTCGGCCCGCACCGCCTCGACGACGGTGGCGACCCGGTCGAGACCGCCGACCCGGCCGTAGCTCTTCGCCAGCGCCTCGAAGTCGATGTCGGCGAGCGCATAGGCGAGCGGGCTGCCGGGGGGCACCTTGTAGGCCTCCAGCAGCGCCTTGCCGGTGACGTGCGGCGGCACGCCCTTGGCCTCGCCGACGCCGAGATTGACGGTCGGCTCACGGAAATAGACCGGCTTCAGCTGGGCGTGGATGTCGGTGACGTGCAGGATCGTCACGTTGCCGAGCGGCTCGAAGGCGAGAAGGTCGGCCTCGGTCACGCGCTGCTGGGCGAGCGCGCGGCCGATCGTCCCTCCCCCGAGGCCGGTTCCGGCCAGGGCGGCGGCCACGGCCGCCGAATACTGCAGCAGGTCTCGTCGCGTCGTCATGGCGCGCGTCCTCCCGCGCCGGCACAGCGGTGCCGGCCGTCCAGGCGTTTCCTCGGAACGATCGTTGCAGTCGAGCCGGGCGGCGGGCCGCCGTCAGCTCACCGTGATCGTGTCTTCGCCGACGATCTTGCTGCCGTCGTCGTCCGTCCAGGTGAGAACGACCTTGCCGCTCTCGTCGGCCCGGAACTTGAACTGCATGTAAGGATTGGCCGAGACGGCGGGCTCGAGGTCGGCGGCGAAGACCAGCTTGCCGTTCACCTCGCAGGTGAACTTGTTGATGATCTTGCGCGGGATGACGTTGCCGTCCTTGTCCTTGCGCTGCCCCGACTCCATGATGTGGGCCACCAGGGCCTTGACCTCCACGAGGTCGCCCTTCTTGGCCTCCTTCTTGTCGAGACGGATGCGCGGCCGCGGCGCGGGTGTCGCCATGTCGTTTCTCCCTGAAATGCTGAGGATCGTACCGGATCAGCCGCCGCAGCCGCCGATGGTGACCTTGACCTGCCGGGTGTCCGTGTAGAACGAGCCGTCGTTCATCTTGGCGATGGCGATGACGTTCTGGGTCTCGGCGAGCCGGATGCGGGTGGCCGCCTCGGCGACGCCCGAGCGCGGGGAGAAATGGAAGGTGGCGATGCCGCCGCGCGGATTGCCGTCGGCGACCACCAGCACGTCGGTGACGTGCGAGGCGTCGGTCATCGGGCTCTCGACCGTGAAGGCGAGCGGCACGGTGTTGCCGTTCTCGGCGATGTCGGGGAGATCGAGCTTCACCTTGCCCTTCACCGGCGCCTTGCCGCCCGTGAAGGCCTTGATCAGCTCGTCGGAATCGTTCTTGGCCCAGGCGGGGCCGGCGCCGCCGAGGGCCATCGCCGTCACCACGCCGGCGCCCAGCGCGAACGCTTCGCGTCGGCTCACAGTCATCGTCATCGAGAACCTCTCCTCGTCGGCGGCGGCCCCGCCGGGCCGCGTTGCGTGGTCACCGGGCCGGGTCGTCACCACACCCGGGTCGTCGCCGCACCCGGGACGTCGCCGCCCGGGTCGTCGTCAGCCAGTCAGGTCTTCACGGATTGCCGGACATGACGCGCCATCTCAGACGCCGTCGCGCCTCCGGGACCCGCTTCCTCCATACATTCATTATTTTGAAACTTCTCTAGCCTGTCCGGCCGCGGCGCGCAATAGGCGAAATGGCTAATGACAGCGCATTTGTTGCTGCAGCGCAGCGTATACGAAGCACATTGTCCTCCGCGATCCGGGCCGAACGGAAAAAAGCACTTTTCATTCGCCTTCGGGAATATAAGCTGATCACGTCCAGGCGCTTCAAGAGACCGGCATCGGCCGGCGGCCGCGCCCCATGGTCGGAGGAAACATGAGTCCAGGACTTTTCGCCCTGGCGCGGACCGTCGTGACGGCCGCGTCGGTCGCGGTGACGCTGTCGATCGCCACCGCCCAGACCCCCGCTCCGCAACCCGCCACCGAAGAGGACGCCGACAAGCTCCTCGAAAAGTACCGGGCCATGATCTCCGACCCGATGTCGAACCCGGGCTATCTCGCGGTCGACACGGGCGAGACGCTGTGGACCACGGCGCGCGGCCCGAAGAACGCGACGCTGGAGACCTGCGACCTCGGCAAGGGGCCCGGCACGGTCGACGGCGCCTATGCCGAGCTGCCGCGGTACTTCGCCGACGTCGGCCGGGTGATGGACGCCGAATCGCGCATCCTCTGGTGCATGGAGACGATCCAGGGGATCGACACCACGCCGATCCGCAAGAAGCCGTTCGCCTCCTCGGGCGGCAACCCGGCGACCGAGATCGAGGCGCTGGTCGCCTACGTCGCCAACAAGTCCAACGGGATGAAGTACGCCGCCCGGATGGAGCATCCGAAGGAGCGCGAGGCGGTGGCGCTCGGCGAGGCGCTGTTCTACCGCCGCTCCAGCCTCAACGACTTCTCCTGCCAGACCTGCCACGGCCAGGAGGGCCAGCGCATCCGCCTGCAGACCCTGCCGTTCTTCGACAGCCCCAAGGCCGCGCAGGCGACCATGGGAACGTGGCCGACCTACCGGGTGTCGCAGGCGTCGCTGCGCACCATGCAGCACCGCATCTGGGACTGCTACTGGCAGATGCGCATGCCGGACGTCGGCTACGCCTCCGAGGTGACGGTGGCGCTCGCCGCCTACCTGACCAAGAAGGCCGAAGGCGGCACGATCGAAGTGCCCTCCATCAAGCGCTGAGGACCCCCGATGCCCAGGATGTCACTTGCGGCCCTTGCCGCCGCGGCCTCGGCGGCCGCTCTCCTTCTGTCCGGCGCGGCGTCCGCCACCGACGTCAAGACCCAGGCCGGTGCCGGACCGGGCGCCGAGGTGGCCCCCGGGATCACCCGCGAGCGGCTCGAGCAGGCGGTCGCCGCCGCCTGGAAGGGCCTGCCGCCGGATCTCGCCGCCCGGGTCGTCCAGGACGAGACCATGGCGCTCTGCTCCCAGTATCGCAACCAGCCGCCGCAGGCGGTGGCCGACGCGATCCTCGCCCGGGAAAAGAAGAACGTCACCTATCCGGCCGACGGCAAGTATCTCGGGAGCTGGAAGAACGGCGAGAAGCTGGCGCTCTCCGGCTTCGGCGGCCGCATGGGCGACGACCCGAAGCGGGCGAACGGCGGCAACTGCTACGCCTGCCACCAGCTCGCCCCGACCGAGATCAGCTACGGCACGCTCGGCCCCAGCCTGCTCGCCTACGGCAAGCTGAAGGGCAACACGCCGGAGGCCCAGAAGGAGGTCTACGAGCGGGTGTTCAACGCCCAGGCCGTGTTCGCCTGCTCGAACATGCCGCGCTTCGGCCACAACAAGTTCCTGACCATCGAGCAGATCAAGGACGCGGTGGCGTTCCTGCTCGATCCGGAGTCGCCGGTGAACAAGTGAGGGCGGGCGCATCTGGACCGGTCATTCCGGGGCGCGGCGAAGTCGCGAACCCGGAATCCAACCAAGATGCACCAGCGCCCGTATCGCCACTGGATTCCGGGTCACGGCTGCTGACGCAGCCGTGACCGGAATGACGATGACGATCACGCCCCCTGGGCGCGGAGCCAGTCGCGCAGCGAGCCCTTCTCGTAGGCCTTCTCGGCGACGAAGCGGAAGAGCGCCAGGAAATGCTTCGGCTCGAGATAGCCCTGCGCCCGCGCCACCTCGCGCTCGCGCGGGGCCTTCGCCTTCATGGTCTCGGGGCTCTCGCCGAAGAACTGGAAGGTCGGGGTGAAGCGCACGCCGTACTTCTCGGCGAGCCGGCGCTCGGAGAGCGTCTCGCCGTCGAGGTCGACCACCCTGCGGTCGCCGGCGACGTTGAGCTGCAGCACCTCGAAGCGCTCGCGGATATAGGCCGCGATCGCCGGGTCCCCGAGATTCTTCACGTGGGTCTCGCGGCAGTACGGGCAGCCGCGCAGCTCCCACATCACGGCGAGGCGCTTGCCGTTCTGCCGGGCGAGCGCGACGTCGTCGGCGAGCTCGAGCAGGCTCTGCAGGAACCAGTCGACGTGCGGCAGCCCGTCCTCGTTCAGCTCGAGCTCCTCGGCCCGCACCGGCGCGGCGGCGAACCCGGGCGCCGAGAGCGCCGCGGCGATCAGGACACGACGTGACAGCATGGACGTTTCCTCATGAGATTTTTCCCGACTCTACCTCATTTCCCCGCCGTCCGCAGCGCCGTCCGCACGACGCCGCTGCTGATCACGAGCCTCCTCCTCCTCGCCTCGGCGGCCCCCGCCCTCGCCCAGGCGCCGCTCGCGGCCGCCGACGAGGCCGTGCTGGCCGACCGCCGGCTCGCCGCCGGCTATCTGCGCACGGGCAACGGCGATCTCGCCGCGCTCGCGCTGGAGCGGCTGCAGAAGGCCCTGCCAGCCCCCCACGCCATGCGCGCGAAGACCGCGGTCGAGGCCATCGATGCCGGCGACCTCGCGGCCGCGACCACGGCGACCGAGGCGCTCGCCGTCGATCTCGCCGAGGCGCGGCGCGCCGCCGGCGTCCGGGTGCTGGCCGACTGCGTGCGCGAGTTCTCCACCGTCTACGCGACGCTCGACACCCACCGCACCCGGGCACCCGACCTCGCCGACGCCGCGCTCCGCAGCGCGATCGCAGCGGCCGCCCGGGCGAGCGACGCCGCCGTCGCGCGCTGCGACGGCGAAGCACCGGCCGCCGTCAAGGCGGACGCGGGCTTCCGCCGGCTGGTCG
Organism: Rhodoplanes tepidamans; assembly: GCF_030813915.1. Classification (GTDB taxonomy): domain Bacteria; phylum Pseudomonadota; class Alphaproteobacteria; order Rhizobiales; family Xanthobacteraceae; genus Rhodoplanes; species Rhodoplanes tepidamans. The sequence continues at coordinate 8,644 of NZ_JAUSUJ010000023.1, forward strand.
ACGGCAGCCGCGGCTCGCTCGGCCGCATCCCCGAGGCGGTGGCGGCCGGCGACGCCGAGCTCCTGCACCGCTTCCTCATCGAGCTGCGCGCCTACGAGCAGCTTCTGAGATTCCGCTACGGGTGAGCGCCCGGGCCGACTCCGTGACGCCCCCTCCCGAATCCGAAGGCGGCACCTCTTCGTCACCCGATCCGGCCCAGCGCCGGCACGGCCTCCAGCAGCCAGCCGGCGATGTCGGCCATGGTGCCGGTGAAGATCAGCACCCCGGTGACGATCAGCAGCCCGCCGATGACCTTTTCGATCGCGCCGAGATGGCGACGAAACCGCTTCAGGAATCCGAGGAACGGCCGGACGAACACGGCGGCGGCCAGGAACGGCACGCCGATGCCGGCCGCATAGGCGGCGAGCAGCGCGGCGCCCTGCCCGGCCGAATCCTCGGCGCCGGCGATCAGCAGGATCGAGGCGAGCACCGGCCCGACGCACGGCGTCCAGCCGAACGCGAAGGCGAGCCCCATGACGAAGGCACCGGCGAGCCCGGCCGACTGGCCGCCGAGGCCGAAGCGCGCCTCCCGATAGAGCAGCGGGATCCGGAACAGGCCGACGAAGTGCAGGCCGAGCACCACGATGATCACGCCGGCGATGCGCGACAGGATCGTCAGGTGGTCCATCAGCAGCTGCCCGAGCAGCGACGCGCTGGCGCCGAGCGCGACGAACACGGCCGAGAACCCGGCGACGAACGCCAGCGCCCGCAGGAACGCCCGGGCCGTGGTGCCGGGCCGCGGCGTGTCGCCGGCGAGCTCGTCGAGCGACGCGCCGGCCAGCCAGGTGAGATAGGGCGGCACCAGCGGCAGCACGCAGGGGCTGAGAAACGACAGCAGGCCCGCCATCGCAGCGGCGGCGAGCCCGACCTCGAGCGTCATGCTGATCCCCCCGTCCGGCACCGCTCGGTCGCGGCGCTCGCGTTTCGTGTCGTGCGTGTCGTATGATGCGCATGGTGGCGCGAACCGCGCCGTCTGGCAATCATTCGCCATCGTGAATTCATGCCGTCCCGCAGCCATGACCGTTCGTGATCCGAGCCGCCGCACCGTCCTGTTGCTCGCCGCCGCCGCCGCGACGACGGGTCCCGCCGCATCGATCGCGGCCGCGATGCCGCGCGTGGCGCTGGTCTATGTGCGCGAGGTCGGCTGCCCGTACTGCCGCGAGTGGGACGCGCGCATCGGCCCGATCTATCCGAAGACGCCCGAGGGGCGCCGCGCCCCGATCCGCGAGGTCGAGAAGCGCGACGTGCCGGCCGCGGGGCTGACGCTCGCCCGCCCGGTCCGCTACACGCCCACCTTCGTGCTCACCCTCGACGACCGCGAGCTCGGCCGCATCGAGGGCTATCCGGGCGAGGAGTTCTTCTGGGCGCGGCTCGCCAAGCTCCTGGAGCTGCTGCCGGGAGAGTGAGACCGATCGCCCCGGACCGCCCCTGGGCCCCGGCTCTGCGCCGCATCGGGCCGGTGGCCTGACGCGGCTCGTCCGGGGCACGCGTCAGAGATTCGCCTGCAGGTCCTTCACCGCGCCCGTCCCGAAGCCGGCTCGGCGGCCGGGCCCGCCGGCGCCGCCGCCTCGCGGTCGATGAGGAAGTCGGTGATCCCGGCGGCGAGCCAGATGCAGGCGAGCGTCACCCAGGCGGTGAGCGCGAAGATGGCGCCGCCCGACACGCCGGCGCCGACCGCGCAGCCGCCGGCCAGCATGCCGCCGAAGCCCATCAGCACGGCGCCGGCGATGTAGCGCCGCATGCTCTGCCCGTCCTTGAAGCCCTGCAGCACGAACTCCTTGGTGAGGAGCGCGCCGATCAGCGAGCCGAGGAAGACGCCCGGCACCAGGCCGATGTCGAAGTTCCACACCATGCGCGACTGGTCGAGCACGAACATCAGCGTGTCGGCCGACGGGCCCGTGAAGGTGAGGCTGGTGACCCGGGCCGGCGCGAAGCTCGCCTGGGAGATCGTGTAGGTGACGAGCCAGCCGACCGCCACCATGCCGCCGACGCCCGAGGCCGTGAACCAGGTCGCGGCCGGAAGCCGGCTCTTCACCGCGTAGAAGTAGGCGGCGGCGCACCACACGAGGCCGAAGGCGAGCGCGTGGCCGTGGCCGAGCCCAAGCACCACCAGGAGATCGCGCGCGCCGGTGCCGTCGATGGTCCACCAGCCGGTGATCGTCTCGCGCAGCGGAACGAGCGCGCCGCGATAGGCCGACTGGGCCGTCACGGCCATCACCAGTCCGGTGAGCAGCGCGCGGAGATTTCCGGTGGCGGACAGGACGAGCAGCCGGCTGGCGCAGCCGCGCGTCATGATCATGCCGGCGCCGAACATCAGGCCGCCGACGATGGCGCCCGACAGGCTGCCGCGCTGGGCGAGCTGGCGCGCCTCGGAGACGTCGAGCAGGCCCATCAGGATGAATCCTTGGGTCCACACCACCGCGGTGGCGAAGGCCATCAGCCAGATCGCCACCTTCTGGCCGACATGGCCGTGGAAGAACTCGATCGCGGCGGCGCGCAGGCAGAACCGGCTGCGCTGCGCCGCGAAGCCGAAGGCGGCGCCGACCGCGACGCCGGCCAGCGCCAGCACCGGCCCCTCGCCCACCGTCTCGATGATCGTGATCAGGTCCACGCACGCCTCCGCCGGCCCGGACGCTTCGGGCGCGACGAGGATGCAGCGGGCCGAATATGAGAACCTTGAGAATTCGCAACGAAGAGTGGCGATGGGCGACGCCCGGCGCGGGCGCGCGCCCACGTGCTTCGGTCATTCCGGGGCACGCTGAAAGCGCGAACCCGGAATCCAGCGGCAAGCTCCGTCGGTATGGCTGGATTCCGGGTTCGCGGACCTGCGGTCCGCGCCCCGGAATGACTCGATGGGTGAACTCGCGCGCCGGATCTCACGCCCGCGAGATGCGAGCCGGCAGGCCCTGGCGGACGGCGGAGCCGGCGACCGGGTCGAGCCACACGGACAGGCCCTTGCGGGTCGGGTCCGACAGCCCGAGATCGTTGAGGTTGATGCCGGCGGCGAGCGCGGCCCCATCCGGCTGGCGGGTGTCGCCGATCAGGTGGGACCGCGCCCCGAACTCGGTGTGGCCGAAGCCGTGCTCGACGGCGATCACGCCGCGCATCACGCCCTTGCGGACCAGCGCCGTGCCGACCACCTCGCCGCCCGGCGTGGCGATCCGCACCTTGTCGCCATTGGCGATGCCGAGCCGCGCGGCGTCGTCGGCGTGCAGCGCCACCGGATTCTCCGGATGGATGCCGCGCAGGCGGTCGAGCCCGATCGTGTAGGCGCCCATCAGCACGGACTTCTGGCTGATCAGCAGCATCGGCCAGTCGGCCTCCGCATAGACCTTGCGCATCGGCGTGCCGTCGGCGAAGGCGGGCGGCGTCCACTGCGGCACGCCGGAATGGCGCCGGCCGGTCATCGAGCTGCGCGCCGTGCCGACCTGCTCGTTGTACAGCGTCAGCGCCGGCGCGAACTTCTGGGCCATCCGTTCGCCGTCGTAGCCCTGCGCATAGGGCTGATACCGCCCGCCGCGGGTGAAGACGTGGGCGGCCTTGCGCCACTCCTCGGGCTTCAGCGTCGCCTGCAGGGCCGGCACGTGGCGGCCGAAGCCGGTGAGCGCGATGTCCTCGTCGGTCGCGTCGCCGACCGGCTTCTGGCCCGCGAAGGCGACGTTGGTGGCGGCGCGGAAGAACCAGTCCGTCGGCCGGTCGAGCGCCAGGAGCGTGCCGGCCGCATCCCTCATGGCGTTCGGCCCGAAGCCCGGCAGGCCGAGCGTCTTGGCCAGCGCGATGAAGAACGCCTCCATGGTGATCGGCTCGCCGTCGGCCGTCTTCGCGTTCTTCGACTCGACGACCGGCCAGCGCGCCGTCGAGGTGCGGCTCGGCACCGTGTGCCACGGCGCCGCGAAGCCCCAGGTCTCGAACAGCAGCGAGTCGGGCAGGATGTAGTCGGCGAAGGCGCCGGTCTCGTTGATGAACGGATCGATCGCGACGATCAGCGGCAGCCTCTTCGGGTCCTTCAGCGCCGTAGCGACGGCGCCCTTGAGGCCCGGGATCCCGTAGATCGGATTGGCGTTCCAGACGAACAGCGCCTTCATCGGATACGGATAGCCGTTGAGCGCGCTGGTGAGCCATTCGGAGCCGAGCTGCGGCGCCGCCGGATACCACGGCGCCTCCGACGGATAGGCCTTGCCGGCCTCCTTCTTGCGCTTGAACTCGCTCGACTTCTCATAGGGGACGTTGCGCGACAGCGGGGTGCCCTTGGGCGTCACCTGGCCCGGGAATCCGTCGAGGTCGTAGCGCGGCCCCTTGCCTTCCGCCGGGAAGGCGCCGCCCGAGACCATCGCGCCGCCCTTCACGTTGATGTTGCCGATCAGCGTGTTCAGCGCGATCAGGGCGAAGGCGTTGTAGAAGCCGTTGCCCGCCATGGTGCCGCCATGGGTGTTCACGGCGGCCTTCTTGCCGTGGCTGGTGAATTCCCTGGCCAGCCCCGCCAGCGTCTCGGCGGGAATCCCGCAGGTCGCGGCATACTCCTCCATGGTGAAGCGCCGCGCGCTCTCGGCATAGAGGTCGAACGAGGAGCGCAGGCGGAGCGGCTTGTCGCCGACCGCGAAGGCACCGTCGACGATCAGCTCGGCCGGGCCGGCGAGCGCCGTGTGGGGGACGAGCTGTCCGGTCGCCGGATCGACCACGACGAACGGGTCCTTCTCGGCGTATGTCTCGCCTTCGATCGTGAGACCCAGGTCTGAGGCGCGCAGCATGAATCCTTCGCGCGGATGGCCGGGCTCGGCGACGACGAGATGCGTCGCGTTGCACCAGCCGGCCTCGCCGGCGGCGGCCGCCGCCTTCGGGTTCGGCTGCACCAGGAAGGTCCGGTCGTAGCGCTCGTTGTCGATGATCCAGCGGGCGAGCGCCATGGCGAAGGCGCCGTCGGTCGCCGGCCTGATCGGGATCCAGCGTCCGCGGTGCTTCGCCGCCAGGCTGTCCGAGTGGCCGATCACCGGGTCGACGACCACGTAGTTCAGCTTGCCGTCGGTGCGCCCCTTGGCGACCATGGCGGCCTGCCGCTTGAACGGGTTGCCGGCATTGGCCGGCGCCGTGCCGCAGAAGATGATGAACTCGCAATTGGCGAAGTCGGGCTTGGCGTGCGGCAGCCGCTTGACGTTGCCCATGGCGGCGCCGGAGCCGGAGCGGTAGGAGCCGCCGCAATAGCCGCCGTGGCCGATGAAGTTCAGCGAGCCGAACGCCTTCTGCACGAAGCGCCGGGCGAAGTTCTCGCGGCCCTCGTTGGTGGACGACATCAGGCCGACCTGGTTGACCTTGGGCCCGAGCTCCGGCGCCTTCGGGTCGATCGGATCGAAGCTGCGCAGCGCCTTCAGGCCGTCGACATGGCCCTCGCCGAACAGGTCGCCGCCCTCGGCGACCTCGCGCACCATCTGCTCGAAGGAGATCGGCTGCCAGCGCCCCGCGCCGCGCGGGCCGACACGCTTGAGCGGCTGGGTGACGCGATACGGGCTCGCCATCCAGCCGAGCATCGCCGAGCCGCGCCCGCAGGTGGTGGAGCGGCCGTCGAGCCCCTTCTCGCCGGCCCGCGACACCGCGACGAAACTGTCCTTGATCGACATGTCGGGCGGCAGCGGCGGATCGGCGGAGAGCGGATGGAACGGGTTGCCGGCGACGCGCAGCACCGCGCCACTCGTCTTGTCGACCCGCACCCGGACGCCGCAATAGGTCGTGCAGCCCATGCACATCACATAGGAGACCTGCTGGTCCGGGTCCGGCGTCAGGCCGCCGGTCGCCGGATCGACCGTGAATTCCGGCTTCAGCGAGGCGCCGTGGATGTTCGCGGCCTTCGCCTTCGGGGCGAGCGAGTCGGCGACGCCCTCCACCACCTTGCGGGCCGTGTCGGCATAGCCGGCCGCGAAGGCGCCGAGCCCGCCGGCGGCGACGCCGGTCTTCAGAAGCGTTCTGCGGTCCATGGCGGGTCTCCTACTCGGCGGGGGCGAGCGCCGGCCGCACCCGCGAGGCGACGGGGTCCGGCAGCAGCGTGGTGATCAGGACGAAGACGAACAGCCACAGGCCGAGCGAGCCGCCGATGCCGAGCAGGCCGTCATGGCCGAGCGGGAGCTGGTAGACGTAGAGGCCGGCGCCGGTCTTCGGCACGGTCTGTCCGCCGATGAACACGGTCCAGCGGAACATCCAGGCGGCGTGCAGGCCGAGCAGCCCGACGAGCCAGGCCCAGCCGGGCGGCCGCAGCCACAGGAGCAGGAGCGGCAGCGCCGTCGCGGCGGCGGCCCACACGGCCGTCACCTGCCAGGCGCGATGGCCGGCGACGCTCGCCAGCGCCCGGGCGTGGATGTCGGAGAGCCCGAAGATGCCGAGCGCGAACCAGGCGAGGCCGAGCGCGATGGTGGCGAGGAGCGCCGCCGTCATCGCCCGCGCCGCGACGGCGTCACCGGCGTGCGTCGTGTCGCCGCGCAGCCGGGCGATCAGCAGCGTCAGGCCGGCCGCGCCCGTGAAGGCCGTGGCGGCGAACTGCAGCGGCAGGATCGGCGTGTTCCACAGCGGCCGCGCCCTGACCACCATGGTTTCCATGCCGGTGTAGAGCAGGATCAGCAGGCCGAACACCACGGTCCAGCCGGCGAGGATCTTGGTCAGGCGCGGCGCCGGCGCGCCGCCCGCCGCGATCAGCCGGCGCAGGCGCGAGACGAGGTCGTCGCCCTGTCCGGCCGCGGCGAGATCGCCGCGCAGCGCCGCCCAGGCGTAAGCGAGCAGGCCGCCGACATAGCACGGGATGAAGAACGCGCCCCACGCCATCCACGAGCCGAGATTGGGGTTGGTGTAGAAGCGCCAGAACCGGCCGGGCTGATGCAGATCGGCGAGCAGCGCCACCGGCGCCACGAGCCCGCAGGCGAGCGCGCCGATCAGGGCGTTGCGGCCGAAGCCCCTCTGGCTCCGCGCCCCGAAGGCGAGGCCCGGCAGCGACAGGAGAAAGCCCGCGACCGACAGGCCGACGAGGAAGAAGTACTGCACGGCCCAGGGCAGCCAGGTGACGTCGCGCGAGACGTTGACGACTTCGAGGATGGTCATGCGTGGGTCTCCCGTCCGGTGGGGTGCCACAGGGTGGGCTCGCCTTCGACCTTGCCGGTCAGCCGGTCGTCGAGGCCGAGATAGAAGACGTGCGGCCGCGTGCCGAGCTCGGGCTTCAGCACCTTGGCGTCGCCCTTGGCGACGAGCTTCGAGACCGTGCTCTTCGGGTCGTCGAGATCGCCGAAGATGCGGGCGCCGCCGACGCAGGATTCGACGCAGGCCGGCAAGAGCCCCGCCTCCACCCGGTGGGCGCAGAACGTGCACTTGTCGGCCTTCTGGGTGCCGTGATTGACGAAGCGCGCGTCGTAGGGGCAGGCCTGGACGCAGTAGGCGCAGCCGACGCAGCGGTCGGCGTCCACGACCACGATGCCGTCGGCGCGCTGGAAGGTGGCGCCGACCGGACAGACCGGGATGCAGGGCGCATCGGCGCAGTGGTTGCACAGCCGCGGCAGCATCACCATGGCGGCGCGGTCGCCCTCCTGCACCTCGTAGGTCGAGACGATGGTGCGGAAGCTGTCCTCCGGCACGGCGTTCTCGTAGATGCAGGACACGGTGCAGGACTGGCAGCCGATGCACTTCGCCACATCGACCACCATGGCCCAGCGCGGCGTCTTGTCCGGCGAAACGGCCGCCTGCGGCGTCGGCGCCGCCCCGGCGGGCGCCACCGCCGCGGCCCCGACCGTCACGGCGGCGAAGCCGCGCAGGAAATCACGACGAGAGTCTGGCATGCCGGGCTCCTTGCTTCTTCTCGGGCGGCCCGCACGCCCACGCGCTCCGGACCGCTCCGCGGCATGCCGGAACGCTACGCCGATCCCCGCACGGTGGTAATTTGGAGATTTCCCCCAAGGACTTAGGGGTTAACCCCTAAGCCGACGCCGCGCCGCCCTGCCCGTCTCCGCCGACATCTCTCCTCATCCCGAGACACTCGGCCGAAGGCGGAGCCCCGAAGGTGCGGGCGCTGCGCGACAACGGCTTCCCCGGTCCGGCCGCCTATGTTTTGATCAACACGGATGCAAATTGAACAACACGTAATCGCTTTTGAATATGCATCCTTGCACATTCCGTTGCACAACTGGCCATTTGCCGCGAGCCCCGCCGCCGGCAGCATCCTGCTGTCACGACGACCGGGCCGCATCCGCCGCCGTCCGGTCGAGCCGATCCTTCGAAGACCCACCCGGGCTGCCCCGCCGATGCCGAACGTCCTCGCGTCGACCCTGAAGAACCGACGGCTGCGCCGTACGATCGAGCTCGCGGTCGGCCCGGCCCTGCTCGTGCTGATCTGGTGGATCGCGTTCAAGGGACAGCTCGTCAACAAGGACCTACTGCCCTCGCCGTTCGACACGCTGCGCGACACCGCCGGCAGCATCCTGGCCGGCAGCATGACCCGTGACTTCCTCTACACGCTGGTGCGGGTCGCCTATTCGATCACCATCGCGATCGTCGCCGGCGTGCCGGCCGGCATCGTGCTGGGCGCCAACGCCGCGGTCTACCGCTCGCTCGAGTTCCTGGTCGACTTCTTCCGCTCGACCCCGGCGACCGCCCTGTTCCCGCTGTTCCTGCTGCTGTTCGGCCTCGGCGACATCGCCAAGATCGCGGTCGCCGCCTTCGCGGCCTGGCTGGTGATCGTCTTCAACGTCGCCTACGGGGTGATGAACGCCCGCCAGACCCGCATCCAGGCGGCACGCTCGATGGGCGCCGGGTCGCTGCGCATCTTCCGCGACGTGATCTTCTTCGAGACGATGCCGCAGACCTTCGTCGGCCTGCGCACCGCCGTGTCGCTGGCGCTCGTCGTCATCATCGTGGCCGAGATGTTCATCGGCGCCACCGACGGCCTCGGCCACCGCATCATCGACGCCCAGATCTCCTACTCGCTCACCGACATGTATGGCTCGATCCTGGTCGCCGGGGCGATGGGCTACGGGCTCAACCTGTCGCTCCTGTTCATCGAGCGCGCCTTCATCCACTGGTCCGGTCGCTGATCCCCCCGCACCTCAACCCAGGAGCCGCCGCCATGCGTCCCACGGTCCGAAACGCCTTGCTCGCCGCCTGCACGACCGCGCTGCTGAGCGCCGGGCCCGCGCAGGCCGCGTGCGACAAGATGGAGAAGGTGACGGCGGTCTGGCTGCCGATCATGCAGACCACCGCATACTACGTGGCACTCGAGGAGAAGCTGTTCGAGAAGGCCTGCATCCAGATCGAGTCGGTGAAGCTCGAGTCGCCCAACCAGATCATCGACGCGCTGGTCGGCGAGCGCGCCGACTTCGGCCCCCCCGGCGCGGCGGCCGGCATCACCATGCTGGCCGAGTCCAAGTTCCCTGGGAAGCTGAAGGTGTTCGGCCTGCAGGGCGGCGGCATCAAGGTCGACCGCATCAACGACGGCCTGATCGTCAAGCCCGAGAGCACGATCAAGAGCTTCGCCGACCTCAAGGGCAAGAGCCTCGGCCACGTGCCGGGCATCCAGTGGCGGACCATCTCGCGCCACATGATCCGCTCGGCCGGCCTCGACCCCGACAAGGACGTCCGGCTGCAGGAGCTCGCGGTGGCCATGCAGGTGCCGGCCGTGGTCGGCGGCACCGTCGACGCGACGCTGTCGCTCGAGCCGGTCGGCTCGGTCGCGGTCGCCTCCGGCAAGGCGAAGCGCGCGATGACCAACCCGGTGGCGAGCGTGATCGCCGATCCGTTCTACTCGGGCGCCTCGGTGATGACGACCAAGTTCCTCAAGGAGCGGCCGGCCGTCGCCCGCAAGGTGGTGGAGGCGATCGACGCGGCGACCGACCTGGTCAACGCCGACTTCGCCAAGTACAAGGCCGCCATCCCGAAATACACGCCGATCAAGGCCGACCAGCTCGCGCTGCTGGCACAGCCCTATCTGCGCGGCTTCAAGGATCTCGACGAGACCGACCTGAAGTCCTACCAGGCGCTGGTCGACATCTTCCACGCCGAGGGCGTCCTCCCGGCCCGGATCGACGTCCGCGAGAAGCTGCTGACCAAGGCCGATCTCGGAAGCTGAGTCCCACCCGGCGCCGGCCGCGGGGCGCCCGAACGCCCCGCCGACCGCCCTGCCCGCCGCGACCTCCCCGGATCCCGACCGCCATGCTCACCGCCCTCCACGGATCGCAGCCGCTGCGCGAGGTCGCGACGGACGCCGCCGCGCCGCCGGCCGTCGCCCCGGCCCGGCAGCCCTGGCTCACTGTCCGCGGCCTGTCGAAGGCGTTCGACGGCGCCGTGGTCTACGACGGCTTCGACATCGCCCTGCCGATGGGCCAGTCGATCGCCGTGTTCGGACCGAACGGCTGCGGCAAGAGCACCTTCATCAACCTGATCTCCGGCCTGATGCCGATGGACGCGGGCGAGGTGCTGTACGACGGCCAGGGCATCGCCGACACCCGTATCTCCTACGTGTTCCAGAACTATCGCGACGCCCTGTTCCCGTGGCGGCGGGCGATCACCAACATCCACTATCCGCTGGAGGTGCTCGGCCTGCCGCGGCGCGAGCGCGAGCGCCGCGTCGAGGCGCTGCTCGCCGAGTTCGCCGTCTCCATCGACCTGAAGACCTATCCCTACAAGCTTTCCGGCGGCCAGCAGCAGACCGTGTCGATCCTGCGCGCGCTGGTCACCGATCCCGAGGTGCTGTTCCTCGACGAGCCGTTCTCGGCGCTCGACTACGAGATGACCATCTTCATGCGCGAGCAGCTCCAGCGCATCTTCATGACCTCGCGTCGGACCGTGCTGCTCGTCTCGCACGATCTCGACGAGGCGATCCAGCTCGCCGACAAGGTGGTGCTGCTGACCAAGCGGCCGACCCGCGTGGCCGAGATCGTCGACATCGATCTCCCGTGGCCCCGCACCCTCGACGTCACCACCAGCGAACGCTTCGTCGCGCTGAAGCGCCACTGCCTCGACCGGTTCACCGCGGAGGTGCGGCGCTGAGCGCCGGCCCGGACCGACAGCCGACCCGACATACCGACCATCTGGGGAGAGACACATGACGACCCGTCGCTTTCGCGCGGCCGCGGTGCAGACGCTGGCGCGCCTCGGGGACTTCGACCACAACATCGCGCTCGCCACGCGATACGTCGAGGACGCGGTCCGCCAGGGCGCCGAGCTGATCGTCTTCCCCGAATGCATGGACACCGGATACCTGTTCGACTCGCCCGAGCACGCCCGCAGCCTCGCCGAGACGATCGCCGAAGGGCCGTTTACCACGGCGCTCTCGCGGCTCGCCCGCCTGCACCACGTCTACATCGCCAGCGGCATCACCGAGTGGGATCCGGCCAAGGAGAAGATCTTCAACACCGGCATCCTGTACGACCGCGAGGGCCGGGTCGCCTGCCACTACCACAAGCAGTTCCTGGCAACTCACGACCAGAACTGGTTCGCCTTCGGCGAGCGGGGCTGCCCGGTGGTCGACACCGATCTCGGCCGCATCGGCCTGCTGATCTGCTTCGACGGGCGCATTCCCGAGATCTTCCGCGCCATGACCCTGCAGGGCGCCGAGGTGATCGTCGACATGGCGAACTTCTTCGCCATGGACCAGGCCGACATGTGGGGGCCGGCGCGCGCCTACGAGAACGGCGTCTGGCTGGTCGCCGCCACCAAGGCCGGCTGGGAACGCTCGATCTACTATCCGGGCGGCAGCATGATCGTCGACCCGAAGGGCCGCGTGCACGCCAAGGTACCCTACGACACCCACGGGCTCGCCATCGCCGAGGTCGATCCCGACGCCGCCGCCGACAAGTCGATCTACGCCGGCAACGACAAGATCGCCGACCGCCGGCCCGACACCTACGGCCTGATGGCGAAGCCCTACGCCGAGACGCCGGTGTGCGGCATCGCCGACGTCCCGCTGGTGCCGTCGAGGTCCGTCACCAAGGTCGCCGCCGTCCAGATGCACGTCACCTGCCCCGGAGCGGCCGAGACCGCCACCGACGCCGACGTGATCGACATGGTCGACCATACCGCGAAGCTCGGCGCCAAGGTGCTCGTGCTGCCCGAATACGCCTTCGCCGAACGCGCCATCCTGACGGCCGCCGAGGCCGGCCGGCTCGCCGACCGGGAGGCCGCGATCCTCGCCCCGCTCGACCGCATCGCCGGCGCCTATCGGTGCCTGATCGCGGTGCCGACCGTGACCCGCGCGGCGGCCGGCCTGCAGGTCACCACCGTGCTGCTCGGCCCGGACGGCGAGATCGGCCGCTACCACAAGGCCCACCTCACCGCCGAGGAGCGGGTCTGGGCGAAGCCCGGCGACGCCTATCCGGTGTTCGACACGCCGTTCGGCCGCATCGGCGTGATGTCGGGCTACGACGCGGTGTTCCCCGAGACGTCGCGCTGCCTGGCGATCGCCGCGGCCGACGTCGTCCTGTGGCCGGCGTCGCTGCGCGAGCCGTTCGAGCGCGAGCTGCTCGCTGTGCCGCGCGCCGAGGACAACCGCGTCGCCGTCGTGCTCGCCAACCGGGTCGACACCGCCTATCCGGGCGGCAGCCTGGTGGTGCCGCCGACCGGCTTCCCCCAGTGGGACATCAACGTCGCGGCGCCCCGCGTGACGAAGCTCGGCGCCGTGATGCCGAAACACATCGACCTCGCGGTCTGCCGGCAGAAGCAGATGATCCCCAAGGTCGACATGTTCGCCAACCGGCTGGTCGACACCTACGCCCCGATCGTCGCCGCGTGACCGACGCCGCCGCGCTCCGGAGAGCCGCGCGGGAGGCCGGCTTGCCAGCCGGGCGGCTTCCCGCGATGATGACGGCGATGCCGCCCGCCCCTCCCGTCTCGCCGAAATCCTCCCGGCCGATCCGCTACGACTGGAACGACATCGTCTTCTTTCTCGAGGTCGCGCGCCAGCGCAACCTGGTGCGCGCCGCCGCCAAGCTGAAGGTCGACCACACCACGGTCAGCCGGCGCGTGCGCGAGCTGGAGCGGAGCCTGAACTGCACGCTGTTCCGGCGCAGCAAGTCCGGCTTCACTCTCACCGAGACGGGCCTACGGCTGCTGCAATACGCCGAGGGAATGGAGAACCAGGCGAACTCGATCGTCGAGGCGGTCGGGGTCGGGGAGGCCGAGCCGGCCGGCGCGGTGCGCATCGCCAGCATGGAAGGCATCGGCAGCCTCTATCTCACCCGCTGCGTCGCCGACTTCAATCGGCTGCATCCCTCGATCCAGATCGAGCTGATCACGGATTCGCGGCTGTTCGATCTCAGCCGCCGCGAGGCGGACGTGTTCGTCAGCTTCTTCCGGCCGTCCGGCAAGCGGCTTTCGGTCAAGAAGGTGGGCGAGTTCCGCATCTCGCTGTTCGCGTCGCGCGGCTACTTCGCCGAGCGGCCCCCGCCGCGGAGCCTGAAGGAGCTCGACACCCACACCTTCGTCGACTTCATCGACGAGCACGTCCACATCCGCGAGAACCGCTGGCTCTCCGACATCCTGCGGCCCGGCCACATGGGCTTCCGCAGCACCAGCCTCGTCGCCCAGTACGTCGCGGTGTCGACCGGCCAGGGCATCGGCATGCTGCCGTCCTTCGTCGCCGCCCACAACAATGACCTCCGGCCGGTGATGCCGAAGCTCTTCACGGTGCGCGACATCTGGCTCTCGGTGCACGAGGATCTGCTGCACGTCGCCCGCATCCGGGCGGTGCTCAGCTTCCTGGAGCGCCGCATCCGCGACGACGCCGGATTCCTGATGGGCGAGTCCTGACGGCTGACGCGCGCCCTACCCGGCCTTGCGCACGATGACGCCGTACCAGCCGAGGCCCTTGTAGGTCTCGTAGCCGGGGGTCGCGTGGAAGGCGACGAGGGCGCCGGAGGGATCGTGCGCGCAGCCGGCGCGGTGGCCGTCGGTGCGCAGCGCGACGTGCTCGGTCAGGATGCCGACGCCGTCGGACGCGGCCAGCACCCGCAGCCGGCGGTCGACCAGCAGCACCCGCATCCGGGCGTCGTCGCCGACCCGCACGCCGTCGACGATGGCGCGGGCCTGCGGCTCCCAGTCGAAATGGATGGCGAGAATGCCGAGCAGCTTGCCGTCGGCGCGGCCGCCCTCGCGCACCGTGGCGCAATAGGTCGCGACCTGGGCATCGCCGAGCTTGGACTGCCGCTCGATGTCGCCGGCCACGTAGTCGTCGCCGGTCCGCAGCGCCAGCGCCTCGCGGAACCAGGCCTCCTCCCGGACGCTGCCGCCCTGCACGGCGAAGCGGTCGGGGCGGCCGTTGGCCAGGATGGTGCCGTCGAGCCCGCAGAGCCACAGGTCGAGATAGACCGTGTAGGCGGCGAGGATCACGCCGAGCCGCTCCGACGCGTAGGCGCGCGCCGCGTCGCCCGGATCGGCCGCGCAGGAGACCACGGCCGAGTCGGTCGCCCACCAGCGCACGTCGCAGGTGCGCTCGTAGAGATTCCGGTCGATCAGCTCGACGGCGTTGAGGGCGAGGTCGACCATGCGGTCGCCGAGCGACCGCTCGGTCATCCGGGCGATCGACGACATCAGCGCGCCGGTGCGGCGGGTGAGCTGGCTCTCGAGGTCGCCGGCGAGCGCGTCGATCTGCTGGCCGACCGCCCGCACCTCCTGGGCCACCACGGCGAAGCCGCGGCCCTGGTCGCCGGCCCGCGCGCTCTCGATCAGCGCGTTGAGGGCCAGCATCTTCATCTGATTGGTGATCTGCTGGATCGCGCGGGTCTTGTCGCAGGCGATCCGGTTGACCTCGGCGGTCAGGGACTCGGTCAGCGCCGAGATGTCGGCAGTGTCGCCGTCACCTTCGGCGACGGCGAGCGACTGGCTCACGGGGGTCATGGCGGGCCGTCACAATCTAGTGCTGAATGCGATCTGAGGTGACCTGATTAGGTCGGTATAATACTTACGGAGGACTTAATATGCGAAGTCCCCGGCTGCTGATAATTCAGGCAGCCGGCCGGGACGAACCGTAGCCGGAAGGACCTATTGAACGCGCGGTGCTGCCGGGATCGCCTGGGCGGCGGGCGGGCGACTCTGGCGCTGCTGCCGCTGGCGCGGCGGCGGCGCGGGCGGCGGGGCGGCCGCGGGCGGCGGCGCCTCGGCGACGGCGGCGGCGCCTTTGCAGTCCGACAGCCAGACGTCGTAGATCGAGTGCTCGACCCCGTGCAGGCCGGGGCTCGCCGCGAACATCCAGCCGCGGAACAGCTTCTTCACCTCGCCCTGGAGCGTCACCTCGTCGACCTCGACGAAGCCCGTGGTGTTGGGCGCCTCGGTGGGCGGGCGCGTGTAGCAGGCGCGCGGCCGCACCTGCAGGGCGCCGTACTGAACGGTCTCGTCGAGCGACACCTCGAACCGGGTGATCCGGCCGGTGATCTTGTCGAGGCCGGAGAACACCGCGATCGGATTCGGCACCTTCACGGTCGGCACCTCGGTGACGACCTCCTCGGGCAGCTGCGGTGCCTGGCCAGGAGCCGGCGCCGGCTGGCCGGCGGCCGGCGGCTGGCCGGGCCGAGCCGCGGTAGCCGGGGTGCCGGGGGACGGCGGGGCCTCGGGCGCCGTGGCGGCGCCGGGCGGCGGCGCCAGCGGCTGCGATTCGACCGGGCCGAGGCCGATTCCGCTGCCGGTCCCCGTGCCGGGGCGCGGTCGCCCGGCGGTCGGAGGCGGCGGCAGCGGCTCGCCCGGATAGGCCTCCTCGCGCGGCAGCGGCGTCACCGGCTGCAGGGAGCCGGGCGGCGGCAGCGGCTCGCGCCGGGTCGGCACCGCCGAGGGCGGCCGCGGCGGCGGATCGTTGCCGAAGATGCTGCCGAACTGCGCCGGTGCGGGCGCGGTGGTCAGCAGCAGACCGAGGAGCACCAGCGGCGCGCGCGACAAACCTGACATGGATCTCGTCATCCGAATCGGAGGCGGAACGCCCGCGGCGGAGCGCCGGGCGGCGACGGCGCGCGGCCGCGCACGCGACACGGGGCGCACTTAACACGCGGATTACGGCACCGAAAGGGAGACGAAACGATGGCCGGGCCTCGATTTTTCGCCTCTCTGCAGGCCGGCTTTCCGCCCGTCCGGGTCCGGGCGACGCGACTCAGCGGCCGGGCGTCCAGGCCTTGTAGTCGCCGGTCGCGGCCGGGCGGCGGTTCTGCGCCAGCGTCGAGCCCGGCGGCCGGTAGGCGCCCGGCGTCCCGGTGAGATTCGGCACGTGCGGCTTCCACCACTCGCGCGGCGTTACCGTCTCCTGGGTCGGCGGCACGTCGACGATGTGGTGCATCCAGCCGTGCCACTCGGGGGGGATCCGCGAGGCTTCGGCGACGCCGTTGTAGATCACCCAGCGGCGCTCGAAGCCGAGCGCCGGGCTGATCCGCCCGCCCTTCTCCCGGTAGTACTTGTTGCCCTGGGCGTCCTCGCCGACCAGCTCGCCGTGGCGCGCGGTCCACACCTGCGTGCCGAAGGTCTGGCCGTTCCACCACGTGAAGAAGCGGGTCAGGAAGGTCTTGAGGTCCATCGTCCACCTGTGGGCCCGAGGCTTTCGGCGTTTCTGCCACCCGGACGAGGCGAAGTCCAGAAGGCGCATGTGCGGCCGGCCGCCCTCCGGCGGGGCGCGCGGCGGCCCCGCCGAATCCGGCTGGAACCGCTCCGGAATCCGGTCTGTTGACCCCGGATGCTGCGCTGCGGGAGCAGCCGCCGGGAGAGCCCGGCGGGCCGACCGAGAGGAGGGCAATTTGGACTTTATCGACAGGGTGTTGGCGGGAACCGCCGAGGTGCTTTCGAAGGTTCCAGGGAGCGTCGTCGGGCTGATCGCCCTCGTCCTCGCGGTCGTCGTCGTCCTCGGCCTGCACGCCCTGGTCGGCCGGCTGCTGCGCCGCGTCTTCCGGGCGCGGCCCTTCGTGCTGACCCTGCTCGCGCGCAGCCGCGGACCGAGCCGGCTCGCGACCGTCATCTTCGTGGTGGCGCTGCTGTTGCCGGCCATGCCGTTCGATTCGACCGCCGCCGACATCGCCGTGAAGCTGCTCGGCGTCGTCTTCGTGATGCTGCTCGGCTGGATCGCGCTGATCGCCGTCGATCTCGGCGCCGCCTTCTACATGCGCGGCTACCGGAGCGAGATGCCGCACGACCTGCTGGCCCGCAAGCACCTGACCCAGGTGCGGATCCTCAAGCGGGTCGCGACCATCCTGGTGGTCGTCGTGACGGCCGCGGCGGCGCTGATGAACTTCGAGACGGTGCGCCAGTACGGCGTCAGCCTGTTCGCCTCGGCCGGCGCCGCCGGCCTCGTGGTCGGCCTCGCGGCGCGGCCGCTGTTCTCCAACCTGATCGCCGGCGTGCAGCTCGCCATTACCCAGCCGATCCGCCTCGGCGACGCCGTGATCGTCGAGAACGAGTGGGGCGAGATCGAAGAGATCACATCGACTTACGTCGTCGTCCGGATCTGGGATCTGCGCCGCCTGATCGTCCCGCTCACCTACTTCATCGAGAAGCCGTTCCAGAACTGGACGCGCGAGAACCCGGCCCTGTTCGGCGCCGTGATGCTCTATGTCGACTACGCCGTGCCGGTCGATCGGCTGCGGGCGAGGCTGGAGGACATCGCCAGGGGCTCGCCGCTGTGGGACGGCCGGGTCTGCGGCCTGCAGGTGACCGACACCACCGAGCGCACCATGGAGCTGCGCGCCCTGGTCAGCGCCCGCACGGCCGGCGAGGCCTTCGACCTGCGCTGCGAGGTCCGCGAGAAGATGATCGGCTTCCTGCGCGAGCAGCACCCCGAAGGCCTGCCGCACGTGCGCGCCGCGGTGGCGGGCGGCCGCGAAGCCGACGGTGCCACGATACCGGCCTGGGCCGGCGGGACCGCATAGGCCGCCTGCCCCGCCCGCCGGGCCGGACCGCGCCGGGCCCGCCGCGTGGGCCGGTCAGTCCTTCGGAGCGCGCCGCCCCGCCCGGGCGGCGGCCGGCCGCATCTCCTCGCTCAGCCTCTCGAAGCCGGCCCGGATGTAGCGCGCCACGGGACGACGTGCGTCGTCCTGGAGCCACGCCTCGACGGCGAGACGCAGGACGCCGATCGCCGTCACGGCGACCAGCCGCAGCCGCTCGCGCCGCTCCCTGGCCGGCCACAGCTCGCACAACGCCTCGAACAGCACCTGCTCGTAGTCGTCGAACCCGCTCCGCCGGCCCGGCCGCAGCGTCTTGGTCTCGCGCATCAGCCGCGCGATCGCCAGCGTGCGGGCCGAATCGAAGCGGCCGGCCACCGTCACCAGGGCGGCCTGCGCGACCTCGATCGGCAGCTCGGCCGTCGAGCGCGCCAGCACGGCCTGCCTGAGATCCGCCTGGCGCTGCGCCGAATGCGCCAGCAGGATCTCGTCCTTACCCTCGAAGTAGTGGAAGAACGTCCGCCGCGAGATGCCGACCGCCGCGGCGATGTCGTCCAGGGTCGTCGCCTCGTAGCCCCGCGTCAGGAACAGCTCGAGGCCGATCGCCGCGATGCGCTCGTGCATCTCGCGGCGCTTGCGCTCGCGCAGCCCCTCGCGGTCCGGAACACGGTCGTGCATCGGCCATAGATGGCACGGCCCCGCCCCGAATGCAATTTTACACCCGGTGCAAGATCCTTGGGATCCTGCGGAATCGCCGCGCCGCGCGGCGGCCGCGCCGCCCGCCGCGGCGCGTCGCAAATCCGACACGTTATTTATTACACTGAGTGCACTTTTTCTGATGCACCGGACCTCCAGGGGGGCGCGCTCGCGCCGGTTCAGCCATGATCGACCGTCGAAGTCTCCGCCGCCCCGCCCGCCCGCGCGGCGGCTCCCGTCGCGCCGCCGCCCGTTTCGCCCCCGCCGCCCGCTGGCCACCGGCGATGCTGCTGTGGCTGCTCGCGGGCTGCGCGTCGGCGCCGCTCGACCGGGCCGGGACGCTGCAGTCCTACGACCGGCTGGAGCCGGCGAACGGCCTGGTCACCCGCAGCCTTCTCGAGGTGAGCCCGGACGACGTCCTGGTGGCCCGGACCGTAAAGATCGTGCCGACCGTCTTCTCCGACCCGGCGGCGCGCACGCCGCTCACCGCGGAGCAGCGCAGGCTGGTGGCCAACGCGGTCGACCGGGCGCTGTGCGCCGCCCTCAGCGAGCGCTTCGCGGTGGTGCGTCCCTCCGAGCATGCCGACCTCACCGTGCACGCCGTGGTGACCCAGCTGACGCCGACCGACCCGGTCGCGGCCGGCCTGTCGAAGGGCGGCTCGGTGGCGAAGTCGATCCTGCTGCCGGGGGTGCCGGGGCCGGTGCCGCGGATCCCGGTCGGACTCGGCAGCCTGTCGCTGGAGGCCGAGGCGCGCGACCCCGCCGGGCGGCCGCAGGCCGCGATGGTCTGGGGCCGCGGCGCCACCGTCCTGTTCGGCCCGACCCGCATCGCCGAGAACGGCGACGCCTACGTGCTCGCCGCCGAGTTCGGTGCCGACTTCGGCAAGCTCCTGGTCACCGGGAGGTCGCCGTTCGGCGGCCTGCCGTCGCCGCCGTCGCTGGAGAAGATCGGCCATCTGCTCGGCAAGGCGCCCAAGTATCCGGCCTGCGAGGCGTTCGGACGACCGCCCGGCCTCGTCGGCCTGCTCGGCGAGCAGGTCGGCGCCCCGCCGAGCTGGACCGACCAGGGCGCCGCGCCGGCCGCCGCGGCGACGGAGTGAGAGCGGGCGTTCCCGCGCGCCTGCCGGTCTACCGGCTGCGCGGGACGTTCGCCGAGACCACCGGCGCCTCGCCGGCCCGCACAGCGGTGGAGCCGGCGTCGGTTGGACGGAGGCCGGCCGCGATCGCTCTCCGCGCCGACGACCGACCGCCCCGGTGACGGGCCGGAGCCGGGTTCGCCCCGGCGGCGGCGGTCGGTCGGAGAGAGCGGGCCCGGCCCGACTCCCGTCCGACGCCGCTGCGTTATAGGAAACCATCGCAAATCAGCATTAGACGGCCACTCCGAAGTCCAGGAAGGTGCGGCGCCCCCCGGAAGACCACGTCTCGCGCGCCCTCCCCCACGGAACTGGACACGGCCATGGCGTACTTCAAGCAGCTCTACGTTCAGGTTCTGATCGGCATCGTCGCCGGCATCGTGCTCGGCATCGTCGATCCGCCCACCGCCGTCGCGATGAAGCCGCTCGGCGACGCCTTCATCGGTCTCCTGCGCATGATGCTGGCGCCGATCATCTTCTGCTCCGTGGTGGTCGGGCTCACCCACGTCGCCAACATGCGCCAGCTCGGCCGCCTCGCCCTCAAGGCGCTGATCTACTTCGAGGTGCTGACCACGGTCGCGATGGCGATCGGCTTCGTCGCCGTCAACATCTTCGAGCCGGGCGTCGGCCTGCACGCCACCGACCTCGCGGTCGACCAGAACGTCAGCCGCATCGCCACCTCGGCCGGCAACTTCACCGCCATCGGCTTTTTCCTCAGCATCATCCCGCACACCCTGGTCGACGCCTTCGCCAAGGGCGAGATCCTGCAGGTGCTGCTGATCTCGGTGCTGACCGGCGCGGCGCTGAGCGTCGGCGGCGTCGGCAAGGACTCGGTGCTGATCCGCGGCATCACCGAAGGCCAGGACGTGCTGTTCCGCATCCTCGGCTTCATCATGAAGCTCGCCCCGATCGGCGCCTTCGGCGCCATCACGGCGGCGGTCGGAGCGTTCGGGGCGGCGACCCTGCTCTACCTCGCCAAGCTCGTGATCCTCTACTGGGCCTCGGCCGTCTTCTTCGTCGTCTTCGGCCTCGGCGCCGTGCTGGCGACCCTGCGCCTGTCGATCTTCAAGGTGCTCGGCCTGATCCGCGAGGAGCTGCTGATCGTGCTCGGCACCGCGTCGAGCGAGGTGGTGCTGCCGCGCGTCATGGAGAAGCTCGAACGGGCCGGCTGCGACGGCGCCGTGGTCGGCTTCGTGGTGCCGTCCGGCTACAGCTTCAACCTCGACGGCACGTCGATCTACATGGCGATCGCGGTCGGGTTCATCGCCCAGGCGACCGACACGCCGTTCACCCTCGGCCAGCAGCTCGGCGTCCTGGCGATCCTGCTCCTGACCTCCAAGGGCGGCACCACGGTGGCGGGCGGCGCCTTCATCAAGCTCGCCGCGACGCTGCAGACGGTGCGCAGCCTGCCGCTCAACGGCCTCGGCCTGCTGTTCGGCGTCGACCGGCTGATGGCGACCTGCACGGCCCTCGTGAACGTCATCGGCAACGTCGTCGCGACCCTCTACATCGCCCGTTCGGAGAACGGCTTCGACCGCGCCCGCTGGGACGCCTACCTGACCGCCAAGGACCGCGGCGAAGAGCCCGCCCCGGCGCCGGTCGCCGAGCCGGCGGCCGCGCCGCAGTCGGCGCACTGACCCGGGTGGAGAGCACGCCCGATGTCAGGGCTGCCGCATCTCCTCGACCATGCGGGCGCGGGCCCAGATCCGGTCGGCGACCAGGCGGGCCACGCAGGCGCGCACGAGGCGCGCGGCCTCCAGTGTCAGCCACGAGGCCTGCGCCTCGCCCGGCATGCCGATGCAGATCGTCGACGTCACCGGCGGGTGCTCGATCGGGCGTACCACGAACTCGCCACGGGCGGTCTCGTCGGCCACGCCCGCATAGGTCTGGATGGTCGCGCCGACGCCCCGCTTCACCATGACCTTGATCAGCGGCACGCTGTCGATCTCCAGCGCCAGAGCGAGGCGGATGTTGTGCCGGATCGCCTCCCGCTCGAGCAGCCGCCTGTTGCTGTGCGGCAGCGTCGGCAGGATCAGCGGCACGTCGGCGAGGTCGCGGAACCTGATCCCGGCGGGGCGCGCGGCGGGATGGCCGGGCGCGCAGGCGAGCACCATGCGCTCCTGCAGGATCGGCGTCAGCTCGATCCCTTCGAGCGGCGTCGGATTGTGCATGACGGCGACGTCGATCCGCCGTGCCATCAGCCACTCTTCGAGCAGCGTGCTGATGCCCTCCCGCACGATGAGGGTGGCCTGCGGCCAGCGGGCCCGGAAGCTCTCGTACAGCTCCGGAACGATCAGCAGGCCCGAGGTCGGCGGCACGCCGACCGCCACCTCCCCGGTGAAGGCCTCCTGACCGCCCTTGACGAGATCGAGCGAGCGGGACAGGCGCTCGATGACCTGCTCGGCCTCGCTGAGCAGCAGCGCGCCGCGCTCGGTGATGGTCACGCCGCGGCCGTGGCGCTGCAGCAGCTGCACGCCGAGCTCGTCCTCGAGCTTCTTGATCTGCCGGCTCAGCGCCGGCTGGGCGATGTTGAGCCGGCTGGCGGCCCGGCTGAAGCTTCCCGAACGGGCGACGCAGATGAAGTAGCGGAGCTCGCGGACGTCCATGTCGCTCCCTTTCGACCGATCACGACCGCCGGCGACGCGGCGGCGTGCGTGCCGGCACGGCCGCCCGGCATAGCGCGTTCCGACCGTGCGGTGAACCGGCCGCCACCGCGGCCCCTGCGAGGACCACTTCCATGAGAATCCCGGACCTCTCCCGCGACGAGATGGACGAGGCGCAGCGCTGCGTCGCCGACGAGGCGGTCGCCGGCAAGCGGGGCCGCGTTCCGGCGCCGCTGCGCGCCTGGCTGCACAGCCCCGAGATGGGCGCCCGCGCCCAGCGGCTCGGCGAGTTCTGCCGCTACGACACGATCCTGGGTGCACGCTACTCCGAGCTCGCCATCCTGGTGGTGGCGCGGACCTGGACGGCGCATTTCGAATGGTACGCGCATAAGCGCGACGGCCTTGCGGCCGGTCTCGACCCGGCCGTGGTCGCCGCGATCGCCGCACGCGAGACGCCGGAGTTCGGAGACGACGCGAAGGCCCGGGCCGTCTACGACTACACGTCCACGCTGCTGCGGACGCACCATGTGCCGGACGCCGTGCACGCGCGCGCCGAGGCCCTGCTGGGCGTGCGGGGCGTCGTCGAGCTGGTCGGCCTCGTCGGCTACTACACGCTCGTCGCCATGACGCTGAACGCTTTCGCGATCGGATTGCCGGACGGCGTGCAGCCGGAGCTGGATCCATGAGCTTTCCCGGGGAGGTGGGCCTGCGGCACCGGGCGGCCGCGGTCGACGGCCCCCCGCATCCGGGCCCCGCGCGGGCCCATACGCTCGAACGAGCAGGAGTTCTGTCATGACCGGAAGACTGCAGGACAAGGTCGCGATCGTCACCGGGGCGGGTTGCGTCGGCCCCGGCTGGGGCAACGGGCGGGCCGCCGCCGTCATGTTCGCGCGCGAAGGCGCGAACATCTTCGCCGTCGACAAGAATCCCGCGTCCATGGAGGAGACGGTCGCCCGCATCGCCGAGTTCGGCGGGACCGTGGTGACGGCGCAGTGCGACGTCACCGACGGCGTCAGCGTCGCCGCCATGGTGAAGAGCGCCCACGAGAGGTTCGGGCGCATCGACGTGCTGGTGAACAATGTCGGTGGCTCGGCCCCCGGCGGCCCGGCCGAGATGACCGAGGAGGCGTGGAACGCCCAGCTCGCCTACAACCTGACGAGCGTCTTCCTCACCTGCCGCCACGTCATCCCGATCATGCAGGCGCAGCACGCCGGCGCCATCGTCAACACCGCCTCGACCTCCGGCATCCGCTTCACCGGCTCGCCGCAGGTCGGCTACGCCGCCACCAAGGCCGGCGTCATCCAGCTCACCCGGGTCGTCGCCGTGCAGTACGCCAAGGACGGCATCCGGGCCAACACCGTGGTGCCGGGCCAGATGCACACCCCGATGGTCGAGGCGCGGCTCGCCGGGCAGCGCACCGGCGGCGACGTCGAGACGCTGCTCAAGTCGCGCGTCGCCCGCATCCCGCTCGGCTTCATGGGCGACGGACGCGACACCGCCGCCGCCGCCCTGTTCCTCGCCTCCGACGAGGCGCGCTTCGTCACCGGCACCGAGATCGTCGTCGACGGCGGCATGAGCGCCCGCTGCGACTGACCCCGCCCCTCCGGCGGCCGGGCCCCTCCCGGCCGCACGGCCTTTCATCCGATCACGGAGCATGCCCATGAGCGCGACACCGAAGCGCCCGCTCGGGCCGGAGCCGACCTGCGCTCCGCCCGTCCCGAATCCGAAGAAGCCCGACCTGGCGCTCCCGCCGAAGGCCTGCGACGCGCACTATCACATCTTCGGTCCGGCACACCGCTTCCCCTTCGCCGCCGACCGCACCTTCACGCCGCACGACGCCCCGCTCGCCGACCTGCTCGCCCTGCACCGGCATCTCGGCTTCGAGCGCGGCGTGTTCGTCCAGTCGGCCTGCCACGGCACCGACCATTCGGCCGTGCTCGACGCGCTGGCCGGCCTGAAGGACCGCTATCGCGGCGTCGCCCTGCTGACGCCGTCGACGCCGCCGGCCGAGGTGGCGCGGCTGCACGAGGCCGGCTTTCGCGGGGTGCGGCTGCACTTCGTCTCGCATCTCCACGGCCAGTCGCCCGACGACATCCGCGCCGTCATCCGGCTCGTCGCGCCGTTCGGCTGGCACATCGCCGTCCACACGATGCACGACGGCCTCGCCGAGCACGAGGCCTTCATCCGCGCCATCGACGCCCCGGTGGTGATCGACCACATCGGTCGCTTCGACATCGCCGACGGCGAGAGCAGCCGCGGATTCCAGGCCCTGCGGCGCCTGCTCGACGGCGGCCGGGTGTGGGTCAAGCTGAGCGGCGTCGACCGCCTGTCCGACACGCCGCCCTGCTTCCGCGACGCCGTCGCGGTCGCGCGGATCCTCGCCGCGCAGGCCCCGGAGCGCATCCTGTGGGGCACCGACTGGCCGCACCCCAACCACAAGCACGTTCCCGACGACGGCGTGCTGGTCGACCTGATCGCCGAGATCGCCCCCGACGAGACGATCCGCCGGAAGATGCTGGTCGACAACCCGGCCGCGCTGTTCGGGTTCGAGTGAGGTCTGAAGCGACACCCGGCGCCGACAGTCGCCGGGCGGAGGGCGGCGCAAGCGGTTCGGATGCGGCCGCCCCCCTCCCCTCACTCCCCGCCGAGGCCGTGCTTGCGCATCTTGTCGTGCAGGGTGGTCTTGGGGATGCGCAGCGCGACGGCGGTCTGCGACAGGTTCATCCCGTGGCGGCGCAGCGCGTCGGCGATCATGGCGCGCTCGAACGCGTCGACCGCCTCCGGCAGCGACGGCGGCGCGGCGCCGGCAGTGGCGAAGGGCGGGAACGCCGTCTCGATCCCGAGGGCGAAGCGGTCGGCGACGTTGCGCAGCTCGCGCACGTTGCCGGGCCAGGGATGGGCGGTGAGCTGCTGCAGCTTGGCCGGGTGGATCGCCGGCGGCGGCCGGCCGTGGGTGACGCAGCTCGCCTGCAGGAAGTGCTCGAACAGCAGCCGCACGTCCTCGCGCCGCTCGCGCAGCGGCGGCAGCGTCAGGGTGACCACGTCGAGACGGTAGTAGAGGTCGGCGCGGAACCGGCCGGCCTCCGCCATCTGGACCAAATCCTCCTTGGTGGCGGCGACGATCCGGCAGTCGACCGGAATCGCGACGTTGGAGCCGAGCCGTTCGAGGCTGCGCTCCTGCAGCACCCGCAGCAGGCGGACCTGGACGCTGAGCGGCATGCTGTCGATCTCGTCGAGGAACAGCGTGCCGCCGTTGGCGTACTCGATCCGGCCGATGCGCCGCTTGCTGGCCCCGGTGAAGGCGCCGGCCTCGTGGCCGAACAGCTCGCTCTCGACCAGGCTCTCGGGCAGGCCGCCGCAGTTGACGGCGACGAAGCGGCCGCGCCGCCCGCTCGCCTCGTGCAGGCAGTGCGCCACCAGCTCCTTGCCGGTGCCGGTCTCGCCGTGGATCATCACCGGCGCCTGGGTGTCGGCGACCTCGGCGATCAGGCGGCGCAGCCGGTCGATGGCGGCCGAGTGGCCGATGATGCGCTCCTCCAGCCGGCTCTGGTTGCGCAGCTGATGGCGCAGCGCCCGCACCTCGAGCGTCAGCACGCGCTTCTCCAGCCCGCGCCGGACGACGTCGACCAGATACTCGGGCGCGAACGGCTTCTCGACGAAGTCGTAGGCCCCGGACTTCATCACCTGCACGGCGAGCGCCACGTCGCCGTGGCCGGTGATCAGCACCACGGGCAGGTCGGGATCGATCGCCTGGACCTCGGCCAGCAGCGACAGCCCGTCGCGGTCGGGCAGCCGGATGTCGCTGACGATCACGCCCGGCAGCCCGCCGCGCAGGAGCTTGAGCGCCTTGTCGACCGAGGTCGCCCCCAGGGTGGCGCAGCCGTCGAGCTGGAGGGCCTGCTCGCAGCCGAGCAGCATGTCCGGGTCGTCGTCGACCACCAGCACTTTCAGCTCGGCCCGGTTCATGATGCCCGTTCGGTCGCCAGAGGAATCGTCAGGCTGAAGACGGCGCCGCCCGCGGCCCGCCGGGCGGCGCCGAGCTCGCCGCCGAAGTCGCGGACGATGCCGGCCGAGATCGCCAGCCCGAGCCCCAGCCCGGTCCCCGGCGCCTTGGTGGTGTAGAACGGCTCGAAGGCGTGCTGCAGCCACTCGTCCGAGAAGCCCGGGCCGTTGTCGCGGATCTCCAGCCGGGCGAAGCCGGCCGGCCCCGCCGCGGCGACGAGCTCGAGGCGGCCGTCGTCGCGGCCGTCCATGGCGTCGAGGGCGTTGCCGATCAGGTTGACCAGCACCTGGTCCAGCCGGTTCGGGTCGCAGCGGACGACCAGCGCGGCGTCGATCTCCTCGCTCACCGCGACGCGGCCGTGGACGACCCGGTGGTGCAGCAGGAACAGCGCGTTGTCGAACGACTTCCGGACCCGGACGGCCCCCGCCTCGCCCGACGACTTCCGGGCGAAGCCCTTCAGCTCGCCGGTCAGCCGGCCCATGCGCTCGACCAGCGGGCGGATCCGCTCCAGGTTGCCGCTCGCCGTCTCGACGTCGCCGCGCTCCAGGAACCGGACGGCGTTGCCGGACAGCGCCGCGATCGCCGCCAGCGGCCGGTTCAGCTCGTGCACGATGCCGGTGGCGAACTGGCAGATCGCGGCGAGCTTGCCGGCCTGCACCATGGCGGTCTGGGCGTCGCGCAGCGCCCGCTCGGCGCGGCGGCGCTCCTCCACCTCCTGCACCAGGCGAGCATTGGCGGCGGTCAGCTCCGAGGTGCGGTCGGCGACCTTCCGCTCCAGCTCGGCATGCGCCCGCTGCAGCGCCGAGCGGGCGGCGACCAGCTCGCGCATGTGGCGCTGCCGCTGGACGAGCGCGGCCGACGCCCCGCCGAGCAGCAGGACGCCGAGGCCGGCCAGCACGGCGCGGGTGCGGGCGAGGTCGACGGCCTCGCGCAGATCCGAGAAGACGGTGAGGCGCCAGGGCGCCTCGGTCAGCATCCGGGCCTGGGCGAGGAACAGGCCGCTGATCGCGAAGACGCGGCCGCCCGCCCCGGCAGGACCGGACCCGGACTGGCCGGACCCGGACTGGCCGGGCAGGTCGACGATCCGGGCGGTGGCGTCGAGAGTCTTCACCACCGTCATGCCGATCGGCGCGAGAGCGCGGTCGTGGTACTGCCGGGCCTCGGCGATGTCGCGGCTCGCCGCCGGGTCGAGCGGCTGCAGCGTGCCGTACTTCCACGCCTCCACCGAGGACAGGCTGATCACGCCGTGCTCGTCGGTGAGGATCGCCGGCGACTCGGCCGCCGACCACGACTGCTCGAGCTGCTCGAGGTCGATCTTCACCACGCTGGTGCCGACCACGACGCCGTTCTCGTGCACGGCGGTGGCCAGATAGTAGCCGGGCCGGTTGCCGCTGGTGCCGATGCCGTAGAAGCGCTCCACCCGGTCGATCGCGGTATTGCGGTAATAGGGCCGGTAGGACAGGTCGAGCCCGACGAAGCTGTCCGGCTCGTTCCAGTTCGACGCGGCGACGACGCGGCCGGTGCGGTCGAGGACATAGACGACCGCGGTGCCGATCCGCCGGTTCAGGGTCTCGAGGTAGCGGTCGACCCGGCGGGCGAGCGCCGCGTCGGCCGGGCCGCGCAGGCGGGCGACGACGTCGGGGTGCAGCCCGACCACGTAGGGGAACCGGGCGTATTTCTCGATCTCGCGCTCGAGGCTGCCGGCGTAGAGATCGAGCCGGTGATCGGCGCTGCCGCGCAGCGCCCGGATCGATCCCTCGAGATCGCGCATGTACACGACGCCGGCGATCGCCACCGTGACCGCGGCGGCGAGGACCGCCACCCCCAGCCGGCGCGCCACGGTGCCCGGACGGGCGGCGCGCGGTGCGCTCCGTGACGCGGCTGCGCTCGGTGACGCGGCTGCTGTCCCCATCGCCATCTCGACCCCGGCGAACGACCCGACGGCCCGTGCCACCCGCGTCGTGCGGCAGTCCCGGCGCGGCGCGGGCGGCGGGAGTCTACGGAAACTCCGCCCCCGGCACCACGTTGGCACTACGTACGCGCTAAGCCGTCCGGGCGAGGTGCCGCGCCCTCCCTCACAGGCCGAGCAGGCCGAAGAACACGTAGCAGAGGAGCGCGCCCACCACCGACATCGAGAACCCCCAGAGGATCAGGTGGCGGAACAGCCGGCCCTTGTCCTCGTGGGCCGCGGCGCAGGCCAGGCAGACGGCGCCGAACAGCGACAGCGGCGAGGTGTCGACCATGTGGGAGCCGACATTGATCGAGGCGATCATCGACACCGGGTCGCCGCCGACGGTTTTGACCAGGCCGGGAACCAGCGGCAGGAACATCGGCATGACGACGCCCGACGAGCTCGAATAGGCCGACAGGACGCCGGTGACCAGGCCGAGCACCCCGGTGACCGTGACCGGGCCGGAGACCGTGGCGATGAGGTCGACGAGGGCGCCGAGACCGCCCGCCTTGTCCATCACCTCGATCAGGATGCCCATGCCGCCGACCATGATGATCACCGACCACGGCATCGACCGCACCACCTCCTTGCTGTCGCCGGCGTTGAGGATCAGCAGCACGGTCGCCAGCATGAAGGCGAGCGCCCCGACGTTCGGCGCCTTGCCGTTGCCGAGCACGTTCATCACGGTCGGCGTGAAGATCGGCCTGGTCACCGACAGGCCGGGCAGGATGACGAGCAGGACCAGCGTCCCGACGGCGGCGAGCGTCATCCACTGATGGGTGGTGAACGGCTCGGGCTTGGGCGCGACCTCGTCGATGCTCAGCATCGAGTGCTTCTGCTCGAGCATCCAGGCGAGACCGCCGAGCACGAAGAAGCCGCCCATGTTGCCGATCATCTGGGCGAGCTCGCAGTCGAGATAGACGCGCCACGCCATCAGGTCGATGTCGCCGAGCGGCTTGCCGAGCGCCGCCAGCTCGGGCGCCATCCGGGTCATGAAGAACTGCGAGATGATGCCGGTCGGGGCGATCGGCGAGAACGCCGCGCCGTTGGCCGCGCCGACCACCAGCAGCGTCATCAGGAACGCCGACAGGCCGATCCGCCCGGCGATCGCCATGGCGACCGGCGCCATCAGCGTGACGGTGGCGATGTTGCCGGGGCCGATCGTGGTGATCAAGGCGATCAGCGCGAAGACGATGAGCGGGATCATCGCCGTGTTGCCGCCGGCGAGCCGGATGGCGTTGGCCGTCACCTTGTCCATGGTCCCGTTGGTGGTCGCGATGCCGAACAGGAAGGTGACGCCGGCCAGGATCATGAACAGGTCGACCGGCCACGACTGCATGACCTTGGCGGCCGGGATGTCGGCGAACACGGCGCCGATCAGGATGGCGAAGGCGATCGCCACGATCCCGACATTGAGATCCTCGTTGTACATCGAGATGCCGACCACGATGACGATGCCGAGGAGCGAGACGAAGGCCGGAACGGACATTCCGAGTATCAAGTGACCCTCCTGCGATTGGGGACGTCGTCGCGCCGCGCCCGGGACGCTCGACCCGGGGCGGCCGGGCCGGCGGCGGCGCGGCGCCCCCCGGAGACGTTCCGGGCGCGGCAGGGCTCGACAGGCGTGCAAGCAGCGGAAGCAGCGGAAGCGGCGAACGTGATCGAAGCGGAGCAAAGCCGCCGGGCGGGTGAGCGCGATCGCGTCACCCCTGCGTCGGAAAAGGTCGCCGAATGGCGATGCATCGTCCGCCCCGCGCCGTCGGGTAGTCCTCGCAGCGGAAGAGACAGCCTCGCGGGGGCTCGGGTTGGCCCTTCGACCGGGACGTCTCCTCGCACGCGGCGTGCCGGTTTCGGCCGGACCGGAAGGCCTGGAACGACGGGCGATTTTCGCCCCGGCACAACCGCGCCGTTCGGGATCCCGAACCGGCGGCCGGTGCGCCGTTCGGAAAGCCGAACGGCTCGACCCGCGCCACGACCCCAGGGCGGCGCGGCCGTGCAGCCGCGCCGCGTGCGGCCGGCCGGACGACCCGATCCGGTCCCCGCAGCCCGGGCGACTCAGGGCGCAGCGCACCCCCGGCCCCTCGCCCCCTCCCCCGACACCGGCGCGGTCGGAAAACCTACCTAAGTACCTTTCGGCACGAGCGAAGACCGGTGCATTTCACAGCCGATTTGGTGGCCCTGTGACGCCCGTGTGACACCGGCGCCCGGTGCGACGCTACCGAGACACATCCGGGTCCGTCCGAGGCTTTACAGAATCCTCGACGGATTCCAGAGGGTTGCCGAGCCGTTAAAAATATCCCCGCAATTCTTCCCCTCGCCCACCACATTTAGGGGATGATTCAGACTCTCACGCTATTGCTTGACTGCCTCGGCGGAGTCGGCCTAGCTTTCGGCCCCTGCGGCGCGGCTGGTACCACGTCCTCGCCGGACGGATCCCTGAGGCTTGCGACAGACCTCCACCGGGGCCAACTGGCCCTTGTGGACACCCTCTGTCGTGCCCGTGCCTCACCCGAGAAGGGAGCCGCCCGGCCCGGCGTGACACACGAGACCGGGACCGCGCGCGGATCACCGGCGAGTAGCAGGCGTTCAGTCGGAGCACGGAGCCGATGAGTGGGTCGCGGGCCGTTCGGCTCGCGGCGGGGGACAGGTCGGCGGCGTCGCGAGGACGCGGCCGAGAAGGCAAGAGGCGAGACGATGCGGATCGAGCGGCGCTACACCAAGGACGGACAGTCACCCTACGCGGACATTCCGTTCCGCCTGACGACGAGCGAGATCCGCAATCCGGACGGCTCGGTGGTGTTCCGCGCCGACGCCGTCGAGGTCCCGGCGGCGTGGTCGCAGGTCGCCTCCGACGTGCTGGCCCAGAAGTACTTCCGCAAGGCCGGCGTCGCCGTGCATCTGAAGAAGGTCGAGGAGGAGACGGTCCCGTCCTGGCTGTGGCGCTCGGCGCCCGACGAGGCGGCGCTGGCCGCCCTGCCCGAGAAGGAGCGCTTCGTCGGCGAGCACTCGGCCCGCCAGGTGTTCGACCGGCTCGCCGGCACCTGGACCTACTGGGGCTGGAAGGGCGGCTATTTCGACGCCGAGTCCGACGCCCAGGCCTTCTTCGACGAGCTGCGCTACATGCTCGCCATGCAGATGGTGGCGCCGAACTCGCCGCAGTGGTTCAACACCGGCCTGCACTGGGCCTACGGCATCGACGGCCCGAGCCAGGGCCACCACTACGTCGACTTCAAGACCGGCAAGCTGCACCGCTCCAAGTCGGCCTACGAGCACCCGCAGCCGCACGCCTGCTTCATCCAGTCGATCCAGGACGACCTCGTCAACGAGGGCGGCATCATGGATCTGTGGGTGCGCGAGGCGCGGCTGTTCAAGTACGGCTCCGGCACCGGCACCAACTTCTCCCGCCTGCGCGGCGCCGGTGAAAGACTCTCCGGCGGCGGCAAGTCGTCGGGCCTGATGTCGTTCCTCAAGATCGGCGACCGCGCCGCCGGCGCCATCAAGTCGGGCGGCACCACGCGCCGCGCCGCCAAGATGGTGATCGTCGACGTCGACCATCCCGACATCGAGACCTACATCGACTGGAAGGTGCTGGAGGAGCAGAAGGTGGCCAGCATGGTCACCGGCTCGCGCATCGCCCAGCGGCACCTGCGCGCCGTGATGAAGGCCTGCGTCAACTGCCAGGGCTCCGGCGACGACTGCTTCACGCCCGAGAAGAACCCGGTGCTCAAGCGCGAGATCAAGGCGGCGCGCCGCAATCACGTGCCCGACAACGTGATCAAGCGGGTGATCCAGCTGGCGCGCCAGGGCTACAAGGACATCGAGTTCCCGATCTACGACACCGACTGGGACAGCGAGGCCTATCTCACCGTCTCGGGCCAGAACTCCAACAACACCGTGCGGGTGACCGACGAGTTCCTCAAGGCGGTCGAATCCGACCGCGAGTGGGACCTCACCTGGCGCACCAAGCCCGGCAAGGTCGCCCGGACCGTCAAGGCCGCCGACCTGTGGGAGAAGATCGCGGCCGCCGCCTGGGCCTCGGCCGATCCCGGCCTGCAGTTCCACACCACCATCAACGACTGGCACACCTGCCCGGCCTCCGGGCCGATCCGCGCCTCCAATCCGTGCTCCGAGTACATGTTCCTCGACGACACGGCGTGCAATCTCGCCTCGATGAACCTGATGGCGTTCCGCCAGAAGGGCGAGGCCGGCGCCGGCACCACCGCCGCGTTCGGCTTCGACGTCGAGGGCTACGAGCACGTCGTGCGGCTGTGGACCATCGTGCTCGAGATCTCGGTGCTGATGGCCCAGTTCCCGTCCAAGGAGATCGCCCAGCTCTCCTACGAGTACCGCACCCTCGGCCTCGGCTACGCCAATCTCGGCGGCCTCCTGATGTCGTCCGGCATCCCCTACGACTCGGATGCCGGCCGCGCCCTGTGCGGCGCCCTCTCGGCGATCATGACCGGCGTCTCCTACGCCACCTCGGCCGAGATGGCGGCGATCCTCGGCGCCTTCCCGGGCTACAAGAAGAACCGCGAGCACATGCTGCGCGTGGTGCGCAACCATCGCCGCGCCGCGCACGGCGAGAAGCACGCCTACGAGAAGCTGCAGACGCTGCCGATGCGGCTCGACCACGCGAGCTGCCCGGACAAGCGGCTGGTCGACCACGCCATGCGGGCCTGGGACAAGGCGCTGTCGCTCGGCACCGAGCACGGCTTCCGCAACGCCCAGGCGACCGTGATCGCGCCGACCGGCACGATCGGCCTCGTCATGGACTGCGACACCACCGGCATCGAGCCCGACTTCGCGCTGGTGAAGTTCAAGAAGCTCGCCGGCGGCGGCTACTTCAAGATCATCAACCGCGCCGTGCCCGAGGCCCTGCGGGCGCTCGGCTACGGCGAGGCGCAGATCGCCGACATCGAGGCCTACGCGGTCGGCCGCGGCACGCTGGCCGACGCACCCGGCATCAACCACGCCAACCTGAAGGCCAAGGGCTTCACGCCCGACATCCTGGAGAAGATCGAGAAGGCGCTGCCGACCGCCTTCGACATCAAGTTCGCCTTCAACAAGTGGACGCTGGGCGAGGCCTTCTGCACCGAGACGCTCGGCCTGCCGGCCGAGGACCTCGCCAAGCCGAGCTTCGACATGCTGGCCGCGCTCGGCTTCACCCGCCGCGAGATCGACGCCGCCAACGTGTTCGTCTGCGGCGCCATGACGGTCGAGGGCGCGCCGCATCTCGATCCCCGGCACTATCCGGTGTTCGACTGCGCCAATGCGTGCGGCCGCAACGGCAAGCGCTTCCTCTCGGTGGAGAGCCACATCCGCATGATGGCGGCGGCCCAGCCGTTCGTCTCGGGCGCCATCTCCAAGACCATCAACATGCCGAACGAGGCGACGGTCGAGGACTGCAAGGCGGCCTACATGCTGTCGTGGAAGCTCGGCCTCAAGGCGAACGCGCTCTACCGCGACGGCTCCAAGCTGTCGCAGCCGCTCTCCGCCCAGCTGGTCGCCGACGAGGAGGACGACGAGGATCACGACATCGACGCCTTCATCGAGAAGCCGATGGCGGCCCGCGCCGCGGCGCTCTCCGAGAAGATCGTCGAGAAGGTGGTCGAGCGCATCGTGGTGATGCGCGAGCGCGAGAAGATGCCGGACCGGCGCAAGGGCTACACCCAGAAGGCCGTGGTCGGCGGCCACAAGGTCTATCTGCGCACCGGCGAGTACGACGACGGCCGGCTCGGCGAGATCTTCATCGACATGCACAAGGAGGGCGCCGCGCTGCGCTCCCTCCTCAACAACTTCGCCATCGCGGTGTCGCTCGGCCTGCAATACGGCGTGCCGCTGGAGGAGTACGTGGACGCCTTCACGTTCACGCGCTTCGAGCCGTCCGGCCCGGTGCAGGGCAACGACTCGATCAAGTACGCGACCTCGATCCTCGACTACGTGTTCCGCGAGCTCGCGGTCTCCTACATGTCGCGCTTCGACCTCGCCCATGTCGACCCGTCGACCACGGGCGGCTTCGACGCGCTCGGCAAGGGCGTCGCCGAGGGCAAGATGGAGGGCACCCCGGCGTCGCGCTTCGTCTCCAAGGGCCTGACCCGCTCGCGCACCGACAAGCTCGTCGTCATGCCGGGCGGCCACGGCGCGTCCCCGGCCCCGGCCGGCGGCAGCCACACCGACAGCCGCGCCGCCGCGGCCCCGCCGACCGCGCAAGGCGGCGCCCACGCGACCGCGGGCCACGCCCCCTCCAACGTCGCGCCCTTCGCGCGCGGCGCCGGCGGCACCGCGGCGGCCCTCAAGGCCGAGCCGGCGCTGCGCCACGCCCTCGACGAGCTGCCCTGGACCGAGCCCGCCCCGGCCGCCAAGGCCGACGCCCGCGCCGACGCCAAGGCCCAAGCCGCCGAGAAGCGCGCCGAAGCCAAGGCCAAAGGCTACGAAGGCGACCCCTGCGGCGAGTGCGGGAATTTTACTTTGGTCCGCAACGGGACGTGCATGAAGTGCGACACGTGCGGGTCCACGACGGGGTGCTCGTGAGAGCGGACGGAGACACGGCGATATATTGAGCTGAATCGCAAACGACGATTGAGCGGCTGGAACCCCGGCCGTTCAATCATTAAGAGAACAAAGAGGGTCCATATTCGCCTCACACACACTGCTAGAGGCAAAAGAAAACCGAGGTCGACGGATCGACCTCGGTTACCGCGATCAGCCGAAGGCCTACGCGGGGCGAAGAGGCGAACCTCTCCTGTCTTGGCAAATTCAGGATACTGAGATTCCCACCTCCGAGTCGATGGGCCTTTTTGCATCATGATCGGAGAAGTCTGCATGGCAACAATGAAGGAGTACCGCTGTCGGAACTGTGGCCATCAATTCGCGTGCGAAGTGCTGTCGTTTGATGAAGTGCGCGAAGCACAACGGCAGGGCCGTGATTTGTCCAATATTCATTGCCCAAGGTGTAACCGGACTGACCTCGACCCTGTCCGGTAACGTCAAAGGACCAGTTCAACCGCGCCGTGGCGTCTGACGACGCCACGGCTTTGAAGGGAATGTCGCTTGTCTACGCTTTTCTTTTCCTATTCACACAGGGACGAGGACCTGCGCGACCGCCTTGAGACGCACTTGGCGATGCTAAAGCACGAAGGGTTGATAGAGGCATGGCATGATCGCCGCATCTTGGCGGGTGATGAGTTCGACAATTCCATCAGCACGAACCTCGATGCAGCAAACATCATACTACTGCTGGTGTCGCCGGATTTCCTGGCATCGCGGTATTGTTTTGAAATCGAGGTCGCCAGGGCCATGGAGCGGCATGTCTCAGGCGACGCTCGCGTGATCCCTGTAATATTGAGACACTGCGACTGGCACCATGCTCCCTTCGGAACGCTGCTTGCCGCCCCAAAGGATGGAAAGCCTATAAAATCGTGGCCCGATCTGGATGAAGCCTTCCTAGACGTTGTCAAACAGGTAAGAGCCGCTCTCCCTCAACAGCAATCTGTCCACCGGATCGCCTCCCTCGGAATGCCTGCTCGTTCTGGAAGCGGCCCGCGTTCAAGCAATTTGCGACTGAAAAGGAGCTTTACGGATGCTGATCGTGACGAATTTCTGCATCAAGCATTCGAGTACATGGCATCGTTCTTTGATAACTCGCTCAGCGAGTTAGAGGCACGGAACCCCTCAATTAAAACAACCTACAGAAGAGTCGACGCAAATCGTTTCACCGCAGCAATCTATCAGAATGGCAACTCGGTCGCGCGATGCAGGATATTATTAGGCGGAATGTTCGGCGGAGGCATATCGTTCTCGCATAATGATCGAGCGGGCGAAGGTAGCAGCAACGAGGACCTCACCGTCCAGTCGACAGATCAAAGTCTTTACCTGAAAGCTATTGGACTGACCACAATTGGAAGGTATGAAAACAAACAATTGTCAATCGAAGGTGCAGCCGAGTTTTACTGGTCTCTATTGATTGGGCCTTTGCAGCAAGCGTAACCATGTTTCCTCGTAGAAGCGCAGCCCGCCCCTTCGTACCCTGGACTGAGCAAGCGTAGCCCGGCTTCCTCGTAGCAAGCGTAGCCCGGGCTCTTCGTAGCCTGGATTGAGCGAAGCGAAATCCGGGGCTTACTTGCTCCGGCGTCGGCCGCACCTTTTGCCCATCCCGACGGAGCACCCGCGACATCCGGGGCTGTCTTGCTCCAGCGACCGCCGCACCCCGGGCGTCGCTGCGCTCATCCAGGGCTACGAGTTTGCGGCTTCTTCCGATCGGGCGTTCGGGCCGGCGTCTTTCGAACCCGCAGCGGGTGGGTCTTCGACATCTCGATGCCGAACGGCGCCGCCGCCCGAACCAGATCGCTCAGCTTGCGGAACCCGAAGGTGCGGGGGTCGAAGTCCGGCGTCGCCTCGCCGAGCCGGTCGCCGAGGGCGCTCAGCGGCACCCAGCCGTCCCTCGTCTCCATCCCGCCCACCACCGCCTCGATGATCGCCGCCACCATGAGCGCCGCTTCGTCCGGCAACGGCGGGCTCGCGGAACGCGGCGGCGCGGCCGGCCAACCGGCCGGCGGCGCCGGAACGAGGCTGTCCGTGCAGACGAACCGGCGGCACGCCCGGCGGAAGCTGTCCGGCGTCTTTTGCTCGCCGAAGCCGAAGACGTCGACGCCCTGCTCGCGGATGCGGGCGGCGAGGCGGGTGAAGTCGCTGTCCGACGACACCAGGCAGAACCCGTCGAAGCGCCCGCTGTGCAGAAAATCCATCGCGTCGATCACCATGCTGATGTCGGCGGCGTTCTTGCCGGGCGTGTAGGCGAACTGCTGCTGGGGGACGATGGCGTGCCTCGACAGCACCTCGGCCCAGCCCTTCGAGCGGCCGTTGGAGAAGTCGCCGTAGATCCGGCGGACGCTGGCGTCTCCGATCCTGGCGATCTCGGCGAACAGCCCGTCGGCGATCCTGGGCGACGCGTTGTCGGCGTCGATCAGGACGGCGAGCCGGGACCGCTTTTCCACGTGCATGATCGACACAGAGCCCTCCGCCCGGACTTGTCGTGCCGGCCCGGAGACAGAGCAACCGAGACGCGATCTCAGGCTTATAATCCCGCCATCGTTTAGGCTCCCTTAGCGGCCGGCGCCGGGCCTCTCCTCGCACGGACCGGGCGCCCGCGACGTCGAGCAAGCGTCGCCCGGTTCCTTGTCGAGTGGGTCTGGCGCGCAGCGCCGTAACCCACCAATCAAGCTCGAAACATCCGCCGAATGGTGGGTTACGCGCCGTCGGCGCTGACCCACCCTACGACGTACTGGTCAAATAAGGACGATAGGCACCCATGTCGTTATGGTCGAGATTGTTTGGCCGCTTCTACGCCGCTCATCAGGCCAACGCTGCGCAGGATCCACTGAGCGAAGGCTTGCACAGATGGAACGAGGCGACACGTGCGCTCCTCGGAAATGAATCCAATCGGCAGTTTGTGCGCGACGCATTGGATCGACTCGAGCACGCAGGGTTGCGGGTCTCCTCGACTCTGAATCGAGAAATCATCGCTGTTCGGATTCTCCGCGACTTCGCGAATTTCTTTGAGGGCGACGATCTGGCGGTCGCTTTTGCGAATAAGCAAGAGGCGTTGGCGAAGAACAGCTTCGATCTCCTCGTGTTTCTACACCTGGCGGGCGAAACCGATGCATTTTATGCCTTCGATGATTTCGACGCCCTCAAAGCTGACTTGCCAAGTTTCAGGGCCTTGGATGACGACGCAATCGAAACAATCCTGGACGATCATTCCTGTCCGATCTTCGAGAACGCAGACATAATCACGATAGTCAACGAACACGATCCGGGAACGTTTCTCGAGGAAAAGATCCGCCAACTCGAGTCCCTGGCATGTAGTGACTTTGTGATCCAGTCGGTCGTCGAAACGACGACAGCGAATCGGCTCCTCGGCGAGGTTACGCTCGACGACGGAAGCTCCGAAACCTTCGAAATCGAACACTCCAAGCGAGCAGATTTGACACCCCTGTTCAACGCCATGAACGATCTCGTGGCGCATCTCGGCAAAGGCGCATTCACGGTGGTCCTGACTGGTACCAGCGAAGATCTGATTGCGGTCTATCTGCGTCCCGCCGAGCAATTCCAGTTCGACCAATGGGCCAAACAGCAATCTTATAGCGACGGAAGCTCGCCATTCTTCCGTTTGGACTCACGGAGCAAGCGTAGCCTGGGCTCTTCTTAGCCTGGAGTGAGCGAAGCGAAGTCCGGGGCTGTCTTGCTCCGGCGGCAGTCGCACCCCAGGCTTCGCTGCCCTCACCCCGGGCTACGAGCTTGCGAACCGTTCCGTAGGGTGGGCAAAGGCGCGGCACGCGCCGTGCCCACGCGGACCGACCTCGCCACAGGCCGACGGCGTCGGCACGCTTCGCTTTGCCCGCCCGACGAAGCCGGTAGCGCGCGTCGGCCGCGCCTTTCGCTCACCCAGACGGAGCGCCCGCGACATCCGGGGCTTTCTTGCTCCGGCGACCGCCGCACCCGGGTGTCGCTAGCGCTCCCCCCGGGCTGCGAGGTTGCGAGACGCACCGTCGGCTGGGCCAAGGCGCGGGACGCGCCGGGCCCGCGCGGACCGACCTCCCCACCTGCCGACGGCGTGGGCACGCTTCGCTTTGCCCGCCCAACCAAGCTGCGCGTCACGGCGGCTCCGCATCGGCTACGGCGCTCGTCCGGACGGGCGAAGCTCCGACGGATTCCGCGGCGGCCGCCGTCGGGTTGTCGCGAAGCGCCGCCCAGGTCAAGAGCGCGTCGAGGGCGGGGCACAGGGCCTGGCCCCAGGCGGTGAGGCCGTACTCGACCTTCGGCGGCACCTGCTGGTGGACGGTGCGGCGCACGATGCCGTCGCGCTCCATCTGGCGGAGCTGCTGGGCCAGCATCTTCTGCGACACGGCCGGGATCGCCCGCTCCAGGTCGGAGAAGCGCAGCACCCGCCCGCCGAACAGGTGGAACAGGATGACGAGCTTCCAGCGGCCATCGAGCAGCTTCAGCGCCTGCTCGACGCCGGCGGCCGCGCTCTCGCGGGTGTGCCGGGCGTGGCCCTCACCGGCGGGTGCACTTACCTTTTCGTGCGTTCTTGTCATTCGGTGAGGATGGGACGATCTCGGGGACGGACGCAACACAGCATCGGGATCGTCGCATGCCCCTCCAACTGCCCCCGCCCGTCGCCGCCTATTTCGCCGCCGGCCGCAGCGGCGCCGATATCGGCCCCTGCTTCGGCGAGACCGCCGTCGTGGTGGACGAGCGCGCCACCCATGCGGGCCGCGACGCCATCCGCCACTGGCATGCCGCGGCGACGACCAAATACCGTTACGTCGCCGAGCCGCTCGCGGTCGCCGAGGCGGACGGCCGCACCGTGGTGACGGCGCGGGTGACGGGCGACTTTCCCGGCAGCCCGATCGACCTGCGCTACGCCTTCGTGCTCGACGGCGACGCCATCACCCGGCTGGAGATCGCGCCCTGAGCCTGCCGTCGGCCTCGCCGGCGCCTCGCCCGACCGTCGCAGCGAGCAAGCGGGGCCCGGCTTCCTCGTAGCCTGGATCGCGCGACGCGAATCCGGGGCCTTCTTGCTCCGGCGGCCGCGCCGCACCCCCGGGGCTTCGCTGCGCTCACTCGGGCGACGCGACGACGGCGCTCGCCTGGTTTCCGCGGCTGCTCCGCGCCTCGCCCGAGGACCGGGCGCGGGGCGAGCTGAGCCGCACCGGAGTCCACTGGGAGCAGCTCGACGAGGACATCTCGGTCGCCGGGCGGGCGTATCGCCCTACTTCACGCCGAGCAGCTCGACGTCGAAGATCAGCGTCGCGTTGGGCGGGATGACGCCGCCGGCGCCGCGGGCGCCGTAGCCGAGCTCGGGCGGGATGACGAGCGTGCGCTTGCCGCCGACCTTCATGGTGGCGACGCCCTCGTCCCAGCCCTTGATCACCCGGCCCATGCCGATCGGGAACTCGAAGGGCTGGCCGCGGTCGACCGAGGAGTCGAATTTCTTGCCCTTGGCGCCGTTCTCGGAGAGCCAGCCGGTGTAGTGCATGACGCAGGTCTGGCCGCGGGTCGGGCTGGCGCCGGTGCCTTCGGTGATGTCCGTGATGGTGAGGCCCGATGGGGTGGTCATGGATTTCCCGGTCTGTGCGTGGGCGGAGCCGAAGCCGGCCGTGGCGGCCGACGCGGCGACGAAGCCGAGGGCCGACAGGGCCTGCCGGCGGTTCGAAAGGATCATGCCTTCTCCTCGCGGAGCGGCCGGCGCGAAACGGCGGGCCGCGACGATGCCGGCCGCCGGCGCACCCGCGCCCGGCCGGCGGCGCGACCCTAGCCCGAACGCGGCGGCGAGGCACCCCGGAAGTTTGCCGGCGCGGCCGTCGTTCGCCGCCGCCGAATCTCCGGAAACCCGGTCCGGCCGCGGTGCGTTGTCGACCGTACGCGCCGGATGACAACCGGCCGCAACAGGGACGACGGACGCAGCCATTTTGCCGGTTTCTCGCTGCGACACCAGCGCATCGGTACGCGCCGACGTCTGACCTGTTTCCGGCGCGTACGACCCCTTCTGCCGCCGCCTCGACAGGGAGCTCTGGTGACGCGCACGCCTGTCCTCGTCCCGAAGGGCCGCATGGCCGGCCTGATCGGGGCGGCCCTTCTCGCGGTCGCCCCGCTCGGCCCGGGCCCCGCCGGCGCCCAGGGCGTCGACCAGCGCATGATCACCGGCTCCCAGGCCGCCCCGGCGCCGCCGCCGGCCGGGCCGGGCCGCGCGACGCCGGTGCCGACCGGCCCGCGCGCCGGCTACCCGACCCCCCAGGAGCAGGCCGAGCGGCTGGACCTGAACCGCCGCTGGCGGGGACACGCCCAGCCGATCCGGCCGCACCGCCCCGGCCGCCCGACGGTGCGCCGCGGTCGCTGACGACGCGCCGCGCTCCACGATCTCGTGTGCTGGTGTGCTCTCGTGCGCGGCCGGCGCCCGGGCCGATGCTGCAGCGAACCCCGCCCGCCGCCAGGGAGCCGCCGTGCCCGACGTCGACTCGTCCGCGATCCGCTCCGCCCGCTACGACGCGGCCGAGCACGTCCTGGAGATCACCTTCGTGACCGGACGCGTCTACGTCTATGGCGGCGTGCCGGAGACGATCTACGACGCCTTCCTGAAGGCGGAGTCCAAGGGCCGCTTCTTCAACGAGCGGATCCGCGACGCGTTCGCGACGGCGCGCAAGCGCTGACCTTCGGTCGCGGCCCGTCGGCGGACCGGCGGCGAGCCGCCGTCACGGCTTGTCCTTCTCCTTCACCTGCGCCAGAAGCGCGGCGCCGGTCGCCTCGTCGACGGGCGTCAGGGTGTAGGGGCCGGAGTTCTCCGACACCGCGGCATCGATGATCTGGCCGGCCAGACCGGCGATGATGCCGATCGCCAGATGGTCGCCGCGCGGGCCGATCTTCAGGTAGTAGACGCCGCCCGGCTTGGTCGTCACCGTGGCGGCGTAGCGGCCGGGATTGAGCGGCGTCTCGAGCACGACCTGGTGCGGTCCCGGCGGCCGGTCGACGAAGAACGAGGAGCCGTTGCCGAGACGGCCGACCTCCTGGCCGTCGACCAGCACGTTCGGCGCGCCGCCCGAATAGAGGAAGCTCGATTCGCGGACGAAGTACAGCCGCGACTGGCGCGTATCGAGCGCCTTGGTCTGCGGCTCCAGCGCCCCGGTCGTCGCGCAGGCTGCGAGCAGAACCAGCGCGCAGAGGCTGCACGCCGCGACCACGATCCGAACCATGCCACCCCACCCGGCTACCTGAGACCTAGGGGGCTAGCCTGTAAGTGTGAAAGCGGCGCGACGCAATCGGGGCTGCTGCGGAGCCGGTCCTCGCGGGGTGCCACGCGGGCGGGGCTCGCGGGCGAGAGCCGAGCCGGCCGCCGGCGATCGTTCGGGCGGCACGCGCGGCTCCCCAAAGACCATGCCGATGCGCGTTGCGGTCATCATCACGACGTTGCGCCTTTGCGGACGCGACCCGTCCTGTACACTTCGGCAGCGGGCCCGCTCCAAGATCACGACGGCCGACCGACAAGGCCCGCACGGCCGCGAGGGAGGACATCATGACGGCCAGCCGTCGCAACTTCATGGGCCGGCTCGCGCTCGGCGCCGCCGCATCGGTCGCCGCCGCCGCGCCGGCCCGCGCCGCACCGACCGCGCTCGACTTCGCCGCGCTGAGCAAGGACACCGACGTCGCCTGCGTCTACCACTGCGACTTCGGCGACCAGGCCCGCTTCGGCCAGATGCTGAACAACATCGCCAACCATCTGTCGGTCTACGACTTCGACCCGATG
Source organism: Rhodoplanes tepidamans (assembly GCF_030813915.1). Classification (GTDB taxonomy): domain Bacteria; phylum Pseudomonadota; class Alphaproteobacteria; order Rhizobiales; family Xanthobacteraceae; genus Rhodoplanes; species Rhodoplanes tepidamans. The sequence goes on from NZ_JAUSUJ010000023.1 coordinate 51,232, forward strand.
CGGCTGAAGATCGTGGTGGTGGCGCACGGCCCGGGGCTGAAGTTCTTCCTCGGCGAGCTCGCCGGCACGCCATGGGCGAGCCAGACCGTCGATCCGGAGCTCTATGCCCGCTTCACCGGCCTGTCGAAATACGGGGTCGAGGCCTATCTGTGCCGGATCACCTTCGAGCGCCTGAAGATCGATCCGGCCAAGGCGCGCGGCGACGGCTTTCTCAAGCTCGTGCCGTCCGGAGTCGCCACCGTGGCCGAGCTGCAGAGCAAGGGCTACAGCTATCTCAAGGTCGCCTGAACCGAGAGGTCCCGCGCCGAAGGCTCTCCTCGCGCCGCGTCCGGCCGGCGCGGGGCGCCGCCCGGCCCTACTCCTCGGGCTCGGTGGTGAAGAACAGCGGGTAGCCCTCGGCGCGGCCGAGCTCGGTCGCCGCGGTCGCCTTGGTCTCGGCGACGTCGCGGGCGAACACCGCGACCACGCAGGCGTCCTTGCGGTGTGCCGTCATCATCACGGCATAGGCTTGGCTCTCGCTCATCCGGAACACCGCCTTCAGCACCCCGACGACGAACTCGCGCGGCGTGTAGTCGTCGTTGAGCAGGATGACCTTGTGGAGCGGCGGGCGCTGGGTCTTCGGCCGCGTGGCCGAGCCGGGCTTCACCAGCGGCCTCAGCGGAGGCTGGCTCATGCGATTCTCCTGCACGCGGAACCGGGAAACGCCTCGCATCCGCGGCACCTCGCGGCGCGGACCGGCGGTCCGTGAGCATAGCCGCGGCGGACGAGTCCCGCCGGACTGCCGCGATCACGATCGCGTGAAGAGGCCGCGTGAAGGGACGCGCCGGCCGCGGCGCGCCGCGGCGGCGGCGCCGGTCTCCGGGCAGCAACAAAAAGGCGCGGACGTCGCCGTCCGCGCCAAAGGTGTCCGGGCGGGCGGCCGGGGGCCGCCACCGGCGTCACTCCGGCTTGATGCCGGCCTTCTGAATCACGGTGCCCCAGCGCGTCGTCTCCTTCTTGACGTGGTCGGCGAGCTGCTCGGGGGTGCCGAGGGAGAACTGCAGGCCCTGCTCCTCGAGGTTCTTGCGCACGGTCGAGTCGAAGGCCTTGCGAGTCTCGGCGTTGAGCCAGGCGACGATCGGCTTCGGCGTGCCGGCCGGCGCGAACAGACCCCACCAGGCGCCGCCCTGCACCTCCGGGACGCCGGCCTCGGTGGTGGTCGGCACGTCCGGCAGCGCCGCGACGCGCTGCGCCGAGGTGACCACCAGGGCCCGCACCCGGCCGGCCTTCACGTGCTCGCGGGCGAGCGGCACGATGTCGAACATCATGTCGACCTGGCCGGCGATCACGTCCTTGAGGGCCGGCGCGCCGCCGCGATACGGCACGTGGGTGATGTCGATGCCGGTCGCCTGCTTCAGCATCTCGCCGCCCAGATGGCCGGTGGTGCCCTTGCCCTGCGACGCGTAGGTGAGCTTGCCGGGGTTGGCCTTGGCGTAGGCGATCAGCTCGGCCAGCGTCTTGGCCGGGACGTTCGGGTTGACGATCAGCACGTTGGGCGCGATCGCCACATAGGTGATCGGAACGAAGTCCTTCTCCGGATCGTAGGTCATCTTGGCCGTGATCAGGTGAAGGATCGACTGGGTCGAGTGATAGCCGAGGAAGATCGTGTAGCCGTCGGGCTGCGACTTCGCCACCATGTCGGCGGCGATCAGGCCGGCCGCGCCGGTCTTGTTCTCGACGATCACGGTCGCCTTGGTGTTCTCCTGAATCTTCTGGGCGATGACGCGCCCGAGGAGGTCGGCCATGCCGCCGGGCGGCGTCGGCACGACGAGCTTGATCACCTGCTTGGGATAGTCCTGTGCGTCGGCGGCGCGCGGCGCGGCGACGAGCAGCGCGCCGGCCGCCAGGGCGAGCGCGACGCGGAGGGCACGGAAGCGGGTCTTCATGGGTTCGATCCTTGTCGAAAGCTGCGGGCCGGAGGCGGCCCGTCGGGCACGACGGTGCGGCGGCGGGTCAGTGGCCGAAGCGGCCGATCAGCCCGGCGGCGCCCTTGGCGTGCGTGCCGATGGCCTCGAGGAGCTGCGGCATGGTCAGCCCGGGCTGCAGGGCGTCGGGCGCCAGATCCGTCGCGATGATCGTGAACACGTAGTGGTGCGGCCCGTGGGTCTTGGGCGGACAGGGACCGAAATAGGTGCCCTGCCCGAGAATGTTCTTGCCGCCCGTGATGCCCTTGAACGAGCCGTCGCCCGCCCCTTCGGGCAGCGACGTCACCGCGGCGTCGATCCCGTAGGCGAGCCAGTGCACGACGCCGAGGCCGTTCCGGCCCTCCTGGTCGTGCATCAGAATGGCGTAGCTGCGGGTGCCGGCGGGCGGGTTGGACCAGGCGAGCGGCGGCGAGACGTTCTCGCCGACGCAGTTCGGATTGGCGGGATTCTTGCCTGCGTTCTTCTTGGCGAGAAGCCCGTTGTCGGTGAAGGCAGGCGAGGAGAGCTGGAAGAACGGGCCTTGCGCGGCGGCCGGTCCGGACAGCGTCGTCATGAGGGCGGCTCCACAGGCCAGGGCCGTCCATGCCCGGGCGATGTTCGGTGGCTTGGTCGATTGCATGCGTCGTCCTCCAATGGTCGCGCGGCGCCGCCGGTGGCGGACGGCCGTCTGTTCTTGGACGCGATCGGACCAGGGTCCCCGGGGGTGCGGCACGCGGCGCAGGAGTGCGACTCGGGGGTCGGCGCGTGCTGCCGAAGGAAAGCGCGGTGCTCACTGCCGGGGGTGCAGAAGCGGGACGCGCTCGGGACTGGGACGAGGCCGTTCGGAGAAGTTCGCGTCTGTGGCGAGCACGTTGGAAGGTCCTCGGACGAAGGTCCAATACGGAGATTTCGCAAGGCTATCGGATTTGATTATGGCCGCGGCGCCCGCCTCGGCGAAGTCCCGCCGGCGCCCTCGCGCAGGGCGCGGAAATCCGCAGTCCCGACGCGCGGCGGCCGGACCGGAGCCGCCGGCGCACCGTGGCGCGCCGGGCCGCCTGCGACGAATTGGCCCGCGCTGGCGAGGTCCGCCGGGCCGCCGGGCGGTCGCCGGCGTCACTCCGGCTTGATGCCGGCCTTCTCGATGACGGCGCGCCAGCGCTCGGTCTCCCGCCGGACGTGCTCGGCGAGCTCCTCCGGCGTGCCGAGCGCGAAGCGGAGCCCCTGTTCGGTCAGCCGCGCCCGCACGTCGCCGTCGAAGGCCCTGCGGGTCTCGGCGTTGAGCCAGTCGACGACCTCCCGCCGCGTGCCGGCCGGGGCGAACAGGCCCCACCAGGCGCCGCCCTGCACGTCCGGGATGCCGGCCTCCGCCGTGGTCGGCACGTCGGGCAGCGGCGCGACGCGCTGCGGCGCCGTCACGGCGAGCGCCTTCACCCTGCCGGACGTCACGTGCTCGCGGGCGAGCGGCACGATATCGAACATCATCGTCACCTGGCCGCCGATGACGTCCTGCAGGGCCGGCGCGCCGCCGCGATACGGCACGTGGGTCATCCGGATGCCGGTCGCCTGCGCCAGCATCTCGCCGCCGAGATGTCCGGTGGTGCCCTTGCCCTGCGAGGCGTAGCTCGCCTTGCCCGGATTGGCCTTCACCCAGGCGACCAGCTCCTGCACCGAGCCGGCCGGCACCGCCGGATTGACGACCAGCACGTTGGGGGCGATCGCCAGATAGATGACCGGCGTGAAGTCCTTCACCGGATCGTAGGGCATCCGGGCCGTGATCAGGGGAAGGATCGACTGGGTCGAATGGTAGCCGAGAAACAGCGTGTAGCCGTCGGGCGGCGCCTTGGCGACCAGCTCGGCGGCGATCAGGCCGGCGGCGCCGGTCTTGTTCTCGACCACCATGGTGGCCTTGGTGTTCTCCGAGATCTTCTGGGCGATGATGCGCCCGAGCAGGTCCGCCATCCCGCCCGGCGGCGTCGGCACGACGAGCCGGATCACCTGGGTCGGATACTCCTGCGCCGCGGCGGGCGTGGGCGCGGCGACGCAGGCCAGGACGGCCGCGGCGACGACGGCGGCGAGGCAGTGTCGCGGGCGTTTCGTCATGCCGGGTCCCTCGGGGTGCGGCGGCGGGCCCCCCGAGAGTAGGACTTCGACTCCGGGTCGCAATACGGGTTCGGAGCTAAGGCGGGCGAGGCCGGGCGCGGCGCACCGGCGGCCGGCCGGGGCGCGAGCGCATGGCAGCCCCGGGCCCGCGCTCCCCTGGACGGTTCAGCTTTCCGTAGCAATATCTGCTAAAGTGCCCCGTTTGCCACCGCCGGGCACTCCTTCCAACCGCCGCGGACCGGTCCCTGCCGGTTCCCTACAGCCGGTCTTCCGGCCGGACCCTTTGCCATGCACATCGAAACCGACCCCAAGCTCGACTTCAAAGACGTCCTGATCCGGCCCAAGCGGTCGACCCTCAACTCGCGCTCCGAGGTGGACATCACCCGGACGTTCCGGTTCGTCCACACCGGGTCGGAGTGGACCGGCTTCCCGCTGATCGCCGCCAACATGGACACGGTCGGCACCTTCACGATGGCGCAGGCGTTCGCGCCGTTCCGCGCCATGGTGGCGCTGCACAAGCACTATCCGGCCGAGCGGCTGATCGAGTTCTTCCGCACCGAGGTCGCCCAGAACGTCTTCTACTCGATCGGCATCACGTCTGAAGATCTCGACAAGCTCGCCTTCGTGCGCCGCCAGGTGCCGGTCACCAAGATCTGCATGGACGTCGCCAACGGCTACAGCGAGCAGTTCCTGCAGACCGTCAAGCGGGTGCGCGACGAGAACAAGGACGCCGTCATCATGGCGGGCGCCATCGTCACGGGCGAGATGGCCGAGGCGCTGATCCTGGCCGGCGCCGACATCGTCAAGGTCGGCATCGGCTCCGGCTCGGTGTGCACGACCCGCGACCTCACCGGCGTCGGCTATCCGCAGCTCTCCGCCGTGATCGAATGCGCCGACGCGGCGCACGGGCTGCGCGGCCATGTCTGCTCGGACGGCGGCTGCACGGTGCCGGGCGACGTCGCCAAGGCGTTCGGCGGCGGCGCCGACTTCGTGATGCTCGGCGGCATGCTGGCCGGCCACGACGAGTGCGAGGGCCGGGTGCGCCACGAGCTGCGCGACGGCGAGAGCGTCGCGGTCGGCATGGAGTTCTACGGCATGTCGTCCGACACCGCGATGAACAAGTATCACGGCGGCGTCGCCGACTACCGCGCCTCCGAGGGCAAGACGGTCGAGGTGGCGTATCGCGGGCCCGTGAAGGCGACCATGCAGGGCATCACCGGCGGCCTGCGCTCCGCCATGACCTACATGGGCGCCACCCGCCTCAAGGAGGTGCCGAAGCGCACCACCTTCGTGATGGTCGGTGCCCAGCGCAACACCGTGTTCGACTGACGCGGTCCCGACGCGGACGCGCCGGCGTGGTGGACCGCCACGCCCGGCCTCTCCCCGGTCGTGCTCCGCGACGGCGAGGGCTTTGCATAGTCCGGTCATTCCGGGCCGGCGCGGAGCGCCGGACCCGGAATCCAGCCCAGAATGCCGAGTTCGGAGCTGGATTCCGGGTTCGCGCCTTCGGCGCGCCCCGGAATGACCGGATTATGCAAAGCCCTCGCGAAGGCGGAGCACCCAGAGCGCCGCAGCGTTTAGGGACCCGTCGCCGCACCGGTGGAGACCGGGTGCGTCGACCGAGCAGGCGAACGAACGACAGCCGTCCGGCCGCGCCGACGGCCGCTCCGGCCCCCGCGGCTTCGGCCTGCGAAAAATTTCGCGGGGTGATGGAACCAACCGCGCGGTCGCCGGTTGTCGGGGTGACGAGTTGCTGGTCCCCTTGCCCCCCTTCCCCCCAGCACCGCGTCGCGCAGATGGCCGCCGGGGCCACCAGGCCGGCAGGCACAGAGGGCCGCCCGTGTCACCGGGCGGCCCTTTTGCGTTTCGCGGGTCGGTTCGTCTCAGGCTTTTCTGGTTCGACGGTGCGTTCAGGCGCGATTCAGGCGGCGCCGACCGCGTGCATCGGCCTCGCCCCTGACCTCACCCCTCATGGCGAGGAGCGCTCCGCAGGAGCGCGTCTCGAACCATGAGGCCACCGCCGTCGCCGGCGGACACGCCCGTGCGCCGTCGCCGGCGGCGCCGCTCACCAGCGGCGCCAGTTCCACCACGGATCGCGCCAGCCGTAGGACCAGCCGGTGTCGGCCGCCTGCCAGCCCCACGGCGTGCCGACGAACGGCTCGCGCGCGAAGCAGCAGCCCTGGTAATAGCCCCAATAGGCCGGCGCCACCCGCGGCGCATAAGCGAGCGGCGGATAATAGGTCGGCGGATAGTATCGCGGCGCATAGTAGACCGGTGCCGGCCGGTACTGCGTCGGGGCGAAGCCCGGCGCGTAATAGACCGTGGCGTAGCCGCCCGAGTTCGGGCCGCAGCCCCAGCACCGCCCGCTCCAGCTCCCCGCCCCGGCGTCCGCCGTCAGGCCGACGACGCCTGCGGCGAGAGCGGCCGCCGTAACGATCGCATTCGAACGCGCAGTCAGACGCGACATGGAAAGCACTCCCTTCGACGCACGTGGTCACACGCGACGCTTCGGCCGGGGCGCACCGGGCGAGGCCGGGCCGGCGCCGTCTTCTTCAGGTTCTCGACGACGTGATAACGCGCAGGCGTGAAGGCGCGCCTACCGGCGCCGCTCGGGACGGGAGATCGGCCACCGACTTCGCCGCGGAGTTAACGCCGCACCTGCCCGACCCGGCGAAACGTCCGGTCGCCGCAAAGAGTCCGTCAACGCCTCGAGATCGCGACGTCAGAGATCGCGATGTCGCGAGGCCTCGACGTCGCGCCGACAGCCGGCCGGGCGGCACGGCCGGAGCGGGCGCACGACGGCCGCGCGCCCGCACGCCGTCAGTAGCAGGGCGGATAGGGGTAGTAGCCGCATTGCGGCGCGTAGTAGCCGTAACCATAAGGATAGGCGCCGTAGGCCGCCGCCGCGCCGACCGCCGCGGCCCCGACGGCCGCCGCACCGACCCCGCGCCGCACATAGGCGCCGCGGTACGGCCCGCCATAGTACCCGCCGCGATAGACCCCGCCGCCGCGATAGACGGCCACGCCGCCGCGCGGCCCGACATAGACGCCGCGCCCGCGCGCGTCGGCCTCGGTCGGAAGGCTGGTGGCGAGCAGAAGGCCAGCGCAGCCGGCGACCGCCAGCGACAGGATGGATTTCCGCATCTCACGCTCCTGATGTCGCCCGTCCGGCCGTCCCCGCGGCCGCCGGGCCGAGACACCCCTCGACGGGAGCCGACCACGCCCACCCTCGGTAGTAAAGTAACGCCCGCGCGAGCACGGGCGGAAAGCCATGCGGTGCCAAATGGATGATTACGCGCGCTGTGGGGCGGGCCGAGGCGGACCTCGGCGGGGCGACGCAGTCGAGAGAGCGCGGCCCGCGAACGCCGCCGGCCCGGTCCGGCGGTCGTCAGGCGACCCATTCCCGTCGAAGGATGGCGTACTGCATCGTGTTCTCGAACACCGGCGCGCCGTCGGCGTCGGTCGTGAACGACACGAACTCGACGAACAGTCCCTCTCTCCTCATGCCCAGCCGTTCGCACAGGCGCTGCGACGCGACGTTGCCCTCCTCCACATAGGCGTAGAGGCGCCGGGCCTGCTTCACCGCGAACAGATGCGCGAAGAGCGCCCGCGCGGCCTCGAAGGCGAACCCGGCACCGCCGAAGTCCGCGTTGAAGTTCCAGCCGACCGTATAGGTGTCGGGAGGCTCCGGGACGCAGAACAGATCGCCGATCAGCCTGTCGCCGCTGCGTACGCACACCGCGACGTGCTCGTCGCTCCGGCTGCGCCTGTCCACCTCCGCCTCGGCGGCGCCGAGATCGTCCAGCCTGAGCGAGAGGAAGCAGCTCGCCCTGGGCCGGCGCAGATAGGCGAGCAGGTCGGGCGCGTCTCCGGTCCTGAAGTTTCTCAGGATCAGCCGGTCGGTCTCGATCGCGTCCATTCGACGTCTCCGTCGGTCGTCCTTTCCGAAGGCGCGCAGTCCCGCGCTTCGCTCGACCGGGTGATCGCGCGCCGCCGGCTGGCCGCTGTGACGGCCCCGTCGTAGCCCGGGTGGAGCGCGAGCGACACCCGGGGTCGGGAGCCCGGGCGACAAAGCCCCGGAATTCGGTTCGCACGTCGAGGCGACGAGAAAGCCGGGGCTATGGCTGCCTCGGCGCCTAAAATGGGTCGAGCCGAAGGCAAAACCCATCACCTTCCCGCGTCTTGAAGGGCGAGGGCGGCCTCATGGTTCGAGACGCGGCCTGCGGCCGCTCCTCACCATGAGGGGTGAGTCAAAGCAACCACGCGGCGGCATGAGCGGTCACGGAAAGGGCTTTCATGGGCTGGTGCGGACGGCGGGACTCGAACCCGCACGAGGTTTCCCCCAGCGGATTTTAAGTCCGCTGCGTCTACCGGTTCCGCCACGTCCGCGAGCGCCGGCAATCTAGCAAGGAGGGGCGGCGGTGCAACCGCGCAGTGCCGGCGCGGCGGGGCCGCTCCGAGACGTCTCCGCCGCGGTCCTTCGACGGCCGCCCTGTCCCGCGCGCCACCCCATCCTGGACCGGCCTGGTCAGGCGCCTGGCCGTTCCGGGCTCGAGCGACAGCGCGCGAGCCCGGAAAGCGGCACGCCCGAGGTCCGGGCTGGATTCCGGGTTCGCGAGCCTTCGGCTCGCGCCCCGGCATGACGGCGAACCGGTCACGCGATCCGGCATCAGGCGACGGTGGAAAGCCCGGGCGAATCCGTCCTCGAACCGAGCGGCGCCGACCGGGCCCCTCCTCTACTTCGCCTTGCCCTTGCCGGGCTTGTCCTTCTTCGGGGCGTCGGCGGGCTCCGACGGCTCGCGCCCGGGCTCGTCCGTCCCCTTCCCGGCCTCCTCGGACTCGTCGTCGTCCTCGGAGTCGTCGTCCTCATCCTCGGAGTCGTCATCGTCGTCGTCGAGGTCGTCATCGTCGAGGTCGTCGTCGGCCTCCTCGTCGGTGTCCTCCTCGCCGTCGTCGTCCTCGTCGAGCGACTCGAGCTCCTCCTGGAGGCGGTCCTTGGCCTCGGTCATCGCCTCCTGCATGCCGGCGATGAACTCCTCGGCCTCCTGCTTGTGGCGGCGCACCGCCGACTCGAGGTCGGTCTTGTAGCGGTCGAGCATCATCTTGAGGCCGCCGACCGAGGGCTTCTCGGTGTCGAGCACATAGGCGACCTTGCGCATCTCCAGCGCGAGGTCGCTCAGCAGCGCGGCGATGATCTCGTCGGGAACGTCGTTCTCGTCGATGTAGTCGTAGACGAAGCGGCGCAGCGCCTCGTAGTGGCGGTCGAGCTCCTCCTCGATGCCGTCGTCGTCCTCGAAGTCGTCGTCCTGCCGGCCACTCATGTCAGGTCCTCCCGGCTCACGCGCCACCGGCGATCGGCGGCTGGAAGGCGAGTCCGGTATCCCACGGAAAGAAGATCCAGGTGTCCTGGGACACCTCGGTGATGAAGGTGTCGACCAGGGGCCGCCCCATCGGCTTGGCGTAGACGGTGGCGAAATGCGCCTTGGGGAGCAAGTCGCGTACCACCCGGGCGGTCTTGCCGGTGTCGACCAGATCGTCGACGATCAGCACCCGGCCGCCGTCGCCGCGGCCGAGCTTGACGATCTCGGCGGCCACGCTCTTGAGGATCTGCAGGCTGCCCTGCTGGGTGTCGGGCACGCCGGCGGCGCCGCCGTAGCTCGCCACGCAGATCGTCTCGATCACCCGGATGCCGAGCTCGCGGGCGACGATGGCGGCCGGGACGAGGCCGCCGCGCGTCACCGTGACGAGGGCGTCGAACGGCCCCTGCCCGGCCAGCCGCCAGGTCAGCGCCCGGCAGTCGCGGTGGAACATGTCCCAGGACACCGGGAAGTGCTTTTCGGGGGTCGCGGCCGCGGCCATGGGGTCTCTCCAGAACAGAAAGCACGCGGCCCGTCCGGCGGACGGTGCGTGCGTCGTTGTCGTGTCGGGGCCCGGCCCGGCCGCAGCCGGTCCGGGACGCCCGGCGAATTACCGCGGCGCCGCCGCGAGCGCGGCGCGCACCTTCACCAGCATCTCCTCGACCGCCGCCGTCGCCGCCGCGAGCCGCGCGGGGTCGCGGGCGCGCACCACCAGGCTGGTGTTGGGGCCGCCGGTCTCGTCGGTGAACGGGTAGCTGCCGATCATCACGTCGGGGTGCTGCTTCGCCACCAGCCCGAGCTCGGTGCCGATGTCGCCCTCGCGCAGGTCCGCCCGCACCGAGGCGGACAGGAGCTTGACCCCGGTCTTGAGCTTCGGCGCGACGCCGTCGAGCATCGCCTGCATGACGCTCGGGATGCCGGCCATGACGATCACGTTGCCGATCCAGAAGCCGGGCGCCTTCGACACCGGGTTGTCGACCAGGTCGGCGCCGCGCGGGATGCGGGCCATGCGCAGGCGCGCCGCGTTGAGGCCGTCGCGGCCGACCCGCTCGGCGATCAGGTCGACGGCGCGCGGGTCGACGTCAAGCGGCACCCCGAACGCCTTGGCGACCGCGTCGGCCGTGATGTCGTCGTGGGTCGGGCCGATGCCGCCGGTGGTGAACACATAGGTCCAGCGGTGCCGCAGGGCGTCGAGCGCGGCGACGATGTCGGCCTCGACGTCGGAGACGACCCGCACCTCCTTGAGGTCGATGCCGATCGCCGTCAGGTACTCGGCGATGTAGCCGATGTTCTTGTCCTTGGTCCGGCCCGACAGGATCTCGTCGCCGATCACCAGAAGGCCGGCCGTCACCACGGCGCTCGGGGCATCCCCGAAGGCGGCGGAATCGGTCGTCTTTTCGTTCATTCTGCAACTCCGGCGTCGCTGTCCTGTATCCCGACCGCGAGGACCGCTCAAGCGCGCCGGACGCGGATCTCGGCCGCATCCACCGGCGATCGCCCGGTAAGTCGCCACCGCATGCCCAATCCTTGGGCGGCGCGTGCGCCGGGCTGCGACACTGCCTCATCCGGCGGCGGGTCGACGGGGTTGTCGTCGCATGGAACAGTGGCTCGATGCTTGCATCGAGTCGGCCGTGGGGCATCCGCCTCCGGTCGGATGCCGTCGGGGGCCAGTCATGGCGGATTGTTTCGACGAGATGAAGGGGACGGACGGGACCATCCGTCCCGCCTATGCCGGGCTCGACGCCTGGCTCCGCGACCTGTCGCCGGACCTCATCGACCAGCGCTGCCAGGAGGCGGAGCTGCTGTTCCGGCGCATCGGCATCACCTTCGCGGTCTATGGCGAGGCGGATTCGACCGAGCGGCTGATCCCGTTCGACGTCATCCCGCGCATCCTGTCGTCGTCGGAATGGGCGCTGCTGCAGCGCGGCCTGACCCAGCGGGTCAAGGCCATCAACATGTACCTGAAGGACATCTACGGCCGCCGCGAGATCCTCAAGGCGGGCATCATCCCGGTCGACCTGGTGTTCCAGAACCAGGTGTTCCGGCCCGAGATGAACGCCCAGAAGGTGCCGCACGACGTCTACGTCCACATCGCCGGCATCGACATCGTCCGGGTCGGGCCGGACACCTTCTACGTCCTCGAGGACAATGCCCGCACGCCCTCCGGCGTCTCCTACATGCTGGAGAACCGCGAGATCATGATGCGGCTGTTCCCGGACCTGTTCTCGCGCTACCGGGTCGCCCCGGTCGAGAACTATCCGGACGAGCTGCTGGCGACCCTGAAGTCGGTCGCGCCCGACACCGCCGCGGCCGACCCGAATGTCGTGCTGCTGACGCCCGGCATCTACAACTCGGCGTATTTCGAACACTCGTTCCTGGCCGACAAGCTCGGCATCGAGCTGGTCGAGGGGCGCGACCTGCTGGTCAAGGGCGGCGTCGTCTACATGCGCACCACCGAGGGGCCGAAGCGGGTCGACGTCATCTACCGGCGGGTCGACGACGACTTCCTCGATCCCCTCGCCTTCCGGCCCGATTCGACGCTCGGCGTGCCCGGGCTGATGTCGGCCTACCAGGCCGGCCAGGTGACGCTCGCCAACGCGGTCGGCACCGGTATCGCCGACGACAAGGCGATCTACAGCTACATGCCGGAGATCGTGAAGTTCTACCTCGCCGAGGAGCCGATCCTGCGCAACGTGCCGACCTGGCGCTGCCGCGAGCCCAAGGACCTCGCCTACGTGCTGGAGCATCTCGACGAGCTGGTGGTCAAGGAGGTGCACGGCTCGGGCGGCTACGGCATGCTGATCGGCCCGACCGCCGACAAGGGCAAGATCGCCGCGTTCCGCACCCGGATCGAGGCCGATCCCAAGAACTACATCGCCCAGCCGACGCTGGCGCTGTCCACCTGCCCGACCTGGGTCGAGCGGGGGGTGGCGCCGCGCCACATCGATCTGCGCCCGTTCGTGCTGACCGGCAAGGACACGGTCCGCATCGTGCCGGGCGGGCTGACGCGGGTCGCGCTGCAGCGCGGCTCGCTGGTGGTCAATTCCAGCCAGGGGGGCGGCACCAAGGACACCTGGGTGCTGGACACGTAACCACATGCTGTCGCGAACCGCCGACAACCTCTACTGGGTCGCCCGCTACGTCGAGCGGGCCGACTATCTGGCCCGCATCCTGGAGGTGACGCTGCGCCTCACCGCGCTGCCGCTCGCCTATGTGGGATCGACCAACGAATGGGAGTCGGCGGTCGCCACCGCCGGCTGCAGCCGCTCCTTCCACGCCGCCTATCCCGAGGCGGACGAGGACAACGTCAAGGACTTCCTCGCCTTCTCGTCGGCCAATCCGAGCTCGATCTGCAACTGCATCGAGCTCGCCCGCACCAATGCGCGGGCGGTGCGCACCGCGCTCACCAGCGAGATGTGGGACGTGATCAACGGCGCCTGGCTGGAGCTCAAGCGCTTCAACAACGCGCCCGGCTCGCGCGAGGAGTTCCTGCGCTTCCTGCGCTTCGTGCAGGAGACCTCGCTGCGCTTCGACGGCTCGGCCTACCGCACCATGCTGCGCACCGACGCCTACTGGTTCTTCCGGCTCGGCTGCAACATCGAGCGCGCCGACAACACGGCCCGCATCCTCGACACCAAGTACCACCTGCTGCTGCCCGAGGACACGCATGTGGGCGGGCCGCTCGACTACTACCAGTGGGCGGCGATCCTGCGCTCGGTCTCGGCGCTGACCTCCTACCACTGGGTCTACCGCGAGAGCCTGAAGCCCTGGCTGATCGCCGACCTCTTGATTCTCAACCAAAAGATGCCGCGGTCGCTCGCCAGCTGCTACGACAATCTGGTACGCTACTGCGACGACATCGCCGAGGCCTACGGCCGGCAGGGGGCGGCGCAGCGCAAGGCGCGCGGCATCCGGACCCGGCTCTCCAACCTCAAGATGGACGAGATCTTCCAGAGCGGACTGCACGAGTTCATCACCGAATTCATCTCCGACAACAACGAGCTCGGCGGCACCATTTCGCGTCAGTACCTGATGTGACCGCCGCCGCCGCCACCGGCAGACCCATGCGCATCCGCGTCTCCCATCTGACGACCTACCGCTACGACTCGCCCGCGAGCCGAGTGATCCAGACGCTGCGCATGACGCCGCGGCCGCACGACGGCCAGCACGTCGTGCGCTGGCGCATCGACGTCTCGGCCGACTGCCGGCTCACCACCCAGGAGGACGCGTTCGGCAACATCACCCACTCGTTCTCGGACGACGTGCCGACCGACCACCTCGAGGTGCTGGTCGAGGGCGAGGTGGAGACCCAGGACACCAACGGCCTCGTCCGCGGCACCATCGAGCGCTTCCCGCCGAGCCTCTATCTGCGCGAGACCGACCTGACCCGCGCCGATCCGGCGATTCTCGCCTTCGCGCGGGCGGTCGCCGACGCCGAGCCGGACGACGCCCTGGCGCGGCTGCACGGCCTGGTGCGGGCCGTCTATGCCGAGGTGACGTTCGACACCGACCCGACCCATCCGGCCACCACGGCGTCCGAGGCGTTCAGCCTCAAGCGCGGCGTCTGCCAGGACCTCTCCCACGTGTTCATCGCGGCGGCGCGCAGCCTCGGCGTCCCGTGCCGCTATGTCGGCGGCTACTACTGGCGCAGCGACGGCATCACGGCCCAGGAGGCCGGCCACGCCTGGGTCGAGGCCCACGTGCCGGATCTCGGCTGGGTCGCCTTCGACCCCACCCATGCGATGTGCGCCACCGACGCCTATGTGCGGGTCGCGGTGGGCCTCGACTATCTCGGCGCCGCGCCGGTGCGCGGCACCCGGTTCGGCGGCCGCGGCGAGACCCTCGAGGTCGCGGTCCATGTCGGCCAGGCCTTCCAGCAGGTACAGAGCTGAGGACAGCGGGACCGCGGCCCGTGACGGCGGCACCGGATCGTGCATTGATGCGCGCCGGATCAGGGAGGAACGGATGTTGCGGGCCGAACAGCGCCGTGTCGTGGTGCCCCGCAGCCGCGATTCGAGGGGGCTCGACGGAATGACCTACTGCTGCGGGATCCTGGTGCGCGACGGGCTCGTGATGATCGCCGACACGCGCACCAATGCCGGCCTCGACAACATCTCGACCTTCCGCAAGCTGCACGTGTTCTCCAGCCCGGGCGAGCGCATCATGGCGGTCGCCTCGGCCGGCAACCTGTCGCTGACCCAGTCGGTGCTGAGCATCCTCAACGAGGGCCTGGAGAACCCGGAGACCGGCGAGCGCGAGACGCTGATGAACGCGCCGACCATGTTCCAGGCGGCGCAGCGCATCGGCCGCGCCATCCGCTCGCTCGCCCGCACCGAGGGCCCGGCGCTCGAGGCGGCCGACGTCAAGTTCGACCTGTCCTTCCTGTTCGGCGGCCAGATCAGGGGCGAACGGACACGCCTGTTCATGATGTACTCGGCCGGCAACTTCATCGAGTGCACGCGCGACACGCCCTATCTGCAGATCGGCGAGCACAAGTACGGCAAGCCGGTGCTCGACCGCGCCGTCACCCACGACACCGACCTCTACGACGCGCTCAAGGTGGGGCTGATCTCGTTCGATTCGACGATGCGCTCGAACCTGTCGGTCGGCATGCCGCTCGACGTCCTGGTGGTGCGCCGCGACGCCTGCGTGGCCGAGCTCTCCTACCGGATCGAGCCGGAGGAGCCCTACTTCCAGGACCTGCGCCGGCGCTGGTCGGCGGCGCTGCGCGCCGCCCATCTCGACATTCCGCCCCCGCCCTATCAGCAGAAGACCTAGGCCGGCAGGCTCCGGGCCTGCCTCCCGCCGTCTCGGCGCATGCCGGCCGTGACGGCGATCCGCCGGAGGACCGTCATCGGAGGGGCGACGGCCGTGAGGCCGGTGCGCAGCCGTCGCGTCACCGTCGCCCGAACGGGCCGCCCAGCATCAGGTTGAAGATCGGCGGCGGGCCGTTGTTGTAATGGCGCCCGCCTCCACCCCCGCCACCGCCGCCGCTGCGGCGCTCGCGGGTCACCACCTTGCGCTCGGTCCGGGCGGCGGGCCTGTCCTCCTCGGCGCCGGCGATGTCCTCCTTCAGCAGCGCCTTGTGCTGCGGGGCGTTGAGATAGCCGCTCTCCGGATAGCCGCGTGCCGCCTGCCAGCGGGCGATCACCTTGCGGGTCTCGTCGGAGAACTTGCCGTCGGCCTTGGTGTCGAAGCCGAGCGCCGTGAGCCGCTTCTGCACGTCGCGCCGCTTCGCCTTGGTGAGGCCGAGCTTGTCCTCGGTGGCGAGGCTCGCCTCCGTCGTGAACAGGGCCGGGTCGGCCGCCTCGGCGGCGGGCCGCGGCTTCGCCGGCTGCGCCTGCAGGGCGGCGAGGCGCGACAGCGCGATCGGCCGGAACTGGCCGTTGGGGAAGTTCAGCAGATAGGCGTTGAGCTCCTCGGGCTTGTTCGAGTCCCTGATGGTCCGCCAGAACTCGAGCTCCGCCTCGGACACGGCCGAGCGCGT
Source organism: Rhodoplanes tepidamans (assembly GCF_030813915.1). GTDB lineage: Bacteria > Pseudomonadota > Alphaproteobacteria > Rhizobiales > Xanthobacteraceae > Rhodoplanes > Rhodoplanes tepidamans. The sequence continues at coordinate 67,119 of NZ_JAUSUJ010000023.1, forward strand.
CTGAGTGCCGACCGCGGGGGCCGCGTCGGCCGACAGCGGCGTGTCGGCCGGGGCGAGCGCCGGCGCTCCGGCCGGGTTCACGAACACGGAGCCGGTGAGGTTGGTGTGGCCCCACGGCAGCTGCTGCTTCTTGGTCTCCTCGCTGACCTGGGCGCGGACCCGGGTCATCGCCTGCTGGATCTCGATCCCCGGCGTCGCGAGATGGGCGAGGAGCGCCCGGGTGAACGGGCTGTTGCCGCCCTCGGCGCCGTCGAGCGCGGTCTGGCCCGGCCCGGTCGCGAAGGCGATCAGGGTGCCCTCGCCCGACTTCATCTCGGCGAGGCCGGACGACACCACGACGTTGCGGGTGCGGGTGGCCGAGCGGATCTTCGCGGCGAAGGGATTGTCGCGGCAGGCGTCGAGGAGGACGAGCTTCACCTTGGCGTCGCTCATCGTCTGGTCGAGCGTCACGTCGACGTCGATCGCGGCGCCGAGCTTCACGTCCATCTCGGACTTCAGGTCGGCGTCGATCGGGATCAGGTAGTTCTTGCCGTTCACCGCGATGCCGTGGCCGGCATAGAAGAACAGCGCGATGTCGGAGCCCTGGCTGCGCAGCGCGAAGTCGCGCAGCTTCGCCGTCATGGCGTCGCGGCCCAGATCCGTGCCCTCGACCACCTCGAAGCCGGCGTTGCGCAGCAGGCTCGCCATCGCCCGCGCGTCGACCGGCGGATTGGGCAGCGGATCGACCGACGTGTAGGCGCCGTTGCCGACCACGAAGGCGACCCGCCGGTCCGCCCGCGCCGCGTCGCTCGTGGCGACGGCCCCGGCCAGGAGAGCGGCGAACGCGCCCGCGACGAGCGACAGGGAACCGAGGGACAGGCGCATGGCCGACACTCCGCAGGCTGGCGGCCGACCCGCGCATGACGGTCGACGAGTCGCCGGATCGGGCCGGATCGCACTGTCAGGTAGCATACTGCAGCTTTGCCACCGGTTGAAGACTGCGTCGGAAAAAAGGCCGCCAGCGGCTATGATCGCGTCCCGGCCGGTCCCGGCCCGGAGCAGCACAAAAAGGAGAGAGCGATGAGCACGGGGGAGACGCACGAGAAGATCGCGGTGGTGACGGGGGCCGGCACCGGCATCGGCCGGGCCGCCGCGCTCGCCCTGATGGGAACGGGCTTCACCGTGGTGCTGGCCGGCCGCCGGCCCGAGATGCTGGAGGAGACGGCGCGGCTCGGCGCCGAGACCGGCGGCCGGAGCCTCGGCGTGCCGACCGACGTGTCCGATCCGGCCGCCATCAGGGCGCTGTTCGCGACGGTGCGCGAGCGGTTCGGGCGGCTCGACCTCCTGTTCAACAATGCCGGCATCGGCGCCCCGGCGGTGCCGATCGAGGACCTGCCCTACGAGACCTGGAAGAAGGTGGTCGACACCAATCTCACCGGCCCGTTCCTGTGCATCCAGGAGGCGGTGCGGATCATGAAGGCGCAGACGCCGCGCGGCGGGCGCATCATCAACAACGGCTCGATCTCGGCCCACACGCCGCGCCCGCGCGCCGTCGCCTACACGTCGACCAAGCACGCCATCACCGGGCTCACCAAGCAGGTGGCGCTCGACGGGCGGCCGTTCGACATCTGCTGCGGACAGATCGACATCGGCAATGCGGCGACGCCGCTCACCGAGCGGATGGCGCAGGGCCAGGGCGTGCTGCAGCCGGACGGCGAGAGCATGGTGGAGGCCCGCATGGACGTCGCCCATGCCGGCCAGGCGGTCGCCTACATGGCGAGCCTGCCGCTCGACGCCAACGTGCTGTTCCTCACCGTGATGGCGAACCAGATGCCGTTCGTCGGGCGGGGCTGACCGCGCGCGCCGCCGATCAGGCGGCTACGCCGGTGGCCTCCCCCGGCACCGCTGCGCGCGCGTCGATCTCCTTCACGACCCCGCCGAGCTCCTCGAAGGCGGCGGCGAGCGCCTCGACCTCGGCGTCGAGGCCGCGCTGGCGGCCGGTCCGGGCATTCTCCTCGAGCCGGCGGGCGAGCTCGGACAGGCGGGCGAAGCCGAGCGTCGCCGCGGCCCCCTTCAGCGTGTGTGCCTCCTGCTCGATGCCGGCGGCGCCGGAGACGGCATGCGAGCGCAGCTGCGCCAGCCGGTCGCGTGAATCCATCAGGAACGTCTCCAGCACCTGGCGGGCGCCGTCGGCGCCGATCTCCTCGCCGAGCCGGTCGTAGGCGTCGCGGTCGAAGGTCGGCGGCACCGGCTCGGGCGGCGCCGCCGGCCGGGCGCCGACCGCCTCGGAGACGAGGCCGCCCTGGGCGCCCTGGGCGAGGAAGCGGCGGATCGCCGCCTCCAGCCGGTCGGGGGTGATCGGCTTGCCGACGAAGTCGTCCATGCCGGCCGCCCGGCAGGTCTCGGCGTCGTGCTTGAAGGCGTTGGCGGTGAGCGCGACGACATGGGTGCGGCCCAGCGGCTCCGGCAGGGCCCGGATCGCCCGGGTCGCCTGCAGGCCGTCGAGCCCGGGCATCATCACGTCCATGAAGACGAGGTCGTAGGCGCCGGTCTTCACGGCCGCCACGGCGTCGTTGCCGTCGGGCACGAGGTCGGCCCGGTAGCCGAGCCCCTCGAGCAGCTTCTGGGCGACGAGCTGGTTGGTCGGATTGTCCTCGGCGACCAGGATCCGGAGCGGATGGGCGGTGCCGAGCGGCGGCAGCTCGTCGCCGGCCGTGTCCGCGCCGGCGTCGCCGCCGCGGCTGCCGGCCAGGATGGTGTCGCGGATCGCCTCGAAGGACAGCGGCTTGAGGAGCACCGCGTCGTAGCCGACCGCCTGCCCGGGCTGCGGCGCGGCGCCGACGAGCACCAGCCGGGCCGACGCCATACAGGGCTCGGCCCGCAGCGAGCGGACGATGTCGCCGGTCGCCACCGACTCGTCGATGACGATGCAGGTGAACGGATTGGCGCCGACCGCGGCGTTCCAGGCCATCGAGACGCCGAGCTCGCGCGTGTTGGCGGCACTCAGCTCGGCGCCGAGCAGCGCCAGCTGGCGGACCAGCGCGGTGCGCGACACGGCGTTGCGGTCGATCACCAGGATGCGCGGCGCGTCGGCCGCCATGCCGCCGAGAAGCGGCGTCTCCGGATCCGCCAGGCCGACGTCGACGCACACGCGGAACGTGGTGCCGCAGCCCGGCGCGCTGTCGACCGTGATGGTGCCGCCCATGCGCTCGACCAGCCGCTTGCAGATGGCGAGGCCGAGCCCGGTGCCGCCGAACCGTCGCGACACCGAGCTGTCGGCCTGGTGGAACTCGCTGAACAGCCGGCCCATCGCCTCGGTCGGGATGCCGATGCCGGAATCGACCACGTCGACGGCGATGCCGACCCGGCGCGGCGTCGCCGACGCGACCACCGACACGTCGACCGTGACGCCGCCGATCTCGGTGAACTTGAGGCCGTTGGTGAGCAGGTTGAGCAGCACCTGCCGGATCCGCCCGGGGTCGCCGACGACACTGCGCGGCAGGTCGGGCGGCAGCACCACGGCGAGCGCGAGGCCCTTGTCGGCGGCACGCGGGGCGAGCCCGCGCACCGTGCCCTCGACCAGCCGGGCGAGATCGAACGGCACCTGCTCGAGCTCGAGGCAGCCGGCATCGAGCTTGGAGAAGTCGAGCACGTCGTCGACGATGTGGAGGAGATGCTCGGCCGAATCGCGCAGCGTGACGGCGTAGCGCGCCTGCTCGCCGCCGAGCCCGCTGTCGATCAGGAGCCCGGCCATGCCGATGACGCCGTTGAGCGGCGTGCGGATTTCGTGGCTCATCACGGCGATGAAGTCGGAGCGGGTGCGCACCGCCGCCTCGGCCGCCTCGGTGGCCCGCTGGAGCCCGCGCTGGTAGCGCAGCAGCATCAGGATGACGGCGATCGTCAGCAGGGTGAGGGCGGCGGCGCCGCCCAGATAGCTCACGCGGTTGCGCTCGGCCTGGGCGTAGATCTCCTCGTCGGCGAGGCCGACCAGGACGATCAGCGGCAGGTCCTTGATGGTGCGGTAGGCGAAGGTGCGGGCGACGCCGTCGACCGAGCTCCTGGCCTCCATCAGGCCGGTGGGCGCGCGGGCCAGCGCCTTGAACAGCGGGCTGCCGGTGAGCCGCAGGCCGATCACGGTCTCGCCGTTGCCGACCCGCGTGCGGACGACGGCGTCGGTGCCGACCAGCGCGATCACGCCTTTCCGGCCGACGTCGATCGAATCGTAGAAGCGCGACAGGTAGGCGGGATCGACCGACACCACGGCGACTCCGAGCAGGCTGCCGTCCGGCGCCGCGATCCGCCGCGAGATGTTGATCGACCACTTGTTGCTGACCCGCCCGAACACCGGCTCGCTGATGAACAGCCGGTCCTCGGTGCCGTTGAGATGGACCCGGATGTGCTCGCGGTCGGAGAGGTCGATCCGGTTGAGGCCCGACGGATCGAGATTGCTGGTGACGAACCGGCCGGTGCGGTCGACGATCGAGACCTGGAACGTGAATCCATTGGCCGCCTCGCTGGCGGCGGCCCACGGCCGGACGTCGAACCCGGCCGGATCGCGGGCGTAGATCTCGCGCGCGAACAGCAGCGTCTGGTCGGCGCCGCGGATCGAGCGGATGATGTGCTCCTCGAAGGCGCGGACCAGGTTGGCGGTCGTCTGCGCCGCCTCCAGGGCGGCGGCGCGGCGGTCCTCGCGGATCTCGTAGAGCACGCCGGCCCAGATCGCCGCGACGCAGGCGAGGCCGAGCAGCACCAGCCCGTAGCGGCCGACCCAGCCGGACCGCCGCAGGCGGGCCACGGCGGCGCGCCCGGCCGGCACCGGTCCCGGCGGTGCTGCCGCGGCGGACGGTTCGGGCGGAGTCGGCGGAGCGCCCGGCACGGGTGCGGAAGCTGCGGTGTCTCGGCTCATGACGGGCCGACGATGCGCCGCATCGGCGAACCGAACCGTTAACGGGCCGGCGCCGGAGGGCGGATTGTTTTCGAAAGATTGACAGGGCGTTGCGGCGTTCGGTCGAGGCCTCGCCCGAACCGGTGAGGAGGTAGTCCGATGGTATGCCGGTCGCGGCGGGCCGGCCCGCGTCAGTCCAGCCGGATCACCGTGACGCGGGCCCCGGCCTTGACCGATGCGAGGGTGCGGACGTCGTCCTCGGCGCGGGCGAACAGGTTGCAGGGGGCGGCGAGCCGGGTCTCCCCGTCCTGGCTGATCGGCGTGCGGCCGAAGCCGATGACGATCGCCGGCCCCTCGGGCCAGTAGGCGATCTCGCCGGGGACCACGACGGCGCGCGCCTGCGGATCGCGCTCCGCCCTCACGGGCACCTCGAAATAGACCTCGTCGCCCCAGGTCAGCACCGAGGCCGTGAACGGCAGCGCCTCCAGGACGGCCGCCGCGGTGGGGCCGTCGAGCAGGGTCGCGTCGAGGGTCAGCAATCCGAAGTCGAATCGAATACGGGCCATGGCGGGTCTCCGCTGGCGAGAATGGCGGACCATACCACGCGCGCGCGCCGGGGTGTGCACGGCACAAGCGTCGCGGGAGGCCGGAATCGGCCGGACCGTGCGCCGCCGTGGACAGGGCGGGCCCGGCCGGTATCAACATGCGGCCGGTCCGCCGAGTCGTCGCGTGTGCTGCCGGGCGAGGGCTCCGCGCACGATTCCTGCACTCGGCAGTCACTGGGCCGTTCCGCATCGCCGGCCGAGGGGAGACACGCATCGTGACGGTCCTGCCACAGATCCAGTCCGCCGCCGGGCTCGTCGCCCTGCTCGGCCTCGCCTTCCTGATCGGCGAGGACCGGCGCGCCGTGCGGCCCCGCACCGTGCTGGTCGCCCTCGCCCTCACGGTCGGGCTCGCGCTGCTGCTCCTCAAGGTGCCGGGCGTCACGGCGGCCTTCGCCGGGGTCGCGGCCGGGGTGGACGCGATCGCCGCCGCGACCCGGGCCGGCACCGGCTTCGTGTTCGGCTATCTGGGCGGCGGCCCCCTGCCCTTCGACCCCAAGATCCCCGGCACCGCGTTCGTGCTCGCCTTCCAGGCGCTGCCGATCGTGCTGGTGGTCAGTGCGCTGACCACGCTGCTGTTCCACTGGGGCGTCCTGCAGCCGATCGTGCGCGGCTTTTCCATCGTGCTGGAGCGGACGCTGGGGATCGGCGGTGCGGTCGGGCTCTCCACCGCCGCCAACATCTTCGTCGGCATGGTCGAGGCGCCGCTGTTCATCCGGCCCTATCTGGCCGGCCTGACCCGGGGCGAGCTGTTCATGGTGATGACGGGCGGCATGGCCGGCATCGCCGGCACCGTGTTCGTGCTCTACGCGACGCTGTTGCGCGACGTGATCCCGGACGTCGCCGGCCACCTCGCGGTCGCCTCCATCCTGGGCGCCCCGGCCGCCATCCTGGTCTCGCACCTGATGGTGCCGGACCGCGCCGGCGGCACGACGGCGGCGCCCGCGACGGCGCCCGCCAAGATCGCCAACAGCACCATGGACGCGATCGTGCGCGGCACCACGGTCGGGCTCGAGCTGCTCCTGAACATCTGCGCCATGATCATCGTGCTGGTGGCGCTGGTGCATCTCGCCAACGCGATCCTCGGCCTGCTGCCCGACGTGATGGGCGCGCCGGTGACGCTGCAGCGCGGCCTCGGGCTGGTGATGGCGCCGGTGTGCTGGCTCCTCGGCATCCCGTGGGACCAGGCCGTCACGGCCGGCGGCCTGATGGGCATCAAGACCGTGCTCAACGAGCTGATCGCCTATGTGGAGCTGGCGAAGCTGCCGCCCGAGGCGCTCGACCCGCGGTCGCGCCTGATCCTCACCTACGCGCTGTGCGGCTTCGCCAATTTCGGCAGCCTGGGCATCATGATCGGCGGCCTGGCTGCGATGGCGCCCGAGCGCCGCGACGAGATCGTCGCGCTCGGGCTGAAGTCGGTGGTGTCGGGCACCCTGTCCACCTGCGTGATCGGTGCGACGGTGGGGACGATGGTGTGAGGGGCGGGCGCAAAGTCCACGTTTCCGGCGCGGAAGCGCCCCTATTTTAGTTCCGAATGGTGCCTCGACGTCATCGCCTCTCCGATCCGACGCGAGATTCAAGCGGACGGTCGCGTTCGATTTTGGGGGAAGGTGGTCGCGATCGACGGCGTGCCACGCTATCTCCGGGTGGTGACCCTGGACGACGGTGAGACGGTCCACAACCCCTTCTTCGGCCGCGATTTTCGGGAGGGGCCCGGATGAAGCTGCACTACTATCCCGAGACCGACAGCCTCTACATCGAGCTGAAGGATGTGCCGGGCGCGGAGACCCGGGAGATCGTCGCCGGATTGCTCGTCGATCTCGACGCCGATGGCGAGGTGGTCGGCTTCGACATCGACCACGCCTCGAAGAAGCTCGACCTCACCAAGATCGAGACCATCGCCCTGCCGCCCGCCCACGCGGCGGAGTGAGCGTAGCCCGGGGTCTCGTAGCCTGGACCTGGATCGAGCGAAACGAAATCCGGGGCTTCTTGCTCCGGCGACCGCCGCCCCCCGGTTTCGCTGCGCTCAACCCGGGCTACGCGACTACGGCTGACGACGCGGGCACGCGCGGCGTGCCCGCCCTACGCGGGTCCATCGCCCTCAGTTCAGCGTGAACATCCCGTCCACGGCCTTGATCTCGGCCGGCTTGATCAGGCGCGAATGGGCGACCGTGACCGAGTGGAGCGGGCCCTCCAGCTTCTCCCGCCAGAAGCCGAGGAACTTGTTCAGCTCCGGGAAATGCGGGTGGAGGTCGTACTCCTGCCAGAGGTAGCTCTGCAGCAGCCAGGGATGATCCGGCCGCCGATACAGGATGTGTGCGGTCGTCAGGCCGTAGCCGTGCAGTTGCTTCAAGAACTCCTTAGAGGCCATGGTGTCCCCCATCCGTGTCTGCCGGGAAATCTTCCAACGCCACCTCCGTTCATTGCAAGCGCATTTGGTAAACAAACTGTTCACCAAACGGGCGTGGCAGCCTCGAAGGGAAAGTGCTACCAAGTCTCTACGCTGCATCACGCCGCAAGACTTGAATTAAGCTTCAGCAGCGTCCCGAACCCCGGCCCCGCGGCTGATTGGCAGTCCCCGCACCGGAGTGCCAAAATTTTGCGGCCGCCCCCTTGAACCCGGCAGGCGGCACCACCAACTCGCAACCGGGCACCCGGGGCCACCGCCCCGCCGGTCGACCCGCATCCCAATTCAACACTCGTCGTCAAGAACTTAGGAGGACAGCATGAAGTTCCGTCCGCTTCACGACCGCGTCGTCGTCAAGCGCATCGAGGCCGAGGAGAAGACGGCCGGCGGGATCATCATCCCCGACACCGCGAAGGAGAAGCCCCAGCAGGGCGAGATCATCGCCGTCGGCCCGGGCGGCCGCGACGAGGCCGGCAAGCTGATCCCGCTCGACGTCAAGGTCGGCGACCGGGTGCTGTTCGGCAAGTGGTCGGGCACCGAGGTCAAGCTCGACGGCGTCGAGTATCTGATCATGAAGGAGAGCGACATCATGGGCGTTCTCACCGACACCGAGGCCAAGAAGAAGGCCGCCTGACCCCGACACCTCGGGACACCCACTTTCGGACACGCACCTGCCTGAACGGGCCCTGCCGGATTCGCTTGGATCGGCACCGTGGTCTCGCCGGGTCGGGAGAACGCAACGGTTTCATTCAGGAGCTGACGAACAATGGCTGCCAAGGACGTGAAATTCTCGTCTGACGCGCGCGACAAGATGCTGCGCGGCGTCGACGTGCTCGCCAACGCCGTGAAGGTGACGCTCGGGCCGAAGGGCCGCAACGTCGTGCTGGAGAAGAGCTTCGGCGCGCCGCGCATCACCAAGGACGGCGTCACCGTCGCCAAGGAGATCGAGCTCGACGACAAGTTCGAGAACATGGGCGCCCAGATGGTGCGCGAGGTGGCCTCGAAGTCGTCCGACATCGCCGGTGACGGCACCACCACGGCGACCGTGCTGGCCCAGGCGATCGTCAAGGAAGGCGCCAAGGCGGTGGCCGCCGGCATGAACCCGATGGACCTCAAGCGCGGCATCGACCTCGCCGTCGAGGCCGTCGTGAAGGACCTCGAGAAGAACTCCAAGAAGATCACCTCGAACGACGAGATCGCCCAGGTCGGCACCATCTCGGCCAATGGCGACGAGGAGATCGGCCGCTATCTCGCCGAGGCGATGAAGAAGGTCGGCAACGAGGGCGTCATCACGGTCGAGGAGGCGAAGAGCCTGGAGACCGAGCTGGACGTCGTCGAGGGCATGCAGTTCGACCGCGGCTACATCTCGCCCTATTTCATCACCAACGCCGACAAGATGCGGGTGGAGCTCGAGGATCCCTACATCCTCATCTACGAGAAGAAGCTCTCCGGCCTGCAGGAGCTGCTGCCCCTGCTCGAGGCCGTGGTGCAGACCGGCAAGCCGCTGCTCATCGTCGCCGAGGACGTCGAGGGCGAGGCGCTGGCCACGCTCGTGGTCAACAAGCTGCGCGGCGGCCTCAAGGTCGCGGCCGTCAAGGCGCCGGGCTTCGGTGACCGCCGCAAGGCCATGCTGCAGGACATCGCCATCCTGACCGGCGGCCAGGCGATCTCCGAGGATCTCGGCATCAAGCTCGACAGCGTGACGCTGCAGATGCTCGGCCGCGCCAAGAAGGTGACGATCGAGAAGGAGAACACCACGGTGGTCGACGGTGCCGGCGCCAAGGCCGACATCGACGCCCGCATCGCCCAGATCAAGGCGCAGATCGAGGAGACCACCTCCGACTACGACCGCGAGAAGCTGCAGGAGCGGCTGGCCAAGCTCGCCGGCGGCGTCGCGGTGATCCGGGTCGGCGGCGCCACCGAGGTCGAGGTGAAGGAGCGCAAGGACCGCGTGGACGACGCGATGCACGCGACCCGCGCGGCCGTCGAGGAGGGCATCCTGCCGGGCGGCGGCGTCGCCCTGCTCCGCGCCACCAAGGCGATCGACGCCGTGAAGGTGCAGAACGAGGACCAGAAGCACGGCGTCGAGATCGTCCGCAAGGCGCTCTCCTACCCGGCGCGCCAGATCTCGCTGAACGCCGGCGAGGACGGCTCGGTCGTGGTCGGCAAGATCCTGGAGAACGCCGACTACACGTTCGGCTTCGACGCCCAGACGGGCCAGTACGTCAACCTGGTCCAGAAGGGCATCATCGACCCGACCAAGGTGGTGCGCGCCGCGCTGCAGAACGCCGCCTCGGTCGCCGGCCTCCTGATCACCACCGAGGCCATGATCGCCGAGCTGCCGAAGAAGAACCAGCCTGCCATGCCGGGCGGCGGCATGCCGGGCGGCGGCATGGATTTCTGATCGAAGTCCATAAAGCCGCCGCCCCCACTTCATGTGGCGAAGTCGGCCAAGGCCGACTTCGCAGGGCGGCATGGACTTCTGGTCGACGCGTCCCGTGTCGTGATGGCGAAGGCCCGGGCGAAAGCCCGGGCCTTTTGCGTGTGTGCCGCCGGAGGATTAAACTGCCCCTCGATCGACGAGGACTCGAATGACCATCCAGCGCCCCATGCCGATGGACAAGGCGGCCTTTCTGGCCTGGACCGAGCGCCAGGAGGAGAATTACGAGTTCGTGCGGGGGCGCGTCGTCATGATGACCGGCGGTTTACGGGGCCATTGGCAGATCGCGGCCAATCTCTTCCGAGCCTTGGATTCGCGGGTCGATCACGACAGGTGGGCGGTTCTCCCGGAGTTCGGGGTCGACGTCGGTCCGTCGACCGTCCGGTTCCCCGACATCGTGGTCGACCCGGCCGACGGCCCGACCACGGACCGCACCGCCACGGCGCCGGTATTCCTCGCCGAAGTGATGTCGCCCTCCTCCGAGCGGGTCGATCTCGGCGACAAGGCAGCCGAATACCTGCGGCTTCCGAGCCTGCACACCTATCTGGTCGTCGCCCACGACGAGCCGAAGGCATGGGTGTGGACCCGTGCTGCCGGTGGCTTTCCGGCCGGCCCCGTCGTAATCGACGATCCCGCCGCCGTCATCGACGTCCCTTCGCTCGGCCTCGCGCTGCCCCTCGCGGACATCTACCGGCGCGTCAGGTTCGACTGATCGGCCGCTGCCGCCGGACGAGATGCGAAAAGGCCCGGGCGTCGCCGCCCGGGCCTCGGTCGTTGTCGTCGGGCGCGGTGCCCTGCCCCGCCGCGCCCTGCCCTCAGGCCGCCGCATCGGTCCTGATGCGGACGAGCCGGGTGAGCAGCGCGTCGAGGCCGGCGCCGTCGCCGGCGTGCAGATCGATGCGGCCGACCTTCTCGACCAGCCGCTCGATCGACTCGAGCTCCTTCAGCCGCAGGAGGAGCGGGTTCTCCTCCATCAGCCGCGCGGTGTTGAGGAGCGAGCGCGTCGCCGCGGTCTCCTCCTGGCGGCGGATCAGGTTCGCCTTGGCGGTCCGCTCCGCCTCCACCACCTTGTTCACGAGCTCCCGGATCTCGCCGGGAAGGATCAGGTCCTTCACGCCGAGCTCCGTCACCTCCACGCCGGCGCCGTCGACGCGCTCGCGCACGCGGGTGCGCAGCTCGTCGTCCAGCACCGCCTTGCCGGCCAGCACCTCGTCGAGCGTCCGCGAGGCGACGGCGTCGCGGATCGCGAACTGCACCAGCCGGTACAGCCACGCGTCCACGTCCGGCACCGCGGCGACGAGCCGCTCCGGATCGACGATCCGGCGGAACGCGGTGAGCGTCACGCGCAGCGCGATCCGGTCGCGGGTCAGCATCTCCTGGGCCGTGATCTCCACGGCCTGCGGACGCAGGTCGAGGCGCTTGACCTCGATCTTGCGGCCGACCGACCAGAAGGCGTGCCGGCCCGGCGCCAGCCGCTCGACGAGGCGGCCCTCGACGAACAGCAGGCCGGCCTCGTGGTTCTCGACCACGTGCTCGGCGACGCTCGGGTTGCGCTCGCGCGCCACCATGGCGAGGTGCTCCGGGCGGATCCGCGGGTCGCTCGTCACGTCGACGCGCTCGACGTCGACGCGGGTCGCGACCTTCCAGAACACCCGGGTCTGCCACGGCATCAGGAGCTGGGCCGGGCGACCGTCGAGGCTGACGATGGCGATCTCGTTCGCCCGCGTCTCCACCGCCTCGAACAGCGCCGCGGCGACGTCCGGCCGCGCCGCCTTCAGGACGGCCCAGCGGTCCGCCGGGAATTCGGCGCGCACGACCGCGTGCACCTCGCAGACGCACTGGTGCAGCGGATCGACGACGCGATGGCGGCCGGGCTCGAGCACCCGCTCGAACCGGCCATTGCGCGTGAGGATGGCGCGCTCGCCGTCCTTCACGGTCACGCGCAGCATGATCAGGTGCCGGCTCATGGCACACCTCCAGGGTCGCCCGGCCACGGCGGCCGGGACGGTTGACGATCGAGGACAGCAGGTCCCGGACGCACGCTTCCCGACCGAGCCGGCGGGCCGCGGCTTCAGCCGGCGCCGACGACGGACGCACGCGCGCGCTCCGCGCCGGAGCGCGAAGGCGAGACGATGCATCCGGCGTCGCGCGCAGGCGGTATCCGCCCCGGCGCAGGCCGGTCTGTCGGTGTCTGGGTTCGAACGAAACGCCTTGCGGCAGATCGGCCGGACCGCGACTGAAGCGCGCGCCCGGTCCCCTTGCGGGTCAGCCTATGCGGCCGTCGAGACGCGCTGGAGCGGGATTCGAACCCGCGTCAGGATGGTTACAAGCCATCTGCTCTTCCACTGAGCTATCCTCGCTTGTGGTCGCGCTCTGCCCGAGCCACGACCGTCCCTTCCTCGGCGGAACACGACGCCGCACCGCGGCACGCGCCGGCCGGGATTCGCGAACCCGGACCCGAGGCCTCGTGAAGGGACGGCGCTGATAATCCGGTTCGCGACCGGTTTCAAGTCACAAATCGATGACGTGATCAGATTCGCAGGCGCCGGGGCGAGCGACGCCCGCGACGAGCGCCGGACGAGAAACGAAAAAGGCCCGGACGTCGCCGCCCGGGCCTTTCCGTCAGCGCCACCAGGCGCTGGTCCCCTCTACCCGCCCCCGCGGGAAATCAGTCACGACCACGCCGTCCGATGCGCGTACATCCGGCGTCATCTGCCGCCGTGGTCGTGGGCGCCGCAGCGCCCTTCTCGAACAGCATGCCGCCGAACGGTTAACGCGACGTTAACGGCGCGAAAATAATCCGCACCTCGCTGAAAAGGAGTCAGATACCGCTGCCGCCGCCCATGGAGCGGCCCTACTCGGCCGGGGCCGCGTCCGGCGGCACCATCACGCGCGGTGCCGACACGGTGACGATCGCGACGAGGCCGAGCACGGCGGCGAGGAACAGCCCGGACACCGCGACGAGCCCGATCAGCACGAGGTCGAAGCCGCCGCGCGCGTGCAGCCAGGCGATCACCGGCACGGCGACGCCGGCCGAGGCGAAGGACAGGAAGTAGCGCACCGCGTAGACGCGGCCGCGCCAGGCGTCCGCAGTGTAGCGGGCGATCACCATGTCGCCGACCGTCACCTGCCCGTACAGCGCCGCCATCACCACGGCGAGCGCCGCGATCAGCATCATGCCGTCGGCCCGCACCGACCAGGCGGCACCGGCGAACAGGAGGCCGACCACCACGGCGAACAGGAGATGCGGCGCGACCCGCTCGGCGATGCGCCCGACCACGAGCTGGGCGACGGCGCCGCACAGGAACACGATGCTGGCGAGCCCGCCCACCGCGGCGAGGCCGACGCCGCCGCCGAGCCGCTCGTCGACGATCTTGGGCAGCGCCACCACGATGGTGTTGAAGGTGAGCCCGCCGCAGAACGAGATGATGGTGTAGAGGCCGAAGAAGGCGATCGCGGCGCGGCGCGGCAGCACGATGTCGGCGACCCGCGTGCGGCTGCCGGTCTCGTGGCGGTCGTCGGCCACCATGGCCAGATAGGCGACGCCGAGCGCGAGGCACACCACGGCCGGCACCAGGAAGGCCCCGCGCCAGCCGAGGACCGACGAGGCCAGCACCGCGGTGACGCCGGAGGCGAGCGACACGCCGAGATTGCCGCACACGCCGTTGAAGGCCAGCGTGCGGCCGCGCGCGCCCGAGGCCTGGATCAGCATCGCCATCCCGACCGGGTGGTAGATGGCGGCGAACATGCCGAGCAGGAACAGCGCGACCGCCAGCATCGTCAGCGTCGGCGCCACCGCGCAGCCGGCCAGCGACAGCCCGCAGCCGATGAAGAACGCCGCCATCATGGCGCGGCGGCTGAGGCGGTCGGCGAGCCAGCCGGCCGGCAGCGAGAACAGGCCGAAGGCGACGAACATCGCGGTGGAGAGGACGATCAGCTCCGAATAGGAGCGCTGGTAGACGGCCTCGAGCCCGATCACCACGGTCGGATAGATGCCGAGCACGAAATGGTCGATGCCGTGCGCCACGTTGAGGAAGGCGATCGAGCGCCGCGTCTGCTGCGCCGTCTGGGTCGCGCCGTCGCGCCGCTCGGTCGGGGGCATGTCGAAAGTCCTGTGGCGGGGGAGAGCCGCCGATCCTAGCACGGCCGCGGCGCCGCGCCACAGCACCGCCGCGCCTCTAGGCCGGCCCGTCCGGGGCGGGCTCGCCGGTGCCGCCGGCCAGCGTCAGCATGCGGGCGAGGTCGGCGCCCGTGGTCGCGGCCATCTTCTCCATCGCGTTGTGGCGGTGGATCTCCACCGTCTTCAGGCTGATGCCGAGCGCGTGGGCGATCGCCTTGTTCTGCTTGCCGGCGGCGACCAGGCCGGCGACCTCGCGCTCGCGCGCCGTCAGCCGGTCGAGCCGCGCCCGGATGGCGCCGATCTCGCGCGCCGCGGCGAGCCGCGTCCCGGCGAGCCGCAACGCCTGGTGGATGCGCTCGATCAGCACCTGGTTGTTGAGCGGCTTCTCGATGAAGTCGAGCGCGCCGGTGCGCATCGCCCGCACCGCCATCGGCACGTCGCCGTGGCCCGTGATGATCACCACCGGCATCACGGCGCCGCGCCGCACCAGCTCCTCGTGCAGCTCGAGCCCGCTCATGCCGGGCATCCGCACGTCGGCGACCAGGCAGGCGACGCGGTCGGGATCGTGGCCGGCCAGGAACGCCGCGGCCGACGGGAACGTCTCGACGGCGAGCCCGAGCGGCTCCAGCAGGAACACCAGCGAGTCCCGCATCGCGTCGTCGTCGTCGACCACGTAGACCACCGGCGCCTTCGCCTCGCCCGCGCTCATGCGGCCTCCCCCGCCTCGTCGCCGCATCGCGCGACGCCCGCTTCGCCGGGCGCCGCCGGCAGCCACAGCCGCATCACGGTGCCGCCGCCCGGATTGTCGACCGCCTGCAGGCGGCCGCGATGCTCCTCGACGATCGAGTGGCACAGCGCCAGCCCGAGGCCGAGGCCGGCCGGCTTGGTGGTGAAGAACGGCTCGAACAGCCGCGCCTTCACCTCCTCCGACATCCCCTCGCCGCGATCGGCGACGGCGACGCAGGCGCCGCCCTCGCAGGCGAGCGTCTCGACCCGCACCGGCCACGGCCCCGCCCCGCGTCCCACCGACGCGTCGGCCGCGTTCTGCAGGAGATTGAGGATCACCTGCTGGAGCTGGATGCGGTCGCCGCACACCGGCGGGAGCGCGCCGGCGAGCGCCGTCTCGATCGTCACGCCGGCCCGGCGGCCCGGGCCTTCGAAGAACTCCAGCGCCTCGGTCACCACCTCGTCGAGGTCGACCGGCGCGTGCACGGGCTCGCGCTTGCGCACGAAGGCGCGCATGCGCTGGATCACCTGGGCGGCGCGCTCCGCCTGCTGGCGGATCAGCTTCGTCGCGTGGACCAGCGCGCCGGTGTCGACCGGGGTCGTGCGCAGCCGCAGCTCGCATCCGTCGGCGTAGTTGGCGATGGCGGCGAGCGGCTGGTTCAGCTCGTGCGCCATGCCGCCCGCCATCTCGCCCAGGATCGACAGGCGCGCCGCGTGGTCGAGCTCCTTGCGGTGCAGCGCCTCCTGCTCCTCGACGCGACGGCGATGCTCGATCTCGCGGACGAGATCGGCGTTCACGGTGGCGAGCTCGGCGGTGCGCCGGCGCACCAGCCGCTCGACCCGCAGCGCGTGCACGGCCCAGGCGCCGAGCGCGATGCCGGCGAGCGCCAGCACCTGCCAGTAGCGCGCCAGCAGCTCGCGCGCGGTGATGTGGCGGAGCGACTCGTAGGGGCCGATCTTCAGATCCCGGAAGGCGTCGTGGACCGGCTGGTAGTCGAGCGGCACGGTCCAGCCGGGCACGCCCGGCGGCGGCTGATAGGTCAGTAGCGCGGTGGCGACCCGCTTCGCCGCGACCGCCGGGGTCGTGCGCAGCTTGGCGATCGGCCAGTCCGGATAGACGCGGCTCGACACCGCGCAGGTCGTTCCGGGGCTGTCGCGCGGCGCCAGCACCCGCAGGGCGCCGGCCGCGAAGGCGCCCTCGGCCTCCTGCTGCTCCAGCAGGCAGCCGCGCAGGATCCCGGCGTCGACCCGGTTCGACAGCACCGCGTCGATCACCCGGGTCATCGGGAAGCCGACCGTGTCGAGGCCGGCGAGGTCGCGGAACGGATCGAAGCCGGCGGCGGCGAGCTCGCGCCATGCCGCCTGGAACCCGCCGAAGGCGGTCGTCCCGACGATCGCCACCCGCTTGCCGGCGAGATCGGCGAGCGTGTTCAGGTCGCTGCGCTCGCGCCGCACCATGATCGCCGAGGCGACCGGCATGCCGGAGTCGAGCGTCGCGATGCGCGACACCCCGTGCGCGACCTCCAGCTCGACATAGTGGCCCGGATTGGTGATCACGTAGTCGACGGCGCCCTCCGCCACGGCGCGGTCGAGCCCGGCATGGTCGTGCGGCACCAGCACCACGGTGCTGCCCGGCAGCCCCGCCTCGATGGCGCGCGCCGTCGGGCCCCAGTCCTCGAAGCTCTGCTCGGCCCCCAGGAAGGCGAGCACGCCGATGCGGATCGTCTCGGCGCGCGCGATGCCGGCCGGCAGCCCCGCGAGGGCGCCGAGCAGGAGGAGAAGGCCGAAGCGGAACGGACGCCCGCGGCCGCCGAACGGTCGCGGGGCACGGCGGACCAGGCGCATGGCCGCAGATGTGACCGGACTCGCCGGGGTTTTCAATCCGCTGAAATGCGGCGCCGCGGCCGGGCGGACGGCGGTGCGGCGGCGCACGGCCGACCGCGGCGACCCGGGTGTGGCCCCGCCGCTACGGCCTGTCCCGCGTCGCACGAATTAAGCAATTCTTCATAATCGTGTCACCGCGCCCCGACTACGTTCGGCGCGCGAGACGCCGGCGGGCGACACGCGGGGCGCATGCCGGGGGCCTCCTCCACGCGCGCGGACGGGTTTGCAGGGCGCGCGCCGGCGCGCGGGAGTGCATATGCGATCGTTCGGGTTTCGTCGCGTCGCCGGCGTGTCAGCCGTGCTCCCCGTCGTGCTCGCCGTCGGCTGCAGCGACCGGGCGGCGGCCCAGTATGTCGACCTCCCCGCCCTCGAGGTGGTCGATTCCGAGGCGAAGGCGCGCGCCTCGGCGCCGGCCGCCGCCGCCAGCGAGCTGACCATCTCGGGCGAGGAGATGCGCGACATCCCGGCCGCCCGGGTCGGCGAGATGCTGGAGGTGGTGCCCGGCCTCGTCGTCACCCAGCACTCCGGCGAGGGCAAGGCCAACCAGTACTTCCTGCGCGGCTACAACCTGGACCACGGCACCGACCTCGCCATCTGGGTCGACGGCATGCCGGTCAACAT
Source organism: Rhodoplanes tepidamans (assembly GCF_030813915.1). Lineage (GTDB taxonomy): Bacteria > Pseudomonadota > Alphaproteobacteria > Rhizobiales > Xanthobacteraceae > Rhodoplanes > Rhodoplanes tepidamans. Next base: position 84,783 of record NZ_JAUSUJ010000023.1, read on the forward strand.
GCGCACCCACGGCCACGGCCAGGGCTACGCCGACATCAACTTCCTGCTGCCCGAGCTCGTCCAGTCGCTGCACGTGCGCAAGGGCCCCTACTACGCCGACGAGGGCGACTTCTCCTCGGCCGGCGCCGTGCACATCGACTATCTGCGCGACGTGCCGAAGAACATGGTCGAGGGTACGCTCGGCATGTTCGGCTACGGCCGCGGCGTCGCCGTGCTGTCGACCAAGACCGACACCGGCGCCACCCTGATCGCCGCCGGCGAGGGCATCACCTACGACGGCCCGTGGGACGTGCCGGACCGGGTCCGCAAGCTCAACGGCGTCGTCCGCTGGGTCGACGGCACCGCCGACAACGGCTTCTCGCTCACCGGCATGGCCTATCGCAACCGCTGGACCTCGACCGATCAGGTGGCGCAGCGGGCGATCGACCAGGGCATCATCAGCCGCTGGGGCTCGCTCGACCCGACCGACGGCGGCGAGGCGAGCCGCTACAGCGTGTCGGGCCGCTGGGCCCGCTCCGACCAGCAGGGCACCACCCGGATCGACGCCTTCGCCATCAACTCCAGCCTGACCCTCTACAACAACTTCACCTACTTCCTCGACGACCCGGTCAACGGCGACCAGTTCAGCCAGACCGACCGGCGCACCGTGCTCGGCGTCAACGCCAGCCACGCCTTCAAGTCCAACCTCCTCGACCGGCCGACCGTCACCCGCGTCGGCGTGCAGACCCGCTACGACGACATCGCCATCGGCCTGCTGAAGACGGCGCAGCGGCAGTACCTCTCGACCACCCGGGCCGACAGCGTCACCGAGGGCAGCGTCGGCCTGTGGGCCGACCATTCGGTGCAGTGGACCGACTGGCTGCGCACCACCGTGGGCATCCGCCGCGACTGGTTCTCCGGGACGGTCGACAGCGACACGCCGCTGAACTCCGGCGACGCGTCGGACGCCATCACCAGCCCGAAGGCCGGGCTGGTGCTCGGCCCGTGGTTCAGGACCGAGTTCTTCCTGAATGCCGGCTACGGCTTCCACTCCAACGACATCCGCGGCGCCACCATCACGGTCGATCCGCTCGACAAGACGACGCCGGTCGACCGCGTGCCGCTGCTGGTGCGCACCAGGGGCGCCGAGGTCGGCATGCGCAACAAGTCGATCGACGGCCTCACCACGTCGGTCGCCGTGTTCGTGCTCGACCAGGACTCCGAGCTGCTGTTCGTCGGCGACGCCGGCACCACCGAGGCGAGCCGCCCGAGCCGCCGCGTCGGCGTCGAGTGGACCAACGACTACCGGATCAATCGCTGGCTGAGCGTCGACCTCGACCTCGCCTACACGCATGCCCGTTTCACCGACGACGACCCGGCCGGCGCCTCCATCCCCGGCGCGCCCGCCTGGGTCGGGTCGCTCGCCGTCAATCTCGGCACCGAGACCGGCTGGTTCGGCTCGCTGAAGGCGCGCTATTTCGGCCCGCGGCCGCTGATCGAGGACGACAGCGTGCGGTCGCTGTCGTCCTTCCTGGTCAACGCCCGGCTCGGCTACCGCTTCGACAACGGGGTCAAGGTGCAGCTCGACGCCTACAACCTGTTCAACACCAAGACCAACCAGATCGAGTACTATTACGAGTCCCGGCTCGCCGGCGAGACCGAGGCCGTCTACGACCGCCACGTCCACGCGGTCGAGCCCCTCGCCGTCCGCCTGTCGCTCGCCAAGAGCTGGTGAGCGGCGGGCGTCGTCGTCGGGCGCGACCCGACCGGCCGCGCAAGAGGATCGAAACCGGTCCGATCACCCGGCGATCATCACCACCGCATGGGCGTCGGCGGTGCCGGCACCCAGGCGGTCGCCATCGCCTGGGCGAGGGCGCGCTGCGACTCGCTCATCTTGGTGGCGACCGCGTCGCGGATGCGGATGTAGGCGTCGCGGTCCCGCCGGCCGGCGCGCGCCGCGGCGAGAATCAGCCACTTGTGCGACAGCACCACGTCGCGCGGCACGCCGCGGCCCTTGTCGTACAGGAGCCCGAGCAGATGCTGCGCGGTGGCCTCGCCCTGCTCCGCCGCGCAGGTGTACAGCATCGCCGCGATCTCGAAGTTCTGCGGCACGCCGCGGCCGTACTCGTAGAGGAAGCCGAGCAGCCCCTGGGCGCGGGCGTTGCCGGCCTCGGCGAGCCGCGCCAGCCGGACCGCCGCCGCGGCGTCGTCGCCGCGCGCATGCAGCGCGAAGGCGTCGAGCGCCCGGGCCGGGGCAGCGAGCCCGGCGCCGAGAACAGCCGCCGCCGAGACGGCGCCCCACAAGGCGTGTCGACGGGTCGTGACGGTCCGGATCATCCCGCGTCCCTCAGCCTTCGAAGAGCCAGCGCTGCACGATCCAGGCGATCCAGATCGCCGGCGCGAAGAACAGGCCGAACGGCAGCCGCGCCGTCGCGCGCATCGGGCCGCCGGAGCGGAGCTGACGCACCCCGTAGGCGGCGAGGCCCGCCAGCGCGGCGATCTCGACCGCCACCGGGATCGCCGGCACGTCGAGCCAGACGCCGGCCATGGCCGCGAGCTTGACGTCGCCGAGCCCGAGGCCGTCGCGGCCGCGCAGTCGGCGGTAGCCGATCCGCAGCAGCAGGAAGACGAGCGCCAGCGCGGCGCCGCGCAGCAGCGCCGCCGTCAGCGCGTCGACGGGCCATGGATCGGTCGTCCAGACATACAGGAGGCCGAGCACGAGGCCGGTCGCGGACAGCGCATCCGGGATGACGAAGCGCCGCGCGTCGATCGCCGCGATCGCGACCGCCACTGCGGCCAAGCCCGCCGCCAGCAGGCCGCCGGGGCCGGGCTCGATCCACAGGCTCGCCGCCGCCCCGCACGTCCCGGCCGCCACCGCCGGCACGACGGCGCCGTCGCGGAGATCGCCGCCGATCGTCGCCAGGGCGTTGCGCAGCGCGGCCGGCATCCATCGCCCCGTCAGTTGAAGCGCGGGAACGGGCCGCCCGGCGCCGTGCCGATGTTGCCGCGCAGCTTGGCGCGCAGCTCCTCGGCGACCACGTGGGCATCGGAGCCGTCGCGGATGATCTGCGGCCGGATGAAGATGATCAGCTCGGTGCGGCTGACGCTCTTGTCGGTGTGGGAGAACGCCTCGCCGAGCACCGGCACCTTGTCGAGCACCGGGATGCCGGACCGCGTGCCGTTGCGCTTCTCGCTGATCAGGCCGGCGAGCAGCACGGTCTGGCCGCTCGCCACCGCGATCGTGCTCTTGACCTTGCGCTGCGACACGGTCGGATTGGTCGAGGTCGAGCTGGAGCTGCTGCTCGACGTGGTGGTCGTCGAATCGGAGACGTTGCTGATCTCCTGCTCGATCTCGAGCCGGACATTGCCGTTGGCGTTCACCCGCGGCACCACCCGCAGGATGATGCCGGTGTTCTTGTACTCGTAGGTGTTCACCACGGTGTTGCTGCTGGTCAGCACCGTGGCGCTGCCGGTGGAGATCGGCACCTCGTCGCCGACCTGCAGGGTGGCGGGCTGGTTGTCGACGACGACCAGCGACGGGTTGGACAGCACCTTGACGTCGGTGACGGTGTGCAGCGCGTCGAGGATCATGCGCGGGTTGCTCTCCGACCCGATCAGCAGGTTGAAGCCGGGCACGCTGCGGCTGATGAAGGCGTCCGACACGCTGCTCGACAGCGTGTTGAGCACCGAGCCCTTGTCGGAGCCGAGGCCGAGGTCCTTGCTGGTCAGGTAGAACTGCACGCCGTAGCCGAGGGCGTCGTTGAGCGTGACCTCGGCGACCGTCGCCTCGATCGCCACCTGGAGCAGCGGCTGGTCGAGCTGGGCGACGGTGCGCTCGACGATCCGGTACTGCTCCGGGCTCGCATAGATCAGCAGCGTGTTGTTCACCGAGTCGGCCGTGATCCGGACGCCCGGCAGCAGCGCCGCGGCCGCCGCACCCGATCCGCCGGACGGCGGCGGATCGGCGCTCGCGGCGGAGCGGGCCGCCGCCAGGGCGGACTGCTGCTGGCCGAGCCCCTGCCCGAGCTTCTGCTGCACGCTCTTCGCCTGTGCCGAGCCGGCGTCCGTGCCGCCGCTGCTGGTCGTCACCGCCACGCCGGAGCCCGGCGCGATCTGGCTCGCCGTCTGGTCGAGCGAGGTCGACGTGCCGCCGACGAAGATCTCGTTGAGCACCTTGGCCATCTGCTTGGCGTCGCCGTAGCGCAGGCGGTAGACGCGCACGCCCGTGCTGGTGTCGGCGCGGTCGAGCCGGCCGATCCAGGTCGCGGCGGTGCGCAGCAGCTCCGGCTTGCGGGCGACCACCATGATGGAGTTCATCCGCGTGATCGGCTGGAGCTTGACCAGGCTGTGGGTCATGCCGCCCTCGCCGGCGTCCATCACCTTCTCGATCTCGGCGACGATCGGCTCCGGCGTTCCGTTGCGCACCGGATAGATGCCGACCGACTGGCCGCGCATCCAGTCGGCGTCGAACTTCAGCACCGTGTCGATGGCGGCCCGACGCTCGCTCCCGGTGCCCTGGATCAGCAGGATGTTGCGCCCCGGATCGGCCCGTACCGCGCCGGTGCGGGTGGCGAAGGAATCGAGCAGCGGCATCAGCGTCTGGGCGGACACGAAACGCAGCGGCACCACCGAGAGCCCGAAGCCCGGCTCGGCGCGGGCGAGGCCCGCGTCGGTGACGCCGGCGCCGGCGGCCTCCGACAGCGGCACCAGCCGGTAGCCGGAAGGATCGCGGATCAGCGCCACGTTGCTGGTGCGCAGCGCGTTCTCCAGCACGTAGAGCATGTCGGAGCGGGCGACCGGCCGGCCCGAGGCGAGGCTGATCGTGCCCTGGACGCGCGGGTCGATCGTGTAGCCGGCCCCCATGATGTCGCCGAGCACCACCTTGGCCACGGTGGACAGCGGCGTGTTCTCGAAATTCAGCTCGTAGCCCTCGCCGCCCGCGGCGGCCGCCGCCCCCTGCCCGACCGTGCCGCCCGCGACGGCGCCGGTCGTGTCGCCGCGGCCGCCCGTCGGCGGCGCAGCGCTGCTCGTCTGATACTCGACCGCGCGGCGATCGTCCGGGAGGGCGCCGGTGGGGCCGACCGGCGCCGGCCGGCGCGGCAGCAGATCGAGCGAGCGAATCTGATCGAGCACGCCCGGCGGGCGGTTGTCGTCGACGAGCCCGCTGCACGCGCCGAGGCCGACGCAAAGGCCCGCGACACACAGAAGCGCGGCCGCGACGGCTGCTCCGCCCCGATGCGATCGCATCGTTCCGGCCGGTCTGTCCACTCACGCCACCCGCTGTCTCTTGTCTCGACCGTCCGGTCGGGCGGACGGTCGCCCGCAGACGCCGATGCGGGATGATCGTTGTTAGCGGTCCCATATGACAGATTTATAAGAGCACGCCGGCGGGCGGCAGCGCCTGTGGACTTCCTCCGGTGCGCGAGCCGTCGCGGCGCATTCGTCATCGATCCGACGCAAAAGCTTCATGCAGCGCGACCAATATGCCGCCCGCTGCGCGTGGCGCCGCCGAGCCGCGGCGCGACGGCATGCGCGACGATCGCCCCGACGCGAGCCTGACCGGTGTCGTGCCGGCCGGATCGTCGGCACCATCGACAGACCCGGAGACTGCGCGGGCCGGTGATCGCGCCGGACGAGGACGAGGATGCTCCGATGACTTCCGCCAGCGCCGGCGACTTCGCGAGCCATCTCGTCCGTTCCGGCCGCATCGCGGACCCGCAGGCGGACGTCGCCGCGGCCGATGCCGGCGCTCCGAGCCTGCGCCGGCTGTGGGAGGCGAGCGATCTCGGCGCCGGCGACTTCGCCGACGCGGTGGCGCAGTTCTTCGCGCTTCCCCGCATCGCCCTGCCGGTCCTGATGGCGGCGCCGCCGCTGACCCGGGCGTTCTCGCCGCGCTTCCTGCGCGAGCTCGCAGTGTTCCCCTATCGCGCCGCGGACGGCGGCGCCTGCCTCGCCGTCGCCGATCCGACCGACACGGCCGGGCCGCGCGCCGCCGAGATCGTGCTCGGCGGTCCGGTGGCGCTCGCGGTCGCCTCCTTCGAGGACGTCGCCACCGTGCTGGCCGAGCGGCTCGGCGAGGACGAGCCGACGGCCGCGCCGGATCTCCAGGCGCCGGCGGCCGGCCGGGCCGCCGACGACATCGACAGCCTGCGCGACCTCGCCAGCGGCGCTCCGGTGGTGCGCGCCGTCGACGGCCTGTTCGAGAAGGCCGTGGAGCTGCGCGCCAGCGACATCCACATCGGCCCGTTCCGCACCGGCCTCGAGGTGCGCATGCGGGTCGACGGCCTGCTGCGCCCGGTGCCGGCGCCCGCCGGGGTGCTGCCGCAGGCGATCATCTCGCGCATCAAGATCCTCGCCGGCCTCGACATCGCCGAGCGGCGCCTGCCGCAGGACGGCGCGGCGCGGCTGCGGCTCGGCCGCGACGAGCTCGACGTGCGTGTCGCCATCATGCCGACCCAGCACGGCGAATCCGCCGTCATCCGCCTGCTGCCGCGCGACCGCGGCCTCTTGTCGATCGACCGGCTCGGGCTTCTGGCCGCCGACCGGGCGACGCTCACCCGGCTGCTCGACCTGCCGCACGGCATGATCGTCGTCACCGGACCGACCGGCAGCGGGAAGACGACGACGCTCGCCACCATGCTGTCGATCCTCAACGAGCCGACCCGCAAGATCCTGACGATCGAGGATCCGGTCGAGTACGAGATTCGCGGCATCTACCAGTCGCAGGTGAAGCCTTCGATCGGCCTCACCTTCGCGGCGGCGCTGCGCGCCTTCGTGCGCCAGGACCCGGACGTGATCATGGTCGGCGAGGTGCGCGACCCGGAGACCGCCCACATCGCCGTCCACGCCGCCCTCACCGGCCATCTGGTGCTGACCACGCTGCACACCGACACGGCCGCCGCCGCGGTGCCGCGCCTGCTCGATCTCGGGGTCGAGAGCTTCCTCTTGAAGTCGACGCTGCGGGCCGTGGTCGCCCAGCGCCTGGTGCGCCAGCTCTGCGACCGCTGCAAGCGGCCCCGCACCCTCGCGGCGGCCGACATCGCCGCCGACCCGCGCTTCGCCGCGCTCGGATTCGCGGCCGGAGACACCGTGCACGAGCCGGTCGGCTGCGAGCGCTGCGCCGGCGCCGGCTATCGCGGGCGCGTCGGCGTGTTCGAGATCCTGACGCTCTCCGACGCCATCCGCGAGCAGATCGACCGCAGCGCGGGCGCCGGCGCCCTCGACCGGGCGGCGATCACGGCCGGCATGACCACCATGCTGGACGACGGCATCGCCAAGTGCCGGGCCGGCCTCACCTCGCCCGCCGAGGTGCTGCGGGTCACCACGGTGCGCTGAGCCGATGCCGAACTTCCACTACCGCGCCCTGACGCAGACCGGCGAGCTGGTGACCGGGACGATCGCCGCCCCGAACGCCGCCGAGGTGGCGCAGCGCATCGAGTTCCTCGGGCTCGTGCCGATCGAGACGGCGGCCGGAGCCGAGGCGGCGGCGGGCCCCCGCCTCGACCTGTCGCTCGCCGCCCTGACGAGCCGCCCGCGTCCGGCCGACGTGACGGTGTTCACCCGCGACCTCGCCTTGCTGCTGCGCGCCGGCGCGCGGCTCGACGACGCGCTGGAGCTGCTCGCCGGCGACGCCGATCTCGGCCGCATGCGCCCGGTGGTCGGCAGGATCCGCGCCGGCGTCCTGTCGGGCGAGACCTTCGCAGATGCCATCGCGGCGCATCCGGCCCTGTTCCCGCCCGTCTATGTCGCCCTGGTGCGGGTCGGCGAGGCGTCGGGCACGCTCGACACCACGCTCGAGCAGCTCGCGGCCGAACGGGCCCGCGCCGAGGCGCTGCGCAAGACCCTCGCCGAGGCCCTACAGTACCCGGCCTTCATCCTGGTCGCGGCCGGCGGCGTGCTGGTGTTCTTCCTCCTGTTCGTGCTGCCGCAGTTCTCCACCGTGCTGCGCGACATGGGGGCGAAGCTCGATCCGGCCGTCGAGGCGATCCTCGATCTCTCCGATCTCCTGCAGGCCCACACGGCCGAGGTCGCCGCCGCGACCGTCCTGATGCCGCTCGCCTCCTGGCTGGTGCTGCGCCGGCCCGGCGCCCGCGTCGCACTGCTCGGCGCCGCCGCGCGGCTGCCCGGCGTGCGCACGATCCTCTCGTTCCGGCGCGCCGCCGTGTTCTGCCGCAACCTCGGCATCCTGCTCGGCAACGGCGTCACGCTGACGGCGGCGCTGCGCATCATCGTCGAGGTGATGGCGACCGGCGACGGCGCCGCGGTGTGGAGCGCCGCCGCCGACAAGGTGCGCCACGGCGGCCGCCTGTCGGAGGCGCTCGCCGCCGGCGGCGCCCTGCCCGCCATGGCGGTGCGCATGCTGCGCCTCGGCGAGGAGACCGGGCAGCTGGCGTTGCTCGCCGGCCGCATCGCCGACTTTTACGAGGCCAAGCTGCAGGCGGCGCTCGCGCGGGTCGTCGGCATCGTCGGCCCACTCGCCATCGTCACCATCAGCGTGGTCGTCGGCGGACTGATCGTGTCGGTCATGACCGCGCTCCTGTCGGTCAGCCAGAGCATCGGATGAAAGCAGTGCAACGGAACGGAGTCATGGAATCCACGTTCTCACCGGCCCGCGCGCGGCCGATCCGCCGGCGGCGCCGCCGCGGCCAGGAGGGCTACACGCTGGTGGAGCTCCTGGTGGTGATCACCATCATCGGCCTGATCGTCGCCCTGGTCGGGCCCCGGGTGCTGAACTATCTCGGCGACTCCAAGGTCAAGACCGCGAAGATCCAGATCCAGGGCTTCGCCAGCGCGCTCGACCTCTTCTATCTCGACACCGGCCGCTACCCGATGAGCCAGGAGGGTCTCGGCGCGCTCGTCCAGCGCACCGCCGGGACCGCCAACTGGAACGGCCCCTATCTCAAGGGCGGCACCGTGCCGGCCGACCCCTGGGGCAAGCCCTATGTCTACCGGTCGCCCAGCGACCACGGACCCTACGACATCGTCTCCCTCGGATCGGACGGGCAGGAAGGTGGCAGCGGAACCGCGGCCGACATCACCAGCTGGACGCGCTGAGCCCGGCCGCATCCGCGGCGGCGCACAGGCCGGCTTCGGCCTCGTCGAGATCGTCGCCGTGGTGGCGATCGTCGCGGCGCTCGCCGCCCTGGCCCTGCCGCGGCTGCCGCTCGGCACCTCGACGCCGCGGCTCCAGGCCTACGCGGTCGAGGCGGCGGCGCTGCTGCGGGCCGACCGCACCGCCGCCATGCGGCGCCGGCGGCCGGTCGCGACCGAGGTGAACGCGGCGGCGCGCGCCCTGCGCTCCGGCGCCACTGGGCGGATCCTTCGCCTGCCCCGCGACGTGCGGATGCAGGCGATGCTGCCGCAGCGCTGCGCCGGCCGGCCGGCGCTGTCGAGCATCGGCTTCCTGCCGTCCGGCCTGTCGTGCGGCGGGGCGGTCGTTCTGTCGCGCGACGGGGTCGGATTCGAGGTGCGGGTGAACTGGCTGACCGGAGGGGTCGAGATTGTCCCGCGTCACAGCGCGTGAGCGGCGGCGCCGCCGCGGCTTCACGCTGATCGAGGTGCTGGTGGCGCTCGCCGTGGTGGCCGCCGCGCTCGCCGCGATCGGCGGCGTGGTCGCCGCCAACGCGCGCGCGACGCGGACCGTCGAGGCACGGGTGGCCCTGGAGCAGACGGCGCGCGCCGTCCTGGCCGGCCTGCCGCCGCGCCGCGACCTCGCCGCCGGCGGCCTGGACGGCGAGCTCGCCGGCCATCGCTGGCGCACGGAGGTCCGGCCGCTCGCGTCCGACGGGGTGCCCGCCGGCTCGCCGTGGGAGGCGAAGGACGTGATCGTGACGGTGCGCGGCCCGTCCGGCGCGACGCTGGTGCTGGAGACCGTGCGGCTGACCCGGAGGCCGACCGAATGAGCCGGACGGCATCTGTCAGTCGGGCGGCGGAGGCCGGCTTCACGCTGGTCGAGGCGCTGGTCGCCACGGTCCTGATGGGCGTGGTGCTCGGCGCCCTCGCCACCGTGACGGCGCAGTGGCTGCCCGGCTGGAACCGCGGCCTCGTCCGGGTCCAGCGCGCCGAGCAGGTCGCGCTGGCGATGGACCGCGTCGTCGCCGACCTCGCCGCCGCCGAGATGGTTCCGCGCGACCGCGAGAGCAAGGCGCCGCTGTTCGAGGGGACCGCGCTCGCCGTCACGGTCGTGCGCACCGCGCTCGGGCCCAACGCCCGGCCGGGCCTGGAGATCGTGCGGATCGCCGCGGCGGGCCACGGGCTGGCGCTCGCGCGCAGCGCCGCGCCCTACCTGCCGCGCGATCCGGAGGACCTGCCGCCGCGCTTCTTCGACGCGGTGCCGCTGCTCGGCGCGCCGTACCGCGTGTCGTTCTCCTATGCGGGGCGCGACGGCGTCTGGCAGGCCGAGTGGATCGACATGAAGGAGCTGCCGCGGGCCGTGCGGGTGGTGGTGCGCGACGGTACCAGCGGCCGCGCCCTCGCCGCCTCGACCGTCGCGCCGATCCGGGCCGAGCTGCGCGCCGAATGCGTGGTGGAGACGACGGCCGAGGGCTGCGGCCCCCGCCCGGCGGCGCCGGCCGCCGCGACGACCGACACGGGAGTGCCGACCCGATGAGCCGTGCGCGACCGAGCCCGACGTCCGGCGGCCCGTGCGACGGCTTCGTGCTGATCGCGGTGCTGTGGATCCTCGCCGCGCTGGCGACGCTCGTCACCATCTATTCGGTCCATGTCTCGGGCGCCGCGACCGCCGCAGCGGTGCGCGACGAGGCGCTGCTCGCCCGCGCGCTCGCCACCGCCGGCGTCGAGCTCGCCGCTCAGCGGCTGGCCGCCGTGCCGAAGGAGGTCCGTCCGACCCGCGGCGACCTGGCGTTTCGCCGGGGCCGGGCCCGGGTGCTCGCCACCTTCGTCAACGAGGCCGCCCGCATCGACCTCAACGCCGCGCCGAAGGAGCTGCTCGCCGGCCTCTTCGTCGTCCTCGGCGCGCAGCCCGACGACGCCGACACCTATGCCGAACGGATCGTCGCGTGGCGTGCGCCCTCCGGCGACGCGACGCTGGAGCGCGAACGCTCGCGCTATCGCGAGGCCGGCCTCGACCACGGCCCGCGCGGCAAGCCGTTCGTGCACGCCGACGAGCTGTGGCTGGTGCTCGGCATCCCGCCGGCCCTGATCGAGCAGGCGCTGCCGCATCTCACCATCTACGGCGGCCGGCCCGACGTGCTGGCGCGCGACGCCGATCCGGTCGTGCTCGCCGCCCTGCCGGGCGAGACGCCGGACGGGCCGGCCGGCAATGCCCCGCCGCTCCGGCGCGGCACCACGCCGGAGGGCGGCGACGCCGTCCGCGTGACGGTGCGGATCGACTTCGACCGTGGCGGCACCCGGGCCGCCGAGGCCGTGATCCTGGTGCGCGACTTCGGCGACGATCCCTACCGGGTGCTGACCTGGCGCGACGACCTCGACACGCCGCCGCCGCTGCGTCCGCCGCAGGAGACCCGACGATGAGCCGCAGCCTGCTCGACCGCTTCTCGGCCTGGATCGACACGGTCGCCGGCGCGCTCGTCGGCGCCGCCGGGCGGCTCGGCCGACGTCGCAGCGTGACGCTGGTCGAGACCGAGCCCGGCCGCTTCGTCATGGCCGGTGCGGACGCGGCGGACTCCGGTGCGGCCGCGCCGATCCGGCTCGACGACGGCGGTCGCCTGCCCGCCGGGGTCGCCGCCCGGATCGCCGGCCGCGCGGTCGCGCTCGAGCTCGCTCGCGGGCGCTTCCTGTTCCGGCCGCTCGACCTGCCGCGCCAGGCGGCGGCGTTCCTGGACGGCATCGTGCGGGCCCAGCTCGACCGCCTGACGCCGTGGCACGCCGGCGACGCCGTCTACGGCTGGACGCCGCCGGCCGAGGCGGCAGGCGAGCGCATCGCGCTCACCGTGGCGGCGACGGCCCGCACCGGCATCGCGCCGCTGCTCGACGCGCTGACGCGAGAGGGCGCCCGGACCATCGTCGTCGCGGTCCGGCCGGACGACGCGGCGGCGCCCGTGCGGGTGCTGGAGCACGCCCTGCCCGGCCGGATCGGCATCGCGCAGGTGCGGCGAGCGCTCCTCGCCGTGCTGATCGCGGCGGCGCTCGCCGCCGTCGCGGCGACGCTGGCCGAGCAGATCGTCGGGGCCGACCTCGACGCCTCCCGGGCCGACCTCGACCGCCGCATCGCGGCGCGCCGCATCGCCCTCCTCGCGGCGCGCGGCGGCGGCGACGCGGCGACCGCCGCGGTGCGGGCGCTGGAGCAGCGCAAGCACGACGGCGCTCCGACCGTGCTGGTGCTGGAGGCGCTGTCGCGCGCCCTGCCCGACCACACCTTCGTCACCGAGATGCACATCGAGGGCGACAAGGTGCAGGTGATGGGCCTGTCGCGGGATGCGCCGGCGCTGATCCGGCTGCTCGAGCAGTCGTCGAACTTCACCCGCGCAACCTTCTACGCGCCGACCACCCGGGCCGCCGAGGATCCGGGCGAGCGCTTCCACATCGAGGCGCGCATCCGGGCGCCGATCGAGGTGACGCCGTGACCCCGCAGCCAGCCTCCGTCCGCACCCCCGTCGTCCCGCCGCGCGTGCCGCCCGGCCGCGCCGCTCTCGCCGTGCTGGCCTATGCGGCCGCGGTGGCACTGCTGGTCCAGCTCGCCTGGGGCGCCGTCACCGATCTCGTCGCCCGGCAGGCCGCGGTGGCGGCCGCCGCCGACATTCTCGACCGGCTGGAGGGCCGGCGGTCCGCACCGCCCGCGAGCGCCGGGATGCCGGCCGGCCTGCGCCGCGGATCGCCCTTTCTCGAAGGGCCGACCGTGACGGTCGCCGGAGCCGGGCTGATGCAGCGGGTGTCGGAGGCCGTCGCCCGCTTCGACGGCCGCATCCTGTCGTCGCGGGTGGAGCTCCAGGGCACGCCGCTCGGCGCCGGCTTCCTCGGCGTCACGACGAACCTGGAGATCGGTCAGGCGGATTTCCAGTCGCTCCTCTACGAGATCGAGGCCGGCCTGCCGTTCCTGTTCGTCGACCAGCTGGTGGCGCAGGCGCCGGCGACCGCGGCCGAGGCGCAGGACGGCCGCCTGCGGGTGCTGATGACGGTCTACGGCCAGTGGCAGGGCGCACGATGACCCGGGCCCGACGCCTCCTCGCCGCGATCGCCGGCCTCGCCCTGGCCGGCACCGCCGTGCTGTCGCTCGCCGCGCCATCGCCCGCCGATCTCGACCCGGGCGAGCGGCGCACCGGCGTCGTCGACATCGCGCCGCCGGCGGTGCGGGCCGACGGCGCACCGGGACGCCCCGCCGAGGCGGAGCCGCCGGCGCGGCACGGCAACCCGCTGTGGGCGATCCCGCTGGAGACGCTGACGGAGACGCGCGCGCGACCGCTGTTCTCGGCGAGCCGGCGGCCGCCGCCCCCGATCGTCGCGGCGGCGCCGCCGGCGCCTCCCGCGGCTCCGCCCCCGCCGGCGCCGAGTCCGCCGGCCCGGCCGCGCCTGGAGCTGATCGGCATCGTGGTCAACGCCCGCGGCGGCTTCGGCGTCTTCCTCGACCCGGCGGCCGGCGCCGTGGTGCGGCTGAAGACCGGCGAGGCGCACGACGGCTGGGTGCTGCGCTCGGTGAGCGGCCGCGACGTGATGCTGCAGAAGGAGCGCAGCAGCGCGGTGCTGACGCTGCCGGCGCGCGACGCCGAGTCGACGGCGCGCACGCCGACGCTCCGCCCGGCGACGAGCCCCGGCAAGCCCGTCGTCGTGGTGCCGCGCCGCCCGCCGCCCCTGATCGAGCCCTATCCGGACCACTGACCGCGGGATCGGATCGCAGTCATGCGGCGGTCATCCACCGCCGCCAGAGTGAACCGGCGCGTCGTGCATCCCACCCTTCGGACGGGACGCGCCTCTCCGTTTCTCCAAACGTGCGGATGCCCCCGTGAGCCAGATCTTCGGTCTCTTCCCGACCCCGGTCATGCGGGTGGAGAAGCTCCTGGACGGCGAGCGCGTCGCCGCCGTCGTCGCCGAGATCGAAAACACCACGACGCTCGCCAACGCCTTCTCGGACCGGCTGTCGCACACGCCGGTCGCGGCTGCCGACACGTCGGCGCTGTTCACCAGCCTCGGCGCCCTGGCGCTGCCCAAGGTGACCGAGTTCGGCGAGGTGCTGTTCGGCGAGCCGCTCGCGTGGCAGATCAAGGAGATCTGGGTCAACGTGCTGGAGCCCGGCGGCCGCCAGGCGATCCACACCCACGCCAACAGCTTCGTCTCGGGGGTGTTCTATCTCACCTCGCCCGATCCCTCCGCCCGCCTGGTGTTCCACCGCAGCCTCGGCGGTTCGGGCTTCATCTTCGGCAACAACAACCCGAACGCCCGCATCAACCAGTTCAACGGCGGCAAGTGGATGGTGCCGGAGATCGGCGCCGGCGACCTCGTGATGTTCCCGAGCTATCTGCTGCACGAGGTGCCGGTCAATCAGGGCGAGCGGCGCATCACCATCGCGTTCAACGCGATCCCCGACCGGCTCGACAATTTCGGCTACGCGATCCGCTTCGCGTGACGGCCGGCCGCCGGAACGACACCGTGCAGACATACCCCCGACCAGACATACGGAGACCATCGATGCGCATGCGCGGCCTGATCGCGGTCCTGCCGCTCCTCGGACTGATCGCCGTCACGACCGGCGAGGCCCGGGCCCAGTGCGCCTTCGACCAGTCCTATCCGAACGCCAACGACGTGCTCCAGGCCCTGCAGGAGCCGATCACGCTGCAGTTCTCGATCGAGATCGAGCTGAAGGACGTCCGGCTGTTCGACGAGGCCCGTGCCGAGTGGCCGATCGACTGGGTCCGCAGCCCCACCGAGGTCCGGGCCGCCGAGTTCCGGCCGCTGGAGCCGCTGCCGCCCGGCAACTACTCGATCGAGTGGAACGGCTATGTGCGCCGCCACTGGCATCCCGACGGCGGCTCGGTGCCGTTCACGATCGCATCGGCGGACGGCACCGCGACCGCGGCGCCGGTCAGCCCGGCGGCAGCGCCGACAGCAGGCGGCGTGCCTCGGGTCGGTCCGGCCTCGCCCTATCGAGCGCTTCTAGGAGCCGCCGCGCCACCGCCGGGTCGCTGACCGCGCGCTGCCGCGCCATCGCCAGCACCGGACGATAGGCCGGCTCGAAGTCCGGGCTGAGCCGGACGAGATCGACGAGCTGCGGGGCGATCTCGCCCACCAGGTCGCGGCCCCGCGCGCCGGCCCCGAGCGTCCGCACCCCGATCTCCAGATAGCGGTCGCGCGCCTGCCAGTACGCGACGAGCCGGCGGCGCCGGTCCCGGTCGTGGTCCCGGGCGTCCGGCTCGGCTTCTGCCGTCGCCGGCGCGGCCAGGACGTCGTCCGGCGTCCCCCGCAGCGCGGCGAGCAGGGTCAGCAGCCGGTCGCCCGGCCGCTCCGCCGCCGCATAGGCGAGCCGCGGCGCCTCCGCCGTGACCACGGGGCGGTCGTCGGTGTTGAGCGGCCCCTCGCCGGCGAAGGCACGCAGCGCCGCGGCGCCGCCGAGATGCAGGCCGAACAGGCCGAAGTCGTCGGCCAGATCGAGGGCGGCGAGCCGGGCCCGCAGCGCCGGATCGACGATCCGCCGGCCGAGCCACTCCGTCGGATAGGTGCGCGGCCCTGCAGCACCGACGAGGGCGATCAGCGGCGTCTCGACGCTGAGCTGGGCGAGATGGGCGCTCGCCTGCGGAAACACGTCGAGGAAGGTGCGGACGATCACCCGCAGGGTCGCGATGTCGAGCTGATGCAGCGGCAGCCACTGGCAGAACAGGCCGCCCGCGGCGAGACGGTCGCGGATCGCGGCGAAGTGCTCGCGCGCATAGAGGGCGCCCGAGCCGTCGACGGACGGATGGTAGAGGTCGGCGACGATCACGTCGTAGCCGGCGCCGGGCGCGCGGACGAAGCGGCGGGCATCGGCGACGTGGATGTGGAGGTCGGGGTTGCGGCCGATCTGCGGGGCCGAGCGGGCGAACAGCGGGAACGATTCGACCACCTCGGGCACCAGCTCGACGCCGTCGACGACGAGGCCCGGATGGTCGGCCGCCGCCGAGACGGTCGCCCCGGTGCCGAGCCCGAGGAACAGCGCCCGCTGCGGCGCCGGATGCAGCAGCAGCGGGATGTGGGCCTGGCGATGGTCGGAGCGCTCCGACGCGCTGCCGCCCATGCGGAAGTGGTTGTTGACCTGGAGGTGATGGTCGCCGGCGCGGTTGCGCACCACGCTCACCGCCGCCATCACGCCGTCGCGGTGCCAGACCAGCGCACCGCCGGGCGGCACCTGGACGAAGCGCAGCGACAGCGGCGACAGCACCAGTGCCACGGCCGCTACCCCGATCGCCGCCGCGGCGGCGAGTGCCGGCGGACGCCGGTTCGGCAGCGCCAGCACGTAGCCGGCGGCGAGCCCGGCGAAGGCGAGCTTGGCGCCGACGAGCGGCATCAGGACAGGCCCGAAGACGATCGGTGCCAGCGCCGCGCCGAGTGTGTTGACGGCGAGCCCGGGTCCCATGCCGCCATCGCGGTCGCTGGCCGCCTGGGCGAGCTGCGCGAACAGCGCCCCCATGGCGACGGTCGGCGGCAGGAAGGCGACCGCCGCGATGCCGAGCTCGGCGGCGAGCCGGCCCGGCACGGTGGCCGGCAGCGCCTCGCGCAGGCCGAGGAGAATCGCGTCGGACGTGGCCATCGCGGCGGCACCGCCGAGGCAGGCCAGCGCGGTCGCGGCGACGAGGCCACTGGTCAGGGCGTCGCCTGCGGTCGGCCGCGCCGCGAGGCGATCGCGCAGCGCGGCGCCGAGCGCGGTGCCGAGCAGCCAGACGGCGAGCAGCAGCGCGAAGGTGTAGACGGTGTTCTCGAGGATCTGGCCGACCACCCGGATGGCCAGCACCTCGTAGCCGAGGCCCAGAAGCCCGCCGACGAACAGCGGCGCCAGCGCGCGGAGCGACGGCCGGCCGGCCGCCGGACGCTTCGGCGCCGGCGCGACGCTGCCGCCTTCCGCGAGCCACATCGCGGCCGCGCAGGCGAGGTTGACGGCCGCGCAGGCGACCAGGGTGGCCGAGAGCCCGACAGCCGGAATGATCAGGAACGTCGTGACGAGCGTGCCGGCGACGGCGCCCAGCGTGTTCGCCGCATAGACCGGGCCGACCGCCCGGCCCGAGGCGAGGCGCGGCGCCAGCACGGCCTCGAGCGCCGGCAGCGTGGCCCCCATGGCGAGCGTCGCCGGCAGCAGCAGCCAGAACGGCAGCGCGAAGGCGACCAGCCACTGGCGCGTCGGCGCCGCGTCGACCGGCACCAGCAGCGGGACGAGGTCGGCCATGAGCGGTGCGAGCGGCACCAGCGCGAGCGCCCACAGCCCGATGACCAGCTCGAGGCCGGCGTACCAGCGGCCCGGGCGCGGACTCGCGGCGATCCGCCGGCCCGGCACCAGGCTGCCCAGCGCCAGCCCGGCGAACAGCGCCGAGACCACCCCGAGCACGGCGACGATCTCGTGGCCGAGAGACACCGCGAGGAGCCGGGTCCAGACGATCTCGTAGCCGAGCCCGGCGAAGCCGGAGAGCGCCGCGATCGTCGCCACGACGAGGACCCGCCGCGGCGCCGCGGCGGCGCCGGCCGGGGAATACGCGCCAGCCTCGAGCATGGACCTCACGCACCTTCGGCAAAGCGAACCGGGGGCCGCGAGCGGCCCCCGGTCCGATGGTTGCATCGAGCGGCGGCGGCGGGCCGCAGCCGTCGATCTCGGCTCACTTCAGCGCGGCGGCCTTGGCGGCGTTGGTCTCGACGAGGAGCTGCGGCTGGCCGGAGACGCGGATGAAGATCGGGTTGGTGTAGAACCACAGGTCCGACCACCCGGCGACGTCGTAGCTCGACACCTTGACGCCGTCGCGCACCGCCATGTGGTCCGGGCAGGCCGGATCCGTGCAGGGCACGAAGCCGCTCTGGGCGGAGTTCTCCGGATCCCAGTCGTTGAGCGGATTGCCGAGGTTGTCGGTCTCGTTCGGCGTGCCGGGCGGCAGGTTGCTGCCGCGCGCCCGGACATACATGTTGTTCTGAACGTTCGAGATGGTGAACGTCATGGTCCGCTTCTGGCCGCTCGCCGTCCAGTTGCTGGAGTTGAACGTCGCGGCCACGCCGGCGGTCGAGTTGGTCGCGTTGGTGTAGCTGGAGCTCGTCGTGGGGATCACGCCGGTGACGTTGCCCTTGATGAACTGGACGAAGCGCAGCGTCGGCCGGTTGAGCGGCTCCTGAATCTGGAGCTGGGCCAGCGACGGGTTGTTGAAGCTGTAGGGCGAGTGGTTGGTGCCGGTCGGAACGTTTACCTCGAGGGTGATCCTCACGCTGCGGCCGCGTGGGACGACGAGCGTCTGCCCCATCTTGGCCGTACCGGCGGCCGCGTAGCCCACGACCTCGGCCTTGTAGGTGAGCTCGCCCGTGATCAGGTCGCCCGCCACCGAGTAGGAGTTGCCGGAGCGGACGGCGTCGACGACGACCTGCGGCCGGAGCGTCGTGCCGTTCGCCGGGCGCGGAATGTAGAGCTTCTGGTACTCGCCCGGATAGAAGTCGTTGGTCGAGCCGGCCTCGTAGATGCTGAAGGCGCCGCGGTTGTGCCAGTCGGAGCTGGCGTAGAAGAACCAGTTGCGGCCCTCGCCCAGCAGCGCGTCCCACAGTCCGCCGATCTTGGCGCCGTAGATGCCGGTGCCGCCGTAAGTCGTCACGCCGACCGAATCGCAGCCGGTGCCGCAGAAGCCGGCCCGGTACTCGCCGCGATTGTTGCTCGCCTGGTGGCCCGGCATCGTCTCGAAGCCGACCGCGACGGTCGGACCGGCATTGTTGAAGTCGCGGAAGTGCTCGACGTTGAAGCCGTTGTTGCCGTTGGCGTTGAACACGCCGGCGCGCTCGACATGGGCGGGCACGTAGTAGCTGTCGAGCGGATAGTTCGCCTGCAACCACGCGACGCTCGGAACCGCCTTGTTGTTGTGGTTCGCGGTGCCCGACCCGGTGCCGGAGGCATTGGCGACCTTGCCGGTCCAGTTGTGATTCGGAGCGCCGAGCTGGGTGTCGGTGTCGCTGCGGTCGAACCGGTACTCGAACTCGGCGACCGCGCTAGCGTTGCCGACATCGCCGCCGAAATTCTCCGGCTTCTGGTTGCCGATCACGGCCATGCTGGTGTGCTCGTGGCCGGGCACGTTGGTCTCGACGCCGGCATAGAGCATCGGCTTGTTGAGCTGCTGCGCGAGGCGGGCGAGCTCGGGATAGACGATCTCCTCGACGCTCTGCCAGCGCCACATCGAGCGATGGCCCTGCGAGGTCGCGGTGTTGCCGTAGATGGTCATGGCCGGGATCGAGCCCTGCTCCTCGTCGAAATACTTGCCGAGGCCGGTGGTCGAACCGTCGCCCTCGGGATCGTCGACCCGGCAGTCGCGCGGGCTGGAGCCGCCGTGATCGGCGGCACCGAGCCATTCGAGCCCGTAGCTCTGCACGGCCTTGGTCACCATCGTCTCGACGGACGACCGGCCGTCCGAGCACGGCGTATGGTTGTGGAAGTCGCCGGCCATGTAGCTGTCGGCGACAGACGGCGTCGTCGGCACCACGGCTCCCGCGGCGACCGCGAGAACCGACGCACCCGCAAAGACCTGACGCGACAGCGTCCCGCTCTTCATTCTCCAACCCCTATGTCGATGTCATTTCCATAGAGCCCCGCCACGTTGGTGCTCCGCTGGGCAACCTCTCAATCGGCGATGAAACTGACGTGACGGAAAAATGAAACACGCACTCGAATGCTCACGGTCCGGTGAGACCTCGCGGGCCTCGCGCCGCGCGGGTGTGGGAGCCGATCCCGATGCACGCCGCTGTCATGAACACGACACGGCTTCTCCCTTAGTTGGACGGCCGGCACGGCGGCCCGGGGGACGAGCGCCGGCCGGCCAGGAATCGTGCGGGGGGACATACGACGTGTCATCGACGAGTGCGGAGCCGCGTGCAGAGCCGCGTGTCGGGGCGCCCGACGCCGGCGCGAAGACGCCGGCCGGCGGCCGGGACAATCCGATTCGGCGCCTGCTGCGCGAGCCGCTCCTTCATTTCCTGCTGATCGGCGCCGTGATCTTCGCGGTTCACGCGGCGGTGACGCCTTCGGTGAGCAAGGAACGGCTGATCGAGGTGACGCCCGACGTCCGACAGACGATCGTCGACACATTCAAGCGGGCCCACGAGGGACGCGAGCCGGGCTCCGACGAGCTCGCCCGCCTGATCGACCTGTGGATCCTCAACGAGATCACGTTCCGCGAGGCGCTGGCCCAGGGGCTCGACAAGGGCGACGAGATGATCCGCGACCGCATCGTCCACAAGATGCGGCTCCTGATCTTCGGCGGCGTGCAGGTCAACGAGCCGACCCCGCAGGAGCTGCAGGAGTGGTACGAGAAGCGCCGGCTCCAATACGACATCCCGGACCTCGTCACCTTCATCGACGTGCCGTTCACGGGAGACGCGGCCGAGGCCGAGAGCCGCGCCGTGCTGCAGCAGATCGAGGCCGGCGAGGAGCCCGAGGACGTGCGCCTGCGGGCCCAGATCTTCCCCAAGCGGCCGCGCCACACGCTGGTGCCGTCCTTCGGCCAGGCCTTCGTCGATGCGCTGGTCGCGCTGCCGCCCGGCGAGTGGCGGACGCTGAGCTCGGCGACCGGCTGGCACGTCGTACGGCTCGACGGCTTCGTGCCGGGCCGCAAGGTGCCGCTCGCCGAGGTGTCCGTCCAGGCCGCACAGGCCTGGAAGGACGAGCGCCGGCGGGTGCTCGCCATCGCAGCGACCCGCGAGCTCGGCAAGGCCTATGTGATCCGGCGCGGCGAGCCATGACGACCGTCACCGAGCTCCGGATCCGCCTGCGGCTCGCGCTGCTCGCCGTCGTCACCCTGGTCGGCGTGCTGCTGCCCGCCCTGCCCGCGGCGCCGCACGAGGCCAGCATGGCCGTGATCACGCTGCGCGAGATCGCGCCCGGCCGCTATCTCGGCCAGTGGACAATGCCGCCGGCCGACCCGACCCTGCAGCCGATCTTCCCGGCGCACTGCCGCTGGGAGCCGCCGGAGCTCGTCTGCGGCGAGCGCGGGCTGATCGGCCGGCTGAGCTTCATGGGTCTCGGCAGCACGCAGTCGGTGGCGACCATCCGGGTGATTCCGCGCGACGGGCCGATGCAGGCCTACACGGTGAGCGCCGCCAAGCCGACCGCCATGGCGGCCCGCGATCCCGGCACCGACCTCGCCGTCTGGCTCGACCTCGCCGAGACCTACGTCAATCTCGGCATCGACCACATCCTGCGCGGCATCGACCACCTGCTGTTCGTGCTCGGCCTGATCTGGCTCACGAGCAGCGGCTGGATGCTGGTGCGGACCATCACGGCGTTCACGGTGGGTCACAGCATCTCGCTCGCCGCCGCCACCTTCGGCTGGGTCGGCATCCCGGAGAAGCCGCTCAACGCCGCGATCGCCCTCTCGATCGTGTTCGTCGGCGTCGAGATCGTGAAGCTGCAGCGCGGCGAGATCGGGCTGACGGCGCGCTACCCGTGGATCGTCGCCTTCGCGTTCGGGCTGCTGCACGGGCTCGGATTCGCCACCGCGCTGACCAATCTCGGCATCCCGCAGGCGACGCTGCCGATCGCGCTGCTGTTCTTCAATATCGGCGTCGAGATCGGACAGCTCGCCTTCGTGTTCGCGGTGCTGGCGCTGATCTGGGCGCACCGGCAGGCGCGGGCCGTGCTGCCGCGCTGGGGCGCCGCCCTGCCCGCCTACGCGATCGGCAGCATCGCGGCGTTCTGGTTCCTGGCCCGCGTGTGAGCGGGCACGATCGCTGGCCAAGACACGAGTGAGGACCCCACCATGACCGTTCCGTCGAAGCCGAGCCTGCCGCTCGCCGCCCTTCTGAGCCTGATCCCGCTGGCGCCGGCGCTGGCGCACACCGGCAGCGGCGTCGCCGTCGGGCTGCAGAGCGGCCTGCTGCATCCGATCACCGGACCGGATCACCTGGTCGCCATGGTGGCGGTTGGCCTGTGGGGTGCGCAGCTCGGCGCGCCCGCCATCTGGGTGCTGCCGATCACCTTCCCGCTGGTGATGGCGATCGGCGGCCTGATCGGCCTCGCCGGCGTGCCGCTGCCTCTGGTCGAGCCGGTGGTCGCCCTGTCCGGCCTCGCGCTCGGCCTGCTGATCGCGCTGCATGTCCGTCCGCCGCTGTGGGTCGCGGCCGTGGTGGTCGGCGTCTTCGCCATCTTCCACGGCTACGCCCATGGCCGCGAGCTGCCCGGCGCCGCCGACCCGACCGCCTATGCGGTCGGCTTCGTCGTCGCCACCGGCCTCCTGCATCTCGTCGGCATCCTGATCGGCGTCATGGTGGCGTGGCCGGCCGGCGCCCGGCTGGTGCGCGCCTGCGGCGCCGCCATCGGCTGCGTCGGCCTCTACTTCCTGCTCGCCTCGGTCGGGGTGCTGTCGTGAGGACGAAGGCCCGCCTGCTCGCCGCCGCCACCGTCGCGGCGGCGCTCGCGGCGCCGACGGCCGCGCACGCCCATCTGGTCGACACGCGGCTCGGCGACTTCTACGGCGGCGCCCTCCACCCGCTCACCGAGCTCGACCAGCTGCTGCCGTGGGTCGCGCTGGCCGCCCTCGCCGCCTTCCAGGGGGCGCGGCGGGCCCGCTGGGTGATCGTCGCGTTTCCGCTCGCGCTGCTGGCCGGCGGCGCCGCCGCCCTGCTGCTGCCGGCCCCGCCCTTCGGGCCGATCCTCGGGATCGGGCTGGTCGCGGCCACCGGCCTGGCCCTGGCGGCTGCGGCCCGCCTGCCGCTGCCGGTGCTGATCGGCCTGTCCACCGTGATGGGCCTGCTGCACGGGCTCCAGAACGGCCAGGGACTGCCGGCGAGCACCGACCGGCTGCTGTTCCTCGCCGGCGCCACCGCGGCCGGTTACGCCGTGATGACGCTCGCGACCGGCGGCGCCCTCGCCTTCCTGCGCGGCGTCGGCGGCTGGCGCCCGATCGCCCTGCGCGCCACCGGCAGCTGGGTCGCGGCGGTCGGAATCATGGTCTTGGGCCTGCAGTTCGCCGCCCCGGCCACGGCCGGCTGATACGAAATCCGCCCGAACAGCTCGGTCACTCCGGAGCGCGCCACCCGGATCGGCGCTTCGCGCCGTCCGAGTGCAGCCTCCGGTGCGAACCCGGAATCCGGCGACACGCACGAGAATCGTGGCTGAAGTCCGGGTTCGTGGACCTGCGGTCCGCGCTCCGGAAGGAGTGCCGACCAGTCAGCCGATCCCAGGACGCGGCGGACGAGGCCGCTCCGCCCTCGCTCGATCCTGTCGCGATCCGCGGCGCCGTCCTCGCAGACGGCGCCGTTTCGATTTCGTCCGGGCGCGACGACCGGCTGACCACCAAAGAAAAAGCCCCGGCCGAGGGCCGGGGCTTTCGAGGAGACGCCGAGAGCTTGGGACTTCGGACGTCGGGTCGTCTGGACGCAGGAGAAGGACCAGAGCGGCGCGGGCGGACCCGCGCCGCGCTCTCGCGCCGAGGCTCAGTTGCCCCAGAAGCGATAGTTGATGCCGGCCTTGACGACGTGGAGAGTCAGATCGTCCGCACCACTCGTGCCGAAAGTCTGAGCCGGCGTGTAGGTGAAGGTGACACGGTCGTCGCCGAGATCGATGTAGTTGTACTCGATCTTGGCCGACCAGTTCGGCAGGAACGCATACTCAAGGCCGGCACCGACGGTCCAGCCCCAGCGCGTCTCATCCACCTCGGCGTGATAGTTGTCGGCCGGGAACGCCGGATCGGTATAGCCGACGGTGTGCTTGGTATGTGCCCAGGCCGCGCCGCCCTTAGCGTAGAAGAGCGCGCGATCGAAGGCGACACCGACCCGGCCCGTAATGGTACCGAGCGAGTCGATCTTGGAGGTGCAGGGATCATTGCTCAAGAGGCAGCTGCCGACCCCACCAGTGAAGATCGAGCCGTCGCCCTTGATGTTCGCCCAGGCGCCGTCGGCCTCGATGCCGAGGACGAACTGGTTGACCTGCCAGTTGAAGCCGATCTGGCCGCCGGCCAGGCCGCCGCTGATGTCGTAGTGCGCATCGGCACCCGGCACCGAGAAATCGTTCAGTGGATCAGCGGCGTCGCTCCACTCGTTCTTGCCCCAGCCGTAGCCCGCATGGGCGCCGATGTAGAAGCCGGTCCAGGTGAAGGCCGGCGCGGCCACCACCGGCGCCTTCACCGGCATCCGGGCCGGCAGATCCGCCGCCTGGGCGGCGCCGGCGGACAGCACCGCGGCGAGAATGTTCGTGACGATCAGGCGCCTGTTCATGTGATACCCCCCGAGGACGGAAAGAAAAGCCTGCGGGATGGTTCATAACCTAACTCGACCGAATGGGCTGTATCCCACGGGCAACAGTGGCCGGAACAACACTGTCACACCACCGACACGAAACACCGCTACGGAACGCCGTGCAAGTGTCGGGGACTCCCGTCGTTTCAGCGACCTGATTTATTTCGCTCGCCCGCCGCACGCGCCCACCCGGGATTGGGCGATCTTTTTTTCAACTTACGAGCTGATCGCCAGATAGTTTTCTGTCGACAGACATGAGACTGTCATGACTTTCGCAAAAACGTCATCGCCCTGTTACAAACCCTATTGAGCGACATCCGGTCGACGCTGCGTGTGAGCGGCCCGGAGGCACCCGGCATGGCGGGCGCGTCCGGCCCGGCGTGCGCGTGTCACCGGCCGTTCGCGGCCGGGGCGACGCGATGCGATCGAGTCGAATTGTCGCTGATTGAAATCGATTTCTCACTGCGCCGCTGCGGCTTTCGCCACCACGCGCACCGGAAAGGATCGCCGTTTCGCGCCCGGTTAACCCGATTCCGGCGGCCCGTGGGGTATCCCCGAGGCAACGACCATCCGGCTCGCGGACCCTCGACACGTTCGGCCCCCGTCCCGGAGGACAGGCGCGCCGAGCATGTCGCTCTCTCTCTCCGCCCGGAGGCTTCTCTGCCTCGCGATCACCGCCGCAGGCCTCGTCGCCTGCGCGGCGGCCGACCGGGCGACCGCCCAGATCTCCGCTGCCGTCACGCGTCCGACGATGGCCCTCGCCGAACCGGGCGAGCCGTTCGGCCGTTCGCTCGTCCGCGCGCCCGACGGACGCCTGACGGCGCGGTGGCGGACCGTGCAGGCCGAGATGGCGGCGGAGGCGCCCCGGATCGCCGCCTGCCGCGCCGCGCCGGCGGCATGCCCGGCCGAGGCCGAAGCCTTCGTCGCGCTCGTCGACGCGGCCGCCGCGCGCACCGGTGTCGAGCGGCTCGACCGCCTCAACCGCGCCGTCAACGAGACCGTCCGGTTCGTCGCGGATCTCGACCAGCACGGCGTCGCGGACCGCTGGTCGGCTCCGCTCGCCACGCTGGCGACCCGGCAGGGCGACTGCGAGGACATCGCGATCCTGAAATACGCGGTGCTGCGGGCGGCCGGCACGCCGGAGGCCGATCTGCGCCTTCTCGTCGTCCGCGACCGCTGGGTCGGCGACGTCCATGCCGTCCTGTCGGTGCGCGACGGCAGCCGCTGGTACTTGCTCGACAACCGCTGGGCGGAGCCGCGCGTCGACGCCGCCCTGCCCCGCTTCGCCCCGCTCTTCGCGCTCGGGGCCGCCGGCGTCGACGCCTATGCGGAGCCGGACGGCCCGGCCGCGGCCGCCGTGCTGCGCACCGCGGCCCGGTGAGCGCCGCGACGCGGAGACACGCGCGACGGCCCGCTCAGGGCCGGAGCATGGCGTCGTAGGCCTGCCCGAACCCCTTGAACGAGACCGGGATGGCGACGTCCTGCTGGGCCCCGTCCTTGAACTGCAGCTTGCCGTTGTCGGCGAGCGCCCGCAGCTTCCTGATCACGTCGTCCCTGATCTCGGCCTCGGCCAGGCACGCCGCCGGCAGGCAGCGCCGATAGCCGGCGACGATGCCCGGGTCCTTGTCGTCGGCGGCGAGCTTCACGCCGCTCGGCAGCCAGACGTTGATCGGCACCTGGAACACGATCCTGATCGGATCGGTCTTGGTCAGCCGGCCGATGGCGATCTGGGTGACGGGCTGCGCCTGGCCCTTGATCTGCATGGCCTGCGCCATCTCGCACGACTTCGCCCCGTCGACCACGGCGCAACGCACCGTCCAGTCGTCGTAGGTCGCGGTCGTCCGCTGCGGCGACTGCGCCGGCTGCGCCGCCTGTGCCTGCGCCGCGGAGACAGGAAGGACGGCGGCGAGCGCGAAGGCGAGAACGAGCTTCATCGAGGGGTCTCCTGGCGTGCGAGCGGGAGCGGCGACGGATGCGCGGCGGCATGCGGCCCGGATCGCGAGCTATCCACAAATGCGGAAAGGTTCCAATTCAAAAGGGAAATGACGACTATTCTGAAAATAAATAACCGCTATTTGCCATTAACAGCGCTTGTCACAGATAGCTTTCTGACCCATAGTCGCGCCAACAACAAAGGGTGGCGTGGGACGGGGGTGGTCGTGAGAACATCGGGAGCCGCATGGACGGGACTGTGCTGCCTCGTCGCCTGGCCGATCGCGCTCGCGACGGCGACGACCGCGGTCGCGCAGGCTCTGCCGCCGTCGACCAGCCAGGTCGAGCCGCCCGTGATCAGTCCGGCGCCGATCCTCGCACCGCGCATCGTTCTGCCGCGCGTCGAGGCCGGCGCGACCGTGCCGGAGCAGGCCAAGGCCCTCACCTTCGTGCTGACCGGCGTCGACGTCGCCGACGAGTTCGAGGATATGGCGGCGGCGCGGCGCGACCTGGAGGCGCCGCTGATCGGCCGGCGCGTGACGGTCGCGCAGCTGTTCGAGCTCGCCGCCGCGCTGCAGGCCGCCTATGTCCGGGCCGGCTATCCGCTGGTGCGGATCGTCATCGTGCCGCAGGAACTCGACAAGTCGGCCCGGGTCGCCCTGCGGGTCGTCGACGGATTCGTCGAGCGGATCGACGCCGAGGCGCTGCCGGCGCCGGCGCGCAGCCGCGTCGCCGCCGTGCTGGCGCCGCTGCTGCGCAAGCCTCGCCTCACCCAGGGCGAGCTCGAGCGCCGCCTGCTGATCGCCGGCGAGGCGCCCGGCCTGCTGCTCAACGCCATCTTCGCGGCCGGCAAGGAGACGGGCGGCACCGTGCTGGTGCTGACCGGCCGCTGGAAGCCGCTCAGCGGCACCGCCTATGTCGACAATGGCATGCCGGCCGTGTTCGGCACCGGGCAGCTGGTGCTGTCCGGATCGGCGAACGGCGGCCTCGGCTTCGGCGAGCAGTTCTTCGTCTCGGTCGCCGGCCTGCCGGACCGCGACTGGATCACGGCGCATCCGACCCGCCGCTATCTCACCGCCGGCTTCGCCCTGCCGATCGGCATCGACGGCCTGAAGTTCGACGCGACCGCGACCAGCGGCCGCACGACGCCGCGCGTGTCCGGCCTCTCGGTCAGCCAGGGCGTGCTCGACCAGTGGCGCACCCGCCTCGCCTACGATCTGGTCAAGCGGCGCGATCTCGAGATCACGGCGGCGGCGCGCCTGGACGCCACCGACGAGCGGCTGTTCTCGCTCTTCTTCGAGCCGCCGATTCCGCTCAGCCTCGATCGCGTGCGGGCGGTGCGGGGCGGCTTCGAGGGCATCTGGCGCGGCCGCGAGACCGGCACCGTGGTCACGTTCGGCGGCCTCTACTCGCGCGGCATCGACGGCCTCGGGGCGCGCACCGCGGCGGACGCGGTCGGCGGCACGCCGCTGTCGCGCGCCGGCGCCGACGCCGTGTTCGACAAGCTCGAGGGCCATGTCGAGATCAACCAGGCGCTGCCCTCGGACATGTTCGTGATGCTGGCCGCCGCCGGTCAGACCTCGTTCGGCAAGCCGCTCCTCAAGTCCGAGCAGTTCGATCTCGTCGGGCCGCGGCTGCTCTCCGGCTTCTCGGCAGGCTCGTTCCCGGGCGACACCGCCTGGGCGGCCCGCATCGAGTTCGGCCGCAACTTCGGCCTTCCGGTCGGCCCGGACCCGCTCGTCCTGACCCCCTATCTGTTCGGTGCGACCGGCGAACGCATCCTGATCGAACCGACCGTGCTGGAGCAGCCGAGCGTCCATGCCACCAATCTCGGGGCCGGCCTGCGCTTCGCCGTGCCGACCGGCGACCTCGCCGCCAGCCTCTCGGGCTTCGTCGAGGCCAGCGCGCAGCGCAACGACGACCCCCTCGACCGCGACCAGAACGGGTGGCGCTTGTTCGCCGGGGCCCTGCTGCGCTACTGAGTCCGGAGCCGGCGACCGCCGGCCAACCGGACCCGTCATGACGGCGCGTGCCCGCCTCCTGCTCGCCCTCACCATCCTGTCGGCCTTCAACCAGCTCGACCGCCAGCTCACGGCGATCCTGCTGGAGCCGATCCGCCGCGAGTTCGCCCTGTCCGACGTCGAGCTCGGCCTCCTGTCGGGGCTTGCCTTCGCGGTTCTCTATGCCGGGCTCAGCCTCCCGGCGGCCATATGGGCCATGCACTACGGACGGCGGACCCTGGTGGCCGTGTCGGCCGCCGTGTGGGGGCTGGCGACGATCGCCTCGGGGCTGGCGCAGTCCTTCGGCCAGCTGCTGCTCGGCCGCATCGGCATCGGGGCGGGCGAAGCCGGCGTGACGCCCGCCGCGCACGCGATGATCTCCGACAGCTATCCGCCGCACGAGCGCGCCTCCGCCATGGCGACATGGTCCTCGGGCGTCAATATCGGCGTGTTCCTCGCCTTCCTGGTCGGTAGCTATGTGGGCCACCGCTACGGCTGGCGCACGGCGTTCGTCGCCTGCGGCGTCGCCACCGTGCTGGCCGCGATCGCAGTGCGCATCGGCGTCGCCGAGCCGCCGCGCACCCGGGACCGCGAGACCGAGGCCCTGCGCGGCATTCCGTCGCTCGGCCTCCTGGCCCTGACGGTCCGGATCATGTGGCGCGACCCGGCGCTGCGCCACACCGTGATCGGGGCGACCATCACGGCGACGGTCGGCTACGGCGCGATCTCCTGGGTGCCGTCGTTCCTGGTGCGGGTGCATGGCCTCGACCTCGCGACCACCGGGACGTACCTGGCCCTGGTGATCGGCGTCGGCGGCGCCACCGTGGTGACGCTCGGCGGTCGCCTCGCCGACCGGCTGCACCGGCACGGGATCGGCTGGTCGCTCGGCGCGATCGGCCTGTGGCTGCTGATCGTCAAGCCGTTCGCCCTCGTCTTCTACCTGACGTCGAGCACGGCGGTCGCATTGACCGTCTTCGTCCTGCCGGCGACGGCGGCGAATGCGTATCTCGGCCCGGCGCTGGCGGTCCTGCACGGCGGCGTCCCGCCGACGCTGCGCCCCGCCGCCTCGGCCGTCTTCCTGATCGCCGTCAACCTGATCGGTCTCGGGGTCGGCCCGCTGATCGTGGGCGCGCTCAGCCAGTGGGTGTTCGCCGACGCCGGCCCGCGGTCGCTCGGCAACGCCCTCGCCCTGATGCAGGCGCTCGGCGCGTGGGGCGCCCTGCACGTCCTGCTCGCCGCCCGCGCCCTCGTTCGCCGGCCCCCGGCCCCCGGCCTGAGCGTCCGACCCGATCCGCGGGCCGGACCGTGATCAGTCCAGCGGACCGCGATTGCTCTGCACGGCCCGCAGCATCTCCTCGCGCAGCCAGATGTGGCCGGGGTCGTTCTCGCTGCTGGTGTGCCAGAGCATGTAGATGTGCTGCTCGGGGATCACGACCGGCATCTCGTGCATGTCGATGGCGAAATTGCCCTTGATCTCGTCGTAGAACGCGCGCGGCAGCATGCTGATCAGGTCGGTGCGCTCGACCATCGCGGGGATCGACCAGATCTTCGAGGCCATGTAGGCGACCCGCCGCGACCGCATGCCGATCGACAGGCTCTTGTCGGCCTCGGTGAGACCGCGCAGCTCGCGCCGCAGCCCGATATGCGGCAACCGCTCGAAGGTCTCGACATCGAGCGGCTTGACGATCTCCGGGTGGTCGCGGCGGCTGACCACGACCGGATCGAGCGTCATGATCGGCTTGAAGACGATGTCGGTCGTGTCGACCGGGAACGGAAAGCAGGCGAGATCGATGGTGCCGGCCTTGAGGTCGTCCGTCACCCTCGTATGCGCCTGCGTGCATTCGATGTCGATATGGGGTGCCATCGAGCTCAGCACCTTGATGACCCGCGGCATGATGATCGGCTCCAGCGGATCGACGATGATGATCCGGAACAGCCGCTTGTAGGTCGCCAGATCGATGTCGGCCGCGGTGCCGAGATGGCGGCCGATCAGGCCGAGCGCGTCGCGCAGCGGGTGGATGAGCTCGCGGGCCTTGGCGGTCGGCTCGACGCCGCGCGGCGACCGCACGAACAGCGGATCGTCGACCGCCTCGCGCAGCCGGCCGAGCGCGTTCGACACGGCGGGCTGGCTCATGCCCAGGCTTTCGGCCGCCCGGCTGATGTTGCCGTTTCGATAGATGGCCTCGAAAATCACGAGAAGGTTAAGATCGAGGTTCTTCAGATTCTTCGTCATCTCGCCGTTCCGACAGGAGTTTTCCTGCCCGCGACGCGGATATTCACGGGGTGAATTGAGCCTATTCGAATAAAAAAGTTCCCGCAATCGCGCCGCCCCCACAAAACTCGACTAACGAAAAATCAACCACGACAGGACCGGCCGGGCGCATCGCGTTCTGCCGAAGGCGGTGACGTGATGCACATGACTCATGCTGGACCGAGCCGTTTGAACGCGCGTCGTTCCCAACTCGAGGCCGGCGTTTCGGCTGCGGCACTCGACCGCATGGCGAGGATCGCGGTCGCCACGGCGATGGCACTCTCTCCGTGTCTCGCGCAGGCGCAGCAATTGCCGACCGGGGGCACGGTGGCGGGCGGGTCCGCGACGATCGGCACGCCGAGCAACGGCACGCTCACCATCAACCAGTCGACCGACCGCGCGATCATCAACTGGGACAGCTTCTCGGTGGGGGCCGGCGGCACCGTCAACTTCAACCAGCCGGGAGCGTCGTCGGCGACGCTCAACCGCGTCACCGGAGCGACGCCGTCGAGCATCTACGGCACCATCAACGCGCCCGGGACCGTGCTGCTCGTCAATCCCAACGGCATCGCCATCGGCAGCACCGGCGTGGTGAACGTCGGCTCGTTCGCCGCCTCGACCCTCGACATCAAGGACAGCGACTTCATGTCGGGGTCCTACACGTTCACGGGCAACGGCGCTTCGGCCGCCGTCACCAATGCGGGCCGCATCAACGTCTCGGACGGCGGCTTCGCGGCGCTGCTCGGCGGCCGGGTCGCCAACGACGGCGTCATCACGGCACGGCTCGGACGCGTCGGTCTCGCCAGCGGCGAGATGGTGACGCTCGACCTCGCCGGCGACGGCTTCCTCTCGGTCGCGGTGCCGACCAGCGCACTCGACAAGATCGTCGACGGCCAGGGCACGGCGCTGGTCTCCAACAAGGGCAAGATCGTCGCCGACGGCGGCATCGTCCATCTCAGCGCGGCGACCGCGGCCGGCATCCTGCGCGACGCCGTCAACGTGCCGGGCTCGATCCGGGCGAACTCGGTCGGCACCAGCAACGGCCGCATCATCATCGGCGGCGGCGCCGGCGGACGCGTGCGCATCTCCGGCAGCGTCCGGGCGAACGGCCGCAACGGCGCCTCGGGCGGCAGCGTCGCGGTGTCCGGCGCCGACGTGACCGTATCCGGCAAGATCTCGGCCAAGGGCGCGACCGGCGGCACCGTCAAGCTGACCGCGACCGAGACGCTCGCCGTCTCCGGCTCCGTCACGGCGACCGGAACGACCGGCAAGGGCGGCACCGTGACCGCCACGGCCAGCCAGGTGACGATCGCCGACACGGCCCGCATCGACGTCAGCGGCGCTACCGGCGGCACCCTGCTGATCGGCGGCGACTACCAGGGCGGCGTCGATGCCGCCAACAACTTCTCGGCCGAGACGGTCGCGACCGCGACCATCACCACGGTCGAGGCCGGCGCACAGCTGATCGCCGACGGCACCGCCGGCGAAGGCGGTCGCATCGTCGTGTGGTCGGAGGACACGACCACGTTCGCGGGCACGATCAGCGCCACCGGCACGACCACGGGCGGCTTCGCCGAGGTCTCGGGCCATCGCCTGCTCGACTTCACCGGAACGGCCGATCTCACCGGGCCGGACGGCTACGGCACCCTGCTGCTCGACCCGCGCAACATCGTGATCTCGTCCGGCACCGGCACCGGCGGCACGCTGTCGGGCGGCACCTATACGCCGTCGGCCGACGATTCGATCCTCAACGTGTCGACGCTGACCACGGCGCTCGCCTCCGGCAACGTCGTCGTCACCACCGGCTCCTCGGGCTCGCAGTCCGGCAACATCACGGTGGCGAGCGCCGTCTCGTGGACGAGCGGCAGCACCCTCACCCTGACGGCCGCCAACACCATCGCCATCAACGCGGCGATCACGGCGACGAGCGGCGGGCTGATCATCAACGCGACCAACACGGTGTCGGCGACGGCCGCCGTCGACGTCGCCTCGTTCACGTTGCAGAAGGGCGCCTGGACCCAGATCGCGACGACGCTGCCGACCTTCTCGGCGACGAGCTTCTCGATCGCCAGCGGCGCATCGTTCCTGCGCGCCCTCTCCGGCGACGGGTCCTCCGCGACGCCCTATCTGATCGCCGACGTCTACGGGCTGCAGGGCATCGGCTCCTCGGCGACGCTGCTCTCGAAATCCTATGCGCTCGCCAACGACATCGACGCGAGCGGCACGGCGGCCTGGAACAGCGGCGCCGGATTCGCGCCGATCGGCACCACCACCACCCAGTTCAGCGGCACGTTCGACGGCCAGGGGCACGTCATCACCGGCCTCACGATCTATCGGCCGTCGTCCACCTATGTCGGCCTGTTCGGCGACACCCTGAACGCCACCATCACGAATGTCGGGCTCGTCGGCGGCAGCATCACCGGCGGCAACTATGTCGGGAGCCTCGTCGGCCGGCTGTGGTCCGGCACGACGGCCTCGGTGACCCGCTCGTACGCCGACGACGTCGCGGTGACGGGCGCCTATGCGGGCGGCCTGATCGGCATGGTGCAGTCGCAGACCGGCGCCGGCGCCACGGTCTCGGAGGCCTATGCGTCGGGTGCCGTGACGGTGACATCGTCGGCCGCCTCCGGGGGAGGCCTGATCGGGTATGTGAGCGCCACCGGCACCGGCACGGCGACCATCACCAAGACCTACGCGATCGGCAGCGTGAGCGGTTCCGGGTCGACCGTCGGCGGCCTGGTCGGCTCGCTGTCCGGGAGCGGCGCGACGGTCAGCCAGAGCTGGGCGAGCGGGGCGCTCACCGGCGGCTACAAGGGCGGCATCGTCGGCCTCGACTACGGCGGCGCCGTCACCACCTCCTACTGGGACAAGACGACCACCGGCGTGACGAGCGGCGCCGGCGTGAACGTCGGCGGCACCGTCTCGGCGACCGGCCTGACCAGTGCCCAGGCACGGACCCAGTCCTCCTATGTCGGCTGGGACTTCACCAGCACCTGGACGACGCTCGACGGATCGACGCGGCCGCTCCTCCAGATGGAGGCGTCGACCACCATCCACACGGCGCACCAGCTCCAGCTCGTCGGCATGAACGCGACGACCCTCGCGGCGAGCTACACGCTCGCGACCGACATCGATCTCGGCGCCGCGCTCGCCGACGCGTCCGACGTGTGGGGGTCGGCCGGATTCGTGCCGATCGGGAGTTCGACGACCCAATTCACCGGCTCGTTCGATGGCCTCGGTCACACCGTCAGCGGGCTCACCATCGACCGGTCCTCGGCCGATCAGGTCGGTCTGTTCGGCTCTGCGGGTTCGAGCGCCGCGATCAGCCATCTCACGCTGGCGGACGTCGACATCACCGGGCACCTGAATGTCGGCGGCTTGATCGGACAGAATTTCGGGACAGTCACGGCCGTTTCAGTTTCCGGTTCGGTCGTTGGCTCGTTGTATAACGTCGGCGGTCTCGTCGGCCAGCAGTCGGGCGGCTCGATCAGCGAGGCGCAAAGCAGTGCCACGGTCGAGGGTTATATCCAGGTCGGCGGTCTCGTCGGCGGCCTGGTCCTCGGCGGGACGATCTCTCGGTCGAACGCGACGGGAAGCGTGAAGGGAGGCAGCAGCGGCACCGGTAACGCGGGCGGCTTGGTCGGCGTCGCTGCCAATGGCGCAAGCATTTCCGATTCCTATTCGACCGCGTCGGTCTCCGCAGTGAATGCCGGCGGCCTGATCGGGACGACGAACGGCGCCGTCACCCTCACCAATGTCTGGAGTTCCGGACGAGTTTCGGCGCTACTCCTCAGCGGCGGCCTGATTTATCAGCAGCTCGGCAGCGCTCCGGTTCTGTCCGGAGTCTATTGGGACGCGACGACGACCGGTGTGGCCAATGCCTGCGGATCCGGAACATGCTCCGGAGCGACGGCTCTGACCACGGCTCAGGCCTTGACGCAATCGAGCTACAGCGGCTTCGACTTCACCAACACCTGGTTCATGATCGACGGCTCGACGCGCCCCTTCCTGCGCAGCGAATATTCCACCACGATCACCAACGCGCATCAGCTCCAGCTGATCGCCATGAACGCGACGACGCTCGGCGCCACCTACACGCTCGCCGCCGACATCGATCTCGGGACCGCGCTGGCGAACCCGTCGGAGATGTGGGGCTCGGCCGGCTTCGTGCCGATCGGCAGCGCCTCGGCGCAGTTCAAGGGCAGCCTCGACGGCAACGGCCACGTGATCGACGGGCTTTCGATCGATCGGCCGACGCAGGACTATGTCGGCCTATTCGGCTATATCGGTAATCCCGGCTCGGTCGTCAGCGATCTCGGCCTCACCAACGCGACCGTCGTCGGCGGATCCTATGTCGGCATCCTGGCCGGCCTGGCCAACGGGACGATCGGCGATGTCTGGTCGACCGGCACGGTCGGCGGCAGCGAATCCGTGGGCGGCGTGATCGGCTACTCGATGGCGAACGTCTCGGACTCTCATTCGAGCGCCACCGTATCCGGCGTCTCGGGCGCGGGCGGCCTGATCGGGCGCCTCGCGTCCAGCCACACGGTGTCGGGATCCTATGCGACCGGGACCGTGACGGGCGACGACGACGTCGGCGGCCTGCTCGGCGAGCTGGCCGGAAGTCTCACCACGTCCTATGCGACCGGAGCCGTGACGGGCATCGCGAGGGTCGGCGGGCTGGTCGGCGCCGGCACCGCCGGCGCGACGATCACCAACGCCTACGCGTCGGGCGCCGTCACGGCGAGCCTCTATAGTGCGGGCGGCCTCGCGGGAGAGTTCGACGGAAGCTCGGTGAGCAACGCCTACGCCACCGGCCTGGTCGTCGGAAACTCCTCGATGAGCGGCGGGCTGATCGGGGTTCTCGTCAACGGCAGCGTCACCGGCTCCTATTGGGACACCCAGACCACCGGCCAGTCGAGCAGCGCCGGCGGCACCGGCGTCACCACGGCGACCCTTCAGGCGGCGCTGCCGAGCGGCTGGGACACCTCGGTCTGGGGCATCGTCGCCGGTGTCAGCTATCCGTATCTGAAGAGCTTCTGGTCCGGCACGCCGCAGGTGGTGTCCGGTACGGCGTACACGAACAATGGCGTTACCGCGGCTTCCGGCGGCAACGTCGCGGTGATGGTCAACGGCACCGCGGTCGGATCGACGAACGCCGGAGCGAACGGCTACTACTACGTCCTGCTCGCGCCCGGCACCATCGGCAGCAACAGCCAGCTCGTCAGCTTCACCTCCGGCACCAATGCCGGCGTCAGCTACGTCCAGAACGCCGCAGGATCGATCACGAGCCTGAACATCCTCGGCAATACGCTTCTTGAACAAAGCGCCGCGTCGACCTTGTCGTCGATCTCGTCGGGCCTCGCCGTTGCGATCGGATCGTCGGGCGTGTCGACGGAACTCGCCAACCGCTGGATCATCGCGACCGGCAGCAGCTTCAGCATCGACCAGGCGATCAGCCAGACCGGCAATCTGGTGCTGTCGTCCAACGGAACGGTGACCCAGACGGCGGGTGCGTCGATCAGCGCCGCGACTCTCAAGCTGCAGTACATCTCAGGCGGCATCAGCTATTTTCTGACGGATTCCGGCAATGCGATCTCCTCGCTGCAGGCCGGCAACCTCGGATCGGGCAGCCTCGATCTCTACAGCAGCACCGACCTGACGGTCGCCTCCTTCACGGCCAATGGCGGTCTGCTCGTCCGCACCGCCGGTGCGCTGACGGTGAACGGCACGCTGAGCTCGACCGCCACCGGTGACGCCGTCGTGCTCGTTGCCGGCACCCGTTTCGTCAACAATGCCGGTGCGTCGGCGATCAGCGCGACCAACGGCCGCTGGGTCGTCTATTCGGCGTCGCCCTCGGCCGACACGTTCGGCGGCCTCGACAGCGGCAATACCGCGGTCTGGGGCGCCACCTACGCGGCGAACGCGCCGTCGACCATCGCGTCCGGCAACCGCTACGTCTTCGCCTATCAGCCGACCCTGACCTTCACCTCGACCGACGCGACCAAGACCTACGGCACCACCCTGGATCTCTCGGGCAACTATGCGGTGAGCGGCTATCAGGCCGGCGTCGCCGGGGCTTACCTGGCCGATACGGCGGCGACCGCCTACAGCGGCACCCCGACCGTCACCTCGACGGGCACCGCCACCGACGCCAGCGTCGCCGGCGGTCCGTATGTGATCGACGTA
Organism: Rhodoplanes tepidamans; assembly: GCF_030813915.1. GTDB lineage: Bacteria > Pseudomonadota > Alphaproteobacteria > Rhizobiales > Xanthobacteraceae > Rhodoplanes > Rhodoplanes tepidamans. The sequence continues at coordinate 121,476 of NZ_JAUSUJ010000023.1, forward strand.
TCCCAGGGCACCGTCACGAGCCTGAACGGCTACGCGCTGAGCTTCGTCGATGCCGGGACGCTCACGGTCGACCGGGCCGTCCTGACGATCGCCACGGCCGGCACGGTCGCCGGCAGCAAGGTCTACGACGGCACCACCGCGGCCGCCGTCACGAGCGACGGCACCCTCGCCGGCCTCGTCGACGGCGACACGGTCGCGCTGACCCTCGGCGGGACCGCCTATGCCGACAAGACCGTCGGCACGGCCAAGACGGTCACCGGCACCTACACGATCTCCGGGGCCGACGCCGGCAACTACGTGCTCGCCTCGACGAGCTTCACCGGCACGGCCGACATCACCGCCGCCAGCCTGACGATCGCCACCGCCGGCACGGTCGCCGGCAGCAAGGTCTACGACGGCACCACCGCGGCCGCCGTCACCGGCAACGGCACCCTCGCCGGTCTCGTCGACGGCGACACCGTCGCGCTGACTCTCGGCGGGACCGCCTATGCCGACAAGACCGTCGGCACCGCCAAGACCGTCACCGGCACCTACACGATCTCCGGCGCCGACGCCGGCAACTACGTGCTCGCCTCGACGAGCTTCACCGACACGGCCGACATCACCGCCGCAACCCTGACCATCGCCACCGCCGGCACGGTCGCCGGCAGCAAGGTCTACGACGGAAACACCGCGGCCACCGTCACGGGCAACGGCACCCTCGCCGGTCTCGTCGACGGCGACACGGTCGCGCTGACCCTCGGCGGGACCGCCTATGCCGACAAGACCGTCGGCACCGGCAAGACCGTCACCGGCACCTACGCGATCTCGGGCGCCGATGCCGGCAACTACGTGCTCGCCTCGACGAGCTTCACCGGCACGGCCGACATCACCGCGGCGACCCTGACGCTCGCCACCGCCGGCACGGTCGCCGGCAGCAAGGTCTACGACGGCACCACCGCGGCCACCGTCACCGGCAACGGCACCCTCGCCGGTCTCGTCGACGGCGATACCGTCACGGTGAGCCTCGGCGGCACCACCTATGCCGACAAGACCGTCGGCACCGGCAAGACCGTCACCGGCACCTACGCGCTCTCGGGCGCCGATGCCGGCAACTACGTGCTCGCCTCGACGAGCTTCACCGGCACGGCCGACATCACGGCGGCGACCCTGACGCTCGCCACCACTGGCACGGTCGCCGGCAGCAAGGTCTACGACGGCACCACCGCGGCCACCGTCACCGGCAACGGCACCCTCGCCGGTCTCGTCGACGGCGATACCGTCACGGTGAGCCTCGGCGGCACCACCTATGCCGACAAGACCGTCGGCACCGGCAAGACCGTCACCGGCACCTACGCGCTCTCGGGCGCCGATGCCGGCAACTACGTGCTCGCCTCGACG
>NZ_JAUSUJ010000024.1 GCF_030813915.1 Rhodoplanes tepidamans
GATCGGCGGCCTCGTCCGCACCTTCACCCCGGCGGAATGTGCCAACTACTTCGCCGCCGCAGGATACGATGCAGCCTGATCGGATTCCGCTCTAGTCCGCGCGGGTCGATCGCCCTGCGTCCCGCGGGGCGGCCCTGCGTCCGGCCGGCCGCGCGCCGCCGCCAACGGCCGCCGACGGCCGCGTGGGGCGCGGGGCAGCCATCGGCCGGGCCGGCGAGCGGGAATGTACGGACTCACGTTTTCTCATCACGTGGTATTCCGCTGCCGGTTGCAGCGAGACACGGAGGCCCTCTCCCATGAGCGGCCGTGAAGACCGGGACGATCGGGCAGGGAGCCGGCGCGAGAGGGTGGTGCCGCGCGCCGTGCCGCCGCGGCCCCCCCTCGACATCGAGACCGTCGCCACCCTGATCCTCTACCGCGACGTGGTGCTGGACCGCCCCGCCTGCGCGCAGTGCGGCCATCGCACCCAGGTGGTGGCGCGCACCTTCAGCATCGCCGGGCCGATCAGCCGCGAGATGCGCACCTACGAGTGCACGGCCTGCGGCCACACCCAGGCCTCCGCCTACACGCCCAACGGCAACGCCAGGCGCTCGAACTGAGCGCTCCAACTGAGCGCTCCAACTGAGCGCTCGAACTGAGCGCCCGAGCCGGTCGCTCCAACCGAGCGCCGCGCCCGCCCGTCGCGGCCCGCTACAGCGCCCGGCGGCTGGCGTCGCGGACGCCGCGGACCAGCGACTGCGCCGTGTAGACCAGGATGGCGATGCCGACCGCGCCCAGCACGGCGACGCCGAGCAGCACGATCACGTCGACCGGCCCGCCGATGTCGTCGAAGCCCGAATGCGTCACCGCCTGCACGAACAGCACGGCGGCCACCGCGCCGAGCGGCATGGCGAGCTGCGCCCACAGGAACTTGCGCATCGACAGCCGGCGGTCGCGGATCAGCACATAGAGATAGGCGGCCGTCACCGCGACGGCGGCCAGCACCATGATCCAGAACAGCGCGAGGCCGAACATCTCCTCGAACACCGCGACCAGGGTTCCGACGGTCAGCTCCTTCATGGCGTGTCCTCCTCAGGCCCGGCCGCGCAGCATGGCGCTGTAGGTCGCCTTGAGGGCGACCTCCTTCATCAGCCAGCTGATCCACAGCTCCTCCAGCGGCGCGATGACGCCCGGGAAGGAGGGGGTGAGATTGTTGTGGTAGTCGAACTCGATCAGCATGGCGCGGCCGACCCGGGTGATCAGCGGGCACGAGGTGTAGCCGTCGTAGACGGCGGTGCCCTGCCGGCCCTCGATCTGCGCCACCAGGTGGTCCTCGACCACCGGCACCTGCCACTTCACCGAGGCGGCGGTCTTGCCCTTCGGCACGCCGGCGACGTCGCCGATCGCGAACACCTCCGGGAAGCGGCGGTGGCGCAGCGTCTTCTGGTCGGCCTCCACCCAGCCCTGGTCGGTCCACCTGTCGGCCCAGGACAGGCCGGACTGGCGGATCACCTCGGGGGCCCGCTGCGGCGGGATGACGTGCAGATAGTCGTAGGCCATCTGCGTGTCGCCCTTGGGCGTCGCGAAGGTGGCGATGCGCCGCCCCGGGTCGACGGCCTTGAGCACGTGGCTGTAGACGGCCGCGATGCCGCGCTCCTCGAACAGCATGCGCACCTTCTCGGAGACGATCGGCACGCTGAACAGCGCCGTGTTGTTGGCCGCGTAGGTGATCTCGTAGCGGCCCTTGCCGACCCGCCGGCTGGCGATGTCCTCGATCAGGAAGGTGTGCTTGAGCGGCGCGCCGGCGCATTTCATCTCGGTGCCCGGGCGGGTGAACACGCCCTTGCCGCCGGTGTCGGCGAAGGCCGAGGCCGCCGCCCAGGTCTTCGCCGCGTAGTCCGGCCCGGCATAGAGCGAGCCGATACCGTCGCGGCCGATCAGGTCGAGCGAGAAGCCCTCGATCGCGGCGTAGTCGAGCACCAGGCCGGGCGCGACGATCAGGAAGTCGTAGGCGAGCCGCTTGCCGCCCGCGGTCGTCACCGTCTTCGCCACCGGGTCGATGCCGGCGGCGGCCTCCGGCACCAGGGTGACGCCCTGGGGCAGCCAGTCGGTGGTGCGCGACACCGTGTAGGAGGCGGGCCGCAGGCCGGCGGCGACCAGCGAGAAGCCGGGCTGGTACCAGTGCGCGGCGCGGCCGTCGACCAGCGTGATGGCGGCGCCGTCGAGCCGCTCGACCAGCCGGCTCGCCATCGCGGTGCCGGCCGCCCCGGCGCCGACGATCACGATGCGGGCCTTGGTGGCGACGCGGGCCGCCCGGGCCCGCGCCAGCGGAACCGTGCCGGCGAGGCCGGCCGCGGCGAGGCCCAGCAGGGCCCGGCGGGATGTCAGGATGTCGTGCTCACGGGCCAACGCGCGCTTCTCCCTCGCTGTGTTCGTTCTTGTCGGCAGCGACCGCGCCCGCCCGGCCGGGCACGCGACGAGGAGAGGAAAGCCGGGGGCGCAGTCCACCCCGGATTCGACGGCTTTTTCAGCCGGCGGTATATGCGTAGGAATGCATATGTGGCGGAACCGGGGCGGGGCGGGGGCAGTGAGGGGCGAAGCCCTCGCCGACGCCGCAGCCTCACCCCTCGTCCCAAGGGAATGCTATTCCGAGTCAGTGCATAAGTTTCTGAGGTTCCGCAGGATGACGGCGCACATATCGTTCCGTGTCAAGTTATGCAAGCGCGCCAATCCTTCCACTGCCAAAAGAACATCGCTTGGTCTGGCAGGGCGGAAGCCGACCTGTGTGAACGGCCCATCTGTTTCCGTTAGAACGCGATCTAATGGCAACGTCTTGGTAATCGCCGCACGCCTCGTGTTCACTAGCATTTCTGTGTTCACAGAAAAGTAGCAGCCGAGATCGACGGCTCTCTTGGCTTCCGAAGCAGTGCCGGTGAACCAGTGAAGCACAACCCGTCCGCACGAGGGTGGCATTTGTTGTTCAATCATATCTAGCACGGCCTTAGTCGCACGTACGCTATGGACCGTCACGATCTTGTTTCCCGCCGCTGCGCACAAGGAGAGCACGCGGGCGAAAATTTGTTTCTGGTTCTCGAACGATCTATAGAAACGCGGGCTGGCATCTAGCCCGACCTCTCCGACATAGCGGCTTTGCGGCAGTAGTTTCTCCCACAGATCGATCTCGTGAGCTCGTTCTGCGACCAACTGCGGGTGCAGCCCGAGAGCCGCTCGGACATGGCGCGTGCGGGTCGCCAGCTCGTTGTTCCGTAGCCAAGCTTTTGGCGTGGTGGTGACGGTCAGCGTAAAGATTCCTTCGCGCTCGCACTGTTCTACCGCCGCCGCATGGTCGGAGTAGAGATCGAGGTGACAATGGAAATCGACGAGACCCGAATGCATGATTTTTTACGACGGTACGGCGCGAACGCCCGTCAGCAAGCGTCCCACTTCCTCCAACCCGCGTCTGTAGACGTCGGCCAGAGCGTCGTGTCGGGAGGGATCATCGTAGAGAGGCCCCGGCTTGTGGATCAGTGCCTTGGCGAGTTGAGGGCGCTTCGATAGGCGCGCGATGGCGATCTGGAAGGAGCGGACCTGCTGACCCTCGGCCTGCCTGGTATTCAAGGTCGCAGCCTCAATGTCGGGTACGCCATAAATCGTCGAGTCCCTGCCTCGCAACGCAGCCCGTCGAATGAGGCACGGCAAGCAATACCCACAGTGTCCCAGCGGCTTCTTCGTCCAGCGTCCTTTCGCGGGTGACGAACACGACAACGATAGAGGGACAAGTTCCTTGAGCAGTGCCTGATTGGAGCATTCGGCAACCATCTCTCCCTTCGTTCTATTCCAGTAGGGATTCTCCACCGTCGCCCCAATGCCAAGTTCTCGGATCAGTTCGTTCCACCTGGCGATATAGAAGGGATGTGTTGTCCGGGTGCTGAGCGCTCCTAGACGTAATGGATCGAGCGGTACATTGAGGGTGATGAGGCCATTCTCTGGAACATTCAGCACAAAATTGCGACCGAGTGCAGTACCGGCAGCTATACCTAACGAGAAGAACAAGAAGGATCGACCCCGCGTGGTATCCTCTGATGCGACATTCTCGACTAGCCCGCTGTCGAAAGCCATCCACACCCGCAGCCGATCAAATAAGGACCGCTTGTAAGTAGCCTTCAACGCCTCGAAGCACTGCTCTTGTGATTTGCTCACCAGTCCTTCACCGGCGTGGCTCACCAGAAGCGGCGTATGCCCGGCATTCAAGTTGTTGATCGCACCGATCAGGCTGTCCAGGCCGCCGGAGAATAGGCTCACTCCATCAAAGGGTGCGGGAATGAGGGATGGCGCACCGAGAGGAACTAGCTTTTCGTGCTCCTTTGGCCGCTTGCGGAACCCGACATCCCACTTGTCGCCAGTCAGGAAGTTTAGGGCCCGTATCAGGATGGGCGCCGCAGACGTCCACCGGGCTGGATCGCTGACGGGGACGACCAGTCTAATCTCACGCGTCCACGAATCCTGCGATTCAGTCGAGCGCGATAGGCGCGTGTCCGCGGCATGAACATGAGCTGCTACTACGAGTAGGTCCGCGCCGATTTCGCTCGGGGTTAGGTGTAATGTTACGAGGTCCTCCAACGCGCGGCCGATCCCGTGCCCCAGATGTTTTCCAGCAATCAACTGCAAGGTTGACGCGACTTCGTCACGTGCTCTGGGGACGCGAGCTTTATCGTCAGGGCCAAAACGGCCGATGATGACATGGCGCCTCATTTCGCAGCCTCTGCATCACCTATCGTCTGCAAGACGTCGAAGGCGGATTTGTAGACTGTTGTGACGAAGCCTGTTACCGCGGTTGCGGATAGCGACTGGATGTCTACACCTGCGGCATTGATCGCGTCGCTGACCCCGCGTTGAATGAAATCGCGCAATTGAGCCTGAACTTTTTCAGCAGAACGAGGATCTGTGGGTAAAGTTATGACCTTAGCGCCAATATCGTTGTAGATGCGCGCCTCGATCGCATGCGTGGCATAGAGCTCGAACACTGCTTGTATCTGGCTCGCTGCGAGCCCGTCGATGTTAGTGATGCCAGCGCCGGCAAGATCGGCGATAGTCTCAATAAAGGCATCTCGCGCAATACCTTCATCAATCGTTCCACCTTCAGGACAAATATAATCCGCGAGCCCTGCAAACACCTCTTCGATCGGTCGCCCTGCAAGGCTATCAAGGCTCAGCGTTCGCAGGGCTTCGCGTGCACCGTTTGCGCCGGCATCGTTGAGAAATCTGATTAGCCCCGCACCTACGCCGCGCGCCGAACCCATGCGCTGCGCCGCTTGACGGGAACCGCCCGCCGACTTCGATACATACTGCGATATCGCGCGGCCGAGACTTCTGCGGTCGTTTCCGCCGGAACTCGCAAAACGAGTGAAGTTGCTTCTCGCCGACGTGAACCTATCCGATGCTCCCAGTTGTGGCGTCGGTCGCGCAGCGGGCGCTGGCGGCACAGCTGGAGGCGCCCCATAATCCGACGACGTTTGCGTCTCGTCGCGATCCCCAGCCGCAGCACCCTCCTCGCCCTGCAGCCAGCTCGGAATAAGCGGCGTGCTGCCGCCCGCCCCGCCGTAAGCGTTCGATGTGCCCATTAGCGCCTACCCGTCCGGGTGCGAAGCGCGGCGTCGGCCGTCGCTTTCAGGAACGCAGATTGGGAACTGGACCACCGCCGCAGGAGCTTCTCGAAGCGTAACACAGCTTCTGTATCTTTGATGACGGCTTCCCAGCCAGACGCCGGCCAAGGGCCGCATCGATCAACCGGGAGTGCCTCTAAGAGATCGAGCAGGTTTATCTGCAATGTCGGGTGTGCGCGAACCAACACAGCGAGCCCGTCGATACCGGGCGGCGCTGTATCGAAGGAGTCTCCTCCCATGACGCGGCCCCGCAACTCTTCGAAGACCTGGGCTGCCTCGGCCGGAACGAGTTGCTTGAGTTCTCCGTCAAGCGCCTGCACCGCGAGTTTCGGGCCGAGCAGTTTTTCGACCACCGCGGCCAGGCGACCAAGCACCGACGCCGCGCCAAAATAGTCTTTACGGTCCTTCGTCACAAACAGGTATGGGCGCAGGTCCAGTTCAGCCAAAGGTGGCGATAGCCGTGCCCATGCGCGTATAGCATCGGCCGCCTTCCATTCCGTCAGGATCGCGCTGTCTTCGGACTCGCGCGCGGCAATCGTTTTGTCGTCCGCGACCACGCTGACCCTCGGGCCGGCCCGCTTCGGCTTTGAGGCCGCTGACGCTTCCTCCAGGGCGGCGGCTTCGAGAGCGGCCAAGTCTTTGCAGCGGCCGTTCTGACTGCGGGCAGCAGCACTAGCAATCTGGTCGAACAATCTGGAGAGGAACCGTTCTGCTAGCATGAGTTTGGCCAGGACAGGCAGCTTCACCTCATCGCCGAAGCCTCGGGCAAGCGCGGTCTGATGACGTAACAATAGGCCGTTCAGGAATCGCTTAATCTGCCGCGGATTACCTTGGGTCCCGCTGGCGAGAATCGGGCCGATCTGATCGCTCAAGATGAGCGCGTTCTGAACCGCACCGGCTTGCTCGCCTAAAGCCGTCTTGACCGTCTGTGCATCTAGGCCGGCGGATTGCCAAGGCCGTTTTAGCAGCTCGCGGGCAGCGTCGACGAGGGTTGTGTATGCGGGGTCGTTCTCGCCAAGTTGGGCGCCGATCAACAATAAGGTAACGTAAATGCGGGTTTCCATTTCGCCCAAAGCTGGAATCCGGAATGGGATTTGAATTAGCTTTTCGAGGTAGTTGCGAGCGTAATCACGCGGGCCAGTTGTATCGGGAAGTTCTGGAAAGTGTTTGCGCACCGAATATTCGATCATCGCCTCGTCGGCCGCGACGACGAAGGCGGTCTTAGCCGTGAATACGAATAGCCGTACGGCTTCGAGCGTCTCGATCGCTGTGTCGGGAAGACAGCGATCAAGATCGTCAATGAGGACGATCAGTTGCTGTACGTCTGCTTGCTTAAGTAGCTCGTCGAAAGATTTTCTGAATTCTTCGACCTCCTCTGGTATGTTCTTAGGTGCCCCAGGTTTCAGGAGTCCTTGCACGCTGTCCATTGCCTTATCGTAGTAATCTTTTGTGGCGAGCTTCGAAGGGTCGGCATAGATTTCCTTCAAGTTGCCGACCACGGCGCCAACTTGGTCGACTGTTGGCATGCCGGAAAGCGCGGTGAACGCGAATCCGCCCCCGTGCCGCGCGATCTTGAGCCAATTGATCCTTTGGAAGATGTCTTTAATGGCCAAGCCGGTTTTGGTGAGCAGGGGGCGCTTTTCGATAAGGCCTGTGACGATGCCCTCAATCAAAGCGATTTTCGCGTCTTCGAAGCCTTGAAAGCGCCACCCGTTAAACTTGATGCAGAGAATATCTTTTTTGAAAGCGAGGCCGCTCTCAATCATTTCCAGGATGCTGGACTTCCCGGCGCCCCAATCGCCGTGAACTCCGATTGTAACGGCGCGTTCAGGCCTTTCACAGAGTAATTCGATAATCGTCTTTGCAATCGCCTCGTTGTTCAGGAGATCGATCTTCGTCTCATTGTCAGTGAGGATCATCCTGCCCCGCCCCCTCGCGTCTCGGCCAGCAGTGGTTGTAGCGCAGATTGCTGCGCCCAGCACTGCTACGTTGATCGCAGGCTTGTAGCCACGAAGCTCGCATGGCAGTTTATGCCATGGCGATGCTCGCGTCGTTCACAACCCGAGATTGTGGAGAGGCCGATGCCGACCAGAAACGTCGTGCTGACGAAGCACCAGGAGGATCTCATCCAGGCGCTCGTCGAGTCCGGCCGCTACCAGAACGCCAGCGAGGTGCTGCGCGAGGGATTGCGGCTGGTGGAGCAGCGCGAGGCCGAGGCCGCGACGAAGCTGGACGCCCTGCGGGACGCGGCTCGCGTCGGCGTCGCCGCCCTGGATCGGGGCGAGTTCCGGGAGTTCGAGCGTGTCGAGGACCTGCAGGCCTATCTGAACGACCTGTCCGAGAAGGTCATCTCCAGAACGGCCGAGTAGCAGCGTCATGGCCGCGCGGACATGGCGCGTTCGCCTCGGTGCGGCGGCAGAGCTCGACTTCGCGACCATCATCAAATGGACCGCCGAGACGTTCGGCGAAGGCCAGTCCCGGATCTACCGGGACACGCTCGTTCGGGCGATCGGCGAGCTGGCCGACGGTCCCGAGGTCGCCGGATCCAGGGCGCGGGACGAGATCATGCCGGGCCTGCGCACGCTCCATGTCGCACGCCACGGTCGCCGCGGACGTCACATCCTTCTGTACCGGGTCGCTCCCGGGCGGCTGATCGAGATCGTACGCATCCTGCACGACAGAATGGACGTGCCGCGCCACCTTCCATCGACGGACGACGAGAGCCGCGAATAGCGGTCGCGTGACGTCGGTGCGGGCAGGGGTGCTTGGAAAAATGGCGCGCCCGGAACGATTCGAACGTCCGACCCCCAGATTCGTAGTCTGGTGCTCTATCCAGCTGAGCTACGGGCGCGTGGCCGGTCCGCCCGCGGGCGTCCAGGGGACGCCGGGGCGCGGCGACGCATTCCCTAGCGACTCGGCGCCGGCTTGGCAAGCCGTCGATGACGGGATCGCGACGGCGCGGCGTGCATGGCGGGATCCCGGCGCCCGCTCCGGGGGCGGCGGGGCCGCAGGCCGGGGGACGAGGCGTCCCCGGTCTCCCGGCCGCGTGCCCCGGAGCCGCGTGCCCCGGACAAGGCGCAGCAGCTCGGAGAGCTGGTCATTCCGGGGCGGCGGGCTCGGGGCGGTGCTTCGCGCCGCCTCGAGCGCGTCGAACCCGGAATCCAGCCGAGAACACGGAGGCTGTCGCTGGATTCCGGGTTCGCGGCTTCGCCGCGCCCCGGAATGACGCCGAACCTCCTCCGGACAGCGGTCACCCCGCCTCCGCTCCGCCCCCCCCCTCACGCCCGGGCGCGCTGGTCGCGGCGGTCCTGCAGCTCGATGGGGCGGTCGGGGATGGCGATCCGGAAGGTGGCGCCCAGCGTGCCCTCGACGAGGCCGATCTCGCCGCCGTGCAGCCGCACCAGCTCGGCCGCGATGGCGAGGCCGAGCCCGGTGCCGCCCGAGCGGGTCGACCCGCGGAACGCCTCGAACAGGTGCTCTCGCGCCCGGCTCGTGAGGCCCGGGCCGGTGTCGGACACCTCCAGCACCACCACGGTGCCCTCGCGCCGGCCGCTGATGCGGATCTGGTCGCGGCCCGGCTCGTTGGGGGCGCGGCCCTCCAGCGCCTGCACGGCGTTGCGCACCAGGTTCACCAGCACGCGCAGCATCTGCTCGTAGTCGGCGTCGAGCGTCAGCCCGCGCTCGATCGCCGTCACCCAGCCGATCGGCCCGTCGAGCATGAGCCCGAGCGACTCGCGCGCCTCGTCCACCAGGGCGTCGACCGCCACCGGCTTGCGGTCGGGCGGCGGCTCCTGGGCGCGGCCATAGGCGAGCGTCGTCTCGCAGAACGCGATGGCGCGCTCCAGCGCCAGCATCAGCTTGGGGGCGAAGCGCTGCACCTGCGGGTCGGCGATGCCGCCGAGCCGGTCGGAGATCAGCTGCGCCGAGTTCAATAGGTTGCGCAGGTCGTGGTTGATCTTCGACACCGCGAGCCCGAGCGCGGCGAGGCGGTAGCGCTCGGCCAGCATCGAGGCGAGGTCGGTCTGCATCGCGGCGAGCTCGCGCTCGGCGATGCCGAGCTCGTCCTCGCGGGTGGAGCGCCGCGCGATGCGCGACGGGTTCTCCGGGTTCGCCCGGAACGCCGTCATGTTGGCGGTGATGCGGTGGAGCGGCCGCACGAACAGCACGTGCAGCGCGAGATAGACCAGCGCCGCCGTGATGGCCGAGATCACCAGCGACAGCAGCAGCACGTTGCGCGAGTAGCGCCACATCGCCTGCTTGAGCGGGCCGGCCTCCAGCACGATCTCGACGAACTCGCCGCCCATCGGGGCGGGGCCGACGGCGCGGATCAGGTCGCTGTCGCGGGTGACCAGCAGGGTGCGGAAGGCGTCGACGATCGCCGGCAGGGCGCCGACCTCGCGCACGTCCACCTCCTGGCTCACCGCGGCGGGCAGCTCGGTGGTGGCGAGCAGGCGGCGCTCGCGCCCCATCTTCATGGCGACGGCGCGCGCCCCGATGCTGTCGAGGATCTGCCGGCTCAGGCTCTCCGGCACCATGCCGCTCGGCGCCGCGTCGAGCACCAGCGCGGCCGTGTGGGCGGCGGCCAGCCGGTCGCTCAGGAAGCTCAGGCGGAAATTGGCGATCGAGGGCACGTAGATCAGCACCTCGGCCAGCATCACGAACAGGATGGTGAGCACCAGGAGCCGGCCCGACAGGCCGAAGCGCGGCAGCCCGACGGCGCGCGCCGAGGCGAGAATCCCCGGCAGCGGCCGGCCCGAGACGGTGTGGCCCGGCGTGGCGGCGGAGGCCGCGGAGGCGGAAGCCGCGGAGGCCGGCGCGGGATCGGCGGAGGCGGAGTCCGCGGCCGCGCCGCCCGCGGCGGCCCGCAGGGCGGCCGGGCGCGACGCCTCGGCCGCGGCCGCGCCGGGCTGTCCCGGGCGGGCCTGCGAGGGGGCGAGCTCCGGCGGCGCGCCCTGGTGTTTCGTTGGAGTTTCGGCGTCCATCAGCCCAACCGACGCAACCAGCCGATCATCCGGCGAACCGCGGGGCTCGTCAAACTCCGGGCGTAGTACGTCATCGCGGCGCGTTTCCCGATCTCTCCGCGGGTCGGGTAGGGCACCACCTGCTCGGCGAGGTCGCGGACCCCGAGGCGGTGCCGGACCGCGAGCGCGACGGTCGTGATCAGCTCACCCGCTTGAGTGCCCACCATGCTTGCACCGAGAATGCGGCCGCGGCGTGTCGTTACCAACTTGACATGTCCGGAGGTATCGCGCTCCGCGCGCGCGCGGTCGTTGTCGTGCAGCGGCCAGCGCAGCACCCGCGGCCCGACGCCGCGCCCGCGCAGCGCCACCTCGGTCGGGCCGATGCGGGCGAGCTCCGGGTCGGTGAACACGGTGCGCGGAATCAGCTCGGCGTCGAAGCGCACCGGCAGGCGGAACAGGGCGCTGCGCACCACGAGGCCGGCCTGATGGCTCGCCGCATGGGTGAGGCGCGGGCCGGCGATCGCGTCGCCGATGGCGTAGACGCGGCGGTTGGTGGTGCGCAGGCCGCGGTCGACCACGATGCCGTCCGGCCCGTGCGCGATGCCGGCGCGGTCGAGCTCCAGCGCCGCCAGATCCGGGCGGCGCCCGGCCGCCACCAGGAGATGGCTGCCGGAGAGCGTCCCGCCATGGCCGGGCGTCGCGCCGCCGGCGGGCGTCCCGCCCCTGGCGAGCGTCACCGCGATCCCGTCGCGGTGTCTTTCCGCGCGGGTCACCGTGGTGCCGGTGTGGAGGGCGATGCCCTCGCGGCGCAGCGCCGCCAGCACCACGTCGGCCATCTCGGGATCCTCGCCGGCGAGCGGCGTGCCGGCCTCGATCAGCGTCACGGCGCTGCCGAGCCGGCGGAACGCCTGGCCGAGCTCGAGCCCGACCGCGCCGGCGCCGATCACGATCAGATGGGCGGGCAGCCGGTCGAGCTCGAACACCGTCTCGCTGGTGAGGACCGGCGCGTCGGCGAGTCCCGGGATGGGCGGGATCGCCGGCACCGCGCCGGTGGCGATCACGGTCCGCCGCGCCGCGATCTCCGGCCCGCCGTCGACCCGCAGCGTGCCGGGGCCGGTGAAGCGGGCGGTGCCGCGGATCACGGTCACGCCCAGCCCGGCGAAGCGGGCGGCCGAGTCGACCGGGGCGATGCCGTCGATGACGCCCCGCAGATGCGCCTTGACGGTCTGCCAGTCGACGGTCGGCGGTCCACAGTCGACGCCGAAGCGCGGCGCCTGCGCGATCGCGTGCGCGTGCCGGGCCGCGGCGATCAGCGCCTTGGAGGGCACGCAGCCGGTGTTGAGGCATTCGCCTCCCATCCGGCCGCGCTCGACCAGCACCACCGGCACCCCGAAGCCGGCGGCCGCCGCCGCGACCGACAGGCCGGCCGCGCCGGCCCCGATCACGCACAGGTCGGGGGTGAGGCGGGCCGTCACGGCGGCCCCGGCGCCGCCGTCGTCGTCTCGTCGCCGGCGACGAGGCGACGACGACGGACGACGAGGGGCACGAGGGCGAGGACGGCGAGGGCCCCCAGCCCGGCGATCAGCTGCGGGGTCAGCACCGCCGACAGGTCGAAATCGACGCCGCAGTCGGCGGTTCCGGCCGCCCGGCAGGCCGCGTGGCGGGCCGCCTGTATCCGGATGCCGTCGTCCAACCCCGCGCCGATGAAGGCGAACGTGAAGGTCGCCGGAGCGATGCCGAGCACCGTCGCCGCCAGGAACGGCCGCAGCGCCACCCCGGCGACCGCCGCCACGAGGTTGACGAGCCAGAAGGGCACGACCGGAACCAGCCTCAGAACAAGGAGATAGCCGAAGGCATCGCGGCGCAGCCCGGCCGCGATCCGCGCCGCCCTCCGCCCCGCCCGCGCCACCAGCCAGCCGCCCAGCGCGGTGCGGGCGGCGAGAAACAGCAGCGTCGCCCCCGCGGTCGCCCCGACCAGCGTCCCGAGCCCGCCCAGCAGGGGGCCGAACAGCAGCCCGCCGGCGATCGTCAGGACCGCCGCGCCGGGCACGGCGAGCGCCGCTACGACGATGTAAAGGCTCACGAATCCGACGAGCGCCGGGGCCGCGTGGGCGGCCGCCAGCGCCTCGATCCGGGCGTGATGGCGGATCAGCCCCTCCATCGAGATCTCGCGATGCCAGCCCCCCGCGACGAGCGCCAGCGCGACGCCGCCCGCCACGATCAGCGGCAGCAGCCGCACCAGCCGCCGCAGCGGGCGGCGGGTCGGCGGATCGGCCGGCATGTCCGGAGAACGGGGGATAATCGACCTCGACCAGTGGACCCCGGGCCGGAACGGCGCGAGTTTTCGCTCTATACGATGCCGGCGCCCGTCCCGCCCGCGCCGTCACCGGCTTTTGAACGCCCTGCGCTGCGGGCCGTCCGCCCGTGCGCCGGCGGGATGGTATCGCATTTCCCCTCGCATTGACGGGGGGAGGGGCCTCCCGTATAAGCCGGCCCTGAATTTTCGGCCGCGCCGATCCCCGAACAGCGACGATCTGCGACAACGTGCCGACCCGGCGCCGGCGACAAGAACGTCCGGCCGACACGAAAAGCGGAGTAGAAGACCGTGAAGCGGACCTATCAGCCGAGCAAACTGGTGCGCAAGCGCCGCCACGGCTTTCGCGCCCGGATGGCGACCGTCGGTGGCCGCAAGGTGCTCAACGCCCGTCGCGCGCGCGGCCGCAAGCGGCTGAGCGCGTGATCGCGCCGATGCCGCGCGGGCGTCGTCTCGATGCAGCGGCTGCGGCAACGGTCCGATTTCCTCGCCGCCGCCAAGGGCGCCAAGGCGCCCACGCCGGCGTTCGTCCTGCAGTCGCGCGAGCGGGGTGACCAAGGCCCGCCGCGGGTCGGCTTCACCGTGACCCGCAAGGTCGGCACCGCGGTGGAGCGCAACCGGGTGCGTCGTCGGCTTCGGGAAGTCGTGCGGCTATCGGCCGCGGGGCGTCTCCGGGACGGCAGCGACTACGTGATCATCGGCCGGCGCGCCGCCCTGGACCGGCCGTTCGACCGCTGCGTCGCCGACTTCGTCGGTGCCGTGAAGCGGGTCCACCGGCCCGCGCGCGGGCCCGAACCTCCTGCGCGCGACGATTTTCCTGCGCGCGACGGTGCGCAGGGCCCGAAACCCGATCCGCGGCCGACCGCCCGAGCGTCCTCATGAACGAACAGAAGAACGTCCTCCTGGCCATCGCCCTGTCGGCGGTCGTGCTGATCGCATGGCAATTCTTCTTCGGCATGCCGCAGCTGGAGAAGCAGCGCCAGATCCAGCAGCAGCAGACGCAGCAGGCCCAGCCGGCGACTCCCGGCCAGTCGGCCCCGGCCGCCGGGCAGGCGGGTGCCCCGCCGCAGCCGGCGACCGGCGCGCCGACGCCGGGCGGCAGCGCGCCGCCGCTCCCCGGCCAGGTCCTCACCGCCGAGCAGTCGCGCGAGGCGGCGCTCGCCGCCGGGCCGCGCCTCCAGGTGGACACCCCGAACATCCGCGGCTCGATCGCCCTCAAGGGCGCCCGCATCGACGACGTCGCGCTGGTGCGTTTCCGCGAGACCGTCGATCCGAAGTCGCCGGCGATCGTGCTCCTCTCGCCGTCCGGCACGCCGCATCCGTTCTACGCCGAGTTCGGCTGGGTCGGCGGCGCCGGCACCGCCGTGAAGCTCCCGGGCCCCGACACGGTGTGGACCCAGGAGGGCAGCGGGGCGCTGACGCCGGCGAAGCCCGTGACGCTCGTGTGGGACAACGGCGAGGGCCTCCAGTTCCGCCGCACCATCACGGTCGACGACAAGTTCCTGTTCACCGTGAAGGACGACGTCGTCAATTCCGGCGCGGCCCCGGTGACGCTCTATCCCTATGCGCTGGTCTCGCGCCACGGCACGCCGCAGACGCTCGGCTACTACATCCTGCACGAAGGCCTGATCGGCGTGCTCGGCGACCAGGGCCTGCAGGAGGTCACCTACAAGGCCATCGAGGACAAGAAGGTGATGCCCTTCAAGGTCACCAATGCGTGGCTCGGCATCACCGACAAGTACTGGGCCGCGACCCTGCTGCCCGATCCGGCGGCGAGCCTGCAGGCCAAGTTCTCGTCCGGCCAGGCCGGCAACCTGCGCACCTTCCAGACCGACTATCTGCTCGATCCCGTCACGGTGCAGCCCGGCCAGACCGGCAGCGCCATGGGCCGGCTGTTCGCCGGCGCCAAGGAGGTCGCCACCGTCGACGCCTACGACAAGGCGCTCAAGCTCAACCGCTTCGAGCTGCTGATCGACTGGGGCTGGTTCTACTTCATCACCAAGCCGATGTTCTGGACCATCGACTTCCTGTTCCAGTGGACCCACAATTTCGGCGTCGCCATCCTGCTGGTGACGGTGCTGATCAAGATCCTGTTCTTCCCGCTCGCCAACAAGTCCTACGCCTCGATGGCCAAGATGAAGGCCGTGCAGCCGCAGATGGCGGCGCTGCGGGAGCGGTACCCGGACGACAAGGTCAAGCAGCAGCAGGAGCTGATGGAGCTCTACAAGCGGGAGAAGATCAACCCGATCGCCGGCTGCTGGCCGGTGGTGATCCAGATTCCCGTGTTCTTCTCGCTCTACAAGGTTCTGTTCGTCACCATCGAGATGCGGCACGCGCCGTTCTTCGGCTGGATCCACGATCTGTCGGCGCCGGATCCGACGACGGTCTTCAATCTGTTCGGTCTGCTGCCGTTCGATCCGACCGTGGTCCCGGTGATCGGCTCGTTCCTGCATCTCGGCGCATGGCCGCTCATCATGGGCGTCACCATGTGGTTCCAGATGAAGCTGAACCCGGCGCCGCCCGATCCGACCCAGAAGATGATCTTCGACTGGATGCCGGTGATCTTCACCTTCATGCTGGCGAGCTTCTCGGCCGGCCTGGTGATCTACTGGGCGTGGAACAACACGCTCTCGGTGATCCAGCAGGCCGTGATCATGCGCAAGAACGGCGCCAAGATCGAGCTGTTCGACAACATCAAGGGCCTGATCCCGAAGCGCAAGACGGAGTAGGGCGGGCGCCCCGCTCCGCATCGAGAAACGTCGTCATGGCCGGGCTCGTCCCGGCCATCCACGTCTCACGGCGACTGCCACGGATTCTGATTCGTCGTGCCCGGCCTCGTGCCGGGCATCCACGTCTCGAATGCCTTCGGCGACGAGGACGTGGACGGCCGGGACGAGCCCGGCCATGACTGCTCGGACATTGGACGAGGCATCATGACCGACGCCCCTACCTCCCCCGTCGCACCCGCGCCCTTCACCCCGGCCGAGATGTCCGCCGGGCGAAAGCTGTTCGCGGTGGACTGGCAGTTCATGGCGGCGGCGGCGAACATGGGCGCGCTGCCCAAGATGTTCGGCGTCGAGATCGCGGTCGCGGGCCGCTCGAACGTCGGCAAGTCGAGCCTCGTCAACGCGCTCACCGGCCGCGACGGGCTCGCCCGCACGTCGCAGACGCCGGGCCGCACCCAGGAGCTGATCTTCTTCTCGGCCGGCGACCGGCTGCGCCTCGTCGACATGCCGGGCTACGGCTATGCCGCCGCGCCCAAGGCCAAGGTGGCGGCCTGGACCGAGCTGATCCGCGCCTATCTGCGCGGCCGTGCCAATCTCGCCCGCGTCTACGTGCTGATCGACGCTCGCCACGGCCTCAAGGACACCGACGCCCCGGTGCTCGACCTCCTCGACGAGGCGGCGGTGAGCTACCAGATCGTCCTCACCAAGGCCGACCAGCCGAAGCCCTCGGAGCTCGCCGCCGTCACGGCCGCGACCGAGGCGGCGCTGAAGACCCGCACGGCCGCCTATCCGGGCCTTCTCACGACGTCGGCGCGCACCGGCGCCGGGATCGGCGAGCTGCGCGCCGCCGTCGCCCGGCTGATGGACGAGGTACGGTAAGGGAGACATGGTGATAGTCTCGGTCCGCTCGTCCCCGCGAAGGCGGGGACCCAGGGGCCACATGTCGTGTCGCTCTGGACGCCTGCTTTCGCGGGCATGAGCGGAGATCGGGGATGCCGCGACGGGGACCGCTCCGACGGTGGCTCCGCGTCGCTCGAGACAGTTCAAGGATCGCCTTTCATGACCCTTCCGTTCTTCGTGCTGGTCGCCGGCCTGATGGGGGCCGCCGGCGTGGCGCTGGCGGCTGCCGCCGCCCATGCGGCGCCGGGCGTCGGGCTCGACAGCGCCGCGCTGATCCTGATGGTGCACGCGGCCGCGCTGGTCGCCGCCGCCGCGGCCGTGGCGGCCGGCCTCACCTTCCGGCCGCTGGCGCTCGCCGCGCTGATCGGCTTCGTGTTCGGCGCGCTGCTCTTCTCCGGCGACATCGCGCTGCGCGCCTTCGTCGGCAATCGCCTGTTCCCGATGGCGGCCCCGACCGGCGGCAGCATCCTGATCCTGAGCTGGCTCGCCTTCTCGATCTCGGCCGCCGTGCGGATGGTCCGCGGCGGCTGAGCGGACCGCCCGCCGGCCTGCTCCCGGCGTGGGGCGGACGTGCCTTTCGGGCAGAGGTCGGAGCCTGGATTCGACGACAAGTAACTGTATAGTTACTTGCGTCCGGGGCACCCGCGGGTCCGCTGCGGGGACCGCGGCCGGCCCGGCCTCGATCCGCCATGTCCGAGGGTCTCGCCATTCGTCCGTCGAGCGTCACGCGTTGGGATTGCGTCGCCCTCGGTGAGGTGATGCTGCGCTTCGATCCCGAGTTCGGCCGCGTCCGCGAGGCGCGCCGCTTCCGGGTGTGGGAGGGCGGCGGCGAGTACAACGTCGCGCGGGCGATGCGGAAATGCTTCGGGCTGCGCGCCGCCGTGGTGACGGCGCTGCCCGACAGCGAGCTCGGACGGCTGACCGAAGACCTGATCCAGACGAGCGGCGTCGACACCTCCCACGTTCGCTGGCGCCGGTTCGACGGCGTCGGCCGCTCGGGCCGCGTCGGGCTCAACTTCACGGAGAAGGGGTACGGCGGCCGTGCCGCGCTCGGCTGCGTCGACCGGGGACACTCGGCGGCGGCGCAGATGCGGCCCGGCGAGATCGACTGGGACGCGCTGTTCGGCCGCGAGGGGGTGCGCTGGTTCCACACCGGCGGCATCTTCGCCGGCCTGTCCTCCGACACGGCCGCGGTGGCGCGGGAGGCCGTGCAGGCGGCACGCCGCTGCGGCACCGTCGTCTCCTACGACCTCAACTTCCGGGCCTCGCTGTGGAAGGACCGCGGCGGGGCGGAGGCCGCCCGCGCCGTGAACCGGGCGATCGCGCCCTTCGTCGACGTGATGATCGGCAACCAGGAGGATTTCGTGTCCCGCCTCGGCCTCGACGTCGTGCTGCCGCATCCCGGCGCGACGCAGTTCGACCCCGAGAACGGCGAGGCGATCCTCTCGGCCGCCACGACCGCCTATCCGGGCCTGCGGGTCGCCGCGACGACCCTGCGCGACGCCCGCACGGCCGGCTTCAACGACTGGGGCGGACTCCTGTGGGCCGGCGGCGAGATCTACAGGGCGCGTCCGCGAAGAGACCTCGAGATCTACGACCGCATGGGCGGCGGCGACGCCTTCGCGTCCGGTCTCGCCTGGGCCTTCCTCACCGGCCGCGGCCCGCAGGCCGCGGTCGACTGCGGCGTCGCTCACGGCGCGCTCGCCATGACCTCGCCCGGTGACGTCTCCACCGCGAGCGCCGACGAGGTGCTCGACGCGGTGCTGCCGTGGCCCGAGCCGGCCGGGTGAGCCGGCGGCTGCACCGGCCCGCCGCACAGCGTCGCGACTGCATCGGCCAGCACGGCCCGGGCCTCCTCGGCCTCGCGGCCGCGCAGCCCGGCGAGGCGGTCGACCTCGGGGAGCGGCAGCTCGCTCAGCAGCCGCAGGGCGCGCCCGAGCGCCGCCTCCGGCAGCCGCAGGCAGGCGGCACGAAGCCGCTCCGCCAGGCTCGCGCCCGGTCCCGGCTCCGGCCCGGCCGTCCCGGCGTCGGGCCGCTCCGCCGCCCCGAGTCCTGGAGCCGCGAGGCCCCACAAGGCCGGCCAGCCGGTGCGCCGGCCGATCGCGACCCCGGCCGCGATCGTCTCCCACTGCCCGGCGAGGCCGATCTGCAGCACGCAGCCGTGGTCGCGGGCGAGGGTCAGGAAGTCGTAGGCCTGCACGACCACGAAGTTCAGCTCGAGCAGCGAGACCGGTACGCCGCGTGTCAGACGCGTCCGGATCCCGGCGAGCCCGAGCAGCCGGTCGATCCGGACGTGGCGGCCGACGTCGCGCAGGAACGCGGCATAGCCGAGCCGGTCGAGCCAGTCGGCATTGTCGACCAGGAGTGGGCCGCCGCCGGCCGAGCCGAGCACGCGGCCGGCCAGCACCGCGATCTCGGGCGGCGCGGCGGACACTGTGCCGTCGCAGCCCTGGAGGCCGCCCGCGGGCGACGCCATCCGGGCCGTGCCGCCGCCGGTGAGGACGATCGGCCGGTGCCCGGCGCGGGCGAGCCGGCGCAGGGCCATCAGCGGCACGAGGTGTTCGAGACGGACCGGGTCGTCGGGGTCGAAGCCGGCATAGGCGGCCACCGGCCCGGCGCGCAGACGGGCGTCGAGCCCGGCGAGATCGGTGCAGCGCTCGACGAGGCCGCGCTCGGCGAGCGCCAGCAGCGCATCGGACCGCAGGACGAGGGGTGGAAGGGGCCGGGGGGCCGGCATGGCGATCTCCTGAAGGCCGAGGCCGGAGACCGCCACCCATCCATGCGCCGCCGACCCGCGGCGGCACGTGGTGACAATGACCGTTCGCGCCGCCCTATGGTGAGGGCAGCCAATACGAGCTGGAGGGATGGCCGGCGCGAGTCATGGCGGCCCTCTTACACCTGCGATGCGGGGCCCGCAATCCGGGGTCGCGACCGGCCGCCGCCCCGGCCCCTTCCCCGCGGCGGCGCGGCCCGGTAAAACCCGGCGAGCCGTTCCGGCCGCCGTCGGACCGCCTGCCCGAGGACCTCCCATGACCGTGTCGCCGCACGACATCGCCCGCGTCCTGATCGAGGCGCTGCCCCACATGCAGCGCTACGACGAGGAGGTCGTCGTGGTGAAGTACGGCGGCCACGCCATGGGCGAGGAGGCCGGGGCGAAGAGCTTCGCCCGCGACATCGTGCTGCTCGAGCAGACCGCCATCAACCCGGTGGTGGTGCACGGCGGCGGCCCGCAGATCGGCGGCATGCTCAAGCGGCTCGGAATCAAGTCGGAGTTCGCGGCCGGCCTGCGCATTACCGACGCCGCCACCATCGAGGTCGTCGAGATGGTGCTGGCCGGCTCGATCAACAAGCAGATCGTCGGCTACATCAACGAGGCGGGCGGCAAGGCGGTCGGCCTGTGCGGCAAGGACGGCAACATGGTGACGGCCCGCAAGGTCAGCCGCACCGTGGTCGATCCCGGCTCGGCGATCGAGCAGATCGTCGACCTCGGCTTCGTCGGCGAGCCCGAGAAGGTCGACACCTCGGTGCTCGACCAGATCCTCGGCAAGGACCTGATTCCGGTGCTGGCGCCGGTCGCCACCTCGGCCGAGGGCGGAACCTACAACGTCAATGCCGACACCTTCGCGGGCGCCGTCGCCGGCGCCCTCAAGGCGAAGCGCCTGCTGCTGCTCACCGACGTGCCCGGCGTGCTCGACAAGTCGAAGCAGCTCATCAAGGAGCTGTCGATCGAGGACGCGCGCCGGCTGATCGCCGACGGCACCATCACGGGCGGCATGATCCCCAAGGTGGAGACCTGCATCTACGCGCTTGAGGCGGGCGTCGAGGGCGTCGTCATCCTCGACGGCAAGGTCGAGCACGCGGTGCTGCTCGAGCTCCTGACCGACCACGGCGCCGGCACGCTGATCCACCGCTGATCCACCGCTGATCCACCGCTCATCCACGGCCGATCTCTCGACGGCGGGGCCGACCCGCGCCGGTGCGCCGGCGCGGCCGCTCAGCGCTGGAGCTGGCGCGAGAAGTCGCACACCTTGCGGGCGATGGCGACGACACCGGCCAGGAAGGCGGTCGGGCCGTCGCTGCGATACAGGGCCGCGTAGGGCACCGGCGGCAGCGCCGGCCGGGTCGGCACCACCACCAGCTTGCCCTCCTGCACCAGCGGCCGGAAGCAGCGGCGCGGCAGGTAGCCCACGCCGAGCCCGGCGACCGTGAGGCCGACCGCCGCCATCATGCTGTCGGTCGACATGGTACGCTCCAGCACGATGCCCTGTGCCTTGAACCAGCGCGCGTAGAGGACGCCCGAGCCCGCCCGGTTGCCCTGGGTGACGATCGGGTGGCGCACCAGCGCCTCCAGCGGGATCGGGCGTCGCGCCGTCACCAGGCCGGGCCGGCTCATCCAGGCGTTCTCGACGTCGGCGAGCGGCACCGCGACGACCTCCGGATCGGGCGTCAGCTCCGGCGCGACCACGAGGTCGAGGGCGCCCTCCAGCAGGCGCTCGTGCAGGTTCCGGGTGAGGTCGACGTCGGGCTCGATCGTCACGGCGGGATGCGACCGGCGCAGGATCGCCACGAAGCGCGGCAGCCAGGTCAGCGCCGACAGCTCGGTGACGCCGATGCGCAGCCGCCGGGTCGGCGGCTCGCTGCCGCTGCGCAGATCGAGGATGCGGCCTTCGAGGGTCATCATCTCGCGGCCGAGCGCCAGCACCTGCTCGCCCTGCTCGGTCAGCCGCGCGCCGCGACGGGTGCGGTCGAACAGCGCCAGCCCGGTCGCCGCCTCGAGCTCCTGGATGCGCTTGGACACCGCCGACTGGGTGGTGTTCAGGCGCGCCGCGGCACGCTCGAAGGTGCCGAGCCGGGCGATCCAATGCAGCGCCTCGATCTGCTTGAGCGTGACCGTCACGTGATCTCCTGCCTCGTGCCCGGCCATGCGCCGGCCGGTCGCCGCAGGGTGCGGCGCATCATTCCAAGAAGAGATGAAAACCTATCATAATTAATCGCTGCATGCGCGATCGCGGCCGGTGCTAGGAGAATCCGGTCACCCGGTCGATCGCCGTCCCGCGGCGGCGACGGCCGGCGACCGGCCGCGGGGCGCCGGCGTCGACGCGACGGCGCCGCTCCGCAGGTTCCGTCGTTTCCGCATCACCGAGACGAACCGGACATGATCATCGACTGCCACGGCCACTTCACCACCGAGCCCGAGGCGCTGCACGACTTCCGCCGCCGGCAGATCGCCGCACACGCCGAGGGCCGGCCGGGGCCCGATCCGGAGTCGCTGTCGATCGACGACGAGACGCTGCGGGCCTGCGTCGAGGGTGCGCAGATCGCCGCGCAGCGGCAGCGCGGCACCGACCTGACCCTGTTCTCGCCGCGCGCCGCCGGCATGGCGCACCACGTCGGCGACGCCGCCGTGAGCCTCGCCTGGACGCACGTCTGCAACGACCTGATCCATCGCATCTGCACGCTGTTCCCGAAGAACTTCGTCGGGGTCTGCCAGCTTCCGCAGTCGCCCGGCGTCGAGCCGGCGGCCTGCGTCGACGAGCTGGTGCGCTGCGTCGAGCGGCTCGGCTTCGTCGGCTGCAACATCAATCCCGACCCGACCGGCGGCTTCTGGACGACCCCGCCGCTGACCGACCGCTGGTGGTACCCGCTGTGGGAGGCCATGGCGGCGCTCGACGTGCCGGGCATGATCCATGTCAGCGCGTCGTGCAACGCCTGCTTCCACACCACCGGCTCGCACTACATCAACGGCGACACCACGGCGTTCATGCAGGTCCTGGAGGGCGACCTGTTCCGGGACTTCCCGACGCTGAAGTTCGTCATCCCGCACGGCGGCGGCGCGGTGCCGTACCACTGGGGCCGCTATCGCGGCCTCGCCCAGGACATGGGGCGCGGACCGCTGGAAGACCTCCTGCTGAACAACGTCTTCTTCGACACCTGCGTCTATCACGCGCTCGGAATCGAGCTGCTCACCCGGGTGGTGCCGGCCGACAACATCCTGTTCGCCTCGGAGATGATCGGCGCCGTGCGCGGCATCGATCCGCGGACCGGGCACCATTACGACGACACCAGGCGCTACATCGACGGTCTCGCCACCCTGAGCGCGGCCGACCGGCACAAGATCTTCGAGGGCAACGCCCGGCGCGTCTACGGCCGTCTGAACGACCGCCTGCGCGTGCTCGGCATCGGCGACGGCCCCCCGGCCTGATCGCGTCCATCCGCGCGGGCGCGGCCGCCACGATCACAGGAGGAGACCATGCTTCGACTGAATCGACGCGCCGTTCTGGCCGGCGCCGCGCTGGCGCCCTTCGCCGCGAAGGCCCAGACCGGACCGGCCACCATCAGGATCGTGGTGCCCTATCCGCCCGGCGGCTCGGTCGACGCGATCGCCCGCCTGGTCCAGCCCGGCCTGCAGCAGCGCCTCGGCACCACGGTGATCATCGAGAACCGCACCGGCGCCTCGGGCAGCATCGGCACCGACCACGTCGCCAAGGCGACGCCCGACGGCAGCACCTGGCTGTTCAGCTTCGACAATCTGGTGCTCAACCCGTTCGTGCTCGGCAAGCTGCCGTTCGACACCGAGACCGATCTCGAGCCCGTCTATCTGCTCGGCAAGGCGCCCTACGTGGTGTGCACCAAGGCCGACAAGCCCTACCGCTCGCTCGCCGACGTCATCGCCGCCGCCCGCGAGCGGCCCGGCAAGATCACCTACGGAACGCCCGGAGCCGGCAGTCTCGGCCATCTCGCCATGACGCTGCTCGGCAAGGAGGCCGGCGTCCAGATCGTCCACGTGCCGTATCGCGGCGCCGCGCCGGCCCTCAACGACACGCTCGCCGGCCATGTCGAGCTGTTCGTCGGCAGCATCGCGGTCGCCACGCCGCAGATCGATGCGAAGGCGGTCCGCGCCCTCGCCCAGCTCGGCGAGACGCGGGCGCCGACGCTGCCCGAGGTGCCGACCGCCCGCGAGAGCGGCTTCGCGAAGATCGCGGCCGACGCCTGGTGGGGATTCTTCGCGCCGGCCGGGACGCCCGGCGCGGCGATCGAGCGGTTCCGCGCCGCCGTCGACGCCGGCCTGCAGGATGCGGCGCTGGCGAAGCAGATCACCGAGGGCCAGGGCGTCACCCTGGTGCGGGCGGGCCCGGAGAAGCTCCGCGCCTTCGTCCAGGCGCAGATGGCGCTGTGGGGACCGGTCGCTCGCGAGCACGACATCACGGCGAAATGACCTGCCGGGTGGTGTCGCGATGACTATGACCTCGCCCATGCGGGTGAGCCCGATCGGGTGAGGGCGCCTCCGCAGCGCGGGGGGGCGGCCGGAAACGGTTGCGACGCACCGGTACGCCGCGGCCGCGGCCATCGGCGCTTGAGTGTGCGGACCGATCCGTGCAAGGTGCGGCAACGTTTCCGGATGTTGCGGCTGCCCGCCACGGAGAGTCCCCGACGTGACTGCGCGCTCCACCCGCGTCTTGATGATCTATCCCGAGTTCATCGCGAACTCGTTCTGGAACTACAAGGCCGCCTGCGAGCTGGTCGGTGCCCGGTATCCGGCGGCGCCACTCGGCCTGATCACGGTCGCGGCCATGCTGCCGTCCCACTGGGAGGTGCGTCTCGTCAATCGCAACACCGAGACGCTCGCGGACGGCGACATCGCCTGGGCCGACCTCGTGATGATCGGCGGCATGCTCAACCAGCAGCCGGACTTCCTCCACATGATCGACGTCGCCCGGCGGGCCGGCAAGCCGGTCTGCGTCGGTGGCCCGGACGTGTCGTCGAGTCCGCATCTCTACGCCAAGGCCGACTTCCAGGTGATCGGCGAGGCCGAGCTGGTCATCGACGACTTCATCGCGGCGTGGGAGCGCGGCGACCGCACGGGCGTGTTCACGGCCGAGAAGTACCAGGCGGACATCACCAAGACACCGCTGCCGCGCTGGGATCTGCTCAAGCTCGACCACTATCTCTACATCGGCGTCCAGTACGCGCGCGGCTGTCCGTTCACCTGCGAGTTCTGCGACATCATCGAGCTGTACGGCCGGGTGCCGCGCACCAAGACCAACGACCAGATCCTGGCCGAGTTGCAGGCGCTCCACGACGCCGGCTGGCGCGGCCATGTCGACTTCGTCGACGACAACTTCATCGGCAACAAGAAGAACATCCGCACGCTGATGCCGCGCCTCACCGCCTGGCAGCAGGAGCGCGGCTTCCCGTTCGAGTTCTCGACCGAGGCGTCGATCAATCTCGCCGACGACGACGAGATGATGCAGGCCATGAAGGACGCGAACTTCTTCGCCGTCTTCGTCGGCATCGAGAGTCCGGATCCCGAGACGCTGGTGCAGATGCGCAAGAAGCAGAACACCAAGCGCAACATCGCCGAGTGCATCCACAAGATCTACAGCTACGGCATGTTCGTGACGGCCGGCTTCATCGTCGGCTTCGACACCGAGAGGGTGTCGATCGCCACGCCGATGACGGAGTTCATCGAGGAGACCGCGATCCCCGTCTGCATGGTCGGGCTCCTGTACGCGCTGCCCGGCACCCAGCTCACGCGGCGCCTGGAGAAGGAGGGCCGGCTGCATCCGGGCCACGACCTGATGCATGTCGAGAGCGGCGGCGACCAGTGCACGCTCGGCTGCAACTTCGACACCAAGCGGCCGCTGCGCGACATCCTGGTCGACTACCGCACCATCCTGCAGAACGTCTTCGATCCGGTCGCCTATGCGGGCCGGCTGTCGCGCCTCGCCGCGATGATGGATCGGTCCGGCCGTCCGCGCGAGCTGCCCGAGGGCGATCCGCGCAGGCGTCTCGGCGGCATCGAGACCGTGCACCAGATCATCCGGGCGCTGCCGGAGGCGCGCGAGCCGTTCTGGAAAGTGTTCGTCGAGGTCGCCAAGTCGAACCCCGGGGCGCTGCGCTACATCGTGCTGCTGATGGCCTTCTACCTGCACCTCGGGCCGTTCTCGCGCCACGCCGTCGCCGCCATCGACCGCCGCATCGCCGAGCTCGACGCGGCGGCGGCGCCCGAGCGGCCGTGGGCGGTGGCGACGGTGCACTGAGGCGCCTCTTGCCGTCACGCCGCCGGCGATTCATGCCTGTGTCGGGCAGCGAATCACCGGGACGGAGGGTGCGATGCGGGGCAGGGGGGCGAGGCTCGCCGGCGCTGTCGCGCTGGCGCTCTCCATGGCCGCCGCCGCCCCGGCGCGGGCCGATCTCGCCATCTGCAACCGGCTGAGCTTCGTGGTCGAGGCGGCGCTCGGGCTGGAGGAGAAGGGGGCCACCGCGACGCGCGGCTGGATCCGGCTGGATCCCGGCCAGTGCCGCACCGTGCTGCAGGGCACCGTCGAGGCCGACCAGATCTTCCTGCACGCCCGAGCCCTCCCGGTATACGGGCCGTCGCCGGAGCCGCAGAGCGGCCACGCCGACCTGTGCATCGCCGACGGCGACTTCGTCATCGCGGCGGCGCGGGCCTGCCGGCCGCCGCAGCGCTTCGCCCGCTTCACCGCCGTGAAGCCCGCCGAGGCGCCGGAGGGCCTGGTCGCCGCGCTCGCCGAGGAGGCCGAGTACTCCGACGAGCAGGCCCGGCTCGCCGGCATCCAGCGCCTCCTGGTGCTGGCCGGCTACGACGCCAACCCGGTCGACGGCGTCGCCGGGCCGAAGACGGACGCCGCGATCGCCCAGTTCCTCAAGGACCGCGGCCTCGGCCCCGAGGCGAAATCCGCCCCGAACCTGTTCGACCTGCTGGTCGAGACGGCGCAGTCGCCGGCCGCCGCGGGCTTCTCCTGGTGCAACGACACCCGCTGGGCCGTGATGGCGGCGGTGGGGACCGACGAGAAGGGCGGCATCGTCGCTCGCGGCTGGTACCGGATCGAGCCCGGCAAGTGCGTGCGGCCGGACGTCGCCGGCAAGCCGAAGCGGCTGTACAGCTTCGGCGAGGCCGTGGACGCCGGCGGCCAGCCGGTGCGGCGCGGCAGCGGCCGGCTGTCCTGGGGCGGTGGCACCACCCTGTGCACTCGCGAGGCGCGCTTCGAGCTGTCCGACCACAAGGACTGTGCCGGCGCCGGCCTCGACGCGACCGGCTTCGCCACCGTCGACCTGGCGGGCCAGCCGGCGACGACGGTGCGTTTCAAGGAGTGACGCTCCTCCCCGATCGGGATAAAAGCGGGCCATGTCCTCCATGGCCCCCGAGATGTCCTCCGCCCCGTCGCCGGCCCGCGGCTTCGACCATGTCGAGACCTGGGTGTTCGACCTCGACAACACGCTCTATCCGCACCACCTCAACCTGTGGCAGCAGGTCGACGTGCGGATCCGCGACTACATCGCGAACTTCCTCGCCATCACCCACGACGAGGCGTTCCGGGTGCAGAAGGACTACTACAGGCGCTTCGGCACCAGCATGCGCGGGCTGATGATCGAGCACGGCATGAAGCCGGACGACTTCCTCGACTACGTCCACCGCATCGACCACTCGCCGCTGGAGCCGAACCCGGCCCTCGGCGCCGCCATCGAGCGGCTGCCGGGCCGCAAGCTGATCCTCACCAACGGCACCCGCACGCATGCCGACGCCGTGCTGGCCAAGCTCGGGATCGACCACTGCTTCGAGGACGTGTTCGACATCGTCGCGGGCGAGCTGTCGCCCAAGCCGTTCCCCGAGGTCTACGACAAGTTCCTGGCGCGCCACGGCGTCGACCCGACCCGGGCGGCGCTGTTCGAGGACCTCGCGCGCAACCTCGCGGTGCCGCACGGGCTCGGCATGGTGACGGTGCTGGTGGTGCCGGAAAAGACCCGCGAGGTGTTCCGCGAGTACTGGGAGCTGGAAGGCCACGACGCCGACCATGTCGACCACGTCACCGACGACCTGACCGGCTTCCTGCAGCGCCTGCCCGACCGGCTGCCGCTCGACCGGCCGGCCGGCGGGCCGCGCTGACCCGGCACCCTTGACAGACGGCCGGCCTGCCCCGACAACGCGGCCGCCATTGGGCCTGCCGCCATTGGGTTTTTCGAGGATTGCCGCATGTCGCACACCGAGCTCGCCAGGACCATCGACGAGGCGTTCGAGCGCCGCAACGAGGTCGGTCCGGACACCGAGGGTCCGGTGCGCGATGCGGTCGAGCACGCGCTCGCCCTGCTCGATCGCGGCGAGGAGCGGGTCGCCGAGCGCCAGTCGGACGGCGCCTGGCGGGTCAACCAGTGGCTGAAGAAGGCCGTCCTGCTGTCGTTCAGGCTCGCCGACATGGCGGTCATCCCGGGCGGCCCCGGCACGGCCGGCTGGTGGGACAAGGTGCCGTCCAAGTTCGACGGCTGGGGCGAGGCACAGTTCCGCGACGCCGGCTTCCGGGCCGTGCCGGGCGCGATCGTCCGCCGGTCCGCCTACATCGCTCCGAACGTCGTGCTGATGCCGTCCTTCGTCAATCTCGGCGCTTATGTCGACACCGGCACCATGGTCGACACTTGGGCGACGGTCGGCTCCTGCGCCCAGATCGGGAAGAACTGCCACATCTCCGGCGGCGCCGGCATCGGCGGCGTGCTGGAGCCGCTGCAGGCCGGCCCGGTGATCATCGAGGACAACTGCTTCATCGGCGCGCGCGCCGAGGTGGCCGAGGGCGTCGTCGTGCGCACCGGCTCGGTGCTGTCGATGGGCGTCTATCTCGGCGCCTCGACCAAGATCGTCGACCGCGCCACCGGCGAGGTGTTCATGGGCGAGGTGCCGGCCTATTCGGTGGTGGTGTCGGGCACCATGCCGGGCAAGCCGCTGCCGGACGGCACGCCGGGCCCGGGCCTGTACTGCGCCGTCATCGTCAAGCGGGTCGACGAGAAGACCCGCTCCAAGACTTCGATCAACGAGCTCCTGCGCGATTGATGAGGCCGTCGTCGCGCGGACCCGGAGGGCGGCATGACCTGGGGACGACATGACCTGGCATGACGTCCTGTTCGGGTTCGACGGCCGCATCGGCCGAAAGACCTTCTGGATCGCCTTCGTGGCGGTGACGGCGGCCGAGCTCGTCTGCCATTCGATCGCCGGCGCCATCGAGGGCGAGCGGCTCACCTCGATCGTCAGTCTCGCCTTCAGCTATCCCGAGTTCGCCATCATGGCGAAGCGCGGCCACGACCGCGGCATGCCAACCGCGGTGCCGGGCGTGTTCTTCGCCGTCAGCGTCGTCATCGACTTCCTGTTCGTGATCGGCGCCGCCGGCACCACCGAGGAGCCGAGCGCGCTGCTCCTGATGCTCACCGTGCCGTGGCTGGTCTTCGCGCTCGCCCTGATCGTCGACCTCGGTTTCCGGCCCGGCACCCGGGGGCCCAACCGCTACGGTCCGGATCCGGAGCGTCCGCGGCTGCGCGGCATCGACGGACGCGAGTGACATCCATGCCGGCCGACGTCGTCGCCATCGCCCGCGATCTCCTGCGCTGCCCCTCGGTGACGCCCGCCGAGGGCGGTGCGCTCGCCTGTGTGGCCGAGATCCTGTCGCGCGCCGGCTTCGCGGTCGAGCGCCCGGTGTTCTCCGAGCCGGGCTACCCCGACGTCGAGAACCTCTACGCCCGCATCGGCACCGCGGGGCCGCATCTCGTCTTCGCCGGCCACACCGACGTGGTGCCGCCCGGCGACGAGTCGAAATGGACACATCCGCCGTTCGGCGGCGAGGTGGCGGACGGCGTGCTCTACGGCCGCGGCGCCGTCGACATGAAGGGGGCCGTCGCCTGCGCACTCGCGGCGGCGCTCGACCATATCGAGGCGAACGGCGGCACGCCGAAGGGCTCGCTCTCGTTCCTGCTCACCGGCGACGAGGAGGGCGTCGCCGTCAACGGCACCGTGAAGCTCCTGAGATGGGCGGCGGACCGGGGCCAGACGTTCGATCACTGCCTCCTGGGCGAGCCCACCAACCCTGGCGCGCTCGGCGAGATGATCAAGATCGGGCGGCGCGGGTCGCAGAACGGCACCCTGGTCGTCACCGGGACGCCCGGCCACGTCGCCTATCCGCACCTCGCCGACAATCCGGTGCGCCACGTCGTGCGGATGGTCGCGGCGCTGCTCGCCGAGCCGCTCGACGCCGGCACCGACCACTTCGACCCGTCGAATCTTGAGTTCACCTCGATCGACGTCGGCAACAAGACCGTCAACGTCATCCCGGCCGAGGCGCGGGCGCGCTTCAACATCCGCTTCAACGATCGCCATACGCAGCAGACGCTGCGGGCCTTGGTGGACGCGCGCGCCGCCGCGGCCGCGCAGGGCGCCCGCTGGCGCATCGACTGGGAGCCGTCGAACGCCGATGCCTTCCTCACCGCGCCGGGCCCGTTCGTCGGCCTGGTGAGCGACGCCGTCGCCTCCGTGACGGGGCGGGCGCCGACGCTCTCCACCTCGGGCGGCACGTCGGATGCACGCTTCATCAAGAATTACGGTCCGGTGATCGAGTTCGGCCTCGTCAACGCCTCGATGCACGGTCTCGACGAGCGCGTGCCGGTCGCCGATCTCGTGGCCCTCACCGCGATCTATCGCGAGATCTTTTCGCGCTATTTCGGGTGAGCCTCGGGGCGGTGCGCCGCTCGGCGCAGACGTCGCGGACGCAGGCGCGCAGGAACCGGTGCGCCGGATCGGCGTCCATGCGCGGGTGCCACAGCATCGAGATCGAGAACTCCGGCACCGCGACCGGCAGCGCGAAGCTGTGCATCCCGTCGCGCAGGGTCCCGGTGTGCCGTTCGGGCACGCTGGCGATCAGGTCGGACGCCCGGGCGAGGGCGAGCGCCGTCGCGAAGCCGCCGACGATCGTGGCCACGTCGAGCGTCAGCCCCAGCGGCTCCAGCGCCTCGTCGATCGGTCCCTTCCCGAGCCCCTGTCGCGAGAACAGGATGTGCCGGCCGGCGGCGTAGCGCTCCGGCGTGATCGTGCCGCGGCACAGCGGGTGGCCGTTTCGCACCACGCCGATGAAGCGATCGCGGAACAGCATCTGGGCCCGCAGCTCCGGTCCCGTCGTGCTCCCGACGACGCCGGTTTCCAGGTCGACGGTCCCGTCGCGCAGCAGCCCGCTGTCCTTGTCCGCCTTCGGCAGGAACCGCAGCCGCATGCGCGGGGCCTCCGCGCCGACCCGGGCGACCAGGTCGGGTCCGAAATTGTCGACGAAGCCTTCGCTTGTCCGCAGCGTGAAGGTGCGCGCCACCGTGCCGAGGTCGAGCGCCTCGGCCGGGCGCAGCACCGCCTCGGCCTCCTGCACCAGCGGGCCGATCCGCTCCCGCAGCGCGACCGCGCGCGGGGTGGGCACGAGCCCGCGTCCGGACCGTACCAGCAGCGGATCGCCGGTCGTCTCGCGCAGCCGCGCCAGCGCGCGGCTCATCGCCGACGGGCTGAGCCGCAGCCGCCTCGCCGCGCGGGCGACGCTGCCTTCGGCCAGCAGCACGTCGAGGGTGACCAGCAGGTTGAGATCGGGTCGGGCCATGCGGAGAGCCTAGCACGGCTCGCGCCGGATGTGGCGTCCCGTGCACGAATGGAGTGCAGAACGTGCGCATTTCGCCATGTCCGCTCTCGACCTACGTTGCGGTGATCGCGGCCGCCCGGCCGCCAGCCCACGGAGCCGAAGGTGAAGCCGATCGTCGTGGACATCGTCGTGGAAGGAGAAGGCTCCGCCGCCGGACGGACGGACCGGAGCCCGTCGCGCCGCTGGGCGCTCGTCGCCCTGTCGCTGTCCATGCTGCTGTCCACCCTCGGCATCAGTGTCGCGAACGTCGCCCTGCCGACCCTCGCCGGCGTGTTCGCGGCCTCGTTCCAGGAGGTCCAGTGGGTCGTGCTCGCCTATCTGCTCGCCGTCACGACGCTGATCGTCGGCGCCGGGCGGCTCGGCGACATGATCGGCCGGCGCCGGCTGCTGATCGCCGGGCTCGTCGTGTTCACGATCGGCTCGCTGTTGTGCGGCGCCGCGCCGTCGCTCGGCCTGCTGATCGTCGCCCGGGCCGTGCAGGGCCTCGGCGCCGCCGTCATGATGGCGCTGACCATCGCGTTCGTCGGCGAGACGGTCCCCAAGGACCGGACCGGCAGCGCCATGGGCCTGCTCGGCACCATGTCTGCGGTCGGCACGGCGTTCGGCCCGTCGCTCGGCGGCATGCTGATCGGAGCGCTCGGCTGGCGGTCGATCTTCTGGGTCGGCGTGCCGCTGGGGATCGTCGCCGTGCTCCTCGCGTATCGCCATCTTCCCGCCGATCGCCCGCGGCCGGCGGCCGAGCGCTCCCGTTTCGACGTCGTCGGCACGCTGCTGCTCGCCGCCTCGCTCGCCGCCTACGCGCTCGCCATGACGATGGGGCGTGGTGGCTTCGGCCTCCTGAACGCGGCCCTGCTGGCAGCCGCCGGCTCCGGCACCGTGCTGTTCGTGCGCACCGAGACCAGCGCGGCCGCGCCGCTGATCCGGCCGACGCTGTTCCGCGATCCGGTGCTGAGCGCAGGGCTCGCCACCAATGCGGCGGTCTCCACCGTGATGATGGCGACGCTCGTGGTCGGACCCTTCCACCTGGCGCGATCGCTCGGCCTCGACGCGGCGCTCGTCGGTCTGGTGCTGTCGGTCGGTCCGCTCGTCGCGGCCCTGACCGGCCTGCCGGCGGGGCGCGCGGTCGACCGGTACGGCCCCTGGCCGATGATCGTCGCCGGCCTCGGCGCCGTCGCGGTGGGCTGCGCGGTCCTGTCCGTGCTGCCGGTGCGGTTCGGGGCGTCCGCCTACGCCGCCGCCATCGCGCTCGCGACCGCCGGCTACGCGTTGTTCCAGGCGGCCAACAACACCGCCGTGATGACCGGCGTGGCGGCGGACCGGCGCGGCCTCGTCTCCGGGCTGCTCAACCTGTCGCGCAATCTCGGGCTCGTCACCGGGGCGTCCGTGATGGGCACCGTGTTCGCGCTGTCGACCGGTGCGGCCGACGTCACGACCGCGCCGCCCGACGCGGTCGCGGTCGGCTTCCGGATCACGTTCCTGGTCGCCGCGATCCTGATCGTCGTCGCGCTGGCCGGCATGGCCGTCGGGCGCAGGATCGCGCGCGCCGCAGCGCCGGACTGAGGCCGGCCGAAGACCGGACCCGATGGCGGCGCCCCCGAAGGACCAACGCTCAATATTCCACGGCGACCAGATAGAGGCCGTCGGGCGGGGCGACCGGGCCGCAGGCGGCGCGGTCGCGGGCCTGGAGCGCGGCGAAGAGATCGTCGCCGCTCCAGTGTCCGTCGCCGACCATCACCAGCGAGCCGACCATCGAGCGCACCTGGTGGTGCAGGAAGGAGCGCGCCACCGCCGTGACGAGAACGTCGTCGCCGGAGCGGTCGACGTCGAGCCGGTCGAGCGTCTTCTCGGGCGACTGGGCCTGGCATTCGGTCGCCCGGAAGGTGGTGAAGTCGTGCTTGCCGATGAGGCGCTGCGCCGCCGCGTGCATGGCCGGGACGTCGAGCGCCTTCGGCACCCGGAAGGCGCGGCCCTCGTCGAGGGCGAGCGGCGCGCGGCGGTTGACGATGCGGTACATGTAGTGCCGCCGCACCGCCGAGAAGCGCGCGTCGAAGTCGTCCGCGGCCTCCTCGGCGGCGAGCACCGCGACCGGATGCGGGCGCAGATGCGCGTTCGCCGCGTCCCGCACCGTGTCGGTGTCGAAGGCCCGGGGCAGGTCCACATGGGCGACCTGGCCGAGCGCGTGCACGCCGGCGTCGGTGCGCCCGGCGCCCTTCACGGTCACCGGCTCGCCGACGAAGGCGGCGATCGCCTCCTCCAGCACGCCCTGCACCGAGGCGCCGTTCTGCTGGACCTGCCAGCCGACGAACGGCGCGCCGTCGTATTCGATGGTCAGCTTGTAACGCGGCATTCTCGTATCCTTCACGCCAGAACAGTGCCGGGCTCGACCGCGGTGCCGCGCAGAAACTCGTCCGCCGTCATCGGCTGACGGCCGGCCCGCTGCAGCTGCAGAATGCGCACGGCGCCATCGCCGCACGCGACGGTGAGCCGATGGTCCAGCACGGTGCCGGGCGGGCCCGACCCGTCCGCGCGGGTCGTGCGCAGCACCTTGATACGGGCCGGCCCCTTCGCCTCCGGCAATTCGAACCAGGCGCCCGGGAACGGGGACAGGCCGCGGGCGTGGTCGTGCACGGCCTTCGACGGCTTCGTCCAGTCGATCCGGGTCTCCGCCTTCTCGATCTTGGCCGCGTAGGTGACGCCGGCCTCGTCCTGCGGGGTGACGGCGAGGGCGTCGCGCTCGAGCGCGGCGAGTGCCCGGACCATCAGGTCGGCTCCGAGCCGGGCGAGGGCGTCGTGCAGGTCGCCGGCCGTCATGTCGGGGGCGATGGCGAGCCGCTCGGCCATGGCGACCGGGCCGGTGTCGAGGCCCTCCTCCATGCGCATCACCATCACGGCGGTCTCGGCGTCGCCGGCCATCACGGCGCGATTGATCGGGGCGGCGCCCCGCCAGCGCGGCAGCGCCGAGGCGTGCAGGTTGAAGCAGCCGAGCCGCGGCGCGTCGAGCACCGGCCGGGGCAGGATCAGGCCGTAGGCGACGACCACGGCGGCGTCGGCGCCGTGGGCCCGGAAGGCCGCCTGGGCCTCCTCGCCGCGCAGCGTCTTCGGGGTCAGCACCGGCAGCCCGAAGCGGCGCGCTTCGCGCTCGATCGGGCTCGGTTGCAGGGCCATGCCGCGCCCGGCCGGCTTCGGCGCGCGCGTGTAGACGGCGACGACCTCGTGGCCGCAGCCGACGATTTCGAGGAAGGTGGGCACGGCAAAGTCCGGCGTGCCCATGAAGACGAGACGGAGCGGCATGTCGGGACCGAATCGCCGGGACGGCGCGCCGCGACCGTAGTCGAATGAATCGCGTGCCGCCAAGCACGACCGTGTTGCCGATTGCTTCGCCGAGACCGACCCGGAACGTACCGGAGTTGTCCCGGGGCGCGATGAGTCGTTATGGTCGCGGTGGGACCGGGCCCGCGACCGCGGGCGACCTTCGGCAGACCGCGGTGGCGTGCCGGCCCGCGTGCACCGTCCGGGCGGCGCCCGGGCGGGAGCCAGGACAGGACCACATGCCCGCCGAAACCCTCACCTTCCGGACCCTCAACGGCAGTGCCATCGAAAGCCGACCGATCACGCTGCGCGCCGTCGTCATCGCGGTGTGGACCAGCCGTGACCCCAGCGGGCGCGACCTCAGGGTCGCCGAGATGGAGGCGGTCGGAATTCAGCGTCCGAGCCGGACGCCGCAGTTCCGGCGGGTCTCCACCCACCGCCTGACGACGGCGGACGTCATCGAGGTGGTGGGTGGCGAATCGAGCGGCGAGGTCGAGGTGGTGCTGGTGCGCGACGGTCGCGGCCTGTGGGTCGGGGTCGGCTCCGACCATACCGACCGTCGCATCGAGCGGACCGAGCCGCATGTGGCCAAGCAGATGTGCGACAAGCCGATCGCGCCCGATCTCTGGGCCTTCGACGACGTCGCCGACCACTGGGACACCCTGGTGCTGCGGTCCTGGATCGCCGAGCACGGCGAGACGCGGCTCTATCAGGAGGGCACGGTCGCGGCGATCCTGCCGCCGGCCGACCTGATGCGGGCCTTCGCCGACCGCGAGGATCTGCCCGACGGCACCGCGCTCTACTGCGGCACCTTCGCGGCGATCGGCGGCATCCGGCCGTCCTCGCGGTTCAGCTTCGAGCTGTTCGATCCGCGGCGCGAGCGGCGCATCGCCCATGCCTACGATGTCGTCGCGCTGCCGGCCGGAGCCTGAGATGCGCGGGCGGCAACCGTCGGCCGCCGCGATCGTGGCGCTCGCGCTGGTCTCCGCCACGACCATGGCCGGGCCGGCATCGGGGCAGGCGGCCGGTCTGCCCGACGGCTTCGTCCGGCTGCGCGAGCGCGATCCCTCGATCCGCCAGGACATCCGGTACGCCGGGCCGTTCAATTTCACCGGCCGCCGCGTGCCGGGCTACCTCGCCGCCGAGTGCATCCTGCTGCGCCCGGTCGCCGACGCGCTGGCGCGGGCGCAGGCGCGTCTCCTCGCCGACGGCTATTCGCTCAAGGTCTACGACTGCTACCGGCCCGAGCGGGCGGTGCGCTCCTTCGTCGACTGGGCGCAGAGCCCGGAGCCCGACCGCATGGCGCGCGTCTTCTCGCCCGAGATCCCCAAGTCGCAGCAGTTCGCGCTCGGCTACATCGCCAAGCGCTCGCGCCACTCGGTCGGCACGGCCGTCGATGTCGGGCTGGTGCGGGCCGGCGAGCCGGATCTTCCGACCCCGACCGATGCCGGCCGCTGCGACGGCCCGTTCGCCGGGCGGGCGCGCGAGTCGAGCCTCGACATGGGCACGGCGTTCGACTGTTCCGCGCCGGCGAGCGCGACCGCCGCGACCGTGTCACCGGCGGCGCGCGCCAATCGCGACCGGCTGGTGCGGGCGCTCGCCGCGGAGGCATTCCGCAACTACCGGCTCGAATGGTGGCATTTCGACTTCACCGGACCGACGCCACCGCAGCGCGCGTGGGATTTCCCCGTCAGGTGAGAAAAGCTCGGGCATGCGCCGCCGCATCGCCGCGCCACTCGGAAAAGGAGCTAGACATCGCCTCCCTCCGGCCGATCCGCCTGATTAACCCTTCGGTAAAGAACGGCGAGAAAATACCGGGAGTTGAATCGATTCCTCCACCCACCGCGTCCACAATGGCACGCGTGGACGTGGGGAACTCATGAAGGCACGTCGGCTCGTCCTGCCCTTCCATGGGTTGATCGCGGTGGCCGGAGCCCTGATCGGGCTCGGACTGCTGGCGATCGGATTGACCGTGTGGGGCCTGCGGTCGGACGCGATCCGTGTCGCCGCACGCGACTCCGAGAACATCGCGCACCTGATCGGCGACCAGATCTCGGCGGCCGTCGAGCCGCTGGTCGACATCCTCGACGAGATCCGCGAGCGCGGTGCCGCCGTCCGCATCGAGGACGATGAGGCGCTCCGCCGCCACTTCGGCACCGAGGCCGTGTTTCAGACGCTCAACGACCGCCTGCGGCGGCTGCCGGCGCGCGCCGTGATCGTCGTCACCGATCGGAACGGTGTCCTCCTCAACTCGACCCGTGCCTGGCCGCCGCTCGCCATGAGCTTCGCCGACCGGCAGTACGTGCAGCACTTCCACACCGCCCCGGCGTCCGACCTGTTCATCAGCACGCCGACCGAGAGCCGCGTCACCGGCGAGCCGACGCTGTTCTTCAGCAAGGGCATCGTCGACGCGCGTGGCGAGCTGGTCGGGGTGGTGGCGGCCGGGTTCGAGATCTCCTATTTCGAGCGGGTCTGGCGTGCGGTCGCCACCCTCGCCGGGCGCACCTTCCTGCTGGCGCGCACCGACGGAACCATCCTGGTCCGCTTTCCGGATCCGAAGCGACGGGCCGGCGAGAGGCTGCCGCCGCACTCGCCGTGGTACAGCGTGGTGGCGGAAGGCGGCGGCTCGTATCGCGGCACCGGCTACTTCGACCCGGAACGCCGCTGGATCTCGGTGTCGCCGCTGCAGCGCTATCCGCTGGTCGTCGACGTCGCCATATCGGAGAACCTCGTGCTCGAGGCGTGGCGGCGGCGCTCGCTGCTGATCACGGTCGCGACCCTGCTCGCCGTCGCGGCGGCCGTGATGCTGCTGCGCGCCCTGATCGTCCAGTTCCGCAGCCTGACCCGGTCCGAGGCCTCGCTCGCCGCGACATCCCAGGAGCTCAAGCAGGTCAACGCCCGGCTCGACACCGCGCTCAACAACATGTCGCAGGGCCTGTGCATGTTCGATCGCGACGAGCGGCTGGTGATCTGCAACGAGCGGTATCTCCGGATGTACGGGCTGACACCGCACGACGCGCCGGCCGGCATCACGCTCGAGGAGCTGCTGGCGCTGCGCGTCTCGTCCGGCAGCTTCATGGGCGACACGCGCGAGTACCGGGCCCGGCTGCGCGAGCGGCTGGCCGACGGCAGCCGCATCTATCTCCAGACCGAGCTGCCCGACGGCCGCATCGTGGCCGTGCTCAACCAGCCGACCCCGGACGGCGGCTGGGTCGCCACCCACGAGGACGTGACCGAGCGCCAGCGCGCCGCCTGGCGGATCGCCCACATGGCGCGGCACGACGCGCTCACAGATCTCGCCAACCGGCTGCTGTTCAGCGAGCGGATGGACGAGGCCTTCGGGCGGCTGCGCGACGTCGGCGAAGGCTTCGCCCTGTTCATCTTCGATCTCGACCTGTTCAAGGCGGTCAACGACTCGCTCGGCCACCCGGTCGGCGACGCGCTCCTCAAGGCGGTAGCGGAGCGCCTGCGCAAGCACGTGCCGGAGGACTGCACGGTCGGCCGGCTCGGCGGCGACGAGTTCGCCATCCTGATGCCGGGCGGCGAGAACCGGCGCAAGGAGGCGGCGCGGCTCGCCGAGATGCTGCTCGACGTGATCGGTGCGCCCTACGACGTCGACGGCAGCCGGGTCGGCATCGGCATCAGCGTCGGCATCGCGCTCGCCCCCGAGGACGGCGACGACACCTCGACGCTGCTCAAGAACGCCGACCTCGCGCTCTACCGGGCCAAGGCGGCGGGCCGGCACTGCTGCCGCTTCTTCGAGATCGAGATGGACGCGCAGGCCCGCATGCAGCACGTGCTCGAGATCGACCTGCGCAACGCGCTGGCGCGCGACGAGCTCGACGTCCACTACCAGGTCATCGTCGACGTCGCGACCCGGAAGCCGAGCGGGGTCGAGGCGCTGGTGCGATGGCGTCACCCGGTGTTCGGCGAGCTGCCGCCCGATCGCTTCATCCCGATCGCCGAGGACACCGGCATGATCGTCGCGCTGGGCGAATGGATTCTGCGGCGCGCCTGCACGGACGCGATGTCCTGGCCGCCGCACATCCGGGTCGCCGTCAATCTCTCGCCCGTGCAGTTCCGC
Source organism: Rhodoplanes tepidamans (assembly GCF_030813915.1). Lineage (GTDB taxonomy): Bacteria > Pseudomonadota > Alphaproteobacteria > Rhizobiales > Xanthobacteraceae > Rhodoplanes > Rhodoplanes tepidamans. Next base: position 38,387 of record NZ_JAUSUJ010000024.1, read on the forward strand.
GATCCCGGCCTGGTTCCCACGGTGCGCGGCATCCTGACGACCGCCGGCCTGCCGCCCCAGCGGCTCGAGCTCGAGATCACCGAGTCGGTGCTGCTGCAGAAGCACGCCTCGATCATCGCCATGCTGCACGAGCTGTCGGACCTCGGCATCAACATCGTGCTGGACGACTTCGGGGTCGGCTACTCGTCGCTGAGCTATCTGCGTCTCTTCCCGTTCTCCAAGATCAAGATCGACCGCGGCTTCGTCGGCGAGATGACCCAGCGTGCCGACTGCGCCACCATCGTGAGCGCCGTGACGAGCCTGGCGCACGCGCTCGACATGGCGACGACGGCCGAAGGCGTCGAGACCTGGGAGCAGTTCCGGCTGGTGCAGGCGGCCGGCTGCAGCCAGGCGCAGGGATTCCTGTTCAGCAGGCCGCAACCGGCCGACCAGATCGACTTCTCGCCGCGCGGCAGCGGCGAGCGCAGCCACGGCTGAGACGACGGCGGCATATCGTGGCGCTTTCGGATAACGAGGGCGGCGCTTGGCGTCGCGACCCGCGCTGACAACGCGGCCGCGTCACGCTATGGAGAAGACCGACCTCGCGGCCGTCGCCGATGCCCGCCTGACGGCCCGCCCGTTCCGCCTTCCGTCACCGCCTCCCGATTCCATTTCGCGCCAGGATCGACATCATGCAGGACACGCGTTCGCCGCTCGGCCTGATCGGCCTCGGTCTCATCGGCACGGCGCTGGCGAAGCGCCTGCTCGCCGCCGGATTCCCGGTGGTCGGCACCGACATCGCGCCCGACGCGCGCGCGCGCCTCGCCGGGCTCGGCGGCACCGCCGTCGACACCGTCGCGGAGATCGCGCGGCGCTGCGAGCGCGTGCTGATCGCCGTGTTCAACAGCGACCAGGTCGAGAGCGTGATCGAGGGCGCCGACGGCCTCCTCGCGGCCGAGGGGCGGAAGACCTCCGTCGTGCTCAACTTCGCGACCTGCGACCCCGACCGCATGGTGGCGCTCGCCGGCCGGCTGGCGCCGCGCGGGCTCGACTTCCTGGAGACGCCGCTGTCCGGGGCCAGCGACCAGGTGGCGCGCGGCGAGGCCGTGTGCCTGGTCGGCGGCGACGAGGCCGTGCTCGGCGCCGCGCGCGACGTCGTCGAGGCGGTGAGCGGCAAGCACTACTTCCTCGGCCCGGTCGGCAACGGGGCCAAGGCCAAGCTCGCCACCAACCTGATCCTCGGCCTCAACCGCGCCGCGCTCGCCGAGGGCCTCGTCTATGCCGAGGTGCTCGGCCTGCCGCTCGACGCTTTCTTCGAGGCGGCCCGCAACTCCGCCGCCTACTCGCAGGCCATGGACGTGAAGGGCCGCAAGATGATCACGCGCGACTTCTCGACCGCCGGCAAGGTCGTCCAGTCGGCGAAGGATTTCGCGCTGATCCTGCAGACCGCCCGCGAGCAGGGCCAGACGCTGCCCTTCGCCGCCGCCTATGCCGAGGCGATGGCCGGCTGCATCGCGGCCGGCGAGGGCGACTGGGACAACAGCGCCATCGTCGAGCACGTCCGCCGCGCCCGCATCCGCAAGGGGTGAGGCGGGCGGCGGCCCGGGCGCGAGGCTCCCGCTCTTCCGTTCCAGTATTATTCGGTATACAAAAGCGCCGGACAGTGCGGCCCGCCTGCCGGGGCGGGGCCGCGCGGCACGACGACCGAGGATCGGATGGCAGTTTCGGAGAGCACACCGGCCGGCGCGGCGGGCGCCGGCTTCGACCGGCGCGACCCCCGCGCGGTGCGGCACGCCTGCCGCAGCGGCGGCTACACGGGCTACACGGCGGGCCTCGCGCCCGGCCACGTGCAGGCCAACCTGTGCATGCTGCCGAAGGACTGGGCCGAGGACTTCCTGCTGTTCTGCCAGCGCAACCCGGCGCCGTGCCCGCTGATCGCCCGCTCCGATCCCGGCGACCCGCGGCTGCCGACGCTCGCGCCGGATCTCGACATCCGCACCGACGTGCCGCGCTACCACGTCTTCCGCGACGGCGCGTTCGTCGAGGAGGTGACCGACATCACGGCCCTGTGGCGCGACGACCTGGTGGTGTTCGCGCTCGGCTGCTCGTTCTCGTTCGAGGAGGCGCTGGCCGACGCCGGCCTGCCGCTGCGCTTCCTGGAGCGCGGCTCGGTCGCCGGCGTCTACGTCACCGACATCGACACCAGGCCGGCCGGCCGCTTCCACGGCAAGCTCGCCGTGACGATGCGGCCGTTCAAGCCGGCGGACGCGATCCGGGCCATCCAGGTGACGTCGCGCTTTCCCAACGTGCACGGCGCGCCCGTCCACATCGGCGACCCGGCGGCGATCGGCGTCGACCTCGCGAACAAGTATCGCGGGGTGGGCGACGGCACCGTCGCGCCGGGCGAGCTGCCGCTGTTCTGGGCCTGCGGGCTCACGCCGCAGCTCGCCGTCGCCAATGCGCGGCCGCCGTTCTGCATCACCCACGCGCCGTCCTCGATGCTGGTGACGGATCTGCGCAACGCCAGCCTCGCCGTCCTGTGAGCGGCGCGCGGATGGGATACCGGTACCGGAACTTCGAGCTGCCCGGCCGCTCCGAGGCGCTGGGCGCCGACGGCATGGTGGCGACCTCGCATCCGGCGGCGACGCTCGCCGCCCTCGACGTGCTGCGGGCCGGCGGCAACGCCGTCGACGCCGCGGTGTGCGCCGCCGCCATGCAGGCCGTGGTCGAGCCGACCCAGACCGGCATCGGCGGCGACTGCTTCGTGCTGCTGATGAAGGCCGGCCGGGACACGCCGGTCGCGCTGAACGGCTCCGGCCCGGCCCCGGCCGGGGCGACGCTGGACGCGCTGCGGGCGGCCGGGCTGCGCGAGATTCCGGTCGAGAGCCCGCACGCCGTGACGATCCCGGGCGCCGTGGGGACGTGGGAGCGGCTGGTGCGCGAGCACGGCCGTCTCGATCTCGCCCGCCTGCTGGCGCCGGCGATCGCGGCCGCCGAGGACGGCTGCCCGGTGCCGGAGCGCCTCGCCCGCGACTGGGGCCGCCAGGTCGACAAGCTCCGCCGCAACCCGGCGGCGGCCGCGACCTTCCTGCGCGACGGCGCGCCGCCGCGGCCCGGCACGGTGCATCGCCAGCCGGTGCTCGCCGAAACGCTGCGGCGGATCGCGAAGGACGGCGCCGACGCCTTCTATCGCGGCCCGATCGCGGCCGCGCTGGCGCGCACGCTGCGCGGCCTCGGCGGCGTCCACACGGCCGACGACTTCGCCGGCTTCGCGCCCGACGACGTCACGCCGATCGCCGTGAACTACCGCGGCTGGGACGTGTGGGAGTGCCCGCCCAACGGCCAGGGCGTCGTGCCGCTGATGATGCTCAAGGCGCTGGAGGGCTTCGATCTCGCCGCCTTCGATCCGGTGAGCGTCGAGCGCTTCCACGTCCAGTCCGAGATCGGCCGGCAGGCCTATGCCGAGCGCGACGCCGTGGTCGGCGACCCGCGCACCGGCGTCGTGCCGGTCGACTGGCTCCTGTCGGAGCAGCACGCCGCACCGATGCGCGGCCGCGTCTCGATGACGGGCCGCATCGCCGATCCGCTGCCGCCGGCCGGTCCGGTGCATCGCGACACCGTGTTCATCGCGGTGGTCGACCGCGACCGCAACGCGGTGGCGCTGATCAACTCGATCTACGAGGACTTCGGCTGCGGCATCGTCTGCCCGGAGACCGGCATCGTGCTGCACAACCGCGCCTGCGGCTTCGTGCTGGAGCCCGGCCACCCCAACGCGATCGCGCCCGGCAAGCGGCCGCTGCACACCATCATCCCGGCGATGCTGTCGAAGGACGGCGAGGCGGTGATGCCGTTCGGCGTCACCGGCGCCCAGTTCCAGCCGTTCGGGCAGGTGCAGGTGCTGACCGACATGCTCGACTACGGCCTGCCGGTGCAGCAGGCGATCGACCTGCCGCGCATGTTCGCCCGCGGCGATCTGTTCGAGGTGGAAGGCACGGTGCCCGACGCGGTCGTCGACGGTCTGCGGCGGCTCGGCCATGCCGTGACGCGTGCGGAGAACCCGCTCGGCACCGCCCAGGCGATCTGGATCGACCGCGAGGCGGGCGTGCTGCGCGGCGGCGCCGATCCGCGCCGCGACGGCCTCGCCCTCGGCTATTGAGGATGCTTTCGACGTGACCGACCTCCTGACCACCATCGATGCCGAGATCGACGCGGCGCGCGAGACGCTCGTCGGCCTGTGCGGAACCCTGGTCGCGGCGCCGAGCATGAGCCCGCCCGGCCACACCGCCGGCGTCGCGCCGATCGTCGAGGCGTTCCTGGCCGCCGGCGGGGTGCCGAGCGAGCGCGTCTTCTGCGATCCCGAGGCGCCCAACATCGTCGCCCATGTCGACGGGGCGGGCGCCGGGCCGCAGGTCGTGTTCAACGCCCACATGGACACCATGCAGGCCGGCGACGAATCGCGCTGGACCGTGCCGATCCTGACGCAGACGCGCCGCGACGGCCGGCTCTACGGCCTCGGCATGGGCAACATGAAGGGCGCGCTCGCAGCCCAGTGCCTCGCCACCACGGTCTTGGCGCGTCATCGTGATCGGTTCGACGGCCGGCTCACCATGACGGCGGTGTGCGACGAGGTGATGTTCGGCGAGCGCGGCGCCGTCCATCTGCTCGCCGCGCGGCCCGACGTGCACGGCGACTACCTGATCAGCGGCGAGGGGCCGGGCTTCATGGAGCTCGCGGTCGCCGAGAAGGGCCTGCTGTGGCTCGACGTCGAGGTGCGGGGCGACGGCGGCCACTCGTCGCGTGCCCTGACCGGCAGCACCGCGGTGGCGCGGCTCGCCGCCATCCTCACCCGCATCGACCCGATCAACAGCATGTACGCGACCGTGCCGCTGGAGATCGGCGGCGTCACCGGCGGGCCGGACAATGCCGGGCTGCGCGTCTCGCTCAGCGTCGGCACGCTGTCGGGCGGCGGCGTGCGCAGTTTGGTCGCGACGCGGGCGCGGGCCGAGATCGACGTGCGGCTGCCGCCCGGCGTCAGCGCGGCCGAGATCGAGGCACAGGTGCGCGAGGCGGCGCACGGCGACCCCGACGTGACCGTCACCAACGTGAAGTGCTGGGACGCCAACTGGACGGCGCTCGGCCACCCGCTCACCCAGGCGACGGTCGCGGCCGTCACCGCGGTGCGCGGCAAGGCGCCCCGCTACGTCGTGCGCCTGCCCGGCAGCGACGCCCGTCGATGGCGCGACCTCGGCGTGCCGGCGATCTGCTACGGCCCGCAGCCGACCCTGTCGGCCGGCACCGACGACTTCGCCTTCGAGCAGGACGTGGTCGACTGCGCCAAGGTCTATGCGCGCACGGCGCTGGCCCTGCTGAACCGCCAGCGTGACTGAACTGTCCGGCGTGGCTGAACTGTAACGTCGGCGTCGCGTCATCCTATGACCCGTCGTGCCCGGCCTCGTGCCGGGCATCCACGTCTTTCCAAGCTGCGAGAAGGAAGGCGTGGGTGGCCGGGGACGAGCCCGGCCATGCCGGCGTCCGCGGCGCCGCCGGCGCCGCGCAGATCGAGCACGGTCCGGACTATGCCGCCGCCTGCGCCAGCAGGGCGAGGGCGCGAGCGCCGTCGCGGGTGGTGCGCAGCACCGGGATGCCGGCGCCCTCGATGTCGCGGACCCAGCGCTCGCGGGCGGCGCCACCGTAGATCACCAGCACGACCGGCTTGTCGTGCTCCCGGCGCAGCCGCTTCATCAGGTCGCCGAACTCCGGGAAGTCGGCGTTGCCGGGGGCGAGCAGGGTGCACAGCAGCATGTCGGTCGCCGGGTCCGCCAGCATGGCGCCGAGGCCGACCTCGTGCGCCTCGCGCGGGCCCTTCACGTCGATGCCGATCCAGAAGTCGAACGGGTTCTCGGGCGGCAGCCAGTCGGGCAGGATGCCGCGCATCCGGGCGACCGTCTCGGGCGCGAAGCTGGACAGGGTCAGGCCGGCTTCGACCACCAGGTCGGTCGCCATCACGCCGAGCGCGCCGCTGGTCGTGGCGATGCCGACCCGCCGGCCCTTCGGGCGCGGCAGGAAGGCGAGCGTGCGCAGCGCGTCGACGAACTCGGTCTCGTCGGCGACTCGGATGATGCCGGCCTCGGCGATCGCCGCGTCGAGCGCGGCGCCGTCGGTCTCGCGCGACCCGGTGTGGGCGAGCGAGGCGCGGGCGCCGTCCGCGGTGCGGCCCGGCTTGAGCATGACGATCGGCTTGCTCTTCCGCACCTCTCTCGCCCGCGCCAGGAACTCGGCCGGGCGCAGAATCGTCTCGATGTAGAAGCCGATCACCGTGGTGCCGGGGTCGTCGGCGACGAAGTCGAGGAAGTCGAGCTCGTCGACGTCGATCTTGTTGCCGACGTCGATGCTCTTGCCGACCGGCAGGCGCTGCGTCTCGGCGCTCATCACGCCGAGCATCAGGGCGCCGGTGAAGATGCCGGTCTGGGTGAACAGCGAGACGCCGCCGCTTTCCCAGCGCGGAAAGTTCACGAAGCTGCCCATCATGCCGCACTCGGCATTGACCATGCCGATGGTGTTCGGCCCGCCGAGCAGCAGGCCCGCCTCGCGCGCCATCGCGCGGATGCGCTCCTGGTCGGCGCGGCCGGCCTCGCTCGCCTCGGCGAAGCCCGCCGTGATGATCGAGGCGGCGCGCGCGCCGGCCGCGATGCACTGCTTCACGGCGGTCTCGACATGGTCGCGTGGCAGCACGATGTAGACGAGGTCGACCGTCTCGGGGACGTCGGCGAGCCTCGGATAGGCCTTGCGCCCCATCACCTCGGGGGCGTTCGGGTTGATCGGGTAGAGCGGTCCCGAGAAGCCCCCGCGCACCAGGTTGTGGAACAGCACCCCGCCGGATTTCTGGGCGTTCGTCGACGCGCCGATCACGGCGATCGAGCGCGGCGCGACGAGCGGACGGATGTCTCGCATGACGGTCGTCTCTCCTCGGCGTCCGCGGCTCAGTGCTCGACCTTCAGCAGCACCTTGCCGAACTGCTTGGCGGCCTCGAGATAGCGGTGCGCCTCGGCGGCCTCGGCGAGCGGGAAGACGCGGTCGATCACGGTCTTCAGCCGGCCGTCGTCGAGCATCGGCATCATCGCCTCGAGGTCCTGCTTCGTCGCGCTGTTCGAACCGATGATCGACAGCTCCTTGTGGAAGATGAAGTTGACCTGTACGCTGCAGTCGTAGGACTTGGTGCCGCCGGCCGTGACGACGCGGCCGCCGCGGGTGAGGCAGCGGACCGACTTGCCGAGGAAGTCGCCGCCGACGTGCTCGATGACGCAGTCGACGCCGCGCTTGCCGGTCAGCCTCAGCACCTCGTCGACGAAGTCGACCGTGTTGTAGTTGATCAGCTCGTCCGCCCCGAGGGCCTTGGCGCGCTCGAGCTTCCAGTCGCTGCTCGAGGTCGTGAACACGCGCGCCCCGATCAGCTTGCAAATCTGGATCGCCGCCATGCTGACGCCCGACGAGGCGGAGTTCACCAGCACGGTCTCGCCCGGTCGCACCCCGCCGCGGGTCACCACCATGTGCCAGGCGGTGCCGAAGGCGTTGGGGAACGCCGCCGCGTCCTCGTATGTCACGTTCTTCGGCAGCGGGATCAGGTGATGCGCCGGCATCTTCACGTACTGGGCATAGGCCCCGGGAACGTGGGCGCCGAGATAGCGGTAGTCGCGCGAGCAGCGGTTCGGATGCCCGGTCATGCACTGATCGCAGTAGCCGCAGGGCAGCACCCACCAGCTCGTCACCCGGGTGCCGATCGGGAGGTCGGTCTTCGCCTCGGCGTCGAGCGCCACCAGCTCGCCGCCGAAGTCGCCGCCGAGAATGTGCGGGAAGCGGCCCTTGTTGGGCTTGTAGCGGCCGGCGCGCGCCATCAGGTCGTAGCCGTTGAGCGCCACGGCGTGCACCTTCACCAGCGCCTCGCCGCGTTCCAGCGTCGGCGCCGGCACGTCGGTGTAGCGCAGCACGTCGGGGTCGCCGTAGCGCTCGAAGATCACGGCCTTCATGGTCTGCGGGGTCATTTCGGTCTCTTCGTTGGGGCGCGCCGGTGCGGTCCGGGCGTCGTCTGTCTGAATTTTCGGCAGCACCTGCGCATATTTGCAGCGGGCCGGGTGCTTGCCGGCGATGGGGCAATTTTTGTATACCGAGTTATACAACAAATCAACGGACCGCGCGGCGGTTTCCCTGTCACCATCGAAACGAAGGAAGGCGACAGATGCAGAACGAGCAGATGTGGAAGAGCGCTCGGGCGACCGCGATGCGGGACCCGACGCGGCGGCGCGTGCTCGGGGCCGCCGCGCTCCTCGTCACCGCGGCCGTGGCCGGCGGTCCGGCGGCGGCGGCCGACAAGGTCACGTTCGTGACCGACTTCGGCTTCAACGGGCGCCACGCCTACTATTACGTCGCGCTCGACAAGGGCTACTACAAGGACGCCGGCCTCGACGTGGAGATCGTGCGCGGCCAGGGCTCGGCCGACGCGGTGAAGCAGGTCGCCGCCAAGACCGCGCAGCTCGGCTTCGCCGACGCGGCCGCCGTCATTCTCGGTCGCGGCAACGACCAGATCCCGGTCAAGCTCGTCGCCATGGTGTACGCCAAGCCGCCGCACGCCATCTACGTGCTGAAGGAGTCCGGCATCGCCAAGCCGAAGGACCTCGAGGGCAAGCGCATCGCCGACACGGCGTTCAGCGCCATGCCGAAGATGTTCGACGCCTACGCCAAGGCGGCCAAGATCGACGGCTCCAAGGTGAGCTGGCTGGTCGCCGCCAGCGACGCGCTGCCCGGCATGCTCAATCTCGGCCGCGCCGAGGGCATCGGCCAGTTCACGGTCGGCGAGGCGCTGCTGAAGAAGGCCGCCGGCGGCAAGGAGCTGGTGAAGCTCGCCTACGCGGACGTGGGACTCGACTACTACTCGAACGGCATCATCGCCACCGACGAGACGATCAAGTCGAACCCCGATCTGGTGAAGCGGTTCGTCGCGGCGACCCTGCGCGGCCTGAAGGACGCGATCGCCGATCCGGCCGAGGCCGGCAGGATCATGAACAAGTATCACCGCCAGGTGGACGTCGACGTCGCCACGGCGGAGACCGCCGCGGTCGCGGCGCTCGCCCAGGTTCCGGGCGAGGCGCTCGGGGCGATCAATCCGGACCGCGTGCAGAAGACGATCGACATCATCGCCGGGGCCTATCCGCTGAAGTCGCCGGTGACCGTGAAGGACATCTCTGTGACCGACATGGTGGCGAAGTGATCGCCCGGCGCCGCTAGCATGGACGCCGCCCTGCGACCCGCGCCGGCCCGTCCCGCGACGAGCCGGCCGGGCGTGCTCCCGGACCCGGCCACTGGCGGCCGGGCGGCGGGCGAGCCCACCGTGACGGCGTCGAGCGCGGCGCTGGCGAGCGAGACGTCGCGTGCGATGACCAAGATCCAGATCTTCGACGTCTACAAGACGTATGCGACGCGCAGCGGCCGCACCACGGCGCTGCAGAAGGTCGATCTCGACATTCGCGAGAACGAGTTCATCGCGCTGGTCGGGCCGTCCGGCTGCGGCAAGTCGACCCTGCTCAAGCTGATCACGGCCCTCATCAGGCCGTCGCGCGGAAAGATCCTGCTCGGCGGCACGCTGCTGGACAAGCCGTCCCGCGACGTCGGGATCGTGTTCCAGCAGCCGGTGCTGATGCCGTGGCGCAGCGTGCTCGACAACGTGCTGCTGCCGGCCGAGATCCTCGGCCTCGACATGAAGGAGGCGCGGGCGCGCGCGGTGGAGCTGCTCGATCTCGTCGGGCTCGGCGGCTTCGAGAACCGCTATCCCGGCGAGCTGTCGGGGGGCATGCAGCAGCGCGCCGCGATCTGCCGCGGCCTCGTGCACGATCCGTCGGTCCTGCTGATGGACGAGCCGTTCGCGGCGCTCGACGCGATGACCCGCGAGGATCTCGGCTTCGAGCTGCTGCGCATCTGGGAGCGCCACCGCAAGACCGTGGTGTTCGTCACCCACAACATCCCCGAGGCGATCCTGCTCGCCGACCGGGTGGTGGCGATGTCGCCGCGGCCCGGCCGCATCGAGAAGGTGATCGACGTCGACCTGCCGCGGCCGCGCACCCTCGACATGCAGTTCACCCCGGCCTTCAAGGCGCATTCGGACGAGATCCGCGCCCTGATCCGCCGGACCTGAGGAGGCCCGCCATGAGCGATCCGACGACCGCCGACAGCGCCCTCGCCGACCGGGCCTCCGAGGCCGACGACGGCGCCGAGGCGTGGGTCGATCCGGAGCGCGTCTCGCTCAAGGACGTGCTCCTGCCGCTCGTCACCTTCGCGGTGCTGCTGCTGATCTGGGAGGCGGCGGTCCGCGAGGCGAAGATCCCGGCTTGGCTGCTGCCGTCGCCGACCGTCATCGGCGAGGCCTTCGCCGACTGGTGGCGCGAGCTGCTCGCCCATTCGCTCGTCACCCTCTACGAGACGCTGGCCGGCTTCGCCCTGTCGATCGCGCTCGGCGTGCCGCTCGCGGTGGCGGTGGTCTACTCGCCGGTGCTGCAGAAGACCATCTACCCGATCCTGCTGGCGCTGCAGTCGGTGCCCAAGGTCGCCATCGCGCCGCTGCTCGCCCTGTGGATCGGCTTCGGCGCCATGCCGAAGATCATCGTCGTCTTCCTGGTGTGCTTCTTTCCCATCGTGGTGGCGACGGCGACCGGCCTCACCGCGGTGCCGCCGGCCCTGATGGATCTGATCCGCTCGCTCTCGGCGACGCCGTTCCAGACCTTCGTCAAGGCGCGCTTCCCCACCGCCATGCCGCACATCTTCGTCGGCCTGAAGATCGCGATCACGTTCGCGGTCATCGGCGCCGTGATCGGCGAGTTCGTCGGCTCCGAATCGGGCCTCGGCTACCTCATCCTGGTGTCGTCGTCGCAGTCGCGCACGCCGGTCGCCTTCGCGGCCCTGGTGGTGCTTACCTTGATGAGCATCGTCCTGTATTATGCGGTGGAGTTCGTCGAGCGACTGATGGTCCCCTGGGCGACCAAGACCTGACCGGGTGACGGGGCCCGGCCGGGCGGCCGGCCCCGCACGGGCGGTCAGGCCGTCGCGCGACGCACGACACCCCCGCGACGAACGGATCGAGCATGGCCCGAGCGGCGACGAGTCCCCGCGGCGACAGGCGGCGGACCCCGCGGCGCACCGCGGAGACGACGGACGAGACCGGGCCGGAGGACGCCGGCTTCCCGATGCCGCCGCCGCGGCAGCGGGCCGGCGAGGGGCTCGGCGACTTCGCCTACCGGGTGCTGCGCGAGGCGATCCGCAGCGGCCATTTCCGTTCCGGTCGGCACCTGCGCGAGGCCGACGTGGCGCGCTGGCTCGACATCAGCCGTACCCCGGTGCGCGAGGCGTTCCACCGCATCGTCTCCGAGGGGCTGCTGGTCAGCGGGCCGTGGAACGGCCTGATGATCGCCTCGCTCGATCGCCAGCAGCTGGTCGAGCTCTACGCGGTGCGCGAGGTGCTGGAGGGCACGGCGGCGGCGCTCGCCGCCCAGCACGCCTCGCCGGCCGAGATCGACCTGATGTTCTCCATCGCGGCGAGCGAGACCGCCGCCAAGGACGACCCCGACCGGCTGGTCGTCATCAACGCCGAGCTGCACCAGACCATCTACGGCGCCGCCCACAACCGCTATCTGCTGCAGTCGCTGAACGCGGTGGTCGATTCGCTGGGCCTGCTGCGCCACTCCACCTTCGTGCTGCCCGGCTCGACCGAGCTCGCGCGCCGCGAGCATGTCGAGATCCTGCGCGCCATCAAGGAGCGGAACGCCAGGAAGGCCGAGCAGCTCGCCCGCCGGCACATCCGCCACGCGCTGGCTCTGCGGCTCCGTCTGCAGCACGAGGAGGGCGGCTGAGCGTCGTCGTCGGTCGGTCCGGGCGCGGCGCGTCGGCTCACCGGGCCGCGGTGCCGGCCTCGCGGCGGAAATAGGCGTCGACCTGCATGCCCGGCTTCAGCGGGCCGGGGTCGGCGAGGTCGATGGTCACCTCCAGCACGTCGATGTCGGACTGGCGGCGCGGGCCGCGCGCCGCCATGCCGCCGGGGCCGACCGTCTGGGCGATCGACGCCACGGTGCCGGCGAAGTCGCGCCCCTGGAAGGCGGCAGCCCGCACCGTCACGGCCTGGCCGACCTTCACCTGGCCGATGTCGCGCTCGTCGAGCTCGGCCCGCACCCGCAGGGCGGAGAGATCGCCGAGCACGATCAGCGGCGGCTCGCCGCCGGGCGGCGCGAGCTCGCCGGGCCGCGCCGCCACCTGCAGCACGGTGCCGTCGATGGGGGCCCGGATGCGGGTCTTCTCCAGCGCCGCGTCGGCGATCACGAGCTCGGCCCGGCCGGCCAGCCATTCGGCCTCGGTGCGGTTCGGCAGCGGCGTGTCCTCGTCGGCGCGCAGGCGGGCGAGATCGGCCTGAGCCTTGACCAGCCGGTCCTGCGCCGTGGCGAAGCGCTCGCGCGCCGGCGCGATCATGCTCTCGGCGCCGTCGCCGCGGCGGCGCACCAGCACGGCGCCGTCGAGCGCGTCCCGCGCCGCGATCAGGGCGCGTTCGGCGTCGGCCACCGCGTCCTCGGCCCGGCGGCGGTCGCCGGAGCCGCGCGGTGCCGACTGGTCGTCGCGGGCCCGCTCGCGCGCGCCGGCCTGCGCCTCGGCCGCCACCACGCGGGCGCGCGCCTCGGCGTCGTCGAGCCGCACCAGCAGCTCGCCGGCGAACACCGTGTCGTTCGGCTTCGCCAGCACCTCGACGATGCGGCCGGGCGCCGCGGCGCCGAGCCGGATCTCGCGCGAGCGCGGCTCGACCCGGCCGAGCGCCACCGCCGCCCACTGCTTGCGGGCGTCGCGATCGCCCTCCTCGGCGCGTTGCGCCGCCGCCGGGGCGGCGAGCGGCAGGACGAGCGCCGGGACGAGCGACGCGGCGAGGGCGAGCGGGATCAGGTCACGGCGCATGCGGGGAACCCTGGGACTCTGGGGACGCGGACTCTGGGGACACGGACTCTGGGGACACGGACTCTGGGGACACGGACTTGGGGGACACGGACTTGGGGGACGCCGACTCGTTCGGCGCGGGCTCGCGCGGAGCGGGCCCGGCGTGCGCACCCGCCTCCTCGGCGACGATGCGGCCGTCCTCGATGCGGACGATGCGGTCGGCGAAGGGCAGCGTGCGCGGATCGTGGGTGACGACCAGGACGGCGCGGCGCGGATCCTTCGCGATGTCGGCCAGCACCGTCATGATGGCGCGGCCGTTGTCGCCGTCGAGCGAGGCGGTCGGCTCGTCGGCGAACAGCGCCGCGGTGCGTCCGACCACGGCGCGGGCGATGGCGACGCGCTGCTGCTCGCCGCCCGACAGCTCGCGCGGGAACGCATGGTGCTTGTGCGCCAGGCCGACGGTGGCGAGCGCCGCCGCGGCGCGCTCGGGCGCGTCCTCGCCGTGCTCGCCGCGCACGTCGAGCACCAGCCGGACGTTCTCGATCGCGGTCAGGGTCGGGAACAGGTGATAGGACTGGAACACGAATCCGACATGGGTGCGGCGCAGCCGCGCCAGCGTCTCGGGGCCGGCGCCGGTCGTGGTCTCGCCGGCGAGCCGCACGGTGCCGCGGGTCGGCGTCAGCATGCCGCCGAGGATCGACAGCAGCGTCGTCTTGCCGCTGCCCGACGGCCCCATCAGCAGCGTCAGCTCGCCGCCCTTCAGGGCGAGCGACACGCCGCGCAGCGCCTGCACGCGGCCGGCGCCCTCGCCGAGCGTCTTCTCGACGTCCACGGCCTCGACGATCGGGGTGGTCGCGGCGGTCATCGGCTCAGCACCGTGGCGGGATCGATGCGCACCACCTCGCGGATCGCGGCGACCGCCGAGACGGCGCACATCACGACGGTGAGCACCAGCAGGCCGAGCACCAGCCCCGGCGTCATCACCACGGGCAGGGCGGAGTCGGCGGTGAGCACGACGATCACCACGCCGGCCGCGGTGGCGAGCAGGAAGCCGACCACGGCGCTGAGCAGCGCCTGCCACAGGATCACCTCGACGATGTAGCGGGTCGACGAGCCGATGGCGCGCAGCGTGGCGAACTCGGCGATGTGGTCCTTGGTGCTGGAATAGAGCGTCTGCGCGACGATCACGGTGCCGACCACGATGCCGAGCAGGGCGCCGCCGAACAGCGCCGCGCCGGCGCCGGTGCCGAACAGCCAGAACGACCGGCTGCGCTCGCGGAACTCGGCGCGGGTCAGCACCTCGGCGTCGGCGATGTTGCCCTGGATGCGATCGCGCACCGCGGTCGCGTCGGCGTCCGGCCGGAGCCGCACCAGAAAGTAGGTGGCGCGGTCGGCCGGCGTGTTCATGTAGGCGCGGGCGCGGTCGTACGCGGCGAACACGTAGGGCGTGGTGGTGAACGAGCGGATGCCCGACGTGACCGCGACGATGCGGGCCTTCTGGTCGCGCAGCTCGCCGGCGTCGCCGAGCCCCCGCACGCCGAGCCGACCGAAATAGGAGCGGTCGACCGCGACCGAGAACGGCGTCGCCAGCGCGTCGACGCGGCCCTCGACCACGTTCCACGGACCGAGGCCGCCGCCGCGCGGATCGGAGCCGACGACGAACACCGGCGTCGCGCCGCCGTCCGGCCGCCGCCATTCGGCGAAGCCGAGCACCAGCGGCGCCACGTCGGCGACCCCGGCGATGGAGAGCGCCCGGAACCGCTGGCGGTCGTCGAGCAGCGACGGGTCCTCGAAGTTCCGGGTGCCCTTCGGGACGATCCACAGGTCGGCGTCGGCATGGTCGATCATGGTCGTCACCATGCGCTCGAAGCCGAGATAGAGCCCGATCTGGACGGTCACCAGGATCACCGAGAAGACGATGCCGATGACCGTGGTGACGAGCCGCACCCGATCGTGGAACAGGTTGCGCCAGGCGAGCAGCACGATCAGCGGCAGGCCGCGCTTGCGGGCCCGCGCGAGGTGCTCGTGCAGCGCGTCGGCGGCGTCGCCGAGCCGCGACAGCGCGGAGGCCGCGCCGCTGCGCAGCGCCGGGCCGGCGGCGGTGCGCAGGCGCATGTCGATCCGCTCGATCCAGCCCGGCCGCATTCCGTTCCCCGATCCTCCGCCCGCGCGACAGCCGGCGGGCGCCACCCGTGAGGCGGCAGTGTGGCGCCCGAAATGGGCCGGATGAAGCCGGTCGCGGTGTCGCTGCGACGATCCGCGCGCGCCGCCGCAGCCCTGCCGCGCAGGCGGCCACGCCGGCATTGCACTTGCAGGAAAATAATGCACAACAAACCACTTGGTGCCATCCCGGCAGCATGCGAGGGGGATCCCGTGACGGAGACGGTCGCCGACATCGTGAACGCGCACAGGGCCGGGCGGGCGGACCCGGCCGAGACGGTCGCCCGCGCCTATGCGCGGCTGCGCGCCTACGACGATCCGGCGCTGTTCATCACGGTGCGCGACGAGGCGGAGGCGATCGCCGAGGCGCGGGCCCTCGCCGCGGCGGGCGGCGCCGACAAGCCGCTCTTCGGCGTGCCGGTCGCCGTCAAGGACAACATCGACGTCGCCGGCCTGCCGACCACGGCGGCCTGCCCGGCCTTCGCCTACACGCCGCAGCGCGACGCCACCGCGGTGGCGCGGCTGCGCGCCGCCGGCGCGATCGTGATCGGCAAGACCAACCTGGATCAGTTCGCCACCGGACTGGTCGGCGTGCGCTCGCCCTACGGGACGCCGCGCAACCCGCACGATGCGGCGCTGGTGCCGGGAGGCTCGTCTTCGGGCTCGGCCGTCGCGGTCGCCGCCGGCATCGTGCCGCTGGCGCTCGGCACCGACACGGCCGGATCGGGCCGGGTGCCGGCCGGCCTCAACAACATCGTCGGGCTGAAGCCGAGCCTCGGCCTCGTCCCGGCGACCGGCGTCGTGCCGGCCTGCCGCTCGCTCGACACCATCTCGGTGTTCGCGCTGACCACCGACGACGCCCATCTGGCGCTCGCCGCCATGGCGGGCGTCGATGCGGCCGACGCCTTCTCGCGCGCCTTTCCGCCGTCGCGGCCGGGGCCGCTGGCGGCCGGGCTGCGCATCGGCGTGCCGCGCCATGCCGACCGGGTCTTCTTCGGCGACGCGCGCGCCGAGACGGCTTATCTGCACGCCCTGGAGATCGCCGCCGCGCTCGGCGCCACCCTCGTCGACGTCGACATGGCGCCGTTCTACGCGACGGCGCGGCTGCTCTACGACGGCCCGTGGGTGGCCGAGCGGTTCGCCGCCGTCGGCGAGTTCATGGCCCGTCATCCCGACGCCGTGCATCCGGTCACCAACGAGATCGTCCTCTCCGGCAGCCGGCCGACTGCCGTGGACGCCTTCCAGGCCTTCTACAAGCTGCAGGCGCTGCGGGTGCAGGCGCGCGAGACGCTCGGCCGTCTCGACATGCTGATGGTGCCGACCGCGCCGGCCGCCTACACGGTGGCCGAGCTGGAGGCCGAGCCGATCCGGCTCAACAGCAATCTCGGCACCTACACGAACTTCGTGAACCTGCTCGACATGGCCGGCCTCGCCGTGCCGGCGGCGATCGCCGAGGACGGCACGCCGTTCGGCGTCACGCTGCTCGCCCCGGCCGGCCGCGACGCCGCGCTCGCCTCGTTCGGCCGCGTGCTGCACGCCAGGACCGGCCTGCCGCTCGGCGCACTCGGCGTGCCGCAGCCCGAGCTGCGTCCGCTGCCGGCCACCGCGGCCGAGGGCGAGTTCGTGCTCGCCGCGGTCGGCGCCCATCTCACCGGCCTGCCGCTCAATCACGAGCTGACCGGCCTCGGCGGCCGTTATCTGGAGACGACGCGGACCGCGGCCGACTATCGGCTGTTCGCGCTGCCCGGCACGACGCCGCCGAAGCCCGGCCTGCTGCGGGTGGCGGCCGGCAGCGGCGGCCCGATCGAGGTCGAGCTGTGGGCCCTGACGGCGGAGAGCTTCGGCCGCTTCGTCGCCGCCGTGCCGTCGCCGCTGTCGATCGGCAACGCGACGCTCGCCGACGGCCGCGTGGTGAAGTGCTTCCTGGTCGAGGCCGAGGCGGTCGCCGGCGCCCGTGACATCACGGCGGCAGGCGGATGGCGCGCCTTCCTGGGGAAGACGAGCTGATCAGCTCTCCGTCGTTCCGGGGCGCGGCAACGCCGCGAACCCGGACACCACCGGCGAGTCCGGAGCCTGCCGCTGGAGTCCGGATCCGCGCGCCGTCGCGCGCGGTCCGGAATGACCAGAAGCGGGCGGTTCCGGCGTGAGGGCGCCGCGGGTGTCGGCATAGACGCCGTACTCCTCGCACACCGTCATGATGTGGGCCTGCATGGCGCCGACGGCGCCATAGCGGTCGCCCCGCACGATCGCCTGGACGACGCGCTCGTGCTCGCGATGCGACTTCGCCAGCCGGCCGAGATTGCGGAACTGGGCGCGGCGGAACGGCTGCAGCCGCGCCCGCGTCGCCAGCGTGATCTCGGTCAGATAGAGGTTGTGGGCGCCGGCATAGATGGCGCCGTGAAAGGCCTCGTTCGCCTCGTGGAAGCGCTGCGGGTCGCCGAGCTGGACGAGGGCCCGCAGCTCCTCGTGCACGCCCTCGAGGTCGCGCCGCTCGGCGCCGGTCATGCGCTCGGCGGCGAGCCCGGCGCACAGCGCCTCGAGCTCGGCCATCACCTCGAACATGCCGACCACCTGGGCGTCGCTAGGCCGCGCCACCACGGCGCCGCGGTGCGGCCGCGACTCGACGAGCCCGCTCGCCGCGAGCTGGCGGATCGCCTCGCGCACCGGCGTGCGCGACACCTTGAAGCGGCGTGCCAGCTCGCTCTCGTCGAGCGCCGTGCCGGGCACCAGGGTGCCGCGCACGATCTCGTCGGCGAGCTGCAGCCGCAGCTCCTCGGCGAGCGTCCGCCGCCCGGTCGCGGTGTTGCTCATCGGGCGGCGGTCTCCTCGGCGAAATGGCAGGCGACGTCGCGGACGCCGAAGCGGCGCAGGGCCGGCATCTCGGTACGGCAGCGGTCGGTGCCCTTCGGGCAGCGGCCGTAGAAGCGGCACACGTTCGGATCCGGGTCGATCGGGCTGCGCGGCTCGCCCTGCAGGCGGATGCGGCCGGCGCCGCGGTCGTGCAGGCTGGGCGCCGCGTCGACCAGCGCGCGCGTGTAGGGATGCAGCGGGTTGGCGAACACGGCGCGGGCCGGGCCCTGCTCGACGATCCTGCCGAGATACATCACCAGCACGCGGTCGCAGATCAGTCGCACCACGCCGAGGTCGTGCGACACGAACAGATAGCTCATGCCGAGCTCGGCCTTGAGCCGCTCGAGCAGTTGCAGGATCACCACCTGCACCGAGACGTCGAGCGCCGCGGTCGGCTCGTCGAGCACCAGGAGGTCGGGCTCGACCGCGACGGCGCGGGCGATGCCGACCCGGGCGCGCTGGCCGCCGGAGAGCTGATGCGGGAAGCGGGTCAGCAGGGCGCGCGGCAGCCCGCACTGGTCGGCGGCGCGCTCGACCCGCGCGGTCAGCGCCGCGCCGCGCAGGCCGCGCAGCCGGCGCAGCGGATCGGCGATCGCCGCGAAGGCCGTGAAGCGCGGATTGATGCTCTCGCCGGCGTCCTGGAACACCATCTGGATGCGGCCGCGATCGGGATCCTTCGCGAAGCGCTTCGCCGGGGTGAGCGACAGCTCGCGCCCGCCGAGCCGGACGATGCCGCCGGAGGGATCGAGCAGGCGGGTGAGCACCCGCACCAGCGTGGACTTGCCGCAGCCCGACTCGCCGACGAGCCCGACCGTCTCGCCCTTGCCGATCGTGAAGCTCACGTCGTCGACGGCGTGGACGTGCGGCAGGTGCACGGGGCCGCCCTTCATGCGGCGGCGCAGCCGGCCGAGCGGGCCGATGGTGCCGCTCACCGGGAAGCGCTTCCTCAGCTCGGCGACGTCGAGCAGTGGCGTCTCCGCCGGCGGGGCGGCGTGGACGGTGGCGGCAGTCGTCGGGTCGAGGGTCGCGGTCATGACAGCGGGTTCCAGCAGGCGACGACATGCTCGGGGATCGCCGGGGCGGCCGGCAGCGCCGCGTCGCAGTCGCCGAGGCGGCGCGGACAGCGCTCGGCGTAGCGGCAGGGCGGCAGATCGAGCCGGCGCAGGTCCGGCAGCGATCCCGGGATCGAGGCGAGCGCGGCAAGGCTGGCGGCGGCGTCGGGCGTCGCGGCGATCAGCTCGGCCGTGTAGGGATGGCGCGGCCGGGCGAACAGCTCGGCAGTCGTCGCGTTCTCGACCACGTGGCCGGCATGCATCACGACGATGCGGTCGGCCCGCTGCGCCGCGAGCGCGAGATCGTGGGTGATGAAGATCGTCGCCATGCCGATGTCGCGGGCGAGGTCGCCGATCAGGTCCATGATCACGGCCTGGGTGGTCACGTCGAGGCCGGTGGTCGGCTCGTCGGCGATCAGCACCGAGGGCTTCGCGGCGAGCGCGATGGCGATCATCACGCGCTGGCACATGCCGCCCGACATCTCAAACGGATAGGCCTTGGCGCGACGCGCCGGATCCGTGATGCCGACGTCGCGCAGAAGCTCCACGGCCCGGCCGGGTGCCTCGCGGCGCGGCACGTTGGCGTGGCGGATCAGCACGTCGGCGATCTGCTGGCCGACGGTGCGGATCGGGTTGAGCGCCGTGCGCGGGTTCTGGAAGATCATGGCGATCTCGCGCCCGCGCACCGCGGCCACCTGGTCGGCGCTCGCGGCGAGGAGATCGAGGCCGCCCAGCATGGCGCGGCCCGACGTGATCCTGCCGGCCGGATCGAGAATTCCCATCACGGCATAGGCCGTCACCGACTTGCCGGAGCCCGACTCGCCGACGATCGCCAGCGTCTCGCCCTTGGGCACCGCGAAGCTGACCCGCTCCAGCGCCCGCACCGTGCCGGAGCGGGTGCGGAACTCGACCGCGAGGTCTTCCACCACGAGGGCCGGGACGGCGGTCATGGGCGGCTCCGGGCTGGGCTCTGGCCCGTCATGGCCGGCGCCCTCTTCTCCGATCGTCCCCGCGAAAGCGGGGACCCAGGGGCGTCAGGTGTCGTCGCCCGTGGCCCTGGATTCCCGCTTGCGTGGGAATGAGCGGAGTTCTGGATGATCCTCATGTCCGCCTCCGCGGGTCGACGATGTCGCGCAGGCCGTCGCCGAGCAGGTTGAAGCAGAACACGGCGATCATCAGCGCGAGGCCGGGGAAGAAGGCGATCCACCACTCGCCCGAGACGATGAAGGCGGCGCCCTCGGCGACCATGATGCCCCATTCGGGCGTCGGCGGTCGCACGCCAAGCCCGATGAAGGAGAGGCCGGCGGCGTTGAGGATGGCGTAACCCATGGTGAGCGACATCTGCACCACGAGAATCGGAATCACGTTGGGCAGGATCTGGAAGACCAGGATGCGCCACTCGCCGTTGCCGGAGAGCCGCGCGGCCTCGACGAAGCCGGCCTCGCGGCGGACGTTCGCCTCGGCCCGGGCGACGCGGGCGTAGAGCGGAAAGTTCACGATCGCGGTGGCGATGACGATGTTCTGCACCGTGTTGCCGAGCGCCGCGACGATCCCCATCGCGAGCACGAACAGCGGGAACGCCATGATCGTGTCGGCGATGCGGCCGACGATGCGGTCGGTCCAGCCGCCGAAGAAGCCGGCGGCGACGCCGGCGAGCCCGCCCATGCAGAAGACCAGCACGACCGAGGCGACCGCGATGCCGAAGTCGAGCCGCGTCGCGACGACCACGCGCGAGAAGATGTCGCGGCCGAGCTGATCGGTGCCGAACCAGAACTGCGCCGAGGGCGGCTGTAGCGCCATCGTCGTGTTGGAGGCGAGCGGATCGTGCGGCACCAGGAACGGCCCGAACAGGGCGGCGAGCACGATCAGCAGGAACAGTCCGAAGGACAGCCCGGTGACCGGGTTCTCGGAGACGACGTAGCGCGCATGACGCATGGTGGCGACGAGGGCGGTCATGACGCGGCCTCCGAGCCACGCTCCGCTCGTCCCCGCGAAAGCGGGGACCCAGGGGCTACGAACACCATCGTCCGTGGCTCTGGAGTCCCGCTTACGCGGGAATGAGCGGAGACCGGGGCTGGTTTCACGTCGACACGGGACATCGCGCTGCGCCTCATGCGTCCATCCTCGCGCGGGGGTCGATCAGGCCGTAGAGGAGGTCGATCGCGAGATTGAGGGCGACGTAGAGCACCGCCATGGTGAGGACGAAGCCCTGGACGGGTGCGAAGTCGGAGGCGATCAGCGCCTCGACCGCGAAGGAGCCGATGCCGGGCCAGGCGAACACCTTCTCGACCAGCACGTTGGCGCCGAGCAGAAAGGAGAACACCATGCCGAGCGTGGTGATCACCGGCAGCATGGCGTTGCGGAACGCGTAGGTGACGACCACCGTGTAGGAGGCGAGGCCGCAGGCCCGCGCGGTGCGCACGAAGTCCGAGGAGAGCACGGCCAGCATCGAGGCGCGGGTCATGCGGGCGATCGGCGCGAGCGCGAAGATGCCGAGCGTGAGGGCCGGCAGCGCGAGCTGCTTCAGGCTCGCCATGAAGGTCGTTCCGTCACCGGCGAGAAGGCTGTCGATCAGATAGAAGCCCGTGATGGTCGGCGGCGGGCTGTCGAAGATGCCCAGCCGACCGAGCGGCGCCGGCGCCCAGCCGAGCAGGTAGTAGAAGACGTAGACCAGGATCAGGCCGGTGAAGAACACCGGCAGCGACACGCCCGCCGTGGTGACGATCCGGCAGGCGTGGTCGATCATCGAGCCGGGCCGGGTCGCGGCCAGGATGCCGAGCGGCACGGCGATCGCCATCGACACGAGGAGGCCGAGCAGGGTGAGCTCGGCCGAGGCCGGCAGGCGCGCCGCGATCTCGGCCGCCACCGGCTGGCCGGTGGTCAGCGAGGTGCCGAGGTCGCCGCGGACCAGCGCCTGGACATAGTCGACGAACTGGACGGGCAGCGGCTGGTCGAGCCCGAGCGATTTTCGGATCTGCTCGATCGCTTCCGTGCTGGCGGCCGGGCCGGCGAAATAGGCGGCCGGATCGCCGGGCAGCGCGCGGGTGAGCAGGAACGTCACGATGACGACCCCGATCAGGCTCGGGATCGTCATCACGAGGCGCTTGAGGATCAGGGTCGGCATGGTGCACTCCGCTGCGTGACGCCGGTCTCACCTCTCTCCGCGTGCGGGGAGAGGTCGACATTCGCGCGTTCAGCGCGGATGTCGGGTGAGGGCGCCTCTCATGGATACGGAGGCGCCCCCTCACCCCACCCCTCTCCCCGCAGGCGGGGAGAGGGAGCGCGCCCATCGTGCGGGCGCGCCGTGCCTCTCGCTCATGCCTTCGAGAGCGTGCGGTAGTCGAGCTGGCGGTGGAACCAGTAGCGATAGCCGGAGACGTTCTTCTGCATCGCCGCGTTCAGATAGGGCTGGAACAGCGGGACGCGCGGCACGTCGGCGAAGGCCTTGCCGACGAAGCCCTTCACGTCCTTGTCGTAGGCGGCGGTGTCGCCTTCGGCGGCCGCCTTGCGGGCGGCGTCGATCAGCGCGTCCATCTCCTTGTTCTGGTAGCTCATCGTGTTGAACAGCGAGTTCTGGCCGTGATAGCACCAGAAGAAGAAGTACTCGGGATAGTCGAGCCAGCCCGAGAAGAAGTTGGAGATCAGCGGCATCTCCTTCTTGGTCATCTCGGCGCGCCAGCTCGAGCCCGGCACCTTGTTGATGGTCGCCTTGATGCCGATCTGGGCGAGGCTCTCCTGCACCAGCACGCACAGCGGCTCGTTGACGGCGGCGAAGCCGAGGTCGAAGGACAGCGTCGTCTCGAAGCCGTTCGGCAGGCCGGCCTTGGCGAGCAGCGCCTTGGCCTTGGCGAGATCGGTGACATAGCCGTGCGGCTGCGGCCAGGCGGTCGAGAGGGCGGCGCCCTGGGGCGCGCCGAACATCGGCTTGGCGAGGCCGAACATCACCGCGTCCATGATCTTCTGATAGGGGATCGCGTAGGCGACCGCCTGACGCACCTCGAGCTTGTCGAAGGGCGGCTTGGTCACGTTCATGCCGATGTACTGGATGCCGTTGCCGATCGGGCTCGAAACAACGGCCACCTTGCCGGCCTGGTTCAGCTCGACGAAGTCCTTGTTGGGCAGGTCGAAGGAGATGTCGGCGTCGCCGCGCTCGATCAGCGCGCGCCGGTTGCCGGCGGACGGCACCATGCGCCACACGATGCGCTTGATCTTGGGCAGCGGGCCGCCCTTCCAGGTCTCGTTGCGCTCGTAGATCACCTCGGTGCCGGGCGTCCACTTCGCCACCTTGTAGGCGCCGCCGCCGGCCGTGTTGGCCTTGGCGTAGTCCATCGCCCACGGGTCCTTTTCGGTGGCGTGCTTCTTCATCAGCTCGGAGTTGAAGATCGACGGCACGATCACGGCGATGTCCGGGATCGTCAGCTTGTCCTTGCGGATGAAGTCGACCCGGAAGGTGTGGTCGTCGACGACGACGAACTGCTCGGGCTTCTCCAGCGAGCCCGCCTTCATCTGGAAGGTCGGGAAGCCGCCGACCGTGACGGCGCGGTCGAACGACCACTTCACGTCCTTGGCCGTCACCGGCGCGCCGTCGTGGAAGGTCGCGTCCTTGCGCAGCTTGAAGGTCGCCGCGGTGTCGGTGACGGTCCAGTCCTCGGCGAGCTCCGGCGTGTACTTGTCGCGGTCGTAGGAGGCGACGCCGTTCTCCAGCGTCTTGGTGCCGTGCGAGATCAGCCGGTCGTAGCAGTTCCACGCCACCTCGTAGCCGGGGCGGTTGGTGCCGACGCCGTGGATGTCCAGGTTGTTCGGCCCGCTCTCGGAGACCAGCAGCAGCGTCTCGTTGCGGGCCTGGGCCTTGGCCTCGGACCAGATCGCCGGGGCCGGGAACATGCTGCCGGCCGCCAGGGCCGTCATCGACTTGAGGACGTCACGACGCTTCATTCTCGTTCTCCGAATGGCAGGGCGGGGGCTCGGGCGGCGAAAGTCCCGCAAGCGGCGTGCCAAGTCGCCGGCGGCGCCGCCGCGCGCCGGCCAACCCCTTGATCGACAGCGGGGAACTGCTGCGGGCCGCGGCCGTCTCCGGGCTCGCCGGGCGCGAGCCGTGCCTCAAGCCTTGCATACAATCGGGACGGTTCTGACGAAATATTAAGCAGGAGCAGTGGTCCGGCGACCGCCCGCGGGCGGTGTCACAGGGGTGTCACGCGCACGGCCTAGGCGGACGATCCGGCAACCGGCTGCGGCTGGGTCCTCGCGTTCCGACCCCGAGGCCGCCGGCCGGCCGGGCCGGCACAAGGAGACTTCGCGATGCGCGCTCGCCGCTTCGGCGCCCTGTTCGGCGCCCTCGTCCTCGCCCTGCAGCCGCTGGCCGCCGGCGCCCTCGACGCCCGCTACACCGACGCCGACGGCGACCTCGTCGCCGACACGCCGGCCGACCCGAAGCAGTGGGTCGACCCGGCGACCTTGATCTTCGCCTACACGCCGGTCGAGGACCCCGCCGTCTACGCCAAGGTGTGGGACGGCTTCCTGCGCCACATGGAGAAGGTGACGGGCAAGAAGGTGCAGTTCTTCCCGGTCCAGTCCAACGCCGCCCAGCTCGAGGCGATGCGGGCCGGCCGGCTGCACGTGGCCGGCTTCAACACCGGCTCGAACCCGATCGCCGTCAACTGCTCCGGCTTCGTGCCCTTCGCCATGATGGCCTCGACCAAGGGCGAGTACGGCTACGAGATGGAGATCATCACCTATCCGGGCTCGGGCGTGACCAAGCCGGAGGAGATCCGCGGCAAGAAGATGGCCTTCACGTCGCAGACCTCGAACTCCGGCTACAAGGCCCCGTCCGCGCTGCTGCGCGAGAAGTTCGGGCTGGAGCCCGGCAAGGACTACGAGCCGGTGTTCTCCGGCAAGCACGACAACTCGGTGATCGGTGTCGCCAACAAGGACTATCCGGTCGCCGCCGTCGCCAACTCGGTGATGCTGCGCATGCTGGCCCGCAACGTGGTGAAGAAGGACCAGCTCGTCTCGATCTACAAGTCGCAGACCTTCCCGACCACCGGCTACGGCATGGTCTACAACCTGAAGCCCGAGCTCGCCGCCAAGGTAAAGGAGGCGTTCTTCTCGTTCGACTGGACCGGCAGCGACCTCCTGAAGGAGTTCCAGTCGACCGAGCCGCCGCAGGAGAAGTTCATCCCGATCACCTACAAGCAGCACTGGGAGGTGGTCCGCGACATCGACAAGGCGATGGGCGTCTCCTACGATTGCAAGGGCTGATACCTGTGCGCAGTCCGACGACGCTGTCTACGCCCTCGCCCTGAGGAGCCCGCCTGGCGGGCGTCTCCAAGGGCGAGGGCGGCCACCGAAGTCGGGCCTGCCCGACTTCGGCATTCATGGGTGCACAAGGCGGCTGTGGCCGACTTGTGTGTTCGAGACGCGCCCCTTTGGAGCGCTCCTCACCATGAGGGCAGAGTCGGTGAACGAGCGCGAAGAACCGACACGGGCGAGGGTTGATCCCGCATGCTGCGGATCGAGGGGCTGCAAAAACAGTACCGCACCGGCGACGCCGCCCTCCGCGGCGTCGATCTCGTGGTCCCGGCCGGCGAGGTGATCGGCCTGATCGGCCCGTCGGGCGCCGGCAAGTCCACCCTGATCCGCTGCGTGAACCGGCTGGTCGAGCCGACCGCCGGCCGCATCTTCCTCGGCGACGACGAGGTGACGGGCGCGTCGCGCCGCGCGCTGCGCCGGCTGCGCCGCCGCATGGGGATGATCTTCCAGGAGTTCGCGCTGGTCGAGCGGCTCACCGTGATGGAGAACGTGCTGGCCGGGCGGCTCGGCGCGGTGCCGTTCTGGCGCAGCCTGACGCGCCGCTTCCCGCCCGAGGACGTGCGCAACGCCTTCGCCACGCTCGACCGGGTCGGGCTGCTCGATCACGTCGACAAGCGCGCCGACGCGCTCTCCGGCGGCCAGCGCCAGCGCGTCGGCATCGCCCGCGCGCTGCTGCAGGACCCCGACCTGCTGCTGATCGACGAGCCGACCGCGAGCCTCGATCCCAAGACGTCGCGGCAGATCATGCGGCTGATCGGTGAGGTGTGCGCCGAGCGCCGGCTCGCCGCGGTCGTCAACATCCACGACGTGGCGCTCGCCCAGATGTTCCTCGGCCGCATCGTCGGCCTGAAGGCCGGCGAGGTCGTCTACGACGGGCCCTCGGCCGGCCTCGACGCGACGGTGCTCACCCGCATCTACGGCGAGGAGGACTGGACCCGCACGGCGCGCTCGGCCGACGGCGAGCCGGACGATGCCGCGCCTGCCGCACCCGCCCCCGCGCCGCGGCTTCTCCGGGCCGCCGCCGAGTGAGCGCCGTGGCGGTCGCGACCTCGTATCCGGATCGCTGGCGGCGCCCGCCCTTCGTCGCGCGGGCATGGCTGCGGTGGGTCCTCTACGGCGGCGCCGTGCTGTATCTCGTCGTCGCGGTCGGCTCCGTGGAGGTCAACTGGGCGCGGCTCGCCGAAGGCCTCCAGCGTGGCGCCCGGCTTCTCGCCGGATTCATGACGCCCGACTTCTCCAGCCGCTGGGGCGACATCGTCCAGGGCATGCGCGAGAGCCTCACCATGACGGTGACGTCGACGGTCGCCGGCATCCTGCTCGCCATTCCGGTCGGCATCGGGGCCGCCCGCAACCTCGCGCCGCTGCCCGTCTATCTGGTCTGCCGGGCCGTCGTCGCGCTGTCGCGCACCTTCCACGAGGTGATCGTCGCCATCCTGTTCGTCGCGATGGTCGGCTTCGGGCCGTTCGCCGGGTTTCTCACGCTGACGGTCGCGACCATCGGCTTCATCGCCAAGCTGCTGGCCGAGGACATCGAGGACATCGATCCCGGGCCGGTCGAGGCGATCCGGGCGACCGGCGGCTCGTGGCTGCAGCTCGTCGACTGGGCGGTGCGGCCGCAGGTGATGCCGCGGCTGATCGGCCTGTCGCTCTATCGGCTCGACATCAATTTCCGCGAGTCCGCCGTGGTCGGCATCGTCGGGGCCGGCGGCATCGGGGCGACGCTCAACACCGCGCTCGACCGCTACGAGTACGGCAGCGCCGCGGCGATTCTCATCCTGATCATCGCCGTCGTGATGGCGGCCGAATACGGGTCCGGCCTGGTGCGCAGGAGGATCCAGTGATGCCGGTGAGCTCCTCTCGACTCCCGTCATTCCGGGGCGCGCCGCAGGCGCGAACCCGGAATCCACCCAGGGACTCCGAGCGCGTCGCTGGATTCCGGGTTCGGCGCTGCGCGCCGCCCCGGAATGACGACTCGCGCAATCGCATGATCGTGACGCCATGCCGGTGAGCTCCGCGGCCGACGGCACGCCGGTGTGGCGGCGCACGACGCGCCGGCGCGCGCTTCTCGCCTGGTTCGCGTGGCTGATGCTGGTCGCGCTCGTCGTCGCCGCGTGGAACGAGATGACGCGCGACACCATCTGGGCCTTCGTCTGGGACGCGCCGGGCCAGGCCGCCGACATCGGCACGCGCATGCTGCCGCCGCGCTGGTCCTATGCGGGCGAGCTGCTGCGGCCGCTGTGGGACACGCTGGCGATCGCCACGCTCGGCACCCTGCTGGCGCTGCCGATCGCCGTGCCGGTCGCCGTGCTGGCGGCCCGCAACACGACCCCGAGCGCGACCCTGGTGCGGCCGCTGGCGCTGCTGATCATCGTCGCGTCGCGCTCGATCAACTCGCTGATCTGGGCGCTGCTGCTGGTCACCGTGCTGGGCCCCGGGGTGCTCGCCGGCATCGTCGCCATCGCGCTGCGCTCGGTCGGCTTCATGGGCAAGCTGATCTACGAGGCGATCGAGGAGATCGACCCGGCGCCCGTCGAGGCCATGCAGGCGACCGGCGCCTCCGCGCTTCAGGTGATGGACTACGGCATCGTCCCGCAGGTGATGCCGGCCTTCGCCGGCATCACGGTGTTCCGCTGGGACATCAACATCCGCGAGTCCGCCGTCGTCGGCCTGGTCGGCGCCGGCGGCATCGGCCTGTCGCTGGAGGCCTCGCTCAACACGCTCGCCTGGTCGCAGGTGAGCCTGATCCTGCTCGTGATCCTCGCCACCGTGCTGGTCAGCGAGTGGGTGTCGGCCAAGGTGCGGCACGCGATCATCTGAGGCCGACGGGTCATTCCGGGGCGCACCGGAGGTGCGAACCCGGAATCCAGCGGCGTATTCGGTGATCGGGGCTGGATTCCGGGTTCGCGTGCTGCGCACGCGCCCCGGAACGACCAAGCCCCTCACCCCGCGAGCCGCACCCGCATCGCCTCGAACTTCTCCACCTGCTCCGGGTCCATGCTGCGGTCGGGCATGCGGCGGACGAAGATCTTGAACATCGCCTCGCCGTCCTGGTCGAAGAACTGGATCGAGCAGCTCTCGCGACCCATGAAGGGGCGGCGCACGAAGGCGATGGCCGTGCAGCGGTCGGCCTTGATGTGGCCGCCGATCGGGCTGTCGCCGTGCAGGTTGAAGTAGCCGCGGCCGAACTCGCCGGGCGGCACCGGGCCCTGGCATTCCAGCACGATGCTCGGCGTGTGGACGATGAACTGCATCGGTCCCCACGAGGTCAGCTCGCCCATCACGTCGGCGAACGTGTCGGCCGGGGCGAACGTGCAGTTGGCGGCCGGCAGCATGCGGGTCGCCTCGAGCGTCGAGACGCCGTGTTGGCGCGCCAGCACCTCGAGGATGCCGTCCGGATTCTGGGCGAGCTGGGCGGCGAGCTGGTCGGGCGAAGCGGCAGGGGCAGGGGCGGCGAGGGCCGTGTCGGTCATGCGATGCTCCTTGGAGGGCGTGGAGGGCTGTCCGGCGCGGTCGAGCGCCGCATAGAGTCCGCTGGTGAGGTTGGTGATCCAGAAGGCGCCGGCCGTGGTGGTGCGCACGCTGTCGCCGTCCGGCGCGACGAGGCCGGCGTCGGTCCAGTTGCGCAGCAGCGGCGCGGCCGCCGCGGCGAAACCGGGCTGCAGCCGCTCGACCGCGCCGATATCGACGGCGCCGCGCTCCAGCCCGGACGTGATCGCCGCCTGGGCGGCGTAGCGGGCCGGCATGCGCGACAGGCCCTCGACCGGCAGGCGGCCCTCCGCCTGCATGGCGTGCCGCCGCTCGATCTCGATGACGTTGCGCCAGCGCACGCCGTGCGCCTGGCCGCCGGCACCGGGCCCGAAGGGCAGGCACGGCATGCCGCGCTTGATGCCGGCATTGTAGACGTTGCGCTCGCGCGACGAGCGGACGAGATGCGATTGCGACACCTGCAGCCAGCCGTGGCCGCGCAGCCGTTCGATGCCGGCCGCGAAGGCCTGCGCCTGGCGGGCGATCGGGCTCGCCGGCGGCAGTTTGCCGGCCTCGATGGCGCGCGAGAGCGGGCCGCCGCGCCAGATGTTGAGCGCATAGAGGGTGACGCCGTCGAGCCCGAGCTCGGCGACCGTGTCGATGTCGCGCGCCCAGGTCTCCTCGGTCTGCCCGGGCAGGCCGTAGATCAGGTCGCAGACGATGCGGGCCTTGCCCAGCCCGACCAGCTCGGCGATCGCCGCCCGCAGCTCCTCGTTGGCGAGCTTGCGGCCGAGCCGGCGGCGGATCGTGGTGTCGAAGCTCTGCACCCCGAGCGAGATGCGGTTGACGCCGGCGCCCAGGGCCGCCACCGCCTTCGACAGGCCGAAGTCGTAGGCGCGGCCTTCGAGCGTGATCTCGCAGTCCTCGGCCAGCGGCAGGTGCCGGCGCAGCCCCTCGACGAGGCGGGCGAGCGCCGCGGCCGACAGCCCGGTCGGCGTGCCGCCGCCGATATAGACGGCGGCGATCGGCGCCGAGGAGACGAGCGGCGTCCTGCCGCGGTCGGCCATCTCGGCGACGACGTCGTCGACGAACGCCTCGGCCACCTCGGGGCGCCAGACGTTCTGGAAGAAGCCGCAGAACAGGCAGCGGTTCTGGCAGTAGGGCACGTGCACATAGGCGATCGCCGGCTCGTCGCGCGGCGTGCCGAAGACCTCCGCCAGCACGGCCTCGGCCTCGGCCGGATCGATCGGCGTGCTGCCGCGCCACGGCGGCGCGAACTCGCGGCCGGCGAACGCCTCGGTGAGCGGATCGCGTCCGGCCGGGACCAGGAAGGCATCGACCGGGCGCGGCGCCGAGGAGGGGTGGTCGCGCAGGCCGCCATGCGCATGGCCGCCGCCGTGCGGATGCCCGGCGGCGTGCGGATGGCCTCCCGCGTGCGGGTGTCCGGCACCGTGCGGGTGGCCGGCAGCGTGGGGGTGTCCGCCGCCGTGTCCGCCGTGTGGGTGCGCGTGTCCGCCGTGGGGATGGCCGTGGCCGTCGGCCATCCTGGGTTTCGTGCTCGCCTCCATCTCGTCTCTTCCCCCGATGCAGTCCGTGGCCGGCGCCGGTCAGGCGCGCGGCCGTGTCCAGGCGGGCGGCGGCCCGGTCCGCGCCCGCGGTGAGATCATGTGCGGCAGCACGCACGGCGTTCCGGCCGGCAGGCCGCAGCTCTTCAGCGCGACGTCGAACACGTGCGCCAGCATGTCCTCGGTGATCACCGCATGCGCCGGTCCCGACGCCGCGATCCGGGCGCGGTGCATCACCACCACGCGGTCGGCGAAGGAGGCCGCCAGATTGAGGTCGTGCAGCACCGCCACCACGGCGGTGCCGGCGGCGGCGCGGGCGCGGGTCAGCGCGACGAAGTCGATCTGGTGGCGCAGATCGAGCGCCGCGGTCGGCTCGTCGAGCAGCAGCAGGCCGGGGCCGTTGTCGGCCTCGCCGCGGGCGAGCTGGACGAGCACGCGGGCGAAATGGGCGCGATGCTGCTCGCCGCCCGACAGGGTCGTGATGATGCGGTCGCGGCAGGCGAGGAGGTCGACCTCGGCGAGCGCCGCCTCGACCAGCGCGTCGGCATGCGGCCCGTGCTCGTCGCCGGCGCCCATGCGCACGACCTCGTCCACCGTGAACGGGAAGGCGACCGAGAGGCTCTGCGACAGCACGGCGCGGTGGCCGGCGAGCTTCCTCGGCGGATAGGCCGACAGCGCCGTGCCTTTGAGACGGACCTCGCCGGCGGCCGGGCGGAGATCGCCGGACAGCACCCGCAGCAGCGTCGACTTGCCGGCGCCGTTGGGGCCGACGATCGCCACGGTCTCGCCCGGCGCCACGGCGAGGTCGACGCCGTCGAGCAGCGTCGACCGTCCCGCCCGCACCGTCACGCCGTTCGCCGCGATCACGGTCATCGGACGCCCCGGGTTCCGGCGTCATTCCGGGGCGCGCTGAAAGCGCGAACCCGGAATCCAGCCTCGTCGACGGTGCTCGTGGCTGGATTCCGGGTTCGCACCTGCGGTGCGCCCCGGAATGACGAAGGACGTGACGTGATCACCATCACAGCCCCACCACGGCGCGCTGGCGCAGCAGCAGCGCCAGGAAGAACGGAGCGCCGATCAGCGCCGTCACGATGCCGACCGGCAACTCGGCCGGCGCCGCGATGGTGCGGGCGATGGTGTCGGCGATCAGCAGCACGAGCCCGCCGAACAGCACCCCGGCGGGCAGGAGCGTGCGGTGCGCCGGCCCGATGACCAGGCGCAGCAGATGCGGGACGACGATTCCGACGAAGCCGATGACGCCGCTCGCCGCCACGGCGGCCCCGACGGCACCGGCCATCAGCACGATGGCGAAGCGCTTGAGGCTCTCCACCGGGACGCCCATGTGGAACGCCTCCGCCTCGCCCAGCACCAGCATGTCGAGGCCGCGCGCGATCATCGGCAGCGACACCAGGACGGCGGCGAGGAACGGCAGCATCGCCCACACCTTCGGCCAGGTGGCGCCGGCCATCGAGCCGAGCGTCCAGAAGGTGATGTCGCGCAGCTGGCGGTCGTCGGCGAGAAACACCAGGAGGCCCGTGCCGGCGTTCGCCAGCGCCGCGAAGGCGAGGCCGGCGAGCAGCAGCGTGGCGATCGAGGTGCGGCCCTCGCGGGTGGCGATGCGATACAGCATCGCCGTCACGCCGAGCGCCCCGACGAAGGCGGCGAGCGGCAGCGCCTCGGGTCCGAAGCCGCCCAGGAGCTTGTCGCCGAGCACGATGGTGGTGGCGGCGGCGAGACCGGCCCCGGCCGAGACGCCGACCAGGCCCGGATCGGCGAGCGGGTTGCGGAACAGGCCCTGCATGATGGTGCCGGCGGTCGCCAGCAGGGCGCCGACCGCGACCGCGAGGAGGACCCGCGGCAGCCGGATCGAGAACAGGATCAGCCGGTCGCGCGCCACCTCGGCCGGCGCACCGTCGGCGAGTCCCAGCGCCGCGAAGAGCCGTCCGGGCGGGATGCCGGCGGCGCCGATCCCGGCCGAGGCGACCGCCATGGCGAGCAGCAGACCGAGCAGCACGGTGAGCACGACCCAGCGCGGCAGCGCCCGCAGCCCGGGTGGCCCGCGGCGCGCCGACAGAGCCGGATGCCGGGCGGCCGCGTCGGTCATTTGAGGCAGGCCCCGAGCGCGGCCTCGTGGCGGGCCGCGATGGCGTCGGCGACGGGCTTCGGTGTCGTCGCCGCGTCGGTGCCGGCGGCGATCCGCTCGGCGAAGTCGCGGACGGCGAGCGCGGTGCGCGGGCCGAAGCCGAGCAGGTACTGGCCGTTCATCGACACGAACGTCTTGTTGACGCCGGCCGGCGTCATGGCGAAGGCAGGGCGCGACAGCACGGCCTCGGGCGTGACCGTCTGGCCGGGCCGCTCCATCATCAGCACCACGTCGGGCCGCGCCGCGATGATCGCCTCGTCGCCGACCAGCTTGTAGCCGACGAGGTCCGGCATCGCGTTCTCGGCACCGGCCATGCGGATGATGCCGTCGGCGGCGGTGTCGCGGCCGCCCACCATCGCGCGGTCGTTGACGAAGGAGAGCACGAACAGGATGCGCGGCGGCCGCCCGCTCGGGCGCGGCTGTGCCGCGAGCGCGTCGAACTCCTGCTTCACGGCGGCGGCGAGGCAGTCGCCCCGCGTCGCTTCGCCGACCGCCGCGGCGACCAGCCGGATCTTGTCGAGAATGCCGTCGGCCGTGAAGCGGTCCGGCACCTGGACGAAGGGCACGCGCGCCGCCTGCAGAACGGCGACCGCCTCGGGCGGTCCCGATCCCTCGATCGCCAGCACCAGCGACGGCGACATCGCCAGGATTCCCTCCGGCGACAGCTGGCGCATGTAGCCGACGTTCGGCTTCTCCTTGAGGGCCCGCGCCGGGTGAATGCTGGTGGTGTCGACCGCGACGATGCGGTCCTCGACGCCGAGCGCGTAGAGGATCTCGGTGATCGAGCCGCCCACCGAGACGATCCGTCGCGCGTCCGTCACCGTCACGCTGCGCCCGGTCGCGTCCGTCACGTTGATACCGGCGGCGAGTACCGGCGCCGCTGCGGCACTCAGAAGCGCGGCCGTCACCATCAGGCGGAGGGCGGCGCGACGCGACCGTGTCATGGACGCCTCACTTCGTCAGAATCAGCTTGTTCTGGGCGGTCAGCCGCAGCCGATAGGCGTCCGTCCCGTGTGAAATGATGATCTCGCGGGTCTGGACGAACAGATCACGGCTCTCGATGCGATGCCCCACGACCGTCACGTTGCGTTCTGCGCGAGTGTCGTCCGCACCGTTCGGCGCGGCGGAGACGGTTGCTCGGTCGATCTCGGGGCGGTTCATCTGAGGCTCATGTCCGCTGAATACTTGTGCGTTCTTGAAGACTATTCCAGTTTAGAGCCATTATAGACTGTTATTCTCAATCCTTAGAGCGGTTCTAAACTCTGGTAGTCTTCCTTGACGTGCCGTAATACAGTCGAGTACCAAAGGCAAGTACTTAACCCGCGGACCCCGAACGGGGACGCGCCGTCAGCCAGCTAGCAGCCGCTCTCCGGCTCGCCCGCCAGCCCGCGACGACAATTCGAACGAACGCGAGTGGGGGCTCGGATGGCTGGACGGGCGAAGGGAGCGGGCACGCTCCTTTTTGGGGTTTCGACGATCGCGGTCCTGGCGGCGGCCGGGACCAGCGCCATGGCGCAGTCCACGGAGTCGCTCGACGCCATCACGGTGGTCGCCACCAAGACCGAGGAGAAGGCGATCGACTCGCTCGCGCCGGTATCGACCGTGCGCATGGAGCAGATCGACCAGATCCTGCCGAAGCGCCTCTCCGACATGCTGATCGCGGTGCCCGGCGTGACCGTGCAGGACCGCGGCGACAGTCCGGCGACCGCGATCAACATCCGCGGCCTGCAGGACTTCGGCCGCGTCGCCGTGGTGGTCGACGGGGCCCGGCAGAACTACCAGCGCTCCGGGCACGGCGCGA
Source organism: Rhodoplanes tepidamans (assembly GCF_030813915.1). Classification (GTDB taxonomy): domain Bacteria; phylum Pseudomonadota; class Alphaproteobacteria; order Rhizobiales; family Xanthobacteraceae; genus Rhodoplanes; species Rhodoplanes tepidamans. The sequence goes on from NZ_JAUSUJ010000024.1 coordinate 72,665, forward strand.
ACGGCTCGTTCTTCCTCGATCCCGAGCTGATCGGCGGCGTCGACATCGTCCGCGGCCCGACCGCCAACATCTACGGCACCGGCGCGATCGGCGGCGTCGCCTCGTTCCGCACCAAGGATATCCAGGACGTGGTGCGGCCGGGCGAGAAATGGGGCGTCGAAGGCCACACCCAGGCCGCTTCCAACCACGGCAGCGGCCTCGCCTCGGTGTTCGGCGGCGTCCACGTCAACCCGAACATCGACTTCTTCGCTGGCGGCAGCTTCAAGAAGCAGGCGAACTACGACGACGGCTCCGGCACCGAAGTGCTCAATTCGTGGAACCAGGTCGGCAGCGCACTCACCAAGCTGACGGTCCGTCCCGCCGAGCACCACGAGGTGAAATTCACCGGCATCTTCCAGAACTTCCAGTACGACGCCGGCCAGCCGACCCGAACCGTCAACGGCGTCACGGCGACCGGAACGTCGATCTACGCGACCGACGTGACCAACATCACGACGGCGGCGCGCTGGCGTTACGCGCGGCCCGACAATCAGCTCATCGACTGGGACGCCAACGTCTACTGGAACCGCACCGAAAACCAGCAGGTCAAGACCGCCCACACCTCGTCGTCCGTCACCTCGCCGGCGCTGTGCGGCGCCGGCGTGCCCGGCAACGCGATCAGTGGCTGCGTCGGCGACGAGCGCGGCTACACGCTCGATACGGTGGGCTTCGACGCCAACAACACGTCGCGGTTCGAGGCGTTCGGCTTCCGCCACGCCGTCACGGTCGGCGGCGACACCTTCCACGACAAGGTCACGACGACCGACGAGACAGGCGATTCGAACGTCACGACGCCGGGCGGCGAGCGCACGGTCGGCGGCGCCTTCCTGCAGGTGAAGAGCAACTACGCGACGTGGCTCGAGGTCATCGCTGCGGCGCGCTACGACACCTACGAGCTGTCGGGGCTCGGTACCGGCACGTCCGGTGACCGCGTGTCGCCGAAGATCACGATCGGGGTGACGCCGGTCGACGGCTTCACCCCCTACGTCACCTATGCCGAGGGCTATCGGGCCCCGACGCTGACCGAGACGGTCATCAGCGGTGCGCACGCGGCGGTCGGGATCCCGAGCTATCTCCTGCCCGTGCTCGCCTTCAACTGCCCGAGCGGCGACGTCGGCCTCTTCTGCTTCCTGCCCAATCCCAACCTTCAGGCGGAGATCGGCAAGAACAAGGAGGTGGGCGTCAACCTGAAGTACGACAACGTCTTCCTCGCGGGAGCCACGTTCCGCGGGAAGTTCAACGTGTTCCGCAACGACGTCTACGACTACATCGAGCTGACCGGCTTCGGCGCCTTCAAGGCGGACTACAACTACTATCAGTATCAGAACATCCCGCACGCCCGCATCGACGGCTTCGAGGCGGAGACGATGTACGACACCGGCGACTGGTTCGTCGGTCTCGCCGGCACCCTCCAGCGCGGCAAGAACGTCGACACCGGCGCCGGCCTGGTGCGCATTCAGGGCGACCGGATCGTCACCACGGTCGGGGCCCGCTTCCTCGACCGCAAGATCACCGCGATGGTCCGCTGGGCGTCGGTCGCCTCGAACGACAATGTCCCGAGCACCTACATCCCGGCCAGCTCCTACAACCTCGTCAATGTCTATGTCGGCTACCAGCCGACGCCCGACGTGCTGATGAGCTTCGGCATCGACAACCTGCTCAACCAGTACTACCGGCCCTACGCCATCGCCCGCTCGAGCGGCGACGTCGGCGCCCAGAACGACCTCCTGTGGGCGTCCGCCGCTCCCGGCATCACGTTCAAGGGCTCGGTCAAGATCCGCTTCGGAGGAGCCTGAACCGCGACATGAAAGTCTCTCGGTCCCGTCTCGATTCCCAGCGCGGCCTGCTCACGGTCGTGCCGGGCCGCACGCCCGACAACGACATCGGCGCCAAGGCGCCGGCCGTGGAACTGCGGCCGGCCACCGATCCGATCGGCGACGGACCAGCGGGCGGCGGCGGGAACGTGGTATCGCTCGCGCATGTCAGGGCGACGCGCGACCACGGACCGGGAGGCCACGCGGCTCCACCGCTGCCGCCGCTGATGCCGGACGACCGCCCGGCGGCGTCGTCACGAGCCAAGCCGTCCCTCCGGTACGCCCTGGTGGTCGCCTGCTCGGCGCTCATCCACGGAGCCATGATCGCCGCCTTCGCGCGCGAGCCGGCGCCGGTCGCCAGCATCGGCCTCGAGGTGATCTCGGTCGAGATGGTGCTCGGCGCCGACCAGCTCGCCGGGCTCGCGCCGACGCCCGGGGAGTCGGAGACGACGAGCTCCGATTCGAGCGGTGAGCCGAAGACCGAGCCCGATCCGAAGCCGCCCGAGAAGGCCGAGGAGCCGCCGCCGCCCGTCGAGGAGGCGAAGGTCGAGCCCGAGGAGCCGCCGCCGGTCGAGGAGCAGGTGGCGGTCGCGCCGCCGCCGGAGCCCGAGCCCGAGAAGGTCCAGGAGCCGCCGCCGCCCGAGCCCGCCCCGGTGATCGAGGAGGAGGCGCCCGAGACCGTCGCGGCCGTTCCGCCCGAGCCGCCGAAGCCGGAGCCCAAGCCCGAGGTCAAGCCGGAGCCGAAGCCCAAGCCGAAGGCGGTGGCGAAGCCGAAGAAGCGCACGGCGCGCACCAGCGACGACGCCAGGAAGCGCACCCAGAGCAGCACGTCGAGCGTCGCCTCCAGCGCCGCGAGCGGGCTCGGGCGCGGCCGGTCCGACCTCAACACCAACTATCGCGGCATCGTCGCCTCGCATCTCGCCCGGCACAAGCAGTTCCCGGCCGAGGCGCGTGCCGCCGGTCAGCAGGGGGCGACCAGCGTCAGCTTCACCATCGACGGCTCCGGCCGGGTGACCTCGGTGCGGCTCGGACGCTCGTCGGGCGTTGCGAGCCTCGACCAGGAGACCACCGCGATGGTGCGGCGGGCCTCGCCGTTCCCGGCGCCGCCGAGCGGCCAGTCGATGAGCTTCTCGGTGCCCGTGAGCTTCTTCCTGAGATAGGTCCCGAGAAAAGCGGTTCACATTCAAGCCCCGACAGGGTTCAATCCAGCTTCGAGCCAGACAGGAGACCCCCGATGTACATTGCGATGAACCGCTTCCGGGTGAAGAAGGGCAGCGAGGAGACGTTCGAGCGCGTCTGGCTGTCGCGCGAGACGTATCTCGACCGCATGCCCGGCTTCGTCGAGTTCCACCTGCTGAAGGGGCCCGAGGCGGAGGACCACACGCTCTACTCGTCGCACACCGTGTGGGCCACCAAGGGGCATTTCGAGGCGTGGACGACCTCCGACGAGTTCAAGATCGCCCATGCCCGCGCCGACAACGCGAACACCGGCCCGCTCTATCTGGAGCATCCGAAGTTCGAGGGCTTCGAGGTGAAGCAGACGGTCCGCCCGCGCGAGAGCGACGCGGCGTAGCTGCGGTCCCACGATGCTCGGCTCGGTCGCTCCGGGGCGGCGCGCGAGCGCCGAGCCCGGAACCCATATCCCCTGTCTTTCGTGTGCCCCGTCAGCGCCGGGCGTATGGAGTCCGGGCACGCGGACCTGACGATCCGCGCCCTGGAATGACGGGGCTCATGGTTCGCAGGGAGAGGTGAAAGCCGTCACCCCTTCGCCGCCTGCTTCAGGGCGTAGAGCGCCTCCAGCGCCTCGCGCGGCGACATGTCGTCGGGATCGATCTCCGAGAGCCTCTTCAGCACCGCCTCGGCATGCGGATCGGCCACCGGCTTCGGCGGGGCCGGACGGGGCGCGAACAGCGGCAGGTCGTCGACGAGCTTGCGGGCCGGGGAGGTGCGGTCCTCCGCCTCCAGCACCCCGAGCACGTGCCTGGCGCGCTCGATGACGGCCGGCGGCAGGCCGGCGAGCTTCGCCACCTGGATGCCGTAAGAGCGGTCCGCCGCGCCGGCGACGACCTCGTGCAGGAACACGACGTCGCCGTGCCACTCCTTCACCCGCACCGTGATGTTGAACAGCCGGTCGAGCTTCTTGGCGAGCGCGGTCAGCTCGTGGAAGTGGGTGGCGAACAGGGCGCGGCAGCGGTTCCGGTCGTGCAGGTGCTCGACCGCGGCCCAGGCGATCGACAGGCCGTCATAGGTCGCGGTGCCGCGGCCGATCTCGTCGAGGATGACGAGCGAGCGCTCGCTCGCCTGATTGAGGATCGCGGCGGTCTCGACCATCTCGACCATGAAGGTCGAGCGCCCGCGGGCGAGGTCGTCGGCGGCGCCGACGCGCGAGAACAGCCGGTCGACGACGCCGATGCGGGCGCGCGCCGCCGGGACGAAGCTTCCCGCCTGGGCGAGCACGACGATCAGGGCGTTCTGGCGCAGATAGGTCGACTTGCCCGCCATGTTGGGACCGGTGACGACGGCGATGCGGCCGGTGCCGTGTTCCGAGGCGGGAGACAGGTCGCAGTCGTTGGCGACGAACGAGCCGCCCTCGGTCGCGATCGCCTGCTCGACGACGGGGTGGCGGCCGCCCGTGATGCAGAAGCTCGAGGACTCGTCCACCTCGGGCCGCACGAAGCGGCATTCGATAGCGACCGCGGCGAGCGCCGCGGCGACGTCGACGACGGCGAGCGCCTGCGCGGCCGCCTTCACGGCGTCGGACGCGGCGACCACGGCAGCGGCGAGCCTGTCGAAGATCTCGAGCTCCAGCCCGAGCGCACGGTCGGCCGCGCTGGCGATCTTGGCCTCCAGGGCGCCGAGCTCGGTCGAGGTGAAGCGCACCTGGCCGGCGAGCGTCTGGCGGTGGATGAAGGTGGCGTTCAGCGGCGGCGTCATCAGCCGCTCGGCGTTCTGGGCCGTCACCTCGACGAAATAGCCGAGCACGTTGTTGTGCCGGATCTTCAGCGCCCTGACGCCGGTCTCGTCGGCGTAGCGGGCCTGCAGGGCGGCGATCACGCGCCGCGACTCGTCGCGCAAGGCGCGCGCCTCGTCGAGTGCCGGCTCGCAGCCGGCCCGCACGAAGCCGCCGTCGCGTTTCTGCAGCGGCAGCTCGTCGGCGAGGGCTGCGTCCAGCATGGCGGCGAGCGCCGGATCGGGGGCGCGCAGCGCCGCCGCCGCGTCGGACAGCTCGGCCGGCAGGCCGTCGCCCGACAGGCGTGATGCGAGATCGGCGGCGGCCGCGAGCCCGTCGCGGATCGCCGCGAGGTCGCGCGGGCCGCCGCGCGCCAGCACGATGCGGGCGAGCGAACGGGCGAGGTCCGGCGCCGCCGCGAGCTTGTCACGGACCACCCCGCGGAGGATCGACTCGCGGGTGAAGAACTCCACCGCATCGAGCCGCGCCGCGATCGCGGCCGGGTCGGTGAGGGGCGCCGCGATGCGCTGAGCGAGCAGTCGCGAGCCCGCCGCCGTGACGGTGCGGTCGATCGCGGCGACCAGCGAGCCGCGCCGCTCGCCGCCCAGCGTGCGCATCAGCTCGAGATTGGCGCGCGTCGCCGCGTCGATCGACAGCGTGGCGCCGAGCGCCTCGCGGCTCGGCGGCGACAGCGGCGGCCGCCTGCCGAGCTGGGTGCGCTCCACATAGGTGACGCAGGCCGCGGCCGCGGTCAGCTCCAGCCGCGAGAAGCTGCCGAACGCCTCGCTGGTCGCCACCGCGAAGTAGGAGGTGAGGCGGCGCTCGGCGCTCGCGCCGTCGAACACGTCGCGGCCGAGCGGCGTCACGGCCGGCAGGCTGCGCAGGAACGGGGCGACGTCCGGGTCCTCGTAGAGCGCGTCGGAGACGATCACCTCGCCGGGCTCGATCCTCGCGATCTCGGCGGCGAGGCGCACCCGGTCGCATTCGGTCAGCCGGAACTCGCCCGTCGAGATGTCGAGGCAGGCCAGCGCGAAGCGCGGCTCGTCGCTGCCGGCCGACGGCTTCGCCCGCACGATCGCGGCGAGGAAGTTGTTGCGGCGGGAGTCGAGGAGCGTGTCCTCGGTCAGCGTGCCGGGGGTGACGAGGCGCACCACGTCGCGCCTCACCACCGACTTGCCGCCGCGCTTCTTCGCCTCGGCCGGGTCCTCCATCTGCTCGCAGACGGCGACCCGGTGGCCGAGCGCGATGAGCCGATGCAGGTACTCGTCGGCGCGCTCGATCGGCACGCCGCACATCGGGATGTCCTGGCCCTGGTGCTTGCCGCGCTTGGTCAGCACGATGCCGAGCGCCCGGCTGGCCGTCTCGGCGTCCGCGAAGAACATCTCGTAGAAGTCGCCCATCCGGTAGAACAGCAGGCAGTCCGGATTGGCCGTCTTGATCTCGATGTACTGCTCCATCATGGGCGTGACGCGCGTGTCGGCGGCCCGCGCGTCGGGGCGCGGCGCCGGTGCGTCGGTGGTCTCGTCGGGAGCAGGGGTATGTGCGGCGGCGTCCATGGCGGCGGCACGCTAGCAGAAGCGCCGCCGGGATTCTAACCGCTGGTGCGCCGGACTTGTGGAGAGTTGGCACCGCGCCTGCGCTCCCTCTCCCCGCATGTGGGGAGAGGTGGTCGGGGGCGCCCCGGCCCTCACCTCACGAACGTCTTACCGGTGATCCGCTGGAGGTTGCCGAAATAGATCATGTCCAGCGTCTCCTTCGGCAGGTCGAGGGAGTCGAGGATCGCCTGGGTGTCGCGGATGAAGCCCGGACCCTTCTCGGGGTCGAACGGGCAGTCGGTGGCGAACAGGATGTTCTCTCTGGGGTAGAAGGCCAGCCCTGCCTCGGTGCCGATTTTCGACGAGAACACCGCCGTGTCCGGGTAGAAGTTCTCGCGGAAATAGTCGAGCGGGCGCTTGTTCAGCGATACCTTGAGGGCGGCGTAGTCGGCGTCCGAGGTGCGGGTGCCGATCAGGTCCCAGCCGGGGCCGATGCGGCCCTCCAGCATCGGCACGATGCCGCCGAAATGATGCACGATCGGCTTGAGGCGCGGGTGGCGGTCCAGCACCTTGGAGAAGACGAGGCGGGCCATCATGGCGGCGGTCTCGTAGGACCAGCCGAACGTCCACCAGATCTCGTAGAGCGACTTCGTCTCGCTCTGGTAGTCGGGGAAGTCGGCGCGCCGCGCCGGGTGGATCCAGACCGGCTTGTCGAGGCGCTCCATCGCGTCCCAGAACGGCTCGAACTCCGGCAGGTCGATCGGACGGCCGTTGATGTTGGTGTAGGTCTGCACGCCGCAGGCGCCGAGGTCCCGGATGGCGCGCCCCGCCTCGCGGATCGAGCCTTCGACGTCGGCGAGCGACACCTGGGCGACGAAGCCCGGGAAACGGTCGCCGTGGCGCGCCACGATCTCGGCGAGTCCGTCGTTGACGATGCGGCACAGCCCCTCGATCTGGTCGGGGCCGGCGACGTCCTCCATGGGCGGGCTCGAATAGGCGATGATCTGCGCGTAGTCGGGAAACGCGTCGAGCATGCGCAGCCGCGCGTCGAGGTCGTAGATGCAGGGGATGCCGCGCATGCGCTTGCCGATGCCCTGCTGCCCGGTGCCGAGCCGGTCCATGGCGGCGAGGATTCCGGCCGGGATGAAGTGCGTGTAGGCGTCGATGCGCATTCCGAAGGAGATCCTGGTTCGGCGGGGTCGGTCGGGCAGGGGCGCGCGGCGGCGCGGCCCGACCATGACCGGAAATCGGGGCGCGTGAAAGCCCGGAGCCTTGCGCCGGCCACATGCGGGGCCCCCGCCCGAAGCGCATTTCCGTCGGAATCCGAAAGGCTTCGGAACCCGAAACCGGCCGCGCCGGCGGCCGGGGCGAGGCCGTCTGCGGCTTTTGGATGATTTGACGCGGGCGCGGCCGGCGTTCTTAGATGACCTGTCTCGCGATTTCAGTTCGCCATTGCGCTCGACCGCGTTGCCCGGGGCCGGTCCCATGTCCGAGGTCATGTCGCTTCACGACGCCATCGCCGCCACCGTGCACGACGGCGACACGGTGGCGATCGAGGGCTTCACCCATCTGATCCCGCACGCCGCCGCCCACGAGGTGATCCGCCAGCGCCGGCGCGACCTCGCCCTCGTGCGGATGACGCCGGACATCGTCTACGACCAGATGATCGGCATGGGCTGCGCACGAAAGCTCGTGTTCTCCTGGGGCGGCAATCCCGGCGTCGGCTCGCTGCACCGCTTCCGCGACGCGGTCGAGCGCGGCTGGCCGCACCCGATCGCGCTCGAGGAGCACGCCCACGCCGCGATGGCGAACGCCTATGCGGCCGGCGCCGCCAACCTCCCCTTCGCGGTGTTTCGCGGCTATCTCGGCGTCGATCTGCCGAAGGTCAATCCGAACATCCGGCATGTCACCTGCCCGTTCACCGGCGAGGAGCTCGCCGCCGTGCCGGCGCTCCGCCCCGACGTCGCCATCGTCCACGCCCTCAAGGCCGACCGCGACGGCAACGTGCTGATCGAGGGCATCCTCGGCGTGCAGAAGGAGGCCGTGCTGGCGGCCAAGCGCGCCGTCGTCACGGTGGAGGAGATCGTCGACGATCTCGGCCCCCGCAGCCCCAATGCCGTGATCCTGCCGGGCTGGACCATCGGGGCGGTCGTCGCGGTGCCGGGCGGCGCCTATCCGTCCTACGCGCAAGGCTACTACGACCGCGACAACGCCTTCTATCTCGGCTGGGACAGGATCGCTCGCGACCGCGACGCCTTCATGGCCTGGATGAAGGCGAACGTTCTGGAGCAGGGCCCCGAGGTCTTCGCGCGACATCGTCGGCGTGCGGCGGCGTGAGGGGCCCATGACGCTCGCCTGGACCGCCACCGAGATGATGACCGTCGTGTCGGCGCGGGCGCTCTCCTCGTCCGACGTCTGCTTCGTCGGCATCGGCCTGCCGTCGGCGGCCTGCAATCTCGCCCGCCTCACCCACGCACCCGGCATCACGCTGATCTACGAGTCCGGCACCATCGCCACGAAGCCGCGCGTGCTGCCGCTGTCCATCGGCGACGGCGAGCTGTGCGACACGGCGCTGACCACCGTGTCGGTGCCGGAGATGTTCCGCTACTGGCTGCAGGGCGGGCGCATCACGGTCGGCTTCCTGCCCGGCGCGCAGATCGACCGCTTCGCCAATCTCAACACCACGGTGATCGGACCCTACGACCGGCCGACGACGCGGCTGCCGGGCAGCGGCGGCGCGCCCGAGATCATGACGCATTGCGGCGAGATCTTCGTCACCATGAAGCAGGGCCGCAGGAGCTTCGTCGACAGGCTCGACTTCGTCACCACGTTCGGCCACGGCGAGGGCGGCGACCATCGCGCCCGGCTCGGCATCCGCACCAAGGGACCGACCCGGCTGATCACCGACCTGTGCGTCTTCGAGCCCGATCCGGAGACCCGGGAGATGATCGTCACCGCGATCCATCCGGGCGCGACCCGCGACGAGATCCGCGACGCCACCGGCTGGCCGGTGCGCTTCGCCGCCAGCGTGGCCGAGACCGCCATCCCGACGGAGACCGAGCTCGAGACGCTCCGCGACCTGCACGCCCGCACCCGCCGCGCCCACGGCGGCGGGGTCTGACGTTCAATACCGAGAGACCGTGCCGGCCGCTCTCGCGGCCGCGCACCCACGGCCATCGCCGAACCGGAACCGCCGCCGCCGGGGCTCCTCGCGCGGTGGGACGCTCTCGGCTTGGGCGCGCGATTATCGAACGCGGCGTTCGAAGTTCGGCCAATCTACGCTTGCATTCGCCGCAACGGCGGAGTGAAATACGAAAAAATACGCTCCCAATAACGACACCACAGGAAACGCCAGGGCCATGACGTTCTATTTTCCCACCCAGAGTCTGTCCGCTTTTCCCCCCCGCCTGTCGCCCGGATACAAGAGCACGCCCAAGCGCTGCCCGACCAAGCCGCTGATCCTGATGAAGCACACGCTCAGCGAGCTGACCGGCCCGGTCTACGGGCAGGACGCCGTGCAGCCGGGCGACGAGGATCTCACCCGCCAGCACGCCGGCGAGCCGCTCGGCGAGCGCATCATCGTCCACGGCCGCGTGCTCGACGAGGACGGCCGGCCGGTGCCCAACGCGCTGGTCGAGATCTGGCAGGCCAACGCCTGCGGCCGCTACATCCACGTGGTCGACCAGCACCCGGCGCCGCTCGATCCGAACTTCACCGGCGCCGGCCGCTGCAAGACCGACGAGAACGGTCATTACAAGTTCATCACGGTGAAGCCCGGCGCCTATCCGTGGGGCAACCATCCGAACGCCTGGCGGCCGGCCCACATCCACTTCTCGATGTTCGGGCACTCCTTCGTGTCGCGGCTCGTCACCCAGATGTACTTCCCGGGCGACCCGCTGTTCCCGTTCGATCCGATCTTCAACTCGGTCACCGACGAGGCGGCGCGCAACCGCATGATCTCGGTCTTCGACCTGGAGAACACGGTGCCCGAATGGGCGCTCGCCTACCGGTTCGACATCGTGCTGCGCGGCCGCAACCAGACCCCGATGGAGAGCTGAGATGACGCTGGGCATCACGCCGTCCCAGACCGTCGGGCCGTATTTCGCCTATGGCCTGACGCCGAACGGCAGGTACGACTGGAAGGACACGTTCGGCAACGACCTGGTCACGCCGGACGCCGACGGCGAGCGCATCCGCATCGAGGGCCGCATCATCGACGGCGACGGCGTGCCGATCACCGACTCGATGCTGGAGATCTGGCAGGCCGACGCGCAGGGCCGCTACGCCAACCCCGCCGATCCGCGGCCGCGCAACTCGACCTTCCAGGGGTTCGGGCGCACCGGCACGGACGCGGAGGGCCGCTTCGTGTTCGAGACGATCAAGCCGGGCCCGGTGCCGGGGCCGGACGACACGCCGCAGGCGCCGCACATTCTGGTCGCGGTGTTCGCCCGCGGCATGCTGCGGCAGAGCTACACGCGGATCTATTTCGCCGACGAGCCGGGCAACGCCGCCGATCCGATCCTGGCCCTGGTGCCGGAGGAGCGGCGCGCCACCCTGATCGCGGCGAAATCGGTGCAGAACGGACACCCGGTCTACACGTTCGACATCCGGATGCAGGGTGACGCCGAGACGGTGTTCTTCGAGATCTGAGCATTCGAGCGACGGGGGCGTCTCTGCACCGCATGCGGAGGCGTTGTGGCACTGGTCATTCCGGGGCGCGGACCGTCAGGTCCGCGAGCCCGGAATCCATGGCCCCGGTGTCGGTGGCTCACGAAAGACAGGGGATTGTGGCCCGGGCTCGGCCCTTCGGGCCGCCCGGGACGACGGAACTAAGACAACAACAAGCAGCGAAAACCCAAGGGAGAGAAACATGCGCGTGAAGGTGCTGACACCCCTGGCGGTCGCTCTCGGCCTGATGGCCGCGGGTCCCGCGTCGGCGCAGGGCGTCGTGAAGATCGGCGTCATCGAGGCGATGACCGGCCAGCAGCAGTCGACCGGCGTGCAGACGCTCGCGGCGATGCGGCTCTACATGCAGCAGCACGGCGACACCGTCGCCGGCAAGAAGATCGAGCTGATCGTCAAGGACGACGGTGCCGTCGCCGACAACGCCAAGCGCCTCGCCCAGGAGCTGATCGTCCGCGACAAGGTGAACGTCCTGGTCGGCTTCGCGGTGACGCCGACCGCGCTCGCGGTGGCGCCGCTCGCCACCGAGGCGAAGATTCCGACCATCGTGGCCAATGCCGGCACCTCGATCATCACCGAGCGGTCGCCCTATCTCCTGCGCACCAGCTTCACGCTGCCGCAGTCGAGCGTGATCATCGGCGAGTGGGCGGCCAAGAACGGCATCAAGAAGGTCGTCACCATCGTGTCCGACTACGCGCCCGGCGCCGACAGCGAGAAGACCTTCACCGAGGCCTTCACCAAGGGCGGCGGCCAGGTGGTCGAGGCGCTGAAGGTCCCGCTCGCGGCCCCCGACTTCGCGCCCTTCCTGCAGCGCGCCCGCGACGCCTCCCCCGACGCCGTGTTCGTCTTCGTGCCGTCCGGCCAGGGCGCCACCTTCGTCAAGCAGTTCATCGAGCGTGGCCTCGACAAGGCCGGCATCAGGATCATCGGCCCCGGCGACGTGACCGACGACGACCTGCTCAACGGCATGGGCGACCAGGTGATCGGCACGGTGACGGCGCACATGTACTCGGCCGACCACCCTTCCGAGCTGAACAAGAAGTATGTCGAAGCGTTCAAGAAGGCCAACAACGGCCTGCGCCCGAACTTCATGTCGGTCGGCGGCTACGACGCGATGCACCTGATCTACGAGGCGCTCAAGAAGACCAATGGCGACACCAACGGCGACAAGCTGATGGCCGCCATGAAGGGCATGGCCTGGGAGAGCCCGCGCGGCCCGATCTCGATCGATCCCGAGACGCGCGACATCGTCCAGAACATCTACATCCGCAAGGTCGAGAAGAAGAACGGCGAGCTCTACAACGTCGAGTTCGCCACCTTCGAGGCCGTGAAGGACCCCGGCAAGGCGAAGAAGTGAGCGGGGTGCACGAAAAGGGCACGACCGTCCTCCGTCTTCGGCCTGTCCCCTCTCCCCTCTGGGGAGAGGGTTAGGGTGAGGGGGCTCCGGCACCGATCGGGTGTCTCAGCTCCCCCTCACCCGGAGCTCGCGCTGTCGCGCGAGCCCCGACCTCTCCCCCCTGGGGAGAGGTGAAGAAGAGCGTCCACCCGTCACCCCCGGCGGTCCGCATGGTCACCATTCTGTTCGACGGCATCGCCTACGGCATGCTCCTGTTCGTGCTCGCCGCCGGCCTGTCGGTGACGCTCGGGCTGATGAACTTCGTCAATCTCGCGCACGGCGCCTTCGCCATGGCGGGTGGCTACGCCGCGCTCGTCGTGGTCAATCGGCTCGGCGTGCCCTTCGGGCTCGGCCTCGTCGCCGCCTTCCTGTTCTCGGCGGCCCTCGGGGCACTGCTGGAGCGCACCCTCTACGTCCACGTCTACGCCAAGAGCCATCTCGACCAGGTGCTGTTCACCATCGGCCTCGTCTTCATGTCGGTGGCGATCGTCGACTACACCATGGGCTCGTCGCAGCAGTTCATCGCCATCCCGCCGGTGCTGCAGGGCCAGATCACGGTGCTCGGCATCGGCATGAGCAAGTACCGGCTGATGATCATCGTGATCTGCGGGGTGCTCACCGCGCTTCTCCAGCTCGGGCTGACGCGGACCCGCTTCGGCAGCCGGCTGCGCGCCGCCGTCGACGACCAGCGGGTCGCCCGCGGGCTCGGCATCAATGTCGGCGCCGTGTTCGCCCTCACCTTCGCGCTCGGCTCCGGTCTCGCCGGGCTCGGCGGGGCGCTGGGGGCCGAGATCCTCGGCCTCGATCCGATCTTCCCGCTCAAATACATGATCTACTTCCTGATCGTCGTGACGGTGGGCGGCACCTCGTCGATCACGGGACCGTTCCTGGCGTCGCTGCTGCTCGGCATCGGCGACGTCGCCGGCAAGTACTACGTCCCGCAGCTCGGGGCCTTCGTCATCTACACGATCATGATCGTGGTGCTGATCTGGCGGCCGCAGGGCCTGTTCGTGCGAAAGGGTGCGCGATGAGAGGGCCCGACGTGTCCACCTCCGCCAAGCTCGCGAGTGCGATCTCGGCCCAGTTCACGGCGCGGGCGCGATGGTCGCCGCTCGAGGTGCTGTTCTGGCTCGCCGCGCTCGCCACGATCTGGCTCGCGCCCGACCATCATCTGATCCTGACCGAGATCGTCATCTGGGCGCTGCTCGCCCTGTCGCTCGATCTCATTCTCGGCTACGCCGGCATCATCTCGCTCGGCCACGCGGCCTTCTTCGGCATCGGCGCCTACACGGCCGGCCTGCTCGCCAAGCACGCCCTGGTGAGCGAGCCCGTGCTGGCGCTGCTGGTCTCGGGTGCCGCCGGGGCGGCGTTCGGATTCCTGACCAGCTTCCTGGTGCTGCGCGGCACCGATCTCACCCGACTGATGGTGACGCTCGGCGTCGCCCTGCTGGTGCGCGAGATCGCCAACCGGGCGGCCTGGCTCACCGGCGGGGCCGACGGGCTGCAGGGCATCGGCATGGAGCCCGTGCTCGGCCTGTTCCGCTTCGATCTCTACGGCCACACGGCGTATGCCTACAGTCTCGTCGTGCTGTTCGTGCTGTTCGTGATCGCACGCCGCATCGTCGGCTCGCCGTTCGGCCTGTCGCTGCAGGCGATCAAGGGCAACCCGCTGCGCGCCTCCGCGGTCGGCATCGGCCAGACCTGGCGGCTGGTCGGCATCTACACGCTCGCCGCCGCCTACGCCGGCGTCGCCGGCGGGCTGCTGACCCAGACGACCGCCTTCACGTCGCTCGAATCGCTGTCCTTCGACCGTTCGGCCGACGCTCTCCTGGTGCTGATCATCGGCGGCACCGGCCATCTCTACGGCGGACTGATCGGCGCCGTCGTGTTCCGCTTCGCCCAGGACTGGATCTCGGCGGCGACGCCGCAATACTGGCAGTTCTGGATCGGCCTGTTCCTGGTGCTGATCGTGCTGGTCGGTCGCGACCGCATCGGCAGCTGGGTCGCGCCGGTGCGCCGGCTCGCCGACCGCGTCTCCGACTGGCGCGCGTGGCGCCGGCCCCCGGCGGTCGAGCCGACCGCGCCCGGCGAGGGAGGCCGGCCATGATGTCCGCATCGTCCGTGCCGGCGCTGGAGACCCGCGCCCTGGAGAAGCGCTTCGGCGGCATCGTCGCCTCCAACAACGTGTCGCTGTCGATCGCCCGCGGCGCCCGCCACGCCCTGATCGGGCCGAACGGCGCCGGCAAGACCACGCTCGTCAACATGCTGACCGGCGTGCTCAAGCCGTCGGGCGGCGAGATCCTGCTCGACGGCCGCGACATCACCGCGCTCGAGGCGCACGAGCGGGTGCGACTGGGCATCGCCCGCACGTTCCAGATCAACCAGCTCTTCGCCGACCTCACGCCGGTCGAGACGCTCGGCCTCGCGATCTCGGAGCGGCTCGGCACCGGCACCCATTTCTGGCGTGTGCCCGGAACGCGGCCCGAGGTGGTCGACGAGATCGCCGCGCTGCTCGAACGCTTCCGCCTCGCCGACGTGATGCACGAGCGCACCGCGGTGCTGCCCTACGGCAAGCAGCGGCTGCTGGAGATCGCGCTCGCCTTCGCGTGCCGGCCCCGCGTGCTGCTGCTCGACGAGCCGGCCGCCGGCGTGCCGGAGGCCGAGCGGCACGAGATCCTCGCCGCCGTCGCCGGCCTGCCGGAGGACGTGACGGTGCTGCTGATCGAGCACGACATGGACATCGTCTTCACCTTCGCGGACCGCATCTCGGTGCTGGTCAACGGCCAGCTCTTCGTCGAAGGTACGCCCGACGCGGTGGCCCGCGACCCGCGGGTCAAGGCCGTCTATCTCGGAGAGTCGCTCGATGCCTGAGCTGCTGGAGATCGACCGGCTCTCCGCCGGGTACGGCGAGGCCGTGGTGCTGAACGAGATCTCGCTGTCCCTGCCCGAGGGCCGGTCGCTGGCGCTGCTCGGCCGCAACGGCATGGGCAAGACCACGCTGGTCAACTCGATCATCGGCGTCACCCGCTGGCGCGGCGGCACGATCCGGCTCGCCGGACGCGACATCACGACGCTGCGGCCGGACCAGCGGGCACTCGCCGGCATCGGCTGGGTTCCACAGGAGCGCAACATCTTCAAGTCGCTCACCGTGCACGAGAATCTCACCGCGGTGGCGCGGCCGGGCGCGTGGTCGCCCGACAAGGTCTACGGCCTGTTTCCGCGGCTCGCCGAGCGGCGCGGCAATCTCGGGAACCAGCTCTCCGGCGGCGAGCAGCAGATGCTGGCGATCGGCCGCGCCCTGGTGCTCAATCCCAGGCTCGTGCTGCTCGACGAGCCGACCGAGGGGCTGGCGCCGATCATCGTCGAGGAGCTGATCGCGGCCCTCGCCCGCATCACCCGGCAGGAGGGCCTGTCCGCCATCGTGGTCGAGCAGAACGCCCACAAGATCCTCGGCGTCACCGACCATGCCGTCGTGCTGGAGCGCGGCAGCGTCGTCCATGCCGGCGACAGCGCGACCCTCAGGGCCGACCGCGCGGTGCTGGAAGCCTTTCTCGGCGTCAGCCACGGCGGCCCGAAGCGCGCCGCGGCGGGATCGTCCGAACCCGTCCGCGGATGAAGGCGCACGGTTCTCGCACCGTCATGCCCGCGCTCGTCGCGGGCATCCGCGCCTCCGGCCGCCGTCCAGAAGGACGTGGATGGCCGGGACGAGCCCGGCCACGACGAGGTGGCCGGGAGCGAGCATCAGATGATGGCGGCGCCATGCCGCAAGGGAGGAGAAGCCCATGTCCCGCACCCGTCCGCCGTTCCGCGCCGACCAGGTCGGCAGCCTGCTGCGTCCCGCCGCGCTGAAGGAGGCGCGGGCCCGCTTCCAGGCCGGCGAGATCCCGGCCGACGAGCTGAAGCGCGTCGAGGACGAGGAGATCCGCCGCATCATCCGCAAGCAGGAGGAGATCGGCCTGCAGGCGGTGACCGACGGCGAGTTCCGCCGTTCCTGGTGGCATTTCGACTTCCTGAAGGCGCTCGACGGCGTCGAGGGCTTCGAGGCGCAGGCGGGCATCCAGTTCCACGGCGTGCAGACCCGGGCCGAGGGCGTGCGGGTGACCGGTCGGGTCGGGTTCTCCGATCACCCGATGCTGGAGCATTTCAAGTTCCTCAAGGCCAACACCGTCGTGACGCCGAAGATGACGATTCCGTCGCCCTCGGTGCTGCACTTCCGCGGCGGCCGCAAGGAGATCAGCACCACGGTCTACCCGCAGCTCGACGCCTTCTTCGACGATCTCGCCCGCGCCTACAAGAAGGCCGTCAAGGCCTTCTACGACGCCGGCTGCCGCTACCTGCAGTTCGACGACACCGTGTGGGCGTATCTCTGCTCCAAGGAGCAGCTCCAGCTCGCCCGCGACCGCGGCGAGGAGGTGGAGAAGCTGCCCCGCATCTATGCCGACGTGATCAATCACGCGATCGCCGACCGGCCGCACGACATGGTGATCACGACGCATGTGTGCCGCGGCAACTTCCGCTCCACCTGGGTGAGCGAGGGCGGCTACGAGCCGGTCGCCGAGCGGCTGCTCGCCGGCATCGACTACGACGGCTACTTCCTGGAATACGACACCGAGCGGGCGGGCGGCTTCGAGCCGCTGCGCTTCCTGCCCAAGGGAAAGAAGATCGTGGTGCTCGGCCTCGTCACCTCCAAGACCGGTACGCTCGAGGCGGCCGATGCGGTCCGGCGCCGGATCGACGAAGCGTCGAAGTTCGTGCCGCTCGATCAGCTGGCGCTCAGCCCGCAATGCGGCTTCGCCTCCACCGAGGAGGGGAACCTGCTCGCCGAGGAGGAGCAGTGGGCGAAGCTCGCGATGATCGTCGACATCGCCCGCAACGTGTGGGGGTGAGTCTCGCCCCGGCTCGCCCCGCCTTGGGACGGGCGCGTCTCGGTCAGCGGTTCACCGGCACCGAGTCGGGCGGCGGATCGGGCGTCGTGCGGCCGGGAATCATCGGCTGCGCCGTGCCGCCCACCGTGCCGGTGGCGCGCGTGCCGGTCCTCGGGGGCTGCTGAACCAGACGGTCGTCCGTGGTCGGCGACGGGCCGGCGGCGGTTCCGGTGGTGCGCGGCGTGCCGCGGTCACCGCCGAAGCCAAACAGCATCAGGGCCAGCACGGCGAGCAACGCGACGCCGAGGACGATCGGCCAGCCGCGCACGCGGCGCCGCGCCATCAGCGGGTCGATCTGGGTTACGTCCGGACCGGGGCGCGGGTGTTGCTCGGCCATCGCTCGCTCCTCTGCCTTCGGGGTCAATGGTCGGTCGACCGCGCGGTTCCGCAGCCGGGCTGCGGCGGCGGCAGGCGGCTTGCGCTTTCGGTGGGATGCGGTATCGAGTCGACCGATCCCGCCTGCCGCCAACTCAGAGGTGTCATGACGCTGCCGCTCTCCGGCCTTCTCGTCGTCTCGCTCGAGCAGGCCGTGGCGGCGCCACTCTGCACCTGCCGGCTCGCCGACGCCGGCGCCCGGGTGATCAAGATCGAGCGCCCGGAGGGGGACTTCGCCCGGGGCTACGACGCGCTGGCGAAGGGCGAGAGCATTCATTTCGTCTGGCTGAACCGCGGCAAGGAGTCGGTCGTCCTCGATCTGACCCGCACCGACGACCGGGCGCTGCTCGCGGCGATGATCGCGCGCGCCGACGTCCTGGTGCAGAATCTCAAGCCCGGCGCGCTGGCGAAGCTCGGCTTCGATCCGTCGGCGCTGCGCGAGGCGCATCCGCGCCTGATCGTCTGCTCGATCTCGGGCTACGGCGAGACCGGCCCCTATGCGCGGCGCAAGGCCTACGACCTGCTGGTCCAGGCCGAAACCGGGCTCGCGTCCCTCACCGGCGGTCCGGGCGAGCCGGCCCGGGTCGGCTGCTCGGTCGCCGACATCGCGGCCGGGCTCGCGGCCTACGAGGCCTTGCTGGAGGCGCTGATCGCCCGTGGCCGCACCGGCGAGGGCGCGCTGCTGTCGGTGTCGCTGTTCGACGCGCTCGCCGAGTGGATGACGGTGCCGCTGCTCCAGCACGAGGGCGGCCGGACGCCGCGCCGCATCGGCCTCGCCCATCCGGGCATCGCGCCCTACGGCGTGTTCCGGAGCCGCGACGGCGACGAGGTGCTGATCTCGATCCAGAACGACCGCGAGTGGCGCGTGCTCGCCCGCGACGTGATGGGCGACGCGGCGCTCGCCGCGGATCCGGACTTCGCCACCAACGTCGCCCGCATGGCGCGCCGTCCCGACACCGACGGGCGCGTGCAGGCGGCCTTCGCGACGCTGCCGACCGACGAGCTGATCGCGCGCCTCGCGACGGCCGAGATCGCCTTCGCGCGCGTCAACGACATGGCGGCGCTCGCCGCTCATCCGCAGCTCCGCCGCGTCACCGTCGACACGCCGCACGGCCCGGTGCCGTACCCGGCGCCGCCGCGGCCGCATCGCGACGACTACGGTCCGGTGCCGGCGCTCGGCCGGCACACCGCCGCGGTGCGGGCCGAGTTCGCGCCCGCCGTCCAGGACACGCCCGCATGATCACGCTCATCGCCGACATCGGCGGCACCAATACGCGACTCGCGATCACCGGCCCGGACGGCAATCCGGAGCGGGTGCAGGCCTTCGCCAACGACAGCCTCGACGATCTGGACGACGCGGTCGCGGCGTATCTCGACGACACCGGAACGACGCCGGAGGCCGCCGTGCTCGCCGTCGCCGGCCCCGTGCAGGGGCGCCGGATCGAGCTCACCAATCGCGACTGGGTGCTCGATCTCGACCGCATCGAGCGGCGATTCGGCTTTCGCTGGGCGTGCGCCGTCAACGATTTCGAGGCGTTCGCCTGGGCCCTGCCGGGCTTCGGGCCGGGGGATCTGCGGCCGCTCGGCGCCGCGCTGCCGTCGCGCCGCGGGCCGGTCGCGGTGCTCGGGCCGGGCACCGGCCTCGGCGTCGCCGCGCTGGTGCCCGAGCAGGACGGCGGCTGGACCTCGGTCGCCAGCGAGGCCGGGCACATGTCGTTCGGGCCCGCGGCGCCGGACGAATGGCCCGTGTTCGAGCGCATCGCCGCGACCGTCGAAGCCGTGTCGGCCGAATGCGTCGTCTCCGGCGCCGGGCTCGCGCGTCTGCACGCCGCGCTGCATCCCGGCCGTCCGCCCTTCGATGCCGCCGCGATCGACTCCGCGGCCGAGCAGGGCGACCCGGCGGCCCGCGCGACGGTGGCGCTGTTCGTGCGCCTGCTCGGCCGGTTCGCCGGCGACGTCGCGCTCGCCTTCAAGAGCACGGGCGGCGTCTATGTCGGGGGCGGGGTGGCGCAGAAGCTCGGCGACCTGATCGACGGCGCGGCGTTCCGGGCCGCCTTCGAGGCGCATCCGGCGATGCGGTCCGTGCTGGCCGGGATTCCGACCGCGCTCGTCACCGCGGCCGAGCCGGGCCTCGCCGGCTGTGCCGCCTATGCGGCGCATCTCGCACGGCGGAACGCCGTGCGCGACGCCGCCGCGATCACGACAGACCGCGTGCCCTGAACGCGGCGACGTGGTGCGCGGCGGATTCTTCGGCGAAACAGCAGAACACGACGCGGTCCGGCAGCGTCCCGTGCGCGACCGCGTCTGCCGCGATCGCGTCGGCGACGGTCGTCACGGCGATGCGGGCGGCGCGGTCGGGCGGGAAGCCGTAGACGCCGGTCGAGATCGCCGAATAGGCGAGCGAGGCGAGCGCCCGCTCGCCTGCGAGCCGCAGCGCCATGCGGTAGCAGCCGGCGAGCAGGGCGTCCTCGTCGCGGCTGCCGTCGGTCCAGACCGGGCCGACCGCGTGGATGACGAAGCGGGCCGGCAGCCGGAAGCCGGGCGTGATCTTGGCCGAGCCGGTGTCGCAGCCGCCGAGCGCCCGGCAGGCCGCCGTCAGCTCCGGCCCGGCGGCGCGGTGGATGGCGCCGTCGACGCCGCCACCGCCCTTCAGCGCGCGGTTCGCGGCGTTGACGATGGCGTCGACCGCGAGCGTCGTGATGTCGGCGATCACCACCTCGAGTCTCGCGGACCCGATCGCGGCGGTGGCGAGCGGAGTCGGAAACGGCATCTCGTCCTCGCGCGACGGCGTCGCTCACGCGGCGATCTCGGCGCCGTGACTCACGCGTGAGCGGGAAGCGGTCGCGACGCGTCGAATCGACCGTGCGCGTCCGCACGGCGCGTCGAATCGCGGTAACCCGAATGTGTCCATGGCGCAACAGTCGCGGCTGGGGTGAAGAATACGTATCTGCGCCCTCTTGATGCGAGTCGGTGCGTTGGCTCTAATTGAACGTATGAGCACCGTCCTGATCGAGATTCGCCGTGCCAAGGTCTCCGATGCGACGTCGGTCGCGGCGGCCCACGACGAGGCTTGGAGGACCGCCTATCGCGGCATCATCCCGGGCCCGGAGCTCGAGAAGCTGGTGCAGCGGCGCGGCCCGGCCTGGTGGGACGGCGCGATCCGCAAGGGCAGCCGCGTCTCGCTGTTCTGCTTCGGCGATCAGATCGCGGGCTACTCCAACTACGGCCGCAACCGCGCGCGCAGCCTGCCCTACGAGGGCGAGGTCTACGAGCTGTACCTGCGGCCGGAGTTCCAGGGCCTCGGCTTCGGCCGCCGCCTGTTCACGGCGGCGCGGCGCGACCTCGCGCAGAACGGCATGAAGAGCATCGTCGTGTGGGCGCTGTCGGACAACGAGCCGGCGCTCGACTTCTACCGCGCGCTCGGCGGCCGTCCGGTCGCGCGCTCGTCCGAGACCTTCGGCACCAAGACGCTCGACAAGATCGCCTTCGCTTGGCCGGCCTGACGCGTTTCTCCAGACTGCCTGATCGCTTCCGGGCGCCGGACGGACGGCGGCCGGGACGCAGAACCTGCGGCGTTCACGTGCCCTTCGGCTTGGCGCGGCGCGTCGCCGGGGCCGCGAGCGGATCCTCCGGCCACGGGTGCTTGGGATAGCGGCCGCGCAGGTCGGTGCGCACGTCGGCGTAGGAGCCGCGCCAGAAGGCGGGCAGGTCGCGGGTGATCTGCACGGGCCGGTGCGCCGGCGACAAGAGCTCCACGATCAGCGGCACCCGGCCGCCGGCGACGGTCGGATGCTGGTCGAGCCCGAACAGCTCCTGTACCCGGATCGCCAGCTTCGGCCCTTCGTCGGTGTACTCGATCGGCAGGCGCGAGCCGGACGGCGCGTCGAAATGGGTCGGCGCGTCGTGGTCGAGCTTGCGCCGCAGGTTCCACGGCAGCAGCGCGTGCAGGGCGTTGGAGAGGTCGTCGGCGCCCAGCCCGCCGAGCGAGGTCTTGTCCACGAACGCGGGCGACAGCCAGTCGCCGATGGTCGCCAGGAGCGTGTCGTCCGACAGGTCGGGCCACTCGTCTCCTTCGTGCCGCCGCAGGAAGTTCACCCGGTCGCGCCACTGCGACAGCGCCGCCGACCACGGCAGGCGGGCGAGCCCCAGCGCGCCGATGCCCTCGGCGAGCTTCCGGGCGGTGCTCTGGTCCGGCACGATCTTCTGCGGCCGCTCGGCGAGGGCGACGGCACCGAGCCGGCGAGCCCAGCGGGCCCGGAGACTCGCCGAGCCGGAATCGAATGCCACCTCGTCGCTCTCGACGATGCGGTCGGCGAACAACGCCTCGATGTCCTCGATCGCGATCGGTGCGGCGAGCAGCACGCGGCTGTTGCCGGCGCTGCCGGCGAGCTCCGCCACGGCGAGGAACGGCGCCCGTGCGAGGGCCGAGGCGGGATCGACCGTGGCGCCGCGGCCGTTCGCCAGCAGCACCGCGCCGGTGCCGCCGCCGCGCGCCTTCGCCACCCGGTCCGGATAGGCGAGCGCCAGCACGGCCCCGGCCGCCGTGTCGGAGCCGCCGACCAGACGGGCGCCGTCCGGCAGGCCGAGGCTGCCGCCGGCGCGGCGGCCGGCCGTGGCGATCTCGGCCCAGCGGCCGGCCATGCGGCGGGCGTCCTCGGCGCGGCGCGAGCGGTCGTGCCGCAGCCCTTCGACGCGGTGGCGCAGATCCGGGTCGGTGCCGCCCAGCCCGCGCTCGGTCAGCACCACGGCGATGTCGGCGGCGAGCGGCGCCGCGCCGAGCCCGGCGGCGGCCATCACCATGCGGGAGAGCCGCGGCGGCAGGGGCAGGGCGCGCAGCCGCTGGCCCAGGTCGGTGATCCGCCCGTCCGGGCCGATCGCGCCGAGGTCGCGCAGCAGGGCGCCCGCCTCGGCGAGCGCCGCGGCCGGCGGCGGATCGAGGAACAGCAGCGTGCCGGGATCGGAGACGCCCCAGTGGGCGAGATCGAGCACGAAGCCGGTCAGGTCGGCGGCCAGGATCTCGGGCTGGACGAACGGCTCCAGCGAGGCGGTCTCGCGCTCGTCCCACAGCCTGTAGCAGACGCCGGGCTCGGTGCGCCCGGCGCGCCCGCGCCTCTGGTCGGCCGCCGCGCGAGACACCCGCACGGTCTCCAGCCGGGTCAGCGCCAGGTCGGGCTCGTAGCGCGGCACCCGGGCGAGGCCGGAATCGACGACGACGCGGACGCCCTCGATGGTCAGCGAGGTCTCGGCGATCGAGGTCGCCAGAACCACCTTGCGCTGGCCGGGCGGGGCGGGCGACACGGCGCGGTCCTGCACGTCGGCATCGAGGGCGCCGTACAGCGGCACCACGTCGACGGCCGGGTCGGTGATCTTCTCGGACAGCAGGGCCTCGGTGCGGCGGATCTCGGCCGCGCCCGGCAGGAACACCAGGAGCGAGCCGGGCTCGGCGCGCAGCGCGCGCAGCACCGCCTCGGCCACCTGCGGCTCCAGGTGCCGGCCGGGATCGCGCGGCACATGCCGGGTCTCGACCGGGTAGGCGCGGCCCCGGCTTTCCACGACCGGCGCGTCGCCCAGGCTCTTCGCGATCCGCGCCCCGTCGATGGTCGCCGACATCACCAGCAGCCTGAGGTCCTCGCGCAGGCCCTGCTGGGCGTCGCGGGCGAGCGCTAGGCCGAGATCGGCGTCGAGCGAGCGCTCGTGGAACTCGTCGAACAGCACCGCGGCGACGCCGTCGAGCGTCGGGTCGTCGAGGATCATGCGGGTGAACACGCCCTCGGTGACCACCTCGATGCGGGTCCGCCCCGAGATCTTCGAGCCGAACCGCACCCGGTAGCCCACCGTCTCGCCGACCTTCTCGCCGAGCGTCGTGGCCATGCGGGCGGCCGCCGCGCGGGCGGCGAGCCGGCGCGGCTCCAGCACCAGGATCTTCTTCCCCCCGGCCCACGGCTCGGCGGCGAGCACCAGCGGCACCCGCGTCGTCTTGCCGGCGCCCGGCGGCGCCACCAGCACGGCGGCGTCGCGCCGGGCCAGGGCGTCGGTCAGGGCCGGCAGGGCCTCGTCGATCGGCAAGGGCACGTCGAAGCGCATGTCACCCATCATTTCCGGTTCCGCCCTCCGGGCCCACGGACTCGTGTCTGGACAGCACGGCGACGGCCCGCTTCTTGTGGCCGGCGCTCCGGTCCCGAAGGCGCGGGCGGGAGCCTGAATTAACCCCGCGGGTTAACCGCGAATCGATGCCGCCCTTGCGGGCGGGCCCGGTTCCTGCCCCTTTAACGCGAGCGTAACCATACCGGCCCGGATCGGGCCGGCGGCGCAGGTCAGAAACAAGCTGGGACGGACGATGGCAACCCCCGTGACCGCCGCTACCGCCCGGGTCGACTGGGTCGACACGGCCAAAGGCCTCTGCATCATCATGGTCGTGCTGCTGCACTCGACCTTCGGAGTCGAGCAGGCGGTCGGCCGCGAGGGCTTCATGCACGTCGTGGTGGCCTTCGCCAAGCCGTTCCGGATGCCCGACTTCTTCCTGATCTCGGGGCTGTTCCTGGCGCGCGTGATCGACCGCGACTGGCGCCTCTACGCCGACCGCAAGGTCGTGCACTTCGCGTACTTCTATCTTCTGTGGATGACCATCCAGCTGGTCGTGAAGGCCCCCGTGCTGGCCGCCGAGCACGGCTGGGCCGGGGTGCCGGGGCAGTGGGCGCTGGCGCTCGTCGAGCCGTTCGGCACGCTGTGGTTCATCTATCTCCTGCCGATCTTCTTCGTCGTCACCAAGCTCGCCCGGCAGCTGCGCATTCCGCCGCTCGCGGTGTGGCTGGTCGCCGCCGCGCTGGAGACCGCGCCGATCCACACCGGGTGGACCGTGCCGGACGAGTTCGCGGCGCGGTTCGTCTACTTCTATACGGGGTTCCTGCTCGCCCCGCGGGTTTTTGCGCTGGCCGAGGCGGCTGCGGCGCGGCCATGGCTCGCGGCCGGCGGGCTCGCCGTGTGGGCGCTGGTCAACGGCACGCTGGTGTTCGCCGGCCTGTCCGAGTGGCCGATCGTCTCGCTCGCGCTCGGCTTCGCCGGCGCTGGCGCCATCATCGTGCTGGCGACCCTCCTGGTGCGGAGCCGCCTGTTCGACCCGATCCGCTACTGCGGCGAGCACTCGATCGTCGTCTATCTCGCCTTCTTCCTGCCGATGGCGGCGACCCGCATCGTGCTGCTCAAGACGGGCGTCGTCGCCAGCGTCGGCCTGATGTCGCTGATCGTCACCGCCGCCGGCATCCTCGGCGCGCTGGCGATCTGGTGGGCGGTGCGCGGCACCCGGCTGGACTTCCTCTTCACCCGGCCCGACCGGGCCCACATCGCGGCCCGCAAGGCGCCCGCCGGCGCGCGGCTGCAGCCGGCCGAGTAGGGCCGCCCCGACCGGGCGGCCGCGCAGCAGAGGTGTCGCATGGTCCTGCGGATCGTTCGGCTCGGCACGCCGCGTCTGCCTCACGAAGGCACCCGAATCGGCACCGTGCGCCGGCCGCCGCGGGGCGTCCGCAAGGAGCGCTACGCGGAGGAGGACTGGTTCGACGCCTGGCTGCCCGAGCTGTCGCCGAGTCCGGACCTGGTGGCGAAGGCGCACGCCGCGGCCACCGAGGCGGACTGGAAGGCGTTCGCGCGCGCCTTCCGGACCGAGATGGGCGAGCCGGGGCCGCGGCACCTCCTCGATCTCCTGGCGACGCTGTCGCACGGCGCGAACCTGTCGATCGGCTGCTACTGCGAGGACGAGGCCCGCTGCCACCGCTCGATCCTGCGCGAGCTGCTCGTCGCCCGCGGCGCCGTGCTGGACTGATGTTCGCAGGAGAGCGCGGCGGCGACCGGCGTCCGCCTCCGTAGCCCGGCTGGAGCGCGAGCGACAGCCGGGGACGCTGCTCCCGCATGTCGCTGCGCTCGATGCGGGCCACGGATCCTACGATCCGGCTGGCGCATGGCCGCGGGAGTGTATAGTTCGGGGCTCTCGCTCCCGCAGCCCCGAGTCCCCGATGCCCGAACCGCTCGCCCGTCCGCTCCGCAAGGGCGACCACGTCTTCCTGATCGACGGGTCGTCCTTCGTGTTCCGCGCCTACTTCGCCATGTTCAAGGCGGCGCAGAGCCGGGGCCGCTCGTTCACCCGCTCCGACGGGCTGCCGATCGGCGGCGTGCTGACCTTCTGCAACATGATGTGGAAGCTGCTGCGCGAAGGTCTCGACGGCGTGAATCCGACCCATATGGCGGTGGTGTTCGACCACTCCGGCAAGAGCTTCCGCAACGACATCTACGCCGACTACAAGGGCCACCGGCCGGAGCCGCCGGACGAGCTGATCCCGCAGTTCCCGCTGATGCGCGACGCGGTGCGGGCGTTCGGCCTGATCCCGATCGAGCAGGAGGGCTTCGAGGCCGACGACCTGATCGCCACCTATGCGCGCGTCGCCCGCGAGGCCGGCGCCGACGTGACCATCGTGGCCGGCGACAAGGACCTGATGCAGCTCGTGCGCGACGGCGTCGTCATGTACGATCCGATGCCCGGCAACGAGCGCCGCATCGGGCGGGACCAGGTGATCGAGAAGTTCGGCGTGCCGCCCGAGAAGGTGCCCGAGGTTCAGGCGCTGATCGGCGATCCGACCGACAACGTGCCGGGCGTGCCCGGCATCGGCGTCAAGACCGCGGCGCAGCTGATCGGCGAGTACGGCGACCTCGAGACGCTCCTGTCGCGCGCCGGCGAGATCAAGCAGGAGAAGCGGCGACAGGCCCTGATCGACAACGCCGAGACGGCGCGCGTCTCGCGCCAGCTGGTGCTGCTCGACGACCATGTCGATCTGACCTGCAGGCTCGACGATCTGCTGCTCGACGGCCGCGACACGAAGAAGCTGATCGCCTTCCTCAAGGCGATGGAGTTCTCCACGCTGACGCGCCGCGTCGCCGAGGCGCTGGCGATCGACCCGAACGACGTCGAGGCCGATCCGGCGCTGCGGGCCGCGCCGACCGCCGAAGGCGGGCCGGCCGAGGCGGCCGAGGCGGCCGCGGAGCCCGAGCCGGCGGCGTCCGCGCCGCGCCGCGCCGGCGCCTCCGGCCAGCTCGGCTTCGATCTCGGCGACACGCGGCCGAAGCCGGCGGCGCGCAGCAACGGCGGCGGCGACGTCGTCGTCACGCCGGAGCAGCTCGTCGCGTCCCGCAAGGCGGAGCTGGCCACCCAGAAGCTCGACCGCGCCGGCTACCGCACCATCCACGACCTCGCGGCCCTGAAGGACTGGGTGCTGGCGGCCGTCGACCAGGGCTTCGTCGCGCTCGACCTCACGGTGACGTCGCACGATCCCATGCAGGCCGACCTGGTCGGCTTCTCGATCGCGCTGGCGCCGGGCCGCGCCGCCTACGTGCCGCTCGGCCATCGCCGCGGCGACGATCTGCTGGCCGGCGGGGGCCTGGTGCCCGATCAGATCCGGCTCGCCGAGGCGCTGGCGCTGATGAAGCCGATGCTGGAGAGCCCGGGCGTCCTCAAGATCGGCCACGACCTCAAGGCCGACCTGCACGCGCTGGAGCGGCACGGCATCACGGCGGTGGCGATCGACGACGTGCAGCTGATGTCCTACGTGCTCGACGCCGGCCTCGGCTCGCACGCCCTCGCCGATCTCGCTCACCGGCATTTCGGCCACGAGGCGATGGCGCTCGTGGACATCGCCGGCAAGGGCAAGGCGCAGGTGTCGTTCGAGCAGATCGAGATCTCGCGCGCCTGTCCGTACTGCGGCGAGCAGGCCGACATCGCGCTGCGCCTGTGGCGGCTGTTCCGGGCCCGCCTCGTCGCCGAGCACATGACCACGGTCTACGAGACGCTCGAGCGCCCGCTGGTTCCGGTGCTGATGCGCATGGAGCGGCGCGGCATCGCCATCGACCGCGAGATGCTTTCGCGCCTCTCCGGCGAGCTCGCCCAGAAGGCCGCGGCCCTGGAGGACGAGGTCCAAAAGCTCGCCGGCGAGCCGTTCAATCTCGGCAGCCCCAAGCAGCTCGGCGACATTCTGTTCGGCAAGTTCAAGCTGCCCGGCGGCAAGAAGACCAAGACGGGCGCCTGGTCGACCTCGGCCTCGGTGCTCGACGAGCTGGCCGAGGAAGGCCACGTGCTGCCCGTGAAGCTGCTCGAGTGGCGGCAGCTGACAAAGCTGAAGTCGACCTACACGGACCTGCTGCCGACCTTCGTCAATCCGGAGACGCGGCGCGTCCACACGACCTTTGCGCTCGCGGCGACCACGACGGGGCGGCTGTCCTCGGCGGATCCCAATCTTCAGAACATTCCGGTGCGCACCGAGGAGGGCCGCAAGATCCGCCGCGCCTTCGTGGCACAACCGGGAACGAAGCTCGTCTCGGCGGACTATTCCCAGATCGAGCTGCGGCTGCTCGCCGAGATCGCCGACATCGCGGCCCTGAAGAAGGCCTTCCAGGACGGGCTCGACATTCACGCCCTGACGGCGTCCGAGATGTTCGGCGTGCCGGTCGCCGGCATGCCGGGCGAGGTGCGCCGCCGCGCCAAGGCGATCAATTTCGGCATCATCTACGGCATCTCGGCCTTCGGACTCGCCAACCAGCTCGGCATCCCGCGCGAGGAGGCGGGCGCCTACATCAAGCGCTACTTCGAGAAGTTCCCGGGCATTCGCGACTACATGGAGGCGACGAAGCTGTTCTGCCGGACGCACGGCTACGTCACGACCCTGTTCGGGCGGAAGTGCCACTACCCGGACATCGGCGCGTCGAACCCGTCGCTGCGTGCCTTCAACGAGCGGGCCGCGATCAACGCCCGCCTGCAGGGCACGGCCGCCGACATCATCCGCCGCGCCATGGTGCGGATGGAGCCGGCGCTCGCCAGGGCGAAGCTCTCCGCCCGCATGCTGCTGCAGGTGCACGACGAGCTGGTGTTCGAGGTGCCGGAGTCCGAGGTGGAGCAGACGCTGCCGGTGGTGACGCGCGTGATGGAAGAGGCCGCCATGCCGGCCGTGGCGCTCTCCGTGCCGCTCCACGTCGACGCCCGCGCCGCCGACAACTGGGACGAGGCGCACTGAGATCGAGGGCGGACTGCCGCCGCAAGCCGGCCGGCCGCCGCAACGTCTATCCGGCCGTCCGGCGCGAGCAGGCGACGAGCGTCGGCTTCTCCGTGATGCCGAGGCGGTCGAGAAACGGAAGCGCCCCGGCAAGGCACTCCGCATAGATCGACGTGTGTCCGGCGTTCGCGAGCAGGTGGCGCATCAACGCGGTGCCGACGCCGCGACACTGATGTGCTGGATGAACGACCACCTCGGCGACCCAGGTCACATAGACGCCGTCGGACAGGGCGCGGAGCAGGCCGACGAGCCGCTCGCCGTCCAGAGCCGCGAACACGAACGTGGTCCGGCGGACGGCTGTCGTCAGGTCGTCCGGGGCATAGTCCTCTCGCCGGCCCCATCCGACCGCCTCGTAGAGCGCCGCGATCTCGTTCGGATCGAGGTCGTCGGAGACGCGGCGGACGACGATGTCGGACATCCGCGACCTCCGGTGGCTCCCGCTACCGCGCTTGCGCCGGGACGATCGGCTCCGCGGCCCGCACGGCCGGGATGGTCGGCTCCGCCGCCGCGACGGTGCGTGGCGCCGCGCGCAGGCTGCGCAGAAAATCCCTGAACGTGGGGTGTTGGGCCAGCGCGTCGCCGCCGGCGGCGATCAGGGCGTCGACCTGCTCGACCGGCAGGCGGAAGCGGGTCGGGATGGCGTTCAGGGCGGCGCTGCGGGCGGGATCGAGCTGGTCGAAGGCGACGCGGCCGATATAGCCGTCGAGATCGCGGCAGTTCCAGCCCGTCGTGCTGCCGCGCAGCCGCTGCACCTCGGCGGCCGAGAGGCCGCAGCGCCAGCGGACGAGCTGGCTGCGCCACTGCTGCAGGCTGAGCTGGAAGGCGCTGTAGCTCGACCACACGCTCGACGCCAGCGCCGCGTTGGTGGCGGCCCCGATCAGCTCGACGCCGGTCGGGCCGTCGAGCGTCTGGGCCCAGTTGCCCTCGGTGACCTGCTCGGAATCGACGACGATGAACAGGATGCGGCGGATGCGGGCGGCGTGCGCCGCGGTCAGCGGGCCGTAGGGCGTGTTCGCGGCCTCGCGGGCCACCGTGAAGCTCGACAGGCCGAAATTGTCGACGACGCCGCCGTCGACCAGCTTGACGTAGCGCATCGAGCCGTCGCGGTAGCGCGTCATGCCGCGGGCCACCGCCTTCATCATCGGGCTCGCCGCCGGGTCGTCGCGGGCGCGCTTCATCCAGGCGGGCAGGGGGGCGTCGCACTTGTCCGGGAAGGTCTCCAGCACGACGGGCGCGAAGGCGAGCGGCACGGCGGCCGAGGCGGCGACGGCGGACGACAGCGGATAGCTCGCGAGGTCGCTGCACAGCGCCGCGAAGGTCGACGGCGTGAACACGAAGGGGGTGCGGTTGTAGATGTCGCTGGCGTTGATCACCACCTGCGGCCGGCGCCGGGACAGCAGCGCCCCGAAGGTCGCGCCGTCGAACAGGTTGGCGTCGAGCCACTGCCGGAACGGCGCGTCGCCGTTGACGCCGCCCCCGAAGGCGCGGGCGATGTTGCCGAGCGACACCGAGGTGCTGAGAACCGCCTCGGCGTCCTGGATCAGGAAGCGCTCGCGGAAGTCGTCGAGGGCGGCGCGCCGGCGCAGGCCGAAATAGGCCGCCGTGACCGAGCCGCCCGACACCCCGGTGACAATGTCCACCTGCTCCAGCAACGTCCGTCCGCGGCCGGAAGGCAGCTCGTTGCGGGCGAGCTCCTTCAGCACCCCGAACGAGAAGGCGGCCGCCCGGGTGCCCCCGCCCGAAAAGGCGAGGCCGATCATCACGTCGTCGTCGGGCAGGTCGGTGAGCGTGTCGAGCGACTCGCCGAGCGGCGTCGCGGTCGGCAGGTTGGCCGGAAGGTTCTGCACATGGGCGCAGCCGGCGAGCGCGGCGCACACCGAAACGATCGACAAGGCCTGACGCCAGCACATCGACGCGACACTCCGGGCGCGGCCCGAGCCGCTTCCCCTACAATGCGGTGCAATATGGCACCTTCGAGGTTACGACGGCTTTACCGGCCGGCAGCGCCGAACGCCACCCGTGGCCTGCCGCGCGATCATCGCCCGGTCCGGCGACCGGAACCGGCCGGTCCGGGTCTCCCCAGCGGCGGTCGCGCCGGTTGTCTGCCCGGGGCGCCACAGCCGGTGCGCGGCTTGCGCCGGGGGTAATCGCGGTGCGCTCGCGGCCGACGGCGTCCGATGCACGGGCGCAATGCGCTGGCCGCAGAGGCAGATAAGGGCTTGTTCGCTTGACTTGACCGCCTGCTTCCACGAACCGTGCGGTCGCGTCGCGCGACGTGTCTGCGGGTCGAAGCCCAGGTCGCGCAAGGGAGGAGTGATGGACCACGGCTTCGTTCCGAACGTGTATTTCGGGCTCGATCCGATGGCGGTGTCGACCGCCATCCTGGTCGTCACCTATGCCGTGATCATCTGGGACAAGCTCAACCGGGCGATCGTGGCGCTCCTCGGCGCCGCCGTGATGATCCTGATCGGCG
The DNA here is from genome assembly GCF_030813915.1 of Rhodoplanes tepidamans. Classification (GTDB taxonomy): domain Bacteria; phylum Pseudomonadota; class Alphaproteobacteria; order Rhizobiales; family Xanthobacteraceae; genus Rhodoplanes; species Rhodoplanes tepidamans. Next base: position 103,942 of record NZ_JAUSUJ010000024.1, read on the forward strand.
TGCTCGACCAGCACGAGGCGCTGAAGGGCGTCGACTGGAACACCATCGGGCTCCTGACCGGGATGATGATCCTGGTGTCGATCTCGCGCCGCTCCGGCATGTTCCAGTATCTGGCGATCTGGGCGGCCAAGAAGGCCAAGGCGAACCCGGCCGGGATCCTGATCCTGCTGCAGCTCACCACCGCGGTCCTCTCGGCCGCGCTCGACAACGTGACCACCGTCCTGCTCGTGGTTCCGGTGACGATCGCGATCGTGCGCGAGCTCGACGTGCCGCCCTATCCGTTCCTGTTCGCCGAGGTGTTCGCCTCCAACATCGGCGGCACCGCGACCCTGATCGGCGATCCGCCCAACATCCTGATCGGCTCGCTCGCCGGCCTCGACTTCAACGCCTTCCTCATCCATCTGGCGCCGCTCGCGATCATCGTCATGGTCGTGCAGCTCGGGATGATCCACCTGTTGTGGGGGCGGCAGCTCAAGTCCATCCCCGAGCGGCAGGCCCTGGTGATGGGCATGGACGAGCGCGCCGCGATCGAGGATCCGGTCCTGCTCAAGCAGGCGCTCGCGGTGCTCGGCCTCGTCATTCTCGGCTTCGTGCTGGCGCGGCCGCTGCATCTCGAGCCGGCGACGATCGCGATCGGCGGCGCCGCGCTGCTCATGCTGCTCGACAACTGGCAGCACCATGCCGAGCACCAGTCCGAGAACGTCCACAAGACGTTCGGCGACGTCGAGTGGATCACCATCTTCTTCTTCGTCGGCCTGTTCATCATCGTGCACGGGGTCGAGGTCGGCGGCCTTCTCGGCCTCCTGGCCCAGGATCTGATCGACGCCACGGGCGGCGACATGGCGACGGCCGGCATCGCCATCCTGTGGGCGTCGGCGGTGCTGTCGGCGATCGTCGACAACATCCCGTTCGTCGCCACCATGATCCCGCTGATCAAGTCGATGGCGCCGGCCTTCGGCGGTGCCGACGCGATCCAGCCCCTGTGGTGGTGTCTGGCGCTCGGCGCCTGCCTGGGCGGCAACGGCACCCTGATCGGCGCCTCCGCGAACCTGATCGTCGCCGGGCTGGGCGAGCGCAATGGCGTGCCGTTCCGCTTCGTCACCTACACGCTGTACGGCTTCCCGATGATGCTGGTGTCGATCGCCATCGCCCACGTCTACGTCTGGCTGCGGTATTTCTGACGGTGGGTCATTCCGGGGCGCGGCGAAGCCGCGACCCCGGAATCCAGCCCCGAGTCCGGTTTGTGCCGCTGGATTCCGGGTTCGCGGGCCGAAGGCCCGCGCCCCGGAATGACGGCCTCACCCCAATCGCCCCACCACGTCGTCGGCGAGCGACAGGCAGCTCGTGAGGCCGGGCGACTCGATCCCGAACAGGTTGACCAGTCCCGGCAGCCCGTGCTCGGCCGGGCCCTCGATCAGGAAGTCGGCGGCGGGCTCGCCCGGGCCGGTCAGCTTCGGCCGGATGCCGCAATAGTCGGGCGTCAGCGCCCCGTCCCGCAGCGCGGGGAAATAGGTCCGGATGCTGGCATAGAAGGTTTCGGCGCGGCGCGGGTCCACGTCGTAGCGTTCGGTCTCGATCCACTCGACGTCCGGCCCGAACCGCATCCGGCCGGCGATGTCGAGGGTGACATGGGTGCCGAGCCCGCCTTCGACCGGCGTCGGGTAGATCAGCCGGGTGAAGACGGGCCGGCCCGCATACTGGAAATAGTTGCCCTTGGCGAGGACCAGCCGTGGCACCCGCCCGGGCGGCAGGCCCTCGGTAGCCCGGGCGAGCCTCTGGGCGCCGAGCCCGGCCGCGTTGACCACGGCGTCGACCGCCAGCGTGCCGGGCTCGGCGCCGCCGAAGCGGACCTCCCAGCCGGCGGCGCGGGGCGCCAGGCCCTCGACCGGGGTCTGGAAGGCGACGACGCCGCCGGCGTCCTCGAGGTCGCCCTGGAGGGCCAGCATCAGCCGGTGGCTGTCGACGATGCCGGTCTCCGGCGACAGGGCGGCGGCGACACAGGCGAGGGCCGGCTCCAGGTTCTGCGCCGCGGCGGCGGTGAGCATCGCCATGCCCTCGACCCCGTTCGCCCGGGCCTGGGCGCACAGCATCTCGATCTTGGCGAGCTCGACGTCGCGGGTGGCGACCAGGAGCTTGCCGCACCGGCGGTGCGGCACCCCGTGCGCCTCGGCATAGGCGTAGAGCAGCCGCCGGCCGCGAACGCAGTGGAACGCCCGCACCGAGCCCGGCGGATAGTAGATGCCGGCGTGGATCACCTCGCTGTTGCGCGACGACGTGCCGGTGCCGATGGCGCCGGCGGCCTCCGCGACGATCACCTCGTGCCCGGCCTGCGCCGCCGCCCGCGCCACCGCGAGCCCGACCACCCCGGCGCCGACCACCAAGACCTGCATGCGCCCCTCCCGGCCGGCCCCGCCGGCCGTCGTCCGCTAACACCCTGGCCGGCCGGCGGCAATCGCCGGACCGCGATGGCCCCGATGCACGAAGAGGCCGGCGCCCCCCTACCGCGACGGGGACCGCATTCCCACATTTCTGCCGACAGGCGCGGCGCCGTGACGGGCCGCGCCGCATCAACCCGAGGCGCGCCCGGACGCGCCTCGACGATGGTTCGCTTCGCGCCTTCGGGGCGGGCGGGCCAGGCCGAGGGAGACGCACATGAACTTCGACAAATACACCGACCGGTCGCGCGGATTCGTTCAGTCGGCTCAATCGCTTGCTCTGCGCGAGGGGCACCAGCAGTTCGCCCCCGAGCACATGCTCAAGGTGCTGATCGACGACCCGGAAGGCCTCGCCTCCGGGCTGATCCAGCGCGCCGGCGGCAACGCCCGCCAGGTCGCCCAGGCGGTCGAGGCGGCGCTCAAGAAGCGCCCCAAGGTCGCCGGCTCCGGCGCCGGCCAGCTCTACATCGACCCGGCGCTGGCGCGGGTGTTCGATGCCGCCGAGAAGGCGGCCGACAAGGCCGGAGACAGCTTCGTCACGGTCGAGCGGCTGCTGCTGGCGCTGGCGATCGAAAAGGATTCCGAGGCCGGCCGGGCCCTCGCCGCCGCCGGCGTCACGCCGCAGAACCTCAACGCCGCCATCGAGGCGCTGCGCAAGGGGCGCACCGCGGATTCGAGCTCCGCCGAGAACGCCTACGACGCGCTGAAGAAATACGCCCGGGATCTCACCCAGGCGGCGCGCGACGGCAAGATCGACCCGGTCATCGGCCGCGACGAGGAGATCCGCCGCACCATCCAGGTGCTGTCGCGGCGCACCAAGAACAACCCGGTGCTGATCGGCGAGCCCGGCGTCGGCAAGACCGCCATCGTCGAGGGGCTGGCGCAGCGCATCGTCAACGGCGACGTGCCGGAGAGCCTCGCCGAGAAGAAGCTGCTGGCGCTCGACATGGGCGCCCTGATCGCCGGCGCGAAGTACCGCGGCGAGTTCGAGGAGCGGCTCAAGGCCGTGCTGCAGGAGGTGACGTCGTCCGACGGCGGCATCGTGCTGTTCATCGACGAGATGCACACCCTGGTCGGCGCCGGCAAGGCGGACGGGGCCATGGACGCCTCGAACCTCCTGAAGCCGGCGCTCGCCCGCGGCGAGCTGCACTGCATCGGCGCCACCACGCTCGACGAGTACAAGAAGCACGTCGAGAAGGACGCCGCGCTCGCCCGCCGGTTCCAGCCCGTCTTCGTCAGCGAGCCGACCGTCGAGGACACCATCTCGATCCTGCGCGGCCTCAAGGAGAAGTACGAGGCGCATCACGGCGTCCGCATCACCGATGCGGCGATCGTCGCGGCCTCGACCCTGTCGAACCGCTACATCACGGACCGTTTCCTGCCCGACAAGGCGATCGACCTGGTCGACGAGGCGGCGGCACGGCTGAAGATGCAGGTCGACTCCAAGCCCGAGGAGCTCGACACCATCGACCGCGAGATCATCCGGCTGAAGATCGAGCAGGAGGCGCTGAAGAAGGAGCACGACCCCGGCTCGCGCGCCCGGCTCGGCGGCCTGGAGAGCGAGCTCGCCGCGCTGGAGAAGCAGTCGGCCGATCTGACGAGCCGCTGGAAGGCCGAGAAGGAGAAGCTCTCGGACGCCCAGAAGCTCAAGACCGAGCTGGACCAGCTGCGCGTCGAGCTCGCCAATGCGCAGCGCCGGGGTGAGTTCCAGAAGGCGGGCGAGCTCGCCTATGGCCGCATCCCGGAGATCGAGAAGAAGCTCGCCGCCAGCGAGGCCGCCGAGGGCAAGGGCGCCATGGTCGAGGAGGCCGTGACGGCCGACCACGTCGCCCAGGTGGTGTCGCGCTGGACCGGCGTGCCGGTCGACAAGATGCTGGAGGGCGAGCGGGAGAAGCTCCTCAAGATGGAGGAGCAGCTCGGTCGCCGCGTCGTCGGGCAGGCCGAGGCGGTGCGCGCCGTCTCGACCGCGGTGCGGCGCGCGCGCGCCGGCCTGCAGGATCCGAACCGGCCGATCGGCTCGTTCATGTTCCTCGGCCCCACCGGCGTCGGCAAGACCGAGCTGACCAAGGCGCTGGCCGAGTTCCTGTTCGACGACGAGACCGCGATGGTCCGCATCGACATGTCGGAATACATGGAGAAGCACTCCGTGGCCCGGCTGATCGGCGCGCCGCCCGGCTATGTCGGCTACGAGGAGGGCGGGGCGCTCACCGAGGCGGTGCGCCGGCGGCCCTACCAGGTGATCCTGTTCGACGAGATCGAGAAGGCCCACCCGGACGTCTTCAACGTGCTGCTGCAGGTGCTGGACGACGGCCGCCTCACCGACGGGCAGGGGCGCACCGTGGACTTCCGCAACACCCTGATCGTGATGACGTCGAATCTCGGCTCGCAGTTCCTGGTCGATCAGCCGGAGGGCGAGGACACCGACGCGGTGCGCGAGCAGGTGATGGCGGTGGTGCGGATGTCGTTCCGGCCCGAGTTCCTCAACCGGGTGGACGAGATCATCCTGTTCCATCGGCTCAAGCGCGAGCAGATGGGGCGGATCGTCGAGATCCAGCTCGGCCGGCTGCAGAAGCTGCTCGACGAGCGCAAGATCAAGCTCGTGCTCGACGCCCGCGCCAAGGAATGGCTCGCCGACAAGGGCTACGACCCGGCCTACGGGGCGCGGCCGCTGAAGCGGGCGATCCAGAAGGCCGTCCAGGATCCGCTCGCCGAGCTGATCCTGTCCGGCAAGGTCAAGGACGACGAGACCGTCAAGGTGACGGCCGGCAAGTCCGGCCTCGCCTTCAACGGCGAGACGGTGGCGCAGGCGGCGTGAGGCGCCGGGCCACGGCGTGATGTCGGGCCGGATGTCCGTTCGGGCGTCCGGCCCACGATTTCGGGATCATGCCGGACCGAACGGCCGCAGGCGCGACAGGCGTGCGGCCGCTCGCGCGATTCTGTGCAGGCCCGGCGGTCCGCGTTGCGCCAGCAGGGGGGCGAAAAATCCCTCCTCCCTCCTCCGTCATCCGCAAGCCGCGAAGCGGCTGTCCGGACTTCATGGCGCCGGTCGACGGTGTCACGGAAGGACCGGGGTGATGGGTTTCGGCCTGCGGCCCTCGGCCGGTCCCGGAACGACGGGGTGCTGAGTTTCATCAGCCGCCAGACGCATTCAACGCGGTCTTCGCCTCAGCATGGCGACCTGGCGAAAGAACTCCCATTTCGATTGGGCCGGGCTGCCCAGCAGGCTCGCATTCGGGGGGACGTCCGAGATGACGCCGGCCTGCGCCCCGATGCGCGCGTTCTTTCCGACATGCAGGTGCCCTGCGAACGCGGCCTGGCCACCGACCTGCACGAAATCCTCCAGGGTCGTCGAGCCCGAAATGCCCACCTGAGCCACGATCACGCAACATCGGCCGAGCACGACGTTGTGGCCGATCTGGACGAGGTTGTCGAGGCGCGATCCCGCGCCGATCACGGTGTCTCGGGCGGATCCTCGGTCGATCGTCGTGTTGGCGCCGATCTCGACGTCGTCCTGGATGACGACCCGGCCGAGCTGAGGAACGGTCAGGAACCCGCCCTCGGAAACCGCAAATCCGAATCCTTCCTGGCCGATCCGGGCTCCCGGATAGACATAGACGCGATCGCCCAGCAGGGCGTGGCTCACAGTTGCGTTCGCACCGATGCGGCAGTCCCGGCCGACGACCACGCCGCTTCCCACGACGGCGCCGGGGCCGATCCGACAGCGTGCTCCGATGGTGGCCCCGCTCTCGATGACGCAGAGCGGTCCGATCTCGGCGGTCGGATCGATGCAAGCGCTCTCGGCGACGACCGAGCTCGGATGGACACCGGGAGAGGCCGGGAACGGCGGATGGAACAGCGCCGCGACCCGGGCCCAGGCGATGGAGGGATCGGTGCTCTGGATCGGAACTGCAGACCGCGGAACGAGCTCGTGCAGGTCCGACGGCACGATCACGGCTCCGGCACGCGTCAGCTCGAGCTCGGACAGGTAGCGCCGGCTGGTGAGGAAGCTCACTTGGGCAGGACCTGCGGTCTGCAAGGGTGCGATCCCCTCGAGCAGGAGGCTGCGCTCCGGCGCGACCCCGCCCGCCACTTTCACCACCTCGGCCAGCGAATGCGGACCGCTGCGCGCGAAGAACCGGGGATCGCCGGTCACGGAATCGGCCATGCTGTCGCTCTCGAGATCTTGCCGGTGCAGTCGGACGAGCCGTCGAAGCTCCGGACCATGCATCGTGCGCGGCCGGTTCACCACGACGTGCAAAGCGGCATCAGCCGCAGGGCTCGCATATGGATTGAAGGCGTCGGCTCGGATCGAGCCGATATCGTCGTATGGCAAGTCTTCGTGGCGGAGACGTGGTCGGTTCTTTGCTGGGCATTTCCACGAGCGGTCGTGACGACCGTGACGCCGCGGCCGTCGGCGCGCATGACGCCGCCTCCGGACCGGAGGCTTCGGGGTCCGCGGCCGGCGAGGGCGCGGGATTCGGCCGACTCCACAGCGCGCCGACGAAACGGGGCGCTGTGGAGTCGCGCCGTGGAGTCGATGGACCTCGACGGTCCGCTCAGACGTGCTCCGCCGTCGCGGCGACGTCGGCGGCGTCGTGCTCGGCCTTCTCGGTGGTGCCGATGCCGTTGAAGAAGGCGTTGAGGGCGACCGAGACGATCGCGGTGAGCAGGATGCCCGACTCGAGCAGCGGGTGGAGGGCGTGCGGCAGCGCCTTGAAGAAGTTCGGCGCGACCAGCGGGATCATGCCGAAGCCGACCGACAGGGCGACGATGAACAGGTTGAAGCGGTTGCCCTTGAAGTTGACCGCGGTGAGGATGCGGGCGCCGGTCGCCGCGACCATGCCGAACATCACGAGGCCGGCGCCGCCGAGCACCACCACGGGCACCGCCTCGACCAGAGCCGACATCTTCGGCAGCAGGCCGAGCAGCAGCAGGATGACGCCGCCGGCCGCCGTGACCCAGCGCGACCGCACGCCGGTGACGCCGACCAGCCCGACGTTCTGCGAGAACGAGGTGTACGGGAAAGTGTTGAAGATGCCGCCCAGCAGGGTGCCGACACCGTCGGCGCGCAGGCCGCGGGCGAGCGCCTTCTGGTCGACCTTGCGGCCCGTCATCTCGCCGAGCGCCAGGAACATGCCGAGCGACTCGATCATCACCACGATCATGACGACGCACATGGTCGCGATCGGCACGATGTGGAACTGCGGCAGGCCGAAGTGGAACGGCAGCACGAGGCCGACCCACGGCGCCGACACCACCTTCTCGAAATGCATCACGCCGAGCGCCGAGGCGAGGATGGCGCCGGCGATGATCCCGAGCAGCACCGCGATGTTGGCGAGGAATCCCTTGCCCCACTTGATCAGGGCGAGGATCACCAGCAGAACGAACAGGGCGATGCCGAGGCCGGGGAGCTGGCCGTAGTTCGGGTTCGGGAAGCTGCCCGGAACGCCGTCGACGACGCGGGTGAGGGTGGGCAGGCCGCCGCCGGCCCAGTTGATGCCGACCCGCATCAGCGTGATGCCGATGATCATGATGATGGTGCCGGTGACGACCGGCGGGAACAGCGGCAGCAGGCGGCTGATGAACGGCGCGATCACGATGCCGAAGACGCCGGCCGCGATCACCGATCCGTAGATGCCGAGAAGCCCGATGTCGGGCGATGTCGCCATGGCCAGCATCGGGCCGACGGCGGCGAAGGTGACGCCCATCATCACGGGCAGCCGGATGCCGACCCCCGGAAAGCCGATGCACTGCACCAGCGTGGCGAGACCGCAGGCGAACAGGTCGGCGCTGATCAGGAAGGCGACGTCCTCGGGCGGCAGCTTGAGCGCCCGGCCGATGATCAGGGGCACCGCCACGGCGCCCGCGTACATCACCAGGACGTGCTGCAGGCCGAGCGTGACCAGCCGCGGTGCAGGCAGGATTTCGTCGACGGAATCGATGGCGCGCTGCAAGGCTTTCCCCCTCGTGACAGACGGGTCCGGCTCGGTTGGTCGAGCGGTTGCCAGATTGTGGCCGCGCAGAAACGACGCCGCGCTGCACACGGCAGCCGCGACGCGTGGTCCGAGAACCAGCGCGGACCCGAGACGCTCTGCCGCATGATGCGGCAGAACGCCCGCGACGTGATCACGTTTTGGGAATCTTTACGTCCGAGAATTTACGGAGATGTCACGGACGGCTGGAATGCGCGACGCGCGCAGGGCTCTGGCCCATCATGCCGTTGATGCGTTCGCGCTCGCGCTCGAAGCTCGCCAGCATCCCGCCGTCGAGCACCCGGCCGCGCGGCAGCCGCACCCGCATCGGGTCGACGAAGCGGCCGTTGACCAGGATCTCGTAGTGGAGATGCGCGCCGGTGGAGAGGCCGGTGGAGCCGACGAAGCCGATCACCTGGCCCTGGCGGACCCGGGTGCCGACCTCCATGCCGCGCGCATAGGCGGTCATGTGGCCGTAGGCCGTCTCGTAGCCGTTGGCGTGGCGCAGCCGGATGTACTTGCCGTAGCCGGATTCCCAGCCGACCTTCTCGACCGTGCCGTTGCCGGAGGCGAAGATCGGGGTGCCCATCGGCGCCGACCAGTCCACGCCGGTGTGCATCTTGGTGTAGCCGAGGATCGGATGGTGACGCGAGCCGAAGCCGGACCGCATGATGCCGGCAGCCACCGGCTTGCGAACCAGGAACTTCTTCGCGCTCTTTCCGGTCTCGTCGTAATAGTCGACGACGCCGTCGTCGGCCGACTGGAAGCGGTAGTAGCGCTTGCTCTCGCCACCGACCACCAGGCCCGCATAGAGGACCTCGGACCGGCCGCCGGCGGAGGGATCGTCCTCGCCCGCGTAGACGACCTCGAAGGAGTCGCCGGCCTGCGTCTTGCGCTGGAAGTCGACGTCGTAGGAGTAGATGCGGATCAGGTCCTCGATGACGGGGCGCGGAATGCTGTTGCGCAGCGCCGTCTCGTAGAGGCTCTGGTACAGGCGGATGCCGGTGCCGTCGTCGTCCTCCTCCGGCTCCGAGACCTGCTGGGTCATCGCGGTCTGGACGTCGACGGATACGTATTTTCCGAGGTCGGACAAGGCGACGACGGCTTCCGGACCCGTATCGCCGATCAGAACGACTCGCGCCGCCTGGGCGCGTGAGCCGGGCAGGGGCGACATCAGCACCCGCAGCTTCTGGCCCTCCTTGAGGGCGCCGTCGCGGCCGCGCGGCCCCAGCAGGGCGGCGATCGCGCGGATGTCCTCCGCCGAGGCGCCGAGCTCCCGGAGGAGCGAGCCGACCGTGTCGCCCTTCTTGACCGTCAGGATCCGCTCGTTGGCGGCGAGGCCGCCGGTCGTCTGGCTCGCCGTCTTGGGCAGCAGCGTGATGTTCTCGGGAACGATGCGGGCCTCGAAGCCGGCATAGGGGTCGATCTCGCCCTCCACCGCATAGGCGAGGCGGGTGGCGCCGGTGAGATCCGCGGAGGCGTAGCGGGTCGAGCCGGCGCCGGTCCAGTTGGCGGCCTCGCGCACGCGGCCGAGGATGTCCTCGAGCGGCAGCGAGACGGCGATCCGGGCGCGCGGCAGCACGCTGCCGAGATCGCGGGTGACGTAGGAGACCTCGGCGTCGGGGGCGGCGTTCGCGACGTCCTCGCTGGCGGAGGTGTTGGTGCCGGGCTCGGCGATCAGCTTCTGCGGATTGAACGGCGGTACGCTGGCGGCGAACTCGCTCGGCGACAGCGACAGGTTGGCGCCGACCCGCACATAGGGCCGCACCCGCACCATCTCGCGATCGCCGTACCGGGCCGTGGTCGACACCCGGATCACCTGGCGGGCCGAGGCCGATTCGGTGAAGGCCGGCAGGCGATCGCCCTTGCGCATGCCGATGCGCTCGCCCTGGCCGCCGAGGGTGCCGCGCAGGCCCGCCTCGAAGCGCTCGGCGCTGGCCGCGAAGTTCGCCTCGCCGTCGAGCGCCGCGAACACCGCGCCGCCCATCAGGGCGGCCCCACAGAGACCCGTCAGGATGGTGCCGGAGAACCACTGGACCGAGATGCGGCGGCGATCGAGCTCACCGACTTCGCCATCGACAGACAGCGGCGGCTCGTTGCCGAGGTCGACGGCCATGGGACCCGGTCCCGGCCGATACGAGCCGCGCGGCCTGCCTTGATCCACGTTCCCCGATCCCCCTCGTCGAGCGGCCCTGGCGAGCCGCCCCCCATCCCTGCATTCGACGCCGCCCCCCGGCGGCGTGCCGCGACCCGGTCCCGTGCTGCGCGACAGGGGTCGCGCAAACCGGTTCCGGACTGCTTTGCGGTCGATGGACCCGACCGTCGAATCCTGGATGGACCCCCTTAGCCGTGAGTGACCACACTCCCGAAATTTGTGGCCGCAATGGGGCCCCGGCCCGTCCCGGCGCGCGACGACTCGGCATGGTGGTGCGGTGGCAACACTCGCGCCCAGCAAGACGATTTCTCGCCCGCAGGGACATGCCGTGTCGTGTCGATGGCGGCGGGTCTTGCGGTCCTAAGAGGAGCGCTCCGGCGACAGCCGGCTCGGCTGCGGCCGGCTTCCCCGCCGCGGGGTGGTACGCTCCGCCCGCGGTGCCTTCGGTTCGGCCGGGCGGTCGCGGGACGTAAAGGCCATGGTCCGCGCCGGGCGGCGGCATGGAGTCCGCGCCGGGCACGAGACCGCGGCGGCAGGGGGCGCCGGCGCGATGCTGTCGGGCCAACAGTCCCTCCGGTTCCATCCCGGCCGGACCGTCCCGGTGATCGAAAATGGCCTCGCCGGTGGACCGCTCACCGGCTCGGTCAGAATCGCTGTCTCATCTCTAACTTATTGACCCGAAGCCGGAAATCCGGCTCGCCAAATTTCTGCGAAATCGTTGTTGACTTCGAAAACGGAGGGGCGCATATAAGCGTCATCACGGGCCGCCGCCGCCTCGGCGCGATGGCGCATCCCTGGAGTTCCTCACTAAGGCGTGGAACGCTGATCCCCGGCTCTGGTCGGGGCGGCGTTTTGTCGTCGGGGGTTCCGGGCCGTGGGTGCGGGTTCTTCCTGCACCATAGGGTGAGGGGCTTTTGCTCCGCG
>NZ_JAUSUJ010000025.1 GCF_030813915.1 Rhodoplanes tepidamans
AGCGCGGTTGGGGGGGGGGGGTGTCCCCCCGCCCCCCGCCGGGGGGGGGGGGCCCCCGCTCCACACACTCTGAATTCGCGGGACGCCCCCTCACCCGCCTCGCTTCGCTCGGCACCCTCTCCCACGAGGGGAGAGGGTCGGGCCGTGCCGCGTCGAACGGAACGAAGTCGTCCCGCCTCACACGGCGAGGCGGTCGAGCTCCAGCGGGACGATCGGATCGTTCTTGGAGTTGCGCAGCGTCAGCGTGGTCTTGACGTTGCGCACGTTGGGGGCCGAGGTCAACTCGGCGACCAGCGCCTGGAAGGTCGACAGGTTGGGCGCGACGCACTTCAGCAGGAAGTCGATCTCGCCCGACAGCATCCAGCATTCGCGGACCAGCGGCTTCGAGCGCACATAGGCCTCGAAGGCGACGAGGTCGGCCTCGGCCTGGCTCGACAGGTGCACCATGGCGAAGGCCGTCACCTCGTAGCCGAGCCGCTTCTCGTCGAGCAGGGCCCGGTAGCCGGTGATGAAGCCGGCCTCCTCCAGCGCCCGCACGCGCCGCAGGCAGGGCGGCGGCGAGATGCCCACGCGGCGGGCGAGCTCCACATTTGTCATGCGGCCGTCCTCCTGGAGCTCTTTCAGGATTCGGTGGTCGATCGCATCGAGACGGTAAGGCACGGGGCTCTCCAGGGTCGTCGCCGCATCGTCGGGCACGACTCGCGACAGCATTATCGCAAGAGATGTGCCATCGGAAATAATATTGCGTATGGCAGCCCCCCCGGTTGTTCACGGAAATGAGCATCGTTGTTCACCGATATTCATCTCCGGGGTTATGCGTGGCTTGCATGCCTCGTAGGAATGTCTACATTGACACCGCCGTCCGCGGTGTCGCGGCTGGCTCTCCGAACGCGTCAGAACGAGGCTTTGCATGGCCGAGACCACCCATGCCCGCGTGGTGATCATCGGATCGGGGCCGGCCGGATACACGGCGGCCGTCTACGCGGCCCGCGCCATGCTGGAGCCGGTGCTGATCCAGGGCATCCAGCCGGGCGGCCAGCTCACCATCACGACCGACGTCGAGAACTATCCGGGCTTCGCCGAGCCGATCCAGGGCCCCTGGCTCATGGAGCAGATGCAGAAGCAGGCCGAGCATGTCGGCACCCGGATCGTCACCGACCACGTCAACGCGGTCGACCTGAAGCAGCGGCCGTTCCGGCTCGTCTGCGATTCGGGCGACGTCTATTTCGCCGATGTTCTGATCGTCGCAACGGGAGCCCAGGCCCGCTGGCTCGGCATTCCGTCGGAGGAGAAATTCAAGGGCTACGGCGTGTCGGCCTGCGCGACCTGCGATGGTTTCTTCTACCGAAACAAGCAGGTCGTGGTGGTCGGCGGCGGCAACTCGGCCGTCGAGGAGGCGCTGTTCCTCACCAACTTCGCCTCCAAGGTGACGGTGGTGCACCGGCGCGACGCCTTCCGGTCCGAGAAGATCCTGCAGGACCGGCTGTTCAAGAATCCCAAGATCGAGGTGATCTGGAACAGCGCGATCGACGAGATCGTCGGCACCGAGGACCCGCTCAAGGTGACGGGCGTCCGGCTGCGCAACGTGCAGACCGGCGCGATCACCGAGCGCGCCGTCGACGGCGTCTTCGTCGCCATCGGCCACGCCCCGGCGACCGAGCTGGTCGCCGGCCAGCTCGAGCTCAAGCCGTCCGGCTACGTCAAGGTGGCGCCGTTCTCCACCGCCACCTCGGTGCCGGGCGTGTTCGCGGCCGGCGACGTCGCCGACGACGTCTACCGGCAGGCCGTCACGGCGGCCGGCATGGGCTGCATGGCGGCCCTGGAGGCGGAGCGGTTCCTGGCCGCCCATGCCGAGACGCGCGCAGCCGCCGAATGACCGGTCGGGATTTTTCAACCATGGCATCCGGTTTCGATCCGGGGAGTTGCTCGGCGGCACGGCCCGCGACCCCGAATCGTGCCAGACAAGGACAAGCGCCGGTCGGTCCCGATCGGCCAGGTGCTCGCGCGCAACCGCGGGCCGGGATGGGAACGGGCGACGCCCGCGAACGAACATGGATTGGGACAAGCTGAAGGTCTTCCACGCTGCCGCCGAGGCGGGCAGCTTCACCCATGCGGGCGAGCAGCTCGGGCTGTCGCAGTCGGCGGTCTCGCGCCAGGTCAGCGCGCTGGAGCAGGAGCTGGCGGTGGCGCTGTTTCATCGCCACGCCCGCGGCCTGATCCTCACCGAGCAGGGCGAGCTCCTGTATCGCACCGCGCACGACGTGTTCATGAAGCTCGAATCGGTGCGGGTGAAGCTCACCGACAGCCGCGAGCGGCCGCACGGCGACCTGCGGGTGACCACGACGATCGGCATGGGCGTGCACTGGCTCACGCCGCGGCTCGGCGAGTTCACGGATCTCTATCCCGACATCCGCATCACGCTGATCACCACGGAAGAGGAGCTCGACCTCGCGATGCGCGAGGCCGACGTGGCGATCCGGCTGCGCCAGCCGACCCAGCCCGACCTGATCCAGCGCAAGCTGTTCTCGGTCCACTACCACGCCTACGCGTCGCCGGAGTATCTCAAGCGCTTCGGCACGCCGCGCTCGATCGAGGACCTCGACAAGCACCGCCTCGTCGTGCTCGGCGGCACCGTGGTGCCGATCAACCTGCAGAGCGCCCGCTGGCTGCTGACCGCCGGCCGCGAGGGCAAGGACCTGCGCTCGCCGCACCTGATCATCACCAACATCGCCGGCGTGCTGCGCGCCTGCCAGCGCGGCATCGGCATCGCCATGTTGCCCGACTACATCCTCGAGGACGACCAGAGTCTGGTGACGCTGTTCAGCGACGACGAGGCGGTCTCGCTCGACGCCTATTTCGTCTATCCGGAGGAGCTGAAGTCGGTCGCCCGCGTGCAGGCCTTCCGCGACTTCCTGGTCAGCAAGGCGCAGCGCTGGAACTACTGAGAGCAACGACCCGCTGATGCGGACCGGGGCCGGCACTCGGGCCCGGCCTTCGGCCGACCCGGGCACAGGCCTTGTGCCGGCATCCACGTCGTCAATCCCGTTCGGCGACGAAGACCGTGGACGGCCGGGACAGCAAGCCCGGCCATGACGGACGGCCGCCTCCGCGGGCGCGTCTTCTGGGCGATAACCGCCCGCGGTTCTTCGCTTGCGAACAGCCCTGCGGGCTAGGCAATGGTGGCATGTCGTCACCACCATTGCACCGGGGCGGCCCCCCCGACATGCTGACCTCAGCTGTTGGCGACGGCTTCCTCCCACATCTGCCCGTTTGCCGTCAGCTGTCCCTCTGGAAGGTGTTGTCGGCGTTTGCCGACGAAACTACGCCGGGTCGCGAGACCCGGCGTTTTTTATTGGGCCGACCCGCTTCGGGCCGTCGTTCCGGGGCCCGGACCCATCGGCGCTGACTCGAGTTCGAAGCCTCTCCGTCGTCGTGCTCCGCGAAGGCGGAGCACCCGGTACGCCGCAACGTCTCGACCGAAGCAACGGAGCCCGGTGGATACTGGGTCGTCCGCCTGCGCGAGGGCTTTGCTTATTCCGGTCATTCCGGGCCGGCGCGGAGCGCCGGACCCGGAATCCAGCCCGGAATGGCGAGTTCGGAGCTGGATTCCGGGTTCGCGCCTTCGGCGCGCCCCGGAATGACGGATTATGCGAAGCCCTCGCCTGCGCGGACGACGACCACCGAGAGGCTGTAGCTTCGATCGCATCTCGGCGCCCGGAGTCACGCCCAGAGGCGCTCCTTCTCCATCCCGGCGTAGAGGCCCGCCACCTGCTCGGCGTAGCCGTTGAACAGCAGGGTGGGGCGGCGCTCGTCGGTGCCGAGCACCCGCTCGGAGGCCTGGCTCCAGCGCGGGTGGGCGACGGCCGGGTTGACGTTCGCCCAGAAGCCGTACTCGCTCGCCTGCAGGGCCTCCCAGTAGCTCTTCGGCTGCTTGTCCGTGAAGGTGAAGCGGACGATCGACTTGATCGACTTGAAGCCGTACTTCCACGGCACCGCGAGGCGCAGCGGCGCGCCCATCTGCTTGGCCACCGGCTTGCCGTAGGCGCCCGTCACCAGGAAGGCGAGGTCGTTGGTCGCCTCGGCGACGGTGAGGCCCTCGACATAGGGCCACGGATACCAGGTCTGGCGCTGCCCCGGCGCGACGCTCGGGTCCTTGAACGTCTCCATCCGCACATATTTGGCCGAGCCGAGCGGCTTCGCCATCTCGACCAGCCGCGCCATCGGGAAGCCGGTCCACGGGATCGCCATCGACCACGCCTCGACGCAGCGGTGGCGGTAGAGCCGCTCCTCCAGCGACACCTGCTTGAGGAGGTCGTCGATGCCGATCTCGAACGGCTTCTCCACCATGCCGTCGATGGCGATCGTCCAGGGCCGCAGCTTCAGCGCCTGGGCGGCCCGGGCGACCGACTTCGACGACCCGAACTCGTAGAAGTTGTTGTAGTTGAGGTTCACCTGCTCGTCGGTGACGGGCCGGTCGAGCGTGAAGGCCGGGTTGCGCCCGGCCGGATAGAGCGAGGCGGTCGGGTCGGGCGCATCGGCGATGCGCTGCGCCGCCGCGGCGCCGGGGAGCAGCGCCGTCGCGGCGATCGCGCCGGTCCCGGCGAGGAGGCGGCGGCGGTCGATCCCGAAGGCCAACGCCTCCGGGGTGGCGGCACTCTCGGGCAGGGCCCAGGCGGGACGTTTGATGACGTGCATGGCGTACTCCGGGGGGCTCTCGGGGTCGCGGGGACCTCACGAGGAGATACGGCCGAACCGGTGCGCTTGTTTCGTCGGTTCCACGAGAATCGTGGCCGGTGCGGCGTCGCGGTCGTCTCCATCAGCTACGGGCCGCCCGGATCACCGGCAAGTCACGGATGCGGGAGGGGGCGGCACCAGCTTCTTCCTCTCCCCTTGCGGGAGAGGGTGCCCGAGCGAAGCTCGGGCGGGTGAGGGGGCCATCCGCGAACTCGGAGCGAGAGGGGCGCCCCCTCACCCTGTCTCGGACCTTCGGTCCGAGACACCCTCTCCCGCGAGGGGAGAGGGAAGAGAGGGGCGTTCCCCCTCTTACCTCCGCAGGGCGCCGCCGATGACGCCGCCGATGAAGGCACCGGCGGCGCCGTCGAACGGGCTCGACTGCTGCTGCGACCGGGCCGGCCGCATCTCGCCGGCCGGCGGCTGCTCGACCCGCGGCCGCGGCGCCGCCTGGCGCACGGTCGGGCGCTCCTCGACGGGCTGCGCCTCGGCGAGCAGCGCCTTGTGTTGCGGGGCGTTGAGGAAGCCGGTCTCGACATAGCCGCGGGCCGCCTGCCAGCGGCGGATCACGCCGCGCGTCTCCGGGCCGAACTTGCCGGTCGCCGTCACCTCGAAGCCCAGCCCGGTCAGCCGGCGCTGCACGTCGCGGCGCTGCGCCTGCTTGAGGCCGAGCCGGTCCTCGGTGAGCTGGGTCGCCTCGGCGGTCAGCACGGCGGGGTCGACGCCGGGCGCCAGCGTCCGTTCGGGCTTCGGCGGCGCCGCCTTGAGCGAGGCGATGCGGGCCAGCGCGATCGGGCGGAACTGGCCGTTCGGGAAGTTGGTCAGATAGGCGTCGAGCTCCTCGACCTTGTTGGAGTCGCGGATCGACCGCCAGAACTCCAGCTCCACCTCGGACGAGACCGGGCCCGCCGCGGCCGTCGCGACGGCCGGGCCCGGGGAGGTCGAGGCCGAGGCGGTGTCGGCCGCCGGGTTCAGGTAGACGGTGCCGATCAGGTTGGTGTGGCCCCACGGGAGCTGCTGCTTGCGGGTCTCCTCGTTGACCTGCGCCCGCACCTTGGTCATCGCCTGCTGGATCTCGACGCCCGGCGTCGCGATGTGCTCGAGCAGCGCGCGGGTGAACGGGCTGTTGCCGCCGGCCGAGCCGTCGAGCGCGGTCTGGCCCGGGCCGGTCGCGAAGGCGATCAGCGTGCCCTCGCCGGACTTCATCTCGGCCAGCCCGTTGCCCACCGTGACGCTGCGGGTGCGGGCCGCCGAGCGGATGCGCTCGGCGAACGGGTTGTCACGGCAGGCGTCGAGGAAGACGAGCTTGACCTTGGCGTCGCCCATCGTCTGGTCGAGCGTGGTGTCGACATCGATGGCGGCGCCGAGCTTCACGTCCATCTCGGACTTCAGGTCGGCGTCGACCGGCAGCAGGTAGTTGACGCCGTTCACCGCGATGCCGTGGCCGGCATAGAAGAACACCGCGATGTCGGCGCCCTGCGCCTTGCGGCCGAACTCGATCAGCTTCGCGGTCATGCCCTCGCGGGTGAGATCCGTGCCCTCGACCACCTCGAAGCCGATGTTGCGCAGCTTCGCCGCCATGGCGGCGGAATCGATGGTCGGATTGGGCAGCGGCATCACGGTCCGGTAGTCGCCGTTGCCGAGCACGAAGGCGACGCGACGGTCCGCCTGCGCGGCCATCGAGGACAGGAGCACGCACACGAGCGACAGGGCTGGAGCAGCGATCCGCATGGCCGACCTCGTAACGGGTGTCGTCTCCAGCTACCACCGGTCGCAGACGGCGGCCAGTGCAGGGCTGCAACAGCCGGACACGGATTGAAACAATCGGGATGGCGCGGGACGGTCGCCCGTCGATGTCGCAGACCGCGCCGCACCGTCCGCTCATCCCCGCGCAAGCGGGGATCCAGGGCCACATGTCGGGCCGCCCCTGGGTCCCCGCCTTCGCGGGGACGAGCGGAGTTCGGCGCCGAGGCCGTCTGCCGAACCCGGCGTCGGCCCCTGCCGCAGCGGCGCAGCGCCCCCCGGCGTCGGGTACCGGCGCGCAGCTTCGGTCAGGCCGCGAACGGGTTCCAGCGGCGGCGCTCGGGGGCGCGCACGCCGGTGTGGCGCTGCAGCGTGGCGATGAACTGGTCCTTCGGCATCGGCCGGGCGAACAGGTAGCCCTGGCCGACCACGCAGCCGATGCCCTGCAGCTTATGGCTCTCGTGCGGCGTCTCGATGCCTTCGGCGACGGTCTTCAGGTCGAACCGCTTGGCGAGCTCGACGATGGTCTCCAGCATGCCGGCATTGGTGCGGTCGGTGTGGCAGTCGGTGACGTAGGCGCGGTCGATCTTCAGCTCGGTGAAGGGCAGCTGGCGCAGCCGCGCGAGCGACGAGTAGCCGGCGCCGAAGTCGTCCACGGCGAGGCCGCAGTTCTGGCTGCGCAGCTCGGCCGCCACCTCGTTGGCGACGTCGAGATCGTTCATCGCCTGGTCCTCGGTGACCTCGAGGATGAGGCCCGGCCACTCCCTGCTGCGCGAGCGGCCCTCGCGGATCATCCGGGCGATCGGCAGCCGCACGAAGGCGTTGGCCGGCACGTTGACGGCGAGCTTGAGGTGGGGCGCGCCGACCGCCCGGCAGTCCTCCCAGTCGCGCAGGGCCTCGGCGATCACCCGCTCGGTCATCGCCAGCATCGCCGCGTCGGCGGCGCCGGGCAGGAACACGCCCGGCGGCAGCACGCCGAGCTCCGGGTGCCGCACCCGGATCAGCGCCTCGGCCCCCACCATCCTGCGCGAGTGCAGGTCGAACTTGGGCTGATACCAGACCTCCAGCCACTTGCGGTCGAGCGCCTTCTGCAGCGTCACCTTGGGCTTGCCGTCGGGGCCGCACTCGTCGTCGGCGCGCGACAACATGGAACGGATGTGCTCGAACATACGGGACCTGCGCGGCGTCGCTCGGGGTCGATCTTCTGTCGGCTGTCGCCACGACTGTCGGGGCCGGGTCCTTGAGATTCGGTAGCGCCCCGGCGGGGTTCGGCGTCATGGTTAGGAGTTCGTCACAACCCGCGGTAAGACCGTAAGTCCCGCCGGTCCGTCCGGCG
This sequence comes from Rhodoplanes tepidamans, assembly GCF_030813915.1. Taxonomy (GTDB): domain Bacteria; phylum Pseudomonadota; class Alphaproteobacteria; order Rhizobiales; family Xanthobacteraceae; genus Rhodoplanes; species Rhodoplanes tepidamans. The sequence goes on from NZ_JAUSUJ010000025.1 coordinate 7,811, forward strand.
CCGCCGCGGACCCGCCGCGTTGCCTTTTGCGGCCGCATGGGCGATGCAGCGGGCAGGGCGATTCACCGGGGCGCGCGGGGGCGGGCACCGGTCCGCCCGGGCGAGACCGGCCGGGGTGGGGGCATGCTGGACATTCTCAACTGGGGGCCGGTCGGACGCTGGCTGCATCTCGGCGCGGTGCGGACGCTGCCGCTGTGGCGCTCGGTGATGGTCGGCCGGTATCGCGGCGCGGAGGCCTGCCGGGCGGCGCTCGGCGAGGCCGGCATCCAGGTCAGCGCCGACGCCGACGCGCTGCTCGGCCGCCCGTCCGTCCGCTGGAGCGACCGCAAGCGGGTGCTCGATCTCGCCGTGGTGTCGCCGGCCGACCTCGGCTTCCCCCGCGGCGCCCGGTGGGGCGAGATCCGGGCCGCCGCCAAGGCGGCGCGGCTCGGCCTCGCGCCGGCCGAGCTCGGCCCGGCGCTGCGCCTCGCCTATCGCGAGCAGCCGCACGGCGAGCGCCTGGTGCTCGCCATGCAGGCGCCCGGCGAGCCCGACCAGGAGCCGCTGACCTTCTCGCTCGATCACGACGACGACGGCCTGTGGCTCGACGTCCACGACGGCCACCCGGACGTCCTCTGGCGTCCCGACGACCGCTTCGTCTTCGTGCGCAAGCCGCCGCGCTGGGGGCTTTGAGGGGGGCGGCGCCGGAGGCGCCGTCAACACGCGACGCGGGCCACGTCCATGTGGGTGAAGTCGTCGCCCTCGAACAGCAACGGAATGGCCATGGTGGTCGCCAGTGCGTAAGCCGCGCAGTCGGCGAGGTTCAGGCGGGCATCGGGATCGATGCCCTTGCCGAACCGATCGAACGCAGCAACAGCGGCGCGAAGCTGGGTCTCGTCGAACGGGACGATCACGAAATCGTTCTCGACGCGGAGAAACCGCCAGAACCGTGCTACGGCGTGCGGCCCGCGACGGGCCCGCAGCACGATCGCGGTCTCGTGGGCGTTGACGGCGGAGACGAGCAGCCGGTCGGCCCGTTCGAGCGGCGGCGAACACGGCCGCGTCGGGCTCGGCTTCGAGAATGGCGACGAGGGCGGAGCTGTCGACCGCGATCATGGGGATGCGAGATCGTCCATGATCTGCTTCGACGTGCGCGAATCGAGCAGCGGCATCGCGGCGATCTCGCGACCGACGGCGAGCATCTGCTCGGCGCTCATCCGACGACGGCGGCCGGCTGGGCCCGTCTCGGCGAGTCCGGCCGCCTGTGCGCTGTCCGCCACGGCGCGCCGGATCGCTTCCGCCACGGACACGCCCTGAGCCTCGGCGAGCTGCCGGGCGAGCCGTAGGATATCGTGCGGCAGCTCGTTCATCGCGATCTCCGGATGGCGATGTCCGGGAGGGGCCGCGGGCGCGCCGCGACCCCCGGAGGTCGAATGCCGTCAGTTCACTCCGCCGCCTTCCGGGCGGCGACGATCTGGTCGGCGGTCTTGCCGGTCAGCTCGGCCATGTGGTCGAACTTGAACGTGAAGGTGCCGACGCCGGCGGTGGCCGAGCGGACCTCGATGATCAGGTCGCCGATCTCCGACTCGGGCATCTGGGCCCGCACCGTGTCCCAGCCGGGCCAGCCCTCGCGGGTGTCGAAGCCGAGGATCTGGCCGCGACGGCCCGACAGGATCGCGTTGATCTTGGCGGTCGCCTCGGTCGGGCAGACGATCTCGACCTCGTGGATCGGCTCCAGCAGCACCGGCTGGCACTGCGGCAGCGCCTCGTTGATGCCGATGCGGCCGGCGGTGCGGAACGCCATGTCGGACGAGTCGACCGTGTGGTACGAGCCGTCGATCAGCGCCACCGCGATGTCGACCACCGGGAAGCCGAGCGGCCCCTCCTTGAGGGCGTCCTTCACGCCTTCCTCGACCGACGGGATGTAGTTGCGCGGCACCACGCCGCCGGTGATGCGCTCGGAGAACTGGAAGCCCGAGCTGCGCGGCAGCGGCGAGATCTCCAGCACCACGTCGCCGAACTGGCCGTGGCCGCCCGACTGCTTCTTGTGGCGGCCGCGCTGGGTGACGGTCTTGCGGATGGTCTCGCGGTAGCCGACGCTCGGCTTGTGGCGCTCGATGGCGACGCCGAACCGGTCGGCGAGCCGCTCGGTGGCGACCCGCAGATGCATCTCGCCCTGGCCCCAGATGACCACCTCGTGGGTCTCCTGGTTCTGGATCACCGTGATCGAGGGATCCTCGTCGAGCAGCTTGGCCAGCGCCTGGCCGAGCTTGACGTCGTCCTTGCGCTCCTTCGCCGCCACCGCGATGTTGAGCACCGGCGGAGAGGGCGCCACCGCGACGAGCGCCTTGTGCGGCGTCTTGCCGGTGGAGAGCGTGTCGCCGGTCCTGGCCCCGTCGAGCTTGGCGAGCGCGACGGTCTCGCCCGCCTGCGCCGGGCCGCGCTTCTCCTGGGTCTGGCCCAGCATCTTGAACACGCCGGCGACCCGCCCGACCTCGTCGGTCGGCGAATGCAGCACGGTCGAGTCGCCGACCTGGCCGGCCAGCACGCGGGCGATCGACAGCTTGCCGCCATGCGTGGTGTGGAAGGTCTTCATCACGTAGGCGACGCTCTCGCCGTTCGCCTTGACGCCGAGCCGCTCGGCCGTCTGGGCCGGGCCGGGGGCCTCGTGGCGCAGCGCCTTGAGCAGGCGCAGGATGCCGTTGGTGCGGCTCGCCACGCCCATCAGCATCGGGCAGACCTGCCGCTCGCGCATCTCCTTGCGCAGATCGTCGAAGACGCGGTCGCGCGGCGGCGTGATGTCCTCGAGCAGCTGCTCCATCAGCGCGTCGTCGTGATCGGCGAGCGTCTCCAGCATGGAGAAGCGCGCCTGCTTCTCGGCGTCGAGCGTGTCGCCCTCCAGCGGCACCATCTCGGACGGCTGGTTCTCGCGGTAGACGAAGGCGCGCTCGAGCGCGAGGTCGACGAAGCCGGTGACGGCCTCGCCGCTCCAGGTCGGGATCTGGCGCAGGAGCAGCGGCACGCGCGACGCCGGCTGCAGCATGCGCAGCGCGTCGGAGAGCCGGGTGTCGGCCTTGTCGATCTTGTTGAGGAACAGGAGGTGCGGGACGTTCAGCTCCTCCAGCTCGCGCAGGATGAGCTGGAGCTGCGGCACCTTCTTCTCGTCCGCCTCGCAGACCACGATGGCCGCGTCGACGGCCGGCAGCGCGGTGCGCATGTCGTGCACGAACTCGACCGAGCCGGGGCAGTCGACGAACGTGTAGGCGTCGCCCATGAAGGTCGTCGTGGCGACCGAGAGCTCGACGCTCATGCGGTGGTCGCGCGCCTCCTTGCTGGCGTCGCCGACCGTGGTCCCCTGGTCCACGGTGCCCTGGCGGGTGATCGCGCCCGTGCGGGCCAGGATCGCCTCCAGGAGCGTCGTCTTGCCGCTCTGGAACGGTCCGACGATCGCTATGCACCGTGGGCCTGTGGGGCCGCCTCCATTGTCTCCCATATCGTGCCTCCGTCGCGGTCGGCTCGACCCCGTCGCGGGGCCGAGGCAGCCATGTCCTGACAACGGGACCGGCCCTGCTTGTGCCGTTCCCGGCGAATTCGCGGATCCAGAGGGGGCGCGGGAGGCGCCCCGCAAGAGGAACCGGCGTGTCTGCTCCGGCGAGACCCCGTCACGACCGTGCGGTCGTCACGATGCCTGGCGGGAGCCTCCGCGGACGAGCCGGGCACGGCCGGGCGGCACGTGCGGGCAAGACGGCTCGATGCCACGGAGAAAGGCATCGGCGCAGATCAGCGGACGAACCGGAGCTCGAGGCCGGCGACGCCGGCGGCGATGTTCACGCCCGCCTGACCCTGAACCGAAACCGGCTGGAGCGCAACACTGCGGTCGTTGCCGCCGACCAGCACGTTGGCGCCGAGACCGGCGACCAAGGACGCCTCCGCGCTCGCGCCCGCATAGGCGCCGGCGAGCGCGCCGACCGGACGGGTGGTGGGCGAGTAGACCATCCACACCATGACGCCGCCGGCGGTGGCGCCGATGTCCAGGCCGACCCGGGTGATGCTGCCCGTGTAGGTCTCCACCGGGCCGTTCAGCGAGGGCGTGAAGGTGCAGTAGACCTGCCGCTGCGACCCGACGACCAGGCCGATGCCGGCGGACACGTCGCAGGACAGGCTGCCGGCCTGCACCCGTTCCTGGGCGGGCGCCGCGGTGGCCAGCACGACGGCCGCGAGGGCCGCCGCCGATCCCGCAAGGACGTTTCGCATGAAGTGTTTCCCCCTGAGATTGACCCGTCGGCCCGGTCGGCCGCGGTGCCTTCGAGCGCGCCGCACGGGCCGTCCCGGAGGCGCCCGGCGGCGCCGGCCTCCCGCGCCGCGAGCGGTGCGGGAGGCTTCATCTTAGGTCGAATCGGAGGAGGTGTCGCGCGGGTTTTTCGCCGCACGGCGGCAGGAAAAACCCCTATTTACCCGTCACTTCAGGTTGCCGCAAAATCGCTGGATGCGCTCGCAGGCGGCCTGCAGGGCGCTCGTCGCCGTGGCGTAGGAGATGCGGAAATTGGGGCCGTGGCCGAAGGCCGAGCCCTGCACCACCGCGACGCCTTCCGCTTCCAGCAGCTCGGTCACGAAGTCCTGGTCGGTCTCGATGCGCTTGCCCGACGGCGCCACCTTGCCGATCGTGCCGGCGCAGGACGGGAACACGTAGAAGGCGCCCTCCGGCACCGGGCAGTCGATGCCGCTGGCCTGGTTGAGCATCGAGACGACGAGGTCGCGGCGCTCCTTGAACACCTTGTTGTGCGCCGGGATGAAGTCCTTCGGCCCGTTCAGCGCCTCGACCGAGGCCCACTGGGCGATCGAGCTCGGGTTGGAGGTCGACTGCGACTGGATGGTCGCCATCGCCTGGATGAGGGGCTCCGGCCCGCCGGCGAAGCCGATGCGCCAGCCGGTCATGCAATAGGCCTTGGACACGCCGTTCACCGTCAGGGTGCGGTCGAACAGCCCCGGCTCGACCTGCGCCGGGGTGGTGAACACGAAGTCGTCGTAGACGAGGTGCTCGTACATGTCGTCGGTCATCACCCACACATGCGGGTGGCGCAGCAGCACGTCGGTGAGCGCCTTCAGCTCGGCGCGCGTGTAGGCGGCGCCGCTCGGGTTGGACGGCGAGTTGAGGAGCAGCCACTTGGTCTTCGGCCCGATGGCGCGCTCCAGTGTCTCGGCCGTCAGCTTGAAGCCGGAGGCCTGCGTGGTCGGCACCTCGACCGGGGTGCCGCCGGCGAGCAGCACCATCTCCGGATAGCTGACCCAGTAGGGCGCCGGGATGATCACCTCGTCGCCGGGATTCAGCGTCGCCATGAAGGCGTTGTAGAGCACCTGCTTGCCGCCGGTGCCGACCGAGATCTGCGAGGGCTTGTACGTGAGCCCGTTCTCGACCTCGAACTTGCGCGCCACCGCGGCCTTCAGCTCGGGAATGCCGTCGACGTTCGTGTACTTCGTCTTGCCGTCGCGGATCGCCTTGATGGCGGCGTCCTTGATGTTGTCCGGCGTGTCGAAGTCGGGCTCGCCGGAGCCGAGACCGATCACGTCGCGGCCCGCCGCTTTGAGGGCGCGCGCCTTGTCGGCGACCGCGATGGTCGCGGACGGCTTGATGCGGGCGAGCGAGTCGGCGAGGAAGGCCATGGGAAGCTCCTGTCTTCGGGCGCCGAGTGTCCTAGAGCGCCGGCCGGCGCGGGGCAAGACCGGAGTGGTTCTCGTGCGGCTCGGGCCCGACAAGGGCGGGTGGCCGTGCGGGCCGGCCAGCGCCGCGGTCCGACGTCCCGGGGGGCGCCGCGAGGCGCGGGCCGGGGACCCGGACGACCGAAGGCGCGCCGGCGCACTCCCGCACACCAAGCATTAGGCGGCCTGCCGTAAGCTGCGGGCGAGCGGGAGGCGGGCATGGCGCTTCGGGAGACCCTGAGACGCGGCGACTGGCTGACGCGCGAGCGCGTGCGGCTGTGGGCGCTGGCGCTCGCCGGCTTCTCGGCCGTCGCCGCCGTCGTCGTCGCGGCGACCTCGAACGGCTGGACCGACTGGCAGGGCCGGCCGCTCGCCACCGACTTCTCCTGCTTCTGGACCGCCGGCCGCTTCGTGCTGGAGGGCCGCCCGGCGCTCGCCTTCGACGACGCCGCGCTGTTCGCCCTGCAGCGGGCGACCTTCGGGCCGGAGACGCCGTTCTACGGCTGGCTCTATCCGCCGGTGTTCCTGCTGGTCGCCGGCCTGCTCGCGACGCTGCCCTATCCGGTCGCGCTCGGCCTGTGGCTCGCCGTCACCGGGGCCCTCTACGTCCTGTCGATCCGGGCGATCCTGCGCAGCGCCGAGGATGGCGCGGCGCCCGACCCGCTGTGGCTGCTGCTCGTCCTCGCCTTTCCGGCCGTGTTCGTCACCGTCGGGCACGGGCAGAACGGCTTCCTCACCGCCGCGCTGTTCGGCGGCGCGCTGGCGATCCTCGACCGGCGGCCGATCCTGGCCGGGGTGCTGCTCGGGCTGCTCGTCTACAAGCCCCAGTTCGGCCTGCTGGTCCCGCTGGCGCTGGTCGCCGGCGGGCGGTGGCGGACCGCGGCCGCCGCGACCGCGACCGTGCTGGCGCTCGCCGGCCTCACCCTGGCGCTGCTCGGGCCGGAGCCGTGGCGCGCCGTCCTGGCGGCGAGCGGCGCGGTGCGGACCACGGTGCTGGAGCAGGGCGCCGCCGGCTGGCACAAGCTGCACGGCGTGTTCGCCTGGACGCGGTTCTGGGGCGGCCCGGTCGGGCTCGCCTATGCGCTGCACGGGCTGGTGGCGCTCGCCGTCGCCGTCGCCACCGCGTGGGCGTGGCGGGCGCCCGTCCGCCCGGCGCTGCGCTCGGCCCTGCTGCTCGCCGGCGCGTTTCTGGTCGCCCCGCACAGCCACGACTACGACCTGATGCTGCTCGCCCCCGCGCTGGCGTTCCTGATCACGGACGGCCGGCGCCACGGATTCGCCGCGTGGGAGAAATCACTCCTGGCGTTCGTCTTCGTGATGCCGCTGTTCACCCGCGCGGTCGCCGAGCACGCGCTCGTTCCCGTCGGGACCATCGCGGTGCTGGCTCTCCTGATCGTGATCGTGCGGCAGTGCATCAACGCCGCCGCGGTCGCTGCGGCGCCCATTTCCTGCCACGATCGAGAGCATCTGCGGTCGCCGGTCGCGTCCTAATTGAAGTCGCAATTCGAGCATGCAATGCTCGCCGCGACCGCCCGGCAATCCTCGCAATCGCAGACGACCGACGACCCGCCTTCGACGCGTGAGACTCGGACGCGTGAGACTCGGATGCGTGAAAAGCGGGCGCGTGAGATTCGGGCGCGCGAGACTCGCGTGCGTGACATTCGGACGCGACGGCGTCGGTCGGGATTCGGGAATGGCAGCCAGCGGCGGGAGCCACGGTCGGGATCGCATGTACACGCTCTACTCGATGCGGCGGTCGGGGAATTGCTACAAGGTGCGTCTCGCGCTGACGCAGCTGCGCATCCCGTATCGGCTCGTCGAGATCGACGTGCTGAAGGGCGAGAACCGCACCCCCGAGTTCCGCGCCAAGAACCCGAGCGGCCGGGTGCCGCTGCTGGAGGTCGCGGCGGGGCGCTGGCTGCCCGAGTCGAACGCCATCCTGTGGTACATCGCCGGCGGCACGCCGCTCGCGCCGGAGGACCGCTTCGAGCGCGCCGAGGCGCTGCGCTGGATGTTCTTCGAGCAGAACAGCATGGAGCCGAGCATCGGCTCGGCCTATTTCTGGCTCACCCTGGTGCGCGGCGGCCGCGACCTCAAGATGCACGAGATCGAGGGCTGGACCGAGGCCGGCTACGCCGCCCTCGGCCTGATGGAGGAGCACCTCGACGCCAACCGCTTCTTCGCCGCCGACCGGTACACCATCGCCGACATCGCGCTCTACGCCTACACCCACATCGCCGACCAGGCGGGCTTCGACCTCGCCGGCTTCCCGGCCATCCGCCGCTGGCTCGACCGCGTCGCCGCCCAGCCGAGGCACGTCACGATGCTGGAGGACGTGCCCGGCGCGCTGGAGACGGCGGGGTAGGACCTGCAATCCACGGCACACGATCCGGTCGACCGCGCGCCGCTCAGCGCGCCGCGGTCCGGGGATCGATCACGGTGAGGCCGGCGGCCGTGAAGGCGCTCGTGTCGCCGGACGCCACGGCGAAGCCGTGCGCGGCGGCGATCGCGGCGATGGTGCCGTCGGGCGTGGGGACGCCCCGTCCGGCCGCCCGCGCCGCCGCGGCGAGATCGGCACAGCGCCGCGCCGCCTCGGTATCGAAGGGCAGGAGTCCTCGCCCGCCGGCGCCCCCGCAGTCCTAACGCAAGCTCACGCGAGGCGTCGCAATTTGAATCAGTAATCGACGCCAGAATAAACCGATCCCATTGGTTTCGCGGCAATGATGGGACGGTCCGGGGCTCCCCGGATTCGACGCAGGGCCCACCGCTGTCCATTCCGAGACGTCGTCCGATGCCGAAGAACGTTTTCGACAGGCGCTCGTTTTTCGAGAAGCGCTGGCACGAGCTCACGCCCGACGAGCTCGCCGACGCGCACGTCGCCTATCACCAGGCGCTGGTGCGGTTCTTCAAGGTGATGGGCGAGAACCCCTTCACGCCCGAGAACCACACCCGGCTCGCCCGCATCTCCTCGGCCAGCGCCGCCCACTGCCGCAAGGTGGTGGCCCGTGCCCGGCGGACGCGGTCGCGCATGCAGTGACGTTTTCGCGCGGATGCGCGGAGGGCCGGAAGGCGGCGCCTCAGCGCGTCGTCCCCGATCCGCTGCCGAGGCCGCGGATCAGCAGCATCAGGGCGCGGCGCAGCCGGTCGAGACCGCTCTCCAGATCGATGGTGCCGTCGGACAGCCAGCGCCGCAGCTCGACCTGATAGATGCAGAAGATCGTCCACCCGACGAACTGCGGCGCCTCGTCGGTCGCGATCTCCCGGCGTTCGGCCGCGTGCCGGACGATCGTTCCGAGCAGCTCGATCAGCGCCTCGCGCGTCTTCTGGAACGAGCCCGCCTGCGCGCCGCTGTCGTAGAACGCCATCTCGCGCAGGACGAGCCGCGACAGCTCGGGCTGCCGCGCGAAGAAGGCGTAGTGCGGCCCGAACACGCCGAGCAGATTGTCGATCAGTGCGGCCTCCGGGTCGACCGACGCGGCGGCGGTGCTCGCGACCTCGTCGAGCCCCTCGTTGGCGATCAGGAACAGCAGGTCGCGCTTGGTGGCGGCATAGATGAAGACGGTGCCGAGGCCGACATCGGCGCGCGTCGCGATCTGGCGGATGGTGGTGTCGTCGAAGCCCTTCGAGACGAACAGCTCGCGCGCCACGTCCTTGATCCGGCGGAGCTTGTCCTCCTTGTTCTTCTCGCGACGTCCCGGCCTGCCGCGCGGCGCCGCGGTCGCGTCGTCCGACGCGGGCTCCCGCCGGGCGTGCTCTCGTGTGTCGCGCTCCACCATCGCTCCGGTCCACATCCGTACAAACCCTGCCGCGGCGCGCGCCGCGGCCTGGCGTCTTGACACGAAAGTGAACACGTTCAAAAATGAACGCGTTCAATAAAGGCGCCGCTCTCCTTGTAGCGGGAGAAAACCGCGGTGTCGCCTCGGGAAGAAACGCTAGCGCCGGGGACCTCGTGTCCACGGCCGGGAGACGACGGATGAGACGGACGCAACGACCTCGACGCCGCGACCTCTGCGCGACGGCCGGACCCCTCCCGGCACCGAGACCACACCCCCACGAGTAGTTCCGGGCCGGGCCCCTGACCGGCCGGTTTCGGAGCGGCGCACGACTCGCGTCGCTTCGACGAGCCCCTGTGTCGATTTCTCTGTGTCGATCCCGAACGCGGCGCTGCCGCAGGCGTGGGAGGCGGAGTCATGACGGCGCTCGACCCTCCCGACCCGTCCGGCTCCCCCGGACGACGCCCCGCATCCTCGGTCGGATCGCCCACCGTATCAACCGACTGCCTGCTCCGGGAGAGTCGCGCATGTCCGACGCGATCCTGACAAGACCCGCCTGCTCGAAGGTCGACGACGTTGTCGCCCGCATCGAGCGACTGCCGATCTCGCTGTGGCACGTGAAGGCCCGCGTCGTCGTCGGCGTGGCGACCTTCTTCGATGCCTTCGACGGCCTCGCCATCGCCTTCGTGCTTCCGGTGCTCGCACCGCTGTGGAAGCTCACGCCGCCGCAGATCGGCCTGATGATCTCGGTCGGCTATGTCGGCCAGCTCGCCGGCGCACTGTTCTTCGGCTGGGTCGCGCAGCGCTACGGCCGCGTCCGGGCGATGGTCTGGTCGGTGCTGGTGCTGTCGATCATGAGCTTCGCCTGCGCCTTCGCCTGGAGCTACGAGTCGCTCCTCGTGTTCCGCGCCGTCCAGGGGATCGGGCTGGGCGGCGAGGTGCCGATCGCCGCCGTCTACATCAGCGAGATCGCCAGGGCCAAGGGCCGCGGCCGCTTCGTTCTGCTCTACGAGCTGATCTTCCCGATCGGCCTCGTGTCGGCCGGGTTCCTCGGCAGCTGGATCGTGCCGACCTTCGGCTGGCAGTACATGTTCGTGATCGGCGCGCTGCCGGCGATCCTCGCCGTGTTCATGCAGCGGCTGCTGCCGGAATCGCCGCGCTGGCTCGCCGCCCGCGGCCGCGACCAGGAGGCCGAGGCGGCGCTCGCCCGCATCGAAGCCGAGACGGCGCGGGCGACCGGGGCGCCGCTGCCGCAGGTCGAGCCCGTGGTCGTCACCCACGAGAAGCCGGCCACCTGGGCCGATCTGTTCGGCCCGTACTACCTGCGGCGCACGCTGGTCGTGTGGACGATCTGGTTCGCCGCCTTCATCGTCACGTTCGGCCTCGTCGTGTGGGTGCCGACCATGTACCGCACGGTGTTCCACCTGCCGCTGGCCCAGTCGCTCCAGTACGGGCTGATCACCCAGGTCGTCGGTCTGTTCGGGACGCTCACCTGCGCGCTCACCATCGATCACGTCGGCCGCCGGCCGTGGTTCGCGGTCGCCTTCGCGGGCGTCGCGCTGGCGCTCGGCTCGCTGTGGCTGTTCGGCGCCGGCAGCCCGGAGCGCGTCCTGATCCTGGTCAGCACCGCCTTCTTCTGCTCCTCGGTGCTGTCCATCGGCATCTATCTCTACACGCCCGAGCTCTATCCGACGCGCGCCCGCGCCATCGGGGTCGGCGCCGGCGGGGCGTGGCGCAACCTCGCCTCGATGATCGGCCCGACCATGGTCGGCATGATGATCGGCGGCGGGCTGGAGAACGTCTTCCTCGCCTTCGGTGCGGTGGCGGCGGTGGCCTGCGTCGTCGTCGCGGTCTTCGCCGTCGAGACCAAGGGCCGCGTGCTCGAGGACATCTCGCCCTGAGGCGGCGTCTCCCGCTGCGGCGCCCCGCCGGCGCCGCGTGATCCGGGCCGTCCGTCACGGGCGGGCGGCCGCTCTCCCAAGAGGTTCCCTTTCGACATGACCGCTTCGAACCGCCCCGCCGGGCTGCCCCATGCCGCCGATCGTCCGCCGGTCGCCTACGACCGCGCACCGAGCCATTCCGGGCTGATCGCCGAGCGCGACGTCGCCGTGCCGATGCGCGACGGCGTCAACCTCTCGGTCGACGTCTACCGCCCCGACACCGACGAGAAGCTGCCGGTGCTGCTGGCCTTCTCGATCTACAACAAGGATCTCCAGGGTCCCGACGTCGCCGCCACGCTGCCGCCGCAGCCGGCCTGGTCGTCGCTGTGGGCCGGCCTGCTGGAGGCGGGCGACACCAAGTACTTCGTTTCGCGCGGCTACGTGCACGTCATCGGCTCGCCCCGCAATGTCGGCAAGTCGGACGGGGGCGGCTCGCGGCTCTGGGACAGCTACGACCTGATCGAGTGGATCGCCCGGCAGCCGTGGTGCGACGGCAATGTCGGCATGGTCGGCATCTCCGGCTTCGGCGCCGAGCAGCTCCACGCCGCGCGGCAGAACCCGCCGCACCTGAAGGCGATATTCCCGCTCGATCCGCGCGGTGCCTACGGCGTGCTGGGCAGCTTCCGCGAGGAGTATCCGGGCGGCGTGCTGCACCTGTTCCGTTATCTGATCATGCATTTCGCCGCGATCCACGGGACCCGCGGCAAGCCCGGCGCGCTGCCGCCGGAACGCGAGGCGCTGTGGGAGGAGGCGATGCGCAATCCGGACTTCCGGATGTATCCGCATCTCCTCAACGTGCTGACCCAGAAAGGCCAGCACATGCCGCCTTACTTCGAGCTGCTGATCAACCCCTACGACAGCGAGGAGGCGGTGCGCGACGCCGAGGCGAAGCTCGCCGACATCGAGGTCCCGACCTACACGGGCTCGGGCTGGTACGCCTACACGTACAAGACCCATCTGCAGGGGGCGCAGAGCTACTTCGAGAAGATCACGGCGCCCAAGAAGCTGATGTTCGCCGGGCCGGCGCATCTGGAGCGGCCGTTCCACACGCTGCACGGCGAGATCCTGCGCTGGCACGATCACTGGCTCAAGGGACTCGACACCGGCATCATGGCCGAGCCGCCGGTGCGCTACTGGGTGATGGGCGCCGAGGAGTGGCGCGAGGGCACCGACTGGCCGCTGCCCGAGACCCAGTGGACGAAACTCTATCTCGACTCCTGGGAGCGGCTGCGGAGCGATCCGTTCGTGCCGTCGAGCGTCGATGACGAGCGCCCGCCCGACGCCTTCGTGCAGATGCCGCCGACCCAGACCAACGCGGTCGCCAAGCTCCGCTATCTCACCGATCCGCTGCCGGCGGATCTCCTGGTCGCCGGCCCGATGGTGCTGAACCTGTTCGCCGCGATCGACCAGGACGACACCAACTGGTTCGTGACCATCAAGGACGTCGGGCCCGACGTCTCGGTGCGATCGGTGCGCGAGGGCGAGCGCGAGATCCCGGCCGGCTTGCCGGAGCGCGAGGTGACGCGCGGCTGGCTGAAGGCGTCGCACCGCGCGATCGACCCGGAGCGCTCGACGCCGTGGCGGCCCTGGCATCCGCTCACCCGCGCGGCGCAGCAGAAGGTGGTCCCCGGCGAGGTGACCGAATACGCGATCGAGATCCTCGCCACCGCCAACCTGTTCCGGCGCGGCCACCGCATCTGCGTCGAGATCGCCAGCGCCGACATGCCGACCGGCGTCGGCGGCGCCACCAATGCCGAGTACGTGCCGAACCACATCGTCTCGAGCCGCACCACGCTGCACACGATCTATCACGATGCCGCGCGGCCCTCGCATCTGCTGCTGCCGGTGATTCCGCAGGCGTGATCGTCCGCGGCCCCGGCCAGCGTCCCATTCGAGATCGAAAGACGGAGATATCCTCATGAACGAGACCGCCGCTCGTGCCGCCGTCGCGCCGGGCCCGGACATCCGGCGCTTCCGCGTCGTCGTCACGGGTCACGACGCCGACGGCAACTCGGTCGTCACCAGCGACGCCGCGTCGCCGCACGTGATGCCGATCATGGACCAGCCGAACTTCGCCGTGACGGATTTTTGGAAGACGTTCGGCACGCCGGCCGACAACGGGCCGGCGACGCAGGCCGATCCGTGCGGACTGCCGATCCAGGTGGCGCCGCCGGCGGGCGGCAGCGTGTTCCGGGTGGTGCAGTTCCCGCCCGACAAGGACTGGGCCGCCAAGGCGGCCGCGATGGGCGGCGCCGTGGCGATCGACGAGACGGCGAAGTCGGCCAGCAAGGGCGGCGAGGTCCGCCACGCCCACATGCACCGCACCCGCTCGATCGACTACGCGATCGTCCTGTCGGGCGAGATCTGGGCCGTCATGGATGTCGGCGAGACGAAGCTCGTCGCCGGCGACATGCTGGTCCAGCGCGGCACCAACCACGCCTGGGCCAACCGCTCGGGCGAGCCCTGCATCGTCGCCTTCGTCCTGATCGACGCGCTGCCGCTGGAGTGAGTCCGGTTCCGGATGATCCGGGTGACTGGCCGTCTGTCATTCCGGGGCGAGCGCCGAAGGCGCTCGAACCCGGAATCCAGCCGGGAACTCGGAGCCTGTCGCTGGATTCCGGGTTCGCACCTGCGGTGCGCCCCGGAACGACGGCGAACCGGTGATCTGGAGTTCGTCTCAGAACCGCGCCTTGATGCCGCCGTAGACGGCGCGGCCGTCGCCGGGCAGGAAGGCGGCCTGGTCGGCGCGGCTGGCGCGGCCGAGCGCCAGGGTCGAGGCGGCGTAGGTGGTGTCGAAGATGTTGCGCACCTCGACATAGCCGCTCCACGTCGCGTCGTGCTTGTACTGGGCGCGCGCGTTGACGACCGCGAAGGCCTCCGAGAACAGCGTGCCGGCGTTGTCCACCGGCACGTCGTCCGGCACCCACTGCACCTCGCCCTCGACCCACAGCCGCGGGTCGACCGTGTACCGCAGCGCGCCCAGGAAGAAGTGGCGCGGCGCGCCGGCGATGCGGTTGTCGCCGTAGAGCACGTCGTCGGAGAAGCGGAAATCCTGGAACGTGTAGGTGACGCGCGCCAGGAGCTGATCGGTGAGGCGCACGCTGCCGCCGAGCTCGACGCCGAAATGCCGGGTCCGGTCGGCGTTCTCGGTGCTGGCGTTGCCGCCCGCGGCGTTGGACGTGCGGATCAGCTCGTTCTCCAGCCACGAATAATACGTCACCACGTCCCAGGCGAAGCGGTCCCACGCGCCGCGGAACCCGGTCTCGGCCGTGATCGAGCTCTGGCCCTTCAGGTCCAGCGTCTTGAAGCCGGTCGGGCTGGCGTTCGGGGTGCCGCCGGTCGCCTCCAGCAGATCGTCGAAGGTCGGCGCCTCGAAGGTGCGGCTCACGGCGGCGAAGACGACGTTGTTCGGCGCGACGTGATACAGGACGGCGAGGCTCGGATTGACGGCGTCGTAGGACCGCGAGAAGCTGGTGTCGGTCGCCGCCACCGAGCCGGTGGCGCCCGTGGCGGCGTTGGTGATGCGCGGCCGCGTCGCCAGCCCCCAGGTGTCGGTGTTGTCGCGCGTCGCCATCATGTAGGAGAGCGCCGGCGAGATCGTGAAGGCGCCGACCGGCACGTTGAAGCCCGACCACACCGACAGCGTCTGCGCCTCCAGCTCGTTGGTGCCGTAGGTCGTGGTCCGGCTGCCGCGCAGGTTGTTGGCGTAGGTGCGGTCGGCGCTGCCGACCACGTACATGGCGGTCGTCTCGAACAGCGGCAGCGCCGCCGTCTTGTCGGGCCGGTAGGCGTAGCGGGCCGAGGTGGTGAAGTCGCCGCCCTCGGTGATGCGGTAGCCGGTGCCCACGGGGAAGCGGAACGTGTCGTCCGTGTAGGTGTAGCCGAGCGCCAGATCGAACACGTGCTCGCCGAAGGTCGCGGTGGTGCGCGAGCCGACGCGGGCCTGCTCGGTGTCGCGGCGGGGCTTGTCGCGCAGCGCGTTCGGCCCCGGCTCGGCGCCGCCGGCCTGCACGCCGGGCGCCGCCTGGGTCGGGTCGGCCATCATCCGGTTCCACGACAGCGGTCCGGGAATCTCGAAGCCGAGATCCGTGTAGCCGACGAACAGGCGGGTCGAGATGTTCTCGTTGATCTTGGCGCCGGCATTGGCGCTGAACACGGTGCGGTCGGAACCGTTCCAGGTGCGGTAGCCGTCGCGTTGGCCGTAGGAGTACTGCACGAAGGCGTCGTAGTCGCCCTTGCGGGCGCCGCCCTGCACCTGGGTGCGGACATAGCCGTAGCTGCCGCCCTCGACGCTCACCTCGGCGCCGGGCGAGCCGGAGCCGGTCGGCGACACGAAGTTGATGGCGCCGCCCAGCACGGTGGCGCCGAGCCGGTTCGCCGTGTAGCCGCGATAGACCTCGAAGAAGTCGGCCATGCGCGGGTCGATCAGCCCGACGATGTAGGACCCGTCGGCGCGGTTCAGCGGTAGGCCGTCCTGCAGGATCAGGAGGCCGCGCTCGGTCGGGTTGGTCTGCTGGCCGGAGCCGCGGATGTGGATCTTGGGCTGGTCGTTGCCGCCCAGGAAGCTGTTGGCGATCACGCCCGGCACGATGTTGAGCGAGTCGGCGATCGACACGTCGGAGCGCGCCTCCAGCCGCCGGTGATCGACCACGGCGGTGCCGCCCGGCGTCGCCTCCAGCCGCCGGCGGGCCTCCGCCTCGGTGGTGGTGGCCGGCGCGCCGGGCTGGCCGCCGGCCGCCTCGACCACCAGCTCGTCGAGCGTCACGGTGGCGCCCGGCGCCGCCGACTGGGCGAGGGCGTCGGTCGCGCCCAGGCCGAGCGCCGCCGTCAGGGCGAGCGCCGAGACGGCAGCCGTCAGGGCCCGGCGGGGCGGGATCCCCGGCGTCGTCGCGCACGCCGTGGGGCACGACCAGGACAGCAGCGACTCGGTGGGCACGGGAGCGGATCTCCGATCGATCGACACGACACTCATCGCGAACCAGGTCCTTTGCAATCCGGGTTTGTGCGGCCGCGCCGGCAGGGCGGCCATCCGCCGTCGCGGCCGGGGTGGCGGCGCAGCGGCGGATGGCGGTCCGCGCGACCCTGTCGGGAAAGGGGCGCCCCGGCCGGCCGCGCGAGCCCCGAACGTGGGCCCGAGGTGGAAACGAGGCTGGCGGGCGCGATCTGGCGCACTGGCTGGCGGGTGGCGTGCGGCGAGAGAGCCGCCGGAGAAACCATGTTGCCATGAGTAGGAATTTGGCTTAGGGCGAGTCAAATCCTAATTGAAAAGTTTAGAAACAATGAAAACTGAGTATCTGGAAGCTGAAATGATTCAAAACTACAGTTATAATACGTGCGAATAGGCTATAATTTGTCGGAATGATCTTCGTGTTTTCCCTTATCCCGTCTCCTCTCCACCGGACCTGCGCATTCGCGCCCCGCCGCCGAGGCCTGCCATGACCGGGATCGAGCTGCCGTCCTCCGGCCGATCGGGCCGGCGCGACGCCGGCCGGCGGCACGTCGAGGCGGCGGCGCGGCACGGCGCCTCGTTCCGGATCTTCTTCCTGGCCGGGGCCGTCGAAGCCGTGCTGGTGATCGGCCTGTGGGGGGCGGCCTTCCCGCTGGTCGCCGGGATCGACCCGCCGCTCGCGCCATCGGCCTGGCACGCGCACGAGCTGCTGTTCGGCTACGTGCCGGCCGTGCAGGCCGGGTTCCTGCTCACCGCGCTGCCGCACTGGACCGGCCGGCGGCCGGTCGCGACCGGCACGCTCGCCGCGCTGCTGGTGCTGTGGATCGCCGGCCGGCTCGCCGTCGCCGGCCTCGCCGGGCTCGGCCCGCCCGGCGTCGCGGTCGCGGCGATCGCCTTCACGGCGGCGCTGGCCGGCCTGGTGACGCACGAGATCGTCGCCGCCCGCAGCCGCGACAATGCGCCGGCCGTGCTGTCGCTGGCCGTCCTGGTGGTCGCCCAGATCCTGTTCCACGCCGACCTCGCGGCCGGGCACGACGGCGCGGCGGCGGCGCGCCTCGCGCTCGCCGGCGTCACGGCCCAGATGATGCTGCTCGGCGGCCGCATCGTCCCGGCCTTCACCCGCGACTATCTTTCCGAGACCGGCCGGGCGTCGCTGCCGCAGCCGGTGCGGTGGCTCGACGCCGCCGCGGTCGGGCTCGGGCTGGCGGCGCTGGTCGTCTGGCTGGCGCTGCCGTGGCTCGGCGCCGCGGCGCCGCTCGGGGGCGCCGTGCCGATCGCCGCGGGCGTGCTGCTGCTGGTCCGCCAGGCCGGCTGGGCGCCGTCACGGACGCTGCGCGAGCCGCTCGTCTGGGTGCTGCATCTCGGCGCCGCGATGACGCCGCTCGGCCTGCTGATGGCCGGCACGGCCGCCGTGACCGGGCAGGCCGGGCTCGCCGCCGCCGTGATCCATGTCTGGGCGATCGGCGGCATCGGCCTGATGACGCTCGCCCTGATGACCCGGGTGAGCCTCGGCCACACCGGCCGGAGCCTGCGCGCCGTCGCCGGCTCGACCGCGATCTATCTGGCGATCGCGCTGGCCGTCGCGGCGCGGGCCGGCAGCGTGCTGATGCCGCAGTGGACGCTGCCGCTGCTGTCGCTCGCCGGCGCCGCCTGGCTCGCCGCCTATGGCGGGTTCCTCGTGGTCTACGGGCCGATGCTGGTGCACCCGGCGGTGGCGCCGGAGCGCAGCGCTCACTCGCCGCCCAGATAGCCCGCGATGCTCCAGCCGGCGGCGCCCTTGGCGTAGCAGAGCTGCTCGAACACCAGCGGCAGCACCGCGTCGGCCGAGACGAAGCCGGTCTTGCCGGACGGCGTCACCACCTTCAGGGGCGGGGCGTTGTCGGGCCCGCCGGACGGAGGACCGCCGGGCGGCGGGCCGCCCTGGGCGGAGGCACCCTGCGCCGCAGGACCCTGGGGCTCCGGCATCACCCGCACCAGCACGGCGCCGAGCGTCTCGACCACCGGCGCGTCGGCGGCGGCGCCGCCGCGCACCGCGATGCTCGACCCGGCCGGATAGGCCCAGTCCCAGACGTCGGTGCGGGTCGCCTTGAGGAGCTGCTCGAAGGCCTTGTCGTCGAAGCCCGGGGTGGCCGGGGCGCAGGACACGCCCTTCTTCTGCGGCAAGGGCTGCAGGGTGGGATCGGCGGCGGCGCTCGCCAGCACCTCCCAGCCCTCGCCGTCGGAAGCGTCGAGGCCGATCGCGGCGGCGAGGTTGTCGATGCCGGGCTTCTTGCGGTCGGCCTTCTCGCCCTGGGCCGCGGTCCAGAAGAAGCTCTTGGCGACCAGACCGGCGAGGGCGGCGCGGTCCTTGCGGGCGGCGATCTCGCCGAGTTGCTTGCGGAACGCCTCGAAGCTCGGATCGGTCGCCGGGGCCGGCGGCGTCACGGCGACCGACGCGTAGGGCCGGGCGGGCGCCGGCTGCCCGGCCGCCGCCGGACCGGGGGCCGCGGCGGCGGGCTTCTGCGGAGTGGCCTGCGGGGCGGCCGGCCTGCCCGGCGCCGCCTGGGCGGGGGCCGGCTTCGCCGGCGTCTGGGCCGGTGCGCTGCGGCCCGGTGCGGTGCCGCCCGGCCCGCCGGCCGGCGGGAGCTCGGACGGACGCGGCAGCACCGACTGGGCCGCCGCGGCGGCGGGCAGCAGGAGGCCGGCGGCGATCAGGGTCGCGGCGGCGAGACGCGCGGCGGTCGGGCGGGCGGCGGTCGGGCGGGCGGACCGGCCGTGCGCCGTCGCGGTGATCGGGATCGGACGGAAGGGGCGCATCGAGGCTCCAGCGGCTGCGACGGCCGGGATGGCGCGGCGTCGGGGCCGCGGCATCCGGCATGTGACGACGGCCCGGACGCTAGGCACGAAATGCGACCCCGGTACGGCCGCCTTGCAGAGGCCTTCTCGCCGGTGCGTTGTCGATTGGCGCGGGCCGAATCGCCCCGCGCGCCGCCGCCCCCGGTCCACCGCCGACAGGTCGTCCCGATGCCCGCCTTCGTCACCTCGCCCTACGTGCTGCCGATCGTCCTCCTGGTCGCCTCCAACCTGTTCATGACCACGGCCTGGTACTGGCATCTGCGCTTCAAGGAGGTGGCGCTGTGGCAGGTGGTGCTGATCTCCTGGGGACTGGCCTTCATCGAGTACTGCCTCGCCGTGCCGGCCAACCGCTGGGGCGCCACCGTCTACGCGCCGGCCCAGCTCAAGACCATCCAGGAGGTGATCACGCTGGTGATCTTCGCCGGCTTCTCCTGGCTCTACCTGAACCAGCCGCTCGCCTGGAACCACGCGCTCGGCTTCGCCTTCGTGGCGGTCGGGGCGTTCTTCATCTTCCACAAGTGGTGAGGCGTCGCGGCGCGACGGGCGCGACCCGCCGGTCACTTCGGCCGGCAGCGGGCCGGGAAGCGGGCCTTGTCGAGGGCGGTCGCAAAGCCGCCGCCCGGCACGAACACCTGGCGGCCGGCCTCGAAGGCCTCGGCATGGCTCGGCGCGATGGTCAGCACGATGCTGCGCCCGGACGCGATCGCCGGCGCGAGCGCCGCGGCCTCGCGGTCGAACGCCACCCAGGCGCCCTCGAAGCCCTCGACCGCGAGGGCGACCGGCGGCCGGTCCTCGATCGCCACCGTGACCGGCACCCGGGTGAGGTCGCTCGGGCCGCCCGGCCGCGGCGACAGCCGCGCCACGATGCCGACGCCGAGACCCGACCGGCTGCAGAACAGGAACAGCTCGTCGCCGGCCGGCGTCGACGTGGTCACCAGGGTGCCGAGCTCGCCGCCCCGTCGGGTCGACCAGCCGGCGGCGGCGTCGGTCGCGGCCGCCAGAAGGGCGGCGAGGACGAGCAGGCCGGCGGCGGGCCGGCGCGGGACGGGCAGGGGCGGGACGGGCAGGCGGGCGAGACGGCGCAGGTGCATGGCGAGGGCTCCCGTGAGGTCGGCCTCCCTGATAGCGCGTCCGCGGCGCGGGCGCAGCGTCCGGCAGGGCGATCGGCCTCAGTCGCGGGGGTGCAGCGCGCGGCCGTGGCCGGCGATCAGCACGGTGAGGCCGCCGACCGCCACCAGCCCGAGGCTGACCAGGCCGGCGATCGGCAGCCCGCCGGTGGTGCCGTGATGGAGCGGCGCCGCGACGGCGGCCTGCAGGCCGACCACCGTGATCAGCACGGCGATCGACAGGACGAGCGCCAGGCTGGCGACGAGCTGCGCCACGACGGTGGCGCGCCGGCGCGGGAAGCGGGAGTGGCGGTCCGCGTCGAAGCCGCAGTGGTCGATCTGTGTCGGGGTCATGGTCGCGCGTGTGTCGTCGGGGGGCCCGTCGAGGTTTCGGCAGGCTCGTACCGAAACATCGGGGCGGGTGTTCGGCTTGGTTCGGGCAAAGGCGAGGCATCGTCTTAACGCCCGGTTAACGCCGCCGGGCCGCGGCCGGGGCGGGAGCCCGCGCCGGCGTCGGTCCGGGACCATGGCGGGGCCGGCCGGGTCGGGCGGACTCCGTGTTCGTAATTTTGCCGTGCTTTGGCTTTTGTTCGCCCCCGGGGGCGTGATCGAGAGGGGAACCGAGGCGGACATGAGGAAGGCGAGGCTGACGCTCGTGCCGGCGATGCTGCTCGCGATCGGGGCGGCGGCGCCCGGTCCGGCCGTGGCGGCCGAGAAGAACGGGCTGATCGGCTCGTGGTCGATCGTCGAGGCGGTGCCGGGGCCGTGGGTGCGCGGCAAGGAGCGCAACGGCCTGCTCGAGCACGGCCGCAAGCTGGTGGCGACCGAGGTGACGTTCGAGGCGGGGTCGATCGTCTCGACCAATCACGGCCTCGCCTGCCGGCGGGCCATGTACCAGATCGGCACCTATCCGACCGACGCGCTGTTCCGCGGCCTGCTGCCCGACGGCAGCCAGGACCGCATCGCCCGCGACCTCGGCCTGACCAAGGCCGGCGCCGACGTGCCGAGCGTCGACGTCGACTGCGCCGGCGGCTACTTCACCTACCACTTCCGCGACCGCAACACCGCGCTGTTCGCCTGGGACGACGTGATCTACACGCTCAAGCGGCGGTAAGGCGCGGCCTCCCGTCTTAGCCAAAACGCAAGAGAAAGCTGGCAGGGTGCGGCCCGTCCGACCACGGGAGGGGCCGCCATGCCCGACAGTGCCGCCGTCCGAGCCATCCTGGAGCGCGGGGCGATCACGGCCGCCGACGTGCTGGCGCTGCGCCAGCGGGTGTTCTGGAAGGGCGTCGTCACCGCCGCCGACGCCGAGATGGTGTTCCGGCTGAACGACCGGCTCGGCCCGACCGCCGATCCCGGCTTCGCGCCGTTCTTCGTCGAGGCGCTGGTCGACTACCTGGTGAACCAGGCCGAGCCGCACGGATACGTCTCCGAGGCGAACGCCGACTGGCTGATCGCCCGCATCGCGCATTCGGGGCGGGTCGACACCGCCTCCGAGCTCGAGCTGCTCGTCAGGGTGCTGGAGAAGGCGCAGTCGAGCCCGGTGCGGCTGGTCGCCTTCGCGATCGAGCAGGTCGAGCGCGGCGTGCTGACCGGCGAGGGGCCGGTCGGCCGCGGCCACCGGCTGCGGCCCGGCGTGATCGACGCGGCCGAGGTCGAGCTGCTGCGCCGGATCCTCTACGCCTTCGGCGGCGACGGCAACATCGCGATCACGCGCCGCGAGGCCGAGCTCCTGTTCGACATCAACGACGCGACCGCCGAGGCCGAGAACCATCCCGCCTGGTCGGACCTGTTCGCCAAGGCGATCACCAGCTTCCTGATGGCGGGAGCCGGCTATACGGTGCCGACCCGCCAGGAGGCGCTGCGCCGTGCCGCCTGGCTCGACGCGCCGACCCCCGGCGTCGGCGCGTTCATGGGCCGCATGCTCACCGGCGGCCTGGAGGCGGTGTGGGACGCGATCGAGCACGGCACGCTCGACGGCGCGCCGCGCCGCGGCGGCGAGAGCTTCGCGCTCGACGATCCGCCGCCGGCGGCGAGCGACGACGACGTGCGCTGGGCGGCCGCCCGCATCGGCCGACGCGGCTCCCTGCACGAGAACGAGGTGGCGCTGATCAACTTCCTCAAGAGCCGGGGCGCCCACCTGCACCGGCGGCTGCTGCCGATCCTCGACCGCGTCGCCGCCTGAGCGCGTCGCTTCACAGCATCTCCGGCCGGAAGCGGCGGCGCCATTGGCGGGTGGTCTCGCCGGCGATCATGAACTCGCCGTCGCCGCGATAGTGCAGGGTCCGGGGCGAGGCCTTGATGGCGCTCGGCGCGGCGTGGCCCTTCACCACCTCGAAGACGAACAGGTTGTACCTGTCGATCAGGCTGGCGTCGGCCAGCCGGCACTCGAAGCTCGCCACGCATTCGGCGATCAGCGGGGCCGACACCATGACGCCGGGCTGCGGCGTCAGGCCGAATTTTTCGAACTTGTCGGTGTCGCGGCCCGAGCAGTTGCCGATGTCCACCACGGTCTCGGCGAGGTCGACGGTCGGCACGTTGATGACGCAGACCCTGCTGCGGCGGATCAGGGCGTGGGAGTGGTTGGCGTTCCAGATGTAGCAGCCGACCAGCGACGGCTCGAATCCCATGACCATGTGCCAGCCCATGGTCATGATGTCGGTCTCGCCCTCGAAGGACGACGAGACCAGCACGATCGGCCCGGGCTCGAGGAAGCGGCGGACGTCCTCGACCGGGACGTCGACCTTCCTGACCGGGCCGACGCGCCCGTGCGGAGATCGGGCGGCGGCCCTGGCCGGTGCGGCGGGTTTCGCGGCCGGGCGCTTCGGCGCGGCGGCCGGCTCGCGGGCGGCAGGCTTGCGAACGGCAGGCTTGGCCTTGGTCGCGGACTTGGCCTTGGCCGCAGGCTTGGTCTTGGTCGCGGGCTTGGACTTGCTGGCGGGCCTGGTCCTGGCGGCGGGCTTGGTGGTGCGGGCGGACGGCATGGGCGGGCTCCGGGATCGGACGCGGCGGGCCCGCGCGACGCGGCCCGCCGGCCCGCCATCATAGCCGAGCCGGCCGCCGCGCGGGCGGGCGAAGCGGCGGGCCGCAGGCCTGTCCACCGGCGCACGGTTCCGTTTGGCGCCGCGCCCGCCCGTCGCTATAGTCCGCGCCGCGCCGGTGTGGCGGAACTGGTAGACGCGCACGACTCAAAATCGTGTTCCGCAAGGAGTGTCGGTTCGATCCCGACCACCGGCACCACCGAGCGACCGAGATCCAGCACGGACCTCAGGCATTCGGGAGCGACCAGCTCCGGCTCGATGTCGGCGCGTGTCACGGTCAGGGTCCGCGCAGCCGTGTCGTCGTCAAAAGCCGTCTTGGGTCGAGAAAATGTTGTCGAACGATTACATTTTCAATTGTCGCCGTTCGCCGACATATGCTAATGTCAGCGAACGGTAACTTTGGATGCCCCATGCTCGTCCGTACACCCGCCGACCTCGGCGCCGTCCTCCGTGACCGGCGCAAGCACCTCGACCTCGACCAGGCGACCGTCGCCAAACGGATCGGCGTCAGCCGCCAGTGGGTCATCGAGATCGAGCGCGGCCACCCCCGTGCGGAACTCGCTCTCGTGCTTCGCGCCATCGATGTTCTCGGCCTTCGTCTCGATGCGGCCGTCGGACCGGCAGCAGATCACCCGCCGTCGGACGGCGTCGACATCGACGCCATCGTGGCCAGGGCCAGAAGGGCGAAGCCGTGACCGGCGAGCTCGTCGCACTTCTAGACGGAAAGGAGGTCGGCCGCGTACGGCGCGATGCGCGCGGTGGCATCAGGTTCCTTTACGACGACGCGTGGCGAACGGCGGCCGATGCCTATCCGATCTCCTTGTCGATGCCGCTCGGTGCCAGGGAGCACGACCGGGCGGTGACCGAGGCGTTCCTGTGGGGCCTCCTGCCGGACAACGAGCACGTGCTCGCCCGCTGGGCCGCGAGATTCCAGGTCTCGGCCCGAAACGTCTTCGCGCTCATCTCGCACGTCGGGGAGGATTGTGCCGGCGCCGTGCAGTTCGTCACGCCGGAACGGCTCGCCGCGATCCGCGGCGCCAGGGACGACAAGGTCGAGTGGCTGGACGAAGCCGACATCGCCAAGCGGCTCGAAACCCTTCGCAAGGATCACGCCGCATGGCGCCTGCCGCGCGACGCGGGACAGTTCAGCCTCGCCGGCGCTCAGCCCAAGACGGCGTTGCTTCTGCAGAATGGACGCTGGGGCATTCCGTCGGGGCGCCTTCCCACGACGCATATCCTGAAGCCGCCGACCGGGCACTTCGACGGCCACGCCGAGAACGAGCACCTCTGCCTCACGCTGGCGCGAAGCTTCGGTCTGCCGGCGGCGCGATCGAGCGTCATGACGTTCGAGACCGAGGTCGCCATCGTCGTCGAGCGCTACGACCGCCAGCACAAGGGCAACGATATCATCCGGGTGCACCAGGAAGACGCGTGTCAGGCGCTGGGGATTCCGCCGACCAGGAAGTACCAGAACGAGGGCGGCCCGAATGCCTACGACATCGTCCAGCTCCTGCGCACCTCTTCGACGGACCGCGAGGTCGACGTCGACACGTTCATCGACGCTCTCGGCTTCAACTGGCTCATCGGCGGCACCGACGCGCACGCCAAGAACTACTCGCTGCTGCTCGGTCGCGGCCGTGTCCGCCTCGCGCCGCTCTACGACGTGGCGAGCATTCTTCCCTATGACGCGTTCGACCTCCGCAAGGTCAAGCTCGCCATGACGATCGGTGGCGAATACAAGCTCGGCCTCGTCGGCTTGCGTCAGTGGCAGAAGTTCGCGCGCGAGATGCGCGTCGATGCCGAGAGCTTGATCGAGCGGCTCGCCGCGATGGCCGCGAGACTCCCCGACGCGGCGAGCGCCGCGCGCACGGGCGCGCGCGAGGAAGGGCTCGACATGCCCATCATCGACCATTTGACGGAGCGGCTGATCGAACGCGCGGCCGCGTGCCGCAAGTCTCTCGCCGCTGCGTAGCCGATCTCCCGTCTCCCGGTCCGTCCGGCGGCCGGTCCGGATGGGCCAGGCCGCGCCCCGTCACGCCGCCGCCGCGTCGTAGGCGGCGCGGGCGGCGCGGATCGCGGCGTGGTGCTCGCCCGCCCAGGCGACGATCGCGGCGAGCGGCTCCAGCAGCGAGGCGCCGAGCGGGGTGAGGCGATACTCGACGCTCGGCGGCACGGTCGGGTGGACGTGGCGGCTCACCAGCCCGTCGCGCTGCAGGTCGCGCAGGCTCTGGGTCAGCATGCGCTGCGAGATGTCGGGCAGGCCGCGGCGCAGCTCGCCGAACCGGTGCGGCCGCTCGGCCATCATGATCATCAGCAGCGTCGTCCACTTGCCGGCGATCCGGTCGAGCACGTCGCGCACCGGGCAGTTGGCGACGTCGAAGTCCAGCTCCCGGAAGCCGGCGACGGTGCGGACCAGCGTCTCCACGGCCGGGCTGCAGGCCGGCGCCGGCGCGGCCTTCACGACGTGCGGGGGCTTCGCGACGGACCGGGCCTTCGCGGCGGAGGGCGCCTTTGCGGCGGAGGGCATGGGTCGGCTCCTTCGGGTCGGTTCCCTCGACGTAACCTGATGACGGAAAGCTGCCTTCTTTACCGCCGGCGATGGGCTCCAATATAGATCAGGTCTCTAAAAGAGACCAGATCTCTCGATTTCAGCCCCAGGAGCCTCCCGTGTCCGACACCCTGCTCGTCACCGGCGCGTCCGGCCATCTCGGCCGCCGCGTCCTCCATCATCTGCTCGACACCCTGACGGTGCCGGCCGGCCGCATCGTCGCGACCTCGCGAAAGCCGGAGGCGCTCGCCGACGTGTCCGCCCGCGGCGTCACGGTGCGGGGCGCCGATTTCGACGACGCGGCGTCGCTCGTGCGCGCCTTTGCCGGCGTGAACCGGCTGCTGCTGATCTCCACCGACACGCTCGACCGGCCGGGCGCGCGCCTCGCCCAGCACCGGGCGGCCGTGGCGGCGGCCGAGCGGGCCGGCGTGTCGCACGTGGTCTACACCTCGATGCCGGGGCCGGAGACGTCGCTGGTCCTGTTCGCGCCCGACCATCTCGGCACCGAGCAGGCGCTGGCGGCGAGCGCGATCCCGGGCTGGACCGTGCTGCGCAACCACTTCTATTTCGAGAACCTGGCCTATGCGATCCCCGCGGCGCTGGCCTCCGGCCAGTGGTACAGCGCCGACGGCCATCGCGGCTCGGCCGACATTTCGCGGGACGATCTCGCCCGCGCCGCCGCGACCGTGCTGGCCGGCGGCGAGACCGGCCGCCGCACCTGGACGCTGTCCGGCCCGCAGGCGCTGACCCGGACCGAGATCGCGGAGAAGATCGGCGCCGCGGTTGGAAAATCCATCACGGTCGTGCCCGTGACGATCGACGTGCTGGTGCAGGGCATGGTGGCGCACGGCGTGCCGGAGCCGGTCGCCCGCGTCTTCGCCTCCTTCGACGCCAACACGGCGGCCGGAAAGTTCGAGACCGTGACGAACGATTTCTTCGAGATCACCGGCACGCAGCCGCAGAGCTTCGATGCGTGGCTCGCCGAGAACAAGGGGATGTTCGCCAAGGGGCACTGATCGCCCCCGTCATTCCGGGGCGTGAACCGAAGGTTCACGAACCCGGAATCGAGCCACGGATGCCGAGCGTGCCGCTGGAGTCCGGGTTCGCCGCTGCGCGGCGCCCCGGAATGACAGCGCGCCTCTCACCCCCGCCCATACCCTCCGCCGGTCGGCGTGATCACGGTCACGGCCTCGCCGGCCTGGAGCACCGTGGAGGCGGCGCCCGGCAGCTCCTCCACGGTGCCGTCGTTGCGGCGGACGAGATTCTGTCCCGTCTCGCCCGGCGCGCCGCCGGCGAGGCCGAAGGGGGCGACGCGCCGGTGGCCCGAGAGCAGGGCGCACTCCATCGTCTCGCGGAACCGGATCGTCCGCCGGGTGCCGTCGCCGGCCGTCCAACGTCCTTTTCCACCAGAGCCGCGGCGGACGAAAAACTCCTCCAGCACGACGGGGAAGCGCGTCTCCAGGATCTCCGGATCGGTGAGGCGCGAATTGGTCATGTGGGTGTGCACGGCGGGCGCGCCGTCGAAGCCGGGGCCCGCCGGCGAGCCGGAGCAGATCGTCTCGTAATACTGATGACGATCGTTGCCGAAGGTCAGGTTGTTCATGGTGCCCTGCGCCGCCGCCATCGCGCCGAGCGCGCCGAACAGGCAGTTGGTGACGGCCTGGCTCACCTCCACGTTGCCGGCCACCACGGCGGCCGGATAGACGGGCGACAGCATCGAGCCCTCCGGCACGATCAGCCGCACCGGGCGGAGGCAGCCGGCGTTCATCGGGATGTCGGCGTCGACCATCACGCGGAACGCGTAGAGCACGGCCGCGCGCGTCACCGGCGCGGGCGCATTGAAGTTGTCCGGGCGCTGCGCCCGCGTGCCGGTGAAGTCGACGGTCGCCTCGCGTTTCTCGTTGTCGACCGAGATCGTCACCCGGATCACCGAGCCGTCGTCCATCTCGTAGGCGAAGCGGCCGTCGCCGAGGCGGTCGATCACCCGGCGGACGCTCTCGGCGGCGTTGTCCTGGACGTGGCCCATATAGGCCTGCACGACGTCGAGCCCGAAATGGGCGATCATCTTCGTCAGCTCGGCGGCGCCGCGCTGGTTGGCGGCGATCTGGGCCTTCAGGTCGTTGACGTTCTGGACGACGTTGCGGACCGGGTACGGGCCGCCGGAGAGCAGCGCGATCAGCTCCGCCTCGCGCAGCCGGCCCTCCTCGACCAGCTTGAAGTTGTCGATGTAGACGCCCTCCTGCTCGATGGTCGTCGCCTTGGGGCTCATCGAGCCGGGCGCGATGCCGCCGACGTCGGCATGGTGGCCGCGGCTCGCCACCCAGAACAGAATCCGCGTGCCCGCGTCGTCGAACACCGGGGTGCAGACCGTGATGTCGGGCAGATGCGTGCCGCCGTTGTAGGGCGCGTTGAGGACGAACACGTCGCCGGGCCGGATCACGGCGTTCTGGGCGATGACGGTCTCGACCGACCTGTCCATCGAGCCGAGATGCACCGGCATGTGGGGCGCGTTGGCGACCAGCGCGCCGTTCGCGTCGAACACGGCGCAGGAGAAGTCGAGCCGCTCCTTGATGTTCACCGAATAGGCGGTGTTCTGCAGCGTCACGCCCATCTGCTCGGCGATCGACATGAACAGGTTGTTGAAGATCTCCAGCATCACCGGGTCGGCCCTCGTGCCGACCGCCTCGGTCTGCGGCCGCGCCACGACGCGCCTCAGCACCAGATGGTCGTGCGCCGTGAGTCGCGCCTGCCAGCCGGGCTCGACCACGATGGTCTGGTTCGGCTCGATCACGATCGCCGGCCCGGTGACGGCGTGGCCGGGCGCGAGATCGCCGCGCAGAAAAATGCCGGCCGCGTGCCAGGCGCCGCCGGAGAAGAAGCGGCGGGTCTGGTGCGGCACCGGCGCGGCGCGCTCCTCCTCCTCCAGCGTCGCCTCGGACTGCGGCGCGGCGCCGCCCACCGCTTCCACCGAGACGGCGTCGACGATCAGGATCTTGTCGCGATCGACGAAGCCGAAGCGCGACAGATGAAGGGAAAGGAACGTCTCGCGCATCTCCGCGACGGCGGAGGCGGGCAGGGCGCCGCCGGCGAACGGCACCGGAATGTCGAGCGACGTGTCGGTGCCCTCGTAGCGGACATGGGCGATCACCGACACGGTCGCGTCGCGCGCCGGTACGCCCTGGCCGGCGAGCTCGTTCACGCAGGCTTCGCCGAGCTTCTTTCGCGCGACGCGGAGTGCGTCGGCCGCCGCGTCGAGCCGCAGATCCATGGTCTCGAAGCGGGTCGCCCGCACGCTGGCCAGCCCCATGCCGTAGGCGGACAGCAGGCCGGAGAGCGGATGCACCAGCACGCGCTCCATGCCGAGCGCGTCGGCGACCAGACAGGCGTGCTGGCCGCCGGCACCGCCGAAGCAGTTGAGCGCGTAGCAGGTAACGTCGTAGCCGCGCTGGACGGAGATCCTCTTCACCGCCTCGGCCATGTTGGCGACGGCGATCTTCAGGAACCCGTCGGCGACCTCTTCCGGCGAGCGCCCGTCGCCGACCTCGGCCGCCAGCGTGGCGAATTTCTCCCGCACCACGCCGGCGTCGAGCGGCTCGTTCTGATCGGGTCCGAAGATCGCCGGAAAGAACTCCGGCACCAGCTTGCCGACCATCAGGTTGGCGTCGGTGACGGTGAGCGGGCCGCCGCGGCGATAGCTCGCCGGGCCCGGCACGGCGCCGGCCGAGTCGGGGCCGACCCGGAAGCGGGCGCCGTCGAAATGCAGGATCGAGCCGCCGCCTGCCGCCACCGTGTGGATCAGCATCATCGGCGCGCGGATGCGCACGCCCGCCACCTCGGTCTCGAAGGCGCGCTCGAACGTGCCGTCGAAATGGGCGACGTCGGTCGAGGTGCCGCCCATGTCGAAGCCGATCACCGCGTCGAAGCCGGCGGCCCTGCCGGTCGCCGCCATGCCGACCACGCCGCCGGCCGGGCCGGACAGGATCGCGTCGCGGCCCTGGAACAGGTCGGCGCCGGTGAGGCCGCCGGCCGAGGTCATGAACATCACCCGCGCCCCGGTGCGGGCGACGTCGAGCTCCTCCGACACCTGCGCCACGTAGCGCCGCAGGATCGGCGACAGATAGGCGTCGACCACCGTGGTGTCGCCGCGCCCGACCAGCTTTATCAACGGCGACACCCGGTGGCTGACCGAGATCTGGGTGAAGCCGATCTCCTCGGCGATGCGGGCCAGCGCCCTTTCGTGATCCTGGAACCGGAAGCCGTGGATGAGGGCGATCGCCACGGCCCGGATGCCGGCGTCGTAGGCCGCCTGCAGGTCGCGGCGGGCCAAACCCTCGTCGAGCGGACGCTCGACGGTGCCGTCGGCGAGCACGCGCTCGTCCGCCTCGATCACCCGCTCGTAGAGCTGGTCGGGCTTGACGATCGCCCTGGCGAAGATCTTTCGGCGGTCCTGGTAGCCGATCTCCAGCACGTCGGCGAGGCCGCGGGTGGTGACGAAGGCGGTGCGCTCGCCCTTGCGCTCCAGCAGCGCGTTGGTGGCGACCGTGGTGCCCATCCGCACCTCGCCGATCGCGCCGGTGGGGATCGGCTCGCCGGGGGCGAGGCCGAGCAGCCGGCGGATGCCGGCCACCGCGGCGTCGCGATACACGCCGGGGTTTTCGGAGAGCAGCTTCGTCGCGTGCAGCGCGCCCGCCGGGTCGCGGCCGATCACGTCCGTGAAGGTGCCGCCGCGGTCGATCCAGAAATCCCAACTCATCGAAATGCTCGTCAAAACTCTTTTCGTTGCGCTCGTGCTCGTGACGGCGGCCCGGGGGACGCCGTCCGTGTCGTCGTGATGATCCGGGGGACCGCCTCGGCGCCACCCCGCCTCGCGAGCGAGCAAGCGCCGTGCCGAAACGACCTCGTATCCCGCGGCCGTTCGCGGTCGCTTCAGCGCGTCGTCTCGGCGATGCGGATGTCGCGGGCGGCGAGCCGCGCCGCCTCGGCCTCGGCGCGCAGCCGCGCCAGCTCCGCGGGCGAGAGCAGGGCCGGATTGGCGTAGTCGCGTTTCCAGGTCGGATCGTCGCTCCACCGCAGCGGCGAGACGACGGTGGTGCGCGGGCCCGTCGCGGACGCCAGCAGGTCGAGCGCGAGGTCGAGGGTGAGGCGCTGCGACTCCGGATCGTGCGGCTTGCCGGCGGCGTTGCCGAGCGGAAAATCGCTGAACACGAAGCGCGGCACGCCGCAGTGCTCGACGATGTCGCGGGCGCAGCCCATCACCACGGTGGGGATGCCGTTCTCCTCCAGGAGCCGCGCGGCGAGCGACAGGCTCTGGTGGCACACCGGGCAGTTGGCGACCAGCACGGCCGCGTCGACGCGGTCGGCGAAGCAGCGCTCGAACAGCTCGGGCGCGTCGACGTCGACGGTCTGGCGCTGGCTGCGGTTGGTGGGGAAGCCGTGGAAGCGCGGCGCGAGACGCAGCCTGCCCGCGGCGGCCGCCGCCCGCAGCAGCGGCAGCGGAAACCAGGTGCCGGAATCCTCCATGCTGGTGTGGCGCCGGTCGATGCCGACATGGGCGATGCGCAGGTCGGGGTCGACCGCGGTGTCGCCCGAATAGACCGTGTAGAACTTCGCCGCCGCATTGTAGGGCGCACCCGGCCCCTGCGGGCCCTTGTCGGGCTGGTACGGCGCCGCTGTCGTCACCAGCGCGACGCGCGACTGCGCCAGCGGCTGCATCAGCGGGGTGAACGGCACGTCGTCGTGACGGGCCCAGACATAGGGCGTGTCGTAGCCGAGTGCGAGGTAGTACGCGCGGGTGCGCGCCATGTAGGGGATCGGCGCGTCGGGGTCGTCGGTCCTCGTCGTCTCGTCCTGCATCGCCTCGCCTCGCAGTCGGCCGGCGCCGCGCGCGGGCGCCGACGCTACTGGGTCGTGCGGATTGTGCGCCGCCATTCGCTCGGCGCGCAACCCATCCGCTGGCGGAACATGTAGGTGAAGGCCGACGGCGTGCTGTAGCCGAGCTCCAGCGCGATCTCGGTGATGTTGTCGCTCGCCCCCAGGAGATCGATGGCGCGGAACACCCGCAGGCGATTGCGCCATTCACGGATGCCGATGCCGACCTCGCGCTCGAAGCGGCGGTGCAGCGTGCGCGGCGAGGCGCCGAGCTCGCGGCCCCACGCCTCGATGTCGCGGTCGTCGGACGGATTGTCGAACAGCTCCTGGCACATCTTCAGCAGCATGGGGCTGTGCGGCCAGGGCAGGTGGAAGCTCTCCTTGGGCAGCCGCACGAGCTGATCCAGGATCAGACGCTCCACCCGCTCGGAGTAGTCGCTCCGCTCGCCGGCCTTCTCCAGCTCGGACAGCTCGATGATCAGCGTGCGCATCAGCGGCGTCACCGAGAAGACGAATCCCTCGCGCGGCAGCTCGGCGGCGACGCTGTCGTCGATGTAGAGGCTGCGGAACTCCGAGTCCTGCAGGGCGCCGGTCATGTGCACGATGCCGGTCGGCACCCAGTAGGCCTGCTCGGGCGAGATCACGTACCAGGCGTTCTCGATCGCGGCGAACAGCGTGCCCGAGGTCGCGTAGACGAACTGATTCCACGTGTGCGAATGACGTGGGAACAGGTGGCGCTTCGGCAGATGCTGCGAGCGCAGCACGACGGGACGCTGGAGCCCGTGCAGCTCCGGCACGCTCAGGTGAATCCAGTCGTCGGTTCTGATGGTCATGGCGGCGTCGGCCAGATTGGCAGGTCGTCGATAGTTTTCGTCCTGATATCGAAGGCGCGCCGCTTCCTCAACGCTAACCTGACATGGTTCGCGCTACCACGTACCGGCCCGGCACCCGCCGGCCGGCTCCTCAGCAGGATCTCCGCGCATGTAGACCGGCGCTCTCACGACCACCGCGTTCTCCGTAACTCTCCTTATCCGGTGCGCGCCCGGCCTGAAACATCGGGCCTTTCGGCGACGCCGGTTCCGAACGGCGGCCTCCCGCAGGCGACCGCACCGCAGCAGACCGCAGCATTCCGCATGAGCCACCGAGCCACCACCTCCGGATCGACCCGCGACACGCGCGGATCAGCGATGCTCGACGCGCCGATCCGGCGCCGCCGCGCCCTGATCTTCGTCGTGATCGCGTTCACCTACGTGATCTCGTATTTCCATCGCGCCGCGCCCGTGGTGGTCGGACCCGTCATCGCGGGCGAGCTCGGCCTGAGCCCGTCCGAGCTCGGCCTGATGGCGTCGATGTACTTCTGGGCCTATGCCGCGACCGTGTTCCCGGCCGGCCTCCTGTCGGACGGCTGGGGCGCACGCAAGACCATGGCGGTGTTCGTGCTGATCGCGGCGCTCGCCGGCCTCGCCTTCGCGTACGGCCAGAGCACCGGCACGCTGGCGGCGAGCCGCTTCGTCATCGGGCTCGGCGTCAGCGTCGTCTACGTCGCGGCGCTGCGCATCTTCTCCGACTGGTACGGCCCGGACGAGCTCGCCACCTATTCGGGCCTGCTGCTCGCCTTCGGCAATGTCGGCGCGCTCCTGTCGACGGCGCCGCTCGCCGCCGCCATCGCGGCGATCGGCTGGCGCGACGTGTTCACGATGGTGGCGGCGCTGACCGCGTTCGCGGCGGTGATCTCCTGGGTGGTCGTGGTCGACACGCCGGCCCAGCTCGAGCGGCGCCGCATGCCGTCGTCGCCGCCGGCGCCGCCGCGCCCGGGTCCGTCGGGCCTCGCCATGCTGCGCGGCGCGATCGCCGAGGTGTTCTCCGAGCGTCGCATCTATCTGCTCGGCATCCTGGTCTTCTCGTTCTACGGCACCTTCATGGGCGTCGGCTCGCTGTGGGCCGGTCCCTATCTGCACACGGTCTACGGCCTCTCCAAGCAGGAGGCCGGCCACATCCTGATGCTGTTCCCGCTCGGCATGACGGTCGGCTGCCCGCTCGCCGGCTGGCTGTCCGACAAGGTGTTCGGCGCGCGCCGGCCGGTGCTGCTGTTCGGCGGCCTCCTGCACCTCGTCTCCTACGTGCCGCTGGTGTTCTTCACGGGCGACATGAACCCGTGGCTGCTCGGTGCCCTGTTCCTCTGGTACGGCCTCTCGGGCGGCGCCTTCGTGGTGTGCTTCGCCGCCTCCAAGGAGCTGTTCGACCCGCGCTACGCCGGCGCGGCGGTCGGTGCCGTCACCATGATGCTGCAGTGCGGCGGCGCCTTCTATCAGTACGTCATCGGCGTCGTCATCGGCCATCCCGCGCTGGTCGGCGCCGGTGCCGATCCGGTGGCGCTCTACTCCCGCGCCTTCGCGGTGCCGATGGTCGGCCTCGCGCTGTGCCTCGTCGTCTTCTCCCGCTTCCGCGAGGGCGGGACCGCCGCCGCGTCGCGAGACGCGTCCGGCCGTCCCGCTTCCGCCGCCGTGCCGGGGCTCGTCCCCGCCACGGCACCCCGCTCGAAACCCTGACCGGGCCGCCCGCGCGGCGGGCCGCCCACCCACAGACACCCTGACCAAGACGGAGGAAGAACCATGAAAATCGTCAGTGTCGACGTCATGCAGATGCCGAGCGGCAACGCCGGATCGTCGCGCGGAGACTGGTCGCCCGTGATCGTGCGGGTGAACACCGACGAGGGAATCAGCGGCTTCGGCGAGGTCGGCCTCGCCTACGGCAAGGGCTGGCGCGCCGGCTTCGGCATGGTGCAGGACTTCGCCGAGGTGATCATCGGCGAGGACCCGCTCAACATCGAGAAGATCTGGGAGACCATCTTCCGCAAGACCTTCTGGGGCATGGGCGGCGGCACCGTGGTCAACGCCGCGATCTCGGGCATCGACATCGCGCTCTGGGATCTCAAGGGCAAGGCCTTCAACATGCCGGTCTGGCAGCTGATGGGCGGCAAGACCAACGACGACCTGCGCACCTATGCGAGCCAGCTCCAGTTCAACTGGGGCCCGAAGATCGACAAGCAGGTGCTGATCACGCCGGAGGACTACGCCCAGGTGACCCGCGTCGCCATGGCCGACGGCTACGACGCGATCAAGGTCGACCCGATCATCTTCTCCGACCAGCCGGACGGCAAGGGCCCGTGGAAGATCACCGGGCCGCTGGAGAACCGGGTGATCCGCACCGTCTACGACCGGATGGCGGCGATGCGCGAGGCCGGCGGGCCGGATCTCGATATCATCCTGGAGCACCACGCCAACACCGACACGATCTCGGCGATCCAGATCGGCCAGGCGCTCGAGGATCTGCGGATCTTCTACTACGAGGAGCCCTGCCACCCGCTCAACTCGCGCTCGATGCTGGAGATCAAGAAGGCGGTGAAGATGCCGATCGCCGCCGGCGAGCGCATCTACACGCGCTGGGGCTACCGGCCGTTCCTCGAGGACCGCTCGATCGACGTGATCCAGCCGGATCTGTGCCTGTGCGGCGGCCTCACCGAGGCGAAGAAGATCTGCGACATGGCCAACACCTACGACTGCGCCGTGCAGATCCACGTCTGCGGCAGCCCGATCTCCAAGGCGGCGGCGCTGCAGATCGAGGCCGTGATCCCGAACTTCATCATCCACGAGCACCATCAGCGGGCGCTCAATCCGGAGAGCCGGGCGACCTGCCTGTACGACTACCAGCCGGTGAACGGCAAGTACAAGGTGCCGGACCTGCCGGGCATCGGCCAGGAGCCGACGCCGGAGACGATCGCCAAGTGCAACATCGTCACGGTGACGCGCTCCAAGAAGTACATGAGCTGACCTCGACGGACCCGCGGGTCCGCCGCACTCGAACCGCCGCCCGCCGGCACCCCGCCGTCCGATCCCTCCGGACGACGGGGCGCCGAGCGGAGCCCGACATCAGAAACGGAAAGGCTTCGTCATGTCGACGGCTGTCGCGATCGACCAGGCCGCCAAGCCGACGCACCAGCGTCACGTGCTGGCGGGAATCCTGCTGCTCGTCGTCTTCTTCTCCTACATCGACCGGGTCAACGTCTCGATCCTGGTCGTCGATCCCGAGTTCCTCGACTACTTCGGAATCACCGGCCAGGCGGTCCAGAAGGGTCTCCTGATGACCCTGTTCCTGGTCGCCTACGGGGTCGGCAACGTCGTGCTGGCGCCGATCGGCGACTTCCTCGGACCGCGCAAGGCGATGGCCCTGTCGGTCGTGCTGTGGGGCATCTCGCTGATCATCGGCGGGCTGGCGCCGACCTTCATGCTGATGCTGTTCTCGCGGGTCATCCTCGGCCTCGGCGAGGGCCTGCACTTCCCGATGCAGAGCAAGTACATCAAGGAGTGGTTCCGGCCCGACGAGCGCGGCAAGGCCAACGCCGTGTGGCAGACCGGCATGGCGATCGCGCCGGCCGTGGCGATGCCGCTGTTCACGGCGATCATCCATCTCACCGGCTGGCGGTCCAGCTTCTTCATCCTGGCGACGGCCGGCCTGATCCCGCTCGCGGCGATCTGGTTCTTCACCGCCGACAAGCCGCGCGACCACAAGCGCATCAACCAGCTGGAGATCGACCACATCGAGGCCGGCCTCGCGGCGGAGCGCGCCAAGGCGGCCGCCGTGCCGGCCGACGCCACCGACACGCTGTGGAGCAAGTTCAAGTCCTTCGCCAGCGACTATCAGTTCTGGCTGCTGGTCGTGTACTACGTCGTCCACACCTCGGTGATCTGGGGCGCGATGACCTGGGTGCCGAGCTACCTGAAGGAGGCGCGCGGCTTCTCCTGGGCCGCCATGGGCGCGCTCGCCTCGCTGCCGTGGATCCTCGGCGTCGTCACCAAGATCATCTCCGGCGTGCTGTGCGACAAGATGGGCCGGCGCGCGCCCGTGATCCTGTTCGCCATGATCGGCGTCGGCACCGGCATCTATTTCGGCGCCACCGCGGCCGACAACATGACGGCGGCGATCTTCCTCGCCTTCGGGGTCGGCTCGATCGGCCTCGGCGGCCCGGCGGCGTGGACCCTGATGCAGGACATCGTGCCGAGCCGCGGCATCTCGACGGCGGCCGGCATCATGAACGGGCTGGGCAACGGCTTCTCGTCGCTGGCTCCGGTGGCGATCGGCTTCCTGATCACGGTCACCGGCTCCTATGCGGGCGGCCTGTACTACCTGGTCGGCTGCGCCGCGGTGGGCGGGGTCGCCACCCTGATCCTGACGCTCAAGGGACGCTGACGCGCGCTTGCGCCGACCGTCGGGGCGCCGCCGTGCGATGGCGGCGGCGCGTCGTGGCGGCGCCTGGCGGAAGGCACGCCGCCGCGCGGCCCGGGCTCCGGCCCGGGCCGCTGGCGTTTCGGGGAGGGGCGATCAGGCGCCGAGGCGGAACAGCGGGCGCAGCTTCGCCCCGGCCCAGTTGCCGGGCAGGGCGGCGGCGATCCACAGCCAGCCGTGCAGGCTGCCGGAGGCGATGCCGGACACGTAGGCGCTGATGTTGCAGCCGGTCGCCATGATGGCGCCGAAGCCGAGCAGCAGCCCGCCCAGCACGGCGGCGGCGAGATGCGGCAGCGGCACCCGCAGCGCCGGGGCGAAGCGGCCGGCGAGCCCGGCGGCCAGCAGGGCCCCGACGATCAGGCCGAGATCCATCACCGTGGTGATGTCGGCGGCGAGCGGCCGCAGCAGCGCGTCGGCCCGGGTCGGCGCCTCCCAGAACGCCCAGAAGGTCGGGTCGTCGAGGCCGAGCCGGTCGACGGCGTGCGAGCCCCACAGCGCGAAGGCCTGGGTGATGCCCCACGGCCGTCCGGCGAGCAGCAGGGTCGCGAGCTCGAGCGCGGCGATCGCGAGCGCCGCCCAGGCGAACGGCCAGGGCCCGCGCCACAGCCGGCCGTGCCCGGCGCTGCCGCCGCCGAAGATCGGTTCGATGCCGCCGTGGCGGGCCCGCTCGGTGCGCGCCGCGATCCACCAGAGGAGGCCGAGGACGGCGAGCGTCCCGGCGAGCGCCGGGGCGAGGCCGAGCGTCTGCACGGCGCCGATCGGCGGCAGGCTCGGCAGCCCGTGCCAGTGCTCGTACGTGAAGGCCGCCAGCGTGGCGCCGGCGACGAAGCTCGCCAGCGTCGCCAGCATGCGGGT
This sequence comes from Rhodoplanes tepidamans, assembly GCF_030813915.1. Lineage (GTDB taxonomy): Bacteria > Pseudomonadota > Alphaproteobacteria > Rhizobiales > Xanthobacteraceae > Rhodoplanes > Rhodoplanes tepidamans. The sequence continues at coordinate 45,684 of NZ_JAUSUJ010000025.1, forward strand.
CGAGCCGCCGCCCGCCGTGTAGAGCGTGCCGGAGGCGCAGCCGCCGCCGAGCTGCATGCCGACGCCGAACAGGAAGGCGCCGAGCGCCACCTCGACCCCGGCCGGAAAGACGAAGCCGCGCACCGGCTGGCCGAGCACGCCGCCCGCCGCGAGCAGCGGATAGAACAGCAGCACGGCGGTGCCGAGCAGCAGCAGCTGGGCCCGCACATGGGCGCTGCGCCGCTCGGCGAACAGCACCCGGAAGCCGTGGGTGAAGCCGAAGGCGGCGTGATAGAGCGCGATCCCGAGCAGCGCCCCGACGATCCACAGGGCGGCGATGCGGCCGCCCGAGACGGTCGCCAGCCCGGCGGCGCCGAGCGCCAGCGCCGTGCCGGCGGCGCCGACCACCAGCGGCTGGAGCCGGCGCGCGGCGTCAGGGCGGGGCGGCGCAGCGGCGCGGGAGGCGGCCGGGTGCGTCGGCGTGAGGGCGGCGTCGAGCCGGGTGTCGGCGGTCAGGGACATGCCCGGGAGTTGGCGGCGGACCCGCCGGGCGGTCAATCGGCCGCGAAAAATAAGGAGAACGACGTCCTCCGGCCGGTCGGCGGAGCAAAGTCGTTGTCGCCGGAGCGCCGGCCCGGAGAAGACGCTTCCCCGGCGATCTGCACGCCCCGGTGGGACGCGGCGGTCTCCTCGCGTCCTTGCGGTTCGCGGAGCCGTGCACGGCCGCGCCGGCAGACCCGCAAAGCGACGATTCAATGATCCAGGTCAAAGTGGAGTCCCCCCGGTTTTCCTAGACCCCTGACCGGGCGCTCCGCTCGCTTCGCGGGCGCGTGCGGCGTGATGCGCTACGGGCGGTCGATGAGATTTTCTCACGACCGCCCGTTCCGTTTTCGGGGGGCGAGGCCGGGAGAGGTGGGCGCCGGCCGGCGGTCGGGGCGGGGCCGGACACCCCCCGAAACGAAACCGCCCCCGGAGGGGCGTCGCCGACCCGGGCCGGGGGCAGATCATCGTACGCCGCCGAAGATCGGTCGGGCGTATGGATCTCCAGGATACGCCTGAAGGAGCTATGGGCCACCCGCACGAATCCGGATGGATGTTGTTGCGGTGCAAATGAAAACGCCCGGATTACGCAGCATCTGAGAAAGCGAGATCGGCTTGCCGCGCGGCTGCCCCCGCCTATTCTGGCGCGGCTGCCCTCCGGCGCGGTGCCGGACGGCGCGCCGCCGCGAGGACCCCCCGCATGGACGAACCGATCTTCGACATCGCCCATCTCGGCCATGTCGAGCTCCTCACCGACAAGCCGGACGAGAGCCTCGACTTCTTCACCCGCGTGCTCGGCCTCTCCGAGAGCGGCCGCGAGGGCGAGAGCGTCTTCCTGCGCGCCTTCGACGACTACGAGTTCCACAGCCTCAAGCTGACCGCGGCGCCGACCACCGGCATGCGCCATGTCGGCTACCGGGCGGCGAGCCCGCAGGCGCTGGCGCGCCGCGTCGCCGCGCTCGAGGCGATGGGGGCGGGGCTCGGCTGGACCGACGGCGATCTCGGCCACGGCCCGGCCTACCGGTTCGCCGACCCGGACGGCCACGCGTTCGAGATCTATTACGAGACGCGCCGCTACGTGCCCCCGGCCGGCGAGGCGCCGGCGCTGAAGAATCAGGCCCAGCGGGTGCCGAACCGGGCGATCGCGCCGCGCCGGCTCGACCACCTCAACCTGCTGGCGACCGACGTCGGCGCCATCCGCGCGTTCCTGCCGCGGGCGCTCGGCAGCCGCGTCACCGAGCAGATCGTGCTCGACGACGGCACGGTCGGCGGCTGCTGGTTCACGGTCAACAACAAGTCCTACGACGTCGCCTATACGCGCGACATGACCGGCACGCGCGGGCGCTTCCATCACGTCACCTTCGCGGTCGACCAGCGCGAGCACATCCTGCAGGCCGCCGACGTGTTCCTGGAGAACGGCGTCCACATCGAGACCGGCCCGCACAAGCACGCCGTCCAGCAGACCTTCTTCCTCTATGTCTGGGAGCCGGCCGGCAACCGCGTCGAGCTCGCCAATGCCGGCGCCCGGCTGATCCTGGCGCCCGACTGGGAGCCGGTGACCTGGACCCAGACCGAGCGCCTGAAGGGCCAGGCCTGGGGCCTGAAGACCATCGAGAGCTTCCACACCCACGGCACCCCGCCGGTCGGGTGAGTTTTCACGCGGAACTGCGCTTCCTTTTTCCTCTCCCCGCGGGCGGGGAGAGGTGAAGAGGCGCCTGCTTCGCTGATGCCTTGTCCGGGGCACGCGGTCGTGAATCGCGCCCCGTGACTCACGACCCCGTGCGCCGCCGCCCGGCCGGCGGCCAGGCCGGGGCTTCGGCCTCGTCGGCCGGGAGGGGCGGCAGCGTGTCGAGGCGCGGCGCGTCGGCGAAGGTGGCCGGCTCGCGCGGGGTGCGGTCGATGCGCACGTCGAAAATGTCGAAGCGGTTGTAGTAGCCGACCACGTCGTGGAACTGCTTGGGCTCGACGCACGCCGCGACGTCCACCTCCGCATAGACGATCGACTCGCCGTCGCTCGGGCCGACCGCGACCGGGGTGCCGGTCGGATCGAGGATCATCGAGACGCTGCGCGGCGCCTGGGCGATCACGTCGCGCGCCGCCGTGTCGTCGCCGCACACCGTGTCGATCAGCGCCGCGTCGGCGAAGCCGGACGACACCACGTTGAACACCTTCGCCTCGAAGGAGTGCGCGCCGGCGCGGATCTCGATGGCGCGCCGCAGATCGTAGGCGCCGGGCGCGCCGTCGGGCCGGGTCGGCCACAGCGGCGGATAGGTCGAGACGTGCACCTGCTCGCCCTCCGCCATCAGGGCGTAGCGCGACAGCGGGTTGGTGTTCTCGCCGCAGATCAGCATGCCGAGGCGGCCGATCGCGGTCGGCGTCACCCGCAGGCCGCGGGCGTCGCCGTTCGCCCAGACGAGCTTCTCGTAATAGGTCGGCACCAGCTTGCGGTGCAGGTTCAGCACGGCGCCGTCCGGGCCGATCAGCAGGTTGGCGTTCCACAGGCAGCCGACGCTCGCGTCAGTGCCCTCGGTGATGCCGATCGACACGTGGACGCCGTGGCGGCGCGCCGCGCTGCGCACCCGCGCGATCTCGGGCCCGTCGAGCCGCACCGCCTCGCCGGCGAGCCGCCGGAACAGGTCGTGGCCGAGGATCGGCGCGCGCAGCGCCGCCCACACCGGAAAGCCCGGCAGGAAGCTCTCCGGGAAGGCGACCAGGCTCGCGCCGTGGCCGGCGGCCTCGGCGATCAGCGCCGCCGCCTTGTCGGCGCTCGCGGCGCTGTCGAGATAGACCGACGCGGCGTGGCAGGCGGCGGCCTTGAAGCGGGGATAGGCGAGGCTCATCGGGCGATCTCCGGGCGGCGCGATCGGGTGCTCTTCGGCGGGCGTGGCGTCTGCGGCGCCGGCGTGCTCGCCGCCCACAGGGCGTCGAACAGCTGGCGCTGCAGGGCGGCGAACTCGGGGCTCTCGATCGTCATGCCGAAGTTCTCGCGGCGCGACGAGATGATGGCGACCTTCTCGTCGTACACGTAGGTCGTCATGGTCGAGACGAAGCTCTCGGGCGCGAAGCGCAGCTCGCGCAGCTCCTCGGCGCTGTCCATCCAGTTGGCGTGGATGTCGGCCGAGCGGGCGCGCACCACCCGCAGCGACACGCCCGCCGCGATGCGGCGCCGCACCAGACCGTCCATCCAGTCGCGCCCCGGCGCTTCGTAGAGGTCCCGCATCGACAGGATGCCGACCAGCTGCTTGCTGCGGCAGGCGAGCGTCTCCTCCAGCACCGTCTCGATGCCGTCGGTCCCCTCGTAGAAGCGCACCCGCGGCTTAGCCGACGAGCCGACATGCAGCGACTGCAGCTCCGGCAGGATGCCGGCGAGCCGGCGGCGGCGGTCGTCGAACAGCGCGATCAGCCGCTCGGGACCGACGGCGGCGACGCGCAGCACCTTGCCGGGCCCCTCGTGGGTGGTGACGAGCCCCTCGTCGAGCAGGCGGGCCAGCACGTCGTAGGCGTTGGTGCGGCTGATGCCGGCCTTCTCGGCGATGTCGCGGATCGGCATCTCGCCCAGCTCCAGCGCAGCGAGATAGAAGCGCGCCTCGGTTTCCGGGATGCCGAGCTCGGCGAGCGTGCGGGCGAGGGTCATGGCGGTGCGGTCCTTCGCCGGCGGGTCGTCGCGCCGGCGTCGGGCGCACCTTAGCCGACCTGTCGGAAAAGATCGACAGTCGAGCAGCGGAGACAACAAACTTTGTGCATCACGCTCGATTAAACGCCAATCTGCGAGATTCCGTCGCGTGTCGATACGGGCCGACTTGACAATGAATGCCAAGCGTCCCGAAGATCGCGGCCGGCTGAACGCGGCGGCGCCCCCCGGCGCCCGGGAGACACGGCTTGAGCGACGTCGTCCTGGCTCTGGCGATCAACGGACTGGTGTGGGGCCTGATCATCGCCCTGATCGCGCTCGGCCTGTCGATCATCTTCGGGCTGCTCGACATCATCAACGTCGCGCATGGCGACCTGTTCATGGTCGGCACGGTCGGCGGCCTCGCCGTCACGGTGGCGACCGGCTCGTTCTGGCTGGCCCTGGTGCTGGTCCCGGTGCTCGGCTTCGTGCTCGGGCTGGTGCTGGAGCGGGTCGTGATCAGGCCGACCATCCGGCAGGCGGCGCTCACCATCGTCACCACCTTCGGCCTGTCGATGATGCTGCAGGAGGCGGTGCGGGCGACCTACGGGGCGCAGCCGCGCCGCATGGCGCCGCCGATCGAGGGCACGGTTCCGCTGTTCGGAATCGACTACGACGTCTACCGCATCGCCGCCGCGCTGTTCGCCGCGCTGGCGCTGGCCGGCTTCTTCCTGTTCCTGCAGCGCACCAAGCTCGGCACCTGGATCCGCGCGGTGCGCCACGATCCCGAGACCGCCACGGCGCTCGGCATCCCGGTCGCCCGCATCTGCGGCATCACGTTCGCGCTCGGCACCGCCATGGCGGCGCTCGGCGGCGTCATCGCGGCGCCGATCACCACGGTCGAGTTCCGCACCGGCGTCGACATCCTGCCGTTCTGCTTCATGGCCGTCGTCATCGGCGGGCTCGGCAACCTGCAGGGCACGGTGGCGGCGGCCGTGCTGCTCGCCGTGATGGAGGGCGTGGTGACCAGCGTCTCCGACCCCACCGTCGCCCGCATCGTCTCGCTCGCCGTGATGAGCGGTGTCCTGCTGTTCCGGCCGCACGGCCTGTTCGCGGGAGCGACCCGATGAGCGGCGGCGCGGCCGCCTGGATCGGGCGCGGCGGCCTCGCGCTGCTCGGCGCCGCGCTTCTCGCCGTGCCGTTCGTCCTGCCGGAGCTCGGCTACGGGTTCTGGGTCAACATCGTCACCGAGATCCTGATCTGGTCGCTGCTCGCCGCCAGCGTCAACCTGCTGTTCGGCTATGTCGGGCTCCTCTCCTTCGGGCAGGCGCTGTTCTTCGGCTTCGGCATGTACGGCGCGACGCTCGCCGTGATCCACTGGGAGGCCGGCTTCTGGACCGGGCTCCTGGCCGGCACGCTCGCCGCGACCGCCATGGCAGCGGTGGCCGGCGCGCTCGCGGTGCGGCTCACCTGGCACTACTTCGCCATCATCACCGTGGTGTTCTCGCTGATCTTCTACTTCGCGGCGATGAGCAACAAGACGCTGACCGGCGGCGACGACGGCCTGTCCTTCTCGGCCCCGGCCGTCTTCGACATGGCGGGCGTCACGGTCACGCTCGCCGATCCGCTCGCCCAGTACTTTTCCGTGCTCGGCGTGGTGGCGGCCTGCTACGCCATCATGGGCGTGGTGGTGAGGAGCCCGCTCGGCCTCGCCTTCGCGGCGGTGCGCGAGAACGACCGCCGCGCCCGGCTGATCGGCATCGACGTCTACCGCACCCGGCTCGTCGCCTTCGTGCTGGCCGGCGCGCTCGCCGGCGTCTCCGGCGCGCTGTTCGCCTTCTTCGGCCGCTACGCGTCGGCCTCCTACATGGTCTATCACGTCTCCGGCGAGGCGGTGGTGTGGGCGATCGTCGGCGGCATCGGCACGCTGCTCGGGCCGCTGTTCGGCACCGCGCTGCTGATCGTGTTCCGCGAGCTCGTCTCGACCGTGTGGGAGAACTACCTGTTCGCGGTCGGCGGCCTCACCGTGCTGGTGGTGATGTTCGCGCCGCTCGGCCTCGCCGGCCTGTGGCGCGGCGCGCTCGGGCGCCTGACGGCGCCGCGCGCGGCGCCTGCGGAAGCCCCCGCCGACCCTGTCGCGCCGTCCGCCGATGCGCGCGCCGTCCCGGGAGGCCGCTGATGGAGCCGGCGATCGCGCTGGAGACGCGCGGCCTCACCAAGCGGTTCGGCGGCCTCGTCGCGGTCGACGGCGTGTCGTTCAGCCTGCGCTCCGGCCGCGTCAACGCCATCATCGGCCCCAACGGCGCCGGCAAGACGACGCTGTTCAACCTGGTCACCGGCGAGCTGCGCCCCGACGACGGCGAGGTGCTGGCCGCCGGCGTGCCGATCACCGGGCTGCCGCCCCACCGGATCGTCCGCGAGGGCGTGTCGCGGACGCTGCAGATCAAGAGCGTGTTCGGCGGCCTCACGGTCGCCGACAACGTGCGGGCCGCCGTGATGGCGCACCAGGGCATCCGCTCGGCGTTTCGCCCCGCGGCGTCGTACCGCGCCGTCGGCGAACGGGTCGATGCGCTGATCGACGAGGTCGGGCTCGCCCGGCATCGCGACCGCAAGGCCTCGGCGCTCTCCTACGGCGACGTCGCGCTGCTCGAGCTGGCGCTGGCGCTCGCCGCCGAGCCGAAGCTCCTGCTGCTCGACGAGCCGGTCTGCGGCATGGGCCCGGAGGAGACCGAGCGGGCGGTGGCGCGCATCCGCGCGGTGGCGAGCAAGGTCGACGTCGTCATCATCGAGCACGACATGGAGGTGGTGTTCTCGCTCGCCTCGCACATCGTGGTGATGGCCTCCGGCGCCATCCTGGCCGAGGGCACGCCGGACGAGATCAGCCGCGACCCGCGCGTCCAGGAGGCCTATCTGGGCGCCCCGGAGGACGACGAATGACACGGCGGGCGGCGGGCCATGGCTCTCGTCATTCCGGGACGGCGCGCAGCGCCGGACCCGGAATCCAGCCGCGAATTCGGTGCCCGTGGCTGGATTCCGGGTTCGCGGCTCCGCCGCGCCCCGGAATGACCGGGACTGTGCGACACGACGCGAGGCTCCCATGCTGAGCGTCGCCGGCCTCACGGCGGACATCGGCCGCATCCCGGTGCTCAAGGGCGTGTCGATCTCGGTCGCGCCGGGCGAGACGGTGGCGCTTCTCGGCCGCAACGGGGTCGGCAAGACCTCGACGCTGCGCGCCGTGCTCGGGCTGCTGCGCCGGACCGGCGGCAGCGTGAGCTATCAGGGCCAGGATCTCGGCGGCCTCGCACCGCACCGGCTCGCCGCGCTCGGGCTCGGCTACGTGCCACAGGGGCGCGGCATCTTCCCGCTGCTCACCGTCGAGGACAATCTCTGCCTCGGGCTGAAGGGCAAGCCGCCGGCCGACCTGTTCGCCGAGCTCTACGAGCGCTTCCCGCGGCTGGCCGAGCGCCGCCGCCAGGCCGCCGGCACGCTGTCGGGCGGCGAGCAGCAGATCCTCGCCATCGCCCGCTGCCTGATCATGCGGCCGAGCCTGATCATGCTGGACGAGCCGACCGAGGGCATCATGCCCAAGCTCGTCTCGCAGATCCGCACCGAGATCGCCGCCATCGCCAAGCGCGGCATCGCCGTGCTGATCGTCGAGCAGAATCTCCGCACGGCGCTGAGGCTCGCCGATCGCGTCTATCTGATGGAGCGCGGCCAGGTCGTCCACGAGGCGACCCCGGCGGCGCTGCGCGAGACCCCCGACACCGTCCACCGCTATCTCGGTGTCGCCCTCTAGCCAGAAAGGATCTTTGGCATGACGACGGAGCGCAGGCCGGACAGGGCGACGAGCGCAGATGTCGCGACGGGATCGGACGCGGCGCACCCGTCGCGCCGCAGCTTCCTGCAGACGGCGCTGGCGGGCGGCGCGCTCGCCGGGACGGCCTATGTGGCGCTCGGCCGCGACATGTCGGCCTTCGCCCAGGCGGGCGGGCCGATCGTCATCGGCCAGCACTGCGAGCTGACCGGCGGCTTCGCCTCGTGGGGCTACTGGCACAACAAGTGCGGCGCCGCCGCCGTCAAGCTGATCAACGAGATGGGCGGCATCGCCGGCCGCAAGGTCGAGCTGGTCACCGAGGACACCGAGTCGAACCCGGCGACCGGCACCCGGAAGCTGCGCTCGCTGATCCAACGCAACGGCGCCTCCTTCGTGGTCGGCTCGGTGCATTCCGGCGTGATGCTCGCCGCCATCCCGGTCGCGACCGAGCTGAAGACCGTCTACTTCTCCTCCGGCGAGGCGACCGAGGCGACCGGCGAGAAGGGCACCCGCTACTCGTTCCGCACCGGTACCGACACCTACGGGCTCGCCGCCGCCGGCGCGCCCTGGGCGTTCAAGAACCTCGGCAAGCGCTGGACCATCATCTCGCCCGACTACGCCTGGGGCCACAGCCACTACAAGGAGCACAAGGCGGTGGTCGAGAAGCTCGGCGGCCACGTCAACGATCCGATCTTCGTGCCGCTCGACGCCAAGGATCTGGTGCCGTATCTCACCAAGATCCCGCAGGATACCGAGGTGCTGTTCTCGGTGTTCTTCGGCGCGCTGTCGGTCGCCTTCTACACCCAGGCGAAGTCGATGGGCCTGGAGAAGACCATGCGGATGTACTCGGTCTCCGGCACCATCGAGGCGATCGCGCCGGCGGATCTGAAGGGCGCCGCCGAGGGCGTCTACATCGTCGAGAATTTTCCGCGCATGGCGAAGTACAAGGACGACGGCTTCCACCGCGACTACCTGAAGGCGATCGGCACCGACGACGTGCACGGCCGCGAGACCGGCTCCGAGCGCGTCAACGCCAAGAGCCACTCCTGGCAGAACTGGGAGAACATGTTCGCCCTCAAGCAGGCCATCGAGGCGTCCGGCTGGAAGACCAAGAAGGACGACAAGGGCGTCATCGAGGCGCTGGAAGGGATGCAGATGGCGAACGCGCTCGGCCATCCCCAGGGCGCCAAGACGCTCCGCAAGGAGGACCACTCCGGCATCATCGACTGCTACATCAGCCGGGTGGAGAACGACGAGCTGCAGGTCAAGACAAAGGTGGCGAAGGAAGACCTCGCCGCCATGATGCCGGTGCGCTTCGACCTGTCGAAGCAGGCGGTGTGAGGACGTTTTTGGTTGGTCGGTTCGGTCGAGAGAAACCAGCCTCAGAGCAAGAACCGCCCCCCACCCCCGACCCCTCCCCGCCATTCGCAACGGCGAATGGGGGGAGGGGAGAGGAGGGGGACGACTCGACGTGATCGCGCACGGCGCTGCGGCTCCCCTCCCCCCGCTCGCGAAGCGAGTGGCGGGGAGGGGGCGGGGGTGGGGGGAGGCCCCGAACGCCGACGCTCGTCATCTGGATCCGAAGTGAACAGCGGCTCGATTCGACGCGAGCCGGTCGCTTACCGCCGCACCTGCTTCACGTCGCGGACGGCGCCGCGGGAGGCGCTGGTGGTGAAGGCGGCGTAGGCCTGCAGGGCGGCCGAGACCTTGCGGTCGCGCGTCGCCGGCTGCCAGGCCTTGTCGCCCTTCGCCTCCATGGCGGCGCGGCGGCGGGCGAGCTCCTCGTCGCTCACGGCGAGATGGATTTTGCGGTTCGGGATGTCGATCTCGATCGCGTCGCCGTCCTCGACCAGGCCGATGGCGCCGCCCTCGGCCGCCTCGGGCGAGACGTGGCCGATCGAGAGGCCCGAGCTGCCGCCCGAGAAGCGGCCGTCGGTGACCAGCGCGCACACCTTGCCGAGGCCTTTCGACTTCAGGTAGCTGGTCGGATACAGCATCTCCTGCATGCCGGGGCCGCCGCGCGGGCCCTCGTAGCGGACCAGCACCACGTCGCCGGGCTTCACGGCGCCGCCCAGGATCCCCTCCACGGCGGCGTCCTGGCTCTCGAACACCCGGGCCTTGCCCGTGAAGGTGAGGATCGAGGCGTCGACGCCCGCCGTCTTCACGATGCAGCCGTCCTCGGCGATGTTGCCGTACAGCACCGCGAGGCCGCCGTCCTTGGAGAAGGCGTTCTCGGCGCTGCGGATCACGCCCGCCTTGCGGTCGAGATCGAGGTCGTCCCAGCGCCGGTCCTGGCTGAACGCCGCGATCGACGGCACGCCGCCCGGCGCGGCGCGGAACAGCGTCTGCACGGTCTCGGAATTGGTGCGGGCGACGTCCCAGCGGTCGAGCGCCTCGGCCAGCGTCTTGGTGTGCACGGTGCCGACCGAGCCGTCGATCAGCCCGGCGCGGTCGAGCTCGCCCAGGATCGCCATCACGCCGCCGGCCCGGTGCACGTCCTCGACATGCACGTCGGCGACCGAGGGCGCGACCTTGCACAGCACCGGCACGCGGCGCGACAGCTTGTCGATGTCCTGCATGGTGAACGGCACCTCGCCCTCCTGGGCGGCGGCGAGCAGGTGCAGCACCGTGTTGGTCGAGCCGCCCATGGCGATGTCGAGCGCCATGGCGTTGGCGAAGGCCTGGAAGGTGGCGACCGAGCGCGGCAGCACCGACGCGTCGTCCTGCTCGTAGTACCGGTGGCACAGGTCGACGATCAGGTGACCGGCCTCGACGAACAGGCGCTGGCGGTCGGCATGGGTGGCGAGCAGGGTGCCGTTGCCGGGCAGAGAGAGACCCAGCGCCTCGGTGAGGCAGTTCATCGAGTTGGCCGTGAACATGCCGGAGCAGGAGCCGCAGGTCGGGCAGGCGGAGCGCTCCATCGCGGCGACGTCGGCGTCGCTCTGGCGGTCGTCGGCCGCCATGATCATCGCGTCGATCAGGTCGACGGCCTTGGTCTTGCCGCCGAGCACCACCTTGCCGGCCTCCATCGGCCCGCCGGAGACGAACACGGCCGGGATGTTCAGCCGCAGCGCCGCCATCAGCATGCCGGGCGTGATCTTGTCGCAGTTGGAGATGCACACCATGGCATCGGCGCAGTGCGCGTTGACCATGTACTCGACGCTGTCGGCGATGATCTCGCGCGACGGCAGGCTGTAGAGCATGCCGTCGTGGCCCATGGCGATGCCGTCGTCGACCGCGATGGTGTCGAACTCCTTGGCGACGCCGCCGGCCTTCTCGATCTCGCGGGCGACGAGCTGGCCGAGGTCCTTCAGATGGACATGGCCGGGCACGAACTGGGTGAACGAGTTGACCACCGCGATGATCGGCTTGCCGAAGTCGGCGTCCTTCATGCCGGTCGCCCGCCACAGGCCGCGGGCGCCTGCCATGTTGCGGCCGTGCGTGGTCGTGCGGGAGCGGTACTGCGGCATGTCGGACCTCGGGCGTTCTGGTGGTTTTTTCGGCCGGCCGGATGCCGGCGGTGCGGATTGGAGGCGTTCTAGCGCGTCGGCCGGCGGGTGGAAACCCGCTCGCCACGCGGCGCCGATGTCGCAGGACGGCTTACCAGATCCCCGGGACGAGGCGCCAGCGCACCTCGCCCTGATAGGCCGTGTAGCCGGGCAGGTGCGTGGCGAGGAAGCGCTCCTCGGCGACGATGCGGGCCATCACGGAGGGCACCATGGCGGCGGCCGGGATGAAGGCCCACCAGGAGGCGAGCGCCAGCGGTCCGAACAGGAAGAGAAACAGGGCGCTGGCATACATCGGGTGGCGCACCACCGCGTAGGGGCCGGTCGACACCACGGTCTGGCCCTCGCTCACCTGCACGGTGCCGAACGTCCAGGTGTTCTCGCGGAACACGAGAAAGCACAGCGCATAGCCGGCGACGATGCCGAGATTGCCGACCCAGACGAGCACGGTCGGCATGGTCGACCAGCCGAACCGCCAGTCGAGCCCGGGGACGACCATCAGGCCGATGCCGATCACCGACGCGGCGGCCTGGATGAGCTTCTGGGTGGGCTGCCGCTCGGCCGCGGCGCCGACCTCCAGCCGCCGCTCCAGCAGCGCCGGGTCGGCATAGAGGAGCCAGATGGCGATCACGCCGGCCGAGCCGAGCGACGAGACGAGAAAGAGCCAGCCCGGCCAGTAGCCGAGCGATCCCGCCGGCACCATCACCAGCAGGGTCATCATCGCGGAAAGGCGCAGAAAGCCGAAGGCGGTGCGGCGGGCGAGACTGGTCATGCGGGCCGCACCATACGACGGGGCAGGGGGACGGGGAACCTCGGGTGATCACCCTCGCTAGTCCGACCGTGGGTGCGCTCTACACGAATGAAGCGTGATCTACAGCAGCGAAACGAGGCTGCTGACGGCGGATTTGTACCGATTAAGTGGGTCAGCGTTAACCTGGGTGTCAATCCCATGGATATTGTATTTCTTGATCTTTATTTTCCCAAGCGGTAGTCCGTGGTGCGAGGAGACGACGGAAACGGCGTGCGCATCAGGTATGTCGAGAAATGCGTCAGTTGCTCCAGGTAGTGAGAAGTTGGCCGGAATTTGCTTTCGCAACTCCCCGACGCGATCTTTTATTTCTGTATACATTGCGCCGAATGCCTTTGATGCCTTCTTATCATATTGGGTGCTTCTATTTAGCGGCACGACGTGAATCGATGGAAGCGACATTCCAGCGGTTTTGGCTCTTGAGGCGAAGTTGACGCCAGTATAGGCTTTTGGAACGCCTAATCCAAAAAGTAGCTGCCCAACATTATCGATGGCGCGAGCGGACGACCCGTCGGCTGTGCAGGGAATAACAAGTCGTGTCGATGCGAGTAGGGCGATTTCAGTATACGCCGCAAAGCTGGGGTTGCAATCAATAAAAAACACGGCCTCTGGGTGCTGGGTTGTTATGGCTGAAATCAAATCTAAAACCCAGGAGTGAACGTTGGCCCAGGCGTTGGCTGGAAGGGTTTGGGCGGCAATTTGATTTATCGCTTGTGCTTGAAGTTCGAGCGACGGATCTCCCGCAACTAAAAATAGATTCTCTGGAAGATTTTTGTTGAATGTATGCGCTGCAGTTAAGAAGCTTAGTTCCGTCCCTGTCTTTGCGTGAGGAGATGTAATCCGCTGATCAAAATACCCGCCAATAGTCTGGCGTGGGGAGGCCTTCAGTAGACTCGAAAGATTCTCTGCTCCCGTTCCGTTTCCTCCGAGTAGAATTTCGCTGACATTAGCTTGCGGACACATGTCAATTACAACGACGGTTTTATCCTTGTGCACGGAGGCGTATTCTGCGGCGATTACGAACGTAACAAATGTTTTTCCAACTCCTCCTTTGTTGTTCCAAACAGCATATTTCGGAAGTGGATTGTTCATTGGTCTCTCCTATCGGCAATGCGTGGATGCAAATATACGGCGTGACCGCTGGGTTTAGCAACTAGGGTCAGCAGTAAGAGATTTGGCCGCAGCCGTGCTGCCTACTTCCCCTCCAGGGTGAACACCGGCTCCCAGTCCGGGCCGGGGGGCGCCGCCGCCAGCTCGCGGGCGCGCTTCTCGAACAGGGCGGCGGGCGGGTCGCCGGCGGCGATCCGTCCGAACGCCTCGGCGGCGCCCGAAAAGTCGCGGGCCCGGAAGCGGGCGAGGCCGTCGGCGTAGACGGCGGCGCGGGCCGCCGCCTCGGGCGGCACCCGGCCGGCCTCGGCGATCGGCTCCAGGATGCGGACCGGCCGGGTGCGGCCCCGGACCCTGATGGCGTCGAGCTCGCGCCAGGCGAAGGCATCGCCGGTGCGCGAGACGGTCTCCTCCGACGCCATGATCGAGGTCCCGAAATACTTGTTGGCCCCTTCGAGCCGCGAGGCGAGGTTCACGGCGTCGCTCATCACCGTGTAGTTGAAGCGCCGGCGCGACCCGATATTGCCGACCAGCGCCTCGCCGGAGTTCAGCCCGATGCGGTGGGCGAGATGATGCCCCTGGAACGCCGCCGTCTCGTTGAGGACGGCGAGCCGCTCGCGGCAGCGCAGCGCCGCCCGCACGGCGTTGCGGGCGTGGTCGGGATCGTTCGCCGGGGCGCCGAACACGGCGACGATCGAGTCGCCGATATACTTGTCGACATAGCCGCCGCAGCCCTCGACGATGTCGGTCATCTCCGACAGATAGGCGTTCATCCAGGCGACCAGCGCGGCCGGCGTCATCGTCTCGGCGATCGACGAGAAGCCGGCGATGTCGGAGAAGAACACCGTGACGTCGCGCATCTCGCCGCCGAGCGCCGGCGGCTCGTCGGCCTCCAGCATGCGGTCGATCACCTGGGGCGAGAGGTAGAGCGCGAAGCTCCTGCGCAGGAACCGCTCCTCGCGGTCGGCGGCGACCAGGCGCCAGCCGATGGTGCCGGCCGTGGCGGTGAGCGCCGCCAGCGTCGGGCCGACCAGCGGCAGCACCAGCCCGTGCTGGAGCGCGACCGTGCCGGCCGCCGTCCAGGCGGCGAGCAGGCCGAGCACCGCCAGCACGGCGAGGCCGGGACCGAGCAGCATGGCCCCCAGCGCCGCGAGGCCGGCGGCGGCGAGCGCCGTCGCCGTGGTGCCGAGCCGGCCGAGCTCGTGCGGCACGGTGCGGCGCAGGAGGTCGTTGACCGCGGTGGCGTGGATGTAGACGCCCGCGATCGACGAGCGGGCCGGCGGCGGCTCGGCCGGCGCGGCGGGCAGGGGCAGGGCGCAGCGCGCCCCGCGGGCCGCCTCGACCCCGGTGGCGAAGCGCTTGGAGGTGACCTTGCGGTCCTCGATGTCGAACAGGGTGCCGAACAGCACCACCTTGCCGCCGAAGGTCCGGCGGAAGAAGTCGGCGTCGCCGGTCTCGGCGCAGGCGCGCAGGTCGGCGAACGAGTAGGTCGGCACGGCGTCGGCGCCGCCCTCGAAGCCGAGCGTCTGGGTGCCCGGCACGGCGCTCGGCACCCGCCAGCCGGCCAGCACCGTGGTGCCGTCCGGCTCGCGCACCGGGGCGGTGCCGAGCGCCCGGGCGGCGAGCTCCAGCGCCATCGACGGCAGCGGCCGGCCGCCGACCGAGAACCACAGCGGCAGCCGGCGCACCACGTCGTCGGGGTCGGCATGGGTGTTGAGGGCGCGGATATTCTTCTGCTGGCCGACCGCGATGCGCTGGCCGGCGGCCGGGCGCACCGGCCGGTCCTGGTGCAGCACCTCGCCGAGCACGACCTTGTCGCTCTTCGCGGCGCTGGCGAGCGCGCGCAGGAAATCGCGGTCGAAGCCGCGCAGCCGGGTGCCGAGCGGCTCCTCGCCAAACGGGATTTCCGACTGCTCGATCGACGACGGGAAGACGATGTCGAAGCCGACCACGGCGGCGCCGCCGTCGACCACGGCGGTCAGCACGCGGCCGATCTCGCGCGTCCAGGTGAGGCTCGGGGAGCCGGCGAAGGGCGGGGTGCGGAACGTCTCCTCGTCGATGGCGACGACAACGGCCGGCGCGCTCGCCGGATCGTGGCGCAGCCCGAAGGCCTGCCAGCGCAGCGCGGTGAGGATGTCGAGCGACACCCCGGCGAAGCGGTCGAGCGCCGGCGAGGCGAAGACGACCCCGCACACCAGCACGACCACCGCGACGGCCCCGAGGTCGCGCTTGCGATAGCGTCTCATCGCGGCACCCGGCCGGCCTGTCGCGCTTCGTTCGCGCCGGGGGGCGCCGCATGCTCGTCATTCCGGGGCGCCGCGCAGCGGCGAGCCCGGAATTCAGCCGAGACCCGGGAGCACGTCGCTGGATTCCGGGTTCGCGCCTTCGGCGCGCCCCGGAATGACGAATGGGGAGGCTCGGACAGCCGCGTCCCCTATTCGAACCGCACCAGCCGGCCGACCACGGCGGTGGCGCCGGGCCTGGCGTCGGCGGCGATCTTGAAGGCGACCTTGCGGCCGTTCACGGTCGCCACGTAGCTGCCGCCGGCGGCGAGCGCCTTGTCGGCTCTCGCCATGTCGTAGAAGCGGCCGCGCACCAGCGCCTTCGGCTTCAACGTGATCGACTGCTTCTCGCCGGCCTTGTCGAGCCGCTCGATGGTCAGCGTCTCGGGTCCCTTCACCTCGAACACCGGCGAGCGGCCGAACAGCACGAGGGTGCGGGGCGGCTCGCCGTTCGGCGGCTGCGCCTGGTTCGGTCCGGGCTGGCCCGGCGCCGGCTGGCCGGGTCCGGCCTGGCCGGGCCCCGGCTGCGGCGGCCCGAGGCGGCGGAACACCGTGGCGGCGCTCTCGACGCTCTGCCGCTCGGCGAGCTGGGCGGTGGCGTCGCACTCGACCTTGACGCTGTCGATCCGGCCCTGATGCACCAGGCTCCGCTCGGTGCCGACCACCACGGTGCCGCCCGTGATGGTCTCGCGCAGGCACGACTTCATGTAGCCGAGGACGATCGTGTCCTTGGCGCCCAGCTTGATGACCCGCCCGGCCTCCACGTAGTCCATGAACTCGAGGCCGGAGACCTTGCCCTTGACCTCCTCGACGACGGCGACCGGCACGCCGGACGCGCTTCGTGCCGCGGTCGGTGCGATCACGAGCGCAGTGGCGCACGCCGCGGCCGCCGCCGAAGCGGTGAGGAGTCTCGTCGTAAACCGTCTCATCGTGCGGCCCTCGCCAGAAAGGCCCATCCCGTGGTCGAGTATACCGGCCGCGTCGAGCGAGGGAAACCCGTTCGTCCAGCGAAGGAATTCCGCCCGGCGCGGCGGTGTTCGCGGCGCTTCGCGCGTGATTCGTGGCGCTCCGCGGCTCGCGGCGCTTCGCGCGTGGTTCGTGGCGCTTCGCGGCTCGCGGCGCTCCGCGCACGGTGCGGAGCGTATCCCGGCTTCGGCCGGCGGTCTTGATCTGGATCAGCCCGGCGGCCTGCCGATTTCGTGATCATGTCGCACGCCAGCCGGGGTGATGCCATGTTCGAATCCGCCGATCTCGCCCATCACGTCCCCAAGTCGGTCTTCAAGCGCGAGGAGACGGCGCTGCGCGAGGCGCTGCTCGACGCCCAGTTCGACCTCGCGGCGCAGCGCCGCTTCGCCGTGCTGATCCTGATCGCCGGGGTGGAGGGGGCCGGCAAGGGCGAGACCGTCAATCTGCTGAACGAGTGGATGGACCCGCGCCATATCGGCGTGCGCGCCTTCTTCCAGCCGAGCGACGAGGAGCGCGAGCGGCCGGATGCCTGGCGGTTCTGGCGGGCGCTGCCGCCCAAGGGCCGGATCGGCGTGTTCTTCGGTGCCTGGCACACCATGCCGATCGTCCGCCGCGCCATGGGCGAGTCGACCGAGGCCGAGTTCGCCCAGGCGATCGGCGACATCCGCCGGCTGGAGACGATGCTGTGCGACGAGGGCGTGCTGCTGCTCAAGTACTGGTTCCACATGTCCAAGCCGCAGCAGAAGAAGCGGCTGAAGGCGCTGGAGAAAAGCCCGGCGACGCGGTGGCGCGTCACCGAGCACGAATGGGCCTTCCACGCCATGTACGACCGCTTCGTCTCGATCAGCGAGCCGTTCCTGCGCGAGACCTCCACGGGCGAGGCGCCGTGGATCGTCATCCCGGGCGCCGATCCGCGCTTCCGGGCGCTCACCTTCGGGCGCCACCTGCTCGCCGCGCTGCGCGAGCGGCTCGACGAGAAGCCGGTCAAGAAGCTGCCCGACAAGACGCCGCCGCTGCTCGCCCCGGCCGACAAGGTGACGGTGCTGAGCGCGCTCGATCTCGATCAGCCGCTGACCCGTGCGGACTACCGCACGCGGCTCGAGGCCCTGCAGGGGCGGCTGAACGCGCTGGTGCGCGACCCGCGCTTCAAGGACATGGCGGTGGTCGCCGTGTTCGAGGGCAACGACAGCGCCGGCAAGGGCGGCGCCATCCGCCGGGTCACCGGGGCGCTCGACGCGCGCTCCTACCAGACCGTGTCGATCGCGGCGCCGACCGAGGAGGAGCGGGCGCAGCCCTATCTGTGGCGGTTCTGGCGCCACCTGCCGGGGCGCGGCCAGGTGGCGATCTTCGACCGCTCCTGGTACGGCCGGGTGCTGGTCGAGCGGGTCGAGGGCTTCTGCTCGGAGGCCGACTGGATGCGGGCCTACGGCGAGATCAACGACTTCGAGGAGGCGCTGGTGCGCCACCGCATCGTGGTGGCGAAGTTCTGGCTGGCGATCAGCAAGGCCGAGCAGCTCAAGCGCTTCAAGCAGCGCGAGAAGGTGGCGTTCAAGCGGTTCAAGATCACGCCCGAGGACTGGCGCAACCGCGACAAGTGGGACCGCTACGAGACGGCGATCTGCGACATGGTCGACCGCACCTCGACGGCCATCGCGCCGTGGACGCTGGTCGAGGCCAACAATAAGCTCTACGCCCGCATCAAGGTGCTCGACACCCTGTGCGACGCCATCGCGCGCGCGCTGGAGCAGGGCGGCGGCAGGAAACGGAAGAAGGGGTAGGGGGATGTTCGATCGTCACAAGCAAGAGCCCCCCACCCCCGACCCCTCCCCGCCACTCGCTTCGCGAGCGGGGGGAGGGGAGCCGCAGCCGCGTGATCGAGGAGCAAGAAGGATCGAGGCGCCGACGCTCCCCTCCTCCCACGCACGCAGTGCGTGGCGGGGAGGGGTCGGGGGTGGGGGGCTCTTTCGGTCGCGCCCTGATGCCGAGCCTCTCGTGAGTGTCGAGCCGACCCGTCATCGAGGCCGTCGTGATGTCTGAGCCCCTTCCCGCCCATAATCAGCGCAAGCCCGTCGCGCTGGCGCTGCAGGGGGGCGGGGCGCACGGGGCCTATGCGTGGGGCGTCGTCGACGCGCTGCTCGAGGACGAGCGGCTCGCCGTCGAGGCGGTCAGCGCCACCAGCGCCGGGGCGATGAACGCGGTGCTGCTCGCCGACGGCCTGGTCGAAGGCGGCCCGGCGCGGGCGCGCGAGAAGCTCGCGGCGTTCTGGCGGGCGGTGTCGTGCATGGAGGCGGTGTTCGGGCTCGCCTGGTCGGCCTTCGACCGGCTCGCCCAGGCGGTCGGCCTGCCGCCCGAATACATGCCGTCGCACGCCGCCGTGCACGCGCTCACCCACAGCCTGCCGCCCGACCTCCTCAACCCGTTCCGCTTCAACCCGCTGCGCAGGCTGCTGCTCGAGCATGTCGACTTCGACCGCGTCAACGACGCCGGGGCGATCCGGCTCTATCTCAACGCCACCAATGTGCGCACCGGCAAGATCGCGCTGTTCGAGACGCCGCAGATCACGGTCGAGACGGTGCTGGCCTCGTGCTGCCTGCCGCCCTATTTCCAGGCCGTCGAGATCGGCGGCGAGCACTACTGGGACGGCGGCTTCCTCGGCAACCCGGCGATCTATCCGCTGGTCTATCGCGACGGCGCCCGCGACGTGATCGTCGTCCAGGTCGGCGCCCGGGCGCGGCCCGAGCTGCCGCGCACCGCCGCCGAGGTGCTGCACCGGATGAACGAGATCAGCTTCAACTCGTCGCTGGTGCGCGAGATGCGGGCGATCGCCTTCGTGACGCAGCTGATCGACGCCCACGAGCTCGACGCCGAGAAGCACCACCGCATGTTCATGCACTGGATCGGCGACGACGCCACCATGGCGGAGCTCGGCGGCGTCACCCAGTTCCATCCCGACTGGGGCCTGCTGTCGCGCCTGCGCGACGCCGGCCGCGCCGCCGCCGCGGCCTGGCTCGCCGACAATGCCGACGCGGTGGGCCGGCGCTCGACCCTCGACGTGGCGGGGCTGTTCCTGTGAGGGGAGTACCGCATGGCTGCAGCTGCCGTCATTCCGGGGCGTGCTGAAAGCGCGAACCCGGAATCCAGCGGAACGCTCCGACCGTGCGGCTGGATTCCGGGTTCACGGGCTTTCGCCCGCGCCCCGGAATGACCGGTGATTGCCCGCGCGAGGTTGAAACTCCGTCGCGCCCGTGACATCTGAGACGTTCGCGCCGGGCCGATCCGCCGGCGCCCGCCAAGGATTCCGATGTCCGATCCCTCCGTCCCGTTCTGGAAGCGCAAGGCCCTCGCCGAGATGACCGCGGCGGAGTGGGAGAGCCTGTGCGACGGCTGCGGGCGCTGCTGCCTCAACAAGCTGGAGGACGAGGACACCGGCGAGATCTTCCACACCGACGTCGCCTGCCGGCTCCTCGACGGCCACACCTGCAGGTGCCGCGACTACCCGAACCGGCACGCGATCGTGCACAATTGCGACCGCCTCACGCCGACCAACGTGCCGCGGCTGAAATGGCTGCCGAAGACCTGCGGCTACCGGCTGGTCGCCGAGGGGCGCGATCTCTACTGGTGGCACCCGCTGGTGTCGGGCGACCGCGACACCGTGCACGCCGCCGGCGTCTCGGTGCGCGGCCGGGTCGGGCTGTTCGAGGACGCCATGGGCGGCGAGGATCTCGAGGACCGCATCGTCTCCTGGCCGGAGCGCATCCCGCCGCGCGCCAAGCGCCTGCCGGGCCGGTGAGCGCGCCGTCCCTGTCCGCCGCATCCGGGGCGCCGTCCGAGGCGCCCGCCGACGAGCTTCCCATGGCGGGGCCGCCGCTCGACGCACCGGCGCTGGACGAGGCCGCGGTGCGCCGCATCGTGTTCGGCGTGCTGGTCGCCATGTTCCTGGCGGCCGTCAACCAGACCGTCGTCACCACGGCGCTGCCGACCATCGGCCGCGCGCTCGGCAACTTCGCCGACCTCACCTGGGTGGTGACCGCCTATCTGCTCGCCACCACGGTGGCGGCGCCGCTCTACGGCAAGCTCGCCGACGCCTGGGGCCGGCGCGTGATGCTGATGGCGGCCGTCGCCCTGTTCATGGCCGGTTCGACCGTCGCGGCGCTCGCCCCCGACATGGCCACCCTGATCGCCGGGCGCGGCCTGCAGGGGATCGGCGGCGGCGGCATCTTCCCGCTCGCCCAGACGGTGATCTCCGACGTGGTGGCGCCGCGCGACCGCGGCCGGTACCAGGCCTATATCGGCGTGGTCTGGCTGGTCGCCGGCCTCGGCGGCCCGGTGATCGGCGGGGTGCTGGCCCAGCACGGCCACTGGTCGATGATCTTCTGGGCCAACCTGCCGCTCGGCGCCGTGGTGGCGCTGTCGAGCTGGCGGGCGCTCGCCCGGCTGCCGCAGTTGCACCGCCCGCACCGCATCGACTGGCTCGGCGCCGCGCTGATGACGGTGGCGGCGATCGCCGCCCTGCTGGCGCTCGGCTGGGGCGGCACGCGGGTGCCGTGGCTGTCCGGCATCATCGCGGGGCTCGCCGCCGTCGCGGTGCTGTTCGCCGCACTGTTCGCCTGGCGGCTCGCCACCGCGGCGGAGCCGTTCCTGTCGCCGGCGATCCTGAAGAACCCGGTGGTGCGGCTCGGCACGCTGGCGAGCGCCAGCGCGGTGTCGACCCCGATGTCGATGACGGTGTTCCTGCCGCTCTACTACGAGACCGTGCACGGGCTCACGGCCGCCATGGCCGGCGTCGCACTGGTGCCGGTGGCGCTCGCCTCGGCGCCCGGATCGATGCTGTCGAGCCGGGCCATGACCGGACGCCGGGGCTACAAGCGGATGCCGGCGATCGGGCTGGCGGCGGCCGTGGCGGCCGCCGTGGCGCTGGCGCTGCTGCCGGGAGCGCCGCTCGGCCTCGCCATGGCGCTGCTGTGCGTCGTCGCGTTCGGCACCGGCACGGCGATCCCGGTGTGCACGGTGTGCATCCAGAACGCCGTGGCGCCGCACCGGGTCGGCACCGCCACCGGGATGATGAACTTCTCCCGCGCGCTGCTCAGCGCGCTGCTGGTGGCGGTGCTGGGCGCCATCCTGCTGGCCGGCTTCGGCGTGGTGCCGGAGCGCGGGGCGCGGGCGGCCGGCGTGCTGCTCCACGGGGCGGACGCGGCGGCCGTCTATCGCTGGCTGTTCGCCGCCTCGGCGGTGGCGATCGCCGGCGGCTTCGTCGCCTTCCTGCGCATGGAGGAGCGCCCGCTCGCCGGCCCCGGCCCGCGCGGCGAGCCGTGATCCGGGGGCCGGGTCCGCGGCGTCGCCGCACTCGGTATCAGCCGGCGGAGGGCGGGCGGGTGGCCGGGAGCTCCTGGCGGGGCAGCAGCCGGGCGAACCGCTTCGGCTCCATCGGGCGGGCGAAGACGAAGCCCTGGACGCCGTCGAAGCCGAGCGCCCGCACGGCGGCGAGATCCTCCTCGGTCTCGACGCCCTCGGCGACGGTCGGCACGCCGACGCGCCGCGCCTGCTCGATCAGCGCCTCGCACACGGCCCGCTTCGCCGGATCCCGCGCGCAGCCGGCGACGACGCCGGCGTCCGCCTTGATCTCGACGAAGGGGAAATGCCGCAGCGTCGCGAGCGGCGTCCATCCGGGCCCGGCATCGTCGATCGAGACGCCGACATTGCAGAAGCGCAGCTCGCGGGCGACCGCGACGGCGGCGTCCAGCTCGGCGACGATGGCGCGGCAGTCGATCTCGACGGTGAGGCCGTTGAACAGCGGGTGATCCGGCAGCGTCCGCCACAGGCCGCGCACGAAGTCCTCCTCGCGCAGGACCGCGAGCGGCACGTTGACGGCGAGGTCGACCGGGGTGCCGCGGCGGGCGAAGCCGAGCCAGTCGGCGACCGCCCGGCGCACCACGAAGTCGGAGACGGCCCGCCACGGCAGGTCGGCGCCGGTCGGCAGGAAGCGCGCCGGCTCGATCACGCCCCACACCGGATGGCGCAGCCGCAGCAGCGCCTCGGCGCGGCGGATCCGGCGGGTCGCGAGGTCGACCTCGGGCTGGTACCACAGCTCCAGCCAGTCGCTGGCGAGCGCCTCCTCGACGTCGACCGGCGCCTGCAGGGTGGCGCGGCGCGGCGCCAGATGGGCGACCCGCGCGGCGAGATCGGCCATCCGGAACGGCGTGCCGAGCGGCCGCAGCACCGCCAGGCCGAGCGCCTCGGCGAGCTCCTGCGCCGCGACCAGCGCCGGGGCGGCCGCCGGCCCGAGCAGCAGCACGCTGGCCTCCGGGCTCGCGGCCGCGAGCAGCCGCAGCCGCTCGGCCGTGGCGAGCCCCTCCGGCAGCGGCAGCACGACCAGGTCGAGCGGCGCCGCCGCGGCCGCGGCCGCGACGGCCTCCGCATCGGCGCAGGCATGCACCACGAAGCCGAGCTCGGTCAGCGAGTCGGCCAGGAAGGCGCGCAGATGCGCCCGCTCGGTGACGACGCAGGCATGCGGCGTGATCCGGCGCCGGCCGAAACGGGGAAACGCGATGGGGGTGTCGTCGCTCATTCCGGGTCCTGTCCGATCCGTGCCGGAGCCGGAACGTTCTCCTCGTGAAACGCATGGGGCAGGGCGGTTCTCCCCTGCCACCACGGTATGTTGATCGGCGATGTTGAGTGAACATTGGCCGATTTCATTCGATCCGAGCGAAAAATCGCTGGCGTCTTTTCATCGAACTGTCCGCAACCGGACGGGCCGCCGCCGTCGCGCCGGCGCGCGCCGCCGCCGTCCGTCACCGAAGTCGCCACGCTGCCGGAGGGATTCTGTCGTCGTTCCATTCGGCTAGGCGAAACGGACCGGATTCGGCGCCGGCGGGTGCGACCGGACCTGTCCGGTTCCGCGATACCGTCGCTCGATGCACGGTAAGGTAGCGCAGCGCGCCCGGGACGTGCCGAAATATTTTTGCAGCCGGACCGGCCCGCCGGATCGCGCCTGTGGACGCTCGCTCGTGACTCCCAAGCTGTGGAGACACCGCACAAAAGCCGGCGCAGCCGCCCCGCCGAAAGGCGCCGCCTGTGGCCGCATGGTTCGAGACGCGCTCCTGCGGAGCGCTCCTCACCATGAGGAGGACGTCAGGACTTCGCTGCCCGGCCTGACCGACGCAGCGGTCTCATACGGCATCCGGCTGATTCACTCGGTGGTCATTCCGGGGCGGCGCGAAGCGCCGAACCCGGAATCCAGCGGCGAATTCGGAGTCTGCCGCTGGATTCCGGGTTCGCGGCTGCGCCGCGCCCCGGAATGACGGCGAACTGATCACCCGGAAACAGTATCACGCCTCCTCGTCGTCCTCCTCCTCGGAGGCGGGCGGTGCGGCGGTGCCGGCCGAGGCGCGGGAGAGGTTGAGCTCCAGGAGCTTCGCCAGCGCGTCCTCGTCCGAGATGTCGGCCGGCCAGCCATAGGCGGCGGCGACGGCGGCATCGAGGTCGCGATGCGCGTCCGAAAGCCACTGCGGCCGCTCGTTGTAGAGATTGGTCAGCGTGCGCTTCTTCAGGATCACGGCCGCCTGCGCGTCCTTCGGCAGGATGCGGTCGGGATAGAGGGGCTTTGCACCGGCGGCGCGCTGCTCCGCGGTCGGAAAGACCTCGGGCTCGATCCTGATCAGGTCCGGCGGGTTGAGCCACGCGCTTCTCAGATCGTCGAGCCTTTTGGCCGCCGCCGCGATGGCGACGGCCCGCGGGTCGTCGGCGTATTTTTCCGCCGGGATGTTCGGCGTCAGGCCCGCAGGGAACGGGAAGGTCTCGAACGTGGTGGTCGGCGTGTAGCGGGGATCGTTGCCGACCCCGAGCCAGGTGCACAGCCGCAGCGACCACGCCTCGTGAAAGCGCGAATGCAGAATGCCGAACGTGGTGTCGTCGTCGCGGGCGATCGCTGCTGTGGCGGAGTCTGGAATAATGCTGGGGTGAGCCCAAACAAACACACGGTGCTTTGCCACTCTCGGGGTGATGATAAATCGGCTTACTTCAGATAGTGCTGTCCGGAGGTCTTCCCCGGACCTACCCGGACGCCACCACAGGGATCGGCGCTGCCGATCCCTGTTCTGTTCTCGGATTGGCTTCAGGACCGTTCGGAGGAATTCAAACGGAGCTTGATAGAGTGATGCCGCTTCTTCATCGAGTTCCTTAAAATCGATTAGCCACTTGTCAGGGTTTATTCTCACGATGGCCGATGCATTCATCCAAGGGTGTACGACATCGGTATTCGATCGCCCGTTTGGATTGAGCGGCGCAGAAATAAGCTCTCTCGCAAATTCACCCGATATGTCGATCGGTCCATCTTTCTGGCGGCCAATAAATGCGGTGTTCAGATTTTCAACGAGGCGTTCAGCTTTCGTAACATCAGTTAAACCTGTCGAAAGGTCAGGGTTCATCGAATCGACTGCGTTTCCGTTCAACTGAACGCCGTCTTCCCCGACGCCAAAGCAGACCAGCGATACACGAACTGCCGCGCCATCGATCACCCAAGGCTCGTCGCTCCACGCTTCGAAGATGCGGCTTTCGGCGGCGATCTGATCGAGCACCCGACGATTGGCGCCGCCGCGAATGGAGTTCGTCGCGACCAATCCGACCCGTTTGGACCGTCCGGCGACGATCGCTTTCATCGCCTTCTCGAACCAGTAGGTGACGAGATCGGCTTCACGCGGCACCCGCCCATCGTAGACCGTGAACAGACGATCGACGGCGTCGTCCCCGAGCCCGGTCCGCATCAGCTTCCCGCCCAGGAACGGCGGGTTGCCGACGATGAACTCGGCGGCCGGCCATTCGGCCTCGACGTACGCGGCCCCTCCGTCGTCATGGCTGGGCTCGTCCCGGCCATCCACGCCTTGATGTGTGGACGCTCCGGACGACGTGGACCCCCGGGACGAGCCCGGGGGTGACGGAGACTGGGGCGAAGCCGGTGCGACCCGGGTGATCAGCGCGTCGCGGCACTCGATGGTGTCGAGGGTGCGGAGAATCGGCTCGGGGCGGGCATAGATGCCGTTGCGGATGCCCCACTGGATGTCGCCGATCCAGATGGTCGTGCGGGCCAGCTCGGCGGCGAGCGGGTTGATCTCGAGGCCGCGCACGATCTCGGGGCCGACCGCCGGGGTGCGCGGCGAGAGGCCGAGCGCCTCGCATTCGAGATTGGCCCGCAGCTCGAGGTCCTTCACGGCCTGCAGGGCGAGATAGAGGAAGTTTCCCGAGCCGCAGGCGGGATCGAGGATCGACACGGTGCGCAGCCGTTCGAGGTGGCGCGAGCGCACCTCCTCGGCAGCCTCTACCGGGCTCATCGCGCGGCCGGTCCTGGCCCGCTTCGGCGGCTTCTGCTTTTTCGTGAGCAGCGCCTCGATCTCGGCGCGCGCCGCCTCCCACTCCTTCGCCAGCGGCCGCACGATCACGGGATCGACGATCATCATGATCTTCTCGGCGTCGGTGTAGTGGGCGCCGATCTGGCCGCGCTTCTCCGGATCGAGGAAGCGCTCGAACAGGGTGCCGAAGATGATCGGGTCGATCTGGCTCCAGTCGAGGCTCGCGGCGTCGAGCAGGAGCCCGCAGTCGCCAGCATCGAGGGGGAGGGCGCGGCGCCCGTCGAACAGGCCGCCGTTGAAATACGCGATCTCCGTGAGGTCGTAGTCGCCGCCCTTCTCCATCGCGGCGAACAGCCCGTCGAAATAGCGCTTCGCGTTCTCGGGGCGCTGGGCGGCGCGCTTGAGGAGTTTTGGAAAGAACTCGTTGGGCAGCAGCTTCACGCTGTGGGCGAAGAAGCAGAAGACGAGCTGGTTGACGAAATGCGCGATCTCCTCGGGCGTGCCGCGGCCCTGCAGGCGCAGCGCGATGGTGGAGAACTTGTCGGCCGCCTCCTTGGTGACGGCGGCGCGCGTGCGGGTCGGCCGCAGCTTGTGCGGCTCGAAGAAGACGGCGCGCAGGATCTCGAGATTCTTCGGCTCGTCGAGATCGTCGAGCGAGAGCTCGTAGGTCTTGGGCACCGCGTTGGTCCAGGCGGTGCGGATCAGGAAGCGGTCGGTGTCGCAGGCGACCTGCAGGGGCGGGTTCTCCAGCGCCGCCGCGTAGCGCACGAGCTGGGCCAGCGCGTCGTCCAGGTTGCGCTTCTTCTTCTTGTACTCCCAGGCGAAGAATCCCTTCTTCCAGACGTCCGCGAAGCCGTCGCCGCCGCCCGTCTTGGTGACGCCCTTCTCGAACGCGAACCACTCGCCGGCCGGATCCGCCGTCACCGGGTCGTCGTGGCCCAGCATGGCGCAGAGGTCGAGAAAGTGGGTCTGGGCCGCCGCCTTCTCGGTGAGGGCGACGGGCTTCCATTTCCTGATGAATTGCTGCGGGGTCATGGCGCAGCACCTAACAGGGATTCGACCGGGGCGGAACGGCGGATCGGGCCGGCGGGACTCCGCAGAGGATAATCATCCTTCAATCGGAAAATAGTCCTTGACAGCGTGACGCTGCTCCGGTAGCGTTTGGGCACGGTCGAGACTTGCGTCCGGGCCGGGATGGTGCGGCGCCCCGGAACAGGCGGCGCGGCATCGCGTTGGTCCGGCAGCGGCGCGACCCCCGTCGCCGCTCCGGTCCTCCGCCTCGCCCCCGGGGCGGAGGGCCGCCCCGCAGTGCACGACCGGACCCTGGACGAGCTGGCGAATGGCGCGACCGACCGACGAGACCCCGATCACCAAGTCGGCCCCCGAGGCGCGGCAGGGCACCACCGGCCACAACGTCCGCTGGGTGCTGGGCTTCGGCGTCGGCGGCGCCGTCGTCGCGCTGGCGATCGTCTATCTGTGGTTCTTCTCGGCCTAGGCCGGCCGACGACAACTCGACCGATCGAGAACTCGTGTCCCGGACATGGCGCGGTGCGCCGCGCCGGGACACAGGGCCGTGGAGCCGACCGGCGGCGGTGCCGCCGCAGTGCGGCGCGCGTCGCCATCGAGAGAGCACCCTCATGCGAAATCCTCTGACGCGCCTGTGGCGCGGGCCCCTGCGCGCGCCCGCCGAGCCTGCGCCGGCCGAGCAGAAGAGCTCGCGCACCGCCCGGCTGATCCGGCTGGAGCCGGGCGGCACCGCGCGGTGGACGCCGCGCGACTACGCGGCGCTCGCCCGCGAGGGCTTCGTGAGGAACGCGGTCGTCCACCGCGCCGTGAAGCTGGTGGCCGAGAACGTCGCGGCGCTGACCTTCCTGGCCTACGAGGGCGACGCGCTGCACGAGCGCCATCCGCTCACCGATCTTCTGGCGCGGCCCAATCCACGCCAGGACGGCGCAGCGCTGCTGGAGGCGCTGACCGCGCATCTGATGATCTCCGGCAACGGCTATCTGGAGCTGGTGTCGCTGGACGGCACGCCGCGCGAAATCTTCGCGCTGCGGCCGGACCGCATGCGCGTGGTGCCGGGGCCGGACGGCTGGGCGCAGGCCTACGACTACACGGTGGCGGGCCGCACGGTGCGCTTCGCGCAGGCGGGCGCGCCGCCGCCGATCCTGCATCTCGTGCTGTTCAATCCGCTCGACGACCATTACGGGCTCGGCGCGCTGGAGGCGGCCGCCGTCGCGGTCGACACCCACAACGCCGCGGCGCGCTGGAACAAGGCGCTGCTCGACAACGCGGCGCGGCCCTCCGGTGCGCTGGTCTACGCGGCGCCCGACGGCGCCATCCTGGCGGACGACCAGTACGAGCGGCTCAAGCGCGAGCTGGAGGCGAGCTACCAGGGCGCCGCCAATGCCGGCCGGCCGCTGCTGCTCGAAGGCGGCCTCGACTGGAAGGCGATGTCGCTGACCCCGAAGGACATGGACTTCCTGGAGGCGAAGAACAGCGCCGCGCGGGAGATCGCGCTCGCCTTCGGAGTGCCGCCGATGCTGCTCGGCATCCCGGGCGACAACACCTATGCGAACTATCAGGAGGCGAACCGCGCCTTCTGGCGCCACACCGTGCTGCCGCTCGGCGCCCGCATCGGCAGCGCGCTGGCGCAGTGGCTGGCGCCCGCCTTCGGCGCGGCCGACGGACGGAGCCTGCGGCTCGACATCGACACCGACCGGGTCGACGCGCTCGCCGGCGACCGCGCCGCGCTGTGGGAGCGCGTCACCGCCGCCCCGTTCCTCACCGTCAACGAGAAGCGCGCCATGGTCGGCTTCGGCCCGATCGCCGGCGGCGACGGGGTGTGATCATGCCGGTCCGAAGTCTCTCCTTCGTCGTGCTCCGCGCAGGCGGAGCGCCCAGTACGCCGCAGCGGGTCGGGTCGATCTCGAACGCCGGTGGACACTGGATCGTCCGCCTTCGCGAGGGCTTGCATAATTCGTCATTCCGGGGCGCGCCGAAGGCACGAACCCGGAATCCAGCTCCGAACTCGGCATTCTGGGCTGGATTCCGGGTCCGACGCTCCGCGTCGTCCCGGAATGACGAATTATGCAAAGCCCTCGCCGTCGCGGACGATGACCATCGATAGGCTGTCGGCAAGCCCGTCTCGGCCGCCGGTCCGACGAATGCGACTGTCCCGAATCCCCATGACCGATCTCGTCGACACCTTCACCCAGCGGGGCGATCTCGCGCATCTGGCGCTGTTCCTGTGGGCGTCGTCGTCGAGCCTGCTGGCCGTCCAGGCGTTGCGGGCGCTGGCGGCGTCGTCGCGCCGGTTCGACGACTTCGTCGCGGCGCTGTCCCGGTTCAACGACAATCTCCGGAGGCGATCCTGATGGACACGCTGCATGCCGTGCTGCGCAGCCTGCGCGGCGAGACCAAGGCGCGGCCCGATCACGTCGCGGTGTTCCGCGAGTTCTTCGATCATCTCGACCGCATCGGCCGGCGCGACCCGGGCGAGCCGCAGAAGCGCGTGCGCACCCGGCGCCGGCGCGCGGCGAAGTGAGAAAGACCGCCGGCTCACCTGGCCGGCTGGATGCCGCCGACCGTGACGTCGAGATCGGTGACGAGGCCGTCGGCCAGCGAGTAGACCCAGCCGTGCACCCACAGGGGCTGGCCGCGTCCCCACGCCTCCTGGACGAAGATGTCGGAGGCGACGTTCTTCACCTGGCGGATCACGTTGAGCTCGCACAGCCGGTCGAGCCGCGCCTTCTCGTCGGGGATCGCCATCAGCTCGTCGAGATGGTCGTTCCACACCTCGCGGATCGGGTGGAGCCAGTGGTCGACGAGCCCGCGCCGGATGCCGTCGACGGCGGCCTTGACGCCGCCGCAGCCGTAATGGCCGACCACCATGATGTGCTTCACCTTCAGCACGTCGACGGCGAACTGCAGCACCGAGAGGTAGTTCGCGTCCTGCGGCGGCGCCAGGTTGGCGACGTTGCGGTGGACGAACAGCTCGCCCGGATCGAGATCGACGATCTCGTTGGCGGGCACGCGGCTGTCGGAGCAGCCGATCCACAGATACTCGGGCGCCTGCTGCCGCTCGAGCCGCCGGAAGAAGTCCGGGTCGTGCTCGACCATGCGCTTCGCCCAGGCGGCGTTGTTGGCCTTGAGGTGCTTCAGCATCGCGACGCCATCCGCTCCGCACGCTTCGGCCGCGCCCGCCACCGGGACCGGCTGCCGCCCCGGTTGTAGCCCCATCGCCCGCCGCCCGGAAGGGCCGGGCCGTCCACCTTTCGGCGGACGGCGCCGGCCTCGTTTCCGTCGCCGACCCGGACCGTCCCATGCACGCGCCGCTCGCCGATCTCGTCCGTCCCGCCGCGACCGTCGAGCCCGACGGAACCGTGGAAGGCTACGCCTCGCTGTTCGGCGAGATCGACCAGGCGCGCGACATGGTGATGCCGGGCGCCTTCGCGCAGACGCTGCGCACCCGCGGGCTGCGCCGCATCCCGATGCTGTTCCAGCACGACCCGTCCGAGCCGATCGGCATCTGGCTGGAGCTGGTCGAGGACTTTCGCGGGCTCAAGGCGCGCGGCCGGCTGATCCCCGACGTGGCGCGCGCCCGTGAGGTGCTGGCGCTGGTGCGGGAGGGCGCCGTCGACGGCCTGTCGATCGGCTTCCGCACCGTCAAGGGACGCATCGATCCGGCGACCCGGATCAGGAAGCTCGAGGCGATCGACCTGTGGGAGATCTCGATCGTCACCTTTCCGCTGCTCGCCGGCGCCCGGGTGCGGGCCGTGAAGTCGGCCGCGCCGCGCCGCGGCGGCGCCGATGGCCGCCCGATCCGGCGCGGGCCGGGCCTCCGGCGCTGAGGGCGGCGCCCGCGGCGCCGCGCAAAAATACGATGCCCCTCCCCAGGGGCGGCGGGGAGGGGCATCCTCGGCGTCTCGGCGCCGCACGCAGAAGGGAGGGCGTGCTAGAACCGATAGCCGAGCGCGACACGGACGAGATGCAGCTCGTCCGAGAAGTCGGCGCGCCGCCGCGCGCTGTCGCTCACCGTCACGTCGCCGTAGTTGGCGTAGAGATACTCGGCGCGCCCGAACAGATGCGTGGTGACGGCGTATTCGACGCCGGCGCCGACCGTGTAGCCGGTCCGCCAGCTGTCGTTGTCGCCGCTGGTCCCGGCGATCGGGTGCGAGATGTCGGCGAAGGCGAGGCCGCCGGTGCCGTAGACGAGCAGGCGCCGGAACGCGTAGCCGATGCGGCCGCGCACCGAGCCGAACGCGCCGTACTCGGTCGACACGGTGCCGTTGCCGTAGATCGCGAGGCTCGGCTCGGCCGAGGTGGCGCCGATCTCGGCTTCGAGCCCGACGACCAGGAACGGCGATACCTGATAATTGTAGCCGGCGAAGACGCCGCCCGCGATGCCGTCGGCGTCCGCCTCGGCCGTGCTGCTCATGTGGGCCGTCTCGCGCCGGCACCGGCTGAGGATGTCGAACGACCAGAACGCGTCCTCCGACGTGACGGCGTGCGCGGCGCCGAGATAGCCGCCGGCATACGGGCCGGTCCACCAGGCGATCGGCGGAGGCGCAGGAGTGGAGAAAGGCTTCAGCGGGATCGTCGTCAGGTCCGCCGCACGGGCCGGAAGGGCGAGACACGAGGCGGCGAGACACAGACCGCCGGCGAGCAGCACGCCACGCTTCACATTGTACATGAACATCACCTAAACTGACTAGGCTCGGTAGCCGGAACGGGGGAGATGGTCGTCAATAAGTCGGGCAAATCCCGTCCCGGGATCCGGCGCGGCGGTGGCGACAAAATGGTATTTTAACACCACACACGTGTTAATTGATCGCCGGTCCGGGCGGGCTAACCCGCCACCCTCCAATAAATTCCGAATTTCGATCTTTGTGGCGGCCTTCCGGATTCGGCCGGCCCGGTCGCCACCGCGCGTCTTAACGATTGCCGCGGTCGCGCCGGGCCGCGGCCACGATCCGCCGGAGCCGGCCTGCCGCGCCGCGGCTGCCGCGCCGCCGGCTGGCGACCCTGGTCCGGCGCCGCTGCACGGGCCCGATCACCCTCATCGACCACCCGGTCCACCCGCAGCCGCGGGCGGCGGCGCGTCTTCGCGCGCGACAACCACGAGGAGTCATCATGGACATCGACATCGACCGCCTGCCCGCCGACCGCGGGCCCGTCGCCTCGCCGGAGACCAAGGCGGGGCCGGAGGCCCGCCTCACCCTCGACGACTTCATGCGCACCTTCGAGGCCTACAAGCAGGTGAACGACGCGCGGCTCGGCCAGATCGAGCGGCGCGGCGCCGCCGATCCGCTCACCGAGGACCGGCTCGCCCGCATCGACGCGACCCTGATCGAGCATCAGCGGCGGGTCGACGAGCTGGCGCTGAAGGGCGCGCGCCCGGCGTTCGGCCGCGACGCCGCCGACGAGCCGGCCGGGCGCGAGCACAAGGCGGCGTTCGACGCCTATGTGCGCAAGGGCGACGCGACCGGCCTGCTGGCGGTCGAGCGCAAGGCGCTGTCGGTCGGCGCGGCGCCGGACGGCGGCTACCTGGTCCCGCCCGAGGTCGAGCACGAGATCGGCCGGCGCCTCGCCGACGTGTCCCCGATCCGCGCCATCGCCGGCAGCCGCACCGTCTCGGCGAGCGTCTACAAGAAGCCGTTCATGACCGCCGGTCCGACGGTCGGCTGGATCGGCGAGACCGAGGCGCGGCCGCAGACCGCCACGCCGGCGCTCGCCGAGCTGTCCTTCCCGACCATGGAGCTCTACGCCATGCCGGCGGCGACCGCGACGCTGCTCGACGACGCCATGGTCGACATCGAGGCGTGGCTCGCCTCCGAGGTCGACCAGGCCTTCGCCGAGCAGGAGGGGGCGGCGTTCGTCTCCGGCGACGGCGTCAACAAGCCGAAGGGCTTCCTCGCCTATCCGACGGTCGCCAACGCGGCGTGGAGCTGGGGCAGCATCGGCGTGGTGGCGAGCGGCGCCGCGGGCGCCTTCCCGGCGAGCCATCCGGCCGACGTGCTGATCGATCTCGCCGACGCGCTGCGCGCCGGCTACCGGCGCAACGCCGTGTTCGTGATGAACCGGCGGACCGAGAGCACGGTGCGCAAGTTCAAGGATTCGACCGGCCAGTATCTGTGGAGCCCCGGCCTCGCCGCCGGCCAGCCGGCGACGCTGCTCGGCCATCCGGTGGTGGTCGACGACGCCATGCCGGACATCGCCGCCGGCGCCCTGGCGATCGCCTTCGGCGACTTCCGCCGCGGCTACCTGGTGGTCGACCGCGCCGGCGTCCGGGTGCTGCGCGATCCCTACAGCGCCAAGCCCTACGTGCTGTTCTACACCACCAAGCGGGTGGGCGGCGGCGTGCAGGACTTCGACGCGATCAAGCTCCTGAAGTTCGCGGCGAGCTGACCGCGCCGCGAGCCGACCGGGACGACGCCGACGTCGCTCGTCCCGGCGGCCGGCCTCACTGCACGGCCTTCTCGGTGCAGCTGAGCGAGCCCCAGAAGCTGCGGGCGCAGATCCGCTCGGTGTTGTAGGCGGTGCGGCCCGGCATCACCTCGCGTTCCGGCACCGTGGCGCCCTTGGCGGCCGCGTCGGCCTGCGCCGCGACGCCGCCCTGCGGCGGCACCGGATTGGGGCCGGGCGACTGCGTCGCCTTCGCCGCGGCGACGCCGCGGTCCTGGATCGGCCCGCTGACCGGAGGAGAGGAGGGCGGCGGCGGCGTCTGGCCGGCCTGCTGGCTCGGAGCGGGGGCGGGAGGCGGCGTCTGGCCGGCCTGCTGGCTCGGAGCGGGGGCGGGAGGCGGCGTCTGGGCGGCCTGCTGGCTCGGGGCCGGCGTGGGAGCCGGAGCCTGGGCGGCCTGCTGGTTCGGAGCGGGCGCAGGGGGCGGCGTCTGGCCGGCCTGCTGGCTCGGAGCCGGCGCGGGCGACGGGCCCGGAGACGGCGAAGGCGCCGACTGGGTGGGCGCCGAGCTCACCTGTTCGGTCGACGTGTCGTCGAACGGGGACAGGCGCCCCGACAGGACCAGGACGAGCACGCCGAGCACGGCCGCGAGCAGAATGGCTTGCATCGATACCTCCTTGGACAATCCTCGGCCAACCGCGCCGGGCCGGTGTCAGTTCCGGCGGGCGGCACCGGGTCGCAGCGGCGTCCGCTTGGCGGGGCGCCGGGTGGCCGGCCGCGCCGCATGGCGCGACGGCGCGTCGTTGGCGGCGGCCTGCCGCAGGCTCTGGCGCAGCTCGTCCTTCAGCCCCACCGGGCGCCGGTGCTTCTTCAGGAGATCCGCGAAGGCCGCGTCGGCGAGCTCCTGAAAGTCCTTCATCGAGTCGCGCGACAGCAGCGCGATCGCCTGCCAGGTCTCGTCCTCGAACTGCACGCGCTTGCCCGGCATCGGCGCCTCGAACAGAAGGCGGGCGCCGCAGCGCCCGCCCGCAAGACCGACGATCAGCGCGGGCCGCCCGGGCCGCCGGCGCCACCGCCGCCGCCCGCACCGCCGGAACCGCCCGGCGACGCCCCGCCGGCACCGCCTGCCGCGCCACCACCCGGCCGGCTACCGCCGGCACCGCCACCGCCGGCACCGCCACCGGCGGCACCGCCGCCCGAGGCGCCGCCGCCAGAGGATCCGCGCTCGGCCGCTCCGCCGCCGCGCGCCGGGGCGGGGCCGTCACCGCCGCGCCCGGTGGTCGCGCCGGAGCGCTCGCCGCGATCCGCCGCGCCGCGCTCGGCCCCGGACGATCGGCCGGAGCCGGACCGCTCGGTCGCCGCCGGCCGCTCGTTGCGTTCCGCCGCGCCGCTGCGCCCGGACCCGGATCGATCCGGGCCGGAGCGCTCGGCTCCCTGTCGGTCGCCGCGCGACGGGGTCGCGTCGCGACCGCCGCGCTCGCTCTGCTCCTGCCGCTGTTCGCGACGCTCCTGGCGGCGCTCGGCGCCCTGACGCGGCTCGTCACGGTCGGCATCGCGGCCGGCCCGGTTGCGGTCGCCGTCCGACCGTCCGCTCTCGCGGCGGTTCTCGCGCGACTCGTCGCGGTCGCGGGCGGCGGTTCCGTCCTTCTGGGTGTCGCGGTCGCGCGGGC
Source organism: Rhodoplanes tepidamans (assembly GCF_030813915.1). Lineage (GTDB taxonomy): Bacteria > Pseudomonadota > Alphaproteobacteria > Rhizobiales > Xanthobacteraceae > Rhodoplanes > Rhodoplanes tepidamans. Next base: position 80,711 of record NZ_JAUSUJ010000025.1, read on the forward strand.
CGGTGCCCTCGCGCTGCGCCGGGCTGCCGTCGCGACGCTCGCCGGTCGCCTGTCCGGGCTGCTGCCCCGGCTGCTGGCCGGGCTCGCGCCGCTCGGCGGCGCCGGCCGGTGCGTCGCGGCCCGGTTCGGTCCGGCCCGGCTCGCCGCGCCCCGCCTCGCGGGCGGCGCGCGGGGGATTGTCGCCGAGGCGGCCGCGGTCGCCTTCCAGCGCCTGCGGGGCCGGGACGTTGCGGGCCGGCTCCACGGTGGTGCGGGTCTCGCGGATCCAGCTCCGGTCGCGCACCACCCGGCTGCGCCGGTCGCGCAGGTCGTTCGCCTGGATCTCGACCGCGCCGGGGATCCGGCCGGTGCCGACCAGCACCCGCGGCTGCACCGACCAGGTGCGGATCGGCCGGCCGTAGGCCGCCGCGATATAGGCGGGCGGAATGCCCGGATTGACGGCGAAGCGGGGACCGCGGTCGGAGACGATCACGGTGCGGTTCACGATCACGGTCTCGCGGATGTAGACGTCGCGCTCGCGCGGCGGCAGCAGCACCGAGGCGATCGATGCGGCGACGAGATCCTGCGGCCGCACGAAGCTCCAGTAGGCCGGCCGCTCGCGCACCTCGACGACGATCTCGTCGGGCGGCAGCGGCGCCCAGCCGACCGCCTTGTCGCCGCGGCGCCAGTCGACCCAGGCCGGGCCCCATTCGCGGCCGGGCACCCACACCCAGCCGGTGTCGCCGTCGTCGACCCAGCGGCCGTAGTGATAGACGACGAGGCCCCAGCTGGCCTCCTCCTCGATCGGGTTCCAGTACCAGCCGTAGTCGTCGGTGTAGACCCAGCGGCCGCGCGTGTAGGGCCGCCAGTCGCGGCCGACGCTCGCCGGCACCCACACCTCGCCCCAGCGCTGATGGCGCTGCCACTTGCCGTGCGGCTCCAGCGCGGTGCGGAATTCGGTCGAGACCTCGACGCGCTCCTGCGCAGCCGCCGGCGCCGCCGGGGTCAGGATCGCGGGAAGCGCGACGGCCGCGGCCAGAAGGCTCGCAGCCAGCGTGGTCGAGCCGAGCAGGCGGGACGCGGTCGAGCCGCGGTCGTTCGGACCCATGGCACTCTCCTCAGGACGGCAGACGGGGGGAAGGCCGCGGTCCCTGCCCGCGGCGTGCGGGCCGGAGCGGTGGCCGCGCGGCGGACGTGACGGCCGGCTCAGCGCAGGCCGAGGAAGGACAGGATGGCCACGACGACGACGATCAGGCCGATGATGTAGATGATGCTGTTCATGCCTCGCCTCCAGCGTATCGGGCCGCCGCCGCGGCCGGTCGCTGGCTCAACCGGGGCGCCAGTCGAAAGTTCCTGCCGCCGGTGCGGCGCTGCCGGCCACGGCCGCGTGCGGCCGATCCGGAGCGCGACGTGCGGCCGGTACGTGGCATGCCGGAGGCCGCCTCCCCTTGACCCCGTGCCGGCACCCGGGTACTGCCGATCTGGAATTGTTTCGAACGGATTTTTTCTGGCGGCCGGCCATTCCTGTCGCTGACGTCGTCGATCGAGCCGGACGCCCCATTTCGGAGAGTCGTCATGCGCATCGTTTTCGCCCTCGTGGCCCTGGTCGCGGTGCTGTTCGCGTTCGACAAGATCCCGTTCGCCTCCAAGCGCCAGCCCGCTCCGGCCACCGCCGGCCAGACCGCGTCCAAGGCTCCGCCCGCGTCGACGGCGGCGGCGCCGTCCGCGGCCGCCAAGCTCGCCGAGGCGCCGCGCCCGACCTACGTCGTCACCCGCGAGTGCACGCGCGCCCCGTGGGGCACGATGAACTGCAAGGAAGTCAGCACCCCGAAGCCGTGATCCCGGGCGCCCGGCCGCGTCGCCGCGGCCCGGGGCGCCGGAGGTCCGATGCTGCCGCACCGGCGGGCCGCCGGTCGCCTGCTGTCGCCCGGTGATCGCGGGCGGGCGAGGCGCCGCCTCGCCGGCGGATGCCGCTGCTCGCATCCGGAAGCCGCAGTCCAGATCGCCCGAACCTCCCGCGGGGCCGCCATGACGGACCGATTCAAGCGGCGCGCCTGGGCGCCGGAGGTGCTGCGGTCGCTGCGCTGCTGCGTCGAGCAGACCGACGCCTCGCCGCATGCGATCGCCAAGGCCCACGGTCTGCCGCCGTCGACGGTGCGCGACCTCATCCGCCGCGAAGGCTGGCGCCGGCCGGGCGAGCCCGCACCCGAGGCGGAGGACCCCGCCGCGACGGCTTCGGCTGCGGCCGAGGCGGAGCCGCCGGCGGTGCCCGAGGATCTGGTCGAGCGTCTCGAGCGCGCCGTCGCCCGCGAGATCGCCGTGCTGGAGGCGAGCCGCAGGGTGCCGCCCCGCCGGGCCGGGTCGGCCGCCGACACCGAGCGCGTCGTGCGCAGCCTCGAACGCCTCACCGACACGCTCGCCAAGGTGCGCCGCATGCGCGAGCCGGCCGCGAGCGATCCCGATGACGACCTGCCCCGAGACATCGACGAGTTCCGTCGCGTGCTTGCGCGCCGCATTGAGCAGATCGTCCGCGGCGGGACTGACGGAGACGCTGCTGGCGGCGATGCCGCCGGCGATCCTGCGCCGGATCGCGGCTGACTTCGCGCTGTTCGCCCATCCGCATCAGGAGCATGCCGAGACCGGCAACGACGGCGGGCCATGGACGACCTGGCTGGTGCTGGGCGGCCGCGGCGCCGGCAAGACCCGGCTCGGCGCCGAATGGGTGCGGGCGCTGGTGCACGGCACCGCGCCCTGGGCGGCGCAGCGCTACGGTGCGCTCGCGCTGGTCGGCGAGAGCGAGCGCGACGCCCGCGACGTGATGGTCGAGGGCGTCTCCGGCCTCCTGAGACTGTCGCCGCGCGCGGAGCGGCCCGCCTGGATCCCGACGCGGCGCCGGCTCGAATGGCCGAACGGCGCCGTCGCCCGGGTGTTCTCGGCCGACGATCCGGATTCGCTGCGCGGGCCGCAGTTCGACGCGGCGTGGTGCGACGAACTGGCGAAGTGGCGCTACGCCGACGCCGCCTTCGACATGCTGCAGTTCGGCCTGCGGCTCGGCGTGCGGCCGCGCCAGATGATCACGACGACGCCGCGCCCGATCCCGCTGATCCGGCGGCTGATCACCGATCCGCACACCCGCGTCACCCGGGCCGGCACGGCGGCCAACCGCGCGAACCTCTCGCCGGTGTTCCTGCAGGCCGTGGTGGCGCGCTACGCCGGCACGCGGCTCGGCCGCCAGGAGCTCGACGGCGAGCTGATCGACGACCGGCCCGACGCGCTGTGGTCGCGCGCGCTGATCGAGGCGTGCCGGGTGCGCGCCGCGCCGCCGCTGATCAGGATCGTCGTCGGTCTCGATCCGCCCGGCTCGTCGCGCCGCGGCGCCGACGCCTGCGGCCTGGTCGCCGCCGGGCGCGGGGAGGGCGGTGTCGTCTACGTGCTGGAGGATGCGACCGAGAGCGGGCTGACTCCGGCCGCCTGGGCGGCCCGCGCCGTGGCACTGGTCCGCCGGCTCGACGCCGACGCGATCGTCGCCGAGGTCAACATGGGCGGCGAGATGGTGCGCACGGTGCTTCGCGAGGTCGACGCGAGCGTGCCGGTGAAGGCCGTCCACGCGACCCGCGGGAAATGGCTGCGCGCCGAGCCGGTCGCGGCGCTCTACGAGCAGGGCCGCGTCAAGCATGTCGGCGCCTTCGCGGCGCTGGAGGACGAGATGTGCGACTTCGGCCTCGACGGCCTCTCGTCCGGCCGCTCGCCCGATCGCCTCGACGCGCTGGTCTGGGCCGTCACGGCGCTGACCAGCGGCTTTCGCGCCGGCCCGCGGGTGCGCGGGCTGTGATCAGCGCCGGCGCGGCCGGGCGGGCTCGCGTACCGGCTGCGTGCTGCCCGGCGGCTCGATCGTCGCCGGCAGCAGCACGATCGCGAGGGCGAGCAGCAGCACCGGCATGGCGTCCATGACGATGGTGGCGACGGACTGTTCCATGGGGGTGCTCCTTTGTCCCGCGATAACGTCCTCGAACACGAGGCAAGCATCGTGCCGACATGCACGCGCGGCGCGGTCGCGGCTCTCTCGACGGGGCCGTCGACGTGACAATTCCTAACATCGTGGCGAGTTCGCCACCATGGAGCGAACGACATGGCTGGTCGTCGGTACGGCGGCGGGCCGACGATCGCGGTTAACGGCACGTGAATGTTGCATCGGCGACACGCCGCGCCCGCGCCGCGGGCCGTCGCGCGCGACGTGATCAGCTCGAACGGTACGGGAAAGGACTTATCCCGATTCCGTCTGATCAGCGCGGGTTCGGACCCTCTCCCCTCGCGGGAGAGGGTGGTTCCTCGCGCAGCGAGGAACCGGGTGAGGGGGCCTCCGCAAACTCCGAGCTTGTGGCACGCCCCCTCACCCGTCTCGGACCTTCGGTCCGAGCCACCCCCTCCCGCGAGGGGAGAGGGAAGGGCGGCTCGTCGCAACGCGAGGCCGAACTGATTCTCCGGAAGCCGTGCTCGAGCAGCTTGGTCGTGATGAATCGGACCCGACGTCCGCTCGTCCGCGCGAAGGCGGGGACCCAGGGGCCGCCCGACACGTGGCTCTGGAGTCCCGCGTTCGCGGGAATGAGCGGAGGGGTGGGTCTACTTCAGTGGAAGCCGCGCTAGCTCTCGTCCTCGCCGGCGTGGCGGCGGCGGGCGTCGCTGAACTGGACCAGGTTGCTCGGCGTCCCGCGCATCTCGGCGATGGCGCGGGCGATGGCCCGATCGAGATCCTCGAGCCGGAACGGCTTGCGCACCACCGTGAACTCCGCATGGGCGCGCGCCGCCGCCTCGCTGTAGCCGGTGACCAGCACGACCGGCAGGCCGGGATGCTGCTTGCGCAGCGTGCGGGCGAGGGCGAAGCCGTCCATGTCGCCGGCCATCACCACGTCGCTGACCACCAGGGCGAAGACGCGCTGCGCGCTCGCCGCGAGCGCCGCGCGCGCGTCGCCGACGCGCTCCACCTGCCAGCCGAGCTCGGCCAGCATGGCGGCGCTGAGATCGGCGACGGCGGGATTGTCCTCCACCAGCAGCGCGGTGCCCTCGGCCGCCGCCGGCGACGGACCCTCGCTGTCCGCCCGCGGCGCCTCGTGCGAGCGCGGCAGGTACAGCGTGACCGTGGTGCCGGCGCCGAGGGTGCTGTCGATCGTGACGGTGCCGCCGGACTGATGGGCGAAGCCGTGCACCTGGGAGAGGCCGAGGCCGGTGCCCTGCTGCGCCTGCTTGGTGGTGAAGAACGGATCGAACACCAGCGGCAGGACGTCGGGGGCGATGCCGGTGCCGGTGTCGGCCACCGAGACGGCGACGAAGTCGCCGGCGATCGCACCGGGCGTGTCGCCCGCCGCCAGCACGACGTTCTCGCAGACGATCGTCACGATGCCGCCGTTCGGCATGGCGTCGCGCGCGTTGACCACCAGATTGAGCAGCGCGAGCTCGAGCTCGCTGACGTCGACCTTCACGGGCCAGACGGCGCGCGGCGCCGCGATGGCGAAGGTCGTGGTGTCGCCGATCGAGCTCTCCATCATCGACCTGAACCCGTCGAGATGCTCGTCGATCCTGATCACGACCGGATTGAGGGTCTGGCGGCGCGAGAAGGTGAGGAGCTGGCGGGTGAGCGCCTCGCCGCGCCGGGTCGCGATGCCGATCGCCTCGACGGCGCGCATCGCCTTGGGCTCCCCGGCGGCGAGCTTGCCGTCGGCGACCGCCTGCAGGGTGCGCAGGTGGCCGCCGATGATCATCAGCAGGTTGTTGAAGTCGTGGGCGACGCCGCCGGTGAGCTGGCCGAGCGCCTCCATCTTCTGGGCGCGGGCGCGATGCGCCTCGGCCTTCTGCAGCGCCCGTTGCGCCTCGCGCCGCTCGGTCACGTCGCGGGTGATCTTGGCGAAGCCGATCAGCGTGCCGGTCTCGTCGCGGATCGCGTCGATCACGACATGCGCCCAGAACTGGCGGTCGTCGCAGCGCACGCGCCAGCCCTCCGCCTCGTAGCGGCCCTCCTCGGCGGCGCGCTGCAGGGCGCGGGCGGGGTATCCGGCGGCGCGCTCCTGCTCGGTGTAGAAGCGCGAGAAGTGCTGGCCGACGATCTCCTCGGCCGTGTAGCCCTTGATCGCCTCGGCGCCGGCGTTCCAGTTGGTGACGATGCCGTTGGGATCCAGCATGAAGAGGGCGTAGTCGGTGACGCCCTTCACCAGCAGGCGGAACTGGCGCTCGCTCTCGCGCAGCGCCTCCTGGGCGGCGCGCCGCTCGGTGATGTCGCGCGTGATCTTGGCGAAGCCGACCAGCCGTCCGCCCTCGACACGGATCGGCTCGACGACCACCGAGGCCCAGAAGCGGGTGCCGTCCTTGCGGACGCGCCAGCCCTCGCCCTCGTAGCGGCCCTCGCGGATCGCCGTGTCGAGCACCCGCACCGGCAGCCCGGAGAGCCGGTCCTCGCGGGTGTAGAAGCGCGAGAAGTGCTGGCCGACGATCTCGTCGGACGAGAAGCCCTTCAGGCGCTCGGCGCCGGTGTTCCAGCGGGTGATCACGCCGCTCGGATCGAGCATGTAGATGGCGTGGTCGGTGAGGCTGTCGACCAGCAGGCGAAAGCTGCGTTCGCTCGCCTCCAGGACCTCCCGGGCGGCCTGACGCTCGGAGAGATCGCGGGTGACGAGGGCGAAGCCGATCAGCCGGCCGGGGGAGTCGAGGACCGGCCGCAGCACCGACGAGGCCCAGAAGCGCGAGCCGTCGCGGCGCAGGCGCCAGCCTTCGCGCTCGGCACGGCCGGAGCCGCGCGCCTCCTCGATCATGGCGTCCGGCACGCCGGCGTCGCGGTCCTCGGGCGTGAAGAAGCGGGCGAGCGGCTGGCCGATCGCCTCCGACGGCGCGAAGCCTTCGATGCGCTGGGCGCCGGCGTTCCAGCTCGCCACCGTGCCGTCCGGCTCCAGCATCGCGATCGCGTCGTCGCTCACGGCGTCGACCAGCCGCTGAAATCGGCGGTCGTCGCTCGGCTGGCGGGATGTCTCGGTGGTCAGCTTCATGATCCCGGGGGACTGCGGCCGCCTGTCGACGGTGCCATGGGAGGGAAAGACGAGGGGAGGGGGCCGCGACGACAGGCTCCGGCACTTGGGCGAACGTCCCGGCGGCGGAATTGTTCCGGTGGGCGCGGCGGTCACGGCCCGGCGAGTCGGCCACCCAGCTTCTGGACCGTCTCGACCACCCACATCCGGTAGCGCCCGAGCGGCGTCACGCCGGTGAGGCCGCCGCAGCCGGCCGCGAGCTTCGGCCCGGTCGACCAGCTCACCACGCCGACGATCTCCGGACCGGCGGCCGCCGCGGCGAACACGGGCGCACCCGAGTCGCCCGTGCAGGCGCCGCGGCCCGGCGTCTCGCCGCGCGTCTGCGGATCGAACAGGCGCAGCTGCAGGGATCCGGGACGGCCGGTCGCGACCAGGGTCGCGGCCCGGGCCGTGCCGCCGCTGCGGCCGTCGCCACGCACCGAAAGGCCCATGCCGACCACCGTGAAGGCGTCGCCCGGCGCGACCGCCGCGCCGTCGCGCGCCAGCGGCGCCGGCACGAAGCCCGGCGGCAGCGGCGCCGCGGTCTTCAGGAGGGCGATGTCGGCGGTGGCGCGGTGGCCGGTGAGCGCCGCCATCTCGAACCCCGGATGGCGCGCGATGGTCGCGACGTCGAGCAGGGTCGGCCGGCGCGCCGCGTCGAAGGCGACCAGCTTGTAGTCGGCGCCCGGCTGCACGCAGTGCGCCGCGGTCAGCACCAGGCTGCGGGCGATCGCCGCGCCGGTGCACGAGGTGCCGCGCGAGCCGACGATCATCACCACGTGGCGGGCGAGATCCGCCGGCGCGTCGGGCGTCGCCACCATGGCGGCGGCGGGCGCGATCGGTGCGGCGAGGACAGCCGCGGCGGCGGCGATGGCGATGACGGCGCGCTCGACAGACATGCGCGCGACAAGCCGCAGGCCGGGCGCCTTGTCAACCGCGCCCGCCCGCCCGGCGCGCCCGGCGCCCGCGGACCGACCTTCACCGAGCGGAGATCCCCCATGTCCTCGATGCTTCTCGCCGGGCCGGCGAGCGAGCCGCTGACGCTCGCCGAGGCCAAGGCGTTCCTGCGCGTCGACCACGCCGACGAGGACGCGCTGATCGACAGCCTGATCGGCGCGGCCCGAACGCTGGTCGAGCGGGCGACGCGGCGCGCCCTGATCACCCAGACCTGGCGGCTGGTGCGCGACGCCTGGCCGGCGGGCGGCCGCATCGCGGTGCTGCCGGCGCCGCTGCGCAGCGTCGCGGCGGCGCGCGTGTTCGACGCCGACGGCCTGCCGCGGGCGATCGACCCGGCGGTGTTCCGGCTCGACACCGCCTCGGCGCCCGGGATCGCCGGCTTCGACCGCGCCGCCGTGCCGGAGCCGGGCCTGCGGGTCGCCGGCGTCGCGATCGACGTCACGGTCGGCTACGGCGACGACGCGGCCGCGGTGCCGGCGCCGCTGGTGCAGGCGGTGCGGCTGTGGCTCGCGCACTTCCACGAGCATCGCGGGATCGAGACGGAGGCGCGGACGCCGGCCGCCATCGCGGCGCTGATCGCGCCCTACCGGGTGCTGGCGCCGTGACGCCCGATCCCGGACGGCTCCGCCGCCGCCTCGTGCTGGAGGCGCCGGCCGAGACCGCCGACGGTGCCGGCGGGGTCCTGCGCACCTACGCGCCGGTCGCGACCCTGTGGGCCGCGGTGGAGCCGCGCTCCGCGCGGGCCGCCGTGGAGGCCGACGGGGACGGTGCGGCCATCACGCACCGCATCCTGCTGCGCGCCGGGCCCGCCATCGGGACGCGTCACCGGTTCCGGCTCGGCACCCGCGTCTTCCGCGTGCTCGCGGTGCGCGATCACGACCCGGCCGGGCGCTTCCTCGCGATCGACGCCGAGGAGCGCGCCGACTGATCCCTTCGCCGTTTCGAGACGGAGACCTGTCATGACCACGTCCGCCGTGGCGCTGCGCAGCGCCGTGCATGCCGCCCTCTCCGCCGACGGGGCGCTGCTCGCGCTGCTCGGCGGCGCCCGCGTCTACGACGAGCCGCCGCGCCGTCCGGCCTTTCCCTACGTCACGCTCGGCGAGGCGCGCACCACCGACGCCTCGGCCGACGCCGCGCCGGCCGAGGAGCATCAGCTGACGCTGCACGCCTGGTCGCGCCAGGGCGGCCATCGCGAGGCGCACCAGATCGCCGGGGCGCTGCTGCAGGCGCTCGACGACGCGGCGCTGGCGCTCGCCGGCCACCGGCTGGTCAACCTGCGCTTCGCGCTCGCCGACGTGCGGCGCGAGAGCGACGGCCGCACCTACCACGCGCTGGTGCGCTTCCGGGCCGTCACCGAGCCGGCGTCCTGATCAGATCGGAGAGACACCATGGCCGCCCAGAAAGGCAAGGACCTCCTGCTGAAGATGCAGGACGGCGCCGGCTTCGCGACCGTCGCGGGCCTGCGCTCGCGACGGCTCGCCTTCAACGCCGAGACCGTCGACGTCACCCACGCCGAGTCGGCCGACCGCTGGCGCGAGCTGCTCGACGGCGCCGGCGTCAAGCGCGCCTCGGTGGCCGGTCGCGGCCTGTTCAAGGACGCCGCCTCCGACGCGCTGCTGCGCCAGGCCTTCTTCGACGGCGCGGTGAGGACGTATCAGCTCGTCATCCCGGACTTCGGCAGCGTGACCGGCCCGTTCCAGATCACCAGCCTCGAGTTCGCCGGCGAGCACGACGGCGAGGTGACGTTCGAGCTGGCGCTGGAGTCGGCCGGCGCGCTGACGTTCACGGCCGGGTAACGCGAACAGGCTCCGGCGTTCCCTTCCGCCTCCACGACCCACAGGTGGATCATACCGCTCCATGTCTCCGTCGCGTCGGAGCTCGTGCGCCTGCGCGACGGCTACGGCGCGCTCGCCGTCGAGGTGAAGCTGCTGCGCCTCCATCTGCGGCTCGCCCGCGAGGAACGCGTCGCGCTGAAGGCCGCCAGCGACATCGCCTTCGCCCGGTTCATGTCCTCGTTCCGCCGCTGGGCCGAGACCTGCCGCAAGGCCAACTTCGATCCGAACCAGCCGCGCGTGCCCGCCGGCAATCCGGACGGCGGTCGGTGGACGAGTGGGGGCGGAGGCGGACCTGCCGCAGGCGACGACTCGCAAATCCTCTCGGACGCGACGCCGGACAACGAGTGGATCCCAGGGGCGCAGTACGCACAGGCAGGACCCCGGGGCCCGCGAGGTACGACACCGGTCCTGATAAACGGGAGGGTGGTCTCACCGACGCCGGCCCAGGCCGCGCGTTTGGCGGTTGCACAGGCCCAAGCAGAAGCTGCAATCGCACGCGTCCAGGAGTATGATCCCCGGTGGACGCCGAGCCCGAGCGCCTATGAGACGGTCGAGGGTCTGATCAGTAGATATTCTGATCAGTAGATATGAAGGACAGATGCGAGAAGCCGAGGCACGTACGGCGTATCTGGCTGCAAACGGGATCGGACCCGGGCCATTCGCGGTCGAATGGATACCCGCCCGAAATGCCGGTCGCTTGACCGCCGAGGAACGGGCCGAATTGGACAGGATCGGCGACACGTATGGGTGTCATACTTGTGGGACACTCAATCCGGGAACACCGAGTGGACATTGGATCCGGGACCATCAACCTTCAAGAGCTGCAAACATCCCTGTCAGGGAATACCCTCAGTGTTCATATTGCAGCAGCAGACAGGGATGGACGGTGCGTTATCTGGGATACCGACGATGACGGCATCGATCGAAATTGATGTCATGAACGGGCTGCTATTTCTTCATGACCCGGCTGTCGACAACATTCCGGAGGTTACCAGAGCCGGCAGTTGCTGGTCCAATTCGGACTGTGTTGCGTTTTCCTGCCAGAACGAGTGCTTCGGGCCAACCAAGTTGTCTGTCGGTCCTTCCGCGGAGATCAATCCGGCCCGGGAGCTCGTGTTCGATGGGATCTTAAGGACTCCGAGCCGCGAGATCGTCGTCGATACCGTGCTGAGCGAGGTCGTACTGAAACATCGTGTTCAGACGAATTCCACACGGGTCAGGATATGGACCCTCGGGGCTCGCGAGTCGGAGATCGTCATTATCGGATTGGGCTGATCGCTGAAGACTGCTGGAACGACGTCCAAAGACGCGAGTGACGATCATGCCTGACGATCAGCTCGACGAACAAGAGGAAACATGGAGCCGGCTTTACGACCGCATCACCCGGCTGCTGGGCGGATTCGGAGTTGCGGACCCACTGGGCTCGGGCGACTACCTCGTCGTCGACGACAACTACGGCTTCCGCTCGAACACCGTGGAAATCCATTCGCTGGCGATGTTGCGTCCCGCCGTCGTCAGTGCGCTGCAGGCGCAGCTCGAGGACGCCGACGATTGGGAGATCGTCGTGACGGTCGATGTTCCCGGCACGGAGGGACATTGGCCGCCCATGGGCCTGATCATCCGTCGCGACGAGATCGTCGACGGCCTTCAGCGAAGTTACCTTCCGAAGGAGTTACGAGACATCGCATACGAGGGGAGTCGGCCGGGCACGGGCCACGATTGATCCGAGGCGGGCCGTCGGATCCGTGATTCTGTTTCCGGGTGATCGGTTCGCCGTCACTCCGGGGCGCAGCGAAGCCGCGAACCCGGAGTCCAGCGAGAACCTCCGGGCGCTCGGCCGGATTCCCGGAATGACCAGCGCACCGGTCGGCTGTCTGATCTTCGGTGTGCCCGGCAACGGCGCCCCGGATGACCCAGTATCCACCGAGCTCCGTTGGTTTTCAGTCGAGAGGCTGCGGCGTACTGGGTGCTCCGCCTTCGATAGTGCCGGCCCTGCGGCACCTGCTGGCGCTCGCCCAGGCGCGAGCGCATGGGGGCCAACGTCAAGCCCGAAGCCCCTCGTCCGTCGTGCTCCGCGGATCAGAAGCGGATCATCGGCGCGGATGAATGCGCCAAGTCCGGCGGCCGGACGACGTGAAGCATCATGTCGATCATTGCACGCCGCGCTCCGACGTTTCGTTTCGTGACCGGGAAACAGGCTGTCGAGGTCCGAATCCACGCCTCCACGCTCATCGACGGGCACTGGAGCTGCGCCTGCGGGACCGGCTGGCGCGGGACGACGCGCGTTTCTTGGGCCGATCGTCCGTGGCGGGCCCGCCGCCTGCGGTGCCGCATGCCGCGAACGAAGAAGGCCGCGGCGCTGGCGCCGCGGCCTTGGTCGATCCGACGAGCGCGACGCCCTCGGGTCCGTCAGGCGCTCACTGCAGCGTCAGGCCGGAGATGCCGAGCGCGACGTTGACGCCGACGTAGTTCTGCAGCGCGACCGGCTGCAGCGACACGACGCCGCCCGGGCCGCCGGAGAGGAAGTTGCTGCCCAGGCCGACGCCGACGGCGAGCGAGCTCGAGGCGCCGGTGTAGCGGCCGGCCAGCGCGTGGCGCGGGATGCGCTTCACGGGCGGCGCCCACACGGTCCACACCACCGGGCCACCCTGGCTGAGGCCGACGTCGACGCCGACGCGCGAGATGGCACCGGCATACACCTGCTGGCGGCCGCGGATCGGCTTGAACACGCAGTGCGCCTGCTGGTTCGAGCCGAGCACCATGCCGACCGTCGGGGACACCTCGCAGGCGAGCGTGCCGGCCTTGACCAGCGATTGCGCCGACGCGGGCGAGCACGCGAGCAGCGCGCCGCCGGCGAGCAGGAGAGCAACCTTAGACAGAGACATAAACACCTCCACATCCTTCCATGCGGTCGCCGCATCGCCGACCCGGACTCGCCTGGTCCGGCGAGACCGACTCGGGCGAAGGCGGTGGAGCCGCGCGCGACGATAGAGGAGCCTCGCCGGCGCGAGTCAATGTTCGGAGCGGGCCGGTGGAGCAGTCTGGACGCATTCCGGACGAGGGTGCGGCGAAGCGGACACGGCGTCACGCCGCCGTCGTCGGCCGGGCACAGGATCGCCGCCGTGTCGCCACGGAGTCGCCGCCTCGGGACAGCTTCTGCGCGCAGCCGCGATCAGGCGGCGGCGGTGGCGCCGGCGTCCGCCTGCGCGGGCGGGCGCAGCAGGATGCAGCGGGCGACGTGAGTCGCCGACGCCGGCCGTTCCTCCGGCACGCCGGCCTCGCAGGCCGGCACGGCCTGGGCGCAGCGCGGCGCGAAGGCGCAGCCGGGCGGCAGCGCGCCGAGGTCGGGCGGGGCGCCCGGGATGGTCGCGAGCCGCGTGCCCCTGGTGAACACGTGGTCGGCCCGCGAGGCGAGGAGGCCACGCGTGTAGGGATGCGCGGCGGCGCGGATCACGTCGCGGCAGTCGCCGCGCTCGACGATGCGGCCCGCATACATCACGGCGATGCGGTCGGCCACCTCGGTGGCGACGCCGATGTCGTGGGTGACGAAGATCACGGCGAGGCCGAACTCGCGCTGCAGCTCGCGCAGCAGCAGCAGGATCTGGATCTGCACCGTGGCGTCGAGCGCCGTGGTCGGCTCGTCGGCGAGCAGCACCTTGGGCCGGCAGGCCAGCGCGAGCGCGATCATGGCGCGCTGGCGCATGCCGCCCGACATCTCGTGCGGATAGTTGTCGAGCCGGGTCTCGGCCGAGGGGATGCGCACGCGCTCGAACAGCTCCAGCGCGCGGGCGCGGCCGGCCTTTCGCGACACGCGCTCGTGGCGCACCACCGCCTCGGCGATCTGGTCGCCGACCCGGTACACGGGATCGAAGGCGAGCCCGGGCTCCTGGAAGATCATCGCCACGGTGCCGCCGCGGAAGCGCGCCAGCTCCCGCCGCCCGAGCGCCGCGACGTCGCGCCCGTCGACCGTGATGGAGCCGCCGATCCGGGCGCGCTTCTCCGGCAGCAGGCGCATCAGGGCGCGCAGCGTGACGCTCTTGCCGGAGCCGGACTCGCCGAGCAGCGCCACCACCTCGCCGGCGGCGAGCGACAGATCGACGCCGGCGACGGCGCGGACCGGCCTGGCGCCGCCGACGAAGTCGACCGTGAGGTTCCGGGCGCGGACCAGCGGCGCAGCGGGGGGCGGGGTGCTCATGCGGCGTTCTCCCGGAGCGGCGCGGCCCGGGGGTGGCCGGAGCCTGGCTGCGCCATCAGGCAGGCGACCTCGTGCGGGCGCGCGACGGGCGCGAGCCGCGGCTCGACATTGGCGCAGATCGCGGAGGCGAAGCGGCAGCGCGTGTGGAAGCGGCAGCCGGAGGGCGGATCGATCGGGTTCGGCGGATCGCCGAACAGCGGCGCCTCCTCGGTGCGGGCGTCCGGATCCATCGACGGCATCGAGGCGAGCAGGGCGGCCGTGTAGGGATGGCTCGGGCTCTTCAGGATCACGTCCGACGGCCCGACCTCGGCGACCTTGCCGAGATACATCACCATCACGCGGTCGGCCATGAAGCGCACCACGTTGAGGTCGTGCGAGATGAACATGTAGGTGAGGCCGAACTCGGCCTTGAGGTCGAGCAGCAGGTTGAGCACCTGCGCCTCGACCGACTTGTCCAGCGCCGAGACGGCCTCGTCGAGGATGACGAGGCGCGGCTGCAGGGCGAGCGCCCGGGCGATGTTGATGCGCTGGCGCTGGCCGCCCGACAATTCGTGCGGATAGCGGCCGGCGAAGCGGGCCGGCTCCAGCCCGACCTTGAACAGCAGGTCGTGGGCGCGGCCGGTCGCCTCGCGCCTGCCGACGCCGTGCACGCGGGGCCCGAACGCGATGGTGTCCTCCACGGTGAGGCGCGGGTTGAGCGAGGCGTAGCTGTCCTGGAACACCATCTGGACCTCGCGCCGGTAGGTGGTGAGATCGAGGGCGCGCGAGCCCAGCGCCTCGCCGTCGAACACGATCTCGCCGGCGTCCGGCGCGATGATCTGCATGACCAGGCGGGCCGTCGTCGACTTGCCGCAGCCGGATTCGCCGACCACGCCGAGCGTCTCGCCCTTGGCGATGGAGAAGTCGACGCCGTCGACGGCGCGCACCGCGCCCTTGGTCTCGCCGCGCCAGCTCCTGCGGCCGCCGAAGTGCTTGACGAGGCCGGTGACGGACAGGAGCGGCTGGGCCGGCCCGCCACGGTCGCGCGCGGCGGGATCGAAGGCGGGATCGGAGGTCGCGTCGGAGGCCGGTTCGGTCACGCCTTCACCTCCATGGCCGAGCGCAGGCCGTCCGACAGCAGGTTGAACGAGATCGAGGTGACGAAGATCATCACGCCGGGGAGGGCCGCGACCATCGGCTGGGTGTAGATCGCGGTGCGCAGCGTGTTGAGCATCAGGCCCCATTCGGGCTCGGGCGGCTTCGAGCCGAGGCCCAGGAACGAGAGGCCGGAGGCCAGGATCATCGACACGCTGATCAGGCTCGTCGAATAGACGAAGATCGGCCCGAGCACGTTGCCGAGCACGTGCACGCGCACGATGGTGAACGGCCCGGCGCCGGAGACGCGGGCGGCTTCCACGTAGTCGCGGTTGCGGATCTGGGTGGTGACGCTCTCGGCGACGCGCGTCACCTGCGGGACGAACACCACGGTCAGCGCCACGATGGCGTTGAGGATGCCGGCGCCGAGCGTGCCGGACAGCGCGATGGCGAGCAGCACCGAGGGGAAGGCGTAGAACACGTCGACGGTGCGCATGATGATGGTGTTGAGCCAGCCGCCCGCATAGCCGGCCGCGACGCCGAGGAAGGAGCCGACCGCGAAGGCGCAGAACACCGGCAGCACGCCCATGACGAGCGACAGGCGGCCGCCGTAGATCAGCCGGCTCAGCATGTCGCGGCCGAGCTCGTCGGAGCCGAGCAGGAAGCCCGGCGTGCCGATGGGACGCAGGCGGCGGATCATCGAGCTCTTGTAGGGGTCGGCCGGCGCGACGTAAGGCGCGAAGATCGCGGCGAGCACGATCAGCAGGATGATCACGGCGGCCGTCACGGCGACCGGATCGCGCGCGAGCCGGCGCAGCACGCCCGCCCAGTAGCCGCGGCCGAGCTTCTTCGCGGGCACGACGGCGGGGGCCGGGGCGGAATCGACGGTCGTCACGGCCATGGGTTCTCTCCGTCACCCCCGCTTGATGCGGGGATCGAGGGCCGTCTGCAGCACGTCGACGGCGAGGTTGAGCATCACGAAGAACATCGCCAGGATCAGGATCGTGCCCTGCAGGAGCGGCAGGTCGCGCTGGAAGATCGCGGCGTTGAGCAGGAAGCCGGAGCCCGGCCACGAGAACACCGTCTCGATGAGGATCGAGCCGCCGAGCAGATAGCCGAGCTGCAGGCCCATGACGGCGAGCGCGGTCGGCGCCGCGTTGGTGACCACGTGGCGGAACACGCCGAACTCGCTCATGCCCTTCGCCCGCAGCGCCTCGACGAAGTCCTGCGAGAGGATGTCGCCGACCAGCGCCCGCACGGTGCGGGCGATGACGCCCATCGGGATCACCGACATGGTGACGGCGGGCAGGATGATGTAGCGCAGATGGGCCGCGTCGGGCCGCCAGTCGCCGGAGCCGTCCGGGCCGGCGCCGGTCGGCGGCAGCCAGCCGAGCTGCGCCGAGAAGATGATCACCAGCACCATGCCGAGCCAGTAGTGCGGAACGCTGACGCCGAGCACCGAGACGAAGGAGGCGAGCTTGTCGAGCCACGAGTCGCGAAAATAGCCGGCGACGAAGCCGAACAGCGTGCCGAAGGTGAAGCCGATCAGGGTCGCCACGGTGGCGAGGATCAGGGTGTTCTTGACGGCGCGCAGCACCTCGGTCGCCACCGGCCGGCCGGTGGCGATGGAATGGCCGAGGTCGCCGTGCAGCACCTTCCAGAACCACAGGCCGTACTGCACCGGCAGCGGCTTGTCGAAGCCGTAGGCGGCCTTCATCTGCTCCTGCAGCTCGAGCGTCGCGTCGGCCGGCAGGATGGCGGTGAGCGGATCGCCCGGCGTGATGTGCACCAGCAGGAAGCACACCACCGTGACCCCGATGGCGACCGGCGTCACGTAGATCAGGCGGCGCAGCGTGAAGGCGAGCATGGTGGACCCTCTGAGTCGTCATGCCCGGCCTCGGGCCGGGCATCCACGTCTCGACGGCGCGTCAGCGAGAAGAGGCGTGGATGGCCGGGACGAGCCCGGCCATGACGGCATTCTCACTTCGCCATGGAGATCGGGGAGAAGTCCTGGAACCAGTTCTGGGCCTGGACGAAGCCGGTCACCTTGGGGCTCATGGCGCGCGGGTTCACGTCGTGCGTCACCATCAGCCAGAGCGCGTCGTCGACCATCTTCTCGTGCACCTTGCGCAGCACCTTGTCCTGCTCGGCCTTGTCGAAGGTGTTGCGGACGCCGTCGAGCAGCTTGTCCATCGCGGGATCGCAGTAGTAGCCCCAGTTGACGCCGGCCGGCGGCGCGAGGTCGCACTGCGAGAAGCGGATGAAGCCGGTGAACGGATCCTGGATGAAGTAGGAGTAGTTCATCGCGGTGGTGCCCATCGCGGTCGGGTGCTTGGCGCCGGCCCGCCAGATGTTGATCATGGTGTTCCACTCGACCACCTGATACTCGACCTTGATGCCGACCTCGGCGAGGTTCTGCTGGATGAACTCGTTCATCGGCAGCGGCTGCATCTGGCCCGAGCCGGAGGCCGAGATCAGCACCTTGGTGACGAGCGGCTTGCTGGGGGAGAAGCCGGCCTCGGCGAGAAGCTTCTTCGCCTGCGCCGGGTCGTAGCCGATCTTGAAGCTCGGATTGCCGAACCACTGGTGGCCGGGCGGAAAGAAGCCCTGGGCCGGGATCATCAGGCCGCCGAGCAGCTCCTTGAGACCCTCGCGGTCGACCGCGAGATTGGCGGCCTTGCGCACCCGGATGTCGTTCCACGGCGAGCCCTCGGCGCGCGAGAGGTGCCAGGTCCAGTTGTGCGGATAGGCGTTGGTGACGATCTTGAAGCCGGCCTTCTTGAGCGACTCGACGGCGTCGGGCGCCGGCGCCTCGATCCAGTCGACCTGGCCGGAGCGCAGCGCGGCGACGCGGGCGTTCGCCTCGGGGAGCGGCACCAGCACCAGCTTGTCGAGCTTCGGCACCCGCGCCTTGTTCCAGTAGGCCGCGTTGGGCACCATCTCGGCGCGCTCGCGCGGCACGAAGCCGGTGAGCTTCCACGGGCCGGTGCCGGACGGCGTGCGGGCGAACGCCTCCCAGCTCCTGCCGACCTTCTCCCACCGGGCCGGGGACGACATCATGATCCAGGCGAGCTGGTAGAGCAGCGTCGCGTCCGGCACCTTGGTGACGATCTCCAGCGTGGTCGGATCGATCGCGCGATAGGAGGCGACGGCGGGAATGCGGGTGCGGCCCTGCGCCGACTGGCGCGGATCGTATTGCGGCGCCTTGTCGTCGAGCAGCTTGTCGAGGTTCCACACCACCGCGGCGGCATCGAACTTCGAGCCGTCGTGGAACGTCACGTCGTCGCGCAGCTTGAAGGTCCACCTGGTCTTGTCGGCCGGGTCGACGCTCCACGAGGCGGCGAGGCCGGGCCGGATGTCGGACGGCTTGTCGGCCGACGACATGTCCCAGTCGACCAGCGCGTCGTAGACCGTGTAGCCCATGAACCGCATGCCCTCGCCGCCATTGTCGGTCTGGCCGGTGGTCAGCGGGATGTCGGAGGCGGTCATGCCGATGCGCAGCGTGCCCTGCGCCTGGGCGGGCAGGGCGGCGAGCGGCGTCAGCAGGGTGGCGGCGAGGAGGAATGCAAGAGTCCGGGATGCCATTGCGATGCTCCTGAAACGGGATCAGAGCAGAAGACGAACGGCCGAGACCGTGCGTCGATCGTCGCTTCGCCGTCGTCGTGGCCGGGCTCGCCCCGGCCATCCACGTCTTTCGCGCGGCATACGCTGCTCGTGGATGGCCGGCACAAGGCCGGCCATGACGCGTTCACGGGAAGCCGCGATGCCTCACTCCAGCCCGATGGTGGTCAGGTCCTGGAACCAGTGCTGCGCCTGGACGAATTTCTTCACCTTGGGCGACAGGGCGTGCGGGTTGGTGTCGTGCACGACCCACACCAGCGGCGCGTCGTCGACCACCATGGAATGCGCCGCGGCCATCAGCTCGTCCTGCTTCTTCGGATCGAAGGTCTGCTTGGCCTCGTCGATGACGGCGTCGACCTTCTCGTTCTTGTAGAAGCCCCAGTTGACGCCGACCGGCGCCACCTGGCCCGAGTGGAAGAAGCGGATGATGGCGTAGAGCGGATCGGACGTGACATAGGCGATGTTGTTGGCGGTGAGGCCGGCCGACATCTCGTCCTTGGCGCCCTTGCGCCAGTAGGTGTAGAGCGCCTCCAGCTCGACGACCTTGAAGTCGACCTGGATGCCGATCTCCTTGAAGCTCTCCTGCAGGAACTCGTTCATCGGCAGCGAGAGCATCTGGCCGGTGCCCCCCTGGGCGATCACGAACGTGGTCTTCAGCGGCTTGTCGGGACCGTAGCCGGCCTCCTTCACGAGCCGCTTGGCCTCGGCGAGGTCGTACTTGATCTTGAACGACGGGTTGCCGAACCACGGGCTCGACGGATCGACCTGGCCGACGGCCGGCTTGGCGAGGCCGTTGAGCAGCTCCAGCATGGCGTCGCGGTCGATGGCGAGGTTGAGGGCGCGGCGCAGCCGCACGTCGGTCCACGGCGAGCCGGGCAGCTGGCTGAGGTGATAGTTCCACACGTGCGGCGTGACGTTGGTGACGATCGTCATGCCGGCCTGCTTCAGGCGCGGTACCACGTCCGGGGCGGGCGTCTCGATGAGATCCACCTGGCCGGCGAGCAGCGCGTTGGTGCGGCTGAGCGCCTCCGGCATGGGGATCAGCACCGTGCGGTCGGTCTTGGGGATGCGGTTCTTGTTCCAGTAGGCGGTGTTCTTCACGAGCTCGGCGCGCTCGCGCGGCACCAGCTTGTCGAGCTTGAACGGACCGGTGCCGGACGGGCTGGCCGCGAACTTGTCCCAGTCGCGGCCGAGCTTCTCGTACTGGGCCGGGCTCGACACCAGGAACCACAGCATCTGGTAGGGGAAGAAGCTGTCGATCTCCTTGGTGGCGATCTCCACCGTCCGGGCGTCGATCTTCCGCCAGCTCGCGACCGAGGGGAGGCGCGGCTTCACCTGGGCGCTCTGGCGCTTGTCGAAATGCGGCGCCTTGTCGTTCAGGACCTTGTCGAGATTCCAGACCACGGCATCGGCGTCGAACGCGCTGCCGTCGTGGAACGTGACGCCCTCGCGCAGCGTGAAGATCCATTTCTTCTTGTCGGTGCCGTCGACCTCCCACTTGGTGGCGAGGCCGGGGATCAGCTTGCCGGGCCGGTCGGCGACGTCCATCTCCCAGGCGACCAGCGGATCGTAGAGCGTGTAGCCGGTGAACTGATAGGCGCCGGCGCCGCGGTCCGGCTGGCCGGAGGTGAGCGGGATGTCGGCCAGCGAGATGCCGTAGCGGACGACCGATTCGGCTCGCGCGGGCGTTCCGCCGCCGGACGCTCCGGCGACGAGCAGGCTCAGGGACAGGGCGGACAGCAGGACACGCATCGAGTTCTCCAGCGGGGGTTCGGCGCTGGAAAAGCAATTACGGTGCCACCGTCCGAAGGTTGAAGCGTCAAGGTTTCGCGACGCGCCGGTGCCTCACGGCGTGCATTTCGGCAGCGAAAGACCGAATGCTGGGCAGAGTCGCGGCCCGTGGCCGCGGGCGGGCGGTCGCGCGGTACCGTCTGCGATCGTGCCGACGTGCCGATGCGCGGCCCGGTAGGTCGCCCGTGCATGCAACGCCGCCGGAACGATCACGTATTACGCGGCCTCGCCCCCGGTGATCGAGGCGAGGAACCGCGAGACCTCCTGCTTCAGGTGTCCGCTCTCGGTCGCCAGCGACTGCGCCGCCGCGTGGACGCCGCCGGCCGCATCGCCGGACTCGACCGCGCGGGCGTTCACGTCGCTGATGCTGGTCGCGACCTGTGCGGTGCCGGCGGCGGCCTGCTGGATGTTGCGGGCGATCTCCTGGGTCGCCGTGCCCTGCTGCTCGGCGGCGGCGGCGATCGCGTTGGCGATACCGGAGATCTGCGCGATGGTGGTGCTGATCTCCTTGATGGCGGTGACCGAGTCGGCGGTGGCCGACTGCATGCCGGCGACCTGGCCGGCGATCTCCTCGGTCGCCTTGGCGGTCTGGGCGGCGAGCGCCTTGACCTCCTGGGCGACGACCGCGAAGCCCTTGCCGGCCTCGCCGGCGCGGGCCGCCTCGATGGTGGCGTTCAGCGCGAGCAGGTTGGTCTGGTCGGCGACGCTGGTGATCAGCTTGACGACGTCGCCGATGCGGCTCGCCGCCTGCGACAGCGCCGTGATGCGGGCATCGGTGCGCTCCGCCTGCTTCACCGCCTCGCCGGCGATGCGGCTCGACTCCTGCACCTGCCGGCTGATCTCCTGCACCGAGCTCGACAGCTCCTCGGCCGCCGCCGCGACGGTCTCGACATTGGTCGAGGCCTCCTCCGAGCCGGCCGCCACCGAGACGGCGAGGCTGCGGGTGTCCTCGGCGGTGCGGGTGAGCTGCCGGGCCGAATCCTCGAGCCCGCGCGCGGCCGACGACACGGTGTCGACGATGCCGCCGACGCTCGCCTGGAAATCGCCGGCGATGCGGCTCATCGACTCGCGCTTGTCGCGCTCGCCGGCCTCGATGTAGACCGAGATGGCGAAGTCCATGTCGATCATCGCGGCCTTGACGAGGGCGCCGATCAGCTTGGTGCGTCGCGCGGCGTTCGAGCCGAGCCAGCCGTCGCGGACCTCGTTCTCGATCATGGCGACGAGCCGCACCATCACGTAGCTGTAGCCGCCGATGTACCAGCGCGGCTCGAGGCCGAGCTTGTTGTGGGTCTCGCCGATGCGCTTCACCGAGCGGACGTAGTCGTCGCTGAAGTCGGCCTTGACGATCGTCGTCCAGTGCTCGAGCTGCTTCTGCTTGGCGTGCTGCTTGCGCGCCGCGCTGGCGAACATGTTCTCCGCGGTGGGGAAGCGGTCCACCTGCGAGTAGAACGCGTCGAGGATTCCCGGCAGGTGCTTCTCGACGAGAGGCCGCATCTCCCGCAGCAGCGCGCGGGTCTCGTCGTCGATGTCGGCGAACTGCAGGCGGGCACGCAGATCCGGGTCGCTCATGGCGCGGCTCTTCGGTTTGGGGACGGTCTGTAATCGTGAGGAACTTATTCGATCATAACCATTGCAACTTCGAGTTAAGTACCGATTAAAGTGATCTTTATAGTCCATTCGGACGAGTTGTAGCCTCGGGTCGAGCACGACCGCGACGTGGTGCCTCTCCGCGTCCTTACGGAGTTGCGCCGGCCCGGGCCTGCACCACATCGAACGGTGGGACGTTCGTCCCGGTTCGAGCCGGGAGGGCTCGCCATGTGGTGGCGTCCGGAACGAAGGTGGTCGAGGCCTTCGAGGCGTCGCGGCCCGGGGCCGGCGGTTCTGCTGATCGCCGCCCTGCTGGCGATCGCCTGGGCCGGCACGGCGGCGGCCGCCGCGGAGCGGCGCTACGCCCTGGTGATCGGCAACAACAGCTACGCCCATCTCGGGCCCGAGCGGCAGCTCCGCAACGCGATCGCCGACGCGCGGCTGATGCGCGACACCCTCGCCGGGCTCGGCTTCGAGGTGATCTTCGCCGAGAACGTCGACCGCCGGAGCCTGGTCGACCGGCTGTCCGACCTCGCCGCGCGGGTCGGCCGCGACGACACCGCCTTCGTCTATTTCGCCGGCCACGGGGTCGCCTTCACGGGCGCCAATTATCTGCTGCCGAGCGACATCCCGGCGCCGCGCACGGCCGGCCGGGGCGAGGAGGGGCGGCTCGCCGAGCACGCCGTCTCCGAGGCGAGCGTGCTCGAGCGGCTGGTGCTGTCCGGCGCGCGGGTGTCGATCGTGGTGCTCGACGCCTGCCGCGACAATCCCCTGCAGGGGAGCGACCGCCGCGCCGTCGGAGGGACGCGCGGCCTGGCGGCGGGGGCCGCGGCGCAGGGCGTGTTCACCATCTACGCGGCCGGCTTCGGCCAGTCGGCGCTCGACCGGCTGGGGCCCGAGGACCCGCATCCGAACTCGGTGTTCACCCGGGTGTTCGCCGAGACCCTGAAGACCCCCGGCCTCGACCTCAAGGCGGTGG
This sequence comes from Rhodoplanes tepidamans, assembly GCF_030813915.1. Taxonomy (GTDB): domain Bacteria; phylum Pseudomonadota; class Alphaproteobacteria; order Rhizobiales; family Xanthobacteraceae; genus Rhodoplanes; species Rhodoplanes tepidamans. Next base: position 103,778 of record NZ_JAUSUJ010000025.1, read on the forward strand.
CGACCGAGACGCGCCGGCGCGTCGTCGCCATGACCCGGGCGGTCGGCTACGACCAGTTCCCGGCCTATTACGACCAGATCGTCGGCGGCGACGTCTATCTGGCCGGCGGCGGGGAGGCCGGGCCGCCGCGCGACCGCATCGCCGCGGTGGCGCCGCCGGTCGCCCCCGCGCGGCCGCGCGAGGCCGCGCCGCGCGAGGCGGAGCCGGTGCCGGCGGTCGGCATCGCGCGGCCGGCCGAGACGCCGTCCGGCCGGACGCTGGCCGGTCCGCTCACCGCGGCGCAGGAGCGCGCGCTCGCCCCCGGCGACCGCTTCACCGACTGCCTCGGCTGCCCGGACATGACCGTGCTGCCGGCCGGCCGCTTCACCATGGGATCGCCGGAGACCGAGCCGCAGCGCACCGCCAACGAGGGGCCGCAGCGGGTCGTGGCGATCGGCAGGCCGTTCGCGGCCGGCACCTTCGAGGTGACGGTCGACCAGTACGCCGCCTTCGTGGCGGCGACCGGCCATCCGGTCGCGACCGCCTGCTACACGCTGGAGGACGGCCTCGTCGAGGAGCGGTCCGGCCGCTCCTGGCGCGACCCCGGCTTCCCGCAGACGGGCACCCATCCGGTCGCCTGCATCGGCTGGCACGACGCCGCGGCCTATGTGGACTGGCTCGCCCGGACCACGGGCCGGCCCTACCGGCTGCCGAGCGAGGCCGAGTGGGAGTATGCGGCGCGCGGCGTGGTGACGCCCGGGCCGGCGCCGCGCTGGTCGTTCGGCGACGATCAGGCGGCGATGTGCGGCTACGCCAACGCGGCCGACCTGACGCTGCGCAACGCCCTCAAGGGCCGCGGCCCGACCCTGTTCGTGCCGTGCCGCGACGACCACGTCTACACGGCGCCGGTCGGGAGCTTCGCGCCGAACGCCTTCGGGCTGTTCGACCTGCACGGCAACGTCGCCGAGTGGACGGCCGACTGCTGGCGCGACGGCCATGCCGCCGTCCCGGTGAACGGCGAGGCCGGACGGACCGGCGACTGCACGCGCCGCGTGCTGCGCGGCGGCTCCTGGGTCGACGACGCGAAGCGGCTGCGCGCCGCCGCCCGGGTGATGAACCGGCCGGACGACCGCAGCGCCATCGTCGGCGTCCGGGTGGTGCGCGACCTCGTCCGCTGACCGGGCCTCGGTAGCGTCCCCGATGGCCGGCGTTCCGCCGTGCCGTAGTGTTCGCCGGTCCCACCCCGCGCCGGTCGCGGCGGTCCGGACGCCCGGCGGTCCGCGCGTCCTCTCCGTCTCCGCTCCGGCCCCGTCGCCCGATCGGAGACGCGCCATGCCCGTGCCCGGCGAGACCGATGCCGCCGCCATCCTGGACGGACTGATCGACACGATCGCGGCCGGCGGCGCCGCGGCGCTCGAGCCCGTGGCCCTGCGGCGCGACCTGGAGGCCGTGCGGGACGCCCTGCGCCGCGCCCGCGAGCTCGACTTCCGCGAGATCGGCGATCATCTCTACGACGGCATCTACATCGCCGACGGCAGCGGCCGGACCCTGTGGGTGAACCGCGCCTACACGCGCATCACCGGCATCGCCGCCGAGGAGATCGTCGGCCGCAACGTGGAGGATCTGCTGGAGGCCGGCCTCTACCGCAACGCCGTGACGCCGGAGGTGATCCGCCGGCGCCGGCAGGTCAACGCGGTCGGCGAGAGCGTGCGCAACGGCACCAAGATGCTGATCAGCGGCAATCCGCTGCTCGACCGCGCCGGGCAGGTCAAGATGGTGGTGGTGGTCGACCGCGAGATCACCGACCTCTCCGCCATGCAGGCCGAGCTGGAGGCCACCCAGGAGAAGATGAAGGCGGTGGCGGACGCCACCGTGAAGACCAGCCGCGAGATCGAGCATCTGCGCCGGCAGGCGCCGAACCGCAGCCTGCTCGGGCGCAGCGACGCGATCCGCACGGTGCTGACCCAGATCGAGCAGGTGGCCGACCTCGACGTGACGGTGCTGATCGGTGGCGAGACCGGCGTCGGCAAGGAGGTGGTCGCCGACGAGATCCACCGCCGCGGCAGCCGCCGCGCCCGCCCCTTCATCAAGGTCAACTGCGCGGCGATCCCGGCCAGCCTGCTCGAGTCGGAGCTGTTCGGTCACGAGAAGGGGGCCTTCACGGGCGCGTCGGGCAGCGGCCGGATGGGGCTGTTCGAGCTCGCCGACAAGGGCACGCTGCTGCTCGACGAGATCGGCGAGATGCCGATCGAGCTGCAGGCGAAGCTCCTGCGGGCGATCCAGCACAAGGAGATCACCCGGGTCGGCGGCACCCGCCGGCACCGGCTCGACGTCCGCATCCTCGCCTCCACCAATCGCGACCTGCGCGACCTCGCCCGGCAGGGCCGGTTCCGGGAGGACCTGTTCTACCGGCTGGACGTGTTCCCGATCGTGCTGCCGCCGCTGCGCGGCCGGCCCGAGGACGTCGAGGTCCTGGCCGGCCACTTCCTCGCCGCCGGCAACGCCAAGTACGACAAGACGGTCCGGCTCGCGCGGCGGGCGCTCGACATGATGATGCGCTACGCCTGGCCCGGGAACGTGCGCGAGCTGCAGAACCTGATGGAGCGGCTGGTGATCGTCTCCGAGCGCGCCGCCGTGATCGACGAGGCGCTGCTGGCGCCGCTGCTCGACCTGCCGGCCGGCCGCTGCGCCGTGTCCGAGCGCAGCCTCCAGGCGATCGTCGCCGAGGTGGAGCGCCGGGCGATCGAAGGGGCGCTCGCGACCGGCGGCAGCACCCGGCGCGCGGCCGAGCTGCTCGGCATCGACCAGTCGACCGTGGTGAAGAAGGCGAAGCGGCTCGGCCTGCGCATCGAGCGATGACGGACGTCATCGGTCGTGATGCCGTTCGTCATCGCGGCGGAGGCCCCGTGGCCGTGCGGTCCGACGCGCGGATCGCGGGATCGCGATGACGGGGCGCATCGGGGCCCGCCGAAAAGTCCTTCGTGCACCGTCGATTGTTGCTGGCTTTCATCTTGCTGCCCGGTCCTCGGCACAACCGTCGAGGACACGATCGCATGGCCAAACAGATCATCACCGTCGCCACCACGGGCGCCTGGCCCACCAAGGAGCACAATCCGAACGTTCCGCTGACCCCGAAGGAGATCGCCGCCGACGTCTACGAGTGCTGGCAGGCCGGCGCCGGGATCGCGCATCTGCACATGCGCGACGCCGAAGGCCGCGGCACCATGGACAAGCACCGCTTCGCCGAGACGGTCGCGCTGATCCGCGAGAGGTGCGACATCGTCCTCAACCTCACCACCTCGGGCGACCTGAACGCCACCGACGAGACCCGGATGGCGCATCTGATCGCGCTGGAGCCGGAGCTCGCCTCCTACGACTGCGGCTCGATGAACTGGATGCACACGTCCCTGTTCATCAACCATCCGAACTTCCTGGAGGCGCTCGGCCGGACGATGGGCGAGCACGGCGTGCGGCCGGAGATCGAGGTGTTCGACGCCGGCATGTTCTACAACGCCCAGCACTACATGAAGAAGGGCGTCATCCCGTCGCCCGGCTACTTCCAGTTCGTGCTCGGCGCCGCCGGCGGCATCGCCGCGACGGTGGAGAACCTGGTCTTCCTGAAGGGGCTGCTGCCGCCCGACGCCAAGTGGTCGGCGTTCGGCATAGGTGCCGCGCATCTGCCGATCCTGTTCGCCACCATCGCGCTCGGCGGCAACGTCCGGGTCGGCATGGAGGACAACGTCTACTACGCCAAGGGGCGGCTGGCGAAGTCGAACGCCGAGTTCGTCGAGCGGGCCGCGCGGCTGATCCGGGAGGCCAACAACGAGGTCGCGACCCCGGCCGAGGTGCGCGAGATCCTGGACCTGCGGCGCTAGGGGGCGACGATGATCAGAACCATCGGAGTCGTCGGCGCCGGAACGATGGGCCACGGCATCGCCGAGGCCTTCGCGCTCGGCGGCTTCGACGTGAGACTCCAGGATCCGAGCGCGGCGGTGCTCGCCGCCGCCAAGCCGCTGATCCGCGAGGAGCTCGACCTCCTGGTCGAGGAGGCCTACGTCGACGCCGCGGCCGCCGCCGCGGCCCTCGACCGCATCGTGCCGGTCGCCGACCTGAGCGAGGCGGTCGCGTCCTGCGACTTCGTCATCGAGGCGGCGCCCGAGACGCTCGAGCTGAAGCAGACGCTGTTCGCCGAGCTCGACGCGATCTGCCGGCCCGACGCGGTGCTGGCCAGCAACACGTCGAGCCTGCCGCTCGACGGCATGACGGCCCGGCTCGGGCCCGAGCGCCGGCGCCGCATCATGGTGACGCACTGGTACAACCCGGCGCACCTGATGCCGATCGTCGAGCTCTCCTTCTTCGGCAACATGCCGGACGAGATCTACGCCGAGGTCGAGGCGCTGCACCGCGCCATCGGCAAGCAGACCGTCAAGGTGCTCAAGGACGTGCCGGGGCTGGTCGCCAACCGCATCCAGCAGGGCGTCGCCCGCGAGGTGTTCTCGATCATCGAGCAGGGCATCGCCGCGCCGGAGGACGTCGACCGGGCGCTGAAGTTCGGGCCGGCGTTCCGCTACGCCACCACGGGCCAGCTCGAGGTCGCCGACTTCGGCGGCCTCGATATCTGGTGCGTGGTCGGCGACAACCTGCTCGCCGTGATGGACGACTCCCGCCGCGCCAACGAGATGCTGCGCGCCAAGGTGCGGGAGGGAAAGCTCGGCCTCAAGTCGGGGGAGGGGTTCTTCACCTATCCGCCCGACCGGGTCGCGGCGATCCGCAAGCAGTTCATGCGCAAGCTCGTCCATCAGCTCAAGGCGTCCGCGTTCTACGCGTGAGCCGCGTCGGAACCGACAAGAACACACGGGGGAAAATCAGATGCTCTGGCGACTGTCCAAGTCGTTTCAATTCGCCGCCGACCGGTACATCCCGGACTCGTTCGTCTTCTGCGTGATCCTCACGCTGCTCGCCTATGTCTGCGGCCTGATGGTGAGCCCGGACAAGCCGATGGGCCTGGTGATCGGCTGGTACAACGGCCTGTGGTCGATGATCGGCTTCGCCTTCCAGATGTCGTTCATGGTGGTGTGCTGCGGCGCCGCCGCCAAGGCGCCGCTGATCGAGCGCGGCCTCGCCGCGGTGGCCCGCCTGCCGCGGGCGCCGTGGGTCGGCATGGTCGTGCTGCTGGTCTTCGGCTTCGTCTCCAGCCTGATCAACTGGGCGTTTTCGACGATCCTGACGCCGATCCTCGCCATGCAGCTGTCGCGCAACGTCAAGGGGATGCATTTCCCGCTGATGATCGCGGCCGGCTACGCCACCATGGTGATCGGCCAGACCTGGGGCCCGAGCGCCAGCGTCTACGCCCTGGTCGCCACCAAGGGCCACTTCCTGGAGAGCTCGATCGGCGTGTGGACCCAGGACCAGACGGTCTACAACCCGGTCAACACCACGATCTTCTTCATCATGGTGGTCACCGTGATCCTGATCGGCGTGTTCACCCGGCCGCCGGCCGAGGAGGTGATCGCCTTCGCGCCGAAGGTGGATCCGGTCCCGGTCGTCGAGGTCGAGGAGGAGGCGGGCGAGCGGACCTTCGCGGACCGCATGAACGAGAGCCGCATCCTGATGCTGATCATCGGCGTCGCCGGCATCGCCGTGATCGTCGACAGCATCGTCACCAAGGGCGTGATGAAGTCGCTCGACTTCAATTTCGTGATCTTCCTGTTCCTCACGCTCAACGCGTTCCTCTACAACACGCCGCGCCGCTTCGTCGCCGCCTTCAAGGACATGATGCGGCCGGCCGCCGAGGTGATGCTGCAGTTCCCGTTCTACGGCGGGATCATGGGCATGATGACCGCGTCCGGGCTCGGCAAGGTGCTGGCCGGGCTGCTGATCCAGGTCGCGACCGTCGACACCATCTATCTCTGGTCGTTCCTCTCGGCCTGCTTCATCAACCTGTTCATCCCGTCGCAGGGCGGGCAGTGGATCGTCCAGGGCCCGATCCTCACCGAGGCGGCGCTCGCCCTCAAGGCGAACATGCCGCTGGTGTTCAACGCCTTCGTCCACGGCGACGAGGCGACCAACATGATCCAGCCGCTCTACGTCATTCCGGCGCTGGCACTGGTCGGCATGAAGCTCAAGGAGGTGTGGGGCTTCATGGCGTTCATCGGCGTGTTCTGGATCGTCATCGTCGGCACCTGCTTCCTGGTGCTGCCGAGGCTGATGATGTGACGGCCGTGGTCGTCCCGGCGGCGTGCCGCCGGGACTCGACGCCAGACGAACGAAAGCCGGCGGTCTCGCGACCGCCGGCTTTTTCACGAGGATCGGTGCGATCGGCGCCGCCGCTCGGGCGGCGCGGATCTTGTCGAGCAGGCGCCGCTCAGGCGGCGCGGATCTTCTCCAGAAAGCTGTCGACCTCGCTGCGCAGCCGCGCGGCTTCCTCGGTCAGCACGGCGGCGCTCGACTCGACGCCGCCGGCGGCCGTGCCGGTCTGGTCGGCGCAGGCCCGCACGCCGGCGATGTTGTCGGTGACGTTCTGGGTGCGCCGGGCCGCTTCCTGGGTGTTGCGGGTGATCTCGGCGGTCGCCGCTCCCTGCTCCTCGACGGCGGCGGCGATCGAGCTCGCCACGGTCGACACCTCGGCGATGGTGGTGCCGATGCGTCGCATGGCGGCGAGCGCCTGGTCGGCGACCTCCTGGATGGCGCCGACCTGGCTGGAGATGTCCTCGGTCGCCTTGGCGGTCTGGCCGGCGAGGTTCTTCACCTCGGAGGCGACCACGGCGAAGCCCTTGCCGGCCTCGCCGGCGCGGGCCGCCTCGATCGTCGCATTGAGGGCGAGCAGGTTGGTCTGGCTGGCGATGGCCGTGATCAGGCTGACGATCTCGCCGATGCGATGGGCCGCGTCGGTGAGGCCCTGCACGGTGGCGTCGGTCTCCTGCGTCTCGGTGACGGCGCGCTTGGCGACGGTCGCCGCGTGCGAGACCTGACGGCTGATCTCGCCGATCGAGGAGGACAGCTCCTCGGAGGCGGCGGCGACCGTCTGCACGTTCTGGGCGGCCTCGTCGGAAGAGACGGCGGCGTCGTGCGCCTGGCCGTTGGTCTGGGTGGCGGTCGCGGTCAGCGTCTCGGAGGTGCGGCGCATCTCGCCGGCGGCGGAGCCGAGCGCCTCGAGCGCCGCGCCGATGCCGGCCTCGAACTCGCCGATGGCGCGCTCGACCGCCTGCTGGCGCTGGCCGGCCTGATCGCGGCGGCGGCTCTGTTCGGCCTCGATGCGGGCCTTCTCCAGCGCATTCTCCTTGAAGGTGGCCAGCGCCGCCGCGAGGCTGCCGATCTCGTCGGTGCGGTCGCGATAGGGGACCTCGACCGAGAGGTCGCCGTCGGCGACCTTGACCATGGCGCCCTGGATGCCCTGCAGCGGGCGGATGACCCGGCGGCTGACGATGGCGAGGCCGCCGGCGGCCAGCGCCAGCGCGCCGATCAGCAGCGCCAGGCTGACGATCAGGTTGGTGCGGGCTTCGGCGACCTTGGCCTGGGCATGGTCGGTCGCCGCGTCGAGCGCCGTCTCGGCGAGCGCGACCAGGGACTGCAGGCGCGGGATCGAATCGACGCTCCAGTCGCTGCTCTTGATGTCGACCGGCTGCCCGGCCGCCAGCGCCGCGATGGTCTGCCGGCGGGTGGCGACATAGTCGGGCGCGAAGAACAGAGCCTTGGCCTTGTCCATGGCGGCGTGCAGCGGGGAGGCCGGCGCGAGCCCGCTCCTCGCCGACTCGATGATCTGCCAGCCGGCATCGAGCCGGCCGATCTGGTTCCACAGGGTCTGGACCGTGCCCTCCGGCACGCGCTGCTTGAAAGCGAGCGCGGAGGCGACCGTCGCGGAGGCGGCGCCGCCATTGTCGCGCACCAGCCAGGCGGCGTCCTTCAGCTGCATCATCTGGTCGACGAACGCCTCGTTGTTCATCACCACCTTGGCGATCGCCGGGTTGATCGCGTTGATGACGTCGAGCAGCCCCGTCATGTTGGCCTCCGCCTCGCGGGCGAGGCCGGCGCGGCGCTGCGGCTTCGGCTTCGCCAGATTCGCCGCGATCTCGCCGTCGAGACGCATCTGCGTCTGCAGGAGCTGCGCGAGCGTGGCGACGCGCTCGGCACGGCCCGGAAAGTCGATGCCCGGGAGAGCCTTCAGGCTCGCCTGCAGGGCCGGCGTGATGGTGGCGGTGAAGCCCGCGACCATCTTGGTCTGGTCGGCATTGGCGGGGGCGTCGATATTGAGCGTGCGGATCGTGATGGCGCGGCTCATCCGCAGGGTCGACATCGCCCGGAACAGGTGGCCGGCGGCACCGGCGACGTCGGAGACGCGGTTCGCCGTGGCGAGGGTCTGCCAGGCCGTCCAGGCACCCGATCCGAGCACCAGGACGATGGTGGTCGCCATCACGACGATGACGGACTTGAGAAGAACGTTCGAGGACAAGGTGCGAAACATTTCATCCGCTCACTGGACAGCAACGAGCTGGTTCTAATCACTCGTGATTAAGTCTCCGTTTAGCAACTTTTAAGGGTGGTAACGCGATGCCTCCTCTTCCTCGCCGTCCAGGATCCGAACGGTGGCGCCGGGAGCGACAAAAGAGCCGGCGGCCTCGCGACCGCCGGCTTTCCTGACGAGGGATCCACGACCTGCGCGCCGCTCAGGCGGCGCGGATCTTCTCCAGAAAGCTGTCGACCTCGTTGCGCAGCCGCGCGGCCTCCACGGTCAGCACGGCAGCGCTCGACTCGACGCCGCCGGCGGCCGTGCCGGTCTGGTCGGCGCAGGCCCGCACGCCGGCGATGTTGTCGGTGACGTTCTGGGTGCGCCGGGCCGCTTCCTGGGTGTTGCGGGTGATCTCGGCGGTCGCCGCACCCTGCTCCTCGACGGCGGCGGCGATCGAGCTCGCCACGGTCGACACCTCGGCGATGGTGGTGCCGATGCGCCGCATGGCGGCGAGCGCCTGGTCGGCGACCTCCTGGATGGCGCCGACCTGGCTGGAGATATCCTCGGTCGCCTTGGCGGTCTGGCCGGCCAGGTTCTTCACCTCGGAGGCGACCACGGCGAAGCCCTTGCCGGCCTCGCCGGCCCGCGCCGCCTC
>NZ_JAUSUJ010000026.1 GCF_030813915.1 Rhodoplanes tepidamans
AAGCGCAGCAATGCGTTGAGCTTACCGGTACTAATCGCTCGATCGGCTTGATCGCTCTCATTACTCAATGCCCGTCCGCCCCGCTCACCGCGGGAAAGGACTGCGATCGAAAGAAAGACCAGAGAGCTGTCGCGCTCGGTCCCCGCCTTCGCGGGGATGATCGCTACGCTCCCAGCTTGCTTCACCGTTCTTGGCCGGCCTGGTGGTTCCAGCGGGGAGCCTGTACCCGATCCCATCCCGAACTCGGCCGTAAAACTCCCCAGCGCCGATGGTACTGAGTCTCAAGGCTCGGAAGAGTAGGTCGCTGCCAGGCCTGCCAAGAACGGACCAACTCTCCACGTTCACAGACAATCCAAAAACGCCCGCCGCGGACCCCCGCAGCGGGCGTTTTGGCATGCGTCCCACAAGCCGCGGACAAGCCACGCCGCGCCCCCCCACCGGACCGCCCCCCGCTCGGGCGACCAGCGCCGGCGAAATCCGGCCGCCTCCGGAGCACGCTCGAGGCGATAGGGAGGCGATAGGCTCGTACGAAGAAGACCCTCGCCCGGCCGAGCGGCCACGCGGAAGCCCGACCGGCGACGGACCAGAAAGGCCGGGGGCGAGGCCGGCCGTGCCTGCGATACGGCTCGACCAAAAGGCGTCCAGCAATGACGCTCACCGTCGCGCTTCGAGGCCCGCGCTTCGCCCCGGCATCTCGGGATGACGGCGGTTCACGGCTGCCGCCAACAGCACAGGAGGGGCGGTCGGACGATCCCGACGGCGCGGCGACGGCCGAACCCGTCGACGCCCGCTCTACTTCTTCTCGCCGGAGTCCTTATCGCCGGCCTTGACGAAGGCGGCGAACGCCTCGGCGTAGTCGGGGTGCCAGCGCGACAGCGCCGGGCGGTTCTCGACGAGATCGCCGGCCGCCCACAGGATCCGCCGCTCGTCGAGCGTGCGGGTCACCTCGTTGTCGGGGCACAGGATGTAGAAGTCGCCGCGCTCGAGGTGGGCCATCATCGCGTCGACGGTCTGCTCCGGCGTCCACGCGCCGGCCGGCTTCCGGGTGCGGCCGCGCGCGGTCAGCGCCGTGAACACGAATCCCGGGATCAGCAGATGCGCCGTCAGGGCGCAGTTCGGCGTGGTGCGCAGCTCGTGCGCCAGCAGCTCGGTGAAGGTCTTCACCCCGGCCTTCGACACGTTGTAGGCGGGATCCCCGGGCGGCGTGGTGATGCCCTGCTTCGAGCCGGTGTTGACGACCAGGCCCGGCCGCCCCCGCGCGATCATCTGCGGCACGAAGACGTGGCAGCCGTGGATCACGCCCCACAGATTGACGCCGAGCACGCGCTCCCAGTTCGCCTGCGGCGCGAACATGTGGCTGCCGGGCTGCACGCCGGCGTTGTTCATCAGCACGTCGGTGCCGCCGAAGGTCTCGCGGACCATCGCCTCCAGCGCTTCGAGATCGTCCCGCCGGCTGACGTCGGTCACCCGCACGGCCACCGACGCGTCCGGCGTCTCGGCCTTCACGGCCGCGGCCGCCCCGGCGAGATGCACGCCGTCCACGTCGGCGATCACCACGGTGAGGCCGCGCCGGGCGAACTCCTTGGCGGCCGCGAGCCCGATGCCCGACGCGCCGCCGGTGATCACGGCGACGGCGCCGGGCGTGAAGGCGGGGTGAGGCATCGGTCATCCTCGTCGCAGGAGCTGCGCGCAGGCGACGCGAGGCGGCCCGGCGATCCCGGTTCTACCGAAATCGCCGGAGCCGCGCTGTGCGCGTTTCGCATTGGAGCATAACTCCGGACGCGCGCCTTGGCTCCGGCCGCGGCGGCCTTCGGCCCGCCGGCGACGGGCGGGTCACGCGACGACGCGCGTTCCCGCCCGGCCTTCGATCGCGGCCGCCATGTGGGCCGGATCGGTGATCACCGCCTCGCGCCCGCCGCCCTCCAGGAACCCCACGCAGGCCTCGACCTTGGGCAGCATGCTGCCGGGCTTGAAGTGCCCCTCGGCCATGTAGCGTCGCGCCTCGGCGAGCGTCATCGTGTCGAGGGTGCGCTGGCTCGGCTTGCCGAAGTCGAGGCAGACTTTCTCGACGCCCGTGGTGATCACCAGCATCTCGGCGCCGAGCTGGCGGGCGAGCAGGCTGGAGGCGAGGTCCTTGTCGACCACGGCCGAGGCGCCGGCGAGCGTGCCGTCCTGGTCCTCGATCACGGCGATGCCGCCGCCGCCCGCCGCGACCACGACGAAGCCGGCGTCGAGCAGGCGCTTCACCGCGTCGAGGTCGAGGATCGCCTTGGGCTCCGGCGAGGCGACCACACGCCGCCAGCCGCGGCCGGCGTCCTCGACCACGTCCCAGCCGTCCTCGAGACGATGCTTCTCGGCCCGCTCGCGGGTGAGGAAGGAGCCGATCGGCTTGGTCGGTTTCCGGAACGCGGGATCGTCGCGGTCGACCAGCACCAGCGTCACCAGCGCGGCCGGCGGGCGGCTGACGCCGTGCCGGCGCATCTCGTTGCGCAGCGCCAGCTCGAGCTGGTAGCCGAGCGCCCCCTGCGTGTCGGCGACGCAGGAATCGAGCGGCACCTGGTGCAGGGCGGATGCGGCCAGCTCCGAGCGGCGCAGGATGAAGCCGACCTGCGGCCCGTTGCCGTGCGTCACCACGAGCCGCAGCGCGGGATCGCGCAGCAGCCGCACGATCTCGGCGCAGGCCTTCTCGGCCGCCCGGTACTGGTCCGGAACGGACTGATGGGTCTCGTCGGCAATGAACGAGTTGCCGCCGAGCGCCACCACGACGGTCTTGCTCTTCGACATGGAAGCCCCCTCCCGGTGGAGACTCTTTGGCCGGCTGTCAGCGACGCCGGCGAGTCAGTTCCACGTCATTCCGGGGCGCACCGCAGGTGCGAACCCGGAATCCAACCACGATTCCCGAAGTCCCGGCTGGATTCCGGGTCCGGCGCGTCGCGCCGGCCCGGATTGACCGAGACACGGTGATGGTCGCCGCCCCGCCTCAGAGGCTCAGCGGCTTGGCGCGGCGGACGATCTCCTCCAGCCTGGCGGAGGGATCGCGCAGGCGGGTGAGGAACATCAGCGCGCTGATCACGAACGGCTTGTAGCTCGCCTCGTTGTAGGTCGGGATGCGGTACTGCTCGAACACCTCGGCGCTCACCTCGCCGGCCTTGCAGCTCACGTCGGTGATGTCGGCCGGCAGGCAGTGCATGTAGAGCGCCGACTTGTTCCGGGTGAGGTTCATCTTGGCCCGGTCGCATTCCCAGTTCTGGAACTTGGCGTTGTTGGCGAGGCACTCCTTTTCCAGCGCCTTGAGGCCGTCCTTGTCGGAGACCTTCAGGAGCTCGGTCCGGCGCTGCATCACCTGATAGGGCGCCCACGACTTCGGATAGACGATGTCGGCGTTCTCGAACGCCGCTTCCATGCTGTTGACCACCTCGAACGAGCCGCCGGTCTCGGCCGCCTGCCTGCGCGCGACGTCGATCACGTCCGGGATCAGGCCGTAGCCCTCCGGATGGGCGAGGCTCACCTGCATGCCGAAGCGGCTCATCAGGCCGATGACGCCCTGCGGCACCGACAGCGGCTTGCCGTAGCTCGGGCTGTAGGCCCAGGTCATCGCGATCTTCTTGCCGCGCAGGTTCTCCAGCCCGCCGAAGTGCTTCTTCAGCCAGGCGAGATCGGCGAGCGCCTGGGTCGGATGGTCGACGTCGCACTGCAGGTTGATGACGCTCGGGCGGCGGTGCAGCACGCCCTTCTGGGTGCCCTCGGTCAGCGCGTCGCCGACCTCGCGCATGTACTTGTTGCCCTCGCCGAGGAACATGTCGTCGCGGATGCCGATCGCCTCCGCCATGAACGAGATCATGTTGGCGGTCTCGCGCACGGTCTCGCCGTGGGCGATCTGGCTCTTCTCCTCGTCGAGCTCGGACAGCGTGAAGCCGAGCGCGCTCGCCGCGGCCGCGAACGAGAAGCGGGTGCGGGTCGAGTTGTCGCGGAAGATCGAGATGGCGAGGCCGGACTCGAAGGCCCGGTAGGAGATGCCCTCCTGGTGGAGCTGCTTGAGCGCCTCGGCCAGCGTCAGGATCGCCTTGATCTCGTCGAGCGGATGATCCCAGGTGATCAGGAAGTCCTTGTGGAACAGGTCGGTCTTCAGGGCCTTGAAGGCGGCGAGCTCTTTCTCGAGGGCGGCGCTGGGCATGGGCGTGGTCCTTGGAGTGTTTGAAACGGGGCAGGGATTCTGCTCGAAGCGGAGGCGGCGGGGCCGAAACCCCGCCTTTTCAGTCCGGAGCCGGAGCGGCTCTCGATGCGGGGGCTCGACTCACGGCGGTCCGGTTCGGCGCGCAGCGTCGTCGCGGCCCCGTCACCCTCTCCCCCCGCCGGGGAGAGGTGAACGAGGCGTCCTCGCGGGGACGAGCGGTGTTCACCGAAAGTCGCTCCCTCCGGTCCTGTCGTCAGGCGTTGCCGGCGAACACGCTGGGGAAGCGCGCCAGGAAGGCGATGCAGTGGCGCACCTCGCGGATGTCGACGCATTCGGCGATCTTGTGGGTGTTCTGCTCGATGCCGGGCGCGAAGCCGAACATCGCCGGGTGCTTGTAGGCGCCCGACACGACCCACTTCTTGGCCTCGCCGACCGGGATCGAGGTGTCGTCCTTGGGCACCGGATAGCCGACGCCGTCGGTCGAGAAGATCCAGCGGTCGACGCGCGGCTCCTTCGGGATGAATCCGCCGGTGCCGCTGACGCCGTTCACGTGCGGGCTGACGACGCCCTTGTAGGCGGTCACGGCCGCCGTGATGGCGGGATGATCCTCCGGCGTCACCCAGCCGAGATAGATCTGGTCGTTGTTGAGCACGTAGCCCTTCCAGCTCGCATCCGGATAGACCGGGATGCCGACCGAGACCTCGAGGCCGGCGGCGCGCGCCGCGGCGACCGACGACAGCGCCTCGACGTCCTTCACCGACTGCTCGGGCGTCTCGCCGATGGTGAGACGGCGATCGAACCGGAAGGTGAAGCGGGCCGGCACGGCGCAATCGCTCGGCGTGTCGAGCGTCGCCCACGAGGCGGTGCGGGTGCCGTGGCCGAGGAACGCGTTGTCGAGGAAGCCCTCGCGCTTCTCGTACTTCTCGGCCGCCTCCTTGAGGATGGCGGCGCCGTATTCGAGCGGGTTGAGGCCCATCCACGGCATCGAGCCGTGCGACGAGCGGCCCGTCACCGTCACCTCGATCTGCATGCGGCCGCGCTGGCCGCGATAGATGCCGAGCGCGCCCTTGTTGGCGTCGCCGGTCGAGTCGGTGAGGATGACGACGTCGGGGACCAGCTCAGGCGCGGCGCCCGGCAGCACGTTGCGCATCACGTACATCGGGCCGGCGCCGTCGTTGTCCTCCTCGCAGACGGTCGCGTAGGAGCGCACGATCACGCCCTTCAGGGCCCCTTCGGGCGCCAGCTCGAGCAGGATCTTGGAGGCGACGATCTGCGAGATCACGCCGCCGAGCTGGTCGGCCGAGCCGCGGCCGAACAGGAGATGATCCCACTCGGTTTCCGGCGGCACCCAGCCGAGCTCCTTCTCCAGCATCGCCTTGGTGATCTTCGAGCGGTCGAGCAGGCCGTCGTAGACGTCGACGCCGCCGTTGGTCTTGGCCAGCCACACGTCGCGCAGCGGCTTCACCGTGTCGGTGTGGCCGTCGAGATAGATGACCTTCTTGCTGCCGGCCGGGATGCCGTCGCTCGGATCGCTGACCACCCACACGAGGTTGCCGAACGCGTCGAAGTCGACGTCCTTCGCATCGCGCACGGCACCGATCTCGATGATCTTCCGGCGCAGAAAGTCGAGGCGCGGGAACTCGTGATTCGAGGTGCCGCAGCGCGGGTCGCCGCCCTGCTCGACCGGACGGTCGACATAGTCGGCCGGGATCCGGATGGCTTCCTTCAGGATCTCGATCGCCAGCGGATGGTACTTTTCGGCGAGTTCGGCCACGCGGCCATCGAGTTTCGACATCGGCATCTCCAATCCTGACGGGAATGCATCCCTTGCATTCCCGGCCGGCCGCCCCCTCGGCGACAGGCCCTGCGCCCGCCTGGCCTCCTGATCCGCACGACTCCGTACGGAGCGAAAACCTCGTGACGGTCCGGATGCCGTGGCGGGCAGGGGCGGCGTATATCCGGCCGGTTCCCGCACATGAAACACGAATTTCGTATTTGCGTCTAGATGAAATTTGTGTTTCTCTCCCATGCATGGTGCAGCCGTTGGACCAAGCGATCCGCGCCCATTACGAGCGCCTTCCCGCCGGCGAGCGAAAGATCGCCGACGTGTTGCTCGATCTGGGCGACGAGCTGCCGGCCTATTCGGCGACCGAGCTGGCCGAGCGCGCCGGGGTGTCCAAGGCCACGGCCACCCGCCTGGTGCGGCGGCTCGGCTATGCCGACTACCAGGACCTGCGCCAGCAGGCGCGCGCCGGGGCGGTCGCCGGCTCGCCGCTCGCCGAGCTGCGCGACGCCGCCGTGCCCGGCACGCTCGGCCGCCATCTCGAGCACGACCTCGCCTGCCTGACCCTGACCCTGAAGGGCATCGCGCCCGAGCATGCCGAGCGGGCCGTCGGCGTGCTGGCCAAGGCGCCGCGCATCTGGGTGGTCGGCTTCCGCAACAGCCACGCCCTGGCCCTCTATGCCCGCGAGCTGCTGGTGCAGGTGAAGCCCGACGTGCGGCTGCTGCCGCTGCCCGGCCAGACGCTCGCCGAGGACCTGTCGGCGCTCGGCGCCGGCGACGCCGTGCTGATGCTCGGCTTCCGCCGCCGACCCCCGGTGCTGGCGAAGATCCTGCGCGTCGCCCGCTCGGCCGGGGCCGACGTCGTCCTGCTCACCGATCCGTCGCTCGGCGACGTCGCCGCCGAGGCGACCGTCACGTTCCGCTGTCTGAGCCGCGGCGCCAGCCTGTTCGATTCCTACGTGGCGCCGCTGAGCCTGCTCAACCATCTGTGCGCCGAGGTCGCGCTCGCCCTGGGCGAGACCGCGCAGGCGAAGCTGCGGCGCAGCGAGCAGCTGCACGACGTCTTCGGCGATTTCGGTTTCTGAGGAGAAGCGCCAGAATGACCAAAACAGTCCGCTTCCGCCTGAACGGGCAGCCGGTCGAGATCGACACGCTGCCCGACGAGCCGCTGCTCGACGTGCTGCGCGAGCACTTCAAGATCAAGTCGATCAAGCCCGGCTGCGCGCCCCAGAAGGAATGTGGCTGCTGCCTGGTGCTGATCGAGAACCAGCCCAAGGTGACCTGCTCGATCAAGGTGTCGCAGATCGAGGGGCGCTCGATCCTGACGCTGGAAGGCGTCTCCGACAACGAGCGCAAGCTCTACGCCGACGCCTTCCAGGCGACCGCCGGCCTGCAGTGCGGCTACTGCACCCCCGGCCTGGTGCTGCGCATCAAGTATCTCACCGACCAGGACCGCGACTTCACCCGCGACGAGATCGCCAAGGCGCTCGACGGCCATCTCTGCCGCTGCACCGGCTATGTGAAGATCCTCGACGCGGTCGAGCTGATCCACAAGGCCAAGCGCGGCGGCGCGCTGCCGCCCGTGGTCGAGAACGGCGGCGTCGGCGAGGCGCTGCAGCGCTGGCAGGGCGCCGATCTCGCGCTCGGCCGCCGGCCGTTCGTCGCCGACATCGACGCGCCCGGCATGCTGCACGGCGTCGTCGTGCTGTCGCCCCACGCCCGCGCCCGGGTGAAGCGGATCGACACGTCGAAGGCGCTGGCGCTGCCCGGTGTCCACGCGGTGGCGACCGCGGCCGACGTGCCCGGCAGCCGCTGGGTCGGCCTCATCTATCCGGACTGGCCCGTGTTCGTCGCCGAGGGCGAGGAGGTCCGCTGCGTCGGCGACGTGGTCGCCGCGGTGGCGGCCGACACGGCCCGCATCGCCCGCGAGGCGGCCGCGCTCGTCGAGGTCGAGTACGAGCCGCTGCCGCCGGTGCTCGATCCGTTCGAGTCGGTGAAGCCCGGCGCCCCGCAGGTCAATCCGAATCACGCCAACGTCCTGCAGGTGACCAGGATCGTGAAGGGCGACGCCGACGCGGCCCTGAAGGGCTCGACCCACGTCGTCACCGGCACCTGGCAGACCCAGCGCATCGAGCATCTGTTCCTGGAGACCGAGGCGGCGCTCGCCGTGCCGCTGCCGGACGGCCGCCTGCATCTCTACAGCCAGGGCCAGGGCATCTTCGACGACCGCCGCCAGGTGTCGACCGTGCTGGGCGAGCCGGAAGAGAAGCTGTTCGTCGAGCTGATGCCGAACGGCGGCGCCTTCGGCGGCCGCGAGGACATGACCATCCAGGCGCAGACCGCGCTGCTCGCGCGCATGACCGGCCGGCCCGTGCGGGTGACGCTGACCCGCGACGAATCGGTGCGCATGCATCCCAAGCGCCATCCGCTCACCATGACCTACACGGTCGGCTGCGATGCCGAGGGGCATCTCACCGGCGCGAAGGTGTCGATCATGGGCGACTCGGGCGCCTACGCGTCGGTCGGCGGCAAGGTGCTGGAGCGCGCCGCGGGCCACGCGGTCGGTCCCTACAAGGTCCCGGCCATCCACATCGAATCGACCGCCGCCTACACCAACAACCCGCCCTGCGGCGCGATGCGCGGCTTCGGCGTCAACCAGACCAGCTTCGCGATCGAGGGCTGCCTCGACCTGCTGGCCGCCAAGGTCGGGCTCGACGGCTTCGAGATGCGCTGGCGCAACATCCTGCGCACCGGCGACGCCTACACGACCGGCCAGATCCTCGACAAGCCGGTGGGCGTCGAGCCGACGCTCGCCGCCGTCAAGGACGCTTACTACGCGGCGAAGCAGGCCGGCCGCGCCGTCGGCATCGCCTGCGCGCTGAAGAACTCCGGTCTCGGCAACGGCGCGATCGAGCGCGGCCATGCGCGCCTCGTCGTGCAGCCGGACGGCACCGTCGACCTGCACACCGGCTTCACCGAGATGGGGCAGGGGCTCCTCACCATCCTGACGCAGTGCGCCGTCGAGGTGACGCATCTTCCGGCCGAGATCTTCCGGCCGCAGGTCAACACCCGCTTCGAGCTCGGCGCCGGCCAGACGACCGGCTCGCGCGCGACGCTGCTCGCCGGCCGTGCCGTCATCGACGCCGCGGAGAAGCTGCGGGCCGACCTCGCCAGGGGCCTGTCGCTCGACGATCTCGCCGGCCGCGTCTACGAGGGCACGACCGTGATCGACGACACCACGGCGCCGGGCGAGACCAAGAACGGCCGGATCAAGACCCACACGACGTTCGGCTGGGCCACCCAGGTGGTGGTGCTGGACGAGAAGGGCGCCGTGGACAAGGTCTATGCGGCGCACGACGTCGGCCGCGCCCTCAATCCGCAGCAGTGCTCGGCCCAGATCGAAGGCGCCGTCCACATGGGCCTCGGCTACGCCCTCACCGAGGAGCTTCCGTGCAAGGACGGGATGCCGGTGACGGCGAAGCTGCGCGAGATCGGCGTGCTGCGCGCCCAGCACATGCCGAAGGTCGAGGTCACGCTGGTCGAGGTGCCGGAGCCGGAAGGCCCGTTCGGCGCCAAGGGCGTCGGCGAGATCGGCCTGGTGCCGACCGCCGGCGCGGTCGCCGGCGCGCTCGCGATGTTCGACGGCACCCGCCACATGCGCCTGCCGATGAAGGAGTCGCCGGCCGCCAGGGCCATCAATGTCGGCCGCATCCCCGGCGACCGCAGCGAGTGGCATTGAGGGCGGGATGCTTGCCTTGCGTAGGTCTTCCGTCATTCCGGGGCGCGCCGAAGGCGCGAACCCGGAATCCAGCGGCAGACTCGGTGTCGCGTGGCTGGATTCCGGGTCCGGCGCTGTGCGCCGGCCCGGAATGACCGGAGTGTGAGTCATGTCGTCTTCAGCCCTCGTCGTCGGGCCCGACAAGAACGGACGGCGCGTCGCCATCGTCGACGGCGTCGTGGCACGCGAGGCACCGGCCGACGCGCCGGTGCTGTCCTGTGCGGAGGGCGAGATCGGTCCCGGCAACGTCTGCGCCCACACCCACATCTACAGCGCGCTGGCGCCCTACGGCATGCCGAAGCCGGAGCCGGCGCCCGAGACCTTCATCCAGATTCTCGAGCGCGTGTGGTGGCGGCTCGACCGCGCCATCGACGCCGAGACGCTGCGGGCCGGCGCCCGCGACTACGTCGCCAAGGCGCTGCTCGCCGGCACCACGACGCTGATCGACCACCACGAGTCGCCCAACCTGATCGAGGGCTCGCTCGCGATCCTGAGCGACGTCTGTACCGGCCTCGGCATGCGCGCGGTGCTGTGCTTCGGCGCCACCGAGCGCAACTTCGGCCGTGACGAGGCGCTTCGCGGGCTCGCCGAGAACCGTACCGTGGTGCCGTCGCCGCTGATCCGGGGCATGGTCGGCCTGCACGCGAGCTTCACGGTGTCGGACGAGACCATCGCCGCGGCCGGCGATCTCGCCCGGAGCCTCGGCACCGCCGTGCACGTCCACGTCGCCGAGGACGTGGCCGACGTCGACGACGCGAAGCGCCGCGGATTCGCGGGACCGCTGGAGCGGCTGATCGCGCTGGGCGCGCTGGTGCCGGGCTCGTTGCTCGCCCACGGCGTGCATCTCGACGCCGCGCAGGTGCGGCTCGCCGCCCGCAACGGCGCCTGGTTCGTGCAGAACCCGCGCTCCAACGAAGGCAATCGGGTGGGTTATGCCGGCAACCTGTCGCAGGTGCCGACCGTGGCGCTCGGCGTCGACGGCTGGAACCCCGACATGGCCGAGGAGCAGGCGGCGCTCGCCCGTCTCGCGCAGGAGAACGGCGACGCGGCCGCCGCCGGACCGCGGGCCGCGACCCGGCTCGCGGCCGGCCATGCCCTGATGGCCGAGCGTTTCGGTCTGCATCCCGAGCCGCTGGCGGTGGGCGCCGCCGGCGACGTGGTGGTGCGGCGCGACGGCGCGGTCGAGCACGTGGTCGTCGCAGGACGTCCGGTTGTGCTCGACGGCCATCTCGTCGGCGGCGATCCGGCCGCCTTCTCGGCGGCGGCACGGGCCGAGGCGGCGCGCCTGTGGGACCGGCTGAGGAATGTATGATAAGGACGGCTCGGCAATGACTCGTCCGAGCCTCCCCCGCCCTTCGAGGCTCGCTTCGGTCGCACCTCGGGACGAGGGCGGATCGATCCGGGTCGCAACGAAACAACTCATCACCTGACGGAAGGACATCATGGCGCGGCTTGGACTCGAGCGGACGGTCGTCGACACCGAGGTTTACGCGCGGACGAACGCGCGCTTCCGCGAAGCGAACGTGGTGCTGCCGACGATCGCCGAGCTGGCGAACCCGACCACCATCGATCCGGCGATCCGCGGCAGGCTGAAGGACGTCGATCCCGACTCGCCGCACCCGCTGAACCTGTTCCGGGTGCACTGGTGGAACGACGCGGCGCGCCGGGAGCTGGTCGACGTCCCCGGCTATGTCGAGCTGCCGAGCGAGCTGACCGGCGTGAAGGCCCGCATCGTGCTGGCGGTCGGCGACCGCTTCCCGATGATCGCCGCCCACAAGGTGCTGGCCGCCTATGGCTGCCTGGTGCCGCGCGTCGTCACCGGCCAGTTCGACCCGACGCACCACCGCGCCATCTGGCCGTCGACCGGCAACTACTGCCGCGGCGGCGTCGCCATCTCGCGCATCCTCGGCTGCCGCGGCGTCGCGGTGCTGCCCGAGAACATGAGCAAGGAGCGGTTCGACTGGCTCGACCGCTGGGTCACAGACCCGTCCGACATCATCCGGACGCCGGGCTCGGAGAGCAACGTCAAGGAGATCTACGACGCCTGCGCGGCGCTCGACCGCGATCCCGACAACATCATCTTCAACCAGTTCTGCGAGTTCGGGAACTACGTCGTCCACCGCACCTGCACGGGCGCCGCGCTCGCCAAGGTGTTCGAGACCGTCACCAAGGGCAGCAGGACGGCGAAGCTCGCCGCCTATGTCTCGGCGACCGGCTCGGCCGGCACGCTGGCGGCCGGTGATCACCTGAAGAAGGCGTACGGCACCAAGATCGTCGCCGTCGAGGCGGAGGAGTGCCCGACGCTGCTCTACAACGGCTTCGGCGAGCACAACATCCAGGGCATCGGCGACAAGCACGTGCCGTTCATCCACAACGTGATGAACACCGACATGGTGGTCGGCATCTCGGACCATTCGACCGACACGCTGTTCGTGCTGTTCAACACCGACGAGGGCCGCAAGTACCTGGTCGAGCGCCGCGGCATCGATCCCGCCCTGGTGGCGCAGCTTCCGCATTTCGGCCTGTCCGGCCTGTGCAACCTGCTGGCCGCCATCAAGGCCGCCAAGTACTGGGACCTCGGCTCCGACGACGTGATCATGACGGTGGCGACCGACGGCTCCGCCATGTACGGCAGCGAGATCGTCAAGGCGATGCCGAAGTACTTCGGCAACCGCTTCGATCAGGTCGCCGCCGGCGAGACGTTCGGCCGCGTGCTCGGCGGCATCGCCACCGATCACCTGATCGAGCTCACCCATGTCGACCGCAAGCGCATCTTCAACCTCGGCTACTTCACCTGGGTGGAGCAGCAGGGCGTGTCGCTCGAGGAGTTCACGGTGCGCGCCAGGCAGTCCTTCTGGGACGGACTCCTGGAGATGGTCCCGGCCTGGGACGAGATGATCCGCGCCTTCAACGCCAAGAGCGGCGCGAAGGTGAAGTGATTCGCGTGGTCATTCCGGGGCGGCGCGTAGCGCCGAACCCGGAATCCACTCACATCCTCGGAGCTCGCCGCTGGATTCCGGGTTCGCACCTTCGGTGCGCCCCGGAATGACGGCGCACCCACGGCTGCCTCACATGAGCTACGACGCCTCCGTTCCCCACTTCGTCTGTCACGGCTGCGGCGCGCGCGTCGCGATCGACGCGGTGCTGCCCTTCGCCTGTCCGAACGCCGCCGCCGGCGACGACGTCGATCACCTGCTGGTGCCCGAGGACGTCGCCGTGTTCTCGTCGGGCGGCGAGGACGATCCGTTCCTGCGCTACCGCGCGCTCCTGTCGCCCTACCGGCTGGCGCGGGCGGCGGGCCTCTCCGACGACGCCTGGGCCGATCTCGTCGGCGCGCTCGACCGGCGGCTGATCGCGGTCGACGGCCGCGGCTTCCGGGTCACGCCGATGACGCGCGAGGACGCGCTGGCCGAGGCGATCGGCCTCGCCGGCCCGCTGCGCGTCAAGAACGAGACCGGCAACGTCTCGGGCTCGCACAAGGCCCGGCACCTGATGGGCGTGATGCTGTATCTGCGGGTGCTGGACGCCGCGCGGCTGCCGGTCGGCGACGGCCTGCGGGTGCGCAGGCTGGCGATCGCCTCGTGCGGCAACGCGGCGCTGGCCGCCGCCGTGGTGGCGCGGGCGGCCGAGTGGCCGCTCGACGTGTTCATTCCCCCCGACGCCAGCGCCGCCGTGGTGGCGCGGCTGAAGGATCTCGGCGCCGCCGTGACGGTGTGCGACCGCCGGCCCGGCGAGACGGGCGATCCCTGCGTGACGGCGTTCCGCGCCGCGGTGCGCGCCGGCGCGCTGCCGTTCGGCGTGCAGGGGCCGGACAACGGCCTCGCGGTCGAGGGGGCCCGCACGCTCGGTTTCGAGATCGCCGAGACGCTCGCATCCGAAGGCGGCGATCCGGGCACGCTGTTCGTGCAGGTCGGCGGCGGCGCGCTCGCCAGTGCGCTGGCGCAGGGGCTCGGCCTCGCCGTCGCGGCCGGGCGCCTGTCCCGCGTGCCGCGCCTCGTCGCGGTGCAGACCGCCGGCTGCGCGCCCCTCGCGCGGGCCCAGGGCAAGGCGGCGGGAACCGACCTCGCCGCGGCCGCCCAGCATCGCACCCGCTACATGTGGGCGTGGGAGACGACGCCGCACAGCCTCGCCCACGGCATTCTCGACGACGAGACCTACGACTGGCTCGAGATCCTGAAGGGCGTTCGTGCGAGCGGCGGCGACGTGGTGGTCGCCGACGAGCCGGCGGTGGCGCGCGCCTGGGATCTCGGCAGGCGGCACACGACGATCGCCGCCTCGGCGACCGGCACGGCCGGCCTCGCCGGCCTGCTCGCCGGGCCGCTGCCGGGCGGGCCCGTCACGGTGCTGTTCTCCGGCGTCGATCGCTGACGCCGGGCAGCAGATCCGCGGCGCGCGGCGCGAAGCCGCGCGCCGCGAAGCCGAAGTCGTTCGCCGCCGGCGAGGCGTCGAACACCAGGTCGCGGTTCATCCGCTCGGCCATTCCGGGCGTGAGGTCGGCGCCGCCGGGCAGCCACCGCGCCAGCGCGATGCCGGCGCGGATCAGCGGCAGCGGCACGGAGACGATCCGCGGCGTCCGGCCGAGCGCCGCGAACACCCGCTCCACCATGTCGCGATAGCGCAGCGTCTCGCCGCCCGTGATCGCGTAGACGTGGCCCGCCGCCGCGGGCGCGGCCAGCGCCGCCAGGCAGGCCGTCGCGACGTCATCGGCGTGGATCGGCTGGCGCCGCCCGGCCGCTTCGCCCAGCACCGGAAACGCCCCGACGCGGCGGACGATCGCGGCGATGCGGCTGACATTGCCGTCGCGGCCGTGGCCCCAGATCAGGGTCGGCCGCAGGATCGTCCAGGCGATGCCGCGCGGTTCGGCCCAGGCGATCAGCCGCTGCTCGCCCGCGGCGAGGCGCGCCGCCACGGCCTGCTCGCCCGGGTCCCCGGCCGACGCCTTGGTCAGCACGCTGGTCGAGGAGAGCGCGACGATGTGGCGGACGCCGTGCGCCTCGAGGCGACCGAAGAGCTCCGGCACGCCCCAGATCGGCGCGAGGCTGACCCAGTCCGGCACCGGTTCGGAGGGAGCCCGGCCCGGATCGTCGCGGCGCGACAGCGTCACCACCGGCCCGCGGTCGCGCAGCCGCGGCAGCAGGCCGTCGGCCACCAGGCTGCCCGCCCCGAGGACGCCGATCGGGGTCATGATCAGCTCCGGCGGCGCACGAGCCGCGTCGTGGCAACGAGACCGAAACGCAGCCAGATGCCGGCCATGACCAGCGCGGTCAGCGGCGCCGGATAGCGGCTGCGATAGAACTTGCGATAGAAGCGAGCCATGCCGCGATGCTTGTGCCATTCGGTGGCGATCGGGTGCGGCCGGCTGCTGACGCCCTTCTGGTGGATCACCCGCGCCTCGGGCGTGAACACGATCGAAAATCCGCCGCGGCGGAAGCGCAGGCACCAGTCCAGATCCTCGCAGTGGAGGAAGTAGCGGTCGTCCATCAGGCCGACGCTGCGCATCGCGTCGCGCCGCACCAGCATGCAGGCGCCCGAGATCGCCTCGACCTCGACCGGTCCGGCCGGCAGCGGCGCGTGGTGCAGGCCGACGCCGGTGAGTCCCGGCACCCTTCCGCCGAGGCGCGCCAGCCCGAGCGCCGCGACCAGCGAGCGCCCCGGAGTCGGCTCGGCGCGGCGGCCGCCGGCCTGCTCGGAGCCGTCGGGGTTGAGGAGCAGCGGGCCGCTCATGCCGGCGCCGGGCCGGTCGGCCAGGATCCCGATCAGCCGCTCGATCGCGCCCGGCTCCGGCCGGCAGTCGGGATTGAGCAGCAGGACGAACTCGGAGGCGGTGCGGCCGATGCCGATGTTGCAGGCCGCGGCGAAGCCGAGATTGCGGCCGTTGCGCACGATCGCGAGGCGTCCGCCGGCGTCGCGCAGCGCCCGCAGGCTGTCGTCGGCCGAGGCGTTGTCGACGACGACGACGCGCGCCACCGCGGCGGTGCCCAGGACGGCGTCGACCGTCTGCTTGAGGAACGCGCCGGCATTGTAGTTGACGACGACGACGTCGCAGGACGGCACGGCAGCCTCTCGGCCCGAAAGAGCGGGCACCGGCCCGGAACGGCGGGCATCGGCCCGAACAGAACGTGCCGCGCGTCCTAGGGGGGCGCTCCCGGGTTGTCAATCGCGCCGGCGGCGAGCCGGCGGCCGTCACGCAGGCCGCGCAGGACGTGGCGCAGCCGGCACAGCCGCTGCGGCGCGAAGATCAGATGCGCGGCGACGAGCCCCGCGGTGCGGCGCAGGTCGGCGCGCCGCCATTCCGGCGGCGCGTAGGGCCGCCGCCACAGCGCGACGCTGTTGCGGACCAGCCAGTAGCTGCGCTCCGGCGGATAGTGCGCCAATGTCGGCGCGAGCCGGCCCGGCAGGCCGGGGAAGCGGCCCTGGCCGAGCGCGTGGTCGAGCCGCGCGTCGGCGACGCCGAGGAGCCGCCAGCCGGCGGCGCGGGCCCGAAGGCTCCAGTCGGTGTCGACGTGCTCGATGAACAGCGCCGCGTCGAACGGGCCGACCGCGGCGACGGCGGCGAGATCGATCAGCGAGCCGGAGGAGAGCAGAAAGTCGGTCTCGACCACGGCGCCCGCCGCCGGCCGGAGTCGCGTCAACCGGCGGCGGCCGAGCCGGACGAAATGCCCGTCGCGGCCGCCGGCGCGGTCGCGCCACAGCGGCCCCGCCGCCGCGACGCGGCCTGTCCCGCCGGAAGGCGCCGTGATCGCGGCGTGCAGCCGCGCCACCATGTCCGGGCCGGGCACGCTGTCCTGGTCGAGCAGCAGGAGATGCGTCGCGCCGCGCGCGTCCGCCCAGCGGGCGGCGGCGTTGTAGGCGGCGCCGAGCCCGAGATTCCGGTCCGGCACGAGGACCTCGACCGTGGCCGGCATCGCGCCGGCCGGCGTCGCACCGTCGTTGGCGACCACCAGCACGCCGGCGACCTGCGGCGTCACGGCGGCGAGCACGTCGTCGAGAACCGCCGGATCGGGACGATGACAGACGACGACGGCGCGGCAGCGTGCCCGCGCCGAAGCCGCGTCGTCGCCCGCCGGCAGCCCGTCCCGCATCGCCCTCCCCGCAGGCGCGGGGCGGCGACTCCTCAGTCGCCCAGCGCCGCGCGCGGAAACGCGTACTCGATGAGCCGCTGCTGGATCGCCGTCAAGTGCGCCCGCATGGCGTCCTCGGCGAGCGTCGCGTTGCGGGCCGAGATGGCGCTGGCGATGCGCCGGTGCGCCGTCGCGTAGACGGCCTGGTTGTTGATGCAGTGCGCGGTCTCGCGGCCGTGCCGCCAGCTGCCGTCGGCGGCCGTCTCCATCACGGCCTCGAAGATGGCGATCATCAGCGGGTTGCGGGTCGCCGCCGCGACCCGCCGGTGGAACGCCGCGTCGGCCTTCTCGTAGGACGTCGGATCGGCGGCGACGCGGCTCGCCTCCGCCGCCTCGAACAGCTTGTCGATGTCGCCCGGCGTGGCGCGCAGCGCGGCGAGCCGCGCCTGCATCGGCTCGATGGCGAGCCGCGCCTCCAGCGTGTCGACCGGATTGGTGAGCTTGGAGAGCTCGCGCACCAGCTCCGAGGCGGTCGGCCGCGCCTCGGCCACGAAGGTGCCGCGGCCCTGCTGGCGGATGATGCGGCCCTCCGCCTCAAGCGTGCCGAGCGCCTGGCGCACGGCGCGGCGGCTGACGCCGAGCTCGTCGGCGAGATTGCGCTCCGGCGGCAGCCGGCCGTCGTGGCCGAACCGCTCCGACGTGATCAGCTCGCGCAGCCGCTGCAGCGCGAGATGCGAGGAGTCGTGCGCCGCGTCGAGCGCCTCGGGCGCCGCGATCAGACCGGGCGTCACGTCCCGGCTGCCGGCCTCGCCGCCGCGGCGCGATCTCACCTGATCGAGGCTGCTCATATTGTTTGCTCCCTGCACGGTGCGGTGCACCCGTCTGCTGCGCCGGCGGGCGCCGGTTCGCCGCCCGTCGCACCGCGGCGCGGAAATCGATCGTGATTTCAGGCGCCGGCGGCATCGTGTGCAATGCATATCACGTGAGCTGGGACCAATAAAGAAGATTGGTGCCAATTCCCCCCGTTGACGGAGAACCCTCTGCTGCTAGCCTTTCGTCATTGGTTCCGCCGACGCATCCCCGATGGAGTCCTCCATGTCGACGAACGTGCATCGTCTCCCCAACCGCGACACCGCGCTGAAGGCGCTCTACGACGAGATCGGCGCCAAGAACATGTTCCCCTTCTGGGCGACCTCCGCGGACGTCCAGAACGACGAGATCAAGCAGCTGATGGCGACCTCGCGGGCGGTGCCATTCCTGTGGCGCTGTGCGGAGGACATCGAACCAATCCTCAATCGCGCCGTCGAATTGGTCACGATGGACGACTCCGAGCGCCGCTCGCTGGTGCTGGTGAATCCGGGGCTGGCGCCGAAGCGCGCCACCGTCTCCACCATGTACACGGCGTACCGGCTCAACGACGCCGACGAGATCATGCCGCCCCACAAGCACTCGCCGAGCGCGGTGCGGTTCGGCCTCAAGGGCAAGGGCAACTTCACCGGCGTCGACGGCGAGAACATCGTGTTCGGCCCCGGCGACCTCGTGCTCACCCCCAACGACACCTGGCACAATCACGGCACCGTCGGGGGCGAGCAGGCCCTCAATCTCTCGGTCCTCGACTTCCCGCTGGTCGAGACCCTCAACGCCGTCCACTTCGACCACAACTACATGGAAGAAGAGAACGGCGTGATGGTGCACAAGAAGCAGCAGTCGGAGCGCTTCCCGTCCGACTACTCGCAGCGCATCTACGGCTACGGCGGCCTGATGCCCCGCTTCGCCAGCAAGGAGAAGCGCGGCGCCGGCTTCTCCTCGCCGATGTTCGTCTATCGCTGGGACATGATGCGCGAGCTGCTCGAGCGTCACAAGGACTGGGACGGCGACGCCCACGAGGCCCTGATGGTCGAGTACATCGACCCGACAAGCGGTCAGCCGGTGTTCAAGACCATCACGTTCTTCGTGCAGATGCTGCGGCCCGGCGAGCGCACGCTGCCGCTGCGCCAGACCGCCAACCTGCTCGTCGCGCCGTTCGAGGGCAAGGGCCACTCGATCGTCGACGGCCAGCGCTTCGACTGGAACGCGCACGACACGCTGGCGGTGCCGGGCGGCACCTGGTGCGAGCACGTCAACGGCTCCGACAAGGACCCGGTGTTCCTGTTCGTCGCCAGCGACGAGCCGACCCAGAAGAAGCTCGACCTCTATCGCAAGTGGGGCAAGACCAAGGACGACGGCATCGTCCGCCTCGTCTGATCTCGTCAGGACCTCGGCGCGACGCCGCGCGCTGCGCGGCGCCGCACCCCCGTGCCGAACCGACGAACGAGGCTCCCTTGCTGTCGCACGCCAACACCACGCTGGTCTCGCATATCGACTGCCCCGGTGGCGGGCAGGTCTGGGTCGAAGGCACCACGATGTTCGTGGGCCACCAGCGCCCGACCAGCGGCACCACCATCGTCGACGTCTCCGACCCGGCGAAGCCGCGCCACCTCGCCACCATCGACGTCCCGGACGGCTGGCATTCGCACAAGGTGCGGGTCGCCGGCGACGTGATGGTCGTCAACATGGAGAAGTTCGGCAAGTCGGCGCCCGACCAGGTCGGCGGCGGCCTGCGCATCTACGACGTGTCCCGCCCGGAGACGCCGAAGCTGATCGGCACCTGGGACACCATGGGCGGCGGCGTCCACCGCTTCGACTTCGACGGCCGCTACGCCTACATCTCGCCGACCGTCCAGGGCTATGTCGGCAATATCGTGATGATCCTGGATCTGATCGATCCGGCGAAGCCGACCGAGGTCGGCCGCTGGTGGATCCCGGGCCAGTGGACGACCGGCGGCGAGACGTATCCGTGGGCCGACTGGGTGCCGCCGCGCTGCCATCACCCGCTGCGCTTCGGCGACCGGCTCTATGTCAGCTACTGGCACCACGGCTTCTTCATTCTCGACATCTCCGACATGTCGAAGCCGACGCTGGTGTCGCACGCCAACACCAGCCCGAGCTTCCCGCACCCGACCCACACCTGCCTGCGGTTCCCCCAGAAGCTGCACGGCCGCGACATCATGGTGGTGGCGGACGAGGACGTCGCCAAGCTGTGGCCGGCGGCCCCGAGCTTCGCCTGGGTCTACGACATCACCAACGAGCGGCTGCCGACCCCGATCGCCACCTTCCAGGTGCCGGGGCTCGACATCGACGGCCGGCCGCAGCCTCCGATGACCGGCTGCCATCAGCCGTCCGAGCGCTTCGTCGGCTCGATCGTGCCGTTCGCCTGGTTCGCGCAGGGGCTCCGGATCGTCGACTTCGCCGATCCGTTCCGGCCGCGCGAGGTCGGGCACTACCTGCCCGCGCCGGCGCCGGGCGCCGACCGGCCGTCCTCCAACGACGTGACGGTCGACTCCCGCGGGCTGATCTACCTGGTCGACCGCGTGAACGGCGTCGACATCATCGAGACGACCGCTTTCTGAACCGCGCTGCTGTCCCGAGGTGAGCACCATGTCCGAGACGCTCGACAAGAAGCCCGACGTCTACGCGATCGGCAAGAAGAACCCGAACCTGCCGTTCCATCCCGCCGTGCGGGCCGGCGACTTCATCTTCGTCTCCGGACAGGTGGCGAAGGACGCCGACGGCAACATGCTGTCCGGCACCATCGAGGAGGAAACGGCCGGCACCATCGAGGCGATCCGCCGCATCCTCGCCGCGGAAGGCGCGACGCTCGCCGACGTCGTGCGGGTCACCACCTATCTCGAGGACACTCGCGACTTCGGCCGTTACAACAAGGTGTTCGGCGAGCACTTCAAGGACGCCGTGCTGGCCCGCACGACCGTCGAGGCGCGCGCCGTCATCAACACCAAGATCGAGATGGACGCCATCGCCTACAAGCCGCGCCGCTGAGGCGCGGCCGCGACGCCGCGCGCGTCCCGTCGGGCGCGCGATCCGAAGCCCCGAACCGCCGAGCGAAGCCGTGCTGTCCATCGCCCCCGCGCCGTCCGTCGCCGAGCCCGAGCCGCCGCCGTCCGCCGCGGCGCCGGCCCACATCGCCGGACGCGGAATCAGCGTCGACTTCGCCCACGACGGGGTCGTCCAGCGGGTGCTCAGCGGCATCGACATCGACGTCGCGCGCGGCAGCTTCGTGTCGCTGATCGGCCCGTCCGGCTGCGGCAAGAGCACGCTCCTCAAGGTGATGGCCGGTCTGCTGGCACCGAGCGAGGGCACCATGACGGTCGGCGGCCTGCCGCCCGGCGAGGCGGCGAAGCGCCACATGATCGGCCTCGTCTTCCAGGAGGCGACGCTGCTGCCGTGGAAGACGGCGCTGGAGAACGCCGCCTTCCTGCTGACCGTCGGCGGCCGCGCGACCCCGAAGGACGTCGCCCTCGACAAGGCGAACGAGATGCTGCGCCTGGTCAAGCTGGAGGGCGCCGCCCGCAAGCTGCCGTCGCAGCTCTCCGGTGGCATGCGCCAGCGCGTCGCCATCGCGCGGGCGCTGGCGCTCGATCCCGAGGTGCTGCTGATGGACGAGCCGTTCGGCGCGCTCGACGCCATCACGCGCGAGGAGATGAGCCGCGGTCTCCTGGAGATCTGGGAGCGCACCGGCAAGACCATCGTGCTGGTCACTCATTCGATCGACGAGGCGGTGTTCCTGTCGCGCGACGTGCACGTGATGGCGACCGGCCCGGCCCGCATCATCGAGACGCTGCCGATCGACCTGCCGCCGCATCGCGACGAGGAGACCTTCAACCTTCCCGCCTTCGGCGAGGCGGAGGCGCATCTGCGCCGCCTGCTGATCCAGGGCCACGCGGGGGAGCACCGATGAGCGTTCTCGACCAGGCGACCTTCCGGCCGCGCGCGGCGGCCCGCGGCGCCCTCGCGCGGCGCCTCAGGACGGTGGGCGCCGATGTCCTGCCGCCGCTCGCCCTGCTGCTCGCCGTGCTGGCCGCCTGGGAGCTGGCGATCCGGCTCATGAACGTCTCGTCCTTCGTGCTGCCGGCGCCCTCCGCCATCGCAGTGTCGCTGGTCGAGAACCACCGGATGCTGCTCCAGGCCGCCCGCGTCACCTCGGTCGAGATCGCCACGGGCTTCGTGCTGTCCGCCGTCGTCGGCGTCGCGGTCGCGCTCGCGATCGTGCGGTTCGAGCGCTTCGGCCGCGCCCTCTATCCGCTCGTCGTGCTGTTCCAGACCGTACCGAAGGTCGCGCTGGCGCCGATCTTCATCCTGTGGTTCGGCTACGACCTCGCCCCCAAGGTGGTGCTGATCGTCGTCATCGCCTTCTTTCCCGTGGCGATCGACATGATGCACGGCCTGCAGTCGGTCGAGCCGGGCTTCATCGCGCTGATGCGCTCGGTCGGCGCCGGCCGCGGCGAGATCCTCCGCCGCGTCCAGATCCCGTACTCGCTGCCGCACCTGATGGCCGGCCTCAAGGTCGCGGTGACGCTCAGCGTCATCGGCGCCATCGTCGGCGAGTTCGCCGGCGCCTCGGCCGGGCTCGGCTACGTCATCCAGCTCTCCTCCACCCAGCTCGACACGGCCCTCGTCTTCGCCGCCCTGGTCGCCGTCTCGGTGCTCGGGCTCGCCTTCTACTACGCGCTCGAATTCGCCGAGCGGCTGCTGGTGCCGTGGTCGTCGAAGTTCGATCCGCTGCACCGCGGCTGACCGCCGGCCCCCGGACCCGGAAGGAGTGAAACGATGACGATCCCGTCGCGCAGGAGGTTTGTCACAGGCGCCGGCACCGCGCTCGCCGTCGCCGGACTGGGACTCGCCGGGCTCGTGGCCGGCGGCGGCCTCGCGCCGGCCGCGGCCGCCGACCAGGTGAGCGTCCAGCTCGACTACGTGGTCCGCGGCAATCACGCGATGTTCTTCGTCGGCCGGAAAAAGGGCCTGTTCGCCAAGCACGGCATCGAGGTGACGGCGATCCGCCGCGGCACCGGCTCGGCCAACACCATGCGGATGATCGGCAACGGCAACGCCGAGTTCGGCTTCGGCGACCTGCCGACGCTCGCCATCGCGCGCTCGCAGAACGTGCCCGTGGTGGCGCTCGCCGCCGTCAACCAGAAGAGCCCGATGGCGATGATCTCCATCGCCGCGAAGCACAAGCTGACCCGGCCGCAGGATCTGAAAGGCCTGAACTTCGCGGTCCAGCCGAGCGGCTCGACCTACATCTTCACCCGCGCCTTCTTCGCCGCCAACGGCATGAGCGAGGAGGACGTGAAGCGCGCCACCGTGTCGCCGCCCTACGAGAACTACCTGCTGCTCGGCCGCGTCGACGCCGTGCCGGGCTACGTCGACGCCGAGGTGCCGGAGCTGGAGGCCAAGGCCGGCGGGCCGGGCTCGCTGTCGATCCTGCTCGGCTCCGACTGGGGCTACAAGGCCTACGGCTCGGGCCTGCTCACCTCCGAGAAGATGATCGCCGAGAAGCCCGATCTCGTGCAGCGCTTCGTCACCGCCTATCTCGAGGCGTTTCGCTCGGTGATCGAGAATCCGGCCGAGGCGGTCGACATCGTCGTCGAGGCCAATCCCGAATACGCGCCCAAGCGCGACGTCCTGCTCAAGCAGATCGAGGCCGATCTGGCGTCGTCCTTCTTCAGCGACGACACCCGGGCGAACGGCATCGGCGCCATGCGGACGGAGACCTGGGAGGAGACCGCGAAGACCCTGCTCACCCAGGGCGCGATGAAGCAGCCCATCGACGTCTCGGCGGCTTTCGCCGGGCAATTCGTCAAGGCGGCGAACCCGCTGCGACGCTGAACTGGAGGGACAAGGAATGCTGAGACTGCTCGGACGCAGCACGTCGGGGAACGTGCAGAAGGTCATCTTCCTCCTGGAGGAGATCGGGCTCTCCTACGTGCGCGAGGACTACGGCCGCCAGTTCGGCAACACCACCACGGACGCCTATCGCAAGCTGAACCCCAACAGCAAGGTGCCGACGCTGGTCGACGGCGACACGGCGATCTGGGAGTCGAACACCATCCTGCGTTATCTCGCCGCCCTGCACGCGCCCGGCCTGACCGGGGCGACGCCGGCCGAGAAGACCGAGGTGGAGCGCTGGATGGACTGGCTGCTCGCCACCGTGAACACGGCCTATGTGGCGGTGTTCAAGGACGCCAAGAAGCCGGTCGAGGAGCGCAGCGCCGACTTCGCCACCCAGGCGGCGGACCTCGTCGCCGCGATGAAGATCCTCGATGGCCATCTCGCCGGCCGCGACTTCGTCGCGCTGGGCCGCTTCACGCTCGCCGACATCGCCCTCGGCCCGATCATGAAGCGCTGCCTCGGCTTCCCGATCGAGCGGCCGGAGCTGCCGGCGCTCGCCCGCTGGCAGGCGGCCATCGACGCGCGGCCGGCCTTCGCGGTGGCGACCGGCGCCAGGCCGAGCACGCTGGTGAGCGCGGCCTGACGGCCCGGACCGACGAAGAAGGAGCGCGCCGCATGGTGGACGAGAGCGTGATGCTGACCGGACGCGAGACGCCGACCACCCTGCCGCCCGCCGCCTGGCTCGCCCGCGCGGTGGCGCGGGCGGGACGCGGCCTGCTCGGGCTCGTGCTGCTCGGCATGGTCGTCCTCAACGTCTGCAACGCGCTCGGCCGCTACGTGTTCGGCGCCGTCTTCATCGGCGCCGACGAGGTCCTGGTCTTCGCCATGGTGTGGATGGTGATGATCGGCACGCTGTTCGTCACCGCCGACCGCTCGCACATCGCCCTCGACTTCCTGCCGCTGCGCGCCTCGGTGCGCATGCGGCTGGTGTTCGCCATCGTTCACCACGCCGCCATCGCGCTCGGTGCCGGCTACGCCGCGGTGCAATCCTTCGCCTTCGTCGGCCGGGTCGCCGCGATGGGCCAGACCAGCATGGCGCTCGGCCTGCCGATGACGATCCCGCACGCCGCGCTGCTGGTCGGGTTCGGCGGCTCCGCCCTGATCGCGGTCGCCCTGGTGGTGGCCGACGCGGTCGAGCTCGCGCGCCGCCAGGGGTTCGGCGCATGATCTGGACGCTCGGAGTCCTCCCGGTCTTCCTGCTGGCGATCGGCACGCCGATCTTCGCCCTGTTCCTGATCGGGGCGATGCTGTCGTTCACCAGCGTGCTGACCGTGCCGCCCGTCGCGCTGCACCAGATCGTGTACGGCGGCATGGAGAACTACGCGCTGCTGGCGGTGCCGTTCTTCGTCTTCGCCGGCGAGCTGATGGGGCGCGCCGGCATCGCCGAACGGCTGATCGCCTGGGTGCTGGCGCTGGTCGGCCGGATGCCGGGCGGCATCGGCGTCGCCACCATCGGGGCCTGCACGCTGATCGGCGCCATCTCGGGCGCCTCGACCGCCACGGTCGCGGTGATCGGCCGCTCGCTCTATCCCGGCCTCGCCCGCGACTACGGGCCGCGCTTCGCCTCCGGCCTGGTCAGCACCTCGGGCTCGATCGACATCGTCATCCCGCCCAGCATCGCGATGATCCTCTACGGCGCGGCGGCCGAGGAATCGATTCCGCGGCTGTTCGCCGGCGGCGTGCTGCCGGGTCTGCTGATCGCCGGGATGATGTGCGCCTACGTGATCGCCCACGGCGCCCGGATGCCGGGCAGCACGCGGGTCGGCTTCCGGCTCGACCGCTTCCTGCGCACCACGGTGGACGCGCTGCCGGCGCTCCTGATGCCGATCTTCATCCTGGCCGGCATCTATTTCGGCTGGTCCTCGCCGACCGAGGCGGGCGGCTTCGCCTGCGTCTACGGCATCCTGGTCGGCCGCTTCGTCTACCGCGAGATGTCGTGGGCCGACGTGCTCGACTGCGCCACCCGCTCGGCGATCCTCACGGCGCAGATCCTGATCGTCGTCGCCGCCGCCGCCGTGTTCGCCTGGCTGCTCACCGTCAACGGCGCACCGCGGGCGCTCACCGCCGGCCTCGCCGCGCTGGACCTGCCGCCGTGGGCGTTCCTGATGATGGTCAACCTGCTGCTGCTGGTCGTCGGCTGCTTCCTCGACCCGACCTCGGCGATCGTCGTGCTGACGCCGCTGCTGGTGCCGCTGGTCAAGTCGCTCGGCATCGACACGGTGCATTTCGGAATCGTCATGACCGTCAACGTGGCGATCGGCATGTTCACCCCGCCGTTCGGGCTGAACCTGTTCGTCGCCCGCTCGGTGCTCGGCGTGCCGCTGGAGACCCTCTATCGGGGCGTCGTGCCGTTCGCCCTGGTGCAGCTCGCGGCCCTGATGATCATCACCTACTGGCCGGCCCTCACGCTCCTTCTCGCTCGCGCCATCTAGCCCCGGAGACCCCCATGCCGTCGCTCCGCCCGTCGCTGCCCCGCCGCCCGCTGCTCGCCCTCGCCGCGGCGCTGCTCGCCGCCGTCGCCGTCCAGCCGGCGGCGGTCCGCCCCGCCGCGGCGCAGACCGTGATGAAGCTCGCCAACGCGACCATCAACGACGTGCAGCACGAGTGGCAGAAGCTGTTCGTCGCGGCGCTGCAGAAGCGCATCGGCGACAAGGTCAAGGCCGAGATCTATCCGGCCAGCCAGCTCGGCGCCATCCCGCGCATGGCGGAGGGCGTGTCGCTCGGCACCATCGAGTCGTTCATCACGCCGACGTCCTTCGTCACCACGCTCGATCCGCGCTTCCAGATCTTCGACGTGCCGGGCCTGTTCGTCTCGCCCGAGCACGTCCACGCCGTGATCCACGATCCGGCCTATCGCGACCACCTCGAGACCATGTTCGTGAACCGTGGCCTGCGGGTGATCGGCGCCATCTACAACAGCCCGACCCTGGTGCTGTTCAAGAAGCCGGCCGCGAGCCTCGAGGCGATGAAGGGCATGAAGGTGCGCACCTTCGCGTCGCCCCTGCAGATCGAGCCGATGAAGTCGATCGGTACCATCCCGGTGCCGCTGGCGCTGTCCGAGGTGATCCCGCAGCTCCAGTCCGGCGGCATCGACGGCGTGCTGGCCGGCATGCCGATCCTCACCGCCTTCAAGTATTACGACGTCGCCAAATACGTCACCGACCTCAACTTCGCGCACCTCGTCTCGGTCAATCTGGTCAACGAGGCGTGGTTCCAGGCGCAGCCCAAGGACGTGCAGGAGGCGATCCGGGCGGCCGGCCGCGAGGCCGAGCAGCAGGCGTTCGGCTGGGGCGTCGACAACGTCAAGAAGGCGAACGCCGTGTGGCTGGAGAACAAGGGCGAGATCCTGAAGCTGCCCGAGCAGGAGCAGCTCAGGATGATGCAGGGCTTCGTCGCGCTGGGGACGAAGATCGTCGAGCAGAACCCGGCCGCCAAGGCGGAGTTCGCCAAGCTCAAGGCGGTGGTCGACGCCAAGGCGCCGAAGTGAGCCGCGGACCGCGTCGATGGCCGACCGGGAGTTCGATTACGTGATCGTCGGGGCCGGGTCGGCGGGCTGCACGCTCGCCGCCCGGCTCACCGAGGATGCCGGCGTGCGCGTGCTGCTCGTCGAGGCCGGCGGCCGCGACCGCGACCCGCTGATCCATCTGCCGCTCGGCTGGGGCCGCATCCTGCAGCGGCGGCTGCACGACTGGGGCTACGAGACCGAGCCGGATCCGGCGACCGGCAACCGCGCGATGGAATGCATGCGCGGCAAGGTGCTCGGCGGCTCGTCCTCGGTCAACGCCATGGCCTATGTGCGCGGCCACCGCAGCGACTACGACCGCTGGGCGGCCGGCGGCGCCGCCGGCTGGTCCTACGGCGACGTGCTCCCGTATTTCCGCAGGCAGGAGAGCTGGGAGGAGGGGGCGAGCACCTACCGGGGCGGCAGCGGGCCGGTGACGACGCGGCGCTCGCGCTACGCCGATCCGCTGATCGACGCCTATGTCGAGGCGGCGGGCCGGGCCGGCCTGCCCTACAATCCCGACTACAACGCCGCCGAGCAGTTCGGCGTCGCGCGCATGCAGAAGACCGTGCGCAACGGCCGCCGCGCCAGCACCGCCTCGGCCTATCTGCGCCCGGTGCTGTCGCGGCCGAACCTCGCCCTGCGGGTGAACACGCTGGCGCACCGGGTGGTGATCGAGAACGGCCGCGCGACCGGCGTCGTGCTGTCGTCGGGCGGCGCCGTGGAGACGGTGCGGGCGGCGCGCGAGGTGATCCTGTGCGGCGGCGCCATCAACTCGCCGCAGCTCCTGATGCTGTCCGGCATCGGCGATCCGGAGGCGCTCGCCCGCCACGGGATCCCGGTGGCGGCGGCCCGTCGCGCGGTCGGCCGGAACCTGCAGGACCACGTCGCCGCGCTGGTCATGTACGGCCGTCACGGGTCCGGCCCGGTGCATCGCCACATGCGGATCGACCGCCTCGCCGTGGCGATCGGCCGGGCGATGGTGCTCGGCACCGGCTTCGCGGCGGATCTGCCGGGCGGCCTCACCGCCTTCGCCAGGACCGATCCGGCGCTCGCCGTGCCGGACACCCAGATGCTGTTCATCGCCGGGCCGCTCGGTGCCGCGCCCTACTGGCCGGGACAGGCGGGCTTCGCCGACTCGTTCTCGTGCCGCATCGTGCTGCTGCGGCCGGAGAGCCGCGGCGAGATCGCGCTGCGCTCGGCCGATCCGGCGGCGCCTCCGCTGATCCGCCAGCGCCTGCTCGCCACCGACAAGGACTGGGCGACCATGCGGCGCGCCGTGGCGCTGTTCCGCGACATCGGCCGGCAGGCCCCGCTCGCCGCGTTCTCGGCCGGCGAGATCGGCCCGCTCGCGAGCGCCACCGCCGACGCCGACATCGAGCGCGTGGTGCGCGGCACCGCCGTGACGGCGCATCATCCGTGCGGCTCCTGCCGCATGGGCGCGGCCGACGACGAGACGTCGGTGGTCGATCCGGAGCTCAGGGTGATCGGCGTCGAGTCGCTGCGGGTGATCGACGCCTCCGTGTTCCCCGACCTCGTCGGCGGCAACATCAACGCTCCGGTGATCATGATCGCCGAGCGGGCCGCCGACCTGATCCGCGGCCGCGTC
This sequence comes from Rhodoplanes tepidamans, assembly GCF_030813915.1. GTDB lineage: Bacteria > Pseudomonadota > Alphaproteobacteria > Rhizobiales > Xanthobacteraceae > Rhodoplanes > Rhodoplanes tepidamans. The sequence continues at coordinate 28,694 of NZ_JAUSUJ010000026.1, forward strand.
GCCGTCGCGCCTGCCGCCATCACGGCGGCGCGCGCCGAGCCCGTCCCGGTCGCGTCCTAGAGAATGAGAGGGGCCGAGACGCCGGCTCGGTGTTCCGCTCGTCCCCGCGAAGGCGGGGACCCAGGGCGATACGGCGCGGACAACCTGGATGCCCGCCTGCGCGGGCCTGAGCGGAGGGTGGGGCGGGTGCGGTGCATGCGCTCCGGCCGGTTCCTCCGGAACAGCGTGACGCAACGAGAACCTCGGGCATTGCCATGAACACACCCGTCGCACCCAAATCCCTCGCGGCGATCGCGCTGAAGCTGCCCGCTTCGCGTGGCGCCTATTACGGCGGCGCCTGGCATGCGCCGAGGACCGGCCGGCATCTCGATCAGATCAGCCCCGGCACGGGCGAGTCGCTCGGTGCCGTCGCGGACTGCGGGGCCGAGGACATCGACGCGGCGGTCGCGGCGGCGAAGCAGGCGTTCAAGGACTGGCGCCGCGTCCCGCCGCTCGAGCGCGGGAAGATGCTGCGCGAGGTCGCGCGGGTGTTGCGCGACAATGCCGGCGAGCTGGCGATGCTCGACGCCGCCGATTGCGGCAACCCCGTCTCGGAGATGATCGCCGACGCGACGATCGCGGCCGCGCAGCTCGACTTCTTCGCCGGGCTCGTCACCGAGATGAAGGGCCACTCGATCCCGATGGGCCCGGACCGGGTGAACTTCTCGGTGCGCGAGCCGCTCGGCGTCGTCGGCCGCATCGTGCCGTTCAACCATCCCTTCATGTTCGTCGCCGGCAAGGCGGCGGCGCCGCTCGCCGCCGGCAACACCGTGGTGATGAAGCCGCCCGAGCAGGCGCCGCTCTCCTCGCTGCGGCTGGCCGAGCTGATCGACGGCCTGCTGCCGCCCGGCGTCTTCAACCTCGTGCCGGGCGGACGCGACGCCGGCGCGCGGCTCGCGAGCCACCCGGACGTCGCCAAGATCGCGCTGATCGGCAGCGCCGCCACGGGCCGCGCCGTGATGCGGGCCGCCGCCGACACGCTGAAGGGCGTGCTGCTCGAGCTCGGCGGCAAGAACGCGCTGATCGCCTACGCCGACGCCGATCCGGACGCGGTGGCGGCCGGCCTGGTCGGCGGCATGAACTTCACCTGGTGCGGCCAGTCCTGTGGCTCCACCAGCCGGGCCTTCGTGCACGAGAGCATCTACGATGCCGTGCTGGAGCGCGTGGCGGTGCGCATCCGCCACTGGAAGCCCGGGGTGCCGACCGATCCGGCCACCACCATGGGCGCCATCGTCTCGAAGGTTCAGTACGACCGCGTGCTCGACTACATCGCCTCCGCCAAGGCCGAAGGCGCGCGCCTCCTCGCCGGCGGCGGCCGGCCGGACGATCCGGCGCTGGCGAACGGCCTGTACATCGAGCCGACCGTGTTCGCCGACGTGACGCCGGCGATGCGCATCTTCAAGGAGGAGATCTTCGGGCCGGTCGTGGGCGTGATCCGATGGACCGACGAGGCCGCCATGCTGGACCAGGTCAATGCGGTGGAATACGGGCTCACCGCCTCGATCTGGACCAACGATCTCGGCACCGCGCACCGCGCCGCGGCGGCGATCGAGGCCGGCTACATCTGGGTCAACGACACCAGCAGGCATTTCCTCGGCGCGCCGTTCGGCGGCTACAAGCAGTCCGGCATCGGCCGCGAGGAATGCCTGGAGGAGCTCCTGTCCTTCACCCAGGAGAAGAACATCAACATCAACCTGGCGGCGAAGACCAAGGGCTGAAGCCGGCCATTCCGGGGCGCGGCGAAGCCGCGAACCCGGACTCCAGCGACAATCTCGGAGCTCTCGGCTGGATTCCGGGTTCGGCGCGGAGCCTGTGCTCGGGCGGCGCGAAGCGCCGACCCGAGTGCGCCGCCCCGGAACGACCACCGAACTGATCAGCCGAATGCGGTATGATCAGAGTGGCCGCGCCGCTGCGGAGGCCTCACCCCGCCGGCGGCGTGACGATCATCCAGCTCACGCCGAAGCGGTCGGCGACCATGCCGAAGCGCGAGGCGAAGAAGGTCTTGCCGATCGGCATCTGCACGGTGCCGCCGTCGGCGAGCGCGGCGAACAGCCGCTCGGCCTGCGCGTCGTCGGCGGCGGTCAGCGACAGCGAGACGCCCTCGAAGGCGGCCCTGCCGGCGCAGTTGCCGTCCGACAGCATCACCACGCTGTCGCCGATGCGCAGCTCCGCATGCATGACCTTCTCGGCGGAGTTGGGCGGCAGTGTCCCGGGTGGCGGCTCGTCCGGGCCGTCCTCGAACCGCATCAGGACCGTCGGCTCGGCGCCGAGCACCGTGCGGTAATGCGCGATCGCCTCCTCGCAGCGGCCGTCGAGGAACAGATAGGGCTGCACCTTCATGGTCGTCCTCCGGGCTGGCCGTGCCCCCGTGGACAGCGGCGCCTCCCGGAAAGACGAACGGGCCGGCGTCGATCCGACACCGGCCCGTCCTTTTTTCCAGAGCGCGCGGCGTGCCGCCTCAGCCGGCGTGCGTCTTCACGAAGGCGAGGTAGCGGTCGAGCCAGCCCTTGACGAAGTCGCGGCTCGCCGCGCCGATCGAGCCGTCGGCGTCGAACAGGCCGTCCTTCATCTGGATGAAGGCCTCCGGCTGGCCGAGCGTCGGCATGTCGAGATAGGCCAGGATGGTGCGCAGGTGCTGCTGGGCCACGGCCGTGCCGATGGCGCCGACCGAGACGCCGATGACGCCGGCCGGCTTGCCGGCCCAGGCGCTCTGGCCGTAGGGGCGCGAGGCGTGGTCGATGGCGTTCTTCAGCACGCCCGGCACCGAGCGATTGTACTCGGGGGTGACGAAGATCACGCCCTGGGCGGCGGTGATCTCGGCCTTCAGGCGCTTCACGCTGTCGGCCTGGTTGCCGTCGTCGTCCTGGTCGTAGAGCGGCAGGTCGCCGATCTCGACCGGGGTGAGGACGACGTCGGCTGGCGCCAGCTTGGCCAGCGCGGCGGCGAGCGTCTTGTTGAACGAATCGCGTCGCAGGCTGCCGACGACGACGGCGATCTTGGTCTGGCTCACGGACATGCTCCTTCGCTTGTGTTCGGTTCGACGGACGGCCGGCTCACGGCGCGGGCTCGCCCAGCAGGTCGTCGAGGTCGAGCGGCCCGGTGACCATGGCGAGGCGGCCGTCCGGGGTGCGCGGCCAGTCGGCTTCGGCGCGGTCGCGGTAGAGCTCGACGCCGTTGCCGTCCGGGTCGCGGAGATAGAGCGCCTCGCTGACCCCGTGGTCGCTGGCGCCGTCGAGCGCCACCCCGGCCCGGACGAGGCGGCGCAGCGCGTCGGCGAGCGCCGCCCGGCTCGGGTAGAGGATGGCCACGTGGTAGAGCCCGGTGGTACCACGCGCCGGCGGCGGACCGCCCCGGCTCTCCCAGGTGTTGAGGCCGATGTGGTGGTGATAGCCGCCGGCCGAGACGAAGGCCGCCTGGTGGCCGTAGCGCTGGATCAGCTCGAAGCCGAGCACGCCGCACCAGAAGGCCAGCGCCCGGTCGAGATCGGCCACCTTCAGGTGGACGTGACCGATCCGGACGCCCGGGTCGATCGGCGCCGGCGTGAGCGCCGGCTCGATCCTGGTCAGGGTGGAAACGTCGGCCATGGCGGCCTCCCGGGGCTGGTGCGGCTTGGGGGTAACGCGGTCAGCGCGTTTCGGTCACGGCGGCGCCGAGGCGGGCGGAGCGGCCGGTGAGGAACGCGGGGCGCAACGCATAGGCGCCGTCGCCGAGCAGGGCCTGGACGACCAGGGCCACGATCCAGAACACCGGGAACTCCCAGCCGCCGCCCTTCGCCGAGAACACCCAGCCGTTGCCGAGGTGCTGCAGCGTGGCGCCGATCAGGATCGGCAGCATCAGGAGCGCGATCCAGCGGGTCCAGACGCCGAGGATCAGGGCGAGACCGCCGCCGATCTCGCCGAGGATCACCAGGTAGGCGAAGACCGCCGGGTAGCCGAGGCTCTGAAAATAGCCGGCCGTGCCGGCGACCCCGAAGGTGACGACCTTCAGCAGCAGCCCGTGGGCGAGCAGCATGGCGCCGAGGCCGACGCGCAGCAGCAGGGCCGCATAGGGGGCGGTGCGGGCGTCGATCGACGGCGTTTCGGTGCGGGGGGTGGACATCGGATGCCTCCGTGGGGGTGAGCGGTTTCGCTGGAGGCAATGTGCCATCCCGGCGGCGGTTTGATTATTCCCCTGGAATGGATATGATTTCGCACTGATGGTGTGAGGTAAATGGCGCGCGGCCGTCTCGCAAGTCATTCCGGGGCGCGCGCGTGCGCGCGAACCCGGACTCCAGCGGCGGACACGGAGATCGGGGCTGGAGTCCGGGTCCGGCGCGGAGCCTGTGCTCGGGCGGCGCGAGTGCCGACCCGAGTACGCCGGCCCGGAATGACGGGGATGCGGCACACGGAGGCGAAAAATGCTCGATCGCGTCACCGGCATGCAGGTGTTCGCCCGGGTGGCGGCGCTGGGCAGCCTGTCGGCGGCCGGGCGGGCCCTCGGCATGTCGCAGACCATGGCGACCAAGCACCTGGCCGCGCTCGAATCCCGGCTCGGCACCAGGCTGCTGCACCGGACCACGCGGCGCCTCACCCTCACCGAGGCGGGCCGGCGCTATCTCGAATCGGTCGAGCGCATCCTCGCCGAGCTGGAGGAGGCCGACGCCGCCGCCTCGATCGAGACCGTCGAGGTGCGCGGCACGCTGCGCCTCAACGCGCCGTTCTCGTTCGGCATCCGCGAGATCGCGCCGCTGCTGCCGGAGTTTTCACGCCGCCACCCCGACCTCGTCGTCGATCTCGGCCTCAACGACCGCGTCGTCGATCTCATCGAGGAGGGCTGGGACATGGTGGTGCGCATCGGCCGCATGCAGAGCTCCACCATGGTGGCGCGCCGGCTCGCCTCGGCCCGGATCGTCGTCTGCGCCGCCCCCTCCTACCTGGACCGCCGCGGCACGCCGCGGACCGCGGCCGACCTCGCCGCCCACAACTGTCTCGGCTACACGCTGAGCCAGTCGGTCGCGCCGGGACGCTGGCTGTTCGGCCGCGACGGGCGGCACGCGGTCGAGGTCTCGGGGACGCTCAAGGCGAACAACGGCGACGCCCTGGTCGCGGCGGCCGTGGGCGGCGAAGGCATCGTCTACATGCCGGTCTTCCTGGTGGCCCGGGAGATCCGGGCCGGCCTTCTGGTGCCGCTCGCCCTCGCCGAGGAGCCGACGCCGCTCGCCGGCGTCCACGCGGCCTATCCGGCCGACCGCCGCCCGCCCGCCAAGGTGCGGGCCTTCATCGACTTTCTGGTCGAGCACTTTTCCCCGGTGCCGCCGTGGGAGCACGATCCGGGCGCGCCGGCTGCCCCCGGCCGGTGAGATCGGCCTCCCAGCCGAACACGCTGCGCCCGCCCCACTCGGGCGAGCGGCGGCGCTCCTCGGCGATCAGCGCGTCGACGCCGGGGCCCGTGGCGTCGCGCTCCAGCGCGCGGGCCTGGGCGTCGAGGCGCTGCAGGGCGGCGAGCGCCTCGTCACGGCCGAGCCTCGCCTGGGTGACGGCCGACTTCAGCACCCGGAGGGTCTCGTCGTAGACCCGGATCGGCACCGGATAGGGATGCCGGTCCTTGCCGCCGTGGGCGAGCGAGAAGCGGGCCGGGTCGCTGAACCGGCAGGGGGCGCCGTGCACCACCTCGGCCACCATGGCGAGCGCCCGCACCGTGCGGGCGCCGACGCCCGGCGTCAGCAGCAGGTCGGGAAAGTCCTGCGGCCCGCGCTCGGCGGCGGCGGCCAGGGCCCCGTGCAGGCGGCGGGCGACCACGTCCTCGGCCCGCACGTCGTGGCGGGCCGGCATGATCAGGTGCGGCAGCACCGGCTGCGCCTCGGGCTGCGGTGCCGGCTCCGGCTGCGGGTCGATGCGGGCGAGCGCGCGGGCGATGCCGTCCGGTCCGAGCCCGGACAGCAGATCGAGCTGGGCGCGGCGCGAGGCGGCGGCGCGGCGGTCGGCGAGGTTGACGATGGCGCCCTGCGGCCGCCCATCGATCGCCGCATGGGGCGCGTCGACGAAGTCCGTGAGCCCCTCGGAGAGCCAGTGATAGCGCCGCGCCTGGCGGCGCGCGTCGTTCATGCCCTGCTGCACCACGGCCCAGCGGCCGTCGTCGGTGACCACGAAGGCGTGCAGATAGAGGTCGAAGCCGTCCTGCACGGCGGCGCTGTCGACCTTGGCGACCAGCCGGCTGGCGGTGGCGAGGGCTTCGCCGTCGATGCCGGTGCGCTCGCCGATGGCGATCAACTCGCCCGGGGTCTTGCGCGAATGCCGGCCGCGGCCGCCGCACACGTGCAGGCCGAGCTCGCGGCTCAGCGGGCCGAGGCCGCGCTTGAGCGCGCCGACCACGCTCGTGGTGATGCCGGAGGAGTGCCAGTCCATCCCCATCACGGCGCCGAACGACTGGAACCAGAACGGATGCGCGAGGCGCTTCAAAAACTCGTCGCGGCCGTAATGGTGGACGATCGCCTGCGTGATCACGGCGCCGAGCCGCGCCATGCGGCTCGCCAGCCAGGGCGGCACGTGGCCGCCGTGGAGCGGAAGATCGGCGCTGCCCGCCCGCCGGGCCGTCATGGGGCTCTCCGTCGGCGCGTCGCTGCGGACGGCCGTGTCCGCCCTGTGTCACGGGCCCGGCCGCGGGTCAACTCGATCCACGCCGGCGTACGTGTCCGTCAACTCCTGGGCCAGGACCGGTCTCCGCCGGCACTGCTCGTCATCGGTCCGGGCGATCATCCCGATTTGTACGGGTCGCCTTGCGTGCCGGGTGCGGCCGCGCTTGAATGGTGCCCCGCCTCGCGTCCTTCTCCGCACCGGACATTCGCATGACCCTGAGCGTCGGTGTCGTCGGCCTCGGCCAGATGGGCCGGGGCGTCGCGGCCAATCTGGCCCGCGCCGGCCTCCTGACGGCCGCCTTCGATCCGGCGCCGGGCGCGCGCGACCTTCCGGTCTGCCGCGACCTCCTGTTCGCCGCCGGCCGCGCGATGGCGGCGGCCTGCGACGTGATCGTCTTCGTGGTGCCGACCGTGACGGAGATCGCCGCGAGCCTGCGCGGTCCCGACGGCATTCTCTCGGTCGACCGCCCCGGCCAGGTGCTGGTCGATCTCACCACCTCGGATCCGGCCGCGTCACGGGCGCTCGCCACGGAGGCGGCGGCGGCCGGCCGCGCCTATCTCGACTGCGGCATGACGGGCGGCGCCGCCGGCGCCGACGCGGGCACGCTGACCCTGATGTGCGGCGGCGACGCGGCCGTGCTGGAGCGCGTCCGCCCGGTGCTGGCGGCGTTCGCCGGAAAGATCGCGCTGGTCGGGCCGTCGGGCGCCGGCCACACGCTGAAGCTCCTCCACAACATGGTGGTGCACACCAATTTCCTGGTGCTGAGCGAGGCCTGCCGGCTCGCCGAGACGTCCGGGCTCGAGCTCGCCGGCGTCATCGACGTGTTCAACGCCGGCAACGCCCGCAGCTTCGTCAGCGAGGTCCGGTTCCCGAGCCATGTCCTCACGGGCCGGTTCGACGGCCGCTCGACCGTCTCCAACCTCGCCAAGGATCTCGCCATGGCGGCCGATTTCGCCGACCGGCGCGGCGAGCCCGCGCCCTACACGCACCTGACCGCCGACCTGCTGCGGCGCGCCATGGCGCTCGGCTGGGCCGGGGACGACTTCACCACCCTCTATCCCCGGCTCGCCGACCTGCTCGAGCCGGAGTGACGCCGGCCCGCGTCCGCTACAGCGACACGTTGGCGTCCTTCACGGCCTCGCGCCACAGGACGAGGTCGGCCGCGATGGTCGCCTTGAACTCCTCGGGGGTGGAGCCGATCGGGTCGACGCCGAAGCCGTCGAGCTGCTCCAGCGTCTTCGTCTCCTTCAGGGCAAGGCGCACCTCGCGGGCGAGCAGGTCGACGATCTCCTTCGGGGTGCCGGCCGGGGCGAGGAGGCCGTTCCAGGTGTCGGTCTTGAAGCCCGGATAGCCCTGCTCGGCGACGGTCGGCACGTTCGGCAGCTTGGCGGCGCGCGTCGCCCCCGACACGGCGAGCGGCCGCAGCGCCCTGCCGGCGTGCGGGAGCGCCTCCGAGAGGTTGCCGAAATACATCGGCACGTGGCCGGCGATCACGTCGGCGACGGCCGGCGCGCCGCCCCGGTAGGGCGTGTGCATCATCTCGAGGCCGGCCCGCCTGACGAACATCGCCATGGTGAGGTGGCTGATGCTGCCGTTGCCGCCCGAGGCGTAGACGAGCTTGCCGGGATTGGCCTTCACGTGGGCGACCAGCTCGGGCAGGGTCTTCGCCGGGAAGCCCGGATTGACCACCAGGCAGAACGGATTGCTGGCGACGTTGCTGATCGGGGCGAAGTCGGCCAGCGGATCGTAGTTGGTCTTCTTGATCGCCGGGAACACCGCCATCTGGGCGACGGCCGCGACCATCAGGGTGTAGCCGTCCGGGGTCGAGCGCGCCGTCGATTCGGCCGCGATGGTGCCGCCGGCGCCGGTGCGGTTCTCGACGATGAACTGCTGGCCGAGCTTCTCGCTCAGATGGGCGGCCAGCAGGCGGGCGATCCCGTCGGTGTTGCCGCCCGCCGCGAACGGCACCAGGATGCGGACCGGCCGGTCCGGCCAGCCGGCCGCGCGGGCCCCGCGGGGCAGGCCCGCCGCCCCGGCTCCGGCCGCCAGGGCGCCGGCCGCCAGCGACTTCAGCAGCGCACGTCGTGTCGTCATGTCTCGCTCCGCTCCGACTTGTGCTCTCGCGCGCGGCGGGACCCGGACCCGTCATCTGCGATCGTCGTGGTGAAAGCTCCTCCCGAGGGGGTTCGTCCCTGTGGCGCGACGGCGTTCAGTCGACGGCGGCTGCGGCCCGCAGCCCTTCGATCATCGCCGTTCGCATGAGAAAGCTGCGGGCCCTGGCCGGATCCGCCGCGGTGTCGCGCAGCTCGCGCAGGCGCTCCTCGCGCACCGCCGGATCCTTCTCCTCCAGCACCCGCTTGTTCTGGATGGTCATCGCCTGCAGGAAAGCGTTGGCCACGTGCCGCCGCTGGCGGTCGTAGCGGTCGAGCAGCGCGCCGGGCGCGCCGTCGAGCACCCGGGCGAGGGTCTCGGCGAGGCTGACGGCGTCGTGGATGCCGAAGTTCATGCCCATGCCGCCGAGCGGGTTGTTGACATGCGCGGCGTCGCCGGCGAGCAGCACGCGGCCGCGCCGGTAGGTCGCCGCGACGCGCTGGTGCACGGTGTAGAGGTTGGTGTGGACGATCCCGATCGGCGCGTCGGTCTTCAGGAAGCCGCGCACCCGCGCCTCGGCGCCGGCGTGGTCGAGCAGCTCCTCGGCCTCCGCCTGCGGCGGCGTCGGAAAGACGACCCGCCACAGGCCGGGCGGCCCGCCGGCCGGCACCTTGAACATCGCGCACCACTCGCGCGGGTCCGACACGTAGCAGGAATAGGCGAAGCCCTGCCGCGCGAAGTCCCAGGTCGTGGTGACGACCAGAAAGCGCTCCTGATAGGTGAAGCCCGCGAAGTCGATGTCCTGCGACTTGCGCACCACGCTGCGGCCGCCGTCGGCGCCGATCACGAAGGTGCCGCGCACCGCGCCGCCGTCCTCCAGGATCACGTCGGCGCCGGCGGCGTCCTGCACCACGGTCTCGACCGGCGCGCCGTAGCGGATCTCGACGTTGCGGTAGGCGGCGAGACGGTCGGACAGAATCGCCACCAGCTTGTGCTGCTCGCACTGCAGCCGGTACGGGTAGGGAGTCTCGTCGGCCAGCAGGCCGAGGTCGAACTCGGCGACCAGTCCCTCCTCGCGGCCGCGGAACTGCCACTGCGGGCACAGGATGCCGCGGGCGAGCAGCTCGGCCGTGACGCCCGTCTCGGCATACATCTCCAGGGTCGGCGGATGGAAGGTGGCGGCGCGCGGATCCTCGTAGATCTCGCTGCGCGCCTCCAGCACCGTCACCGGCACGCCGGCGCGCGCCAGGAACAGTGCCGCCGTCAGCCCGGTCGGCCCCGCTCCGACGACGACGACGCGCTCCTGCATCATCGGCTCCCCGGCGGCGGACAGATTGGACGAGGTCGCGTCATCGTCAGAGCTCTTCCAGCACCCGGCCGAAGCCGAACAGGCGGTCGTCGATGCCGCAGCGGCGCAGCGCGTCCCAGTAGGTGACGACGTTCATGGCCAGCACCGGCTTGGCGAGCCAGCGTTCCGCCTCGGCCGCCACGGCGGCATTCGCAAGGTTCGTGCCGACCTGCAGGATGGCGTCGATGTCGTCGCCGTCGATCTCGCGCAGCAGCTTGCGCAGCGCCGGCGGCTGCACCTCGGCGATGGCGAAGGGCGAGGCGCAGCGCAGGCCGACGAGGCGCACGACCTCGAAGCCCGCCTCCTTCAGGTAGCCGGCGACGATCTCGTCGCCCTTCGGCTGATGCGGGGTGAGCACGGCGATGCGCTTCGCCCCGAACGCGTTCAGGGCCGCGGTGGCGGCCGTCGAGCCCATCGAGACGCCTACGCCGGCGCGCTTCGCCAGCTCGTCCTGCAGCGCGGCCGCGGCCGCGACGCCGCCCGTGAAGGCCTCGATGGCGACGCTCATGATCACGTGGTCGGGCGCGCAGGTCATCACCTGGTCGATGGCCGGAAAGATGCCGTCGCGCATGCGCTGCATGTGGGCGAGGAATCCGGCCTCGCTCGCCTCGATCGGCTTGTTCTCCAGCGTCAGCCGGGCGACGTGATTGGTGACTCCGCGGGGCCGCAGCGCCTCGCATTCCGGACCGACCACCGTGTTGGTGGACGGGACGACGATGCCGATCTTCTTGCGATAGCCGAGGGCGTCCACGCGCCGTGCCTCCGTTGGTGGGCCGTCGTGATCACATGCTACGAACGTGCCGGGACGGGCGGGAATGACAATCTCGGTGACGCTGATTTCGCGCTTTGCGAAGGCTGCCTGCGAGAGTGCCGAAACTTTGTGCGCCGCGTGATGAGGGCTTGGTCTGTTCCGCAGCGCCACCTTCACCTCTCCCCGGCGGGAGGGTTGCATACATCGTCATTCCGGGGCACGGGCGCAGCCCGCGATCCCGGAATCCATACGCCCGGGATCGGTGGCTCACGAAAGACAGTGGGGATGGATTCCGGGCCCGGCGCTTCGCGCCGCCCCGGGACGACGAATGGGATTTCGCAGGGAGAACTCGACCTCGGGAGGGCGTCGATCAGCCCCGGAACGCCTGCCCGCCGTCGACGTCGACGACGGTGCCGCTGAGATAGGCGGCGCGCGGCGAGGCGAGCATCACGGCGAGGTCGGCGATCTCGGCCGGCTCGGCGAGGCGGCCGAAGGGCAGCGGCCCGAGCGCCTCGGGCCAGCGGTCCGGGTCGCCGAAACGGTCCTCGGCCTTCCGGCGGGCGATCGTATCGATCCGGCTGGTCCGCGTCGGCGACGGGTTGATGCCGAACACGCGCACGTTCCAGTCGACGCTCCTGGCGCCGACCGCGCGGGTGAGCGCGATCAGCGCGGCGTTGCCGGCGGAGCCGCAGACATACTCGAAGCGCGGCGCCTGGCCGGCCATGCCGATGATGTTGACGACGACGCCGTCGCGGCGCGCCTTCATGGCCTCGAGGTGGAGCTGCATCAGGTGGGCATAGCCGAACACCTTGAGCTGCCAGGACTCGATCCACTGCTGCAGCGCGAGCCCGAACAGGTCGCCGCCCGGGATGGCGCCGGCATTGTTGACCAGCACGTCGACGTCGCGGTGCGCGGCGAACAGCCGCTCGCGCTCGGTGCCCTGTGCGAGATCGCCCGCGAAGGTCTCGACCGGGCCGAGCCCGGAGAGCTCGTTAGCCGTCGCGGCGAGCTGCGTCGCGTCTCGCCCGGTGATCACCACCCTGGCGCCTTCGCGCAGAAAGCTCTCGGCGACGGCCCGGCCGATGCCGCGCGAGGCGCCGGTGACGAGCACGGACTTGCCCTTCAGGGAGAGATCCATGATGCGCGTCCCTCAGGCGTCCGCCGGTACGGCGGCGGAAAACCAGTCGGCGAGCCGGCTGCCGGTGACGAAGCCGACCTCGGGCGACGCCGCCAGGGTGTCGAGCATCTGCTCCAGCTCGTGGATGCGGTGCGGCACCGCGATCAGGTGCGGATGCAGCCCGATGGCGAACACGAGCGCGCTCGTGCGGCACTCGCGCTCGAAGCGGCGCAGGGTGAGCTCGGTGCGGCGCGCCATCTCGCCGGTGGCGTGGCGCTCGATCGCATAGATGATCGAGTCGTTGATCTCGAGATTGTACGGCATGGCGATCAGCGGGCCGCCCGCGGTGCTCATCCAGGACGGCCGGTCGTCGACCACCCAGTCGCACACATAGTCGATGCCGGCGAGCTTAAGGATGTCGGGCGTGTCGACGGTCTCGCGCAGGCCGGGCGACAGCCAGCCGCGCGGCCGGGTGCCGGTGAAGGCGGCGAGCGCGCCGAGGCTCGCCCGCACCAGCGCCTCCTCGCCGCCCTCGACGTGATTGGTGGCGCGCTGGTGCATGCCGTGGCCGATGAACTCCCAGCCGGCGTCGCGCATCGCCTCGGCGGCCGGCCGATAGGCGTCGATCACCCCGGCATTGATGCTGGTCGATGCCGGCAGGCCCCGCGCCGCGAAGGTCTCCAGGATGCGCGGCAGGCCGGCCCGCATGCCGTAGTCGGCCCAGGAGAAGTTCGGCACGTCCGGCACCGTGTCGCGGCCGTGCGGCGGCGTCACGATGGTGCGCGGCATCGGCTGGTCGAACTGCCAGTTCTCCACGTTCACCACGAGGTGGACGAGGATGCGCTTGCCGTCGAGCGGCGGCAGCGGCGGCCGGGCGGAGGAGAGCCGGTAGGGAATGCGGGGGTTGGCCATCGATGCGGAGCTCTGCAGTGATGCTGGTTGGTGTCGGTGCCGTTTCATCTGACCTGTCTCCGTCATCCTGAGGTGCGAGCGAAGCGAGCCTCGAAGGATGAACGGCCCAGGCGTCGGGGGCCGTCGCCCTTCGAGGCCCGGCTGCGCCGGGCACCTCAGGGTGACGGAGTCAGTTCAGAATCAACAAAGCCTCCACTAGTGATGCACCACGTTCATCTCCGCCAGAATGTCGGCCTTGTAGGCGACGAAGGCGGGGCTGGTCAGGCTGGCGATCGAGCGCGGGCGGGGCAGTGTGATCGGGATGGTGCGCACGATGCGGCCGGGCCGCGCCGACATCACGCAGATCCGGTCGGACAGCAGGATCGCCTCGTCGATGTCGTGGGTGACGAACAGCACCGTGGTGCCGAGCGTCTCCCACACGTCGAGCAGCAGCTGCTGCATCGACAGGCGGGTCTGCGCGTCGAGCGCGCCGAACGGCTCGTCCATCAGCAGCGCACGCGGGTTCATCACCAGGGCGCGGGCGATGCCGACGCGCTGGCGCATGCCGCCGGAGAGCTGCACGGGCAGCGCCTCGGCGAAGGCGTCGAGCCCGACCAGCCGCAGCAGCTCGCGCGCCCGCGGCTCGTACTCGGACTTCGGCACGCCCTGCACCTTCGGCCCGAAGATCACGTTGTTCCACACGTCGAGCCAGGGGAACAGCGCGGCCTCCTGGAACACCACGCCGCGGTCGGGCCCGGGCCGGGTCACCGGCCTGCCGTCGAACAGCAGCGCGCCGTCCGAGAGCCGGTCGAATCCGGCGAGCAGGTTGAGCAGCGTCGACTTGCCGCAGCCGGACGGACCGAGCAGCGCGACGAAGTCGCCCTCGCCGATCTGGAGGCTCACGTCGTCGAGCGCCCGCACGCTGCGCACGCCCGGGAAGGTCTTGCTGACGTTCTGGAACAGGACGGTGCCCATGCGCGATCGGTCTCCCCCTCACGCGTGATGCGACTGCAGGCGCCGCCAGGCGAGCGCCCAGTGCTCGATCGCGAGGACCAGCCGGTCGCTGAGAAAGCCGAGCAGGCCGATGGTGATCATGTCGGCGATGACCACGTCCATGCGGCCGACATAGTAGGCGTCCCACAGCACGTAGCCGAGGCCGGACTTCACCGCGACCATCTCGGCGACGATCACGGCCGTCCAGCCGATGCCGAGCCCGATGCGCAGGCCGGTGAACACCGACGGCAGTGCGGCCGGCAGCACGACGCGGCGCAGGATGGTGAACGGCCCGGCGCCCATCATCAGGGCGGCGCGGATCAGCATGCGGTCGACGTCGCGGGCGCCCTGGCTGGTGTTGACCACGATCGGATAGAAGGCGCCGAGCGCGATCAGGAAGATGGCGCCGCCCGGCCCGATGCCGAACACGGCGATCGAGAAGGGCAGCCACGCGGTGATCGGGATCGGCCGGAGAATCTGCACGGTGGGATCGAGGGCGCCGGCGGCGATCCGGTTCCAGCCGATGGCGATGCCGGCCGGCACGCCGATCAGGATGGCGCAGCCGAAGCCCTTCGCCACCCGCTCGGCCGAGTACAGCACGTTGGCGAGCCAGGTGCCGGAATAGGGATTGAGCCCGAGCCCCTGGGCGCCGAACGCCCAGGTCCACCACGCCGCCCACACCCGGTCGGGCGTCGGCAGCACGCCGCCGAACAGCGAGCCGCCGCGGCCGGCGAGCTGCCAGGCGGCGAGCACGATCACGGGCAGCGCGAGGCCGAGCAGCACGCGGCCGGCGAGCCGCGTCGGGCGGCGCAGCGTCGCGCCGCGCGGCCGCCCGGAGGCGGCACCGGCGGTGCCGCTCGGGGCGTCGTACGCTGGCGCCGCGGGGGCGCGCGTGTCCGTGGGGGCGGCCGGCTCCATGGTGACCGACATGAGCGCGCGTCCCGCTCCCGCCGTCAAGCCGCGCTCACTTGCCCAGCGCCTTCGACACGAAGGTCGCGTCCCAGGCGCCGTCGATCTGGCCGGAGACGTCCTTCTGGATCACGCCGAGATCCGCGAAGGCCTTGGCCTGCCGCTTGATCTGGTCCGGCGAGATGACCTCGCCCAGCGTGATGATCCTGGACGCCTTCGCGGCGATGTCGGGCTGCATGCCGGACAGCTTCGCATAGGCCTCGGCGAACTTCGCCGGGTCCTTCTTGAGCTGCTCCTGGGCGGCCAGATAGGCCCAGACGAAGCGCTCGACGGCGTCGCGCTTCTTGGTCGCCGCGGTCTTCGACGCCATGATCATGCCGAGCTCGGCGCCGACCGCCTTGGATGACGAGTATTCGAGGTTCTTGGCGAAGAAGCCGTAGCCCTCCATCACCGGGATGGATTCGAACGGCTCCCAGGTGACGATGCCGTCGACCTCGCCCTTCTTCAGCGCCTGGTCGAAATTGGCGCCGCCGCCCTGGATGTTGACGGCCTGGAAGCTCGTATAGGGCACGCCCTTCTCGACCAGCGTCGCGGCGAACTGGAACCAGACCGCCGAGCCGGGCGCGATGGCGATCTTCTTGCCCTTCAGGTCGTTCCAGGAGTCGAGCGTCACGCCCTTGCGGCCGATCACGTATTTGGGCGAGGAGCCGACCCCCATGAGGCCGACCACGTCGGTCGAGCCCTGGGCCAGCGAGATGGCGAGATCGGCGGGGCCGACCGAGGCGACGTCGAGCGAGCCGGCGAGCAGCGCCGTGCGGGCGTCGGCGTAGCGGGCGAACTCGACGAGCTCCAGCTCGACGCCGAGGCGCTTGAGCGTGTCGCCGATCATCAGCATCGGCGCGAGATGGCCGACCTTCTGGTAGCCGACCGTGAGCTTCACGGGCGCGGCGAGCGGCTTCGGCTCCGGCCCGGCGGCGGCCGCCGGCGCGGCGGCGACGAGCGGCGAGGTGATCGCCAGCGCGGCGACGGCGATGAAGGCGAGGACTCTACGGCGCATCGGCATCCTCCTGGTCGGACGGGGGTGGGCATGCTGCGTCAGGTCGAAGTCGGCTCGTTCTCGCTCCGGTCATTCCGGGGCGCACGCGCGAGCGTGCGAACCCGGAATCCAGCGACGGGCTCGTGCCGTGGGCTGGATTCCGGGTTCGCGGACCTGCGGTCCGCGCCCCGGAATGACCGGGTGAGGTTCCTCATCAGATCACCCGCTCCTTGCGGAGCGCCTCGATCTCGTCGCCGCCGAGGCCGAGCTCGGCGAGGATCTCGTCGTTGTGGGCGCCGGCGGCGGGCAGCAGCGACGCCACCGCGGCCGGGGTGCGGGTCATCTCGATCGGCTGGCCGACCAGTTGCAGGGTGCCGCGCTCGGCGTCCTCCACCGGCACCGCCATGCCGAGATGCTGCACCTGCGGGTCGGCGAACACCTCGTCGATCCGGTAGATCGGCCCGGCCGGCACGTGCGCCTCCTCCAGCGCGGTGAGCCATGCCTGCGAGGTCCTGCGGGCGAACACGGCGGCGAGCCGATCCTTCAACGCGTCGCGGTTGCGCAGGCGGTTCTCCTGGCAGTCGTAGTCGGGGTGGGTGGCGAGCGCCGGCTCGCCGATCGCTTCGCAAAAAGCGCGCCACTGGCCCTGGCCGCCGACCCCGATGTTGATCCAGCCGTCGGCGGTGCGCACCACGCCCATCGGGGTCGTGTAGGGATGGTCGTTGCCGGCCTGCTGCGGCACCTCGCCGTCGATCAGGTACTTGGCGGCCTGGAAGTCCATCATGGCGATCTGCGCCTGCAGCAGCGACGAGCGCACCCACTGGCCCTCGCCGGAGCGGGCGCGCTCCTGCAGCGCCACCAGGATGCCGATCGCCGCGTAGAGGCCGGCGGAGGAGTCGGCGACGGCGATGCCGGCCCGCACCGGGCCCTGGCCGGGCAGGCCCGTCACCCACATCAGGCCGCCCATGCCCTGCGCGATCTGATCGAATCCGGGGCGGTGCCGGTACGGCCCGTCCTGGCCGAAGCCGGAGATCGAGGCGAGGATGATGCGCGGGTTGACGGCCTTGAGGTCCTCGTAGGCGATGCCGAGCCGCGCCTTCACGTCGGGGCGGAAGTTCTCCACCACCACGTCGGCGGCCGCCACCATGCGCTTGAACACCGCGAGGCCCTTCGGCGACTTCAGGTTCAGGGTCACCGAGCGCTTGTTGCGATGCAGGTTCTGCATGTCGGCGCCGTTGCGGGCGCCGCTCATGCCCTCGTTGGGATCGACGCCGGCCGGCGCCTCGATCTTGATCACGTCGGCGCCGAAGTCGGCGAACACGCGGCAGCAGGTCGGGCCGGCCCGCACCCGGGTGAGATCGAGGATGCGCAGGCCGGCGAGCGCCGGCGCGGGGGACGTGGTCATGCGGCCCATCCTGTGGTGATCGTGTCGGCCACGGCGCGCGGCACCCGGCCGTGCCACCCGGTCCGCGCCTGGACGGCGCGGCCGAGCGCCAGAAGCTGCGCCTCGGCGCCGGGCCGGCCGACGAGCTGGAGGCCGACCGGCAGGCCGGCCGGGTCGAAGCCCGCCGGCAGCGCCAGCGCCGGCAGGCCGAGATGGTTGACGAAGCGGGTGAAGCGGCTGAGCGCATAGAGGCGCTTCGGGTCGAAGGCGGGGTCGCCCGGCGTCACCCCGGCGACGCGCGGCGTGGCGATCGGCATCACGGGCAGGATCGCCACGTCGGCTCCGCCCAGCATGGCGGCGAGGAACGCCTCGCGCAGCGGCGCGCGGGCGGCGCGCGAGTCGGCGAGCGCCCGGTCGTCGATCGCGAGGCCCTTGGCGAGGCGCCTGCGCAGCACCGGCTCGGTGCCGGGGTCGTCGATCAGCGCCGCGTGGGTGCGGGCCGCCTCCGCCTGCATCAGGGCGAGGACGTGCCGGTCGGCCGTCTCGGGGAAGCCGGGCCGGGAGGTCACCGCGACGGCCAGCGCCGCGATCGCGTCGATCGCCTCCTCGCAGGCGCGGGCGACGGCGGGCTCGCTCTCGTCGAGGGCGTCGTCGAGTACCACGGCACGGCGCGGCAGCGCGGCGGCCTCGGGCGCCGTGCCGGACAGCACCGGCCAGACACGGCTGAGATCGGCGGCGCTGCGGGCGAGCACGCCGACCGTGTCGAGGCTCGGGGCGAGCGGCATCACGCCGTCGAGCGGCAGCGTGCCGTGCGTGGGCTTCAGCGCCGTGACGCCGCAGCACGCCGCCGGGATGCGCACCGAGCCGCCGGTGTCGGAGCCGAGCGCGACGTCGCAGCAGCCGGCCGCCACCAGCGCGGCCGAGCCGCTCGACGAGCCGCCGACGATGCGGTCGAAATCCCAGGGGTTCAGGACGCGCCCGCGGGACGCGTTGTGGCCGGAGGGCTCGTAGGCGAGCTCGGTCATCTCGGCGGTCGCCACCAGCACGGCGCCGGCGGCGTCGAGCCGGCGCAGCACGGCGGCGCGCGGCGCGAGCCCGGTGCACGGCGTCGCGCGGCCCCAGCTCGGCGCGTGCACGCCGGTCGCGATCATGTCCTTGGCGGCGACCGTGAGGCCGGCGAGCGGGCCGTCGACGGCGGGTGCGGCCGGCATCGCGGCGACCACGGCGCCGAGCCGGCGGCCGAGCGTGGCGATCGCCTCGTGGGCGAGCGCCGGGCCGGCGCGGCGCTGCGCCTCGTCGCGGGACTCCCAGTCGGCGAACCTCCGGGTCGTCCCCATCGTCACCTCAATAGGATCGCGGGAGGCCGAGCACGTGCTCTCCCACATAGGCGAGGATCAGGTTCGATGAGATCGGCGCCACCTGATAGAGCCGGGTCTCGCGGAATTTTCGCTCGACGTCGTACTCGGCCGCGAAGCCGAAGCCGCCATGCGTCTGCAGGCAGGCATTGGCCGCCTCCCACGAGGCGTCGGCGGCGAGCAGCTTCGCCATGTTGGCCTCGGCGCCGCACGGCTGTCCGGCGTCGTGAAGCGCCGCCGCCTTGAACCGCATCAGGCTCGCGGCCTCGACATGGATATGCGCCTGGGCGATGGGGAACTGGATGCCCTGGTTCTGGCCGATCGGCCGGCCGAACACGACGCGGTCGCGCCCGTAGCCGACCGCCTTGTCGACGAACCAGTGGCCGTCGCCGATGCATTCGGCGGCGATCAGGGTGCGCTCGGCGTTGAGGCCTTCGAGGATGTAGCGGAAGCCCTCGCCCTCCTGGCCGATCAGGTTCTCGGCCGGGATCTCGAGCGCGTCGAAGAACACCTCGTTGGTCTCGTGATTGACCATGTTGCGGATCGGCCGCACCGTCATGCCGGCCTTCGTCGCCTCGGCGACGTCGACCAGGAACACCGAGAGGCCGTGCGACTTCTTCTTCACCTGGTCGAGCGGCGTGGTGCGGGCCAGCAGGATCATCAGGTCGGAGTGCTGCAGCCGCGACGTCCACACCTTCTGGCCGTTGACGACGTACCGGTCGCCCTGCTTCACCGCCGTGGTCTTGAGCTTCGTCGTGTCGGAGCCGGTGGTCGGCTCGGTGACGGCCATCGACTGCATGCGGATCTCGCCCGAGGCGATGCGCGGCAGGATGCGGCTCTTCTGCTCGGCCGAGCCGGCGCGCAGCAGCGTCGACATGTTGTACATCTGGCCGTGGCAGGCGCCCGAGTTGCCGCCCGCCCGGTTGATCTCCTCCAGGATGATCGACGCCTCGGTGACGCCGAGGCCGGAGCCGCCGTATTCCTGCGGGATCAGCGCGGCGAGCCAGCCGGCCTTGGTCAGCGCGTCGACGAACGCTTCCGGATAGGCGGCGGTCTCGTCGAGCCTGCGCCAGTACTCGGCCGGGAAGTCGGCGCACAGCGCCCGCACGGCCTCGCGGATGTCCTGGTGATCGGTGGTCGACGGCAGAGTCAGCGGCATCGATCGTCCTCGTGTCCAGACGGTAACGGGGCGGCACGGGTGTTTGGAATCAGAAATCGGCCGAGGCTGGTTTCGCGGAATTCGAAATGGGCGGCAAGGCGGGCGCCGGCTTCACCTCTCCCCGGCGGGCAGAGGGGCCCGGTGCCCGCGGCTGGTCCGAAGCAGGAGACCGACCGCCCCGGAGGCGAGCCGGCTCTACGGTGCGCCTCGCAGTATGACCGTGACGCGCGATCACCGCCCCGCCGGTACCTTGCGCGCTGCGCTGCGCCCGAGCGGCCTGGGGCGCTTCGGGATGGTCGCGGGTTTGTCCGTCAGGAAATCGATCAGCCGCCGGGCCGGCGGCGCGGGCTCTTCGGCGGCGAGGACGCAGATGGCGTATTCGCGCGCCGCCCACGGCTCGGCGAGGCGGACGAGCCGCAGCCCCATGGCGTCGGCGAGCGGCTGCACGGCCTTCTCGGGCAGGATGCCGATGCCGAGGCCCTCGGAGATCATCAGGCACATCACTTCGAAGCTGCGCACCTGCACCCGCGTCTTCATGACGCGGCCGAGCTCGCGGGCCCGGAAGGACAGCAGCCGGTGCACGGCGGTGCCGCTTTCGAGCGCGACCAGATCCTCGTCGAGGATGTCGGCGAAGGCGAGCGCCTTGCGGCCGGCGAGCGGGTGGTCGCCGGGCAGCGCCACGGCGAGCTGGTCGCCCTCGTAGGGGGTGACGGCGAGGCCGTCGACCTCGCCGCTCTTCACGATGACGCCGAGATCGGCCTGCTTGTGCAGCACCGCGTCGATGGTCGATTCGCTCGGCCGCTCCTCCAGGTCGAGCTTGATCTGCGGATTGGCGGCGACGAAGCGCGAGAGGTCGTGGGCGAGGCGATGCACCAGCACCGAGCTCGACGCGCACACCCGGACGTAGCCGCGCACGCCGAGCCGGTGCTCCTCCAGGTTCACCTGCAGCTTCTCGCCGAGGCGGAGCACGTCGCGGGCGTAGTTCATCATCGTGATGCCGGCGGCGGTCGGCTCGATGCCGTGCGGCCGGCGGACGATGAGCCGGGTGCCGACCTCGTGCTCCAGCAGGCCGACGCGGCGGCTCGCCGCGGACAGCGCGATGTTGAGCCGCTCCGACGCCTTGCTCATGCTGCGCAGCTCGCAGGCGGTGAGGAAGATGCGGAGCGTCTGGAGATCGTGGGAGAGCAGGGCGCGCATGCGGGTCGGGGCTCGGGGGCACGCCGGAGAGCGGCGCGCCCCGGCACCATAGCACGCGGGCCCGAGCGGCGGGGAGGCGGTGACCTCGTCTCCGCCGCACGTCGTTCATCGAGCCGGGCTACGCTCCCGGAGCCAACGCACAGCGGCGCACGCCGTTGCGGAACGCCCGCGGCGTCGAGCCGAGATGCTGCAGGAAGAAACGGGTGAAGTGGCTCGGGGCGGAGAAGCCGAGCCGCGCGGCGATGGCGTGGATCGGCATCGTCGACGTCCCCAGCATCTCGATCGCCGCCTCGATGCACAGCGCGTTGGCGTAGACCCGGGGGCTCACGCCCGTGCAGGCGCGGAACAGCTCGAAGAAGCGCGAGCGCGACAGGCCGGCGAGCGCCGCGCCGGCGTCGATGTCGAGCGCCATGCCGGGATTGTCCCGCATGTGCAGGATGGCGCGCCTGATTCGATAGTCGCTCGGCCGCGGGTCGGCGCGATGTCCCTCGCCGAGATCGGCCGCGCCGTAGCAGGTCACCACGGCCCGGAACAGCAGGTCGCAGGCGCGGTCGAGCGCGTCGTCGTCCACGGCATCGTCCCGCATCAGGGCCAGCACCCGGTCGGCTTCCGCCTGCACGGCCGGCACGAGCGGCGCCCGCGGGGTGGAGAACACCCGGCGGCGGCCCGCCGCGATCGCCGCCTGAACGGAGCGCTCGAACCAGTAGGGGGCGATGTAGAGGGCGAGGAGCTGGGCCGTCGCTCCGTCGGCCAGAGGCAGCCCGGCATGGACGGCCCAGGGGTCGATCAGCACGGCAGAGCCGGCATCGAGAAGCTGCTCACGGCCCTCCACCCGGAAGATCGCGTCCGCCCCCGACACCTTGATCAGGGCGTGCGCCTGGGCGTGGGCGTGCTCGGCGATGGTCGGCGTGCGCTCCAGAAGCGCGACCCGGCCGAACCGGCCGACGAAGACCCGAACCTCGCCCGTCATCGCGAACCTCCACGGACCGGGAGGGTAGGGATCGTCAAATCGGACCACAAGGTAATTTTCCGGCCCGTCAGGTAACGACAGCGCGGCGGACCGGCGGCATGCTCCCGACAGGCTTCACGGTTCGGAGGGGTCGGCCCATGCCCGACGCGTCTGCTCGCTATCTCGACCCGGCCCTGCTGATCGTCGACATGCAGAACGACTTCGTGCGGGTCGGCGCGCCGCTCGAAGTGCCGGACGCCCGCGCGACCCTGCCCAGCCACGCCCGGCTGATCGCGGCGTTCCGGGCCAAGGGGCTGCCGGTCGTCTACACCAAGTTCCTGTCGACCGAGGAGCCTTCGCTGCTGTGGACCTGGTCGCCGCAATGCGCGCCGCCCGTCTGCCTGTGCCGCCGTGGCGTGTCTCGCGTGTACGGCGACGCCGCGGGCCCGCTCGACTGCACCGACGTGGTGACCGAGATCCATCCCCAGCCCGACGATCTCGTCGTCGAGAAATACGGCTACAGCGGCTTCCACGGCACCTCGCTGTCGGGCCGGTTGCGCCAGAAGGGCGTGCGCTCGCTGGTGGTCACCGGCACGGTGACGCAGATCTGCGTCGAGGATACGGCCCGCGGGGCGTTTCATCACGGCTTCCGCACCACAATGGTCGAGGACGCCGTGTCGTCCTTCGCGCCCGAGCTGCACGCCGCCGCGCTTAAGAACTTCGCCATGAAGTTCGGCTGGGTGGACAGCTCCGCCTCGGTCGTCGCGGCGCTCGGAGCGTGACCATGATGGCCGCCAGCGTGACCCGACGGGCCGTGGCGGGGCCGCCGATCCTGTGGGTCGCGGCCCTGCTGCTCGCGCTCGCCGCGGCGCTGCTGCCCGGCTTTTTCTCTCCCGACAACCTCGCCAATGTGGCGCGGCAGTCGGCCGTGCTGGCGCTGCTGGCGATCGGACAGACCTTCGTGGTCGTCGCCGGCCTGATGGATCTCTCGGTCGGCATGCTGGCGACGCTGGTGTTGGTGCTGGCCGCCGACCTGATGGACGGCCGAGCGGAGGCGACGCTCGCGGCGGTCGGACTCGCCGTCGCGCTCGGCGCCGGGATCGGGGCACTCACCGGCGTGCTCAATAATGCCCTGCGCATCAACTCGCTGATCCTGACGCTCGGGATGCTCACCATCCTGCAGGGCGTCACCTTCATCTACACGGACCAGAGCCTGGGCGCGCCGTCGCCGGCGATCACCTGGCTCGCCAACGGCGAGCTGTTCGGCCTGCCGCCGTCGTTCCTGCTGGTGCTGGTCGCGACCGGACTCGCTCATGTGGCGCTCCATCACACGCGCTTCGGCGTGCATCTCGCCGCCGTGGGCGGCGCCGTGCAGAGCGCCCGCCAGGCCGGCATCGCGGTCGACCACGTCGTGCTCGTCGCCTTCGTGATCAGCGGCCTGTCGGCCGGCCTCGCGGGCCTGCTGCTGCTCGGCCGGCTCGGCACCGGCTACCCGAACGCCGGCGTCGGGCTGGAGCTCGACGCCATCGTGGCGGTGGTGCTGGGCGGCACCGCGCTCGCCGGCGGCCGCGGCAGCGTCGTCGCCAGCGTCGCCGCCGCGGTGGTGCTCGGGATGGTCAGCAACATGCTCAACCTGCTGGAGGTCTCCTCGTTCCTGCAGATGGTGATCAAGGGCGGCGTGGTGATCGTCGTCATCCTGATCGGCCAGATCCGTCCGGAGGTCGCGCGATGAGCCGGCCCGACGAGATGGCGGCCGCGGCCCTGCCGCAGGCGGCGGTGCCGCAGCCGCGGCGTGCCCGCCGCATCCCGGAGATGCTGGCGATCTGGCTGGTCCTGGTCGCGCTGCTGGTGCTTGCCGGAGTCCTGTCCGATGCGTTCCTGCGGCCCGTCTATCTCGGCAACATCGTGCGTCAGGCGGCGCCGATCGGCATCGCCGCGGTCGGCGTCACGCTGGTGATGATCCTGGGCGGCGTCGATCTCTCGATCGGCGCCACCATCTCGCTCGGCGCCGTCGTCTGCGCCGCCGTCATGGCGGGCGAGCCCGCCAACATTGCACCGGCGGTGGTGCTCGCCTGCTTGGCCGGTGCCGCGGTCGGCACCCTCAACGGCGCCCTGATCGCCTTCACGGGCGTGTCGCCGTTCATTCTCACGCTCGGCACCGCGATCACGCTCTACGGGGTCACCCAGCTCATCACCGGCGGCACTGCCCACGGCATCGTCGCGCCCGGATTCCGCGAGGCCTTCAACATCCGGATCGGCGGCGTCCTGCCGGTGCTCGGCCTCGCCTTCGTGGGGGTGGCCGGCCTCGGCCTGGCGGTGCAGCGGCTCACCACGTTCGGCCGCCGGCTCTACCTGATCGGCAGCAATCCGGCGACGGCGCGCCTCGCCGGCCTGCCGGTGCGGCGCACCGTGCTGATCGCCTACGCGCTCTCGGGCCTGTTCGGCGGGCTCGGCGGCCTCGCGCTGCTGGCCCGCTCGGGCGTCTCGGGGTCGCTCGCGGCGAGCGGCTACGAGTTCGACGTGCTCGCCGCCGTGGTGCTGGGCGGCACCACCTTCGAAGGCGGACGCGGCGGGATCGGCGGCACGGTCGCCGGCGTGCTGATCCTGTTCGTCGCCTTCAATCTCGTGAACGTCGTCGGCCTCCCCTACCACGCCCAGCTGGTGGTCAAGGGCGCCGTCATCATCGCGGCCTCGGCACTCTATCGGCGGATGCGCGAGGCCCGCCAGGCTTGAACCGGAGAAAGGGTGACGACATGCGATACGCACGCGTGATCATGCTGTCGGCCGTCGTGGCGGTCGGTCTGTCGGTGATCGGGCCGGCGACGGCGCAGACCAAGCGCGAGGAGCTGGTCGCCCAGGCGGCCGAGAAGGTCGACACGGCGCGGTTCAAGAAGCCGGGACCCTACACGATCGGCGTCTCGGCCGGCTATCTCACCAATTCGTGGGTCGTCTACGCCCTCGCCCACATCAAGTACGAGGCCTCGCTGCATCCCGAGATCAAGGAGGTCGTCGTCACCGATGCCGGCTTCAAGCCGGCCAAGCAGGTCGCCGACATCGAGGACCTGATCAACAAGAAGGTCGACCTGATCATCTACTGGCCGGTCGACAACAAGGCGATCGCCGGCGCCTTGCAGAAGGCGATCGACGCCGGCATCCCGGCCGTCAACACGGGTGGCGGCTTCTACTACAGCCCGAGCACCACCTCGAACGCGTATATCGGCCAGTGGGACCTCGGAGAGAAGACGGCCAGGCAACTGTTCAAGGACATGGGCGGCAAGGGCAAGATCATCGCCATGCTGCCGATCGCCGGGCATTCGGCGACCGTCGACCAGAAGGCGGCACTCGACGCCGTCATGAAGGAGTTCCCGGGCATCGAGCTGCTCTCGGCCGAGCACGGCAACTGGAACCGGGCTCGCTCCAAGCAGATCACCGAGAACCTGCTGCAGCGGTTCCCGCGGATCGACGGGGTGTTCTCGCCGTCCGGGCAGATGTCCGCCGGCCTCGCCGAGGCGTTCGAGGAGGCTGGCCGGCTGAACGAGGTCGTGATGTCGCCGGCCGACGAGTACAATGGCTGGCTCAAATGGGTCGACAAGAACCAGAAGGGCGGCATCATCACGTTTCCGACCAAGGTCGGCCGCGACGCCGTCCAGCTCGGGCTCGAGATCCTGAAGGGGCAGCCGGTCGAGCGCGGTCGCCAGGTCCCCTCGGTCGTCATCCCGGCCTCGGAGGTCGGCAAGTACGTGCGGCGGGACGCCTCGGACGACACCTGGGCGAACGAGCTGCCGGCCAGCTGGCAGCCGAAGTAGCGGCGGCGGACGAGGACACGGAGCGCGCCGGCGATGGCTCTTCTCGAGACCGAGGGACTGTCGAAATCCTTCGCCGGCGTGCCGGTCCTCTCCGGCGTCGACTTCGCCGCCGAGGCCGGCGAGGTCCATGCCCTGGTCGGCGCCAACGGCGCCGGCAAGTCGACCTTTCTCAACATCGTGTCGGGCTCGCTCGCGCCGAGCGCGGGCGTGATCCGGCTCGCCGGGGCCGCGGTGCGCTTCGCGACGCCGCAGCAGGCCCACCGGGCCGGCGTCAGTATCGTGCACCAGGAGTTCTCGCTGGCGCCGCTGCTCGACGTCGCCACCAACGTCTTTCTCGGCCGCGAGCCGCGCACCCGGCTCGGCCTGGTCGACCGGGCCCGCATGCGGCACGACGCGGCGGCGCTCCTCGACACCCACGGGTTCCGGCTCGACCCGGATGCGCCGGTCGCCGGCCTCAGCGTCGCCGAGCAGCAGCTCGTCGAGATCGCCCGCGCGCTGTCGTTCGAGGCGCAGGTGCTGATCCTCGACGAGCCGACCGCCGCCCTGTCGCCGCCCGAGCAGCAGCGGCTGTTCGCCGTGATCGAGCGCCTGAAGGCCGTGGGCGTCGCGATCCTCTACGTGTCGCACCGGCTCGACGAGGTCTTCCGCATCGCCGACCGGGTGACGGTCCTGCGCAATGGGATCCGCGTGGCGACGCGTCGCGTCGCCGACCTCGACCATGCCGGGCTGGTGAGTCTGATGCTCGGCGAGGCGGCGGCCGCGGCGGCGCCGCCGCCTCGCGCGACGCCCGGGTCGGTCCGGCTGGCCGCGACCTACCGGGCCGGCGAGGCGACGAGCAGCATCGTCGTGCGGGCCGGCGAGATCGTCGGGCTCGCCGGCTTCGTCGGCGCCGGGCGCACCCATCTGGCCCGGGCGCTGGCCGGCCGTGCGCGGTCGAACGAGATCGAGATGACGATCGACGGCAAGGCCGTCGACCGGCGCAGCGCCGGCGCAGCGCTGCGTCACGGCGTCGTCTACGTCACCGAGGATCGCAAGCGCGACGGCCTGTTCGTGCCGCTCGGCGTGCTCGCCAACACCACGGCCGGCGCGCTCGACCGCGTGTCGCGCTTCGGCCTGCTGCAGGCAGGCCGTGAGCAGAAGCTCGGCGGCGACATGCTGGCGCGGCTGCGCCTCGCGGCGCCGAGCCTCGCCGCGCCCGTGAACCACCTCTCCGGCGGCAACCAGCAGAAGGCGGTGTTCGCCCGGGCCCTGCTGGCCGAGCCACGGGTGCTGATCTGCGACGAGCCGACCCGCGGCGTCGATGTCGGCGCAAAGGCGCAGATCCACGACCTGCTGGTCGAGCTCGCCGGCCGCGGGCTCGCCGTTCTGGTGGTCTCCTCGGAATTTGCCGAGCTCCTCGCCGTCGCCGATCGCATCCTGGTGATGCGCGATCGTGCCGTGGTCGCCGCGTTCGCGCGCGGCACCGTCGACGAGCCGACGCTGTTCCGTGCGGCGAGCGGCGATCCCGCCGTGCTGGCCGCCGCCCGCCCCGGCCTGCCACCCTAGGGACCCGGCCGCCGCGCCTTGCCGCGTGCCACGGAGCCGCTAACGTGCGCCCGAATCGGCCGCCCCCCCCCCGGAGGGCCGGTGTTCTTCGGATGGTGCCGCGTCTCGATGGTCCCTGCGAGCCGACTCTTGCGCGCTTTCTCGCACGATCTGCGTCGGGCGCTCGACATTCTGCGGACTGCGGGGCTCGTCGCGCTCGCGCAGCGCGCCGGACGTCGGCTGCGCCGGCTCCTGGCGCCGCGCGGCTATGCGGCCTGGATCCGGCGCTACGGCACCGGGCTGCCGGACCCGCGGCTGTCCGCGCCGCGTGCGGACGGGGGCCGGAGCATCGCGGTGCTGCTGCCGGAGCCCGGCGTGCCGGACGACCTCGCCGCCACGCTGCGGGCCCTGCAGGCCCAGACCAGCCCGGCCTGGCGGCTGCGGATCGCCGTCGCCGGGCCCCCGCCGGCCGCCCTGGTGCGGCTCGCCGCGGCCGAGCCGCGGGTCGATCTGGTTCCCGTCGCGCCGCCGGAGCGGGCCGAGGACGCCTGGGCGGCGGCCGCGACCGCGCTCGCCGCCGGCGCCGCCGCGCCGCTCGTCACCGTGCTCGACGCCGGCGACCGGCCGGCCCCCGACATGGTGGCGGCCGCGCAGGCGGCCTTCGCCGACGACCCCGGTCTCGCCCTGGCGTTCGGCGACGAGGACGTGCTGCGGCCCTCCCGGCTGCCCTGGCGCGGGCCCGTGCGGGCCGATCCCTGGTTCAAGCCGGACTGGAACCCGGCCCTGATGCTCGGCTGCGACGCGGTCGGCCGGCCGGCCGTGCACGACCGGGCGACCGTTCTCCGGCTCGGCGGCTTCCGGCCCGGACTGGCCGGCGCCGAGGAGCACGATCTCGCCCTGCGGATCGCCCGGGCGGTGCCGCCGGCGGCGATCCGGCACCTGCCGCGCGTCCTGCTCCACCGGCGCCCGGGCGGCCGGCATCCCGGCGGCTGGCGGATGCCGGAGGGCGGCGCCGCCGCGCGCCGGGCGGTGGCGGAGCACCTCGCCGCCCTCGATGTCGCCGCCACGGTCGAGCCGGGCCCGGTCGGCAACCGGGTGGCGACGGCCTTGCCGCGCCCGGCCCCGCGGGTCAGCGTGCTGGTGGCCACCACGGGGCGGCCGGCGGTGGCGCGGCGCTGCTTCGAGACGCTGCTGAGGGCGACCGACTACGACCCGCTCGAGGTGCTGGTGCTGGTCGCCGAACCGGCGCTCGCCGATCCGGAGCGCGCCTCCTTCCTGAACGGGCTCGCCGCCGATCCGCGGGTGCGGCTCGTCGTCGGTCCCGACCGGCCGTTCAACTACTCGGAGGTCAACAATCACGGCGCCGCGCAGGCGACCGGCGAGTTCCTGTGCTTCCTCAACGACGATACCGAGGCGCTCGGCCCCGGCTGGCTGGCTGCGCTGGCGGCGCGCACGATGCTGCCGGAGGTCGGGGCGGCCGGCGCCATGCTGTACTATCCGGACGGGACCATCCAGCACGCCGGGGTCCTGCTCGGGCTCGGCGGCATCGCCGGCCATGCCGGTCACCGGGTGCCGCGCGGCAGCCCGGGGCCGTTCGGCCGCTTCGCCCTGGACCAGGACGTCGCCGCCGTCACGGCCGCCTGCATGGCGGTGCGGGCCGACGTGTTCCGCGACGTCGGCGGCTTCGACGAGGCGCTGCCGCTCGCCTACAACGACGTCGACCTCTGCCTGCGGATCCGGCGCGCCGGCTGGCGCATCCTGTGGACGCCGGCGGCCGCGCTCGTGCACCACGAATCGGCCTCGCTGGGGCCGCACGACACGGCCCATGCGGCGCGATTCGCCGAGGATGTACGGCTGATGCGGGAACGCTGGGCGGAGGATCTGGCGGCCGACCCGTATTACAATGCGAACCTGTCGCTCGATCGCGCCTGGGCCCTGGCGTTCCCGCCGCGCCCGGCGCGTCCGACCCGAACGCGCTGACGAGGCTGCCGCCCCCGATGTCGATCCGGACGGTTCTCGCCATCCTGGCCGGTGCGGCCCTCGCCTGCGTGTGGGCGGTGGTCTCGTACCCGCTGGTCGATTATGTCGACAACGCGCTCTACTGGCGCCGGGTGCGGAGCGACACCGACGTCGCCGGCGTCGTCGGCCGGCTCGGCAACACGCCGGCCTTCGAGTTCGCCAGGGCGGCCGCCAAGGCCGGCCTCACCCGCTCGGAGGGCCTCAAGGGCATCGTCGACGCGGCCGACGTGCTGCCCGACGGGCGGCTGAAGGTGGCGGGCTGGGCGGTCGACACCCGCAAGGGCAACCGGCCCGTGGACGTGGTCATCGTCGCCCCCAAGGTCGCCGTGTTCGTCGTGCGCACGACGTCCCCGCGCGACGACGTCGCCGACTACCTGCTGTTTCCGGCCGACTACATCAAGGCGGGCTTCGCCGCGACCTTCGACGAGCCGGTCGGCTGCGCCGTCACCCGCGCCGGGGCCTATGTGGTGGTGGTCAACCAGGACCTCCAGTTCGACATCGTCAATCCACAGCTCAAGATCAACGGATGCTGACCCGCCCGGCGGCCCCTTCCGCGCCGGGTCCGACCGTGCCATAGCACTGTCCACCCCCGGTCCCGACCGATCCACCGACGCCGCACCATGCCGTCCCTGCCGATCCATCTGCGCCAGCTCGAGGCCGAATCCATCGGCATCCTGCGCGAGGTCGCGGCCGCCTTCGAGCGGCCCGTGATGCTGTACTCGATCGGCAAGGATTCGAGCGCCATGCTGCATCTCGCGCGCAAGGCATTCTTTCCGGGCCGGCTGCCGTTTCCCTTGTTGCACGTCGACACGACCTGGAAATTTCGCGACATGATCACGTTCCGGGACCGCACCGCGCGCGATCTCGGGCTCGACCTGATCGTGCACGTGAACCAGGAGGGCGTACGCGCCGGCGTCGACCCGTTCCGCTCGGGCTCGGCCGTGCACACGCGGGTGATGAAGACCGAGGCGCTCAAGCAGGCGCTGGAGCAGCACCGCTTCGACGCGGCGATCGGCGGGGCGCGGCGCGA
Organism: Rhodoplanes tepidamans; assembly: GCF_030813915.1. Classification (GTDB taxonomy): domain Bacteria; phylum Pseudomonadota; class Alphaproteobacteria; order Rhizobiales; family Xanthobacteraceae; genus Rhodoplanes; species Rhodoplanes tepidamans. The sequence continues at coordinate 58,906 of NZ_JAUSUJ010000026.1, forward strand.
CGAGGAGCGCTCGCGCGCCAAGGAGCGGGTGTTCTCGCTGCGGTCGGCGAGCCACGGCTGGGAGCCGCGGCGGCAGCGCCCCGAGCCGTGGCGGCTGTTCAACACCCGCCTCGCGCCGGGCGAATCGATGCGCGTCTTCCCGCTCTCCAACTGGACCGAGCGCGACGTGTGGGAGTACGTGCGGGCCGAGGGCATCCCGGTGGTGCCGCTCTATTTCGCCGCCGAGCGGCCGGTGGTCGAGCGCGACGGCATGCTGCTCGTCGTCGACGACGACCGCTTTCCGCTGCGCCCCGGCGAGGTGCCGCGGATGCGGCGCGTCCGCTTCCGCACGCTCGGCTGCTATCCGCTCACCGGGGCGATCGAATCCGACGCGACGACGCTCGACGCGATCGTCGCCGAGATGCGCGCCGCGACCACGTCGGAGCGGCAGGGGCGGCTGATCGACGCCGACGAGACCGCCTCGATGGAGCGCAAGAAGCGCGAGGGCTACTTCTGATGACGGCGGCCGACCAGGACGCGCCGGCGCGCGGCGCGATCGAGGCGGCCGGGCGCGGCCAGCTCCGCTTTCTCACCTGCGGCTCGGTGGACGACGGCAAGTCGACGCTGATCGGCCGCCTGCTGGTCGATTCCAGGCGGGTGTTCGACGACCAGCTCGCCGCGCTCGAACGCGACTCGCGCCGCTTCGGCACCACCGGCGAGGACGTCGACTACGCGCTGCTGCTCGACGGGCTCGAGGCGGAGCGCGAGCAGGGCATCACCATCGACGTCGCCTGGCGGTTCTTCGCCACGGCGCGGCGCTCCTTCGTGGTGATGGACGCGCCCGGGCACGAGCAGTACACCCGCAACATGGCGACGGCCGCCTCGACGGCCGAGCTCGCCGTGCTGCTGGTCGATGCCCGCAAGGGCCTGCTCGACCAGACCCGCCGGCACGCGGCGATCTGCGCGCTGTTCCGCGTGCGCCACGTGGTGCTCGCGGTCAACAAGATCGATCTGGCCGGCTTCTCGCAGGAGACGTTCGACGCCATCGTCGCCGATTTCGCGGCGTTCGTGCAGCCGTTCGGCTTCGCCTCCCTCACGGCCGTGCCGGTGTCGGCACGGTTCGGCGACAACGTCGTCGCGGCGAGCCCGCGCACGCCGTGGTACGGCGGGCCGGCGCTGCTCGATCTCCTGGAGACGATCGACGTGGAGAGCGATCCGGCCGCCGCGCCGTTCCGCCTGCCGGTGCAGTGGGTGGCGCGGCCGAACGCCGAGTTCCGCGGCTTCGCCGGCACGGTCGCGTCCGGCCGCGTCGCGGTCGGCGACGCCGTCGTGGTGCAGCCCTCGGGCGCCGGCTCGACGGTCGCCCGCATCGTCACGGCCGACGGCGACCGCGACGCCGCCGCGGCGGGCGACGCCGTCACCCTGGTGCTCGCCGACGAGCGCGACGTGTCTCGCGGCGACCTGCTGGCGGCGGCCGACGCGCCGGCCGAGGTGGGCGACCAGATCCAGGCGCATCTCCTGTGGATGGGCGAGCAGCCGCTGCTGCCCGGCCGGGCCTGCCTGATGCGCATCGGCACCCGCTGGGTCGGCGCCACGGTGTCGCAGATCCGCCACCGCATCGACGTGCGCACGCTCGCCCCGCTCGCCGCGCGCCGGCTGGTGCTCAACGAGATCGCGGTGTGCAACCTCTCGGTCGCGGCGCCGATCGCCTTCGATTCCTACGCCGCCGACCGCACCACCGGCGCCTTCGTGCTGGTCGACCGCGAGACCAACGACACCGTGGCGGCCGGCATGATCGACTTCGGCCTGCGCCGCGCCGCCAACCTGCGCTGGGAGCGGCTCGCCGTCGACAAGGCGGCGCGGGCGCGGCTGAAGGGCCAGCGGCCGTGCGTCGTCTGGTTCACCGGCCTCTCCGGCGCCGGCAAGTCGACCATCGCCCGTCTCGTCGAGCAGCGCCTGCACGCCGAGGGGCTGCACACCTACATGCTCGACGGCGACAACGTCCGCCACGGGCTCAACCGCGACCTCGGCTTCACCGACGCCGACCGGGTGGAGAACATCCGCCGCGTCGGCGAGGTGGCGAAGCTGATGGTCGACGCCGGCCTGATCGTGCTGTGCGCCCTGATCTCGCCGTTCCGGGCCGAGCGCCAGGCGGTGCGCGAGCTGCTCGGCGCGGGCGAGTTCGTCGAGGTCTTCGTCGACGCGCCGCTCGACCTGTGCATGGCGCGCGACCCCAAGGGCCTCTACGCCAAGGCGAGGGCCGGCCGGCTCACGAACTTCACCGGCATCGATTCCCCCTACGAGCGCCCCGACGCCCCCGACCTCGTCCTCGACACCGCCGCCGAGAGCGCCGAAGCCCTGGCCGAGCAGGTGGTGGCGCGGGTGCGGGGGGGCTGAGGCGCTGCGGCCGACGTGTCCGGGGGTATTTTTTTACTCCGCTGGTGGCCGAGTAGCCGCAGTTTTGTCTGCTGGAGCAATATATTACCGCGGCCTACTAAAGGTTGCGTAGCCGGTTATGTTAGTAGATCGTAGCCAGATGACTCGAAAAGGCAGTCATACAACCTCTGCGGGCGGCATGGTTGCTTGACTGTCGCAAGCCGTCGTCACCCTACTCCGAATTATACCTGGAGGGGTCGATGCGGGTGACGAGCCTTTCTCTAGCCTGGCCACGCGGCGATCAGGCATCGTTACTCGGCGTTTCGGCCGTTCTGGGTGTTGTCCAGCTTTTGATGTGGGTCGTTCTGGCGAGGCACGTGCCTCTTTCCGGCGACGAGTTCTTCTATCTCTCCGCCTCGAAGCGGGTCCCCGAGCTGCTGGTCGACGCGGCTCGGCTCGATGCTCCGCGCGCATACGCGGCGCTCGCGGCGCTCGTCGGCCCGGGCTGGTTCATGCCCGGGATGGCCGTCGTTCTGGCGCCGGTCAGCCTCGTGACCGATTCGATTCCCGTGCTGCGCCTCTATGTCGGCGTGCTGAACTTCGTACTGCTGTGCGTGCTTCTCCGACTCCTGCGTGATGAGTTCGGAGGACGCGCGCCTCTGGTCTATGCGCTCTGCATTTCGATCGTTCCCTATTACTCGATCTATGCGTTCACGCTGTGGGCCGATCTGGTCGGCACCCACGCCCTGCTCATCATGGTGCTGATGTTCCTGCGCCGCGTTCGAACCGGGACGATCGAGTGGGCCGGCAACGGGCCGGTGTTCCGGTTCGGGCTCATGCTCGGCGCTCTCACCTATCTGCGAGGTTTCTATTGGCTTCTGGCGCCGATGTTCGCCGTGCTGTTGTTCCTCGGCAATATCGGACGTCAGACGATGAGAGAGCGTCTGTCGCGGCTTGCGATTCAGTTTGGTGTCTTCGCTGTAGGGCTGGCGGTCGTGGTCGCCCCATGGACCTTGGCGGTGAGCTCGTTGCATGGGTTCCATCTGACGGTGACCAGCGTGACGGCATCCAGAATCGCATTGCTGGGAAGTCGAAGCTACATCGAACCGATCGACGCGGTGGGCAAGCGGTTCATGCCGGTCGAGAACCACATCCGCGCACGCGCCAAGGAAACCGGGCTCAGCTATGGTGATCAGGCCCGGATCGAGCGTGATTCGGCACTGTCTGATCTCACGTTTCGGAGCTATGCCGAGGCGGTCGCCCCGAACGTCGGGCGCTTCTTTCTGAACAGCGAGCAGTTTCTCACTCGTTTCGCGACGATATCGGCTTCCAGCGACCGCTGGCCGGGTCCCGAGTGGCGATCGCTTCTCTTCAGCTCGATGATGAGCATCAATCACTGGGGATGGCGAAGCCTGCTGCTGGTGGGAATCGCGCTGATGCTCGTTCCCGTCGCGCCTGCAGCGCTCAATCTGTATCTCTCGGTGGCCTTCAAGTACGTGGGGCTGCTTTTTGCCGTCGGCCCGTTCGTCGTTCTCGGTCATGGACGACACTACGTCGGATTCGTTCCGGTCATCGCCGTTGCAGTCGCCTGTGCGACGGCCTCGCGTGGATCCCTGCTGTGGTCGCGGCCTCCGAGAGCTTTCGACGATTGGCTTATTCTGGTCGGACAGGTCCTGGCCGCTGCGATCGCGAGCGGCATGTTGTTCGGTCCAATCGCCTTCGCGCCGTGATGCGGCCCGAGAACGGATTGGCCGGGCGGAGTGCGGCGCGATGATCGAAAATGGAACTTGCTCCGCGAGATCGCGAACGTGCCGGGGCGACGGCCGACCCGGCCGCGCCGGGCCGCTCCGTACGCCGACAGCCGGACGGCGCCGATGAAGCTCTCCGTCGTCGCCACGCTCTACAAGTCCTCCGCCTTCGTCGGCGAGTTCCACCGCCGCGCTTCCGACGCCGCACGGGCCCTCGCCGGCGACGATTACGAGATCGTCCTGGTCAACGACGGATCGCCCGACGACAGCCTCGAGCTGGCCGTCGGGATCGCCGACGTCGACGCCCATGTCGTCGTGGTCGACCTGTCCCGCAATTTCGGCCACCACAAGGCGATGCTGACCGGGCTCGAGCATGCGCGCGGCGATCGGATCTTCCTCGTCGACACGGATCTCGAGGAAGAGCCCGAATGGCTGCTTCCGTTCGCGCGGGCCATGGACGACACGCGGTGCGACATGGTCTACGGCGTGCAAGAGGTCCGCAAGGGCGGTCTGTTCGAGCGGGTGAGCGGCGATCTGTTCTACCGGGTGTTCAACCTCAGCAGCGGCATGGATCTTCCGCGCGGCATCGTGACCGCGCGTCTGATGACGCGGCGCTTCGTGGACGCGCTGCTGTTGCACCGGGAGCGCGAGGTGTTCATCGTCGGCCTGTTCCATCTCACGGGATTCGACCAGCGGCCGTTCGCGGTGAAGAAGCACGGGCGGCCGGGATCGAGCTACACCCTGCGCCGCAAGATCTCGCTCGCCGTGAACGCCGTCACGTCGTTCAGCAACGCCCCGTTGATCTGGGTGTTCAACATCGGCCTCGCCATCTCGTTCTTCGCGGCGGCGTATGTGGCCTATCTGGTGTTCAACGCGCTGTTCCTGACGCGCCCGCTGGTCGGCTGGACGTCGGTGATCGCCTCGATCTGGCTGGTCGGAGGGATGATCATCTGCTTCATCGGGATCGTCGGGATCTATCTCTCGAAGGTGTTCACCGAGGTCAAGCAGAGACCCTATACCATCGTGCGTCGCGTCTACGGACGGGGCGCCGGGACGACGAACCGAGGATCCGGAAATGGCCTACCTCTCGCGTGATCAGCTCGAACGGCTCGGATTCCGCTCGCTCGGCAAGAACGTGCTCGTCAGCGACAAGGCGAGCATCTACGATCACGACCGGATCGAGATCGGCGACAACTCCCGGATCGACGATTTCTGCGTGGTCTCCGGGCGGGTCGTGATCGGACGGAACGTCTTTATTTCGGTATTCTGTAATGTCGCAGGCGGGGAGCCCGGCGTCGTGATGGAAGATTTCACCGGCCTCGCTTACGGCTGCTATGTTTTCTCTCAGAGCGATGACTACTCCGGCAGGACGATGACGAATTCGACCGTTCCGGACGAGTACAAGTCCGAGAAGAAGGCGGCGGTGCGGATCGGGCGTCATTGCATCGTCGGCGCAAGGTCCGTCGTGCTCCCGGGCGTCACGCTGGCCGAGGGCACCGCCGTCGGCGCCATGACGATGGTGACCAAGAGCACGCAGCCGTGGAGTGTCTATTTCGGAGTTCCGGCCAAACGACTGAAGCGGCGACGGCGAGATCTGCTCGAACTGGAGCGACAGTATTTGGCCGACGAACAGCCATAGCCGATCGGTCGAAACGGAGGACAACGGGCAATTCCGATGGACCGAGCGGCAGATGTCCGCCGCGCCTCCAGTGGAGACCGGCTCCCGCTCTACGGTGTGGCTTGTGCACTTCGCTCGTCGCGCGAACGTGGCATCCACGGTCCCGCTGAATCGATGCTCACATGGTGGAGAAGGTCGGTATCACGGGGCCGGGTCGACTCGAAACAAGAGATGGTCGTCGGTCTCGAAGACCTTGGTCAGGCATGGCTGCTGCACGACGCACGCCGTGCCGTCTCTGAGTGACGGGGGCGTGGCTTTCTTTTCCGCCGCCACCCAGCGGACCCGATGACGCACGAGCGGTTCGCTCTCCACCGATCCGTTCGCCCAGCTCGACCAGAACCGGTCCACGGCGGCCCTCCGCTTCGGGAGGTCGGCGACGCTCGCAAACGACGCCTCGAAGATGCCGTGGAATGGGACCCGCAGCCGGGTCAGCGTGAGGACCGATGGGTTCCGGGTCGTCAGAATCACGTCTCCCGGGGCCGCCTTGTCGTTCTCGGCGGCGATCATGGCGAGCTCGGAGCGGGTCAGCTCGGCCACCGGCCGTCGTGTCGCGACCTTGCTGACGTACTGGACCGTCGATGCGAATCCGGCGACGGCGACGAGCGGCACGAGGGCGATCCGGACCACGCGGGCGCTGTTTCGCCAGATCGCGCAAAGGCCCACCATCGCAAGGACCGTCGCAGCGTACTTCGCCTGTCCCAGGAACCAGACCGAGTTGTTGTAGGCGCTGGGGCCGGCGGCGACCGGAACGACATAGGAGCCGAGCGTGAGGACCGGTCCGAGAACGACGAACACGGTGAGAAAGAACTCGAACGGTTGCGCGACGAAATGCACGAGGCTGCGAAGCATGGCGGGGATGCCGAACAGGCGATACCCGAAGGTCATCGCCAGATAGGCGGCGGTCCCGAACACAGTGTGCCCGGCCAGCCAGGGAAGCGCCATGGCGGTCCACGCGGTGGACACGTAGTAGGGGATCGCCGATTTGAAGATCCAGACGAAGCTGGGCGTTCCGAGATTCACGACCGCCATGTAGCCTGCCAGCGGCAGGCTCGCGCAGGCCGCGGCGATCCCGGGTATCAGGAAGGGACCGCGGCGAGCGAGCAGGAGAACAGCCGACGACAGCGCCAGGGCGCCGACCAGATGAATGTAGGTGAAGAGCTTGATCTCGATCAGCACGGCGCACAGCAGCGCGAACGGAGCGGCCCACCGCAGCTGTGACGTCGCGGCTGCACGCTGCAGGCAGAAGAAGGACATGAACATGAAGCCGTGCGCGACCACCATCGGATTATGCCACGCCAGCGAAAATGCCGTCGGTACGCGGAAGTAGGCGACGCTCCAGACCCCTGCGGATCCCTGCAGCCATCCGGGGATGAACGCCAGATCCTCGCCCAGAACCGCCAGGAGAGCGCCGACGACGGCGGCCGGGCCGGAGCCCGTCACGCGCCGGATCAGGCAGAAGGCCGCGAGCACGTTCGTCGCGATGAACAGGGTCGGACAGAACCGGACCATCAGGTCCGGCAGGGCGAGCCCGCCGAAGCGGACCAGAACCGCGGTCGCGACGTCCATCCCGACATGGTAGTTCAGGGCCGCGCCGGCCAGGAACGGCACCTGCGGCGGAACCGTGTGGGTCAGCTCCGAGGTGATCGAGGCGTGCAGGAGCAGGTCGTTCGTGACGACGAAGACGAGACGCCCGTCGCCGGTCAGCGACAAGTTCGTGTAGTAGAAGTTGATCGCCGCGAGGGGCGTGCAGGCCGCCAAGACGACCAGGGGGAGTGCGACGTGCTCCTTGCCGGGTGTTTTCGCGGAGCCCGGGGACATCGTGCGCCAGAGCGCGCGGACGCCGAGGGTCCCGATCGCGATCCAGGCCCAGAGCAGCCACCCGGCGCCACTCCACTGGAGCACCGCGTAGATCGCGCCCGTCGCCGCCATGCCGAGAACCGTCGCGAGCGTCAGGTGCTCGATCGGCGTCACGTCGAGGCGGAACAGTCCGGACAGCAGGCTACCCGGAAGCACGAACAGCACCAGGACGGCGCCGAGAAAGTGCGGAAAGGAAAGCCAGGAGGTCGCGGTCCAGACGGAGAACACGGACCAGTAGACCAGGAGAACGACGATTGTCGCAGTGGCAGCCGCAACCGCCATGATCGGAGGTCGGAACGTGGTCATGGCTCGAAACCCATCTTGGACCGACGATCGTCCACTCGAGTCGCCAGGTTCATCGAATGTCGAAGAGAGGCGCGGAAAGAACCATCGAGGCGCGGTTCACGGCCGACCTCCGGTGATGCTGCTCCGCAGGGCCGAGACCACGTCCCGGGCCGCGTCGTCGGACAGGCTGTGGAACAGCGGCAGGCGGACGAGTCGGGCGGCGAGGTCGTCGGTCACCCGCATCGGTCCGGACACGCGGCCGAGCCGGCGGCCGGCCGGCGAGCCGTGCAAGGGAACGTAGTGGAACGGCGTTCCAATTCCCTGCTTCGCCATCGCCGCGATGAAAGATCTCCTCGCGTCCGGCGTCGGAAGCAGGACGTAGTACATGTGCCCGTTGTGATCGCAGTGGGCCGGCACGACGGGGCGGCGCAGCAGCGCTCCTCGCTCGAGCTCCTCCAGGGCCTCGTGATAGAGGTGCCACACGGCCCGCCGACGTGCATTGATCGCGTCCGCGAGCTCGATCTGTCCGTACAGATAGGCGGCGACCAGCTCTCCGGGCAGGAACGACGAGCCGATGTCGACCCAGGTGTACTTGTCCACCCGGCCCTCGAAGAACTGCGTCCGGTTGGTCCCCTTCTCGCGGATGATCGCGGCCCGGTCGGCGAGTCGCGGATCGTTGACGACGAGCGCGCCGCCTTCACCCGAGATCACGTTCTTGGTCTCGTGGAAGCTGAACGCCGCGAGGCGGCCGAGCGATCCGGCCGGGCGGCCCCGGTAGCGCGACCCGAGCGCCTGGGCCGCGTCCTCGACGATCGGCAGTCGATGCGCGTCGGCGATCTGCTGCAGCGTGTCCATCTCCGCCGGCACGCCCGCATAATGGACGGCGAAGATCGCCTTCGTGCGCGCGGTCACGGCGGTCCGGACGCGCTCGGGGTCGATGTTCAGGGTCTGCGGGTCGACGTCGACGAACACCGGCGTCGCGCCGCGCAGGGCCACGGCATTGGCCGTCGACACGAACGTGAAGGAGGGCATCACGACCTCGTCGCCGGGACCGAGATCGAGCAGGATGGCCGCCATCTCCAGGGCGGCCGTGCAGGAATGGGTGAGGAAGACCGAGCCGCCTCCCACGATGTCGCGCAGACGCGTCTCGCAGGCCCGCGTGTAGAAGCCGTCGCCGGCGAGCTGCCCCCGCGTCACGGCGTCGACGATGTTGGCGAGCTCGCGCCCCACGATCGTCGGCCGGTTGAATGGAATGCGCGACGTCATATCGTTCTGGTCTCGCTGGGGGGACTGGCGACATCAGTGTCGTATCGCGGCGTAGAGGACTCGGACGACAGCTGCAAGTGGTGTATGCGACAGAAGGCGATGGCGCAGGAGTGCGTGGTCGCCGGAGAGCTGTCTCGCCGGGTCGAGCAACGGTCGGTGTCACGCCGGCCTTGCCGGACGGCGCGCGACGAGCAGAATCGACGTTCCCTGGCGCGGCCGCTTCCCGGCTGCGAGCCGGCGGGCCTCGCGGGCCAGACAGGCCTCGATGGCGGATTCGACGATCCCGTGCCGCCGATGGTCCCGCAGCGTGGCCGCCGCCGTCGAGACCCTGCGCAAGCCGAGCCGACTGGGAAGCGCCCGGAGCAGGAGGACCGGCAGCACCAGCGGGGCGAAGAAGTAGCTCGAATAGACCACGCCGAAGCCGGCGCTCGTGACGAGCGCAGCGAGACCGGACGCCGAGTAGCGGCGCACATGGCCGGCGAAATCGTCGTCGCTCGACCAGAGCCAGGTGTTGGCCGGCACGGTCAGGAACAGCATTCCGCCCGGCGCGAGCAGACGATGAAGGAGCCGCAGCAGCGCGAGATCGTCGGCCACGTGCTCGATCACGTCGAAGGCGCCGACATTCGCCACGCTCTCCTCGACGAAGGCGTCCGGCTCGACGAGCCCCTCCACCACCGGCAGGCCGCGCGATGCGGCGATCTCCGCGCCTTCGGCTCCCGGCTCGACGACCAGGATGTCGGCACCCTGTGCGCTCAGGGCCCGGGCGACGGCTCCGTTGCCGCCCCCGACGTCGAGGAAGGGGCCCGGCCTGCCGAAGCGGCGACAGGCCTCGCACAGCACCGCGTTGCGATGGCGGAACCAGAACGAGATGTCCTCGATCTCGGCGACACCGGCCCGGTCGGCCGGATAGCTGACGCCCCGGGCGGTTCCCAGACGCCACCGACGCCCGGCGACCGGGACGGCCTGCGGAAAGATGCGCCTGACGGTCGTGTCGTCCATGAAGAGCCCGCCCGCCCGAAAATGGGATCGTCCGCGATCTATGCCGCGCGGTGGACAGCGACACAATCGGGCGCGGCCTCTTTTGCACGCTCTCGGCCATCCTCCGCGGAGCGGTTCGGACGAGCGCGCCCTCCCCGGCGTCAGGGTGAACTCGGACGGCGGGTCCGGGTCGGAGTCGGATCGGCCGGACCAGTCCGGCTCGGCCGGGCCGGTCGGCCTCGGCATGGCGCGACCGGCATCGACGTCCTCTACGAGCGCTCCGGAACCGCGATCGACGCGGAACCCCGCCGCAAAAGTGCCGAGCCGCTTCTCGCCGGGTGGTGCCGCGGGTGAGAGGGTGATAGATCGGCAGAGCCCCGGGAGCACTCGCATGCAGGATCGACCACTCCTGTCAGTTCACGTGCCGAAATGCGCCGGCACGTCGTTTCGCGCCTGGCTGGAATCGGTCTTCCCCGGACCCCAGCTTCTCCTCGATTACGACGATCGGCCGATCGATCCGTCGTCTCCGATGAACACGGCGACGGCCGCGTTCCTGGCGGCGTGCCACGCGCGCCCGCTGGCCGCGAGCGTCCGCGCCGTCCACGGGCACTTCTGGATCAGGAAGTACGACCACGTTCTGGCGGCGCGGCGCATCACGGTCCTGCGGCATCCGCTGGCGCGAACGCTGTCCCATTACTACTTCTGGCTCGAGACCCCGCCGCACGGCCACGCGCTCCACGATCGCGTCCTCGGCGAGCGGATGACGCTTCTCGATTTCGCCGCCCTCCCGCAGATGAGGTGGTTCTATCGCGACCACTTCTTCCGCGACGTCGACATGGCGACGTTCGACTTCATCGGCGACGTCGACCGCCTCGCGGAGGACATCGAGCGGCTGGAGCGGCTGCTCGGGGTGAAAGGGCATCGCGTCCGCGTGAACGAGAATCCGCGGGCCGGATACGGGGCGGAGATCGAGCGCGTTCTCCGGGACGCTCGGGTCAGGTCCGCTCTGGAGACGCTGCTCGCCGACGACATCGCGTTCTTCGAGGCGCAGATGATCCGGCGGGCCGGGCAGCTCGACGGGGCCGCGACCTCCGAGAGCGCGGCCGGGCGATCCTCGCCGTGAGGCGAGCCCGACTGCGCCGGTCGGCGTCTCACGCCGGTGCGATGCGCACCTGCACGTCGCGCGGCTTCGCCGTGTAGGGCGCCGAGGTGACCAGCACGCGGGCGCCGGCGGCAGCATACGCGGCGGCGTTGTCGGGACCGATGCCGCCGGCCGCCGCCACGATGGTCGCCGGCGCCGCCTCCTTGAGGGCGGCGACCAGGGCGGCGATCGCCTCGGGCGAGAACTTTTCCGCCTGGATCACGTCGGCACCGGCCCGGGCCCAGGCGATCCCCTCGTCGACCGCGTCGACTTCCACCACGACCGTCTTCTCCGGCACGCTCCGGCGCAGCCGGGCGACGATCTCGGCGGGCGCGAGGTCGGCCAGGAAGCGCCGGTGCTGGTCGAACACCAGGATGGTCTCCGACAGGCCGAGCCGGTGCGGCACCGCACCGCCCGCCAGGATCGCCTTGATCGACAGCGCCTTGGCGCCCGGCACCGCCTTGCGGGTGCAGGCGACCGCGACGTCGGGCGCCACCGCGCGGGCCGCCGCGACGATCGCCCGCGTCCGCGTGGCGATGCCGGAGGCGATCTCCACGAGCGTCTGGGCCACCTTCCAGCCGCGATGCAGCGCTCCGGCCGGGCCGTGCGCCGCGAGGATCGGCCCGCCGGGCCCGACCTCCGTGCCCGATGGCGCGAACAGCTCGACCTGCGCGCCGGCGCGCCCCAGCAGCCGGGCGGCCTCCTCCGAGAGCGCCACCACGAGCGGGTCGCGCGCCGTGAAGGTCATGCGGGCCGGCCGCTCCGCGATGCCGAGCGCGTGGGTGGTCAGGTCGCCGAGCGGGACGTCGTCGGCGAGCAGGGCATCGAGGGCGTGGTCGGGCAGGGCGGGCAGCATCGGGGACCTCTCGGGCGCCGTGGCGGGTCACCGCGCGGCTTGCTGTCCTATATATGAAATGATACAGGAATCCAGCCTCGTCCGGGGGCCGGACCGGCGGCGAGGCGATGTCGTCATCAACCCCCCAGGGGATCAGCCATGAAGATTTCGGCCCGCAACGTGATCGAAGGCAAGGTCGTCGAAGTGCACAAGGGCGCCACCACGGCGCATGTCCGGCTCGACATCGGCGGCAGCGTGATCACCGCCTCGATCACCAACGAGGCGGTCGACGAGCTCGGCCTCGCGGTCGGCGGCAAGGCCTTTGCCGTGATCAAGGCGTCGGACGTGATGGTCGGCGTCTGAACGCCCGTCTCCTCCGCGTCCATCCCCCGCCGCCGGCCTCGGCCGGCACCGCCGGCGCGCCAGCCGCGCCGGTCTCCGCCCGTTTCCCGCGTCGCGCGCCGAGGGCGCCGACCCGTGCCCAAAGCTATATCGTAATTGATATAGCTCAACGCTGCCGCCGACTTTCGAGGCCCGTCATGATCCCGACCCGTCGCCGCGTGCTCGCCTCCGGTCTCGCCGGAGCGGCGCTTTCCGCCCTGCCGCGCCCCGCCCGCTCCCGTCCCGTCGAGGGGCTGGAGATTCTCGGCGCCCCCAATGCCGCGACCATCGTGCTGGTGCGGCTCCTGGAGACCGGCGGGCTCGCCGCCGCGGCGCCGAACGCCGGCTTCCGCCTGTGGCGCGACACCGACGACCTGCGCGCCGGCCTCGTGTCCGGCCGCTCGCGGCTGATCACCACGCCGAGCCACGTGCCGGCGAATCTCGCCAACCGCGGCATGCCGATGCGGCTCCTCGCGATCATCAGCATGGGGCATCTGTCGCTCGTCTCCGGCGACGAGACGATCCGGTCGTTCCAGGACCTGCGCGGCAAGGCGCTGATCGGCTTCTTCCGCAACGACATGCCGGATCTCGTCTTCCGCACCATCGCCAGGCGCGAGGGGCTCGACCCCGACAAGGACATGACCATCACGTACACGCGCAACCCGTCCGAGGCGGCCCAGATGATGGGGGCCGGCCAGGCGGCGACCGCGATCCTGCACGAGCCCTCGGCGACCGCCGCGATCGCCATGGCCAGGCAGCAGGGCCGCACCTTGCGCCGGGTGGTCAGCCTGCAGGAGATGTGGGGCCGGCATTACGGCAAGCCGCGCATCCCGATGGCGGGCGTCGCCCTTCACCAGAGCCTGATCGACGAGTCGCCCGAGCTGCTGGCGGCGCTGCGCCAGGGCCTCGCCCCGGCCAGGGACTGGGTGCTGGCGAACCGCCAGGAGGCGGCCGCGCTGGCCGAGCAGAAGATGGGCATCAAGCCGGGCATCTTCGTCGCCTCGCTCGATCACTTCCACATCGACGTGCAGTCGGCCCGCGCCATGAAGGCCGAGCTGGAGACCTTCTACGGCGCGATCCTGGATCTGCAGCCCGCGGCGCTCGGCGGCCGGCTGCCGGCGGACGCGTTCTATCTCGACCTGTGATGCCGCACCGTCTGGCCCGTGCCGCGCTCGGTCTCGCCGGCCTCGCCGTGGTGGCGGCCGGCTGGCAGGCCGGCTGGCGCATGCTCGGCCCGTTCGTGCTGCCGCAGCCCGCCGAGACGGTGGAGACGCTCGCCCGGCTGGTCGTCGACGGCGAGGCGGGGCCGGCCCTGCGGGTGACCATCGTCAACGCGCTCGGCGGCTGGGCGGCCGGCGCCGCGCTCGGCACCGGGCTCGGCATCGCGGCCGGGCTCGCCTGGCCGCTCGGCGCGGCGCTGCGGCCGGTGATGACCGTGACGCTCGGCACGCCGCCGATCGCCTTCGTGGTGCTGGCGCTCCTGTGGTTCGGCCCGCAGGGCGGCGCGCCCGCCTTCACGGTGCTGGTGACGACGGCGCCGATCGTCTTCGCCGGCGCCGCCCAGGGCGTCGCGGCGCGCGACCCGCAGCTCTCCGAGATGGCGCGGGTGTGCGGGGCGCCGCCGCTGCTGCGGCTGCGCGCCCTCCTCCTGCCGCAGCTCCTCGATCACCTGCTGCCGGCGCTCGCCACCGCGCTCGCCTTCGCCTGGAAGGTCGCGGTGATGGCCGAGGTGCTGGCCGGCGGCAGCGGCATCGGCGGCAGGATCGCCGAGGCGCGCGCCCATCTGGATCTCGCCGAGACGATGGCGTGGATCCTGCTGATCGTCGGCCTGCTGCTGGTCTGCGACGGTCTGCTGCTGGCGCCGATGCGGCGCGTGCTGCGCGGCCGCCGGCCGCATGTCGCGGCGGGGTGAGCCGTGCTGCGCTTCGACGAGGTCACGCTGCGCTGGGGCGACGGCCCGGTGCTCGAACGGTTCGACCTCGCGGTCGCGCCCGGCGAGGTCGCGGTGCTGCTCGGGCCGTCGGGCTGCGGCAAGACGAGCCTGCTGCGGCTCGCCAGCGGCCTCGTGCGGCCGAGCGGCGGCCGCGTCGTCAACGGCTTCCGGCGCACCGCCGTGGTGTTCCAGGAGCCGCGGCTGCTGCCGTGGTGGTCGGCGCGCGACAACGTCGCCTTCGCGCTGCTGGCGCAAGGAGTGTCGCGCGACGCAGCGCGCGAAAAGGCGGGCGGGCTGCTCGGCCGCTTCGGCTTCTCGGCGGCCGATTGCGCCAAGCGGCCCGACGCGCTGTCGGGCGGCATGCAGAGCCGCGTCGCCGTCGCCCGCGCGCTCGCCGCGACGCCCGACCTGGTGCTGATGGACGAGCCCTTCGCGGCCCTCGACGTCGGGCTGCGCCGCGACCTGCAGGACCTGGTGCGCGGCGCGGTGAGCGACACCGGGCTCGCCGCGCTGTTCGTCACGCACGACGTCACCGAGGCGGTTCGGCTCGCCGACCGCCTGCTGGTGCTCTCGGCGCGGCCGGCCCGCATCGTCCACGACGAGCGGGTGGCGCCGGTCGCGGAGCCGTCGGCGATTCACCGCGCCGCCGCCGCGCTTCTCGACCGCCCCGCCGTGCGGGCGGCGCTGCTGGGGCCCGGCGGGGTGGTCCAGAGCAGCTTCCGGCGGTGACGACCCGGGCCCCGACTTGTGCTCGTCCCCGCGAAGGCGGGGACCCAGGGGCCGCACGACGTGTCGCTCTGGATTCCCGCTTTCGCGGGAATGAGCGGAGTGTGGATCGGCTTCAGTGGAAACCGCTCTACCGCTCCGTCGCCCGTTGCCGCCGGGCCACGAACCACGCCGTGACGGCGACCGGCACGCCGAGCGTCAGCCAGGACACGATATCGAGGAGGCCGTCGCCGACCAGGGCGGCGAGCAGGCCGGCGCTGCTGAGCACGGCGAGCGCGATCGGCCACGCCCAGATGCGGGCCGCGCTGTCGCGCCGTACGGCGGGCCTGCGGGACGTGGTCACGCTCATTCGGCCGGCTGCGTCGACGGGGCGGAGGGGATCGCGTCGGGCGCCGCGACGCGGCGGACGCCGACCCGCGAGCGGCGGCGCGCGATCCACAGATAGAGGCCGCTCCCGAGCACCACGATGGTGATCACGTCGAGCACGGCCCAGATGATCTTCAGCGGCATGCCGCCGTAGTCGCCGAAATGCAGCGGCTGCGAGACCAGGAGCGCGGTGAGGTACCAGGGCAGCTCGCGCGTCGCCGTGACGGTCGCGGTCTCGCCGTCGACCAGCACGGGCGTCATCAGCCGTGCGGTGAGCGGCGTCTCGCCCCGCATGAACACCACGAAATGGTGCTGGTCGGTGTAGTAGGGCGCCTTGGGGAAGGCCATGAAGAAGGTCGTCTTGCCGGGCGTGACGGCGCGCGCCGCATCGACCGCCGCCTGCACCGAGCCGTGCTGCGCCAGCGGCGGCTTGTCGGCGTAAGGCCGCACCATCTCGGCCAGCTCGGTCTTCTGCCAGTAGCCGATCATCAGCTCGGCCCAGGTGTTGATCGTGCCGGTGAGGCCGACGACGAGCGCCCAGACGATGGTGACGGCCCCGAGCAGGTTGTGCAGGTCGAGCCAGCGGGCCCGCGAGGACGACGCCCGCACCGTGCCGAAGTCGAGCCGCCGCATGAACGGCGCGTAGAGCACGACGCCGGACACGATCGCGACGGCGAACAGGATCCCCATCGCGCCGAGGAACAGCTTGCCGGGCAGCCCGGCGAACATGTCGACATGGAGCTGCAGCATCACGTGCATGAAGCCGCCGGGCTCCGGCTGGCCCAGCACCTCGGCGGTGCGGCCGTCGAGCGTGACGAGGCGGTTGTCGGTGACGGGCGACGTGTAGGTCGGCGACACCACGACATGCACCAGCTCCGCCTCGTCGCGGTCCCACACGACGTAGTGCGGCACGTAGCCCGGAAACCGCGCCGTGCCGACCGCGACGATGCGGTCGAGATCGGCCATCGGCGTGCCGGCCGGCAGCGCCGCGGGCTCCGCCGTCTCGCCGGTCAGGTGCTCGATCTCGTGGTGGAAGATCAGCGGCAGCCCGGTGAGGCACAGCATCAGCAGGAACAGCGTCGAGATCAGGCTGGTCCAGGTGTGCACCTTCGACCACGCCTTGATGGCGCGCGGCGTCATCGGGCGGCCTCGCGCGGTGTCGCGGCCTCGCGCTGTATCGCGACGGAGACGGGACGCGGACGGGCCGGATCGCGGGGGTCGATGTCGGTCATGCTCCGCCCGTAGCACACGCGCACGGCGCAGAACAATCGCGCCGGCCCGCACGCACCCCAGTTCAAAACGATTCCAAGGCTGGACTTGTTACAGTTCGGGCTTGTGGTTCTGGTGCATCGGTTCCTTTGCGAGACCGTCACTGAGCACGGTTTCCGTTGTCGCTCATAACGAACCGAACTAACGCTCGCCATCCGATCTCGTGAAGACAGTGGGGGCGTCATGGTTGTGGGAGACGATCGGTCCGGTCTCGTTCGCCTGCTGGCGACGAGCTCGATGCTGGCCCTGACGTGGGCCGGCGCCGCGCAGGCGCAGTCGAGCGGCGCGGTGTCGCTGGATACCATCGAGGTGACGGGCAATCGCAGCACGGCCGCTCCCACGACCGGCGACCGCACCCTCGGCCGCACCGCCGGCGAGCGCGCCGCGGCACCGGTGGTGACCGACGGCTACGTGCCGGTCGCGACCACGGTCGGCACCAAGACGCAGACCCCGGTGCTGGAGACGCCGCAGTCGATTTCGGTCGTCACGCGGGAGCAGATGGACGACCGCGGCGTGAAATCGCTCAACGAGGCGATCGCCTACACGCCCGGCGTCACCAATACCATGTGGGGCTACGACCCGCGCTACAACGCCTTCATGATTCGCGGCTTCGACGCGACCTACACGGGCGTGTTCCGCGACGGGCTGCGCGAGCTGAACGGCAATCTGGCGATCTTCCGGGTCGAGCCCTACGGGCTCGACAGCATCGCCATCCTGCGCGGGCCGTCGTCGGCGCTGTACAGCCAGAGCGCGCCGGGCGGCATGGTCGAGCTGATCAGCAGGCGGCCGCAGGCGACGGCCAGGCGCGAGATCGAGGTGCAGCTCGGCACCCAGGAGCGCTATCAGGGCGCCTTCGACATCACCGGGCCGGCCAACGACGACAAGACGCTGCTGTACCGCCTCACCGGCGTCGCCCGCGACAGCAAGACGCCGATGTCGTTCGTGCCCGACGACATCCTCTATCTGGCGCCGGCCGTCACCTGGGCCCCGAACGCCGACACCAGCCTCACGGTGCTCTCCGAGATCTCGCGCAGCGTCTACGGCGGCACCTCGGCCTACTGGAACCAGAACGGCCAGGTCGACACCCGGCTGCCGCTCGGCGATCCGAACTACAACGACTCGGTGCAGGAGCAGAGCCGCATCGGCTGGGCGTTCGAGCACCGCGTCGACGACATCCTGACGGTGCGCCAGAATTTTCGTTATGCGCGCATCGCCGTCGACTACCGCTACGCCGGTCTCGGGGTCGTCGACTGGACGGCCGGCAGCGCGAGCCGGTTCCACGAGCACTACCTGGCCCATCTCGACACGGTCGTGGTGGACAACCAGGCCCAGGTGAAGGTGGCGACCGGGGCGATCAGCCACACCATCCTGGCCGGCGTCGACTACGCCTATGGCGACTACCGGCAGAAGTGGGGCTCCAACTTCACGTCGTCGCCGCCGCTGAACCTCGACACGCTCGACTACGGCTCGCAATACTTCGCCGATCCGGCCATCACGTCGGCGGCCGGGCTGAAGCAGCACCAGACCGGTGTCTATCTGCAGGACCAGGCGCGTCTCGGCGAGCTCCTGCTGACGCTCGGCGGCCGCCACGACTGGCTGACCCGCGACTACTACAATCTCGGCGTCGGCGGAGAGCGCGAGGATTCGGCCTGGTCGGGTCGTGTCGGCCTCACCTGGCTCACGTCGCTCGGCATCGCGCCCTATGTCAGCTACTCCACCTCGTTCTCGCCGATGCTGACGGTGGCGAACAACGGTGGCGATCTGTTCGCGCCGACAACGGCGCAGGGCGGCGAGGTCGGCGTCAAGTACAAGCCGGAGGGCATCAACGCCCTGTTCACGGTGGCGCTGTTCGACATCGACCAGCAGAACGTCGTCGTCTACGACCCGGCGACCCTCGACTCCCGCCAGTTCGGCGCCGTGCATTCGCGCGGCCTGGAGGTCGAGGCGACGACCTCGCTGAAGAACGGCTTCAGCGGCAGCCTCGCCTATACGTATCTGGATCTCGAGGTCACCGAGGGCCTGGCCACCGAGGTCGGCCGCATGCCGTCCGGCGTGCCCAACCATCAGGTCGCCGTGTGGGCGAACTACAAGGTTCCGGAGGAGCACGCCCTGCGCGGCCTCGGCATGGGCATGGGGGTGCGCTGGATCGGGCCGAGCTGGGGCGACGACTCCAACACCTTCAGGAACGACTCGGCCTATGTGATCGACGGCATGCTCGGCTACGACGTCGGCGGCGTCGTCGCGTCGATGAAGGGCGTCGAGCTGAAGGTCAACGCGACGAATCTGCTCGGCGAGCAGTACACCACCTGCAAGGGCGGCTACTGCTACCTCTCGGAGGACCGCCGGGTGATCGGCAGCGTGAAGTACCGGTGGTGAGGGGGCGCCTCGGACAGGGCTCTGATCAGGTGGCGGTCATTCCGGGGCGCCGCACTCGGATCGGCGCTTCGCGCCGCCCGAGCACAGGCTCCGCGGCGAACCCGGAATCCAGCCGAGGATTCGGAGACTGTCGCTGGATTCCGGGTTCGCACCTGCGGTGCGCCCCGGAATGACGGGGGAGCTGGGCACCCGGAAACAGATCACACCGCCGCGATCGCCTCGACCTCCAGCAGGAAGTTCGGGTTGGCGAGGCCGCGGAGCACGCACAGGGTGGAGGCCGGCGGGCTGTCGCCGAACCAGTCGCGCAGGATGGCGCGGGCCTTCGGCACGTCGTGCGGATTGCAGACGTAGATCGTCACCTTGGTGACGTCCGCGAAGGTCGCGCCGCCGGCCGCGAGCGCCTTCCCGAGGTTCGTCATCACCATCTCGGTCTGGGCGGCGAAGTCGTCCGGCGGCAGCACCGTGCCGGACGGGTCGGCCGCCACCTGGCCGGCGCAGAAGACCAGCCGGGTCGCGCCCTCGACGCTCACGCTGTGCGAGTAGTTCGAGAACGGCGCGTGGATGTCGGGCGGGCAGGTGCGGGTGATCCGGGTCATCGGGGCCTCCTGGGGGTGAAGGGAGCCGTGGGGGCCGGGCCGGGCGCGGGGGTGATTCGGGACCCGGTCCGGCTGCGGCGGTGCCGCTCCGGTGGGCAAGGGGGCTTTCGGACTAGGTAACTGCCCTGAATTGTGCCACGGCTGAAAACGGATTTCGAATACGCCCCGCAACCGAGTGTGGGGCCATGACTCCGTCCGACGACAGTCCAGCGCGCCGGCCGCATTGCGTCGTCTGCGGCGCCAGGATGCATTACGCCCGCAGCCTGCCGCGCCTGGGGGCGAATCCGGCGCTCGTCTCCTACGAATGCAAGCGCTGCGGCCATGTGATCACCCGTTCCGAGGACGAGCCGCAGCAGCGCGAGTGAGCCGCCATCGGCGACCGCCCACCCTGACGGGTGGCCCGGAGCGCGGACCTGCGGTCCGCGTCCCCGAATTGACGGGGCCCGGGCCGTGTGGCCCGGGTCCCTCGCCTCAGAACGAGATGTTGGCTGCCTTGATGATCGGGCCCCACTTGGCGATCTCGGCCTGCTGGTAGGCGGCGAGGTCCTGGGGGGTGCCGCCGGCGGCGATGACGCCGAGGCGGTCGAACATCTGCCTGGCCTGGTCGGTCTGCAGGAAGCTGTTGGTGGCGGCGTTGAGCTTGGCGATGACGGCCGGCGGCGTGCCGGCCGGCGCCAGCAGGGCGTACCACACCGCGGCCTCGAAGCCGGGGAGGCCCGACTCGGCGGCGGTCGGCACGTTCGGCAGGCCGCTCCAGCGCTGCGGGCTGGCGATCGCCAGCGCCTTGAGCTTGCCCTCCCGGATGTTCGGCACATAGGCCGCCATCGAGTCCATGCCGACGTCGATATGGCCGCCGAGCAGGTCGGTCATGATCGGCACGCTGCCGCGGTACTGCGCCTGGCCGAGCTTGATGTCGCCCTTCGCCATCAGCAGCAGCCCGGTGATGTGGCCGAGCGTGCCGTTGCCGGGGAAGCCGGCGGTCAGCTTGCCGGGCTCCGCCTTGGCGAGCGCGATCAGCTCGGCGAGCGTGCCCGCCTTCAGGTCCGGCCGGGCCGTCACCACCACGGGCACCCGGCCGATCAGCACGACCGGCGCGAAGTCCTTCTGCGGGTCGTAGGTGATGTCCTTGTACATGAGCTTGTTGGTCGCGGCCTGCCCGGTGGTGGCGAGCAGGATCGTGTAGCCGTCGGCCGGCGCCTTGGCGACGCTCGCGGCCCCGATATTGCCGCCGGCGCCGCTGCGGTTGTCGATCACCACGGTCTGCCCGAGGCTGCGGCCGAGATGCTCGACCAGCGCCCGGCCGATCACGTCCGAGGTGGTGCCGGCCGCGAAGGGCACCACCATGGTGATGGGGCGCGACGGCCAGTCCTGGGCCGATGCCGGCGCGGGACCGGCGGCCAGGGCGGCGCCGAGGGCGAGGGCCGCGACGGCGGCGAGCGGACGAAAGCGCATGAGTCCTCCTTCCGGCGGCCGCTGCGGCCGCCGCGCGTTTCGGGGAGCGGGCCCTTCTGCGGGGCCCTTCGGGGCCGGCCCGGACGGAGCCGGCGCCGGCCCGGGACTGGAGCCGGGGCCGGCGCGGGGATTGGAGCCGAAGCGCCCGCCGCTGTCGAGCCGGGATGCGGCCCGGCCGCTCCGGCCCGCCGGGCCGGCGCGCCAAACGCCCGTGCGGCAGGGCTTCGCGGCCGGCCGGGGCGGTCACTCCTGGCGTTCTCGAACTCAGAACTGCGTTTTGCATTACGGAACGGGCGGCGGGCTCCGCGCGGGTCCCGTGCCGCCGGCGTCGCGCGCCGGCCTGCGACCCCGCGACGCCGGCGGCGGGCCGCCATCGCCGCGACCGGTGCTTGTGCTTCGCGTCGACCTGATCCATAGGACAAACAGGTGCCGAAGGGCGCGTGGCCGCACCGCCGGCATCCCACCGCTGCGGCCGGGTCCGTTCTCCCCCCGACCGGCTCCGCTTCGGACGTTCGACGACTTCCGTGCCGCCCGGCCGGTGCCGCCGGGCATTCCTCGAAGCAGGCCCGCGCCCGCCGGCCCGGGGCCGTCGTTGCAGGAGAGCGCAGTCCGATGCCGCGGATTTCTGGGTCGCAACCGGGTGACGGCGTTCAGGCCGTGGTGTTCGCACTGCAGATTCTGGAATACCTGGCGCAGCGCCGCTCGACCGTCGGAGTGACGGATCTGGCGCGCGTGTTCGGCACCACCAAGAGCCGGATCTACCGCCATCTGCAGACCCTGATGGCGGCCGGCTACGTGATCCAGGAGACCGAGACCGAGCGCTACCGCACCGGCGGCCGGCTGATCGCGCTCGGCCGGGTGGTCAGCGAGAACTTCGAGCTGATGAGCGCCGCCCGCACCGTGATGGAGGAGCTGCGCGACCGGCTCGGTCACGCCGTCACGCTCTCCGAGGTCGAGCTCGCCGGGCTGCGGGTGCTGTCCACGGTGGCCGGTACGCAGCCGTTCGAGATCGGCGTCAAGCCGGGCTCGCTGCTGCCGGCGCACGCCACCGCGCAGGGCAAGCTGCTGCTGGCCTTCGGCCCCGATGCGCCGCGTGAGAAGCTGCTGCGCAAGACGCTGCCGGCCAACACGCCGCAGACCGTCACCAATCCGAACGTGCTGCGCGAGGAGCTCAAGCAGATCAGGAAGCAGGGCTGGGCGACGGCGCCGAGCCAGGCAGTGGTCGGGCTGAACGCGATCGCCGCGCCGATCTTCGACGCTACCGGCGCACTCGTCGGCACCGTGGCGATCATCGACCTGATCCAGTTCGTCCCGGCCCGCCCGACGCCGGAGCAGATCCGCCGCATCCTCGAGGCCGGCAAGCGCATCTCCGCCAATATCGGCTGGCGCGGCGCCAGCTGAGCGCGCTCCGGCTCCGGGCCGATCGACGCAGGCGTTCCCGACTGCGCCGCTCTCTTCCCATCTCCCGCGAGGGGAGAGGGAAGAAACGGCCGTGCCCGACCAGCAGCCGGAAGCCGCCGCAAATCACTCCCCGCCCAAGAACTCCCGCAGCAGCGGCAGGGCGAGGTCGGGGCGTTCCAGCACCGAGGCGTGGCGGGTGCCGGGGATGACGGCGGAGCGGGCGTGCGGGATGGTGGCGGCGAGCCAGTGGGCGGCCTCGACGAAGGCCGCCCGGTCGTCGCTGCCGCAGACCACCAGGGTCGGCGCCGCGATGCGGCCGGCCTCGGCGAGCAGGTCGGCGTTCGCCAGCGCCTCGCAGGCGAGCGCGTAGCCCTCGGCCGGGCAGCGGGCGAGGGTGTCGCGGAGATAGCCGACGCCGGCGATGCCGGCCGCGATCGCCGCGTCGGAGAACCAGATCGGCAGCAGGGTCTCGGTGAGCGCGGCGACGCCGTGGGCGCGGGCCGCGGCGGCCCGCTCGGTCCAGCCGGCCCGCATCTCGACCGTGTAGCGCGGGATGGTGTCGATCAGCACCAGCCGGTCGACCAGGGTCGGGAAATGCGCGGCGAAATGCTGGGCGATCAGGCCGCCGAGCGAGATGCCGGCGACATGGGCGCGGCCGATGTGCTGGGCCCGGAACAGGTCGGCGAGCTGCTGCGACAGGTCCTCGATCGTGTAGGGGCCGTCCGGCACCGCGGTGTCGCCGTGCCCCGGCAGGTCGTAGGCGACCAGGCGGAACCGGTCGCCGAGCGGTGCGGCGAAGTCCCAGAAGCCGTGGTCGCCGCCGAGCCCGTGCAGCAGCACGAGCGGCGGGCCGTATCCGGAGACGTGGAGGGCGATCGGGCCGGTCGGCAGGTCCGTCATCAAAAAAATCCGTCGGCGAAATCGTCGGGTGGAACGACACGGCGGGGCGGCGCAACCTCTCCGGCGCGGCGGCGAACCGGATCGGGCTCGCCTCCACGCGAGAAATCTGCTTCCTTGCTACCACAGTCCTCCGACGTCCGTCACCGCGTGCCCGCCATGTCGCAGTCTCCCCTCGCCGGCGTCCGTGTCCTCGAGCTCGCCCGGATTCTCGCCGGCCCGTGGGCCGGCCAATTGCTCGCCGATCTCGGCGCCGAGGTGATCAAGGTCGAGCGGCCCGAGGGCGGCGACGACACCCGCACCTGGGGGCCGCCCTTCGTGCCGGAGCGCGACGGCCGCGAAGGCGCCGCCGCCTACTATCATTCGACCAACCGCGGCAAGCGCTCGGTCGCCGCTGACTTCGAGACGCCGGAGGGACGCGCGCTGGTGCTCGACCTGGTGCGCGAGGCCGACGTGCTGATCGAGAACTTCAAGGTCGGCGGGCTGAAGCGCCACGGGCTCGACTGGGACAGCCTGAAGGCCGTCAATCCGCGGCTGATCTACTGCTCGATCACCGGCTTCGGGCAGACCGGGCCGTACGCGTCGCGGGCCGGCTACGACTATCTGATCCAGGCGATGGGCGGCATCATGCATCTCACCGGCGCGCCCGACGGCGAGCCGATGAAGATCGGCGTCGCCTTCGCCGACATCTTCACCGGCCTCTACGCGACGGTCGCCATCCAGGCGGCGCTGATCGAGCGCGAGCGCTCCGGCCTCGGCCAGCACGTCGACATGGCGCTGCTCGATTCGATGGTCGGCGTGCTCGCCAACCAGGCGCTCAACTTCCTGGTCTCGGGCCGCTCGCCGAACCGGATGGGCAATGCCCACCCGAACATCGTCCCCTACCAGGTGTTCCCGGCGGCGGACGGGCATCTCGTCATCGCGGTCGGCAATGACGGGCAGTACCGGCGGCTGTGCGAGGTGCTGCAGGCGCCCGGGCTCGCCGCCGATCCGCGCTGGGCCTCCAATGCCGGCCGGGTCGCCGGGCGGGCCGAGCTGTCCGCCGCCATCGCCGCGATCACGGCGACGCGCCGGCGCGACGACCTCCTCGCCGCCCTGGAGGCGGTGGGCGTGCCGGCCGGGCCGATCCACGACGTCGCCGAGGTGTTTTCGGATCCCCAGGTGGTGGCGCGCGGCCTGCGGCTCGACCTGCCGGCGCCCGACACGGCCGCCGGCCGCGTGCCCGGCGTTCGCACGCCGATCCTCATGTCGCGCACGCCGCTCGCCTATGCGGCGGCGTCGCCGGCGCTCGGCGCCGACACCGACGAGATCGCGGCGCGGCGCACCGCCGGCCGCCCGCTGTTCCGCAGCACGCCGGAAACGCCCTGACCTGTCGACAGTGCGTGGGTCCGCATGGCGGCCGCGCGCACAGAATCCGGGAAAAGCGCGAAAGTGCAATCGACAGGCTCGCCCCGATCGTGGCAAGAACCGGCAGTCGTGCGCCAGTGGTGCGGCGATTCGCCGGCCGCCGTCCGACTCCGAGCACTTTCGGTCGCTGGTCCCCGACGACCTGACAAGTTTTATCAAAATGCGTAATACTCGCCGCTCCTTCCTGTATCACGACGTCGCCACGGCGCTGCGGACCCGGATCGCCCGCGGCACCTATCCGCCCGGCGAGCGGCTCCCCAGCCTCAGCGAGCTGATGGAGGAGTTCGAGGTCAGCGCCATCACGGTGCGGCGCGCCCTCACCGAGCTCACCTACGAGGGGCTGATCCGCGGCCACCAGGGCCTCGGCGTCTTCGTCAAGGAGAAGCCGCGCATCCATCGCGTGCTCGCCGGCGACCCCGACCGCTCGATCGGCGACGAGATCGCCCGCGCCGGCTTCGCGCCGCGGCTGGAGGAGATCGGCTTCACCGAGGTGGACGCCGACGACGAGATCGCGGCGCGCCTGCGGGTGCCGCGCGGCTCGCGCGTGTTCCTGCACCAGAAGCTCACCTTCGCCAACGACGAGCCGGTGGCCCTGCATTCGTGGTGGTTCCGGCCGCGGCTCGCCAAGCAGCTGCGCAGCGCGCTGTCCGAGACCTTCATCTTCCCGCTGCTCAAGCAGCGCAAGATCGACGTCGAGAACCTGCGCTGCGAGTTCTCCTCGACGGCGCTGCCCGAGGAGCACGCCTCGCGCTTCGGCCTGCCGGCCGGCTCGCCGATGATGAAGGTCGACTACACGATGACCACCAAGGGCGGCGCCCCCACCATCATCGGCCAGACCCTCGCCCGCGCCGACCGCTTCACCTTCGAGGTGAGCCTGCCTCAGCGCCGCGGGCGGCGGTAGCGCCGGCGGCTTGCTCCGGTCATTCCGGGACGGCGCGCAGCGCCGGACCCGGACTCCAGCCGCGACCACCCGGGCTCGAAGCTGGATTCCGGGTTCGCGCCGTCGGCGCGCCCCGGAATGACGCGCGTCCCGGCCTTGACGTCCGCCCCGTCCGCCTGCGAGCCTCCCGGCCAACCAGAACAGACGGGAGCGAACGCCGATGGCCCTCATCCTCCACGACGCGCCGCAATCGACCTGCAGCCAGCGGGTGCGGTTCGTGCTGAACGCCAAGGGGCTCGCCTTCGAGGAACGGCGGCTCGACCTGTTCGCCGGCGACCAGCTGAAGCCGGAGTATCTGGCGCTCAACCCGAACGGCGTGGTGCCGACCCTGGTGCACGACGGCGCCGTGGTGATCGATTCCTCGGTGATCATGGAATACCTGGAGGAGGTCTTCCCGCAGGCGCCGCGCCTCGTGCCGGAGGACCCGGTGGCGCGCGCGACGATGCGGTCGCTGATGCGCTTCGCCGACGAGGTGCCGGCGCCGGCCATCCGGGTGCCGAGCTACAACCTCGCCTTCCTGCCGCACTTCCAGGCGATGAGCGAGGAGGCGTTCCGGGCGATGGCGGAGTCGAAGCCGCTGCGCCGCGAGTTCCTGCTGTCGATGGGCCGCACCGGCTTCCCCGAGGCCGAGATGACGCTCGCGCTGAAGAAGCTCGGGCAGACGGTGGTGCGGATGGCCGACGCCATCGAAAGGAGCGGCGGGCCGTTCCTGCAGGGCCCGGCGCCGACGCTCGCGGACATTTCGGTGATGCCGGTGATCGTCCGCATGGACGACATCCGGCTCGCGCATCTGTGGGCGGACCGCCCGGCGGTCGGCGCCTGGCTCGCCGCGATCCGGGCGCAGCCGGCCTTCCGCCCCACCTATTATCCGGGCTCGCTGCTCACCGAGAAGTATCCCCACCTGCGCGAGCAGCTCGCCGCGGCGTGCTGAGAGGCGGCCCTGTCTCGCGTCGTTTTGAACCCTCTCCCGCGAGGGGAGAGGGAAGGACGAGTGACGCCGGCGCCGCGACCCGACTCTCGCGCGCAGGAGCTGTCCCTCACGTCCGCACGTCGCGCCGCCAGGCGGCCGGCGTGGTGCCGACGTGGCGGCGGAACACGCGGGTGAGGTGGGCCTGGTCGGCGAAGCCCGCCGACACGGCGATCTCGGTCAGCGGCAGGGCGGAGCCGGCCAGCATCTCCTGCACCTTCCGGATGCGCGCCTGCATGTGCCACTGGTAGGGCGGCACGCCGGTCGCCGCCTTGAAGGCGTGGCTGAAATAGGACTGCGACAGGCCGATCAGATCGGCCAGCTCCTGCAGCCGCAGCGCGCGCAGGCAGTTCTCCTCGATGTAGGCAGTGGCGCGGCCGAGCTGGCGCGGCGACAGCGCCGAGCGGCGGCGCAGCGCCGGCGACGGGCCGAGCCGCATCAGGTCGACGAACAGCGCCGTGACCAGGCTGTCGCCGTAGACGTCGTGGCGGGCGTCCGGCCCGCAGCAGTCCTCGGCGATCAGCCGGGCCAGCGCGAACAGGCGCTCGTCGGTGAACTGCAGCCGCGGCGTGGCCAGCGCGGTGCGGTCGGGCGCCTCGCCGATCCGCTCGGCGAGCGTCGCCACGTCGAAATGGATGTCGAGGTGGCGGATGCGCATCGAGGCGTCGACCCGCGACCAGATCGGCACCCCGGCCGGGATGTAGCTCATCGCATGCGCCGTCAGGGGCGCCGGCAGGTCGGTGCCGCGGGCGGAGAGCCGCAGCGCCGAGTCGCCGCCCTCGCGATCGAGCACCACGAACAGCCGCGGATGCTGCGACACGTACTCGCCGCGCGCCCCGGCCGCGCAGGCGGCGTGCCAGACATCGGCCACGGCGCCGGACCAGCGGCGCCAGCGCAGGGCGTCGAGGACCGAGATGCCCTCGATGCGGCTGGTCATGTTGGGGCGGAAGCTCATCGGGGGTGTCTCGAGTCTCGCGTCGAACGATGATCCAGGGTTAGGTGTCCAGGGACAGGTGTCCAGGGTGTGTTTTTTGGAAGAGTTCTGCTTTGTTTCGTGCGGAACACACGTCGTTTGAAGTTTACCGGAGGAGCCAGGACCGTTCAACGAGGAACAGGGATAGACAATCCGTCCGGTATTGCTGTTGGTATGACAAGCCTCGACGAGGGGTGGGGCCGCTGGAATTGAATTAGAACAATTCACAAGTCCGCCGGCCCCGGGACGACGAATCGGCGGGGTGCCATGTCCACGAGCGTAACCAAGACTGTCCTCACGCGTCTCGCCGGCGGCGTCGCGCTGGCCTGCCTGCTGCCGGTGGCGCTCGCCGCCCAGACGGCGAGCGAGCTGGCGCCGATCTCGGTCGAGGCGGAGCGTCCCGGCCAGTCGCCGACCGGCCCGGACAAGGGCTTCGTGGCCGAGCGTACTCTCACCGGCTCCAAGACCGACACGCCGATCCGCGAGATCCCGCAGTCGATCTCGGTGGTCACCCGCGATCAGCTCGACCAGCGCGCCGTCACCAATGTCGGCGAGGCGCTGACCTACTCGGCCGGCGTGGTCGCCGAGCCGTTCGGCTTCGACCCGCGCTTCGACGCTCCGATCATCCGCGGCTTCTCGGCGGCGCAGAGCCAGTACCTGAACGGCCTGAAGCTGATGCGCGGCACCAACGACACCACCTCGATCGACCCGTGGGGGCTCGAGCGCATCGAGGTGCTGCGCGGCCCCTCCTCGGTGCTGTACGGGCAGGGCAATCCGGGCGGCATGATCAACCTGGTCAGCAAGCGGCCGACCTGGACCAGCTTCGGCACCGCGATGGTCGAGGGCGCCACCTTCGACCGCTACACCGGCGCCTTCGACTTCGGCGGCCCGGTGCCCGGGACCTCGGAGTTCGCCTACCGGCTCACCGGCCTCGCCCGCGACGGCAACACCCAGGCGACCGACGCCAAGGACAACCGCTACTTCATCGCGCCGGCCGTCACCTGGAAGCCGAACGCCGACACCACGCTCACGGTGCTGGCCAACGTGCAGCACGACGACGGGAGCTCGCCGGTCGGCCTGCCCGCCCAATACACCCTCTACTCCAACCTCTCCGGCGTGCGGCTGCCCCGCAGCACCAATCTCGGCGACCCTAACTTCGACCACTCGCGCAACACCATCGCCAGCATCGGCTACGAGTTCGAGCACCGCTTCGTCGACAATCTGATCTTCCGCCAGAACGCCCGCTACCTGTACCAGACCTGGGACTATCAGAACCTGTACTTCGCCAGCCTGAGCGGTGACACGGCCAATCGCGGCGCCTCCTACAACGACGAGACCTACGGCACCTTCACGATCGACAACCACCTGCAGGCGAAGTTCGACACCGGCCCGCTGTCGCACACGGTCCTGCTCGGCCTCGACGTGCGCCATCACACGCTCGACACCCTGTCGGAGTTCGGGACCGCGCCGTCCACCAACGTGTTCGCGCCCGCCTACGGCGTCGCCATCCCGAAGAACGTCTGGTACGCCTCCAAGGTCGACGGCACGCTGATGCAGACCGGGCTCTACGCCCAGGACCAGGTGAAGCTCGACAGGTGGCTGCTCACCCTCGGCGTCCGTCACGACTGGGCGTCTGCCGAGTCGACGACCAACTACCCGCTCGCCGGCACCAGCGCGGTCCAGGACCAGAGCGACCGCGCCTTCACGGGCCGGGTCGGCCTCTCCTATCTGTTCGACAACGGCCTCGCCCCCTATGTGAGCTGGGCGACCTCGTTCCAGCCGGTGATCGGCAGCGACTATCTCGGCGACACCTACAAGCCGTCCGAGGGCGAGCAATACGAGGCCGGCGTGAAGTACCAGCCGACCTGGTTCAAGGGCTTCTTCACCGCGGCCGTCTACGACCTCGAGCAGACCAACGTGCTGACCACCCAGCTCGTCGGCGGCGTCAGCCAGACCGT
Organism: Rhodoplanes tepidamans; assembly: GCF_030813915.1. Taxonomy (GTDB): domain Bacteria; phylum Pseudomonadota; class Alphaproteobacteria; order Rhizobiales; family Xanthobacteraceae; genus Rhodoplanes; species Rhodoplanes tepidamans. The sequence continues at coordinate 88,691 of NZ_JAUSUJ010000026.1, forward strand.
TCAGACCGGCGTGGTGCACTCGAAGGGCGTCGAGCTCTCGGCGCTCGCCAACCTGACCGAAGGGCTCGACCTGATCGCTAACTACACCTACACGGAGGCGGAGATCGAGGTCGGCGAATACGCCGGCAACCGGCCCGCCAACGTGCCGAAGAACGCCGCCAATCTCTGGCTGTTCCAGACCATCAGGACCGGGCCGCTGGCCGGCTTCGGCTTCGGCGGCGGCATCCGCTACGTCGGCGCCCGCTGGGACCTCGACTCCAACGCCAACTACCTGCCGTCCAACATCCTGTTCGACGCCGCCGCGTCCTACACGACCGGCCCGTACAAGCTCTCGCTCAACATCGCCAACATCGCCGACGAGGCGTACGTCTCCGGCTGCGGCTATTTCGGCTGCTACTGGGGCAACGGCCGCACCATCACGGGCCGGGTGGCGTACACTTGGTGAGGCCGCTGCTGGTCATTCCGGGGCGCACCGCAAGTGCGAACCCGGACTCCAGCCGGGCGCGCCGAACCTGCCGCTGGAGTCCGGGTTCGCAAACCTGCCGCTCGCGCCCCGGAATGACGACGAACCGATCATCGTCACGGCCCCCGGCCCATCAGCTCGCGATCGGGCTGGCTGAGGTCGCGCTTGGTGAACGGGCGCTCGAGGCCGTAGAGGCTGTAGATGGCGCGGCAGTCCCAGCCGGTGGGATCGACCGGGCCGGGCGGGCCGGCATTGGCCGCCATGATGCGCGCCTTGCAGGCCTCGGTCTCGCCCGCGAAGTCGATCGCCGCGACGCTGTCGCGGCCGTGCCGCGCCATCTCGGCGACGTGCGTGACGGCGGCGAGCGAGACGAGGATCGGCACGGCGGCGAGCGCGGGGCGTGACCCGTGCCGCAACGCGCCCTCGGCGGCGTCGGCCCGCACGGCGGCCCAGCAGGTCGCGATCACGACGACCGGCACGATGGCGCCGCGCATCGCCCAGTTGTTGGCGCCCGAGAAGCCGATCACCACGGTCGAGGCGACGAACAGGGTGGCGGCGATCGCGCACCGGCCGAGCGGGCTCTTCAGCGGCGAGGGTGGCGGCCGCAGCGCCAGCCAGGCGAGCCAGCCGATCTCCGCCGTGAGGAACAGGGCCGCGAAGGCGAGGCCGGTCAGGCCGGCCGCAGCGCCGCCGAACGTCTCCGCCCAGCGCGTGTAGATCAGCAGGACCCGGAAGCCGCCGGCCGAGTCGGCGTTGAGATACAGATAGGCGAGCGGCGCCGACACCAGCGCGGCGGCGGCGAGCGCCACCAGGGTCTGCGGCCGCGCCGCGAAGCGGACCAGCAGCGGCGACAGCGCGACGAGCCCGCCGATCAGCGCGAACACCGAGGCGAAGGCCGCGAACGCCACCAGCAGCCCGGCCGCCACCATGGCGGCGATCGAGGGGCGCGGCTTCAGGCTCAGCGGCTCGGTCGCGATGACGCCGGCGAGCAGCAGCGCCGCGCCGGCGATCAGGTGATGCGGCACCCAGACCAGCAGCGTCGTGAGGCTGGAGAGCTGGTTGGGGACGCCGAGATCGCGCTGCCACCATTCGGCATGGGCGAGCCAGTCGGCCGGCGGCGTGCCGGCGAGTCCGCCGGTCCAGCGGATCAGCAGCGCGACGCCGTCCGGCACGGCGGCGGCGACCACGAGCGCGGCGAGCGCCGCGCCGCGCCTTTCCGCCGGCAGCACGTGGCGCAGGAAGGCGACCAGGATCGTGGCGGCCGAGAGGGCGAGCAGCAGCGCCCCGATCCCGTAGGCCAGCTTGATCGCCGGGAGGCCGAAGCGCTGGAGCATCTCGGCCAGTGCCGCCGCCGGCATCCAGGCGACGTAATAGAAATGCAGATGGGTGTCGGGCTGATAGTTGAGCAGCGGCGGGAACCGCTCGCTGTTCACCAGGCTCGCCAGCTCCTGGACGTGCCAGTTGTCGTCCCAGTGGACGGCGGCGGCGAGCCGGCCGGTGAGCGACTGCGCCGCATAGGGCACCAGCCGCAGGAGCCCGGTCAGCGCCGCCCAGCCGATCAGCGCCGCCTCGAACCAGCGCAGCGGCGCCGGGGCGGCGGCGAGCGGCAGCCGGCGGAATGCCACCGCGGCGGCGGCGAAGAGGGCCGCGAAGACGAGCGGCGCCATGTCGCTCGGCAGCCGCAGCGCGGTCAGCAGCGCGGCGCTGCAGACGCTGGCGACGAGCAGCGACAGGACGGCGAGCAGTTCGCGCGCGAGCATGGCGGCTCCGGACCGACGGGGTGCGGCGAGCCTACACGGGGGGATTTAAGGAATTGAGAGGGGGCCGGCCTCGGTGCGCGCCGGCCGTGCCCCTCACCCCGCCGCCGCCACCTCGCTTTCCGCCTCGGGCGGCTTCGCCGGCAGGGCGATCGTGAAGGTCGTGCCCTGGTCCTCGCCGGCGCTCTCGGCCGTGATGGTGCCGCCGTGCAGGTCGACGATGCGCTTGACGATCGACAGGCCGAGCCCGATCGAGGTCTCGCCGCCGGTCGGCTTGGCGGAGAGGCGCTGGAAGCGGCCGTAGAGGCGCTTGAGGTCCTCGGGCGTCATGCCGGGCCCGGAGTCCTTCACCCGGATGCGGGCGCCCGCCGGCCCGTGGGCGAGGCCGACCTCGATGTGGCCGCCGATGACGCTGTACTTGATCGCGTTGCTGACCAGGTTGTCGATCGCCTCGCGGATGCGGTCGACGTCGCACAGCACCGGCGGGCCGGCCTCGATCGAGACGTCGATCACCTGGCTCTTCTTGGCGGCGAGCGGCTGGTTCGCCTCGGCGACGTCGCGCACCACGGTGGCGAGGTCGGCGGGGTCGCGCCGGATGGTGATGTCGAGCGCGTCCGTCATGGCGTCGGCGATAAGGCTCTCGACCATGTCGGCCACCCGGTCGGCGGCGTTGTGGATGTGCTTGATCTGCGCCCTGGCGGCGTCCGGGGTCAGCGCCGGGCTGGTGACCATGCGCTCCAGAATCTCGGCGCGGCCGATGATCACCGACAGCGGGTTGCGCAGGTCGTGCGCCACCGTGCCCAGGATCTCGGTCTTGAAGGCGTTGGCGCGCTGCAGCCGGGCCCATTGGGCGGAGAGGCGGCGGTTCGCCGAGGTGAGCTCGCGGGTGCGCTGGTTGACGCGGTCCTCGAGCCGCGTGTTGGCCTCCTGCAGCTGCTCGTAGAGGATCACGTTGTCGAACGCGATCGACAGCTTGCTGGTGAAGATTTCGACCAGGGTGCGGTCGGTGTCGGAGAGCGGGCGGGTGACGTGCAGGACGACGACCACCTCGCGCTCGCTCGACGTGCGGATGAACAGCACCGACCAGGCGGGGGTGAACTGGTGGGTGCGGCGCCGGAACGCCTCCTCGACCACCTGCCGCAGGTCGGCGTCGAGCGCCGAGACGCCGTTCTGCCCGACGTGGCGGGCGTAGCAGCCGGCCGCCGCGAGCACCGAGACCGGGTTCTCGCGGCCGTTCTCGTGCACCACCAGGATGCCGTCGCAGTCGACGTTGAGCAGCGAGGCGAGCTGCACCAGCACGCCCTCGGCGAGCCGCTGGATCGACTTGAAGTCGTAGAGCGTGGAGGCGGCGTCGACGATGATCTCCAGGCCGCGCCGCGTCTCCACCATGCGCTGCAGCTGCTGCCAGCTGCGCAGCGCCGCGGTGAGCGAGGTGAACAGCTTGTCGGCGGTGAGCTCGGTCTTGGCCTTGTAGTCGTTGATGTCGTAGTCGACGATGACGCGCCGTTCCGGCGCCTGGCCGGGCTGGCCGGTGCGCAGGATGATGCGGATGGTCTCGTTCTTCAGCTCGTTGCGGATGAAGTCGACGAGATCGAGCCCGGCCGTCTCGCTCTCCATGATCACGTCGAGAAGCACCACGGCCGTGTCGGGGTGGCGGGGCAGCAGCGCGCGTCCCTCCTCGGCCGAGTAGGCCGAGAGGATCTCCAGCCCCTGGCCGTTGAGCGTGTAGTCGGCGAGCGCGAAGCGGGTGCCGTCGTGCACGGCCGGCTCGTCGTCGATCACCATGATCTTCCAGCGCGGTCCGCTGTCGAGCGGCCGGTCGTCGCCGTCTTCGACGATGTCGACGATGTCGTCGTGGTCAGCCATGGGCTTGGTCCGTCGTCTGGAGGGCGGCCGCGGCGCCGTCGATGCGTGCCACCCGGCGGGGCAGCACCATGCGGAAGGTCGTGCCGTGGCCGAGCGCGGTGTCGAGCGTCAGCCGGCCGCCGAGGCTCTGGGTCACCAGGCTGTGGATGATGTGCAGGCCGAGGCCGGTGCCGCCCCGGCCGCGTCGCGTCGTGAAGAACGGGTCGAAGGCGCGGCGGCGCACGTCGTCGCTCATGCCGGCGCCGTCGTCCGCCACGATGATCTCGACATGGTTGGGGCCGAGCGGGCGGGCCCGCACCTCGATGGTGCCGGTGCGGCCGTCCGGGAAGCCGTGGGCGACCGAGTTGAGGAACAGGTTGGTCAGCACCTGCCCGTAGGAGCCCGGATAGCTGTCCATCACGATGCCGGCCGGCACCTCGATGGTGAGCGCGAGCTGCGCCTTGCGCAGCACCGGGCGGACGCTCGCGGCGATCTGCTCGGTCGCCTCGCGCAGGTCGAAGTCGCGCAGCTCGGCGTGGCTGCGGTCGACCGCCACCTGCTTGAACGACTGGATCAGCTCGCCGGCGCGGTGCAGGTTGGCGACCAGCTGCTGGGCGGCGTCGCGGGTGCCGGCGACGAAGTCGTCGAGCTTGGAGCGGCGCAGCGGCCCCTTGGCGATCTCGTCGGCGAACACCTCGGAGCGCCGCACCAGGCTGGAGGCGACCGTCAGGCTGATGCCGACCGGGTTGTTGACCTCGTGGGCGACGCCGGCGACGAGGCCGCCGAGCGCCGCGAGCTTCTCGGCGTCGATCAGGCTCTTCTGGGCGGTGCGCAGCTCGGCCAGCGCCTTCTCGGCGTTCTCCTTCGCGGCGCGCAGATCGTTCTCGGCCTGGCGCTTGGCGATGGCGTTCTCGCGGAACACCTCGACGGCGCGCGCCATGGCGCCGATCTCGTCGGTCTCGCGGGTGGAGCGGACCACCTGCCCGTAATGGCCGGCCACGATGGCGTGCATGGCCGCCATCAGCTCGCGCAGCGGATTGCGGATCGAGCGGGTGACCACCGCGGCGCCGACCAGGATGGCGATCAGGAACCCGGTCGCCACCAGCACGACCTGGCGGTAGATCGCATCGAGCGTCCGCTCGAGCATCGCCTGGGCGCGCGCCTCGCGGCCGCGCATCTCCTTCTGCAGCGTGTCGATGGTCGAGATCATCGAGGCCTGGTTGCCGTCGATGCCGGTGCGCAGCAGATGGGTGCGGGTGGCGAAGCGCTCGGCGAGCGCCGACAGGCCCCGGCGGAACGCGGCGGCGCGCTGCCCGAGCGCCTCCAGGGCGGCGCGCTGCATGTCCTCGGAGGCGAGGTCGGACATCACCGGGATGGTCCGCTCGATGGTCTCCAGGTTGCGCCGCGCCTCGGCGGCCGCGCTCGAATCGAGCGACAGATAGTAGGCGTTGGCGGCCACCAGGCTGGCCGTGAAGGCGTCGCGCGACTTGCCGAGCGCCGGCCAGATCAGCGCCTCGCGGCGGCCGGCGGCGCCTTCGACGATCGAGTAGAGGCCGGCCATCTCGCGGGCCGGGCGCAGCACCTCGTCCTCGTAGACGCGGGTGATGGCGCTCTGTACGGCGCGCAGCTCGCCGAAGCCGTCGAGGAACTTCTCGGTGACGCCGGCGAGCCGCTCCATGCCGTTCGCCAGCATCGGGTCGGCCGGCCGGCGGGTGCGCAGCGTGCCGAGCACGGCCTCGCGCACCAGCAGGATCTCGGCGAGGATCTCGGGGCCGGGCTCGTTGATGTAGCGGTGGATCAGGTTCTGCAGCCGGCCGGCCTCGCCTTCCAGCAGCACCAGGACGGCGTCGGACTCGCGCACCTCGCGGACCTCGTCCCAGGCGCGGCCGAGCGCCACGGCGCCGTTCCAGATCAGCCCGGCGAGCACGATCACGACGCCGGTGTTGAGCACCGCGATCGACAGGATGCGCCAGCGGATCGGCACCGCCCGGACGAGCCGCTCCAGATCGAACCAGCGCCGGTCGGCCGCCGCGGCGGGCGAGGCGACCGGCTGCGGCACGATCGACGCCTGCCCGGGCGTCAGGTCGGCCGGTCCGCTCTGCACCGTCGGAGACGCACTCAAAGGTCACTCGCTTTCGCGGATGCGGTCGATCAGCCGCCGGAGCTGCGGGTCGGTGACGCGGGCGTTGACGGCGGCCATCGCCGCCACGAAGGGGGCGCGGTCGAAGTCGGCGACGATGGTGGTGCCGGCGGCGCGCGCCTGGGCGCGCGAATGCTCCTCGAGCGTGTTCCACTGCTCGCGCATCACCCGGTTGGAGGCGCGGGCGGCGCTACGGAAGATCGCCTGGTCCTCGGCCGACAGGCTCCGCCAGGCGCGCAGCGACATCACCAGCACCTCCGGGCTCATGGTGTGCTCGGTGAGCGTGTAGTTGCGGGCGAGCCGGTAGTGGCCGGTGGTCACGTAGGACGGCCAGTTGTTCTCGGCGCCGTCGATCAGGCCGGTGGCGAGGCCGGTCTCGACCTGCCCGTAGGGCAGCTGCACGGCGATGGCGCCGAGCGCCTCGACCATCGCGACCATCAGGTCGGACTGCTGCACCCGGATGCGCAGGCCCTTCATGTCGGCGATGCCGCGGACCGGCCGGTCGCGGGTGTAGAGCGAGCGGGCGCCGGAGTCGTAGAAGGTCAGGCCGACGAAGCCGTAGGCCTCGAAGCTCCGCAGGATCTCGTCGCCGATCGGGCCGTCGAGCACGCTGTGCAGATGCGCGGTCGAGCGGAACAGGAAGGGCAGCGACAGCACGTCGGCGGTCGGCACGATGGCGCCGATCGGCGCCACGTTGGTGCGGTTGAGGTCGATGGCGCCGACCCGGGTCTGCTCGATCGTGTCCCGCTCCTCGCCGAGCTGGCGCGAATGGAACACCCGCAGGCGATGGCGGCCGCCGGTCTGCTCCTCGATCAGCCGGCTCATGTGGAGCACGGCCTGGACGGTCGGATAGTCCTCGACCTGGGTGTCGGCGACCCGGAACTCGCGCGCCGCGGCCGGCGCGGCACCGAAACCGGCCGCGAGACCGGCGGCGAGCGCCGCCGCGGCCACGAGGGCGCGGGCGAGGGCGGTCAGGGGCCGCACGGGGATCCGGACCGCCCGGAACCGGACGGCGGGCACCCCGGGGGCAGCGCCCGGGGTGGGGACACGGAGGCTCCTTGCTGGCGACAAATTCGCACCGCCTTGTCGTCGGACCATCGGGGCTCGTCGTCGTGAACCTCGAAATTTTAGCGAAACCATGATCGGATGGCCATCCTGACGGCCCGGCGCCCGCCGGCGCCCGGCCCGACGATCCCGAACCGCGGTGGCGTTACGATGTCCATGCCGATGCCGAGCGGCGCGAGTCCACCCGGCGAGCCGGCCGCGCCGCGTGATTCGGGCCGGGCCGCCGGCCCGGCGCCCGACCGGCGGCGCGTCCTCGCCGGAATCGGCGCCGCGATCGGCGCCGGGGCGGGCGCGACGCTCGGGGCCGGCCCGGCCCGGGCCGCGATCGAGGTCCAGTTCTGGCACGCCATGGCCGGCGAGCTCGGCCGCCAGATCGACCGCGTCGTCGCGGGGTTCAATTCCGAGCAGGACGCCGTCCGGGTCGTCCCGGTGTTCAAGGGCAGCTACACCGAGACCGTGACGGCGGCGATCTTCGCGGCCCGCACCCAGAGCCATCCGGCGATCGTCCAGGTCAACGAGATCGGCACCGCCACCATGATGGCGGCGCGCGGCGCCGTGTATCCGCTCTACGAGCTGATGCGCGACATGGGCGAGCCGTTCGACGCCGCGGCGGTGCTGCCGCCGATCGCCGGCTTCTACTCCGATCCGGCCGGCAACCTGCTGTCCTATCCGTTCAACGCCTCGACCCCGATCCTCTACTTCAACCGCGACCTGTTCCGGGCCGCCGGGCTCGACGACCGCCGGCCGCCGCGCACCTGGCCGGAGGTGGAGGAGGCGGCGCGGCGGCTGCGCCTCGCCGGGGTGACGTGCGGGTTCTCGACCCACTGGCCGTCCTGGGTGAACGTCGAGAACTTCTCCGCCTTCCACGACGTGCCGCTGGCGACGCGGGCGAACGGGCTCGCCGGGCCGGGGGCCGAGCTCACCCTCGACAATCCGGTGCTGGAGCGCCACGTCGCGGCGCTCGCCGCCTGGCAGAAGAGCGGCATCTACGCCTATGGCGGGCGCGGCACCGCGGCCGAGCCGATGCTGCATTCCGGCACCTGCGGCATCTTCATCGGCTCCTCGGCGCTCGCCGCCGACATCCGCGCCAAGGCGAAGTTCGACGTCGGCTACGGCATGCTGCCCTACTGGCCGGACGTGCCGGGGGCGCCGCGCAACTCCACCATCGGCGGGGCCAGCCTGTGGGTGCTGCGCGGCCGGCCGATGGCCGAGTATCGCGGCGCGGCGCGCTTCTTCGCCTATCTGGCGCGGCCCGAGGTGCAGTCGCGCTGGCATCAGGCGACCGGCTACCTGCCGGTCAGCCGCGCGGCTTACGAGCACGCCCGCGCGGCGGGCTTCTACGACCGCAACCCGGGCGCCGCCATCGCCATCGAGGAGGTGACGCTCAAGCCGCCGACCGACAACTCGCGCGGCCTGCGGCTCGGCTCCTTCATCCTGGTGCGCGACGTCATCGAGGAGGAGCTGGAGCTCGCCTTCGCCGGCAGGAAGACCGCCAGGGACGCGCTCGCCTCGGCGGTCCGCCGCGGCAACGATCTGCTGCGCCAGTTCGACCGGGCGAGCCGGTGAGACCGCCACCGTCGTTCCGGGCTCGCGCACCTTACGGTCCGCGCCCCGGAACGACAGCCGAGTCTAGCCGGGCCCGCCGCTCCGCTCCGGGAACGCCGCGGCGAGGGCGGCGCGGTCGGGCGCCAGCACGCCGCGCTCGGTGATCAGGCCGGTGACCAGGCGGGCCGGGGTGACGTCGAAGCCGTAATTGGCGGCCGACACCCCGTCCGGCGCGATGCGCACCGTCTCGAAGCGGCCGTCGGCGGTCTTGCCGGCCATCAGCGTCACCTCCTCCGCGCCGCGCTCCTCGATCGGGATCTCGGCGACGCCGTCCGACACCGCGAAGTCGATGGTGGGGGAGGGGAGGGCGACGTAGAACGGCACGCCGTTGTCGTGTGCCGCCAGCGCCTTCAGATAGGTGCCGATCTTGTTGCAGACGTCGCCCTGCGCCGTCACCCGGTCGGTGCCGACGATCACCATGTCGACCTGCCCGTGCTGCATCAGGTGGCCGCCGGCATTGTCGGCGATCAGCGTGCAGGGCACCCCGTGGTGACTGAGCTCCCAGGCGGTGAGCGAGGCGCCCTGGTTGCGCGGCCGCGTCTCGTCCACCCAGACGTGGAGCTTCACGCCCTTGTCGTGCGCCATGTAGATCGGCGCCGTGGCGGTGCCCCAGTCGACGGTGGCGAGCCAGCCGGCGTTGCAGTGGGTGAGGATCTCGACCGGGGCGCCGCCCTTGCGGGCCGCGATCGCCTCGATGAGGGCGAGGCCGTGGCGGCCGATCGCGGCGTTGATGGCGACGTCCTCGTCGGCGATCTCGGCCGCCCGCCGGTAAGCGGCGTCCACCCGAGCCTCGCGCGGCAGATTGCGCACCGCCGCCAGCATCTCGCCGAGCGCCCAGCGCAGGTTGATGGCGGTCGGCCGGGTCTTGGCCAAGGTCTCGCAGGCGGCCTCCAGGCCGGCGTCGGAGGCGTCCTCGCGCAGCGCCAGGCACACCCCGTAGGCCGCCGTGGCGCCGATCAGCGGGGCGCCGCGCACCAGCATCGAGCGGATCGCCTCGGCGGCGTCGGCGAGCGTCGCGAGCCGCACCGTGACGTAGCGGTGCGGCAAGAGCCGCTGGTCGATGGTGCCGACCGTGACGCCGTCCGGCTCCAGCCAGATCGTGCGGGTGTGCCTGCCGTCGACTTTCATGGGTCGGCTCCGCGGGATTTTTCGGGGTCGGGCGAGGGGGCGGCCGCCGTCATAGGGCCCCGGCGCCGGCTTGGGAAGGGGCGGCGGGCGGCCGGACGGCCAGCTGCGACCACTTCCGCGAGCGCCGGCCCGCCTGCACGCCCGGTCCGGTCTCCCGCCGTTCGCGCGGCAGCCCCGCTTGCCCGGCCCGCCCCGATCGGCTATCCAGGCCCGCAGGCGCCCGTAGCTCAGCTGGATAGAGCGTTGCCCTCCGAAGGCAAAGGTCACACGTTCGAATCGTGTCGGGCGCGCCATTTTCCATTTCTCACCGAAAGTCCTGAATTTCTCACCCGCTTCGGGCATGGAGCAGGTGAGCGCTCCATCGCCGCTGGACCTCGCGTGCTCGCCTTGCAGCGCGGCTGGGTCGACGACACAGCAGTGCCCGCGCACAGGTGATCTTGCGTACTGGTGCGTTTGCTGCCCTGACCCGAGACTTGCTCGGAGAGCGGCGCGCTGATTCGTCCGCCGCCAGCATCCGGGGCAGCGATGACGAGAATTGCATGGAGACTGGGCAAGAATCGGCGGGTCGAGCTGATGTAAGATTCGTCTTATGACGAATCGCCCGTTCAAGACCGGCGTCAGCCGGGCGCAGCCGAGC